>NZ_FYDE01000004.1 GCF_900186535.1 Marasmitruncus massiliensis
CAAAAAAGTATAATAAAACGGGGAGGCAAGCTTTATGCTTGTCTCCCCATCAGTGTTAGTCCAATGCGCCGGGCTAGTCGTCTTCCTCTGGGGTAAGCTCTGTGCTTTCCACCTTCGGCGGCATCAGGAGCGAGAATACGATAAAGCAGATGAACGCTGCCACCAGACCGGGGATCACGGGCTGACTGAACTTGATCCCAAACAACATTCCCTTGGAGATGTGCTCCAGATAGACAACCACTAAAGTGCCGGCCAGCAAAGAGGCAATTGTGCCGGCAGTGGATGCCTTTTTCCAGTAATGCCCCATCACGTAGGGGAAGAAAGATCCTGCGGCCCGCAGGGTAAAGCAGAACATCAGAATCGAAACGATACTGCTGGTATTGAACAGCGCGATGAACATGGAGGCTACTCCCACAAGGCACATCACAATTTTGGTAACCCGCATCACCTGCTCGCTGGTTGCGTCAGGCTTAAGCACTGCTTTGTATATGTCGTTTGCGAAGATTGAGCCCGCACCCAGCAGATCGGAGTCAGAGCTGGACATGGTCGCTGAAATAATTCCGGAAAAAAGCAGGCCGCAGATCAGCGCGGGCATCGTATGCATGGCCAGTACGGGCAGCGCATATCTGGCGCCTACCGATTCAAACTGAGCCGCGTCAAATCTGCCCATGTTAATAAGAGCCAAGGTAATAATCCCCAAAATGGTGGGAATGAAAGCGTAGATGAAGTTAATCAGTGCCGCTAGCCAGGCACCGGCCTTAGCCGTGTTTTCGTTCTTGGCCGCGTAGAAGCGGGAAACAGCTTCCTGTCCCACAGAGAAGGTCGCGGTATACATTACCACGAGGGAAATGATGCCGAACAGATCATAGCCCTGGAAAAGGTCCAAAGTCCCTGCGGGGATATTGGCAGTTACATTTGCCCAACCGCCCGCGTCTTTCAAGGCAAAGGGAACGGCAATAATCATGCCGAATACGATCAAAAATACCTGTACAAAGTCAGTCAGCGTAACACTCCAAAGACCGCCCATGATCGAGTAGACCGTCACTACCACGGCCACGATAATGACCGCCACCTGATAGTTAATGCTCAGCATGGTGGAGAGAATGACTGCTGAGGCGATGAACTGTCCGGCTGTCAGTCCAATCAGGGGTAGGAGCATGATAACGGACGTTATAATGCCGCAGGACTTCCCATATCTCCTGCGGAAGTATTCGGGCACGGTTTTTACGGTTGCCGCCCGGAACTTAGGTGCCACAAAGCTCAGAATGATAAACGCCAGACCCATTGCAATGATGTACCACGCGGCACTCAGACCATAGCCTGACATGCCGTTTTGCACAACACCAAGAGAACTTCCACCGCCAATTTCCGTCGCGGCCAAAGTACCCGCCATCAGAAGAGGCCCCAGGCGGCGGCCCGCCACCATGAAGTCCGTGTTGCTGGAAACCTTGGTTGAAGAGTACCAGCCGATCCACAGCATGACCAATAGATAGACAACGACGATGATGGTTACGATGATATTTGCGTGCATAATATTCCTCCTCCTAAAGCCTTGGCCGAGCTGCGGCGCGGTGCAGGCACCCGCCTCTTCTCTTCCTTTGCAGCCCTGCTCCTAATAATAAATATATCACCCTCCTGCCGGGATATAAATCTCCGTTTCTGCAAAAAAGCTGCCAAATATGAAAAACACTTGGCAGACAGTCTTCCGCGCATGGCGTCCGTTCCTCTTGACTGCCCGGCAATTATTTAATAGAATAAAGAAAAACCAGCTGTTGTGGGCAGTCTGCCGTAAGCCCCGTTGTGCCATTCTGCCGTCTCCGCATCAAAAAAGGCATTCGGGCCGGCTTGCTTTGGCCGGAATTCTTCTTGGGAGGGATATGGATGTTCCAGATCGCTGTGTGTGACGATAATGCTGCGGAATGCAGCCTCCTGGCCGAGTATGCCTCTGCATTTTTCAGCCACCGGAATATACCGGCGGAGATTGACACCTACGAGAGCGGAGTCCAGTTTTTGGCGGCGGAGAAGTTTTATGACCTCTATTTTTTTGACGTGATGATGCCTCAGTTGTCCGGCTTAGAGGCTGCCCGGGCCCTTCGACAGAAGGAAGACGAACCTGTCATAATTTTCGTGACCTCCTCGCTGGAGTCAGCGGTGGAGGGATACAGCGTCTGCGCGGCGGGCTTTGTCCTCAAACCCATTCAGGTGCCGCCCTTTGAGGATACCATGAACCGGGTGTTGAGGGAACGCTTTGAAAGCCGCACGGCTTCAATCCGGGTCATCCACAATCGCGTTCCGCTAGAGCTGCGGCTGAAAAAGGTGGCCTATTTTGAAAACCGCCTGCATCAGGTCTATGTCACACTGTGCAGCGGGGAAAGATTTCCAATCACACACAAACTCGGGGATCTTGAGCGTGTTCTGTCGGGATATTCCCAGTTTCTCCGATGCCATCAGAGCTATCTCGTGAATCTGGATAGTGTGGAACAGATGGGGGCAGACAGTTTCCTCCTCCGGCAAAGCATGGTGGTTCCTATTTCCCGAAATTATTATAAGCAGAGCAAGGTGGCCTATTACCGCCGCAGGCTCAGGTGAACTCCATGAATGATGAAGCCTGCCGAATCTTTCTCAATCTGATTACCCTTTCCGTGCGGATGATGCCGGTTTTTGTGTGTCTGGAGCCGAAGGTCAAAAGCCGGGAAAATATTGCAAGCATCTCTGCCTATCTGTGGGTTATTATGACCTTCCTGCAGTTCCTGTTTCGCATTCCCGACAATGTTTTCGTGGTTTTTCAGGGATTGTTTTCCTTTCTCTATTTTCTCATTCTTCTGTTCTTTTTCCAGGGCAGTTTATTGGAAAAAGCCTTTCTCTATGCTTCGGCCTGGCTGTTTGCGGTGCTCTCCACCTCTTTGAACGAGTTTATTGTCTGGGCCTTGCTGGGCAGAACGGGGCTGACCTACTCCCAGATCTGTGTGATCGTATCCACCCTGTCGGCTCTGGGATTTTATCTGGGAGTTCGTCTGTGGATGAAGCCTGTTGTGAAGCGGTTGTTCACGGAACTTTCCGTCGGGGCCTCTACTCTTCTGCTTGCCTATCCCATGGTCTCCCTTCTCCTTCTCTTTGTGGGAACAAACACTATTTTTTCCAGCCGCTCGCTGTCAGTGGGGGGATTTGGCGTCGTCGCGTTCTTTTTCATCCTTTGCAATATGATCGTTGGGCTTTATGTTCTGATTTTAAACAGCATTCAGGAGCTTATGGAACGCAGGAAAATGACCGAGGAACTGCAGGTTGCAAAACGGCTTCTCTATCAGCAGCGGGAACACTACCACCAGATTCTTGATTACATCGAACAGGTCCGGATTATCCGGCACGACTTTCGCCATCATATCCACGCCCTGCTGAATATGGACCGAGACGTGCAGGCCCGGTACCTCCGAGACCTGCAAAAGGAACTGGACAACACCGCGGCGCAGACATTTTGCCAGAGTCAGGCGGTCAATGGCCTTTTGCAGGAGTATGCGGGAAGATGCCGGGAAAATCAGGTGGAACTGGAGACGCATCTAGATCTGCCGGAAACCATTCCCATTGATGATCTGACCCTGTGCATCGTCATCGGCAACCTTCTGGAAAACGCTCTGGATGCCTGCAGACGATTTTCCGGCCCGCGCTTCGTCCACATTCGCTGCAGATGGGAAAGCAATCATCTGGAACTGCTGGTGGAGAATTCCTTTGACGGTCAGGTTCGCAAAATCGGCGGAGAGCTTCTGTCCCGCAAGCATGAGGGCGGGTTGGGACTGCTCAGCATCCGAAGAACCCTCAGCTGCCCCGGTGACAATTTTGAAGTATTCTACAGCAAGGCTGCTTTTACTGCCATAGCTACAATTGCTCCCAGAGACCTTCCTGCGTCTCCGGCATGAGAACCTACCCAACCACCGTTTTTTCTTGGATATTGCGGAAGTTGTCTGACGCCGGAAGTAAAAAAGGTGCGCGCCCTGTGGAGTCGAGGGTTCGCGTAAATGTTAAAAAGCTGCTTGGAAAAGCGGGCATCGTATTCACAAGAGCAAAGATTATTGTATTCTGTGATGGTGATTTTGGCATGGGCACAATTGGGTGATTCGCGGTTTAGTATCACTCGATGAGAAGTTGTCCTATTACACTCAATTTTGGAAAGACAAGATTCTCGGTAACATCCATTTGTGAATCGGCCTCGTCGATATACAGAGAAAAATCATCGCTTAGGAGCGCGCGAAATTGTCCCGCAGCCGGGCAGAAAGGTATCCTTCAGGAACACCTCGGTTTTTGCGTTTGCCCCCTTGTTAATTTTGTAGGTCCAGGCGGTTCCATACTTCGCTTCCGAAAGAAGCGCGTTTTTTTCGCTTGGGGACAGAGCTTTTTTCAATTTCTTGATATCAGCGTCTGTCACGTTCGTTTCGCCCAGGGCCTTGAGTACGGCCTGAGAAGCGCATAACTAATGTCACATTATTGATATGACATACCAGTATGGGCTCAGTCTGAGTTGCGCATTATGTTTAATTTATTGATCAAGGAGATGAAAATTAAATGGAAAGCGAGATAAAACCAGGCCGATATCGCCATTTTAAGGGTAATGAGTATAACGTTTTATATATTGCCAAGCACTCCGAAACTCTGGAATCGATGGTTGTGTACCAGGCTTTATACGGGGATGGCGGAATCTGGGTGAGGCCCGCTTCCATGTGGAATGAAGAAGTTGAAATGGGTGGCGCTATTTATAAAAGGTTTGAATACATAGATGAAAAATAATTTGTCCAATAATCAGTCTCGAAAGCAAAGATACTAATAGTTTTACAGAGTTAGGATTGAAAAGAAAGCAAGGTCCAATTATTTATATTATCGGAGGGTTAACGTTATGGATGATGAACTGAAAATCAAAATGAGCGCATTTACACTGGACTGCAAAGACCCGCATAAATTAGCAAAATTCTATGCGGTGCTGCTCAAATGGGAAATACCGTTCTATGATGAAGAATATGCAATCGTGGGTGCTCCGGGGACAACTCAGGGAGCGTATCCCGGTATAACGTTTCAGCGGAACCCTGAGTATAAACCGCCTGTGTGGCCAGAAGAGCCTGAAGCTCAGCAGCAAATGGCGCATATCGACTTCGCAGTTAATGATTTAGAAAAAGCGGTTCAATACGCAATCCATTGCGGGGCAACAATCGCAGATAAACAATTTTCTGACAGTTGGACAGTTATGTTTGATCCCGCCGGACACCCTTTTTGCTTATGTCAAATGAAACATGTTTTTGAAAGTGCCCATTTTGCATTGCTATAGAAAGTTACGAGGCTGAATAGTATGAGTATATTTAGCAGATCGGCCAGAAGTTTGAGCTACGCAGTATGTTTAAGTCGTAAATAAAAGATTGAAAAGGAAGAGATGATATGAAGGATACGAGCTTAAATGAAGCTGTGAAACGTTCTGTTCAAATAAGAAAGCTCTATCATCAGCTTAAAAGGGAAAATCATGGGACAGAATGGACTGTTGAAGAGGATGCGTTAGCTTTCTTGACAGATGCCGGCTTAGTGGGCCGCTTAACAATGGCTCAGCAGGAACGATGGCCTAAGGCAGAAAACCCAAGCGCTGAATTGGGGCACAAGCTTGGCGAATGTATTTGATGGTTAATTATTTTGGCTGAGCGTATGAATATTGATATCAGCGAGGCATTTGATCATTTCTTATCTGAAACTGAAAAACAGCTAGGAAATTGAGCGGTAACCATAAAAAGAAGTCTTGTTAGCCAGCTGCCCGTTATGTTTATGACAGACAAGACAGTTACATAGATAATGAGACATCCGGTCAAAGCCTAACTATTGCACTGCTACTATGCCGCAGATGTAGAGCGTATTTCAAGGGGAAATTCAAACTTATGCAGAAAAGAAAGAGAAAAACCACCGTGATTGTACTGGATTTGGCGATTCTAATCGTGATATCGGTCGGGCTGATCTTTCCGCCCGGACGAAAAAGTCCGAAGACATACCGTGACCAAACGGGTGAAGTATTGGACGGAAGTATTTCCGAGAAAGTATTTACTGAGATCAATGGTGCTCAACAGGGAATGTATCTTAAGGGAAAAGATCTTTCAAATCCCGTGCTGCTGCTTTTGTCCGGCGGACCTGGCATTCCGGATTATTTTCTGACAAAAGAAATAGATACCGGTCTGGAAGATACCTTTACCGTCTGCTACTGGGATTACCGGGGAACCGGGCTTTCCTATACGTCGAAGTGTAAGTCAGAGGACTGCACGACCCAGCAGTTTGTGCAGGACGCGCTTGTCGTGACAGACTATTTGCGAAAGCGTTTCGGACAGGAAAAAATCTACCTGTTAGGACATTCCTTCGGTACTTATATTGGAATATTGACCGCGCAGGCAGCGCCTGAAAAATATGTTGCCTATATTGCCATGAGCCAAATTGCTGACCAGCCAAACTCGGAGCTAATGGCGTATAAAACCATGAAAGCGGAATATGCTACGCAGGGAAATCAGAAGATGGTGCGAAAACTGGACGCATATCAAACAGACGTGCCGGACACCGCGTGGCTGCGTGGCTGGTTCGTTGCCCCGGAGAGGGACACTGCCATGCATGAGTTGGGCGGTGGCACGATGGCGGATATGCAGTCCGTCATTACCGGCATCTTTTTTCCGACACTCCGCTGTACGGATTATACGCAAGCGGAGCGCATCAACATTTGGCGCGGAAAATCCTTTGTGCAAAAAACACAAGTAGCCTATGACCGTATGAAATTTGTGGCGGAGGACAGCGTTCCAATACTGAAAATCCCCATCTACTTTTTGGCAGGAAAGCAAGATTTGACTTGTTGCTACGCTATGCAGAAAGAATACTACGATAAAATTGAGGCACCGCTGAAGGGCTTTTATACCTTTGAGTCTTCCGCCCACAGCCCGATGTTTGAACAGCCGGGCCTGGCAATACGCATTTTGCGGCAGGATGTAATGAACGGTACCGACGCATTGGCAGATGAAAAGTAAAATTGAAACATGGGTTGTATCCCTAGCTATATAAATAAGAAAAAATAACATACTGGTTAGAACGGTTGAAGTATTGAAAACTAAGAAAGCAAAAGTTAACAGCTTTCGTGTACATTATGGCATTGACATCCAATCATATATATAATCTTGCATTTGAAAGGAACCACTGGATTTCGCTTAATGTTTAATAGGCATCCTCGGATATAAAAATATCAAAAAATATTTTATATCCGAAAAAAGTTGGATCAGCGCTTAATAATATTGATACTGGTAGTTTGCTCATTATTGCTGAGAAGGTGAAAAAGATGATAATACATAGATATCAACAAGCAATATACGCAATAACAACTTTACTACTCTTATTGTTCTTCGGCTGTGAACGCAGCAATGGACCCATTTCATCCGGTCAGATTAATAGTCAGGATGTATCGGCGGCAGCAGAGAACTCTGAAACAGATGTTCCCCTGCCAACTGTGGACAACGAGCGTATCTACGAAATTCCTTTGGGTGAATCTTGGGACTATGACAAATACTGGGTCATTGATGGAAATGGCAATGAGATTCAGGCTGAGGAAAAGGATGCGCCGCAGCAGATTGACTTGCCCGATTTGGCTACCGGAGAAATCCGCTATCGGTATCAGAGCCGAGATGAAATCCAGAGAGATCGTGAGGGTTATCCGGTTACAGTAAGATCGCGCGCCCTGTTTGACGTTAGTGGAAACCTGCTTATTGATTGGGGAAGGGACAACTATGAGCCTGCCTTTGGCGAGTACATCATCCGGCAGGATTCGCGGGATGGTATCGTGTCTGCGGATGAAATACCAAAGGATTATCACACGGCCCTGTACCATGTTCCAACGGGACAGGAGTTCTATGAAGGGACGTTTAGTGTATCGAAGTTAAATGGAGATGTTTTCCTTCTGTGCGACAAATGGGGCACACCTCTGGGCGTGGTGAATTCAGCGGGGGAGGCACTCTCCGGATTTCCCCCGCCGAAAAGCTATTACAGTGCCCAAACTTGGAATAGCTACTTTATCGCAAGTTCGGTCTCTCCCTATGAATGGCCGATGGAAACAGCCGGGGTCGAGTATCTTTTGGACAGCAGCTTTCGGGAACTGTGCGCCTATGAATGGATCAGCGGTTATTACGGTGATTTGCGGGGAGATTACCTTGTATATCGGGATGGCGAAGAAAACGGCATATTTCACCCGGATCAAGGTGTCCTCTTCTCCACGGACGGCGCATCCATTCAATATTTCGACGGGGAGCTGGCCATTGTGCAAACCGGTTCGTATCGTTCGGAGAAAGAACCTATTAACGCTGCGCTTGTCACGTTGGAGAATAAGGAATTGGTCGGCAATTTTTCTTGGCTGATACCTGTGCGGCGGCACAACGAGACGGAACCGACGGCGCAGTTTGTTGGCATAAAGGATGAAAAAGCGGTAATGATCGACCGCACCGGAAATCTTATCGCATCATCGGAAAATCTTGCGGGTGCGCGTTCAATCAATCTGTTATGCGATGGTCTCTACACCTATGACGTTGAGAACGGTGGCCTCTATGGGGAAGGCCTGCTTAATTCAAATCTGGAAATTCTTGTGCCCGCGGGCAACTATACAACTCTGTCTCTTGTATCCAGTTTGAGGGAAGAGGATTTCACCTGGGACGGCAGCGTGGATAACATTTTACTGCAAGCTGATAAAGAGATTGGAAACAACCCTAATGAACCCGACAATATACACCGATCCGACATTTTAAATCACACTGGCAAGGTCATTGTGGAGAATGTCACTGCTGTTTACGATGTTGGGCCTGACCGTATCGCACTCAGGCGCGGCTTTAACATCGGCCTGGTGGACTGGAACGGCAACTGGGTTGTCAAAAAGAGTATCTTTAATAATCTCGACACTGATTAGGAGGATCGGGTATGCTTACAAAACATTTAGCGGCTTTCCTGGCAGCATTTTGCATGTTGATATTCGTATCTTGCGACAAAGACAACATGCCATCAAGCGAATCTCTTCCAAATACGGAATCTTCGATTGCGGCTTCTTCTGAGGACGGCGATATCCCATCCGGAATCGCAATACCGGGAATCAGTGCGGAGAATTATCCCCGTGTGGATGGCTCCACCGCCAACATGCCGTTGATGGCAAAGCTGTACAGCGAGGTGTGCGGCGTACCTTTGGATCAGGCCGAAACCTTGGTGCAGGTCAGCGGCGGGACCGGCGCTGTCTGGCGCAATATGATGTATGAGGGGGCCGATTTGCTGCTTGTGTATGAAGCGCCGGAAAATATCAAAGTTGAGATGGAGGGAATGGGACTCTGGGATGAGTTTGAGGTTTCCTCTCTTGGACGGGACGGCTTGGTCTTTCTTGTCAACGCCCAAAACCCGGTGAATAACCTTACTCGTGAACAATTAATTGGAATCTATACCGGAGGCATTACCGATTGGTCTGAAGCAGGGGGAGACAGTGTCCCCATTGCGGCCTTTCAGCGCAATCTGGAGAGCGGCAGCCAGACCTTATTTTTGCGGCTTCTAATGAAGGACGTGGAGCCAATTGATCCGCCAAGCGAACTACGGCCAGCCGGTATGGGCGCACTGATTGACGCCGTTGCGGAGTATGACGGCTCCGGGGGTGCAATTGGGTTTTCCGTCTTTTACTATGCCAACCTTATGTATGAGAATCCTAACCTCAAACTGTTGTCGGTGGATAACGTGGAACCGTCGGCGGAAAGTATCGAAAATGGCAGTTACCCTCTTGTCAACGATTTCTATGTGGTGATCCGCAAGAACGAACCGGCAAACAGTCCCGCCAGACTTCTGCGTGATTGGCTGCTGACTGATGAAGGAAGGCAGCTTCTGATTGACGAAAACTATGTGCCGATCAGGCAAGTAGATTGATAAATATAAAAAAGCGCGCTAATATCATATAAGCCTAAAAATTATTATTTACGAATGCCGTAAAATGATATGATAAACCAGATACACTGTTTTTGATTTTTGTCTATTTGCAGCTATTGCCATTGGTATGGAACAGAGTTCATCGGGAAGTAAAATTCACCGATCGGCCATAGATTTACAATGCAATCTGCTTCCAACCATAAACAACGAGGTGAAATCCATGAAAAAAGCTTTAAGCATTTTTGCCATGATTGTGCTTCTAATTTCATTAGCCTCCTGCGGCGGCAGTACACCGTCAAGTTCCAGCCAAACTTCAGTATCTTCAACTGACCCCCTGTTTGACCAAGTGGAGGCAAAAGCACAATTTGAGCAGGCGGTCGAAGCCTGCGCAGATGTAATAGACGGCTTTGTAATAGACATGAAGAAATCTGCATATCCAATGCCAACGCCGGAAGAATATGCTCAAATGAGCCAAGCGATTGGTACATTGGGTTTTCCGGTGGACTTCTATGATTTGGATATGCCCAACTATGAAAAGGTAGAGGCGTTTTGGAATGAGGTGCAAGCGGGAAAAGATACACAAATCATTATTTACGGTCTTTACAACTGGGGCATTACTGCGGATATTCTAATTCACCGTGATGGTAAAGACTTTAGAACTATGGCTGCCTACGATTTTCTACAGGGCACAGCGGACATAAAATCCAAAATTGAATTTGAAGAGCCGGTTTACAGACTGGATCGTATTTATATGACAGAAAAAGGGTATTTACTCTATCATATCCCAGAACAGGACGGATTCAGCGAGATGTATAGAGGCTACCGTATTTCGCCTTTAGGTGAAGAAATACGTGTACTTGGCAGCAGATATATAGAGGGCATTGGTTATATCGCAAATGGTATGCTTAAATATACTTGGAATAAAGATGATTTTTCGCAGCTGAATATGAACTGGGTTTTTGAATCACTGTATTATAAGTTTAACGGAGAGTTCCCCGAAGCACTATATAAAGAGCTCGACGAAAATGGCCATGTACTCATTCCAGCTGACGTGATGGAAGGGATTATGTTGAACAGTCTCCCTTTAACCAAGGAACAGCTGCGATCTTTCATTCCCTTCAACGAAGTGAATCATACCTATGCTTATGAAGCCTTTGCAGGAGGAGGCTACTCTCCGATTCCAGAGGTCGTGAATATTATAAAAAACGCGGATGGCTCACTCAGTCTGACCATTGACGCTGTGGCGGTGGAATTTGGCGAAGATAAGAGTATGAGTAGTGTTCTCACCGTCATGGATAATACCGACGGCAGTATCAGATATCTTTCCAATACCGTTATCACTCCATTAGCGTAATGCTTTCGCTTATACTCGTAGAAGTAACCGAGGTGAAAATGAGCAGCGGCAGTTTGGTATGCTATTAAGTTCTGAATATTTTGTCCAGAATAGAGGCTAAATATGGTTTGAAGGGAAAGCTGTAAACGGAATTAGAGTGGAATGATTTTAGATCTCACTTTGATGAGAAGATTATGAGCATACTTGGCAAGAAATCTGAATTTCCCATTGGTACTATATAAGCACAGGCATTCATCTGTAGCTGGTGATGTTTGTGCTTATTTTTTATAATAAGGGGAACCATGGTCTGGCGTACTTCGCATTGGATTTCGCATCCGTAACATAATCCGCTAGCCATCCCTTTATTATGAGCATTCGATTTAGCAGGTTGAAACCATACGGCTTTCGTGTAACAAACCAATCTGAATGGTAATAAGCAAGGATGGATACCATGTAATTCAAAGGAGGAATTCTATGGTTCGTGTCGGAGTTGATGTTTCCAAAGGAAAGAGCACAGTTTGTTTTATGTGCCCTTATGGTGAAGTGCTAATTTCTCCATATAATGTTCAGCATTGTGAGAAGGATTTACTACAGCTGGTAGAACAAATACATAGACTGGATGATGAAGTCCGAGTTGTTATGGAATCAACCGGAGCATACCATTATCCTATGCTGACATCCCTTAAGCAGTATGGTATTTTCGTTAGTGTTGTAAATGCTTATCTTATGAAGAAGTATTCCATGATCGTGATTCGTAAAGGCAAGACAGATCCTCTTGATTCAATTAAAATTGCAAGCTATGGTATCGACTATTGGTATAGGCTTGTTGATTTTGAGCCGATAGAGGAGACCTACCAAGAACTGAGAAATTTGAATCGGCAATATTTAAACTACCTGTCAATGCGTGTAAGGGCAAAGCAGACGATGACAAATCTCATGGATCAAACAATCTCTGGTATTAAAACAGTGCTTTGGAATTGCTCAGATGCACCTGATAAGGATAAACTCTGCGATTTTGTGCGTGAATACTGGCATTACCATCTATTGATACAGATGTCTAGCTTTGCTATACTTAGTTTTAGTTCTTAATGATACTACATATTTTCGAAAATTTCTCTTGACTTTTATTAGGTGTACAGTCCCAGATTGAGATGGGACGGGTCAAAGTGGAAGAGATCAGGGTTTTCAGCCCATGATTTTACAATAAACTCATAGGGAGTCAGACCGCGAATAGTTTTTAGGCGTTTAGCAAAATTATAGGCGGCAATAAAAATGTCCAGATGCTTTTGAAGCTCGTCACCAGTCTCATAGTAATAGCGGTTGACCGTTGCATCCTTTATGGTACGACTCATGCGCTCAACCTGACCATTTGTCCACGGATGATTGGGCTTGGTAAGCCGGTGTTCAATGCCGTTTGCCCAGCAAATTCGGTCGAAAGGATGCCCACGAAGCATGGCAGTTGCACCGTTACGGTTCTTTGGAAGATCAGCGAATTGAATGCCATTGTCTGTCAGAATAGTGTGGATGCGATAAGGCACAGCTTCGATTAAGGCTTCCAAGAAACCCTTTGCCGACTTCATTGTAGCTCTATCATATAGTTTCGCCATTGCAAACTTTGAAGTGCGGTCTATTGCCACGAAAAGGTGGAGTTTCCCCTGTTCCGTCCGGAGTTCTGTGATATCGATGTGGAAAAAGCCGATGGGGTATTCCTTGAACTTTTTCTTGGGTTCGATTTCCTTTTTCAGATCAGGCAGACGACTGATGTCATGCCGCTTGAGGCAACGATGCAATGAAGATCGGGTCAAATGAGGTATGGGTTCTTCAAGCGCATACAGGCAGTCGTCCAGTGGCAGCAAGGTATGCTTGCGAAAGGCAACGATGAGTGCCTCTTCCTCTTTGGTCAAAATAGTGGAAGAAGGTACTTTGGGTCCCATCCGCAGGTCGCTTGCACTGTCGCGTTTTCGCCATTTGGCAACCGTCTTCGGATTGATGCCATATCGAGTTGCCAACGTCCTTAAACTCTCTTGACTATTTTGTATTGCTCGGCGGGTTGTCTCTGTCGTTCGGGCGCTCCCGTGTAATATTTGTCCCACAGTATTTCCGTCTCCTCTCTGTTTGGCTTTGTACCATTATACCATGGGACCGTACACCTAGTATATCATAGAATTTTCTTTGAGACAAACAAAACTCAAAAAAGCAAAAAGCGCCCAATCAGGACGCTGTTGCAGAAAGGGGTAATTAAAGGGGTAATTAAATGAACTATTTCAGCATGGGCAACAAACTGTTCGGCTTTGGCCTGTCTCCGGCTGAAGCAATGGTTTTCTGTGCGGTGAGCGGCATCCGGAATCCACTTTCTTTTGCCGTATCCTGCGCGAATGCGATCAGTAACAGGACAGGCTTGTCGCCGCGCACCGTTTACCGAGCACTGGAAGGCCTCCAGGACAAGGAATTACTGATTAAAAAGGAAAGATACTGCTATGACGGACTAAGGGCTGCCAACGGCTATTATGTGGCGCGTATTGGCGGCGGACGATTTAAGGTTGAGCACAATATCTGGAAGTATAAGCTGGATGCTGCGAGCTTCCTGGTCTATCTGTACATATCGAAATGCATTAAAAACCGGAACAGGAAAGGTTTCCCCAGCCTGCGCAAGATGGAGAAAGTGCTCGGCCTGTCCAGAACTATCATCATCACAAAGATCAGAAAGCTGCACCGGTTGGGTGTGTTGCAAAAGTTCCACCAGCATCATAAGCAAGGCTATCACTGTAACGGGCATATGGTGCCGCTGCTGAATTATAAACCACATATTGCAAAACAAAAAGGACGCACTGCAATGCGTTCTTTCTCTACGCGTCATCCAGCTTTTGTCCTCACTACAAGGCTTTATGCAAGGATACCGTCTATTTGCAGTGTAACGCATTGGGACGGGGATTTCAAGGGGACAAGGCAAAAAAAGCTAGGATGTTTTGTAAATTTTTTGAGGTGGTTCAATTTTAGCAGAACAGGTATTATACCCATCTCAGTTACAGCAAAAGAAAGAATAGCTTTAGATTCTACATAGCTTAGTAAAATAGATAGAACAGCGCATATAGTAAAAAATTTGCATCGCTGTCTAAATACTGTGAGTCAAATGGCAACTGCCCTTTTTCTTTTTGCAGAAAACAAGCCCTGTTAAGATCCAGCTCAAAACCACCTCTGATATTGGATGCTCCTGTATTATAAGAATAGTGATGTACATTTAGTTGCCTTGTTATCACTATTGCATCAAGACATAATGCTGGTCCTACTGGAATAGGATAGGAAAGTGGACATGCAAAAAGGAGGATCGATATGGAGACATTAATCATTCCAAAGCCAATCGGAAATGGTCTTACTTTAGCAGAAGTGGAGCATTCCCGGAAAAAATTTGGTGGGAACATTTTTACACAGAAAAAGCGGAACGGATTTTTGAGGCAGTATCTCGAAAGTTTTGGAGACCCGATTATTAAAATACTTTTAACTACGCTTGCAGTTAATATTATATTTATGTTTCGCAATCACGAGTGGTTTGAAACTGTGGGAATAGCTATTGCGGTACTTCTTGCGACTCTGGTTTCTACCTTGTCCGAATATGGAAGTGAATCTGCATTCCAAAAGCTGCAGGAGGACTCTGAAAAAATTCAATGCCGTATTCGACGCAGTGCAGGGATTTTTTCAATCCCTGTCGGAGAAGTTGTAGTCGGGGACCTTGTTTTGCTTCAGGCAGGTGAACGGATTCCGGCGGATGGGATTTTAATTTCCGGGCAGTTAAAAGTTGACCAATCAGCACTCAATGGAGAAAGCAGGGAAACACTTAAAAGGCCTGTGGGGGAAACTGTGTCCGAATGGAACCTGTTTGCTGAAAATCAACTTTTCCGGGGCAGTATTGTCGCTTCCGGCGAGGGCATTATGCAGGTGTGCAATGTTGGCGATCGGACAATTTATGGAGGATTGGCACGGCAATTGCAGGAAGGCGAGAGGGAAAGTCCGCTTAAAGAAAGGCTGGCGGGGCTTGCGAGGTCCATCAGCCGCCTCGGATATGCCGCTGCCGCACTGGTGGCGTTAGCCGATCTGTATAATAACATATTGCTGGACAACCAGTATCGACTGCCGCTTGTTCTTGCGGAACTGACCAATTTTCCAATGATGATGCAGAATCTGCTCCATGCTGCGCTTCTGGCGATCACCGTTGTTGTCGTGGCTGTGCCGGAAGGGTTGCCGATGATGATCACTGTGGTTTTGTCCTCCAATATGTTCCGGATGCTCAAAGATCATGTGATGGTTCGAAAACTTGTGGGGATTGAAACGTCAGGCAGTCTGAATATTCTGTTTACTGATAAAACCGGGACCCTCACCAGAGGCAATTTGAGCGTAAGCCAATTTCTATCCGGAGACGGGCGTGAATTTCCCAACGCGCTGAGCCTCAAACAAGCCCGACCTCTGTGGAAGATGGTGGAACTGTCCTGTCTATATAACACGTCCAGCGTTGTGTCGCAGGGAAAGGCGCTTGGAGGGAATGCCACTGATCGCGCTTTGCTGAATTTCTCATTGCCGCTGGATGCCGGTGTACATCAATATGAAACAGTACAAGCCATCCCATTTGACAGTGTAAAAAAATATTCGGCAGTCGAAATTCAGGGAGAGCAGCATTTTGTCCTGATCAAAGGTTCACCTGAAAAGCTGCTGCCTGCCTGCACTAAATATCTGGATTGGGATGGAACGTCACGAAACATGGCTAAAAAAGGAATCCTCGAACAAAAATTAATCGAAATGACTCAAAAATCCATGCGGGTATTGGTTCTTGCGGTTGCCAACCAGGAGATTCATACGTTGGATGAATGCCATGAGCTGACCCTGATCGGGCTGGTTGGAATCCGGGATGAACTGCGGCGTGAGGTCGCAAAAGCAGTTCAGACGGTCCACGCTGCCGGGGTCCAGGTTGTAATGATTACAGGCGACAACCGTGAAACCGCCGTTGCTATCGCGCAGGAAGCAGGGATTCTCAGCGGGGCGCAGGAGGAAAAAGTGCTGACCAGCCAGGAACTGTCTGCCCTCGACGATGACCGCTTGCAAGAAATCCTGCCGGATATCCGTGTCATCGCCCGTGCACTGCCTGAAGATAAGAGCCGGCTGGTAAAAGCAGCGCAGGAACTTGGTATGGTGGTTGGAATGACGGGCGACGGAATCAACGACGCGCCAGCCTTAAAAAAAGCAGATGTGGGATTTGCTATGGGCAGCGGTACCGAGGTCGCGAAAGAGGCCGGTGATATTGTGATTATGGATGACAATTTTGCGTCCATCGTCAAAGCGATTCTTTATGGACGTACTATTTTCAAAAGTATTCGCAAATTTATTGTTTTTCAGCTGACCATGAATTTATGTGCGGTAGGGGTTTCCGTGATTGGCCCGTTTATCGGATTTGATAACCCCATAACGGTGATCCAGATGCTCTGGGTAAATATCGTTATGGATACACTAGGGGGCCTTGCTTTTGCCGGGGAAGCTCCATTGGAGGAATATATGTACGAGTCACCCAAAGCACGCACCGAGCCTATTCTGACACGTTCGATGGAACTTCAAATTTTACATATGGGGATTTTTACGGTAACGCTTTGTTTGCTGTTTCTAAAGCTTGACATGGTGAAGAAGTGGTTTTATTTTCAGGATGATCCCATGCACTTTTTAACCGCTTTTTTTGCGCTGTTTATTTTTGCCGGAATTTTTAACAGTTTTAACGCCCGAACCCCGCGTATCAATATCTTTTCAAATATGATCAATAACTCTGCGTTTTTATTCATTATGTCGGTAGTAGCCTTGGTCCAGATGATTATGATTTATTACGGAGGAAGTTTATTCCGGACGACAGGCTTAAGTATACAGGAACTATGCTATACCATTTTGTTTGCAAGTCTCGTTATACCGGCGGATCTATTGAGAAAGATCATTGCAAAACGATGTAATCATATAAGACGGAGCCAATGATATTGAGTACTCATCCGGTATGAAAAATAGAAAGTTATCGCAAAGATCCAGAAGCTGAACCGGATCGGCGTGCTGCGGAAGTTTCAACAGCGTCATAAGTAAGGCTATCGCTGCAACAGACATTGCGCGCTACTGCTGAACTACAAACCACAGATTGCAAAGCAAAAAGGACGTACGGCAATGCGTCCTTTCTTCATATCTCAGTTACAGCAAAAGATAGAATAGCTTTAGATTCTACATAGCTTAGTGGAATAGGTAGAACAGTGCAGATGATTTCGGATCCGTTCTGATACAGAAGACAAAAGGGCAACTGCAAATGTTCCCATCCAATAAAGATGTTTTCAGTTTTTGAGATATGCTGTAGGATTTTAAAGTCCGGTGGCTTTTCTCTTGCCTCAAAGATGAAATAGACATCAATTTGATGGGTATAGTGATTCTTCTTGTGCGGTTCGGAGCGCTTATGCAACACAATCTTCTCGACAAATTTCTGAATAATTTCACGCTGAAATGTGCATGTCAAGAGGTAAATCATGACAAAATTCGACCGATATGTTATAATAAAACACAAGTTCAAAATTAACCAAAAAGTAGAGACTATTCACGATCATTTCTGAAAGCATTTGTCTATTGCCACTAAAAAGGAGTTCTTTAATAGATGAATAATAAGAATACCCCTCAAAACAACGATGCTAACCGCAACGATACGGCGTCCGTCTTTTTTCTGAATTCCCAGCTGATGATACAAGCTGCCGCCGCGGTTAAGCAGAGAAAGACAGATTTACAGGAGCTTGCGGAACGAGCCGAAGGAAACGATTTACAGGCGCAGCATGAGCTGGCGCTTTGTTTTTATATTAGCGATGGCACGCGACAGGATTATAAACAGGCGGTGTATTGGTTTGCCCGTGCCGCTGAGCAGGGGCACATTATGGCACAGTATTATTTAGGCGTCTGCTATGAAAATGGATTCGGCGTAGAGCCAGACGATGAAAAGGCATTGCTTTGGTATCAGGAGGCGGCGGAGCAGGAATTTCCGCCTGCGCAGTGCACTTTCGGCTGGTTTCTGGAGCTGGGCAGGGGTATTAATGCAGACAAGGCGCGGGCGGAACAGTTTTACCGTTTGTCTGCCGGGCAGGGCTATGCCCTCGCGCAGTGCAATTTAGGTTTTTGTTATTATTCCGGCATTGGCACGGAAGAAAACGTTGATGAAGCTATCAAATGGTTCACGCTGGCGGCAGAGCAGGGCTACGCCCGCGCGCAGTGCCTCTTGGGAGAATGCTGGCTGAACGGTCACGGCGTGGAAAAAGACCCCGCAAAGGCGGCAGACTATTTCCGCATGGCGGCAGAGCAAGGCTATCCGCAGGCACAGTTCAACCTTGGCTGGTGCTTTGAGCACGGCGTTGGAGTGGAACAGGATTTTGAAAAAGCGCGGGAGCTGTACCGACAGTCAGCTGAGCAGGGGTACGCCCCGGCACAGTGTAATCTAGGCTATTTGTATTATTGCGGCATCGGCGTGGATGAGGACAATGAGAAAGCCGTTTTCTGGTTTTCCAAGGCGGCGGAGCGGGGCCACGTCCGCGCGCAGTGCCTCTTGGGAGAATGCTGGCTGAACGGTCACGGTGTGGAAAAAGACTTCTCAAAGGCGGCAGACTATTTCCGCATGGCGGTAGAGCAGGGCTATCCGCAGGCACAGTACAACCTTGGCTGGTGCTTAGAACACGGCGAAGGTGTCGAGCAGAATCTGGAAAAAGCGCTTGAGCTGTACCGGCTGGCCGCCGAACAGGAACATGTCTCCGCTCAGTGCAATGTTGGCTTTTTCTATTATCGCGGAATTGCCGTGGAGGAAAATAATGAAGAGGCGGTCAAATGGTTTTCGCTTGCGGCGAAACGAGGGTATCCGCGCGCACAGTTTTTTCTGGGGGAATGTTTTGAAAATGGCTATGGCGTGGAGCAGGACGAGGAAAAAGCGATGGAATTGTACCGCCTCGCCGCCGAACAGGAGTATGCCCCGGCACAGAACAGGGTTGGTGCTTTCTATTTTCACGGAATCGTGGTGGAGCAAGATTACCCGGAAGCCATGGAATGGTTTGAACGAGCAGCGGAGCAGGGTATCATCAGTGCAAGGCATAATCTTGGAAAATGCTATGAATTCGGCTACGGCGTGGAGCAGGATTACGTGCAGGCCATGAAGTTTTACCAGCAAAAATATGATTGCGAAGCGGTTTGGCGTCAAGACCGGCGAAGCGCTCTGGCAGGCACGGCAGAAATGTCCAAATATTATCTTTGTTCCGCCGCACTTTGACCGTTATCTGCGTTTTTCAAAGCTAGCCAAGGAAATCTATCTGCAATACACCGATCAAGTGGAGTCATTTGGATTGGATGAGTGCTGGTTGGACATTACCGACAGCGTGCATCTATTTGGGGATGGAAAGACAGTGGCCGATCAGCTTCGGGAACGGGTCAAGTTTGAACTGGGGCTGACCGCTTCCGTTAGAGTCAGCTTCAACAAGATTTTCGCAAAATTAGGCAGCGATTATAAAAAGCCGGATGCTACTACCATCATCACAAAAGAAAATTACAAACAGATCGTTTGGCCATTTCCTGTATCAGATTTGCTATATGTTAGGAGAGCCACAGAAGCAAAGTTACGGCGGTATGGCATCTGTACAATCGGGGAATTGGCGAATGCCTTGCCGGAGCTATTGCAAAGATGGCTTGGGAAAAACGGCATCATGATCTGGCGGTTTGCCAATGGGCTGGATTATTCGCCGGTAGCGGAAGTAGACAGCCGTCCTCCGGTTAAGAGCATCGGGAACAGCACGACTACGCCACGCGATCTGCTTACAGATGAGGATGTAAAAGTGACCATGACCGTACTCTGCGAGAGCGTTGCCGCACGTCTTCGGGACCAGCAGGCAAACTGCTCTACGGTGCAGATCAGCATCCGCGACAATGAACTGTTCTCTTACGAGCGGCAGGCGAAGCTGGACTTTTCCACCTGCGTTTGCTCTGTGATTCAGGAAAAAGCGTTTATGCTCTATAAGCAGCACCATAAGGATGGCAAGCCTATCCGCAGCATCGGTGTGCGTGCCTGTGATCTTTCCAGCGCAGACATCCGCCAGATTTCACTATTACCGGAAGAAATGAAGGCACAGAAGTTAAATGATTTGGAGTGCACGATGGATACGATTCGCCGGCGCTTCGGCAATTTTTGCGGTCCGGCGTGGGAATACTTTAGTTGATACCAAGCTCTCCAACCTTGACCTGAAGAAAGACCACACGATTCATCCTGTCACATTTTTGAACGGAGGCTGACAAATGACACGAAAAGTGAATGTAGAAGTAGACGTCCATTTTGATGTCGATGGAAACATGCAGCCGACTGCAATTAAGTGGGAAGACGGCAGGGTGTTTTCCGTGGATAGAGTGCTGGATATAAGGCAGGCCGCCAGCCTGAAAGCGGGCGGACAAGGCACATCCGATATTTATGCCGAATTTTAGGGCAACAAGCGTATCTTTGGTATGAGGGGCCGGGGTGGTTTGTAGAGGGAAGCAATAATAGGAGGCGAATTGTATGTGCGGCAGGTATAATTTTTCAGCGAAGGAAAGCCAGGATATACGCAATATTGTAGCAGAAGTGGAACGCAAGTATGGTGTGACGGGAATGAAAACCGGAGAGATTTTTCCGGCAAACTTGGTTCCTGTTCTTTTACCGTCCGGATCTGGAATGGAGCCTGAGCTGTTCACATGGGGATTCCCGAATTTTCGGAACAAGGGCGTAATCATTAACGCCAGGGCAGAAACCGCGCAGGAAAGGCCGATGTTTAAAAAATGTCTGGCTGAAAAGCGCTGTGTGATACCGACTACTGGCTTCTTTGAGTGGGATTCTGCAAAAAAGAAATACTGTTCCGGCTTCCGGAAGTTCCGGAAATTTATCTGGCCGGACTGTACAATGACTTTGCCGGAGAGCAACGATTCACAATCCTGACGACTGCCGCGAATACATCCATCGCAGATGTGCATAACCGGATGCCGCTGGTACTGCCGAACGAGGATGTAAGTTCATGGCTGCAAAATACTGCCACTGCCGTGCGAATTATAAATAGAGAGCCGCCGATGCTGGTGAAACAACCGGTTGTATCATGATAAAAATCGACCCACCATAAAAATCGGAAATCGGATCAGCGCTACGGTAATTATCGCAGAGAGATCGTCTACTGCTTGCAACTAAGTCTGAAACCGTGTATAATTTTAAATATAAACGGAGGGGGCAGTGAACTCATGGACAATGAACTTTTGCAGGCAATGAAGCTGATGCTTGAGGAAAACAATAAAACTCTGGTTAATCAGTTTAACGCCATCATTGAAACGAAGGTATTACCAGAAATTTATTTGATTGCGGAGCAGCACGGCGACATCATTCAAAAGCTTCAAAAGGCTGATGAAATAGATGATGTGAAAGACCGTGTACGCAATCTGGAAAGGTCGGTTACTGCCCATACAAGCCAAATTGCTGAACTGAAAAAGGCACAATAAAATAGTAGATATTACGTAACCGGTGCTAAGTGTTCAACTTGGCACCGGTTTTTGCTTGGGTCACCGGATTAGATGATGAAAATAGGAGCATACCAATCTCGGCACGCTCCTTGGAAACATATGTAAATATATGTTGCAAAATCAGGAATAGCTTGGCACAATATCCCTATGGAGTTATATTATGACAGCAAAAAGACTTCCACAGCATACCGATCGCTGACAACAACCGGTATGCATCGGCCTTAAAAATGCAGCGACATCTTAAGACTTATGATTGGAAAAGTAAATGGTACATATAAAAAAGGACCTGTATTTACACAGGTCCTTTTTTATATGGTGGAGACGAAGAGGATCGAACTCTCGACCTTACGGATGCGAACCGTACGCTCTCCCAGCTGAGCTACGCCCCCAAATGGTACCGGACAAGCAGAACCTGTCCGGATTTTGCTGGTGGGAATAGAGGGACTCGAAGCCGCTAATTAGCAAACATTCTTTGTGATAAATATTCATTCAAAATTTTAGCGGTTTTTTCTTTTCTGGCCTCACTAATATGTGTATATACATCCTTAGTCATTATTATGCTTGTATGGCCCAGAAGTTCTTGTGCATCTTTTTCGTCAACTCCAGCGTCAAAAAGCATTGTAGCATAAGCATGCCTTAGCTGATGAGGTGTAATAAGCGGAATTATTTTGTTATGCAACCTCCCGCTTTTTTCATAATAAGATTTTTCTTTATATAAACCGATTTCCTTGCAATAATTATTCCATTTATTCTGAAATTGAGAGCTTGTTAACAAGCCGTTTGCATCATTCGCAAATATATATTGATTTGGTTCGCCTAACGGTATTACTTTTTCAAGATTATCTAGTAAAACAATTTTACGGAGACCAGCATCTGTTTTGGGTAGTTTAACAAAAGGAGAGTTACCTTTATAATATATAGACTTATTTATGGTTATGAGTTTATTGCATCTATCAATGTCGGAATAACGCAATGCTAGAGCTTCTCCTTTACGGCAACCAGTAAAAAGCAGAAAATAGGCGAATAGTCCAAAAGTTGCATTCAGCCCTTTTTTTACTTTTTCAATCTGATCAATGGTTGGAGGATTTCTTATGGTATGAGGCAGGTGTTTTGGAATATCAATACATTCTGCAGGGTTATATTTCATATACCCTTTTATCACACAGAAATTTAATAACATATTCAAAATTAGAAGTTGAGTTCGTACAGTTTTCTTACATACTCCGGTTTTGGAAAATTGAATTATAAATTCGTTAATATCAATGGGTTTAATTTCAGATAATTTTTTATCTTTAAAATAAAAAAGAGCTCTTTTAAATGCTGGGTTATATCCTTTTGTAGTATTGTATTCAATCGTTTTCCAATGTTCGTTTTTCCACTCCAAAGCGGCATCTATAAAAAAAGTTTGATTGTATAATCCGTCGATAGCATTATTGCAATATTCGGTTGATGTTTGTCCAAGATATTTCAATAAATCAAAAATCGAGATTCTTATATTCGTTCCAATCTTTTTTGCCTTAAGTTCCTTAGCTTCAATTAGCTTCATTACATCACTTGGAGATACTTTTAATTGATTAGCGCATTCCTCTACTGTCAAGACCAAGCTGTCCATTTTCTCACCCCATATAAATTTTCGCTAATCAAAATGATAACATATATTATCTTTATTTCAAGAGACCAAGGAGCAGGCGACATAGCCTGCTCCTTTTCATATTTCTTATTTTGAGGAGGAAAAGAACATGTCAAAAACAAAAGTTATCGCAATTGCAAACCAGAAAGGCGGCGTGGGGAAAACGACGACCGCCTTAAACATTGCCGCCGGGCTGGTAAAGGCGGGCAAGAAAGTGCTGGCTATCGACCTCGATCCGCAGGGCAACCTTACAAACTACATCGGGCACGATCTGGACGAGCTGCCCACAATCAGCGAATTGCTCCAGCAAATCGCGGTCAATCAACTGAACTCGGAAAGTATTCAGCAGAGCATTCGAACCAATGCGGAAGGAATTGACTATATCCCGTCCAACATTTTGCTTGCGTCTGCGGATATGTTTCTATCAAATGTTATCTGCCGGGAACAGGTGTTGCACCGCCTTTTAAAAGGTGATGCATTTGCGGCATATGATTACATCCTTATCGACTGTTTGCCCAGTTTGGGGATTCTCCTTACCAACGCTTTAACCGCCAGTGATAGTGTACTTATTCCGGTGCAGGCTCAGAAGTTTGCGCTTGATGGGCTGGAACAGTTGGAACAGATTTACGCTATGGTTAAGGAAAACATCAATCCGGAATTGGAAATTGAGGGTGTGCTGCTAACCATGGCAGACAACACCAATATGTCTAAAGCGGTAGAAAGCGCCTTAACCGATCGTTACGGCAGCAAAGTGTATCATAGCAAAATCCGCAGGTCGGTGGAGGCCACCAACAGCACCTATGAACAGAAAAGCCTGATCGCTACGAAGAGCAGCAAGCTCGGCGCAGAGTATCAGGCTGTCGTGGATGAGATGCTTCAATGAAAGAATGATGATATGTTAATTTTCTATTTATGGATACTTTACTCACTTATGATTACTTGTTTTGCGCGTGGCCTCTTTGTCATGTACAGTAAACTTTCATTTTTTATGATCAGCATGTTCAAAACTAAACTAAAAGTGATTAAGCTAATTCAACAAATATTTATTTTATTTATATCTTCTCTAGGTTTAATTTTCAATCTGTCTTTAGATGCTCAGCAAATTTCTGTGCAATATTTTTCTAATCATGCTGAAATGTCAGCTGTCATAATTGCTTTGATAATAACAATTATAATTTCCAGTATAACAGAATGGTTTGTAGCCATCGTGTCATTAATTATTTATTTAAATAAAAATATTAAGGAGGTTGCCAATGTCCATGAAGATTGACCTGAAAAGCAAGCTCTCGGCCCCGACGCCGAAGGAAGCTTTCAATATGATGCTGGGAGGAACCAGCCAAAAAGATATCAGGGAGCTGGAGATCAGCTCCCTGATTCCATATCCGAACCAACCGTTCCGGCCATACTCGGAGGAAAAGCTGCTGGAACTGGCAGAAGACATCAAAGAAAACGGCGTCCTCTCTCCAGTAATCGTCCGTCCTATGGAGGACGGATATCAGATTCTCGCCGGGCATAACCGTGTGAATGCCAGTAAACTGGCGGGGCTGCTCACCGTCCCCTGCATCGTTAAAGATTTCGACGATGCAATGGCGCAGCTAGTGCTAGTCAACTCCAACTTGCTGCAACGTCAGGAGCTGCTCCCCAGCGAAAAAGCCTTCGCTTATAAGATGCAATTAGATGCCATAAAGCAGCAAGGGAAGCGGTCTGACCTAACTTTGTCTCCAATGGAGACAAAGTTCAATTCAGCCAAAACAATTGCAGAAATAAATAGTGATTCTCGCGCAAACATATTCCGTTATGTTCGTCTTACAGAATTAATACCAAATCTTTTAACTATGGTTGATGGCAATGAAATTCCCTTAAGAGCAGGAATTGAATTGTCCTATCTCAACGAGGAAACGCAGTCGCGGCTTCTGGAATATATCGAAGCGTATCATACGAAGATTGACCTGAAAGCGGCGGAGCTGCTCCGGGCTAAAAGCGATAACGGCGACCTGACGCGGGATAAGATTATTTCTTTGCTGTCGAAGCCGCCGAAAGAGCCGAAAGAGAAAACGCCCGTTAAATTACAAACTTCTGCCTTACAGCAATACTTTCCCGGCAAAAAGACAAAAGAAATCGAAAAGGAGATTATGGAGATTCTGGAAAAACATTTTGCCGCCAAGCTAAATTAACTTTAAAATTTGGAGTGATAGCGTATGAGAAGAAGCACGCAGCAGATAACCACAATGAAAGCGTTTGTAAGTCAAATTGCTATTTAACTGAATTGTGATAAAATCATATGTCATTTTTATTTAGGAAGGAAAAAGAGCAGCAATGAAGTTTCAAAACACTAGTAAGATGCGAAAGGCTTACCTTGAAACGC
Organism: Marasmitruncus massiliensis; assembly: GCF_900186535.1. Taxonomy (GTDB): domain Bacteria; phylum Bacillota; class Clostridia; order Oscillospirales; family Ruminococcaceae; genus Anaerotruncus; species Anaerotruncus massiliensis_A. Next base: position 25,810 of record NZ_FYDE01000004.1, read on the forward strand.
TTTATCGAATAATCGGCAACGATGAGACTCTTGAAGCGTTTCTTGCTTTTTGCGGGAGACTATACAAATACAATTTTGAAAGGCAGGTGCTTATTTTTGCCCAGCGTCCGGATGCGGTTGCAGTAGCCTCGGAAGATTTGTGGACACAGCGGATGAAGCGGAAGATAAAGCAGGGCGCAAAAATCATTACAGTGTTTAACAAGGATATGTCGGGATTGATACACTTATTTGATGTATCGGATACCATTGGAGAGGAACAAACACTGCCGCATGTATGGAGATATGAAGCGGAAAAAGTGAAAGAACACCTTGATCCGCTGATTGAAAGTGCTCTACAAAAGCTAGATGCTACGCGAAACATACAAGAGTATGTTCAATTTGCGGTATACAGCCGGACAGGAAACAACGTGGACAGCATTTCATTTGATCGCTCTCTGTTAAGAAACATTGACTATTTTGAGGAATCGGGTATTCTGGTATCAAAGGCAACGGAACAAGTATTGAGGGAAATCGAAAGGAGTATAACATATGAGCAAAACAATGATGACGAAAAAAGAGGAAAATGGTATCCTCTATCTAATGAACAGCGACGGTTATTATTATCCACAAATAGCAGGCGATTTTCAGAATCGGGAACCGATGGGAAGATTCGGGAACTTAAAACTGGAGTATATGGAGGATCAACAGCCGGAACAGCTCAAACAATTAATTATGGACGGCGAACTGCTGGATTATCTGCACAAGATCAACAACGAGTGCTGGGAGAAGTCGGAGCGGATACAGGAACAGCTCAAACAGCAGACCCCGCCGCCGAAGGACGCAGATTTTCTCAAGTTGGTTCAGTACAACCAGCAGATACAGGACACGGCGAACGAGATCGTGCAGAGCGAACTGTTCCCGAACAATTAAATCTATTTGGAGCGGCAGAACAAGCCGCTCCTTTTTCGTTGCGAAGCCCTATGCATGAGATACTTCTGGAGCAGATATTACTGCATGGAGACCTGTCGGCAAACATAAATAGGGATACCTATCAGTTTTTTCAACAGGAATCAGGTACACAAAAGCGACAGGCGTTTTTAAAAGACAGATACGGATGGGGCGGCTATCTGTTTACAAAAAGGAATCTCCCTTACTGCTTCGTTCATTGGGAACCAGATTTTTTACAGATCCGCTCACAGTACAAAAAAGATGGGGTTTCCATGACGCTGAAATGGGAGGAGGTCGTCGCCCGCATAGATACATTAATCGCGAAAGGAATCTATTATCAGTCGGAAAGCGAACAAACGGAACAAATTCCGCAGAAAGATCAGAATTTACTTCAAAATGCCGTCATTTCCCGTGATGGAGATACTGTTACCATAGAAAGCAAGGCTGGAGACGAAAAGCATTACGTCGAGTTTGACGCAGAATTGCCGGATGAAGTCGCCGCCCGCATAGACGACTTAATCGCTAAAGGCGACTATCATCAGCCGGAAAACGAACAAACAAAACAAACCTCGCAGAAAGATGAGGTGAAGCTTCGGGAAATCGTCCTTTATCTTGGGGCAGATCCCATTGAGAGAAAAGCTGACGTCGAGTTTGGCACAGAGCTACCTGAAATCTTTGAAGCAATTCCCGAAGTGCCGGTTACCCGGCAGAACTACCGCTATTCCGGCGACCGTCCCACCGGCGGGCCGAAAGCAAAGTATCAGGCAAATGTCCGCGCCATCCGGCTGCTCAAGCAGATTGAAGCAGACGGCAGGCTGGCGACACCGGAGGAACAGCAGGAGCTGGCCGGGTATTCCGGGTGGGGCGGCATTCCGCAGGCGTTCGATGAGAACAACACCGGCTGGGCAAACGAATTTGCGGAGCTTTCTTCCCTGCTGGATGAGGACGAATATAAGAGCGCCCGCGCCTCCACGCCCAACGCGCACTACACTTCCCCGGAAGTGATCGACGCGGTATACGCCGCGCTGGAACGGTTCGGCTTTTCCGGCGGCAGGATGCTGGAGCCGTCCGTGGGCGTTGGCTACTTCTTCGGGCAGCTGCCGGAGCAGCTGCAAACCAGCAGACTCACCGGCGTGGAGCTGGACAGTGTCAGCGGCCGCATTGCAAAGCAGCTCTATCAGAAAGCAGACATTCGGATTCAGGGGTTTGAATCGACAGACTTGCAGGACGATTCTTACGATGCCGCAATCGGAAACGTCCCGTTCGGCAACTATCAGCTCGCAGACGTCCGGTACGACAGTTACCACTTTCTCATCCACGACTTTTTCTTCGCCAAAGCGATTGATAAAGTCCGGCCGGGTGGGTTCGTCGTCTTTGTCACCACAAAAGGTACACTGGATAAAGAAAATTCCACGCTGCGCCGGTATCTCGCCAAGAGAGCGAACCTCATCGGCGCGATCCGGCTTCCTAACAATGCCTTTCTGGAAACCGCAAATACCGAAGTTACCACGGACATCCTCTTTTTGCAGAAGCGAGAGATGATGACCACGGAGGAACCGGAATGGCTGCTTGTCGGCAGAGATGCAAACGGCGTGCCGGTCAACGAGTATTTCCTCAGCCATCCGGAGATGCTGCTGGGCGAAATGGTCTATGACAAGTCGATGTACGGCAACGAAAAGCTCACCTCCTGCAGGCCGTTCGAGGGAAAAGACCTCGGAGAGCTGCTGTCCGAAGCGGTGTCAAAACTGGAAGCACAGTATGCCCCTTTGGGTAATGCGCAGGAAATGGACAGTAAAGAAGAACTCCTTCCGGCAGACCCGAACGTCCGAAACTTCACCTATACGGTTGTGAACAATGCCATCTATTACCGTGAAAACAATTGGATGTGGCAATGCGACATGATGCCTAAAGGTATCGCGCGTATTAAGGGGCTGCACGCAATCCGGCTTGCGGTGCTGGATGTCCTGGATTGCCAGCGGGAGCGCGGCACGGATGAACAGCTTGCCGCCCTGCAGGAAACGCTCAACACCGCCTATGACCGCTTTGTTAAGGAGTTCGGAAGAATCGGGACGCGGGAAAACCGGCGCGTGTTCCGGCAAGATAATGACGCGGCTCTGCTAGCTGTGCTGGAGTCAGCAGATGAACAGGGCAACGTCAGTAAAGCGGACATTTTCACAAAGCGCACCATCAAGCCTGCCGTCCTTGCCGACCGCGCGGACAACGCGCAGGACGCACTTACCCTCTGCCTGAACTACCGAAGGTCGGTAGACTTTTCCTATTTGCAGCAGGTCTATCCGAAAGCGCCGGAGGAACTTCTCGCGGAGCTGGGCGACAGCATCTATTTAGACCCGCTGCACTTTTCAGAAGAACATCCCTATGAAGGCTGGCAGACGGCGGAGGAATACCTCTCCGGCAATGTGCGGGAGAAGCTGGCCGTCGCGCAGTCCTATGCCAAACAGCACCCCGAACGGTTTTCCCGCAACGTGCAAGCCCTTACCGCCGTCCAGCCGAAAGCGCTGGAACCCTCCGAAATCGAACTCCATATGGGGACGCCCTGGCTGGATATCGAATATTACGACCAGTTTGTGTATGAACTGCTGGGGACACCTTTCCGGTACCGGGGCGGTACCCCGAATGACCTGCATGTAATCTATAACCGGTACGACGGCAGCTGGACGGTGCTGAACCAGTGGCGGGATAAGACCAATATCAGCGCTTCCAGCACCTACGGAACGGAGCGCATCAGCGCCTACCAGATCATCGAAGATACGCTGAACCTGCGTAGCTCCACCGTCCGGGATGCAAAGGACGATGGGAAAGGCGGCGTCAAGTATGTCGTAAATTCCAAAGAGACCCGGCTGGCACGCGGCAAGCAGGAGATCATCAAGTCGAAGTTTCAAAGCTGGCTGTTTCAGGACAGTGACCGACGCCATAAACTGGTGGACTACTATAACGAGCACTTTAACAATATTGTTCCCCGCAGCTATGACGGTTCCCGCCTGCTGCTGCCGGAGATGAATCCCCGGGTGGAGCTGCGACGGCACCAGCTGGACGCGGTCGCCCGCTGCATCAGCGGGAACAACACGCTGCTGGCGCACGTCGTGGGCGCGGGCAAAACTTTCACGATGATCGCGGCAGCGCATGAGCAGCTTCGGCTGGGGCTGGCGGGCAAAGTCATGTTTGCGGTGCCAAACCACTTAACCGAACAGTTTGGCAGCGACATCTATGAACTGTACCCGGACGCTAAAGTGCTCATCTCCACTAAAGCGGACTTCGAAACGAGCAACCGGCAGAAGTTTCTGAGCCGGATTGCGATGAGCGATGTGCAGTATGTGGTCATCGGGCATAGCCAGTTTGAAAAAATCCAGATGTCCCCGGAAAACCAGCGGCGGCAGATTGAGCGGCAGGTGGAGGAGGTCTCGTTCGCCATTGAGGACGCAAAGCGGCAGCGCGGGGAAAGATACTCCGTCAAGCAGCTCGAATCCCTGAAGTTCTCGCTGGAAACACAAATGAAGCGGCTGCTGGATGACGGAAAGAAAGACCGGCAGGTGACCTTTGAACAACTCGGCATCGACAGTCTGTTTGTGGACGAGGCGCATTACTATAAAAATCTCGCGACCTTCTCCAAAATGCGCAATGTCGCCGGAATCTCCAACACCCACGCAAAGAAATCCTCCGACCTGCTCATGAAACTGGAGTACCTTGCGAACCACGACGGAATTTCCGGTATCGTAACCTTTGCGACCGGCACGCCGCTTTCCAACAGCATGGCGGAACTGTATGTCATGCAGAAATATTTGCAGCCACAAGCCCTGCGCGAGCGGGGCATTTTTCATTTTGACGATTGGGCGGCAAACTTCGGGGAAACCGTTACAGAGATGGAGATGGCGCCGGAGGGCAACGGCCTGCGTCCCCGCACGCGGTTTGCAAAGTTCCACAATCTGCCGGAGCTGATGCTCATGTTCCGCGAGATTGCGGACATCCAGACAGCGGATATGCTGAACCTGCCGGTTCCCAAACTGGCGGGAGGGAAACCGGTGGTGGTCAAATGCAAGCCGTCCAAGGCGCTGGAGGAATTCATGCTGGACGGCCTTGCCCGCGTGGAACGCATCCGCAACGGTGACGTGCATCCCACCGAGGACAACATGCTAAAATTCACGACCGACGCGAAAAAGGCCGGGCTGGATATGCGGCTCATCGACCCCTACGCGCCCGCCGACCCAGACGGCAAGATCGCGCAATGTGTGGAGCGCGTGCTCCATCATTACCGCGAAACGTCGGAGCAGCGCGGTGTGCAGCTCGTGTTCTGCGACACCAGCACCCCGAAAAAGGACGCATTCGACGTCTATAATGAGTTTAAACGGTTGGCAGCGGTGGCCGGAATCCCCGAACAGGAAATCGCGTTTATTCATGATGCGAATTCCGACGCGGCAAAGGAAGAACTGTTCACCAAATGCCGCAGCGGCGAACTTCGCGTGCTGCTGGGTTCCACACAGAAGTGCGGCGCGGGCACCAACATTCAAGATCGTCTGATCGCGCTTCATCATTTAGACTGCCCGTATCGTCCGTCCGACATTGAGCAGCGTGAAGGGCGCATCCTGCGGCAGGGCAACAAATGCTTCGACGAGGTTTTTGTTTACCGCTATGTTACGGAGCGCTCCTTTGACGCCTATCTGTGGAGCATCGTGGAAACAAAGGCGCGGTTTATTTCGCAGATTATGACCTCCAAAGCTATCAGCCGTACCTGTGAGGATGTGGACGAGGCGGTGCTCTCGTACGCCGAAGTCAAGGCGATTGCCAGCGGAGACCCGCGCATCAAGGAAAAGCTGGATGCCGACATGCAGGTTTCGCGGCTCACCGAACTGAAAAATGCCTGGAACGCGGAGCGGTACCGGTTGGAGGACGCTATCCGGCGCGATCTGCCCCGGCAGATTGCCAAAGCGGAGGAAACGGCGGCGAACATCCAAACGGACATGGCGCTATACGCGCAGACGGACGGCCAGGAGTTTTCCATGACCGTTGGCGGTACGTATTTCACGGAACGTGAACCTGCGGGCGCGAAACTGCTGGCACTCAGCAAAAAGGCAGGCCGTGACGCTGACCTTCCGGTGGGCAGTTTCCGGGGATTTGCCCTGTCCCTGCACCGGAATACTCTGTATGAAGACACCGTTGAGGTACGCATCCGGGGCAGCGCACTGTACACGGCAGAGCTGAGCTTTGACAGCGTGGGCAGCGTGATGCGAATTGAGAACGCGCTGAAAAAGATGGGAGAGCAGCTGCTGGATACCCGGCAGAATCTGGAGGACAGCAAAGCGGCGCTGAACAAATGCGAAGTAGCCTATGCCGTCCCGTTTCAGTATGAGGACGATTTGCAAAAGCAGCTGGAACGTCAGGCAAAGCTCAATTATGACCTGGATCTCAACCGCGTGGAGGATATGGTCATTGATGAGGAAGAAACAGAGATTGTTACAGAGAAAGGAGAAGATCAGGAAATGACAGTTGTATTGGTGGAACCGGGCAAAGCGGCGCGTATTGAGCGTATGAGAGGCGAACTCAAGGATATGCAGAAGCTGGTGGGCGGCAGCATAGAGGCCGTTCATCCTTTTGCGGACAACGCAGTGCTGATTTGCAACGAAGAAGGCAAACTGATGGGTTTGCCGCCCAACCGGACAGTGAACGGCGAAATTATTGCCGGTACGTTTTTCCTCTGTGCGGAAACGGAATCCGGAGACGACTTTACGTCCTTCGACAGAAGCCAGATGCAAAGCTATTTGCAGCTGTTCCGGGAGCCGGAAAAATTCAATCTTGGAGCCGCGTATGCAGAACCTTTGGCTCATTAACCGCTATGCGTCCGGAGTGCTGTTTGGGGGTGCGCTGCTGCTAGCTGCTATTCTGGACGCAAAAACGAGAGAGATCCCGGACGTCTGTCCCCTGATGCTGCTGCTGTCCGGGCTGCTGGGCATCCTTGCGGGGCGCGTCTCCGTTTGGGACGCGCTCGCCGGGATGCTCTGCACCGGCTTGCTTTGCCTGTTCCTGACGCTCTGGAAAGAGGACGGGTTCGGCGGCGGGGACATCAAACTGATCGGGGCGGCAAGCTTCTGCCTTGGGATACTGTCCAGTGCCTACGCGCTGGTGGTTTCACTGACAGCGGCAATTCTGTATGTCCTGCTGCGGATGCTGTGGGTCAAAACGAAGGGGCAGGCTGTGGCGCTTGCCCCTTTTTTGTCGGCAGGCTACTGCCTGCTTTATTTTCAGAAATGAGGTGTTAATCAATTTGTTTGGATTCAGAAAAGAGGAAGAAGTCTTCCGGCCCAAAAAGGAACATCCCAAGCGGGAGAAAAAGCGGCGGCTTCCTAAAGTGAAAGCAGAGGAAGACCTGTCCACGCATTTCGGGGAAAGCGTTGAGACATTTTCAGAGCAGGACGCCTACCCGGACAGCTTCCTGCCGCCGGATCCGCCGGAGGAAAAGACGGTGGGCAAGCTGCCCAAGCCCAAAAAAGAGAAGAAACAGAAACCGGAGAAACAGAAAAAGCCTCCGTCCGAAGCCCCGTTTTACCGCAACCGCTTAGTGATCGGGACAGCGTGCGTGTCAGCGGCCTGCATCATTGCTTTTGTCCTTGTGCCGGTCATGTCGTATGTAACCGGAACAGAGATGACGACCGTTACGGTCATGACCGCTCCGCTCGGAAAAGGCAAGCGAATAGAATCTTCCATAATCCGCACGGAACAGGTTCCCGCGCAGGGAGTTCCCAACAGTGCCATACAGGACGCTTCGCAGGCTGTCGGGAAATATGCGGCGGTGGATCTCGTTGCCGGAGATACGCTGCTGGCGAGTAAGCTCACGGAATCCATCCCATTCCCGGACGATTATCTGTATACCATCCCGGACGGACAGCAGGCCATTTCCGCCACCATCCAATCGTTCGCGGATGGGCTTTCCGGGAAGCTGCGTGCCGGGGATGTGGTTTCGGTCTACGCGGTGCCAAACCAGACGGATACGGAGGAAACAGACTATCTGGCCATCCAGCCGCCGGAGCTGCGGTTTGTCCGGGTGCTCGCCGTTACCAGCCAATTAGGGGCTGACAGGCAGCGGGACGAGCCGGAGAATTCCGGCAAGGACAATAAAAGTAGTGAGGACAAGGATAACCAACCCGCCACCGTCACGCTGCTGGTTCGACCGGAACAGGCGGCGGCAGTCGCGGGGCTGGAAGTGAACGCAAAACTGCATCTGGCACTGGTGTCGCGCGGGAACGAACAGGCGGCGCAGTCTTACCTTCAGACGCAGGGCGAGTACCTGGACGACGCGGCAAAAAAGGAAGAGCAGGAACTTCATGATCTGCTTCAGGATGAAAGTATTCAGAACCTACTAAACGGTGGGACAGATTACAGCGGCCTGAATCCGGAACAGACAGAAAGCGAGGAGAAAAGCGGTGAGTAAACTCATAACCATCTACGGTTCGCCGGGCAGCGGCAAAACATTGCTTTCTCTCGCGCTGGCAAGCCGCCTTGCCCTGCGCAAGGAAAATGTAATCCTCGTCAGCAGCGACAAGGTTGTGCCGCACCTCAAGGTGCTGCTCCCGACCGTGGAAACGGACAAGTCTCATTCCATGGGACCGCTGTTGTTAAAGTCGGGACTTACACAAAAGCAGCTTATCCCGAAACTGGTGTTCCATCCGGACAGCAGCTATCTGGCCTGCCTGGCATTAGCGCCCGGAGATACGCCGATCTCTTATCCGCCGCTGTGGGAACCGGCAAATGTCATGGAACTGCTGAACGTTCTGTCCGGCCTTGCGGATGTTGTTCTGGTGGACGGCATGAGCAACCCGGCTGCGGACAGCGTCACGCTCACCGCCATGGGAGTTTCCGAACGTGTCATCTGTACCCTGACGCCGGATCGCAAAGGACTGGAATACTTAAACGCGGTTTTACAGCTGCTGCGGGATGAGAAATACAAAACCGGAAAGCACATCCGCGTCCTCTCCCCAGTGCGGGAAACAAGCCCGGTGAATGAACTGCTGGGGATTATCGAGGATGTGCGGTTTCTGCTCCCTTACGCGGCGGAAGCGGAGGAACGGATGCTGTCTGGGAAACTGTTCAAAGATTTTACCCGCCGCCCTGGGCTGGTGTTGGAACGGCGTGTAGAAGAACTTTTGGAGGAATTGAAATGACGGAAGCACCCAGCTTAAATGATTATCTGTTCTCCGTTCAAGGGCATACCCCCTACCGGGATGTGCTCCAAAAGGTGCAGCAGTATATGTCCAAAGAATATGCAGACCTGTTCAGCAAACAGGAGCTGACGAAGGAAGACACCTTCCTCATTAAGAAAAATATTGAAAACTATCTCATTGAGGCGTCCATCAACTGCAATGAAAGCAAAAACCTGACCGAACTCACCGACCGGCTCTACAAAGACATGGTGCTCTATTCCTTTTTGACGGACTATCTGTCTCCGGAAAAAGTTGAGGAATTGGGGCTGGAGGAAATTAACGTCAACTCCTGGGAATGCATCTTTCTACAGACGTCGAAGAAAGGGAAAATCCGGCTGGAGGAACAGTTCCTGTCCCCGCAGCACGCAATTGACGTCATTACCCGGATGCTGCGGCACAGCGGCATGGTGATCGACGACGCGAAGCCGCTGGCGCTGGGGCATATTGCAAAGAATGTCCGTATCGCGGTGTTCAAGACGCCTGTGCTGGACGAGGAAATTGGCGTCTCCTGCTCCATCCGAATTGTGTCGTTTTCAAAGCTCACAAGGCGCAATCTTGTAAAGGAGTATGAAACGATACCGGGGAAAGCGCTGGATTTTCTGGAAAGCTGTATGCGGTACGGCGTGAGTATCTGTTTAGCAGGAGAAACCGGAAGTGGAAAGACCGGAACTGTGGGATATGTATTGTCCTCCATCTCTGCGAACGCGGATAAACGTGTGATTACCGTTGAGGAAGGCAGCCGGGAATTCGACCTGATCCGGCGCGATGAGAATGGGCGGGTGAAGAACGATGTGGTGCATCTGCTGACGCGCCCCAGCGAGAACGAGAAGCAGAATATCTCACAGGATTACCTGCTTGAAAATATCCTGCGTTATGACCCGGATATCATTGGAGTCGGGGAAATGCGCTCCCATGAAGCGATTACAGCGGCGGAAGCATCCAGAACAGGACATACCGTTGCAACGACTACCCACTCTTACAGTGCGCCGGATACCTATGAACGGCTCGTGGAACTGGCACAAAAAGTTTCTAGGGCATCCGAGGATGCATTATACCGTAAAATGATCGGGGCTTTCCCCATTATTGTCTATCAGGAAAAACTGACGGACGGCAGCAGGAAGGTGACGGAAATCATCGAGGGCGAAACCTACAAAAATGGCGAGCTTCAATACAGAACGTTATGGAACTACAAAATCACAGATAACTACATTGATGAAAACAACCAACCAAAAGTGGTTGGATCGTTTATCGAGGGGGAAAAAATCAGTGATAGGCTGCGCAGCCGCCTGATTAAAAAAGGCATGGCGAAATCCGTAGCGGATCAATATTAAAGGGGGAGGTTATCTTGCTTGGAATCAAACTACTGCTCTTTGTGCTGCTGATTGCCGGCAGTGCTTTTTTATTGGGGTTGAACCCGCTCTCATTCATCCCGGCAAAGGAAGAATTGAAAGTAAAGCTGAGCACACTGGTCAAAAAAATGCAAAGCGGCAGGAAACAGCCCCTGCTCCGGAAGGTGCGGCAGTCTCAGGGGAAGGAAAAGCCGAACTTTTTCCAGCAGAACCTGACGGATGCCCGCCGGATCCTGACATCCACGAATCAGCAGGGCAAGGTCAAGCTTATGATGCGGATGTCCGCTGTTTGTTTCTGTGCCGGACTGGTCGCCGCCGCTGCTATGCGGAATATCCTCATGCTGCCGGTGCTTTCCATAGGCTGCTCACTCATCCCGATGTGGTATATCCGGTATAGCGAGATCCACTTTAAACGCCAGCTCTGCGACGAGTTGGAAGTGGCACTTTCAGTCATCACCAGCTCCTATCTGCGGACTGACAACCTGCCGCAGTCGGCGGAAGAGAACCTGTCGTATCTGGAAGATCCGGTACGGACAGCATTCGCAAAGTTTGTAAACGGCGTAAAGTTTGTAGATGCCAATATCCAGAACAATATCCAAAACCTGAAAGCTTCGATAGAAAACCCGGTATTCCACGACTGGTGCGACATCCTGACACTGTGCATGATCGACCGCAACTACAAGTACAGCCTGTCCCCGGTTGTAGAACAGTTCAGTGACAATAAAGCGCTGCAAAATTCACTGGAGACGATTCTCCAACAGCCGGTGAGAACGTTCCTTTCCATTGCCGGGATAGCGCTTGCCATGATTCCTATTATTTATCTGGTAAACAAAGACTGGTTTTTTACTCTGGTTGGCACCTCGGCGGGCAAAGCAATCCTGGCGGTATTAAGCGTGGTGCTGTTTGCGGGTATGAATAAAGCGATCAGCCTGACCGCGCCAATTGAATGAGAGGAGGAATTTCGATGCTTTTTTTGCAGTTGTCTCTGGCAGGTCTAGCCGGAACCGGCCTGTGGCTGATTCTGACAGATACGTTAATCCTGCCGTCACTGCGTACCAAAAAGCTCTACCGCGAAAGCGGACGGCAAAAGGCAAAAGGCAGCCAGATGGAGAAGCTGGCCGCGCCGCTGGCAAAGCGGCTGGAATCGCATTTAACAATGAACCCGTATAAGCGGGAAAAGCTCGACCATACGCTGAAAACCATTGGGGATTCCAGAAATGCAGTGCAATTTACCGCGAATATGGCGGCGCAGTCAATGATTTTAGCCGCCGTGGGGATGGCTATGCTGCTCATAAACCCCATTGTACCCTTAATTTTTATCGGGGCAGCGGTCGTTGCCTATTTTCAGAACATGAAAGAGCCGGAGAAACGTTTGAAAGAGAAGCGTGAAAAGATCGAGCGGGAGCTGCCGCGCATGGCCAGCACGATTTCCAATAGTCTTTCCGCCAGCAGGGACGTGGTGAAAATCCTGGAGCATTACCGCAGGGTCTGCGGGCCGGAGCTGGCGGAGGAGCTGGATATTACGCTGGCGGATATGAAAACCGGCAATTCGGAGAACGCATTGCGCGGGCTGGAGAACCGGATCGGCAGCACGAAGCTGTCCGAACTGGTGCGCGGGCTACTGTCCGTCCTGCGCGGGGAAGATCAGCAGCTTTATTTCTACACCAAGAACAGCGAGTTCCGGCGAGAGGGCATCGAGCGTCAAAAGCAGGAAATCCAGAAGCGGCCTGAAAAACTGACGCCCTATATGATTGGCGTTGTAGCCTGTTTTTTCGTTATGCTGATGTATGTCCTTCTTTTTCAGGTCATGCAAAACCAAAAAATAATTTAGTAGAGGAGACTTTCACGATGCAACTGTTAAAAAGGGTTTGTTACAGAACATCTGCACAAACACAGAATCTAATCTTTCGGATAAAGCTAAAATTAAAGGAACGCAGCGGATCCGGAATCATAGAGTTTATGGTTTTGGCCGCAGCAGTTCTTGTAGTCGGTGCAATCCTGATCGGCCTGTTTACAGGGACGACTCAGGAAATATGGGCAAGGATTAAAGAACGCGCTCTGGATCTGTTTGACTATTCCTGATAACGAGGTGAAAACATGTGGGCTTTCAAGCGTGTACGGGCGAAGTTAAAAAGCCGGTGCGGCATGTCCCAATACCTGGAGTTCATGATTGCTTTGATGATGCTGTTGACTCTGATAGCGACCGGCATAGAGACGTGGGGCGTGCTGTCCCTCAAGAAAGGAATTGAAGATACGGCTACGGAAACCGCTCGATACATAGAACTGCGCGGTGCGGTGGACAGCGCGGTTTACGATGAGTTTAACCGGCTCAGGAGCGTGACCGGAATAGATGGCGAATTGTCCGTGGAAGGGGACTTCTACTCCGGGAAAAAGCTCCAGCTGGAAGCGCCGTTCACCGTGACGGTTTCAGCTGTGGGACACCTTTTCTATCTGGATGTTCCCCTCAAAGCCAAAGCGACCGGACGGAGCGAGGTGTACCACAAATGACACGAACTCTGGACAAGCTCATCTCAAAGCTGCGCGATAAGCGCGGGGATATCCTGATGACGGCTATCATCTGGATGGTCATCCTCTTTCTGTTTTTTATCGCTTTGATGGAATACCACCGGGTGCAGATCATCTCCACCGGAATCCGGGACGCGATGGAGCAGGCGGTCACGAGCGTGGCAATCAACAACGCGTACAACAGCTTCAACGGCGTGCGGGAGGGTAACAGCGGCGCGTATGAATTAACCGGCGAGGATTGGAGGGAGAAGATTTCTACAATAGATGTGCAGAACAAGCTGGTGGGGCTGCTGCATTTGCAGTCCAAAAACGGCGTGTTCATTTCTCCAAACCCCGAGGGTGATTCCTATGAGTTTGCGATCAGCCAGGTGGATGTCATTCCGGATAACGCGGAGTTTGCTTCCAACACAAAGCAGGCGAAGTATCTAGCGTCCTGCCGGGTGGAAATCCCGTTCTCGCTTGGCTTTGATGCTTTCCCGTCGCTGGTGATCCGGATGGAGCACCAGTCCGTGTATGTGGATTTGTTTGATTAAAAGATGCCCCTGACGCAGATGCGCCGGGGGTAAAGGAGGGAGAAAATTGTGGGAATATCTCTTTGGCCGGTAATTATCCTAGTGGTAGGCATTGTTTTAACTCAAATAGCACAATGCCCGGATAGCCTTGTCGATAAGGCTGCTCTGAATGTGTTAGGGATTGTATTGATCTTCGTAGCTATCGTTTGGATGCTAACCCAGTGCTTCGCTGTTCCTGAATATACCCAATCTGCTCGGTATAAGCTGAAAAGCTATTCATTAACCACTATCGACACTCGGCAGGAAAGTGTCCAGCGCTGCACAGCAGTGCTGCAGGACGGCAGTACCATGATCGTGGATCTGAAAGAAGTACGCAAGGAAGGTAGCGATGTCGTTCTGGTTCAGTATTCCAACACAAAACAGAAATGGAATGGATCGTGGAAAAAAGAGTATATTCTTCTTTTGCCGGTTAACGAACCGGCGGAATCAGCCACGCAATAATCCGAAACAACTATGAAAAAAACAAGCACAAACCCGCATGAAAAGCGGATTGATGCTTGTTTTTAGAACCATATTGTGGTACAATAAAGATGTAGAAAATGGTGTTGGTCGTAAGGACGGTTACCCCGCTTCCACCTGAATCAGGCAGGTTCCCTGCCCGGACAGAGGGGAGGTGGTGAGCTGATGGAATACATAATTATCGCGTTGGCGCTGATCTTGTTTACCATCGTCGCAATAAAAAAGTAACCGCCTACCATCTCACCTGTAGCGGTTACTTTTAACTAAAACGGCGGGATAACCGTTTGAACCGGTTAGCACCTTTTCTACTTCAATTATATACCGCAGTATGAAAAAAGTCAACTACATAGGCTTAGAAAGGGCGGTTAGAGCAATGACAGCAAAAGTGAAAAAGAATCTTTTGATTTTCGGAGCGTCATCCGTGGGAGTCCTTATGGTTGCTACCCTTACGGTAGGCGTTATTTATAAAATGAACAAGACGGCGGAGTATGAAGCGCTTCTGACACAGCAGCAGATCCAAATGCAGCAGGAAGCGCAGGCTTCCGAAGCTGCAGAAGCGGCGGCGTCCTCCTCGAAGCTGGAGATCCCGCCCATTAAATCCTTAGAGGAACAAAAACAGGACAGCAAGATCGCGGCAAAGAACGCGGGGCTGTCTGCGTCTTCCTCATCTGCTCCGGAGATTTCGGTGTCCACGGATGAGGGCGGCAACGAGACGATCAAGGAGGAATACAGCAAGCCGGAGCCAACGGAAGAAGAACTCCACAATCCCAGCAGCGCGCCGGAAACGCCTTCCTCTTCTAAGCCGACAGATAATCCTGGCGGCGTAAAGTATGACGACAACGGCAACCAAATCCCGAATGAAAAAGGCCAGGTTTATGTGCCGGGTTTTGGATGGATAGATAACAGTGGTTCAAATAAGACCAAATCTGCTGATTTTGAATTAAGCGGAAATCTAGTTGGATATTAGTATTTAAGCAATTTATTGAGCACAGTCGAATGACTGTGCTCTTTTTGTTTGGAGGTGCAGAAGTGAAAAAGGTATTTTGTATTTTACTTGCAATGATAACTATGATGTCTTTCTGTTCTCCTGTTTTTGCGGAGGGCGACCCGAACATGGATGGAGGTGGCGGCGGGGTTGACGATGGGGATGTAGATGGTGGTAGCTACTGGAATGTAGGAGAAGACGGTATTAGGGTGACAGTTGTAAAAGAAAAAACGAGAGCATCCGTTACTACACCTATAGATTTTTCAAATATAACTTTACCGAGTGATCTTATACATTTTGATGGTAAAAACAAGTTACAAATAAAAAGCTCTCTATCGCCTGAGTTAAATGGTTATTCTGTTATTTGTCCTAATTCCCCAATACCTCAAGTTGTTACATCTAATGGGGGGAGTAATATTGAATCAGTCAAAAACTATTTCCGTGATGAAAACACTGTCAAATACATAGCCGAGACCGTTAGTTTTGATTATGACAAGCTCATCAATGGCGACTATGTGCTCCTGATAGAACCAATTTTATACTTCCGATACAACGGATTAAAATTTGCAGCCACTGCAACCGAAGTCGCTCTGTACGATCAGATCACGAGCGGCGACCTGAAGGCAAAGCTCGGTTACGCAACGCATCAAAACCTGCCGCTTTCGATGTTTCTGGACATTCCGCAGCTGGGGTATCCTGCGTACAGCGGTCCTGCTACCGGAATCAAAGATGATGCTACCATCATAGAGCAGCTGGGGCTTGGTATTGTGAACTTCAAGGAGCCTGTGCCGGATCCGGTCGTCACCACTTACGATTATGAGTACCGAACGGATACAGACGTGATTACAGCCGTTCGTGTTTACGCTGGAGGCGAAATTAATCCCGACGATAATGCCTATGTCGTAATTCTTGGCAAGACCTATTCAAAGAGCTTCGTCATCCCGGCCGGAGAATCCCAACTTATATGGGTAAAGTGGCACACGCCAAAAGAACCGCAGGTGGTGAACATAGACGTTCACGCAACAGACGGTAGTGCGGCAAAATCCACGATAACCTGTAATGTCGTGAAGCTGGGGGAAATCACGCCGCCGAACCCGACAGGCCGTGACCGAAACGACAGCTTCAAAACGGTGAGTGCACCGTCCTACCCCACCAAAACGACTGCCACTTGGGGTGAATGGCACGCCTATTGGGTTCCACATTGGGTATGGGTATCCGATGACGACGATGATGATGGCGGGTATTGGGAAGACCAGGGCTGGTGGGAGTTCGAGTGGTATTCTTACACAGCAAAGCTGGTTCCTACCATGAAAATTACGCCGGATGAAAAGGTGCCAACCGCAATCACGAGATACAGTTCCTTTGAAATGAAATCCGGTTACGGCTACAACATCAAAGTGACCGCTTCGGTGTCTACCAGCAGGGAGTATGACGTGACGCCAATCCAGAATGTCGTTACCCTGTTTCCCGAATTTGGGTATAAAACTTATGACCGGCTGCTGGAAGCGACGCGGACAGGCTATTACAGCGAGTGGGAATTTAAGCAGAACAAATACTCCATGACAAAGCAGCGGGTGCACTTCACGCCGATCTGGTACCCTGATGGAAATTACAAGACCTACATGATCTCCTTTGACTCATGGACGCCAGATGGCCAGCTCGTGGCGCAGGATACCTTTGATTTTGAGATTGAGGGGAACGCCTACGACGATTGGGTAATTGTTCCGCAGAAGATTGAATGATAGAAAGGATGGCAATTGCATGGAAACTCTGATAACGGCAAAGAAAAAACAATCTGAACCATGCACCAGAGTCCTCACAGTGGAGGATGGCAAAAGGGAATTAGAGTTGATATCACAGTCCCCATGCCACGATGTGCTGCTGCGGAAATTATTGCAACAGACCGAAGCTGACGATAAGGGGTGGTATTATGGATTATAAACTAGTCGCAAGCGTCTATATCGCTTTTGCCTGCGGTATGTGTGTTGCCCTTAATCTTTATTATCTGCTGATGGGAAACTCCAACCATCCCGTTTCAAAGCGGAAGAAAACCGACTTTGAAGTTATGGAGAAAAAATGGCCAGAAGAGTTTGCGTTTATAGAGCCTATGCTTAAGGAACGGGATTCACTCCAGCATGAAAATGAGCTTTTGGAGGAGAAAAATCAGGAACTTGAAAGTAAACTATCTCAGGGAAATTCCAAAATAGCGGAGCACAGAAAACTGGTCGTGAAGACCATACGTCAAATGCTGATATTGCAGGGAAGGCTGAGTTCCAAATCTGTTCAGATATCTGAGCTAGAGTTTAATATTCTGGGATCAACCCGTGCACGTTTCACCTTTGCGCAGCTGGAGCAGGGGAATATTGAAATTAATGATCTGTTGTCATGGGAAAGGGACTTATCGCAGACGTTTCTGAATGCCCTTTACCATCACCTTTATGAGTCTTTGCCTTTGGATGAAGCGTTGTGTCAGAGCGAGAAAGTGTAATAGACGTGATTTGAAAGGAGGGGAAAAGATCCGTGTTTACGTATGTGCCAAACTATACTATTCAGAAGCAAGCAGGTCTTAATCTTCTTTTGCGGAAGCTGGCTCCATTGGAACGTCATTATTACAACTCAGATCAATATCTGTACGACGGCACATTTTTCTGGCTGGTTCTGGATTCCTCCATGAATGAGCAGGAAGCACGGGTAAAATTGCAGAAACTGGAGGATGGAGCAAAACGCTATGCTGAATCAGAAAACCCGTGAGGGACTACAAAAAGGAGAGTCAATATGACGAGTATATTAAATATCCAAAAAGCACTTATTCAAAAAGAGACGTTTGCGCTCCTTGTGATAGAAACACAGGACGGAGAGATCGTGCTGCGGCCGATCGGCGGCGTATATGGGTGCAACATTACCGAAGCTGCCAAAGAAATGGATGCACAGTACCCCGGATGTAAAATGCGACTATATGAGCACAATTACGATACATGGAGACGGTACTTTGAGGGAGACATCTCGAAGGAACAGTTGATTCTATAACCTTTGATGGACTATACTATTTTTCAAAGGGGAGTGATGAGCTGCTATGACAACCGAACTGATAACGGTCAGGGTTGCCGACATCATGGAATACCCGACTTATTTAGGCAGCAGATGTATGTTGCTTGCAAGTCTTGGTTTGGATGCCAACTGGGATTCAGAGGAAGATCTACTCAAGGCGCTTATTAAAAGCGCGGAAGACCCGGATTGCTTAAAGATATGTAAACAGAGTAGCCGATGCCGTGTTTTTTGGGAGGCGTATCAACGAGGGGAAACGCCGTTTTTACAAAGAGACCCGATACGTCTGTCAGAGTATGCAGGACATTATTGGGTTTCAGAAGGAAAGCACCGTGTCTGCATGGCGAAACGATCTGGTGTGGAAACGATTGAGGCTTATGTTTACCATCTTCCGTTTGATGACCATACATTGCTTCAGCCGGAGGGAGAAGCCAGGGAATATGTATTTCAGTACTCTTTTTGCGGTGAAGACCGGCAGGGTGAAATTGCCGTACTGTGGGTGGAGCCACCGCCAGGCGAACCTCCATCTATTTTTAGCTTTTTTCCAACCATGCTGGATGTAAAGTGCAATACAGGCGGAGCGAAGATAGAGCTATTCCCTGGCTTATCTTACAAGGTGCGCTGCACAGAGAAGCAGATCGGATTCCTGAAACGACGAAAAATCACAGAGGTGGAAACAGAGGTTTGCATAAACGCTAACCATGCCAATACACGGATATGGCTGCTCAAAGGAGCTGCAAATACTTTGTATCATTTTGATTTGCTTCCGCTATCCGCATGGGATACTGTGTTTCGCTGTGGATGTTGGCGAACCCGGCATCTGAACCGACATGTTGAGCAATTGGAAATTAAATAGTAGTTACATAGTGGAACAAGCGCAGTCAAACGGCTGCGCTTTTATCATTCTCATGCCGGTACATGTCGACATTTTTTTGCTGCAACAAAAAGAGAAAATATAAAATGGAGAAAAATTGATATGTATAATTATATTGTCGTGAGGAAAAACACATGGAACAAGAGATCATTATAATAATTGAAAATTTAGCATCGGAGTTTCTTGATATGTATCATGCGGTACAAAAGAAAGAGATAAAACTTGAGCACGTGGCCAATCAAATGAAATTGCGTATATTTACTGGTAGGCCGTTAGGGACAAGTTTATTGGAGTATTGGGACTTTCGATGCGCAAAAGCTCATGTTTTTGAAGAGTTTAAGAAGAAAGATGGTAAGAGTTTTCAGTTCATCATTGTAGATAGAGAAATAGATACGGTTAATAAACTGCTTTTTTTGACAGGGGCTCTCGTTTTTCTCTATATAGAGGATAGATTTGATGAGCAGGAAAGTGAAGATTTAATAAAATTATTGCATTTGGGTATTAGGACTTTGAGTTTTGAAAGTGAGCAGCATCTTTGGAATTCATTCCCCTGTTTATACGAAATCACATTATGTGTTTTGATGCCCAAACAGTCCGTCATTAATTATTTAAGAGAAAAAAACATGGTCGTCAGAGAAATTATAGGCAGTTCAGATGAACTACTGGTATTTGCAAATGCTTTTTTGGTTAAGAAAATTGACGCTCAAAATAGGCTTCGTCTTCTATATAAAACTAGAATAAGAGCCTTACCGTAAATTGTATCGAAAGAGCACGGTTTTGCCGTGTTCTTTTTTTGTCTTCCCACGCCGGTTCATGCCGGCGTTTTTTTATGCAACAAAAAGGAAAAGGAGGAATCCATATGGACTTATTACAGGCTATCAAGCAGGACATCCGTATCACAGAGTTCGCTCAATCACGCGGCTTCACGCTGCTGCGTGCCGGTTCGGAAGTGACCCTGAAGGAGCACGACAGCGTGCGCATCGACCCGGAGAAAAACCTGTTTGTCCGCAATGCGGACAGGAAAACGGCAGGCTCCATCATCGACTTTGTCATGTGGGTGGACGGGGTAAATATGCCTCAGGCTGTCAGCAAGCTGCGCGGGATGCTTACTTACGGCCCGGACTATCAGCCGCGCCCAAGGGCAGCATACCGGAAACCAAAAAAGGAGCTGCGACTGCCAGAAGCAGCTACGGGCAAGTACAGCAGGGTGTACGCCTATCTCAACAAAACCCGCTGCATCGACAATGAGGTAATTGCCGGGCTTATGAAACGCCGCTTGCTGTATGAGGATGACCGTCACAACTGCGTGTTTGTCGGGCTGGATTATAACGGCGCTCCGGCCTTTGCCACAAAGCGCAGCACATCCACAACCGTTTCGTACCGGGGAGACGCGTCGGGCAGCAGAAAGGAGGTTGGTTTTTTTGTGGACAACAAAGCACCCGCCCTGTTCGTGACGGAGGCGCCGATCGACGCGATGTCCATCATGACGCTGCTGCGGGAGAATAAGCGCGACCCCACCAATTACAGCTACCTTTCCCTGTGCGGCGTGGCGGATAACGCGCTTTTGTACCACATCAAGAAGCCGGAAAATCAGGGTATCCGGACGATCTATCTGGCAACAGATAATGACGCTGCGGGAAACCAAGCGCGGGAGCAGCTGCGCGAGTCTCTGACCAACATTGGATATGCCGGAAAAATCGTAGACAAATGCCCGACCGTCGGGAAGGACTGGAACGAGCAGCTGGTGAGTTTCCGCAATCCTGCCCTGCTGCGGGAACAGAACCAGGCTGTAAAACCGCAGCTTCCGCCAGCCAGTGAACAGCAAACATTTGAAAGAGGGATGGACTTATGAAGTTTATGAATCGTGCACCGTTATTAGATGCCGCCACCAGCGTGATTGCCGGTATCGACAGTGCGGCAGATACCGGGATGACAATTGTCAAACACTTTGTGAATACGGTCGTAGTTTGGTTTTCGGCGGCGATAATTGCTGCATTTATGGTTTTCTTTATTGTCAGCGCAGTCAATAAGCATAAAGCGAACGATGAATACAAGGACGATATCATTAAAATCATTGTAGCAATTGTGGGAATCGGGTTGGTGCTTAGTTTCCCAACATGGGGCTGGAAGCTGATGGATTCATCCAGCAGTGCAGCGACAGCAGCATCATTTTTTATGACAAGGATGTGGTGATGTGATAAATGTAATTGGGGGCATGGCAGCCAAGGGGCTGGCATGGCTGTTTGACCAGTTTGCAGCATGGCTATACGAATGGGTTTATGGCGGGCTATCCAAATTTATTGATACGGTTCTGCAGCTTCTCACAACCACTACAAATCTTTTTTGGGATGTGCCTGTCATTGAGAGACTTTTGGATTTTTCAGCATGGATCAATACAGTTGTCCTGGCAATATCCCTCTTGTTTTTAATTATGGAGATCGTGGAGCAGAGCGATCGGGTTAACTGGGCAATCATATTCAGCAACCTGTGCAAAGGGCTGCTGTTTGTGCTTTTTAACCGGTACATCGGCCTTGCAACCTATACGGTTTCTCAAACTGTTATTGAGGGGTTTGACATTGATTTGCAAACACCAACCTTTACGGGACTTACAGCAATGCTCTCCACGTGTTTAGGCGGAGTGACCGGAGGCTTTTTCCTGACATTCATGGTTGTGGTAGTTTTTGCGGCATTTATTGCTTTCTTTGTCATGTCATTGCTGCGCTGCGGGACCCTGTTTGTGCAAATTTTCAGTTCCTCGTTTTACATTCCTTCGATCATTCAGGGGGACACGGCAAAAATGGGAGATTGGCTGCGTCAGACGATAGCAATTTCCGCCACTTACTTTCTCCAGTACCTTCTGTTTTATATCGGGCTGGACAGCTTAACCGGGGCTTCTCCGGATGCATTCGTTACAACAGCCGTCTGCTGGACTACCATGTTCTTTGTACCCAAAATTCTTGGCCAGTTCGGTTATTCCAGCGGAGCGTCTTCTGTCATTTCTGCTGCTGGAAGTCTTGTACAGTCAGGAATGTCATTCGTAAAGTAAAGGAGCGACGCTATGAAAAATATTTTAAAACGTATGAAAGACATTGGAGAAGCAGTTTTGTATGAAATCGTGGATTACTTTTTGGCATTCGCCTGCATGGGGACAGTGGTTGATAATCGGGTTTGTATTACATTAGCTATTGTGTCGCTGCTAATTTCATTTTACTTTGGATTTAAAATACTTAATTTAATGGGTGCGTTTGTGTAATCAATTGAATAGCCCGGTACTAAACTACCGGAATCATGAGCCGTGTCATATGACGCAGCTTTTTTCATGTAACAAGGAGGTTTTTATGGAAAACAAAAGAGTCTATTATATCCCGCCAAATTTAAACCGCAGCTATTTGTTGGGCGGTTTCAAAATTATGGAGCTTGTCGCTTTCTTGACGATTGCTGTCATAGCCCTATTCATGGTCACTAAAAAAGGGTTTCCAACCCTGACATTAGCCGTCCCGGCACTCTATCTGGTACTGCATTTGCGTGCATTGCCGGACGGCAGGAATGTGCAGCAGGCACTGGCTATGCGCTGGCGTTATTTCCAGAAAGATCAAAGATACAGCTTACAGGAGTGTGAAAGAAGAAAATGAAAATAACAGACCTGTTGAATTTTCAGATTATGGAGGATCACATCAAGTGCAAAAACGACTCTTTCTACTTTTTCAGGATTATCCCGCCGAACCTTTCCATTATGGATCCGGGAGAAAAACAGATGAGGATAGAGGGGTTTATGGGGCTGCTCAACAGCATTGACATTAACCTGCACATTTTTGCGATGGATAAGTCGGAAGACCTCAGCAAAAACAAAGCGTTTTGGAGAAAGACCCCGGAACGGTATGCCTTCATCGCGGATGAAATACTGGATAATATCAGCGAGATTGAATCCACCAGTAATGGCATTCAGCGTGCATATTACTTTATCATCCGTCCGATGGAGACGGAACAAAGCGCGCTGTTTGAAACCCTTTTGGAGGAAACGGGTTTTCGTGCGTATCGCGCGAAGCGGGAAGAACTCATCACCATTATGAATAACTTCCAGCTGCGCAGTTTCATCGAGTTTGATATCTATACGTTTGAACAGGAGGTACAAATGCTGTATGAGAGCCAAAAGGGTGCAAAGTAAGGAAAGTATTTTTACAAGCGAGCTGACCCAGCGGCTGCTGCCGGAAATGATGGTGTTTAAACCAAAGCAGATCGAGCAGAGCAATTTCCTGCGCCGGGTACTTATCGTCAAGAACTTCCCGGCGACCATCGAGACACAATTCATCCTCACCGCTGTTACACAAATCAAGAACACGACGTTCACGATGCGTATGACACCTATGAATTCCATGAAAACCACTAAGCTGGTGGACAGGCAGATCAATAATGCGATAGCGCAGTCCCACGAGAACAAAGGAACACGCCAGATTGCCGCCGGTATTGATGTGGAGAGCATCCGACAGTCGTATAAAAAGTTTCTGGAGGAAAAGGGTAAGTTCTACTACGTCAATATCTACATAGAGGTCTACGCTGAGAGCGAAAAGGAACTGCAGGAGCGGGTGAATAAAGTCCTCGCCACACTGGGCGGAAGCCATATTTCGGCGCAAGTGCTAATCTATGAGCAAAAGGAGGGTTACATGGGCGTCAGCCCGATCGGGAAAGACCTGCTTACCATGACGGCGAACAATATTCCGTCCAACGCGCTGGCGACCATGTATCCGTTTTCCTATTCCAGCCGGAACGACCCCTATGGAATGCCGCTGGGTACTACAAAGGATGGCGGGTACATGTTTCTGGATCCGTGGATTCGAGACCACAACATGACCAGCGGCAATATAATTATCATCGGTGAGACGGGTTACGGGAAGTCCTTTCTCATTAAAAAAATCCTCGCGATGATGATGGCCTGCGGAGTTTCATGCTTTATGCTGGATCCGGAGTCTGAATATAATGATTTGTTCCGGAAAATGGGAGGGACGGTCGTTAACTGTGCTTCCGGCAAATTCAGAATCAATCCGTTTGAAATCCGCCGGTTAAAAACGGAGGATGACACAGACGATGAGCTGGATAATGAAATCGACGCGCTCAAAGAGGATCAGTCGTTCTTTCAGCATTTAAGCTGGCTGAAGGATTTCTACAGGGTACTGTTCCCATATCTCAATGGCATGCAGCTTGCCGCGTTAAGCATGCTCACAAAAGACATGTATGTCTGGCATGGCATTGACCACAACACAGACCTGTCGCAGCTCAAAAGCAAGGATTACCCAACCTTTACCGACCTGTACCAGTACATCAGCAATGTGCTGGATGACCGTCAGAAATATGGTGTCTTCAAGGAAATCACAGACAGCATGCTGCAGGAACTTCTGCTGATCATCCGGGATGCCTACGACGGTTCGCTAAGCCCGCTCTTTAATGGCCACACCAATATCAGCAATGACAAGCTCATTAACTTCAATATTCAGGAATTGCTGGCAGGCTCGGAGGAACGCACACAGGCGTTCCTTTTTAATGTCATGACGTTCCTTTGGCATAAAATTATGAAAAAGGAAAACCGGGTGCTGTTCGGTGTGGATGAACTGTATCTGCTCATGAATCGTGATAACCTCACGATTGCCAAATACCTGCGCAACTTTATCAAGCGTGCCAGAAAGTATGAATCCATCATAGTAACCGCGACCCATCAGCTGGTGGATCTGGACGATGAGAAAATCCGGTTCATTTCTTCCGCAATCATCAACTCGGCAGCGATCAAGTTTTTGTTCAATCCCGGCAACCTGGCCTTTGAGCGAACCAAAAGCATGCTCCAGCTATCACAAGGGGAAGCGGATTGCATCTTTACCGCAGGACGTGGCCAGTGCCTCCTGAAGATCGGCCGGTCAGACAAATATAATGTCAATATAGGGAAACTTTCGTATGAGGAAAAGCTGTTCGGCAGTGCTGGCGGCAGGTAACCGTTATGAATAGCAACAAGAAAGGAGCCATCATGGGCATTGCCGTCCTGATGGCTCTTTTGCTGGTCATTCTTCCAATCATTCTGGTTGGCGGCCTGTTTACCATTATCGTGGCGTATCTGAATCCCGCTTCTGTTGGCATGGAGCAGGACGATTTGCACTACCAGGCATTGCAGGAAGTCTCAGCAGAGTATGAACCGGAAAACGACATTGACGTCTATCTCATCAAGGTCATCGATTTGTTCAGCCACGACAAAATCACCGAAGACAAAGGGCAGATCAAGGACTTTATCGAGACGTACTTTTTGTTGGAAAAGGAACGTGAAGTGGAAGTCACTGAAACGGTAGACGGAGAGGAAGTGACCCGGACAGAGACGGAAACCTATTACGTCTATAAGACCTTTTACGAGATTGTCTCCACTGTGCGTGAAGCTCCGTTCAATTTTCAGGACGGCGCGATCGCTTCCATCGTGAACCTGTCGATGGCTGGTTTTACAACCGGAGGTTCCGATGACAGCTCCGGGGGTTCCCCCGGGCAGAGTGGCGGCACACTGTTTGGCAAGTATCCCGCTCCGGTTCAGAATGGTGTCATCACCTGCGGGTACGGGGGACGTATCAACCCTGTAACCGGCAAAGCAGAATTCCATAACGCGCTGGACATTCAGGGCGCTTGGCACTCCCCGATCACAACCATAGCAGATGGCGTAGTGGTTTCCACCAGTACGGCAATCGGCCCCTATGGGAACTATGTGGTCATTAAGCATGAGCTGCCGGAAGAAACCTTCTATTCCAAATACGCGCATCTTTCTCAAATCCTTGTCTCACCTGGGCAAAGCGTGAAGCAGGGAGACACCATTGGAATTGAGGGCGGGAACCCCACCGACCCGAACCCCGGATACTCCACCGGGCATCATGTGCACCTTGAAATCTGGACTTCCGAGGGGCATGTGAACCCTGCGGATTACATTTATTGATGGGTGGCGCGTTAAAAAGCTTACAAAGCTACTTTAAGTCAAAACAGGTGGCATATTAAAAGCCTGTAAAACCGCATGGAAAGGACGTTTATAAGAATTTCCTTTTTTTGTGGCAAAAAGAAAAAGTGTGGTGGTGGCAAAACCGGTGGCACTTAGATTCCCTTGCAATGGGCTTTGCCCATTGCTGTGGTGGCACTCGTGCCACCCGCCTTTATCCTGCAACCCACTTTCAAGTGGGTTGATTACTTCCAAATTTGTAAAAAACTGTAAAGTAAAGGAGGCTATGTTATGCCAGTCAAAAGGACGGTTCGGTTAAGCCCAAAGGTTGCCGAAAGCGTGGAGCGGATTGCCAGAGAAAAGCATCGCACAGGCAATGAAATCATTGAAAGCGCAATCAAATTTTACAGCGACTACCTGTACATGCAGGAGCACGCGACCGTCATCCCGCAGGAGATTGTCAAGGTGCTGCAGTCCACCGTGGCCATGGCGGAGCAGCGCATCAACAACAAAACCAACCAGGTGCTCAGCGCACTGGCAATTGAAACCGGGACACTGGAGCAGATCATTGCGGCCAGTCTGGATGTGGATCGCGGTAAGCTGAAAAAGTACCGGGAAAACACGGTCGATTTCCTCAAAGCCAATAATCGCGTTATCCGGATGGATGAGGTTGTGGAGTAATGCCCGCGAAAATCATTGTAAAAAGCGGCTACATCAAGAATGCGCAGCACATGGTAAACGCGCTGGATTACGCGGGCAACAAAATCGAGGCGCAGCTGGCGGTTTTGGAAGATGGCTCTACTGTGGAAGCAAGTGCAGACGACCTGATAGCCGGAGAGGAAGACCTCGCACTGGTTCGCGTCACTCTGAAAAGCGGCCGGACAATCAACCTCACATCGGAGCAATACCGGCAAAAAGTGAGAGAGCGACAGAAACCTCATCAGGAACAGGTTCTCCACTGGGAGGGCGGGGAAAAGACATTTAACAGCGAGGACTACATCAAGTACATCGCCTATCGTCCCTCCGTGGAGAAAGCGCCCGACCGAAAGCATGGACTGTTTACGTTGAACGGCGACGCGGATATGGAATTGGAAAAGGAGCGGCTGAAGGAACACCAGGACAGCGTGATGTGGTCTCACATCATCTCACTTGAACGTCCGGACGCGGAACGCACCGGCTACGACCACCGTGAGGCGTGGCAAAACCTTGTAACGGCAAAATCTATGGAGATTGCGAAGCTCTACAACATCGACCCGAAAAACCTTGTCGTGAACGCGGCATACCACAACAAAGACCACCATCCCCACCTGCACCTGTATTTTTACAGCACCGATCCGCGCGAGGGAATCGTGCGGGATATGCAGTACGCCAGCGCCCGTCTGAAAAGTCTCTTCTTCAATGAAATCTTTATGGGCGACGTCAGTTATCTCAAAGAGGTGCGGACAGATCAGCGCGGGCAGATGGAGGCAAGGCTGGAGGAACTACTGCGAGGAATCCAGAAGCAGAGCTACCGCCCGCCCAAAGAGGTCTGCGACAAGCTGCTGGCGCTGTCTGCCGACCTGCTGGAATACAAAGGCAAAAACGTGTACGCGTATCATAAGCAGCAGATCAAAGCCCAGGTGGACGAGATCGTAGAACTCATGATTACCAAAGACCGGCACCTGTCCCGCCTTTTTGACGCCTATCTCGCCACTCAGCTGGAATTCGTGAAGCAGTACCAGGAGGACCCGGAGAAGATTGCGGCGCGTATGGAGGAATTCCGCGAGCACTTTTTTCACCCGCACCCGGCGCAGCGTGGAAAACCGGGTACTGGCGACCGTACCGTGCTGCATAATGAAGTGCTGCGCTATGCAACGGTATTGTCCGCACAGCACTTATCGGTGCCGAAAATGGATACCGCTGCGGAAGAATTGCAAAGTATAACCACCGCGCCGGAGTTGTTCCAAACAGCAAAAAGAAAAACGGATTCGCAGCAAGATTTTAGCCCTCTTGAAAATCCACAGGAAGAATCCTACAATAACGGTAACAGAAAATTGCATCAAGCAAGCATCGCTGCAACTTCAAAACAGGCAAAAAAGAAAAGGCGGGTGATGCGGGACAAGGTGCAGTATACCGCGAAGCTGCTCCTGCGCTCCTGCGCGTATAGCTTAGCAAAGCTGGCGCGGGAAAATGAGCAATATAATGGCCGGGAGGAAAAGCAGGACAGTAACCTTACAGGCCGCAGACCCATGCAGACCTGGCGTAATTATAAGGAACCGGAATATGATTATGATTAAAGGAAGGATGACAAGCATGTATTTTGAAACAGTACCCATGAGTAAAACAGTAGACACCTCCGCGATCGGCGCGGCCCATCTCGCACAGGAAGCGAACAGCGCCCGGTTCTATCTGCCCGGGAAAGCGGTCTGCGTAACAGACAGCGGCAGGATGCTTTGGTATGAGCTGCCGGAGGAAGAAATGGATGGATTCCATTTTGACGAAATGGTGCTCAATGAGCATCTGAACGCAAATTTCACCAGCGAGGAATTAAAGGCTCTGAACCTTATCCGGGAACTGGACAGGCAGGCGCAGGACTGCCTGCTGCATGTTATCACCACCCGTGACGCGGGCGGCGGCGACCAGTATGCTATTTTCTACTCTGAACCGAGCGAAGCCTTTTTCAAGGTGCACCTGGATGACTTGGAGCGTGTGAATCTTGTCACGGCAAACCTCATGGCACAGGTAAGGGAGCCAAGCTGGCTGTCCGAGCTGTATGTCATCCGGCTGGATGAACGCGGCGTCTTTGAACTGTAAAAAAAAGAATACAAATCATTTGGCAGGCAGTGAAATTTTCGCTGCCTGTTTTTTGTTGGAATGGAGGTTGTAAAAATGGCAAGAGAACTGTTATATATCGCGTCCCCTTTGCGCGGCGACGTGGAACAGAACATCCAGAACGCAATGCGGTATTGTGAGAAAGCCATCCGGGAAGGGTATATCCCGCTTGCCCCACATGTGATGTACCAGGGGCTGTTCAATGACGGAATTGCGGAAGAACGGGCGGCGGCGCTGGACATCGGTTTGCGAATGCTGGAAAAGTGCAGCCGGATGTGGGCCTGCGGCGACCGGATCAGCGAAGGCATGCGCGGGGAAATGAACCTGGCGAAAGAGAAAGGGATTCCGGTGGAAGAGAAGCCGGAATCTTTTTTTACGGAACGCCCCGCATCTCAGGACAATACCTTCCGGGAGTTGCAGCAGCATACGCAGCAAACTGTGGAGGAATTGACCAAGACCGAAAAAGGAATCGTGCAGCTGGTTCATCTTGCAGGCAGGTACGGCGGCTGCGGGGTTATCAACGCGACCGCAATCCGGACGCAGGCTCCGGGCGCGCAGAAGGTAGCCACCATTTCAGAGTGGCGCAAGATGGGTTACCGGGTAAAGGACTTTCGCAACAGCATCAAGGTGTGGATGCCGGTGGAAAAGACAGGATTTCTTCGAAACGGCAGACTGGTGGACGCAAACACAGCTGCACCGGCTGAACGTGCCGCTATCCGGGCGGGGACGCTTGCCGTTCAAAGCCGCACGGTCTATCGTGCCGGATTTGTCTACGACATTGCGCAGACGAGCTGCCCTCCGCGCGAATACGACCAGGTAATTGGTGAAACAATGTACAGCTTTCTGACACCCGAACAAGTCTACAACGGATTGAGGGAAAGCGTTTCAAAAACCGGCTTCTCCGTGAAAGAAAGTGATGAAACCACGCTGGCCCTGCTCGGCGGCTGGCGCAATGAAGGCTCCCATATTGCAATCAGCAGCCGGATGCATCCGGAGGA
This sequence comes from Marasmitruncus massiliensis, assembly GCF_900186535.1. Taxonomy (GTDB): domain Bacteria; phylum Bacillota; class Clostridia; order Oscillospirales; family Ruminococcaceae; genus Anaerotruncus; species Anaerotruncus massiliensis_A. The sequence goes on from NZ_FYDE01000004.1 coordinate 55,512, forward strand.
AAAGCTGGCCGCGCTCTGTGCCGCCTTCGGACACGGGCTGGTGGAGCAAAGCTCCAGACAGCCGCAGGATGTCCGGCTGTTTGAGGCGGGCTGCCTTTCCTTTTTGCTGCAAAGCAGGTTTGGTGTTCCGGAAAACCTGCGGGAATCTCCGGAGCAGCTTTCCTGCAGCGCGCTGCTTGGAAATATGGGGCTTCTGGAGGGCTGCATGACCCGTGTGCAGCGCATGGAGCAATTCACTTCGGAGCACCTTACCGCCGAGCTGCGCGGACAGGGATTGGAGCTGTCTCCGGAACAAGCGGCAAAAAAAGAACAGCTGACCGAGCAGCAGAGAGAGGCCAACCGAAATTTTATGCAGGACATAGTTTAGGCGGTGATACCATTCAGCAAAGCCCATGGAAAAACAAAAAGGACGGTGCTTAACAATATGGAAAAACGGGAAAGGATTTTGGCAGGCGTAATTGCAGCGTTGGCAGGGTATCTGCTGTTCAGCGCGATATTCGGGATTGGTGCATTAATGGACAGCCCGACCTTCTCCACCTGTTTGCGCGAGATACCCAAAGCGTGGTATTACAAACTACCTTTTGCCCTTGCGATCGGAGTTGCGGTTGCAAGTCTGCCTATTTTTAGTATCAACATGGACATTTCGGCCAAGAAAGTCGGGAATGGCCAGCATGGTACGGCACGTTGGGCGGAAAGAGAAGAAATTCGGGAGCAGTACCAGCTGGTACCGGAGAAGCGTGAAGAGGTTCCGGGTTTTGTGCTGGGCAGGGAAAAGCATCGCTGGATCACGGATGCCAGCGACGCCAGCGCTCTGCTGGTCGCCCCGCCGGGCGGTGGTAAAACCAAACGGCTGTACATCCCATCCATTTTTTACAACGCGCTGGTGAATTTACATACCAAAGGCAAAGGCGCGAGCATGATTCTTACAGACTGCAAGGGTGAACTGCGGCTCAAGTGCGGTTCATTTCTGCAAGCCTGCGGCTACCGTGTGCTGTCCCTCAATTTTTCGGAACCATTGAAAAGTGCTTGCTTTAATCTCATGCACAACATCAACCGGCATATCGACCGCTACAAGGCCGCAGAAACAGACGAGGAACGGCTGCTTCATTACGGGCGTGCGGAGCGGTACGCAAAAATCCTCTCGTCGTCCATTGTGGACAACATGGGAGAAACGCAGAAAAGCGATTCAGGCAGCTACTTCACTGAAACCTCCAAGGGCCTGCTCACCGGCATGATTCTGTTAGTGAGCGAATACGGAGAACCGGAGGAGCGGCACATCATTTCCGTGTTTCGGCTCATTATTGAACTGAACGGCCTGACGGAGGACAGCAATACCGCCCTTCAAAAGAGCCGCCTGCAGGAGCTGCTCCAATATGTTGACAACGAGCGCATCAAGAACTATGTCGGCCCCGCGACGAGCGCGGATGTGAGAACCTCCATGAACGTGTTTTCTTCCGCGCTCGGCAAGCTCGTGCAGTTCATCGACGCAGAGCTGGAGCCAATGGTCTGCAGTCATTCTCCGGAACTCAATGATATCGACTTTATCCGTGAGCCGACCGCGATCTTCCTCGTCTGCCCGGACAGCAACACGACGCGGCATTTCTTTGCCGCGCTGTTTATCCGGTATCTCATGAACGATCTGATCGAGCAGGCGGATGCCAGTCCAACGCTGACGCTTGACCGTAAGGTGCTGGCTTTCTGGGATGAATTCGGGAACATGCCGCCGATCAAGGACGTTGATGTGCTGCTCAGCGCGGCGCGTTCACGCGGTATCCGGTTTTTGCTGGCGCTCCAATCCTATGCACAGATGGAGAAAAGCTACAGCCGCCAGATGACGGACATCATCAAGGACTGTTGCCAGATCACGGTTTCCACCTATGTTTCCCCGAACTCTGGCAAAACGGCGGAAACGCTCAGCAAGGCGCTAGGCAGCAAGACTATTCAGAGCGGCAGCGTGAGTAAGGGCAGGGGCAACCAGCAGACCCTGCAAATGATGGGACGGCGGTTACTCACCGAGGATGAGATAATGCACCTCGCTCCAGGCAATTTTATTGTTTTGAAAGCGGGCGGGCTGTCCGCGCAGACAAAGCTTCCGCTGTATTGGGACTATCTGCCGGAATATGAGGACTATTATCCCGCGCCGGGGGGCGCAAAGCTGACCGGGATCGCGTATCTGTCTGCAGATAAGATCCGTGAGCTGGCAAAACGGAACACCTACACAGTGACGAAAGGACAATTTGATTAAATTTAGCCTGCAAATAAAAAGTCAATAGGTTAAGAGAAAAAACAAGTTAAGGAAAATAAGCAACACAAAAAGGCCACCGCCGAAGCGCTGACCTGAAGTTGGCAGTACGCTACCGAGAAAGGCCGGTTGAATCCATATCCACAGGCTCGTTCACGGCGTTCAGATACTCTTTCACCTTGCCGTAGTAAATGCGTAGAAGCTTGTTGCATCCGGCGGTCATGTAAACGTAATAGGGCTTTCCCTCAGCACGCTTTTTGTCCAGAAATCGAAAGACCGGGTCGTCCGGCGGAGCCTTTTGCAAAAGAACTGTCATCACCATAAAGAGTGTTTTTCGTAGTTCCGGCGAACCGCGTTTTGAGGAACGAGTGCTTATGGCTTCGTATGTACCGGACTGGTTTGCACCTGGGTCCACTCCTGCAAAAGCGGTCAGAGAGCCCTTGTGGGCAAAACGGCGCACATCTCCAATCTCAGCCATGAGCTGTGGGCCAAGAGAGCTTCCAACGCCGTACATGCCCATCACAACAGGGTACTCGGGAAGCTGCTCGGCAAGCTGATTCATCTCGGAACGAAACACTTCGACCGTTTTGGAGATGGAGTTAAGCTGGTTAATGGCTTCCTGCACCATCACTTTAGATAGTGGATTTTTCGGCAGCATAGCAATCAATTCTTTGGAATCCGCATAAATTTCAGCTACCTTGGTGGCATTGAAGTTGTAGCCGTGCCTCTTGCACCATTTGTGGTATCGTTCCACAAATGCGCTTTCCCCTATGCTCCGTACACAATCAACATGCCAGAAGGACGCGGCGAAATCCACCCACTTTTGGCTCCCATCCGTACGGACAGGGCTGTCAAAAAGAGCGTTTACACCGGGGTAGGTCTGGTCAAGAAGCGCAATCAGATTGTTCTTAAAGGCAACCTTGTTTTTGGTGTACAGACAGTACTGCCGGTTCATGCTTTTCAGTTGGTAACGAATTGTATCCATAGAAGTATGCTCTCGCAGTTCAACCCAATTGTCAAGACCGTACCGTGCAATCTTTAAAGAATCAGCCTTATCTGTTTTGACTTTGCGCAGAGAATTGTTCCCGTATTCCTTGATGAGCAGTGGATTGACTGCGCTGACAAAAACTCCGGCATCATGGAGCATCTGCGCCACAGGCTCATAATAACGTCCGGTATGCTCCAAAACAACACGCGTTTCACCCTCCAGACTTTTTAGCGAGTTTGCCAGCTCCCTGAGTTCACTGGAGGTGTGGCGTACCTCGTAGGGCTTTACCACCAATTCTCCAAAGGGTCGGACAACAGCAACCATGCTTTTGCCCTTGGAAACATCAATTCCCACTGCGTTCATAAAAACACTTCCATCACAGATTTACAATTGGCGAACCACCCTTTCCTCATTACCGATTCTATCTGTTTGATGACACGAACGCACCGAATGGCGGCTCTACCTGCACAAATCGAACGCTGCGAACGAGAGGATGGCTAACTGACTAAATTACGGACGCAAAGTCCTTGGAGGTGCCCGTCAGACCCATTGTCCTCTCATTCTAACAGCTTAGGCAACAAGATGGAAAAAGACATGGCTGGATGCCATGTCATCAACCAATATCTATAGTAACAGGAGGATTCTTATGATCAACAAACAGGTAGACGGACAGGGACGGATTGCAGTTCCGGCGGAGCTGCGGCACAGGCTGCGCATCAGGGGAGGCGACACGGTGCATATGAGCATCGAGGAAGATTCCCTGCGGATAGAATTTCCCGCGCGCCGGTGCGCCATATGTGGGGAACGCGAGGTAAACAAACTGCGCCGGATTGAGGGCAAGGACATCTGTGTAAGCTGCCTGAAACGGGCAAAGGAACTTGAATGACAGCAAGGAGGTAAGATAAGTGAATAGAGTGAAAAAGATAGGGACAGTGCTGCTGATGGCGGCACTGTCCCTGCCTCAGTTTTTATCTTTTGATGTAAAAGGAGATCAACATATGCGTAAACATGAACCATTCAAGTCATTGATTAGTTTAGTAGTGATGGCGTTATTACTATGCATATCGTTACCAATAACTGCTTGGGCAGAAAGTACCAACGAACCTGTCAATGAAACAGTTCAGGTGGATGTTTCTAATGAACCCATTGTCGACGTATATCTTGCAAAAGGTATCTCAGATTTAGAAACAAAATCATTTAAAGAGGACTTGTTTTCTCAGCTGAATGATGACGGCTATAATACTGGAAATATACTGGTGAATGAGATTCAGTCTGCCGAAATAAATGTGTCTACAGCATTTAATTGGCAAAAAGACGTGAGTTCATCAATTGGAAACATTTCAATTACCGGAAACGGACAGAATGTTGTTATGAATGGGAATACGTCGAATGCAGGTAAAAATGCTATTTGGACTTTTCCGACAAATGACTATCATCAAAAATTTACATTTGGATACAACATAGATTTTGGAGACAGCTTCAACGCAGGTGGTATGCTTTTAAAGGTGAAAAGAAACGGGAACAGCTTGACGGGATATATGATTAGCTGCAACAACTCATCCTGGGTCAGTGCGGCAGGTGGAGCCAATGGAGCTATATGGACTTTTTCTTATAGCATCGGTGCAAATGATACAAACATAACAAAAACACTTGTTAAAAGCCTTACTATTGACCAGTCGGGAGAATTAACTGTAGAGGTTGGCAAGGATAGTATAGCAGTGAGTGGAGGAGGATTGAGCGGTACAGAGGTTATCACAACAGAAGACGGATACGGCAATGGATTTGGTTTCTTTTCTGATCATTATTCGCATAACTGCGAAAGAATCGGGCAGTTCAGCTTGACAAACATAAACCTGACTCAAACCAATGTAAAAACCCTGTCAGATGTTTTGAAGACCCCTGAATGGCGTGATAATTCAACAAAGATGCTGGTCAATGTTAACGATTATTCTGAATCGGACTTCAAAAATAGTAATGACTTATCACAGACCTTGATGCGCACCATTAATGAAAACATTCATTATATTTCGTGGGGAAACAGTGCAAATCAGGCCTCGAATGAGGATTATATTGCAAAAAACAATGGAAATGGAATGTTTATAAACAATAGTAATTATATGAACGCGATTATCCAGACGGCGGCCTACATTGAAAGTGTTATTAATAGTTATCAGCCAAAGCAGTATGTAGTAGTAGAGGAACCCATTAAACTACAAGTAAACCCAAGTAATTTAAAATCAAATACTGCTACGCCAAATTATCCAAATGGACGTTGGAAAATTGCACATGACTATACCTATTTCGCCTATAACATGGGTAAATATAGTGGTTCTGATGTCTACCAAAAGGATATGCCAAGCACTTTTAATAAAATTGGTAAATACAAAATTTATTTTGCCGATGCCTTAGTTAAAGAAGTTTTCGTACATCGCAAACCTTTAGCCAGTTTCAGTATTATGATTGGTACCGACAATGCAGTTACATATTACACTAATTCATATGATATGGATACCACTTCGAATATTGGGTTTGGTCCAGGCATTGCCGAAGAAGAGTGGTCATATCGTGAAAGTACAACTACTACTTGGACAGAAGGCAAGTTGGCCATATTCGATCCCTCCAAGGTTTATCAGATCCAACTACGAGTCAAAGATGAGCAGGGCTTATGGAGTGACCCTATGGTCAAGTATTTATCGTCATCGTCAAACATGCCGGTAGCTGATTTCAATTTTGGTGCAAATGTGATCACCATACATGATGCACTTCAGATTATCAATAACTCCTATGACCCGAGTGGAGAGGCGCTAACTTCTGTTCAGTGGACCTTAAAAAAGGATAATTCAATTGTCAGCACAGAAAGTGAACCTACCACAGATTTTGATGCACATGGCCTTGGGGTAGGCACTTATACATATACGCTGACTGTAGCGAATATGTCCGGTGCGAAATCTGATGAATTCACAAGAATGTTTCAGGTTATCGATTATGTAGACTCTATCCCGCCCACCATTGATTCCGTGGAATTCACAGACAACCTGTCTGTCGTAACCATCCGTATGAGCGACGAAACCTATGGGGAAGGCGTCAAGGGCGTCTACATTAACGGGGAATTTTATGCAGGCAATCCCGTCATTAGGGAAGTATTGGAGGATACTGCAGTCATGCGGCTGCAGGCAGAAGATAATGCGGGAAATAAATCCGAAATACGAAGGGAGCATGTACCGGGCAGAAAATCTGTGACAATTGAAACAGTGGCCTTTTCAGATGATAACAAAATGGCCACAATTGCTGCTGCTACCAATGAGATAGGGACATCTATCACCGGCATCTACTGTAATGATGAGCTAATCGTGGGCAATCCGGTCACTTACACAATTCCTGTTGACAACAGCCAATACCTGAAGGTGCAGGCGGTAAACAACGAAGGGGACCGCTCTGAGATTGTCACAAAACGTGTTCCCGGCTGGAGTGAAGTGGTGGATACCATCGCGGTGACCAGTGTTGAGTTCCTGAATGGCAACAGGCTGGCACGGGTACGCGCGGATACGACACGGCTCAATGCTTCCATTCTCGGTATTTACGTTAATGGTGTTTTCCATGAGGGCAATCCGATAGAGTGTGAGGTGGCGTCCGGGACAGAGTATCTGGAGTGCCAGGCGGCGGATGACGTAGGGGATCTGTCTCAGCCAGTGGTACGTCAAGTCCCTCGAAACACTGGAAGCGGTGGTGGCGGACATCATAGCAGCGGCGGCTCCGGCTCCACCACATCGATCTCTATCTCGGAACCGGTTCTGCAGGACGATGGCCAGTACCGCATTGGCATTTCCGCAAAGGACAGTGAATGCGAGATTGAGAAAATAGTCGCCGTTTGGGACGGCCACAAAGAGAACATTACAAAATCTCACTTTATTTTGCTGGAAAACGATACACTTTTGCAGGTCATCGCCGTAAACAGTGACGACAGAATGACTTACAAAAAGGTGCGCATCCAGTTGTCCGGCGACGAACCGATCGAGGAGGAGCCTGTTTCAGAAATACCGGCAGCGGAGAAAACAAATCCGACAGCGAAACAGGATTTCTATGCGGGGCAGGTTACTCCGGCAAAAGAAAATTCTGCAGATTCCGAAAGTGGCAGTACGGCGGATCCGCGCGAGCAGCTGGAGGGACTGCTGCGCCGACAGCAGCTGAAGCACAAAGAACAACCGGCACAGGCTGCTAACGTTCAGCAGGTAATTCCCGAAACCATCCGCAGATCTTCTGCAGGTTCTAACAGGCCGGGCGCGGCGGCTGTTGTGGCGTCCTTGCTTTGCTTTCTGGCACTGATGGTGATGATCGTTCTTCTGGTGCGCAGGCAGCACAAACAGAGCGCGTATTGCTTGCCGAATATCCCGAAAAAATAATAAGCGTGGGCAGGCGGGAACAAAACTGTTTCCGCCTGCTTTGGATTGTGTTATGATGCGTCTTATTTTGTAGAATGGAGAAAACTGAATGACTTATTTGCTGATTTTGGAAACCATCCTGATGCTTCTGCTCGTCTTTTATACACGTCTCCTAAAACGAACAATTCAGACAAAAAATATAGACATTGCGTTTCTAAAAAGAAGGTTAGAGGAAAGCGAGGGGAAACGCTAATTTAACGGTTATGTGTTCACCGCGGTCTGAAGCCACGGTTATTTTTAAGAAGAAAGGGGTAACAAAATGAATTATTTCAGCATTGGCAACAAGCTGTTCAGCTTTGGCCTATCTCCAGCTGAAGCTATTGTTTTCTGCGCAGTGCGCAGTTTCCGCAATCCTCTTTCTTTTGCCGTATGCTGTGCGAACACAATCAGCAACAAGACGGGTTTGTCAGTTCGCACCATCTATCGCGCGCTGGAAGACCTCCAGAATAAGGACTTGCTGTGCAAGGCAAAACGGTACCGGTATGATGGCAGCAGGGCTGCAAATGGCTACCATGTGGCTCGCGTGGGCGGCGGCCAGTTTAAAGTGGAACGCAACATCTGGAAGTATAAACTGGATGCTGCGAGTTTCCTGGTTTATCTGTACATAACCAAATGTATCAACAATCATTCCAGAGAGGGCTTCCCCAGCTTGCGCAAGATGGAGAAGGTGCTGGGGCTGTCTAGAACCACCATCATCGCGAAAATCAGGGAGCTGCACCGGCTCGGCGTACTCCGGAAGTATCACCAGCGTCATAAGCAAGGCTATCACTGCAACAGGCACTGTGTGCCGCTGCTGAACTACAAACCTCATATTGCAAAGCAAAAAGGACGCACGGCAATGCGTCCTTTTCTTATGCGTCATCCAGCTTTTGCCCTCACCACAAGGCGTATTGCAAGGATACCGTCTATTTGCAGTGTAGCGCATTTAGATGAGAATTTCAAGAGGGCAAAGAAGAAACGAAGATGCAAGTTGTTTTCTTATTTTAGGTGGTTCAGATTTGGCAGAGCAGGTATTATACCCATCTCAGTTACAGCAAAAGAAAGAATAGCTTTAGATTCTACATAGCTTAGTGGAATAGATAGAACAATGCGGATGATAAAAAATTTGCAAGACTGTTCTGACTCCACGGATGAAAGGGCAACTGCCCTTTTTCTTTTTGCAGAAAACAAGTTATATCGCTGCCCGGGGAAGCCATACTAGGGAAAAAGGAGTTGAAACCGTATGGCAGTCTCGCACAAATCCGTCATATCGTTTGGGTTGGTCGCAATCCCAATCGCAATGTACACGGCCACGCAGGATAATGATATCCACTTTAACCAGCTGCACAAAGAAGACCATGCGCGGATCAAATACAAAAAAACCTGCGCCCATTGCGGTCAGGAGATCACCTCTGGCGACATCGTTAAGGGGTATGAGTACGATAAAGACCAGTATGTTGTGGTGACGGACGAGGAAATCGAGAAGATTAAAACCGAAAAGGAAAAGTCCATTCAGATTCTGCACTTTGCGCAGTTAAACCAGATATCCCCTGTTTACTATGATAAGACCTATCAGGCCGTACCCGAGGCCGGCGGCGAAAAGGCGTTTGAACTGCTGCGCGCTGCTTTGATGAGTGAACAAAAAATTGCGATTGGCAAGACAGTTCTCGGAACCAGCGATACGCTCATGGCAATTATCCCACGGGAAAACGGCGTTCTGATTTCGACGATGTTCTATGCAGACGACATTAAGGGGCTGCAAAAGTCCTATAACAAACCGGAAGTTTCTGAGCAGGAGCTGACAATGGCCAAGACGCTGATCAGCTCTATGGACACACCTTTCGACCCGTCACAGTACAAGGACGAATACCAGGACAAGCTTCGTGCCTTGATTGAAACCAAGATATCCGGGAAAGAGGTTGTTGCCGCGCAGCCGGAAAGCGCGGGCAATGTCATCAGCCTGATGGACGCGCTGAAAGCGTCCATCGAGCAGACGAAGCCTGCATCTTCAATAGAACCGGAAAAGCCCAAACGCGGGCGGCCTAAGAAGGGCGCATAATGGGCATCTTTGAAGAGCGCAATGTCAAGCCCATGCTGATCGGAGAGATGCGGGACGCCTTTGATTCGCCGGATTACATTTATGAACTCAAGCTGGACGGGATTCGCGCGGTGGTTTATCTTGATAGTGTGCGCACTGATTTGCGCAACAAGAGAAATTTAATGGTAACCTCTATATATCCAGAATTGAGAGACATTCACAAACAGGTGAAAAAACGCTGTATTCTTGACGGTGAAATTGCTGTCATCAATAACGGAAAACCGGACTTTTCTGAAATGCAGCGCAGGTCGCTCATGAGCAATAAATTCAAGATTCAGATGGCGGTGGCGAAACTGCCGGTATGCTTTACCGCCTTTGACATTCTGTACCTTGATGGGCAGCAGCTTACCGATCTGCCGCTCATGGAACGCAAGAAGCTGCTGGAGGAAACCGTCGATGAGAGCCCGCGCCTTGCAATATCCCGTTATATCGAGGAAAAAGGCGTGGCCTTTTATGCACTTGCGGAACAGAACGGCTTGGAGGGCATCGTAGCAAAGCGAAAAGACAGCAGGTATTATTTTGATAAGCGGACAAAGGATTGGATCAAGATCAAAAACCTGCAGGACGATGATTTTGTAGTCTGCGGCTATATTGAAAAAGAACGCAATGTCGTGAGTATCGTGTTGGGCCAATATCGAGACAATCAGCTCATTTATAAAGGGCATGTGACTTTAGGCATTTCCGGTGATGATTTCAGGCTCATACAACAGCAAAAAAGAACAGATTGTCCTTTCTCCCCTGCCCCAAAAGGAAATGAGAAGGCTGTCTGGCTTGCTCCGGATCTGGTCTGTACGGTGAAGTATATGGAAAAGACGGAGAGCGGCTCCCTTCGTCAGCCGGTGTTCAAAGGATTAAGAGTAGATAAATTACCAGGGGATTGCATAGAAAAGGATGGCTGATGCCGTCCTTTTTTCTTTTGGTGTCATTTTCCGCTTTACTTTTCAAAATATCCGCATATAATAAGAACAAATGTTTCGAACAATTGTTCTTGATTGGGGTGGAAAAGTGGAGCGGGTGATCTTGCATATCGACCAGAACAATTTTTATGCCAGCGTGGAATGTCTGTACAATCCGGCATTGCGGGATAAACCCGTGGCGGTCGGCGGTGACGTGGAGCAACGGCACGGCATTGTCCTGGCGAAAAATATGATTGCGAAGCGGTTTGGAGTCAAGACAGGCGAAGCGCTGTGGCAGGCACGGCAGAAATGCCCCAATATTGTATTTGTCCCGCCCCACTTTGACCGCTATTTGCGGTTCTCCAAACTGGCCAAAGAACTCTATCTGCAATACACCGATCAGGTAGAGGCGTTCGGTTTGGATGAATGCTGGCTGGACATCACCGGCAGCACTCATCTGTTCGGGGACGGCAAGACAGTAGCCGATCAGCTTCGGGAACGGGTTAAGTTTGAATTGGGACTGACCGCTTCCGTTGGCGTATCATTTAACAAGATTTTTGCCAAGCTGGGCAGTGACTATAAAAAGCCGGATGCCACTACCGTCATCACAAAAGAGAATTACAAACAGATCGTCTGGCCGCTGCCTGTCAGTGATTTGCTGTACGTTGGGCGGGCGACGGAAGCAAAGCTTCGGCGATATGGCATCTGTACGATCGGAGAGCTTGCCAACGCAAATCCGGATTTGATTCAAAGATGGCTGGGCAAGAACGGGGTCATGATCTGGAGATTCGCCAATGGACTAGACTACTCCCCTGTTGCAACCATAGAAAGCAAAATCCAAATCAAGAGCATCGGCAACAGCACGACCACGCCGCGCGACCTTGTAACCGATGAGGATGTAAAAGTGACTATGACCGTGCTCTGCGAGAGCGTGGCCGCGCGATTGCGGGAACAGCAGGCAAACTGCTCTACGGTGCAGATCAGTATCCGGGACAACGAGCTTTATTCCTATGAGCGGCAGGCAAAGCTGGACTTTCCGACCTGCGTCTGCTCCGTAATTCAGGATAAAGCCTTTATGCTCTATAAGCAACACCATAAGGATGGTAAGCCGATCCGCAGCATTGGTGTGCGTGCCTGCGACCTTTCGAGCGCAGACATCCGGCAAATCTCTTTGCTGCCGGAAGAACTGAAGGCGCAGAAATTGAATGATTTGGAATGCGCAATGGACACGATTCGACGGCGGTTTGGCAACTTTGCGGTCCGGCGGGGGAATACTTTAGTTGATACCAAACTTTCCAATCTCGACCCGAAGAAAGACCACACGATTCACCCGGTTGCGTTTTTGAACGGAGGCTGATAATTAATGGTAAGAAAAGTAAATGTAGAAGTAGACGTACATTTTGATGTCGATGGTAACATGCAGCCGACCGCAATCAAGTGGGAGGATGGCCGCGTATTTTCCGTTGACCGTGTGCTGGACGTGCGGCAGGCGGCAAGCCTGAAAGCGGGCGGCCAGGGCATCCGGTATCTGTGCCGGATTCTTGGGAAACAAACCTATTTGTGGTTTGAGAATCCGAACTGGTTTGTTGAGGGCAAGCAATAAAAAGAGGAGGCAAATCGTATGTGCGGCAGATACCAGTTTACGGCTGAAGAGAGCCAGGATATCCGCAATATCATTGCGGAGGTGGAACGCAAATGCGGGGTAACCGGCATGAAAACCGGAGAAGTCTATCCGACGAATCTCGTTCCTGTTCTTTTGCCGTCCGGATCCGATATAGTGCCGGAGCTGCTGTCCTGGGGCTTCCCCAATTTCAGGAACAAGGGTGTGATCATCAACGCCAGGGCTGAAACCGCCCAGGAAAAGCCGATGTTCAAGCGATGCCTGTCAGAGCGGCGCTGTGTGATTCCGACCACAGGCTTCTATGAATGGGATACGACAAAAAAGAAATACCTGTTCCGGCTTCCGGAAGCTCCGGAACTTTATCTGGCCGGGTTGTACAATGACTTTGCCGGAGAGCAACGATTCACAATCCTGACGACTGCCGCGAATACATCCATTGCAGATGTGCACAACCGAATGCCGCTGGTGCTGCCGAAGGAAGATGTAAGTTTATGGCTGCAGAATACAGCAGCTGCCGTGCTAATTCTGAATAGAGAGCCGCCGATGCTGGTAAAACAGCCGGTTGCATAAAATAGCTGCCCCACATGTACGAACTGTACATGTGGGGCAGTTGTCTGTATGAACCTGTATTGGCAGAAAGCACAACAGGGAAGAAGAATTTCGGATATATGGTCGAAATTACCAGTTTTAGGTTGTTTTCACCTGCCTGTTGTCTTATAGTAAATATATGGATTTCAATTCTGATGATACTTGCATAATTGCGAGTCATAGCAATAATGGGAAGTTGATATTGGCATAGGCGAACCTATAATTTGAGTTCGATAATAGCGTATGTTTCTAGAGATTATAGCATGGAATTTGATACTGTAAGAGAAAGAGGTAATGAATATGAGTAGTGGAAATGAACCTTTAATCAAATCAATAAGTGTCTCTCAAATGTTTGGCTTATATACTCAAAATAAATTAATTGTTAACAGAAAATATCAGCGTAAACTTTGCTGGACAATCGAAGAAAAGCGCAACTTCATTGATACAATCATGAATAATTTACCGGTCCCAATGTTTTTACTCGCTGAGGTTGATAATGGGAACTTAGAAATTATTGATGGTATGCAAAGACTTGATGCGATTTGTTCACTTATTGAGCAAAAATATAGTTTGAAGTCTGGCTTTTTTGATCTCGAAACAATGCCAGATACAATTGATTTAGTTCGCAAAGGAAAACTGCTTCAAAAGGGAGGGAAAATAACATCGGACATATGTAAAACTATAGCAAATTACCCTTTGCCTGTTTCGATATTTACTGAAAATTCGAGTCGAATAGAAGAAGCATTCAAAAGAATTAATTCTACAGGAAAGCATTTGTCCCTTCAAGAACTTAGGCAAGTAGGGGTAAATAGCAAATTTGCTAATTTGGTAAGAGAATTATCCGCTGAAGTACGTGGAGATATTTCAGAAGATATATTGTTGCTAAACAATATGTCAAACATTAGTTTGAGTAATCATCGATTAAATTATGGTATATATACCGGAAATATCTTTTGGATTAATCATGAGGTAATAAACACAACTGCGCTCAGAGCATCTCGAGATGAAGAAATAATTGCTTTTATTATAGCCAATATGATATTAGCTCCTGGAGATCGAGATGCATATAATGCTGACACTTTAAATAAATATTACGGATACGACGCTAACCCACTTAATTCTAAAGTTCCATTGGAAATGACGAAAATCGAGGATGCTGTTGACAGAATTTCCCTCAAAATTATAAAAACACAATTTAACACAATTTTTTCATTAATAAAAGAAATATTAGAAGAGAATAAAAGCACAGTTAAAAACTGCATTTTTACTTCTTTTACCAAATTGAAAGACCTAGCTTATCCATTTCAAGCAGTGTTTATGGCCATTTATACACTAATCTATAAAGAAAACTTGCAAGCTGTTGACCATACATTATTATATAAAAATTTGAAAGGAATTGGAAATGACCTTTTTTCTGATGATACACTAGATCAGCTACGTTTTGTTGTAAAAATGAATTCTACAATATCTTTCATTTCTGGGAAAATTAGACCCGCTTTCTCGATTGCAAGGGTTAGTGATCCTGCAGTTGATGATTGGACAATGCAATGTACAAGTATAATCATGAAATCAAGAACGGAACAAAATTTTTATGATTACAAAATTGGACTTACAACATTTGGAGCAAAAAAGTTCAATATAGAGTGCTTGGAGAAAATTATAAAATCACTAACAGCGATAAATAATATAGGACCTAATCATATAGGCTATATTTTAATAGGGATTGCAGATAATTTGGAAGCTGCAGAAAATTATAAAAAGGTATATGGAGAAAGTTATAAAACAGTTGACAGAGTTTTTATTACAGGCATAGAAGCGGAAGCTGCAGCATTACACCAATCAATTGATAGATATACTCATAATTTTAAAGAGTACATACAGAATACATTGTCAATACCTACAGCTTATAAACTACATATTATTCAAAATATGTTTACTCCATTATACTATGGAAAGCAGCTAATTGTCTTGAAAACAGATTTTGGTGAACCTGTTATGTATAACAAAAAATTGTATCAAAGAATGTTTACGGATGTGGATGAAGTAGACCCCACTCAGTATAATTTGATTTATAAAAAATTTTATTCAGTATAATTTGCTTGTTATTTGAGATGAAAGGAAAAGTTCTATTTTTGTCCGACTCTAAACTATATGGTTAGTTTAATTCCCCATTGGTACAAGAAACGAATTGCTGATTATTGTTTATGACATGCTCAAACTCGAGAAGGCCGTTGTTCATATACCCTGCATAGGAGGTATCAAGGAAAACGCGAGCTGCCCATTATGTTTATACAGGCATAGCGCAAGGGGTACCCCTTGCGCTTTCCAATAGTAGAATAATAAATAGGCAAAAGGAGATCAAGATGGAGCAAATCTCTTTTAATGATCTTGAACGAGAGAGATCATTATTTTCCTTGCCAGGCCGAACCGCATATATAGATGAATGTGGCAACTTTGGTTTTGATTTCAATAATGGAGGATCAAAGTTCTATATCTTATGTGCAGTTGTTGTAAAAAACTCTGATATTGACAAACTCCATGCTGCTGTGTCTGTTGTAAAGCTAAATAATGGCTTCGGTCAAACTGAAATGAAATCGAGTGCAATTGGCAGCAACTATCAAAGAAGAAGTAAGATAGTTGCAGAATTATTGCCAATCGAGTTTAGAGTAATTCTGTTTGTGGCAGATAAGCAGGCATTTATAAGTGGTAGCCCACTTACTTCCTACAGGCAATCCTTCATTAAATTTCTTCACCAGCGCTTATATAATGTCCTTTATAATGCATATCCAAAACTGAATATAGTTGAAGACAAAATAGGGACTTCAGAATTTCAGGATTCCTTTAAAAAATACGTCCGAGAGCATCGGCCCGCGAATCTGTTTAATGAATATGATTTTGATTATACTGACAGTAAGGACTCGTTGCTAGTTCAGTTGGCTGATATAGTTGGTGGCACAATAAACAAAGTATATATTGATGACCATGCACCACATTATCTGGAAATGCTAAAGGGTAAAATCCTTTGCATCGAAGACTTTCCGAATAGAACCATTCCATATTTTTCTTCAGCCATTTCTAAGAACACGCAATATGACGAAACTGTTTTTAGCCTTGCCATCCAACAGGCTAAATCGTTTATTACTAAATATGAGTATAACGAACTATTTGAAAAAAAGCTACAGATTGCGTTGTTAAAACACCTAATATTTCAAGTCTACAACGTTGATCCATATAACTATATTTCATCGCCTCAGTTATTGTCAGTCTTAGAAGAATACGCTGATTCGAGAATCCGTCCAAATTATTTATATCGAAGAATTATAGCTCCTTTGCGAGACGCAGGGGTTATTCTTGCTAGTTGTGCACATGGGTATAAGATACCAATATCAGTTGAAGATATTACAACGTATCTTAATCAGACACATACCATAGTGTCTCCTATGCTTCATAGAATTGAGATATGTAGGAACTTAATTAGACAGAATACTGAGAATGCATTGGATGTGCTGAATGACCCCGCTTTTTTAAAATATAAAAACTACTTTGATTAGGGCTCAAATGAACTTCTTATAATGTTTAATTTGTGGCGTTTCAATCGGTCGCACCTCGCATGAGGTGAGTGGATTGAATTGAAATTATCGAGAGAAATCTTGCTTTAATGGCGTGTAGCACCTCGCATGAGGTGCTTGGATTGAGATTTGTAAAAAGCTGTTTGTTTATACAAGTTATAGCTATACCGTAAAGCAAAAGCACATACTAAAGAAAGGTAATGAGAGGAAAAGACATGCCATATATGACCATAGACTTTACGTATGACCAAAAAGATAAAAAAGAAAAATTAGATCGCATTACTCAAAAAACATGGAATTTTTTTATACGTGATGCAAGGCGGCAACGAGGATTTGAGAACCGCGAAGGTCAACAGAATATGGCATTAGATATTATTCAAGCAATAGAATCTAACCAGCATATAGCGGTGGAGGCGGGAGTTGGTATTGGAAAATCTTTTGCTTATCTTGTGCCTGCCTTACTTTACAATCGTGAGTTTGCAACTCCAGTTGCAATTGCGACTTCAACAATTGCTCTGCAGGAACAATTAAAATCAGATATTAAGGTTCTAAAAAAACTTCTCAATTTGCACCCGGAAGTAATTCTGGCAAAGGGCCAGACTCACTACGTTTGTCGTATGAGGGCTGATAATTATCTGAGTCAAAAAAAGGACAAATTAACAGAAATGCTCCGCCGAGATATTAAACAAGGTAAAAGTGATCGAAGAGACTTCGAATATGACATTGAAAATAGAATTTGGGATAATATTAATATTAGAGATTATGGTTTTAAAACGTGTGATCGCTGCCACTATAAAAAGCGTTGTTCGTTTAAAATCATGAGAGATGCTATGATAAGCACTAATGGAATTGTTCTTTGCAATCAGGATCTCCTAACGGTTCATCTTCAAAAAATAAGCGGGGGATTTTCGCCTCTTTTCAATCCTAAACTATCGCTAATTGTAATAGATGAGGCTCACAATTTGGAGGATAAGGTTCGTAATGTGTTTATTAAAAGGTATGGTAAGGAACAAATCATGGCTCATATTGTTCAGGCCAGTAAAAGTGTACGAAAACACGGTACAAATATAGATGTACTTATCGACAAACTAAATTTAGTATTAGATAAATTCTATGATCATTTGCAAAGATTAATTCGAATACAAATCAATACAGCAATGAATGATATGAAGTATGCAGATAGATTTTTTCTGCCTTTTGACGATGAAACAAAATTATTGATAAAAGACACTTACAGAGTTATCTCAAGAATTTCTGAAAACGTTCAGCTTCATTCCGCAATGAATAACAGATTATTTGACGCAGCAATTGATGAAGTAATCACGATCGAGAATTTTTTTGCAAAATTAAATTAACAAAACAAAAAGAACTTGTATTGGCTTGAACAGAACAATAAAAGTGTAGGTATAGTTTCTTGCCCCAAAAATACTGCGGCGCTGGTGAGCCGGTTATATTTTGAAAATGAAAAATTTAGAACTATCATGACTTCGGCAACTCTTACTAACACTGTTTATGGAAGTGAAGAAGAAAAATATGCCTACTTCATGTCTAATACTGGTTTTCCAATCAAAAACGGTAAAGGTTTTCTATCTGAACCAAAGCCATCTCCATTTCCTTACGACGAACATGCGATGATTTATTACTGTGCTGATCTTCCACACCCAACAAAACAGCACAAAGAGTTCATGGATAAAGCGGTTAATAGGCTTGTTGAACTTTTCGAAATTTCCCATGGGAAAGCCCTTGTATTGTTTACAGCGAAATCCGATCTGGAACAAGTCTATAAGTTGTTGTCGGGAATGAACTTGCCTTATAAAATACTTAGGCAACAAGGTAATTCATCTCAGGAGAAAATTACAGGGGAGTTCCGTGAGAACACAGATTCAGTATTGCTTGGCACAGGAGCCTATTGGGAAGGGATTAATATTAAAGGAGAGAGTCTCTCTAATCTAATAATCTTTCGATTGCCGTTTCCTATACCGGATCCGATTATCCAATATAAAGGTTCTATGGCAAAAGACGCTCTTATGGATGTTAATGTTCCTGAGATGATTTTGAAATTAAAGCAAGGAATAGGCAGGCTGATTAGAAATTTTGATGATAAGGGCATTGTTTCTATTGTAGATTCCCGCCTTAATGACAATTCTACAGCCCCATATAAAGATATGGTATGGGCCGCGCTTCCGATCCATAATCGCACAAGCAGTTTAGAAGAAATCAGGACTTTTTATAGAAAACTTTTTTAAATATATCAGTAAAAGACCTGATAATGAAATCAGGTCTTTTGTGTATATCTATATTGCAATTTTTGGAATAGCATGGTATAATATTCCTATGGAGTTATATTATGACAGCAAAAAAACTCCCACAGCATACCGATTGCTTCCAACAACCGGTATGCATGCGCCTTAAAAGATGTTAAAGCACAACATCCATAAGACTTATGAGAGGTTCTTTCCATGATATTTTATCATGGTTAAGATACATTTTTCAAGGGCTTTTAGATGTTTCAGTGAAAGGTAACATCTGGAAGCTCTTATTTTTTGGTGTTAACGTCTACCCGGCGTTTTCACATACAAGCAAGTACCCGCCCTGAGCGGCGCTCCTTGACAACTTATGTCACACACGAGGTTAGATACATGAATCCAGAGCAATTCATCTAGTTGGTGAATCTGCCATGACGCTTTCATGAAATACGCCGCTGAGATGGGGCAGGAACGCGCCTTATATGTGATGACACATGGTGAGCATTGTCTACACAGCAATGCTCTGTATCACGCGCACGATGCGATTGGGGACGGCTTTGGCCATCCGTAGCAGGCAGTTAGCGAAAATCAAAAGTGTGGTGCCTTTGAACTGCGATGACAACCAATTCGCTGGTTACGCTTCAGGCGGTCTGTCCGATACCAACGGACAAGCTCGTGGTATTCCATTATTTTGGAGCGTGCAAGTATGTGTAAGTTTATATAAAACGGTGGGGCGTTGTTTACCCAATGCCCTGCCGTTTATATACTAATCTTAACAGAAAATGAGCCTGAACGCTCAGACTCGTTTTCTGTTAACAATTGGTGGAGACGAAGAGGATCGAACTCTCGACCTTACGGATGCGAACCGTACGCTCTCCCAGCTGAGCTACGCCCCCAAATGGTACCGGACAAGCAGAACCTGTCCGGATTTTGCTGGTGGGAATAGAGGGACTCGAACCCGCGACTTCCTGCGTGTGATGCAGGCACTCTAACCAGCTGAGCTATACTCCCGACGCAAGAAATAGTATAGCATTTTTAAGGGGGCTTGTAAAGACCAAATTTGCAAAAATTGAAATAAATTAAGAAGGCAAATTTGCAAAAGTAACTATTTTTTGTGGAACCCATACATATCTTCCATCCAGTTCTGGAACTGATTCTTTGGGGTCTGAACCTGTTGCAAGCGCATAGGCAATATTGAAAATCGCTTCGGCCTGCCCTTTGGAATCATTTAAGACGCTGCCGGTGAGCGTCCTGTCCCTAATTGCTTCAAGCGCGGGAGGAGTTGCGTCAATTCCGACGATTACCGGCAATTGGTCCAATTCGGCGGCGGAGTAAGCGTCAATCGCGCCAAGAGCCATGTCGTCATTATTGCAGAAAATCACTTCGATCCGGTCCCCTAAATCCTCTATCCAGCGGGACATGATAGCCGATGCCTGTGACCGCTGCCAGTTCGCGGTCTCATTTGCCAGTTTTTCAACTTCAACTCCGGCATTGGTTACTTCCTTTACAGAATACTCTGTCCGGATCAGTGCGTCCTGGTGCCCCTGTTCGCCTTCCAGCATGACATACTGGAGCCTCCCGTCGCCATTCCGGTCAACGGCTTGAGGGGAGGACTGATAAGCCCTGACAACAACCTGCCCCTGCATTTGGCCGGCTTCCCGGGCGTCGGAGCCGACATAATAAACTTTTTCCCAGCGCTGCAAATCCTCTTCGACAGGTTCCCGGTTAAAAAACACAACCGGGATATCCGCGGACTTTGCTTTGTCGATAATGACAGACGCCGCGGTACGGTCGACTTCGTTCACACAGATCACATCATAGCCCTGAGATAAAAATTTGTCTACCTGGTCGTTTTGGACGCCCTGGTTCCCCTTGCCGTCCAGAATATTGACTATGATTTTGACATTTTCCGATGCCTCGCGGTTTTTTACAATTGCCTCAAAATTTTTTTGAATGGTAGAGATAAATGTGTCATCCTGTCTGTAAAGGGTCATGCCGATCTTGATTTGCCGCATATGGCTTTCCGATTCCGAACTGGTCTGGAGGGCACACCCATTTGTCAGGGCGCACAAGCAGACTGCTGCCGCAAGCGGCAGAACAAAAGCCATCAGGGGGTGCTTTTTCATGTGACGCGCCTCCAATTGATAAATTTGTGTTAACGGATGAATGGAAAGAGCAAACGCTGGTTTTCTGTGTCGTACATATTTTCAATGTTGATTAAACGGTGCTCAACCTCAAAGGTCGAAGCAACCGGCCGTGCCTCAATCGCGTCTACTGCGTATTTTACGCCAAGATATCCGATACCGAAATCATTCTGGACGATCGTTGCCGAGATCGTGCCCTGTTCAATGAAGGACGCCACCCGCCCGGTGGAACCGATGCCGAACAGTTTCACGGACTCGGTATAAGAGCCGGAAATCGCCTGCGCGGCGAGCTCCAGCGCGGTGACATCCAGGGCGATCACCACATCGGCTTCCCCTTTTTCCAGCTGTTCGGCAATCTTCTGCGACGCCTGCATGGAATTGTCCGGAAGCGGCCAGTGAATCATTTTACCGCCCAGAGAGCCAAGCGCGCTGGCCAGTCCCTCCATGCGCTGCCGGACGTTATCGCACTGCCAGCTGCTTTCAATAACGGCGATCCTTTTGCGGGCGTTGCCGGAATCCATGATTTCCTGCCCGAGCTGTACGCCCATTTGATAATTGTCCGCGGAAATAAAAGAAGAAACCCGGCTGCTGTTTACCGGAGACTCAATGCAGATCACGGGAATTTTAACGGCGGCCTGTTCAACCGCCGGCACAAGCCTTTCACTGTCCGCGGCAGCGAGTATGGCGGCATCCGCGCCGCCCTCCAGTTCACGGTTCAGCAGGGCGGCCTGTTCTGCGGCGTCATTTTCTTCCGACAGGGTAATAAAACTGAGTTCCACATTCATTTCACTTGCGGCCTGATCACAGCCCTGTTTAACGGAATCCCAGCTTTCGCTGTTTTTTCCCCGGACGATTACGGAAATATTGTAGACGCGCGGCGGGTTATCTTCCACCAGGATTCCAAAAGCATAAACAGAAAAACAGATGCAGAAAGCTGCCAAAAGCAAAAGAAAAACAAGAATCCGCTTTTTGTTCATAAAACAGCCCCCCTTTCGGGCGCGCCGTCGTATTCGACTTGCGGAAGCCGGATTCTGACGGTGGTTCCTTCGTCCGGCTCACTGAAAATTGTGAGCCCGTATGGGCGGCCGTAACAGAGCTGGATACGTTCATGGACGTTGCGCAGCCCAATGCCGGAACCTTTGGAGCGGATGCGGCTTTGGTCGGTCAGCAGGGTTTTACAAAGCTCTGCCGGGATCCCCATGCCGTTATCGGAAACGTCAATATAAAGGTCGCCGTCTTTGCGGTAAGCATGAACGGAAATTTCGCCGTCGCCGTCCATACATTCCATGCCGTGGTGAATCGCGTTTTCCAGCAGCGGTTGAATAATCAATTTAATTGTGGAAAGCCGCAGCGTTTCCGGCTCGGCGTTGATATCCACCTGAAATTTGTTTTTGTAGCGCACCATCTGAATGGTCAGATAGTTGCGGGCATGTTCAAGTTCATCGCTGACAGGGATGATGTTGCGGCCTTTGCTCAGGCTGATGCGGAACAGACGTGCCAGCGCCGTAACCATGGAGATGGCTTCCGGATAGCGCTCGTTTTCAATCATCCAGACGATGGAGTCCAGCGTGTTATACAGGAAGTGGGGATTAATCTGGCTTTGCAGTGCGTCCAGCTCGCTTTTGCGTTTGGACTCCTGCTCCGCGACAATATCGTCCATCAGTTTGCGCATCTGCGCAACCATGGACCGGATTGTTTTTCCCAGATGCTGAATTTCGTAAGAACCGCCAATGGCAATCTCAACGTTCAGATCGCCATTTTCAAGTTCTTTCACCGAACGTTCCAAAGTCTTGATCGGGTCGGCGATGCGGGAGGAAAGATAGAGGTTGGCATAAACCATCAGGAACATCAGAAACGACAGGATAAACACCGCGAACATACGGATATGGTAATAATCCGATGTCATGTCCGACATGGGGGTTACGCCGATAATTTTCCATCCCGTGTAGCCCACGGTCTTGATTGTGACAACACGTTCTTCCCCCTGAAACTTTTCCACATGGCTTCCGTCCTCATAACGTGCGGCGTCAAGGTTATTTTCCTTAATCAGGTTGGAAAAGAGAAGCTGCTGGCGGGGATGATAGATAATTTCGCCTTCGCTGTCGGTCAGGTAGATATACCCTTTTCCGCCGGGGCTCACATCTTTAAACAACTGTTCAATCCCGGAAAAATTCATATCAACCAGCAGGACACCGTGCCGGACGCTGCCGTTGCTGGTCAGTTCCACCGCGCGGGACAGGGAGATCACCCAGCGGTAACGAAAATCGGGATCTTCAAACAGGTTCTGGACATGGGGGGAGGAAAAGTGCAGGTTTTCGATCTTGTTCATGGCGCGCATATACCATTCCTGCTCCTCAGGCCGGGCCGTTTTTTTCAGCTTTGAAACGGGGGAAACTCCCACCAGTTCTCCGTTTTCATCCAATACCACAATGCTGATCAGCAAGTCCCGGTTCGTTTCGTAAAGCAGGTTCATCGACTTGTCAATCGGTTCCACGGCAAGATCGGAGTTCTTAATCACACGGTAATACATGGAATCCGATACACGCATCATATTGCGCAGATAAACATCCAGGTTTATGTTCACCTGGTCGATCACGCGGCGGTTTTCTTCCTTCAGCATAGTTTCCGTGGCGGAGGTGAACCGCAGGTACAGGGCCATCCCCAGAAAAACCATCCCCGCCATTGCGACAACCGTAAACGACAGAGAGATCATAAACTGAATGCTGCGCTTTTGATAGGATTTTACAAGCCGCCGGAACCTGTCTTTCAGCGTATCGGACATCTCACTCACCCTTGCTGCCGCGATACCGGGTGGGCGACATACCGAATTGCTTTTTAAAGACATAACTGAAATAATTCGGTTCCGTATAGCCGATTTTGAGCGATATCTCGTATGTTTTGTCTTCGGTAGTCGAGAGCAGCTTGATGGCCTCCTCCATGCGTACATTGGTCAGGTAGGCGACAAAGCTCATGCCGGTTTCCTTTTTAAACAGGGTGGAAAAATAAGCGGGGGAGACATGCAGATGATCGCACAGCATTTCCACGGAGATGTCCGGGTTCTGAAAATTCTGGGCAATGAATTGCCGTGCCCTGTCCGCCATTGCACGGGTTGAATTTGTGCGTTCCCGGCGTATCAGGGAACTGATTTTCAGGCAGGTCTCCGAAAACCAGCCCCACAGCTCATCAGGAGATTTAAACTGGGTAAGGTGAAAATTGCCGTCAAAATCTTTCCCGAAAACTTCGGACGGGTCGATCTGGTAAGCGCGAATAACGCGCAGCAGCTCTGCCATCATTTCCATCAGGTAAAGCTGGTACTGGCCCAACGAAAGGCGCACAGCTTTAAACTGCCCGATAAACTGCTCCGCGGCGCGGATGATTTCATCCGGCGTGCCAAGCTTGATTGTGGAAATCAGGCTGCGTTCGCTTTGTTCGTCAAACTGCAGGAGTCCGGTAGGGTCCGGCTCCACGTCATCAATATAAATCGTCTTGCCGCGGCCCATCAGTACCCTGTAATCCAGCGCCGTGCGGGCTCCGGATGTGGAAAAATGAAGGTCGGTAAGCGCGGAACAGGGAGAACCGACCCCGATAGTGAGGGTCAGCTCCAAAAACCGCCTTGCCAGCTTACAGACCTGATTCATGTCGTTAATAAGAGCAAGAATCTGGCCGCGCGATTCAAAGCTGGCAATGACAGCCACGTTATCGTTAAAAATAAGGCTTTTAAAATTGTAACGGCGCAGGCTCTCGTCTATCAGCTGTTTGAGCGACAGCGGAATCAGTTCGCTGTCGCTGATTGGCGTGTTTTCGTCCTCATCGCTGTCATAATGGACAAGCGCAACCGTCCAAAAATTACCTGACAGATCGATGTCGTAAAGAGCGGACTGCTGCCGGATGCGCTCCTGCGAGATGCGGCCGTCCATGAGACGGGTGAAAAACTGCTCCCGCAAAACCGGAAGGCTGTTGAGGTAATGTTTGCGCAGCAGCTCGAGGTCACGTTTCTGCGCAAATTCCCCGTCGAGCTGTGATTTGAGCTTTTTCAGGACAGCGGTAAGCTCCGCTGCGTTGATGGGCTTGAGAATATATTCCGCGGCGTTAATCTGAATGGCCTTCTGT
This sequence comes from Marasmitruncus massiliensis, assembly GCF_900186535.1. Classification (GTDB taxonomy): domain Bacteria; phylum Bacillota; class Clostridia; order Oscillospirales; family Ruminococcaceae; genus Anaerotruncus; species Anaerotruncus massiliensis_A. Next base: position 80,432 of record NZ_FYDE01000004.1, read on the forward strand.
GCATACTCGAAGTCATCAAAACCTGAAAAAATCACGATTTTGACTCCCGGCATCAGTTCCGATAAGCGTTTGCCAAGCGTCAGGCCGTCCATAAACGGCATTTTGATATCGGTCATGACCACATCGGGATGCAGGCTCTCCGCCATTTCGAGCGCTTCCTGGCCGTTCTCAGCCGAACCTACCAGTTCAAACCCATTTCCTGCCCAATCGATTTTTCGTTTAATGCCGTCGCGGATTTCTTCTTCATCGTCCGCCAGAATAATGCGGTATAAAGACATAGACATAACCTCATTTTCAGAGTGACCGGATTTTCAATCGCTGTGAATCGCTATACTACTATACAAATCATTTAAAACAATGTACGACTTAATTATATCATTTTTACAAAAAAAAGAAAGAGCCAACTTAAAAAGTTGGCTCTTAAAATAAGGAATGCTTTATTTCTTGCGATATTTGGAAAGATCGATCGCGACAGCCACTGCAATAATAACGCCTTTGAAAACCTGTTGCCACATCGGCGATACATTGATGAACTGGAGACCGTATTGAATTACGGTAAAGATCAGGACACCCGATATGATTCCGCCTACTTTGCCGACACCGCCGTTGAGCGATACGCCGCCGACCACGCAGGCCGCGATGGCATCCAGCTCATAGCCCATTCCATACTGGTTGGTGGCGCCGGCGGTTCTTGCCGCCTCGAGCACGCCGCCGATGCCATAGAGCAGGGAAGCGAGAATAAAGATTCCCATGATCGTCTTAAAGACATTGACACCGGAAACGACCGCTGCCTCGCGGTTACCGCCGATTGCGTATACATTTTTCCCGAATACGGTCTTGTTGAGTACAAACCAGATAATTGCGGTAATGAACAGCGCAATCGGAATTAAAACAGAAAATCTGTCAAACAGCTTTGTCAGACCCAGTTTGGAAAAATCGGGGCGGATTCCGCCGATTGGCTGGGAGTTGTTGGGGGGCATATCAAAATACAGGGAAGTCACGCCGTAAATAATAACCTGCGTTGCCAGTGTCGCGATAAAAGGATGCATATCATATTTCGCCACCAAAAAGCCATTGAGAACACCGAAAACCATACAGGCGAGAATTGCCAGTATAATCGGGATCGGAACCGGAATCTGCGGCAGGTTGGGATAAAACCGGTTTCCGTAGTCAGGGGTTTGCAGCATTGAGCAGGAAATGACAGCTGCCAGCCCCACCATACGCCCGGCGGAGAGGTCGGTACCGGCGATCAGCAGGGTAAAGCAGATACCGAGCGCAATAATCAGCTTGGTGGATGACATGGTCAGAATGTCGAGCAAAACGCGGAATTGCATAAAACGCGGCTCGATAATGCAGATCACGACAACAAGCAATAGAAGTGCCAGAATGATTGCGTTGTTTGTTAAAAATGTTCTTGCGGTTTTTCTGGAGAATTCTACATTCCCAAGACTTTCAGAGCGAATGAGCTGCGCAATTCCATAGATAGCGACGATGGCGCCGATACCCGCGATGATCCACGGCATGTCAAAAATCACTTTTTCCAGTTTGAGTGCCGGCACGGCAAGGCCGAAGGCTATGCCAAACGCAAATAGAATTACGCCGATAATGATGAACGCGACGGAATACGTCCTGCGGTGAATATTATGTTCTTGCATTCCAGTTGCCTCACTTTCCTGTTTCACTTTATGAATTGGGTCGCCAGACGCATGACTTCGACCTGATCGAACTGGTCTTTTTCCAAAAATCCGGAAACCCTTCCTTCGCACATCACCATAACACGGTCGGCCATCCCAAGCAGTTCGGGCATTTCGGAGGAAATCATAATAATGGATTTTCCCTGCCGCACCAGGTCCAGCATGATCGTGTAAATTTCATATTTCGCACCGACATCGATTCCGCGGGTTGGCTCGTCTAGAATCAGAATGTCCGGATTGGTCAGCAGCCAGCGGGCAATCAGAACCTTTTGCTGATTGCCGCCGGAAAGGTTTTGCATCAGCGTTTCCATAGAAGGCGTTTTGACGTTGAGCTGACGGCAAGAGCTTTTCGCCGCGTCAACGCGTTTTTTCTGCTGGAGAATACCATTACGCGCGTAGTTTGTCTGGCTGGCGATGACCGTATTGTCCAGCACCGACAAAATCCCGAATACGCCGCTGGCGCGCCGTTCTTCTGTCAGCAGCGCAATTCCGCGCTCTTTGGAGTCGCGCACACTTTTTACTTTAAACGGCTGCCCGTCTTTTTCCACGGTACCCGAAGTAATTTCCCGCAGCCCGAAAATTGCTTCGACCAATTCCGTACGCTGCGCGCCTACCAGGCCGCCGATGCCGAGAATCTCGCCTTTGCGCAGTTCAAAACTGACGTTCTGGAAAGACTTCGGAAGTGGGGAGGACAACCCATTCACACGCAGGACCGGCTGTTCCGAATAAGTAATTCCGTCTTTGGGCGGAAAACGATTGGTCATATCGCGCCCGACCATTCTCTTAATGATCAAGTCGGTCGTCAGATCGGATGCCGGCCAGGTGCCCACATAGCGGCCATCACGCATAATGGTCACTTCATCCGAGATTTTTAGAATCTCTTCCATTTTATGAGAGATATAGATGATCGACCTGCCCTCACTTTTTAATTTCCGAATAATTCTAAACAGGTGTTCGGTTTCGTTATCCGTGAGAGAGGAAGTTGGCTCATCCATAATGATTATCTTTGAGTTATAGCTGACAGCCCGGGCAATTTCGACGAGCTGCAGTGTGGAGGCGGACAGGGTACCGGCAAGCGCCTGTGGGTTGACGTCCAGATCAACCTGTGCAAAAAGCTCTTTGGTTTTCCGGATCATCGCCTTTTTGTCCACAGCGATGCCCTGCATGGGGAACCTGCCAAGCCAGATGTTTTCCATTACCGGCCGGAAGCGGATTGGATGGAGTTCCTGATGGATCATGGAAATACCCATATCCAGGGCCTGTTTGGAAGTGCCGATCTCGACCTTTTGGCCGTCTAAGATGATTTCGCCGCCGTCTTCATGATAGATGCCGAAAAGACATTTCATCAGAGTGGATTTTCCGGCGCCGTTTTCGCCCATCAAAGCATGAACGCTGCCTGGGCGGACTTTCAGGCTGACATCGTCCAGTGCGGTGACACCGGGGAAAATCTTGGTAATATGATTCATTTCCAGCACATATTCGCCCATATAATCGCCCTCCTTCTAATCAAAATAAATACCCCCAAAAATGCGTAGGACGGGGAACGCGGAAAGCGTGGCTTTCGCGTTCCCCGTGAATGTTATCCCAACTCAGCTGGCAAACTCTTCATAGTTTTCAGCAGTTACTTTTACATATGGGATCCAGACATATTTCCCATCGGTTACCTCAAAACCAACGTTGTCTTTATTGATTTCTTTACCCTGTGCGGCCGCAACAGCGATGTTGATGGTTGCGATACCCTGGTTTTTGCCGTCATTCAGAACGGTGCCAAGCAGAGAGCCGTCTTTCATAGCGGCCAGAGCAGGAGCGGTCGCGTCAACGCCGACAACCGGGATATATTTCGTGGCGTCGCCGGTGTTGTAGCCTTCCGCTTTCAGAGCTTCGATGGCGCCCAAAGCCATATCGTCATTATTTGCGAGGACAGCTTCAATTTTGTCAAGGCCGTTCGCGGCGATGAAGGTCTTCATCAGGTCGGTCGCTTTTACCTTATCCCACATAGCGGTGTCTGCCGCAAGCTTGTCAGCTCCGAATCCGGCAGATTCGATTGCTTTTATGGAATATTCGGTACGCAGAGTAGCATCCTGATGTCCGGGCTCACCCTGCAGCATCACATACTGGATTTTGCCGTCGCCATTTTTGTCGGCATCTGTATGCTCTTTGAAATAGTCGGCGATGATTTCACCGGACATTGTGCCGGATTCCTCCGCTCTTGCACCGACATACCAGGTCTTGTCATATTTCGCCATATCCGCGTCGGAAGGCTGGCGGTTCAGGAATACGATCGGAAGATCTTCCGCCATGGCTTTGTCGATGATCGGGCCGGCAGCGGTCAGGTCAACAGGGTTTACTGCCAGAGCGTTAACCCCTTTGGTAATATAGGTGTCAACCTGCTCATTCTGAGTCGGCTGTTTGTTCTGGGAGTCAACGATCTCCAGTGTGGCGCCGAGTGTTTTCGCGGCTTCGGTCATATTGTTGCGAACGCCGGTCATGAAGGTATCATCAAACTTATAAATGCAGGCACCAACTGTGATATCGGAAGCATCGGCGGCGGGGGCTGCTTCGGAAGACGCGGAAGCCGCTTCGGAAGCTGTTTCAGAAGCAGCGGCAGACGATGATTCGGCCTTGGAACCGCCGCAGGCAGCCAGGGATGAAACCATCATGGCGGCAAGCACAAGCGCAAGTGTCTTTTTCATGTGAATTTTCCTCCTAAATTCTTTTCATTTTGTGGTTGGCATGTTCTCCCAACATGCCCGAATCCACTGACCATATTATAGCGGCGCATCAAACAGAATACTATTCGATATTCTTTTGTCTTCTATAAAATATCTTTACAATTGCTCTACAATACACCATATAACAGGTCGAGATTTGTGCATGTTAACAAAAATGATTCGCTGTGTTTCCCTTTCAGAGCTAGTTTGCCCATCATATGCATAGTTCAATCCGAATTGGCTTTTTAAAAATTTTTGACGAAACGTAAATTTTTAGATATAATCAGGTATAATTGTTTTTCCATTATTTAGCCATACTGACAGAAAAATCATGAATGGGCTGGTTGAGCGTATTGCAAAGATGAGAAGTTCTCTGTAATCAAAAGAATCATACTAATTTGGATGTGGAATAGAATGATCAGGCTCAATTTAAAACGCAGTTCGATCAGAAGAAAAATGCTGTTTCCGATACTGGTTGCCATGATTCTGCAAATGGGGCTGTTCTTTGCCATCATTATGTGGGGCGGAATGGCGGAACGCTTAAATCAAAATGCGTTTGATATGATGAGCGAACGGGTGGCCAGCCGCAGGGACTATCTCCAAAATGAAATGATTCATCGCTGGAGCGGCGTTTCAGACTCTGCCCAGATGATTCGCATGGCAATTGAACGGCAGCTGTTGATTACCGGATCGGCGTCTGGTGACATCCCTTTGAATGAAGAACTTTCTACCCAAATACTGAACGACAGTATGAAGGAATTAATTTATATATTGCGGCGCAATTCCGTGTCGGGTGTGTTTCTGGTTTTGAGCGGGGAGGATGTGGCGCAAGCCGATGAGCAGGGTCAAAAGGAGGAAAAACCGGGCATCTTAATTCGCAGAACGGGAGCTGACTTTGTTGCGGGCAGCAATTTGGACCTGACGGCGGCAATAGGCCCTCTTTTGACCTTGGAACACTGTGGTGTAAGCCGAACCCCCAACTGGCAGCCGGCGTTTCAGTTTCCTTCTGACGCTGTGGAAAACGGTCAGGCTGATTTTTATTACAAGCCGCTTTTTGCCGGAGAACAGTATCTTGGCAGATCCCCTTCCGATCTGGGATATTGGAGCCACATGGCTGGAACAGAGCATGCAATTACTTATTCCATTCCGGTGAGGAATCGCCAGGGCGAAGTGCTTGCAGTCCTGGGAGTTGAAGTTGCGCAGGACAGCATACGCCAGATGATGCCGTACAACGAGATAAACGCGGGGGGAAAAGGGGGTTATACCCTTGCGGTGGACGATTCGGACAGCCTGCGGTTCAGCCGGGTTGTATCGAGCGGCCCTGTGCTGGACAGCCTGTTCGGCTCGGATGCGGCGGTGGCCTGCCAGCCGGGGGAAGTGTATCAAGACAGCTATTTGATGGAACGCGGCGGCCACAATTACAAGGATGTTTATGCCAGTGTGCAGTACATGAACCTGTATAAGGACGATTCTCCATTTTCTCAGGAACGCTGGGCGCTGCTAGGTATTATGGAGGGGGGGACCCTCCTTGAGTTTTCTAACAGGATGCAGGACATCCTGTTATTGGGAGTGATCTCATCGTTAATTTTGGGGGCTGCGGGCGCATGGATCACAGGCACACTGCTCAGCCGCCCAATCGCTGCGCTTGTGCGGGACGTGCGGGAGATCGATACCGACCGCCCCCTGAAACTAAAAAGGGTGCAGGTAACGGAAATTGATGAACTTTCCGCCGCAATAGAAGGTTTAAGCCGCCGGGTCGCGGATTCGGCATCAAAACTGACTCAGATCATCCGCCTTGTGGATATCCCGGTCGCAGCATTTGAATATCTGGAAAAGGAAGGAAAAGTGTTCTGCACGGAAGGCTTTTTTCGGATGTTCGGAAGGGAAAACGCGGCGCTGGATGAGGAGCGATTGCCTGCTGAACAGTTTTTTCGGGAGATGCATGCTCTGAATGATTCCTTTGATAAGATCAAGGCTCCCAATATCACGGTTTTCCGCCTGAAACGAGAGACCGGCGAGCAGTTTTGGGTAAAACTCAAAGTGGTCAGGGAAGATGACCGCATGCTCGGGGTAGCGACAGATATCACGCAGGAAATCCTTGAACGGCGCAAAATTGAACGGGAGCGGGACTATGACCCTCTGACAAACCTGCTGAACAGGCGGACGTTTGATGAGCGGATTCGGCACAGGCTGCAAATTGACGGAAAAACCAAGACCGCAGCCTTGATGATGCTGGATCTGGACAATCTGAAGTACATCAATGATACCTATGGGCACGACGCCGGGGATGAGTATATCAAATGCTCCGCCGAGGCAATGAAGCGGTTCGCGCCGCCAAACTGCCTTGTATCCCGGATGTCGGGAGATGAATTTTATGTCTTTTTCTTTGGCCCCGACAGCAGGAAAGAGATCTATGAACAAATCGTTGCATTTTGGAAAGGCGTCTGTTCAACCATTTTTGCCCTGCCGGACCAGAAGCATCTTCGTGTACGGGCATCGGCCGGTGTCGCGTGGTATCCGTTTGATGCCAACTCGGTGGAATTGCTGATGAAGTATGCCGACTTTACAATGTATATGGTAAAAAACTCTCAAAAAGGTGAATTTGCGGAATTCGACAAAGAAAACTATATGCACAATTCCTATCTTCTCCGTTACAAAGAGGAGTTGAACCGCCTGATTGATGACGAGCTGATTGAATATTATTTTCAGCCGATTGTCGACGCAAAGACCGCGGAGGTCTTCGCTTATGAAGCTTTAATGCGCCCGACGCTTGAAACGATTAAGACGCCGCTGGAAATCCTGATGCTTGCGCGCTCCCAGTTTAAGCTTTATCAGATTGAGCGTCTGACCTGGAAAAATGCGCTTTCCGCATTCTGCAAACTGGAGGGGATTTCGAAAGACAGCCACCTTTTCATCAATTCCATTGCAAATCAGGTATTGAATGAAATGGACTTTGCGGATATCGAGCACCGGTATGCCGGATTGCTTGACAGGGTCGTCATCGAACTGACAGAGGAGGAAAAGCAGGGCGAAAACTGTACCCGCATCAAGCAGAAGGTTGCCGCGCGGTGGGGGGCGCAGGTGGCGCTGGACGATTTCGGAACCGGATATAACAGCGATGTGGCGCTTCTGTCGGTCCGGCCGGATTTTGTGAAGATTGACATTTCCATTGTGCGTAATATCGATACTGACATAAATCGTCAGAAGATTTTGCAGAATCTGGTTTCGTATTCGCACAGCAGGGGCATCCGAGTCATTGCCGAGGGGGTTGAAACGATCAATGAACTCCGAACGGTCATCCAAAATAATGTCGACTATGTCCAGGGTTATTATACAGCCCGGCCGGCCCCAATCTGCCAGCAGATTCCTCCCGCGGTACAGGAGGAAATCCGTCAGATCGCTGCTCACCCGGAAACAGCAGACACAATCAGTTAAAGGCAGAAGCCCGCACCATGCGGGCTTCTGCCTTTTAGAAGAATACAAAGGGCGAAAAGATGACGACCAGTAAGAAGAAGATTCCCAACCCGATCAGAAACGGAGTGAGACATCCGGTACCGCAGCAGCCGGATGGACGTCTGGAACAGTTTTGCGGTCTGCAGTTGCAGGTGTTTTTATCGGGACAGCCGGGATTGTTCATTTTGCATCACCTCTCAATGCTTATGCGCAAAAGAAAGCCAATAGACTGACGGATCGTAAAACTCAAGTTTGATATGCATATCGCCGGGACCAGGCTGATGCACCGGCCCCGGCGGTTTCAGGCAAGGATCAGATGTTTTGCGCGGTGATCACAATGGAACTGTTGGTCAGGCTGAATAAGATCGTATTATTAGTATTCAGCAGGTTGTCTGCCGCACTTCCTCTTGCGGTTACACACATTTTTGTGCAGATATACTGTCCGTTGCTGTTCTGATAAGCCAAAATTCCATCGAGGAATGGGTCGGTATCACTGCCGTAGGCGATGGTTTTGCTTTCATTTGCAATCAGAGTGAACCCGATGCGTCTTCTGATGCATCCCGGATTACTTCCGGCTCTTACGAACAAATAGACCTGCAGGGCAGAGCCGGTGTTATTCGTAAATGTTTTAATTCCCATTATATCATCACATCCATATCAGTTAATCTATGGACATTATATCCATGCTTTATTATATGGCTGTGGCTGTGCTTCGGTGTATCAGAGCGGTTTTGCGGGGTTAAAACAATGAAGCACCTGCCATGGGAGATGATGGCAGGTGCTTCATAAGGAAGCGCTATTTGTATTTACAAGTATAGGAGAAAGAAATATCACAGTCAATACATTCCGGGAAGGTTTGTAAGATTGCATCAATTGCGTCGGATTGATTCGTTCTTCTTGCAATGTGATGTATCAATTCATCTAAAAATTCGTTTGATTTTAGATGAATATTGTCATAACAGATCAGGCTGACTGTTTGCAGAACGATGCGGCTTACAGATTCGTATTTTCTTCGGCAATTCGAAGCATTCTGTACCCGATACCGATATGCGTTTGTATATATTTGGGCTGAGAAGGAACCGATTCGATTTTTTTGCGCAGGGTCGCCATAAAAACGCGCAGGGACGGGGTATCGGCAGGCATTGGATTGCCCCAGACCTCTTTCAGGATGAAATTATGGGTGAGCACCTTACCGGCATTTTTTGCAAGTACACATAACAGCTTGTATTCCATGGGGGTCAGATGGATCTCCCGGTTTTCCACAAATACGCAGCCGGCGGCATAGTCAATTTTCAAGTCGCCGTTGATAAAAACGCTCGAGGACTTTCCCTGTTTTTCCCTGTCATAGCTGATGCGCCGCAAGGTTACGCGCAGCCTCGCCAGAAGCTCATTGACGCTGAACGGCTTCGTCAGATAATCATCCGCACCCGCGTCCAGTGCCTCGATTTTATCCTGATCATCGCTGCGCGCACTCACTACAATAATCGGGACATTGGACCATGTACGTACCTTTCGGATGATGTCCATGCCGTCCATATCAGGCAGGCCCAAGTCCAAAATGATAATGTCCGGCTGCTGAGACGCAGCCTCCAGAATGGAAATCGCACCCGTTTCAGCTGTAAAATACTGATAGCCCTGCGTCTCGAGGGTGGTCGCGATCAGGTTCCGGACAGCCTTGTCATCCTCGACGATTAATATTCTTGGTTTATTCATGATAAGGTACCTCCTCTGCCGGCAATGTAAAGCAAAAAATGGTTCCATGCGGTTGGTTGTCCTGTACGGAAATTGTTCCGCCATGCGCGTTGATGATCGATTTGCACAGGAACAGCCCCAGGCCAAGCCCCCGCCGACGGTCGCTGCGCTGGTTGTCGGCGGTGAAAAACATCTCGAACAGGTGTTTTTTCTGGTCATCAGGAATCCCGTCCCCGTCGTCCGCAATTTCCACAACCACCATCTGGTGCTCTTTTTTTGCGCTGATGCGGATTGTGGAGCCTAATTTCGTATACTTGATGGCGTTATCAATGATGTTGATAACCACCTGTATAATCAGACGGGAATCCATTCTGGCCATCAGCAGGTCGTCCTCGAGCTGCACCTGAATCGGGTGCTCCGAACTTCTGCGGTTAATATGTGCCAGCGCCTCCTGAATCACCTCATCGAGCAGTTCCGGTTCCATGTGGAGATTCATCGTCCCGTTTTCAATGCGAGTTACCGACAGCAGGTTTTCCACAAGGTTGATCAGCCAGATGGAATCATCGTAGATATCGGTATAAAGCTGCTGCTTTTTGCTCTCGCTCAGGATGGCGTTGTTGCTCATCAGAATTCCGGCGCTGCCGGAAATACTGGTAAGCGGGGTGCGCAGGTCATGGGAAATGGCCCGCAGCAGATTTGCGCGCAGCTGCTCCCGCTGGGCTTGAATGGCGATCCGGTTTTTTGTGTCGCTCATCTGTTCTTTCTCCAGCGCAAGCGCGCATTCGCTCAGCATAGCAATCAGCAGGTTCTTTTCAAAGGCATCCAGAATGGGCACGCCCTCCATCACGATGCCTGTGACCGCGAAAACATTGTTTTGGCTCCTGACGGCAAGATACAGGCATTTCGCGTCGGAATGGGTATTTGTGGTGGCGCCTGCGTGCTTGCCGTTGCTCAAAACCCATTGTGCGACTTTCCGCTCGGATTCGCTGGTATAACGGCCCCAAACAATTGCTTCTCCGTCTTTCTCAAACAAAACAGGTACTTTCAGGCGGCCGTCGCCAACCGGATAAAAAAATACGCTCCGGCCCAGCAGCTTAATCATCTGGCGGGCTGTCTGCCCGATGATTTCCTCGCTGCTTTTCGTCCGTTGCAGCATCTGGCTGGTTTCAAGCAGCACCTCGGTACGGTAGGCTTTTCTGGCGGCCTGAACAGCCTGATCCTTGACCCGGATGGTCAGTGAACTGGCTACAAAAGAGGCGATCAGCATAACGGTGAAGGTGATCAAATGGCCTGTGTTATAGGCTACTAAGGAAAATCGCGGCTCTGTAAACAGATAATTAAACACCACAACGCTCAGCAGGGACGCGATACTGCCATAAACCTGTCCGTTTGTGGCGATCGAGATAAGAAGAACGCCCAGAATATAGACAGTGGTGATATTCGCCTCGCTGAATCCCAAGTGATAAAACCACAGGCCGACCAGCGAGGTCAGGCAGAGGATACCGGCGGTCTTGCATGCGTCCGCAAAAGACCAGCGGACTTTTTCAGAATGCCGTGTCTCAAATGGCGGCATGGACTCCGGAATAATATAGATATCCATATTCGGCATCATGCCGATCAGCCGTTCCACAAGCACCGGCTTATTGGCAAACCAACGCCTTTTCCCGTTGGAGCGTCCGATAACGATCTTCGTCACGCCGCTGATTTTCGCATATTCCGCAATCTGTGTGGCGATATCTCTGCCATACACAGTGGCAACCCGTGCGCCGAGCTGTTCCGCAAGTTTCAGGTTTTCCATCAGGCGGACGTCGCTGCCCTTTTCTCTGGTATCGTCCGCCTGCTGAACAAAAAGAGCCGTGAAAGAACCATGAAATGCATTGGCAATGCGCGCCGCCGCGCGGATGACTTTCGCGTTGGACGGAGAACCGGAAATGCAGGTCAGAATATGCTCTTCCAGATGGGTTTCCTCATGAAAGACCGACTGCTGCGATTTTTCAGCTTTCTTTCCCATCCGGTCGGCACAGCGGCGCAGTGCCAGCTCCCGCAGGGCGGACAGTTTTTCCAGTAACCGCTCGTCGGGTGACTTACGCATACGAACGATCAGCTCTTCCGGTTCGATGTCAATCAGATCGACCTGGTCGGCGCTGTCAAAAATGCTGTCGGGAATCCGATTGGTCTCCTCGTTTCCGGTAATAGATGTTACGGCATCGCTGAGGCTTTCGATATTCTGGACACCAAGAGTGGTATAAACGTCAATACCGGCCTTGAGCAGTTCTTCAATATCCTGATAACGCTTCCTGTTGCGGCATCCCTGGGCATTGGTATGCTCCATTTCATCCACCAAAATCAGCTGTGGATGCCGCCTGATTGCGCGGTCCAGATGAAATTCGCCTGATTTGTAAAGCGGCAGGGCTTCCAGCCCGTCTAAAAGAGAAACTGTCTGCGAAGCGGAAAGCGGGCTGAGATATCCGGCCACAACGTCGGTCCCACGCGATTTTTCCTCATGAGCCGCTTCCAGCATGGCAAAAGACTTTCCCGTTCCGGCCGCGTAGCTGAAATAGATCCTCAGTCTTCCAGGCTTTTTTTCGGGTTCCTCCGCCCGCATTCCCAAAGCTCTTTTGGACATGTCCGTTTTCTCCTCTCCGCAGTCATCCGGAACCTGGGGTTTCTCTGTCTGCAATGTGCTTATTATACCATAATTACAAACCGTTTTATGGTTTGTTTTGCCGCAAAGCGGCGGCAGCCGACTATGTCGGCTGGATTCTGGTTGTAACATCTGCAGCGCGGCGCGTCAGCGCCGCTGACCGCGCAAAGCGCGGCCACAAACAGATTTGCTGTTTGTTCTGCGGCTATTATACCACAAGTGCAGAGTACGTGTGGTATAATTGGCCATTTGGGCGGAAGCGAGCTTTTGCGAGCGCATCGCCTTGGCCATAAACGTATAATCGCCCCGGCCATAAACTGATAAAATAACCGTACTGCGGTTATTATATCACATTCCGCAAGGTTGGGAATGCAATGATGAATGATTTGCAGGATTAAGATTCTATAAAGAGAAACGGATAAAGCTGATCTTTATATGCTGTTAACACGTTCGCTTCATATTCTAACGCCGTATTAATCCCGCGCTCTATATAATGATAACGAACTCTTGAAGGATGGGTGTGGTTTTTGATGGATACGGCAATTTTGATCCTGGGAATTCTATACATAGGAGGAATCGGTTTTTGGGCAGTGAAAAAACTGGATGCGTTTCTTCAGGGGGGAATTTTTATCGGAGAAGCGGAGCAAAAAGAACGGGAGGCCAGTAACAGGGAATAGGAAAAACAAACTGCCTTTATATCATATTAATGCCACAATTCTGATCTTAATATCTTCTTAATATGAAAAATGATATGCTGGTTCATACGGTGAAATTTTGATTTTATGGATGTGCTTATCAATGCAGCTTTTTTGGCGTAAAATTACCCCTACGAAGTTTTTAACACTTGGTTATCTGGTAATCATTCTGGCAGGTGCTTTGCTTTTGATGCTGCCTTTTTCCACGCGAAGCGGGCAGAGCACACCGTTTTTTGACGCGCTCTTTACTTCGGCATCCGCAACCTGTGTGACGGGGCTGGTCATATACGATACATACACCTATTGGTCGGGATTCGGACAGGCGGTTATCCTGTTCCTGATCCAGATCGGCGGCCTTGGATTTGTAACGCTGGCAATCGCCGTTACCACTTTTACAAAACGGAAAATCGGCCTGAAACAGCGCTGCGTGATGCAGGAGTCGATTGCCGCACCTCAGATGGGTGGAATTGTCCGGCTGACGCGGTTTGTTTTTTACGGAACGCTTTTCTGCGAGATAGCGGGAGCACTGGTTTTGTCTTTTCGTTTATGCCCGCTGTTTGGCTTTACAAAGGGAATCTATTTTTCCGTTTTCCACAGCATTTCGGCGTTCTGCAACGCAGGGTTTGACCTGATGGGGGCGCTGGAACCTTCCTCGTCGCTGACCCGCTTTTCGGGGGATCCTCTCATTAATTTGCCGGTAATGTTTTTGATTGTCATCGGAGGCTTAGGCTTTTTTGTGTGGGAAGACCTGTGGCATCACCGGCATCATTGGAATCAATACAGACTCCATACCAAGACCGTCCTCGCGGCGACAGGCTTGTTGATCGTCGTTTCGGGGGTGCTTTTCTTTTTTTTAGAGGCAAATGGGGCGGCTTTTGACGGGAAAAGCACCGGCGAAAAAATATTGGCTTCCCTCTTTCAGGCAATTACACCCAGAACGGCGGGCTTTAATACGGTACAGCTCACCAAACTGAACGGTGCCAGTATCTTTTTAACCATTGCCCTGATGCTGATAGGCGGTTCGCCCGGCTCTACTGCCGGCGGTATCAAGACAACGACAGCCGCGCTGTTTGTGTTGGATGTTGCTTCTATGTGGAGAAAAAGCCCCTCGATTGAATATTTTAAACGCAGGGTAGATCATGACGTTCTGCGCAATGCGTCGACAGTGCTGACCTTGTATTTATTTTTTATCGGTCTGTCAACAATGCTGATTTCCTGGGTGGAAGGCGTCACTATGACGGAATCCATGTTTGAGTCGGTATCCGCAATCGGTACGGTCGGGCTTTCTCTGGGGATTACCCCGGCGCTGCACGTTCCGTCTAAACTCATACTGACTTTTCTAATGTATTTCGGGCGGGTAGGATGCCTGACCATCCTTTATTCCATCGCGGACAGCCGTTCAGCAGCTCCATCCAAAATGCCTTTGGAGCGGATAGTAGTCGGATAATTTTCGCAATTCATAACGGAGGGTATCTTTGTGAAATCGATTTTGTTAATTGGTTTGGGCCGGTTTGGAAAACATATGGCTCAAAAGCTCAATGAATTAAACAATGAAGTTCTGGCGGTTGATATCAATGAGGAACGGGTAAATGAAGTGCTCCCGTTTGTCACCAGCGCGCAGATTGGAGACAGCACCAACGAGCAGTTCATCGCCTCACTCGGTGTGCGCAATTTCGATCTTTGTGTGGTCGCTATCGGTGATAATTTCCAAAGCTCGCTGGAAACCACGTCGCTTTTGAAGGAGTGCGGCGCCAAGTTTGTGCTGGCACGTGCAAGCAGGGACGTCCACGCAAAGTTTCTGCTGCGCAACGGCGCTGACAAGGTCGTTTATGCCGAAAAGGAAATGGCAATCCGTATGGCGGTCCGATACAGTTCGAACAGTATTTTCGACTATATTGAGCTGACCCCGGAATACTCTATTTATGAAATTTCTGTGCCTACATCGTGGATTGGGAAAACCATCATTCAAACGGCAGTAAGGACCAAATACCATATCAGCATCTTGGCGACCAAGCAGGACGGTGAAATTCTTCCGCTTCCAAAGCCGGACTATGAGTTCAAGGGAACAGAGACGCTGATTATCTTAGGCCATCATGCGGATGTAAAAAAGCTGGTGGATTAATCACTTTTAAAACAGAAAAGGCAGTTTTGGATTTTTCCAAAACTGCCTTTTTCATACCATTTTTGGGATCAGCCAAAGAACTGGTTGAAGAAATCTTCAAATTCCTCGTAAGGGTCCTGATACTCGCTGTCATCGTTGCCGGGATTATACTTATTCCCGCTGTTCGGATCAGTGACTTCCGGCACCGGCTGCTGGTTGTTGGTAGCTGTATTGCCCATATCTTCAATCAGTTTAACCGTTGCAGTGAACTTTTTGCCGGAAACGCCAGAACGGGCAGCAGGGCGGAAGACTTCCAGTTCGATGGTGTCACCGGGCTTTTTACCTTCCAGCACCTTGCTGAGCGCCTGATTGCTGTCAAGATCTACCCCGTCTGCTTTGGTGAGGATGTCTCCGGGGACAATGCCTGCTCTCGAAATGTCTGATTCGGGCATGGTAGACTGTACAAACAGCCCGATAGGCACATTGTTCAGCCGCGCGGCGGAGATATCAACCGGATAAACAGTGATACCGAGCATAGCACGCCCGGTAACACGTCCGTTTTTCACAAGATCATCAATGATGGGCTTGACTTCATTGGAAGGAATCGCGAACCCCATGCCCTCCGCGCCGGTGGAAATCATTTTGGCGGAGTTAATGCCAATAACCTGCCCGTATTCGTTTACCAGCGCGCCGCCCGAGTTGCCGGGATTGATGGCCGCGTCGGTCTGAATCAGCTTGGAATAAGTGGTGGTGGAGCCGCCGGCGCCGGAACTTGCAGTGAGCTGGCGGTTCAGTCCGGAAACAATGCCCTGCGTCACACTTCCGGCAAATTCCATAGACTGCGGGTTGCCGATTGCGATAACCTTTTCACCGACTTTCACCTGATCGGAATTGCCGAAGGATGCGGGAGAGAGCCCTGTCGCTTCCACTTTAATCACAGCCAGGTCAGTCTTTGTATCCGCTCCGACGACGCGACCCTCATATTTCGTGGTGCCGTCGCTCATTGTGACGGTAATGCCGATGGCCCCTTCCACTACATGAGCATTGGTGGCAATATACCCGTTATCGCTGATTACGATGCCGCTGCCCATGCCTTCCGCCTGATACTGCCCATAATTCAGGTAGGTGGTGATTGCCACAATGGAAGGTTCAACTTCATCCACAATCTGTTCGGTGGACAGCTTTCCGTCCGGTGACGGTGCTTCGGAGTTTGCGGGCTTATCCTGCAGCGTAATTCCGGGCAGTTCGCTTGCGGGCACATTCAGGCTTGGTTCGTTGGTATCGGAAACAGATGATCGATTGCCTTGAATCGTGTTAAAAATGCTGACACCGGCCACGGAAACCAGCGAAATGACCACGACTGACGCGAGAATTACCGAAAAGACAATCAAGCCCTTGCTGCGTCGTTTGGGACTTGCGGCCTGCGCCTGCTGATAATCCTCAAACTTCCACTGATACGGCTCTTTGCCGCGCGACTGGTTTGAATTCTGCTGCCAGCCTCCGGACGCGCTGTACTGTTGAGGAGGCAGCTCATTTTGCGGGCGGGAAGACTGCCGGTGAGTCTCCGAGTAATAAGGCGGCCGGTATTCCTCGCCGTTTTGCCGCGGCGAATTCCATCCGTCGTTTTCGTCTGACGAAGGAGCGTTTGTACTGCCGTAATTCTGTGGATTTCCCAGTGTGCTGCCGCCGGGATTTGGGGTGCTGTTTTCTTCATTGTGCGGGGTCCGCTCTGTATTCTCGTTGTCTTCTGAATTAAGATGGTTAAAATTGTCCTCCATATTGGTCAACTGCCTTTCCGGTTATGTGAAATCATGTTCTCGTTGCTTTGACTGTATTTAGTATAACGGGTAAATGTGAAAATAAAATAACTAAGATTTAAAAAGATTTGAATATTATGATGAAAAATAGTTGAAATCTTTATTTCTAATTTATTACTGCAGTTCTAATCTTGGCTCCTTTTCTTTTTCTTTCTTCTTTTTCTGCGGTTTTGGAATTGTGAACACAAACTCGCAGTATTCCCCTTCCACGCTGCGGACAATGATGTCGCCGCCATGCAGATTAATAATGGAGCGGACGATATGCAGCCCGAGGCCGGCGCCGCCCTTGTCGCGGCTGCGGGATTTATCAGTTTTATAAAAGCGGTCGAATACATGAGGAATTTCGTCCTTGGGAATCCCGTCGCCGGAATTTTTGATGGAAACGCTGGTGGCTACGTCGTCCTCCGTGTACTCCACTTCAATATAGCCCCCCTCGCTGGCAAATTTAACCGCGTTTTCAATTAAATTGTAGATCACCTGGTGAATCAGGTCGGGGTCGGCTTCTACCATGACCTTACCGTGGTCGAGACCCCGTACCTCAATGTTTTTGGCTTCCAGCGGCTGCTCAAATGTAAAAACGGTGCGGATAACCGTATCGTTCACATCAAACAGGTCGGGCTTGATCTCCAGCTCGCCGGCCTCAATGCGGGCGATATTCAGCATCGAGCGAACCAGGCGGGAAAGCCGTTTGATTTCCTGCGAAACAATGTTCAGATAATAATCCCGCTTGTCGTCCGGAATCGTGCCGTCAAGGATACCGTCGATGAATCCGCCGATGGTGGTCATCGGGGTGCGCAGCTCGTGGGATACATTGGCCGTAAAGGAACGGCGGGTGGTTTCCGTGGTCGCCAGGGAGGAGGCCATGTTATTAAAGGAAATTGCCAGCTGCCCGAGCTCATCATAGCTCTCCACCGGGACGCGGACGGTAAAATCCCCTTTGGAAAAGCTCTGTGTCGCGGCCACCATCTTGCGCAGCGGGCGCACGAGATCCGCCGTAATAAAATATACGGCGGCAAACGCCAGAATTAATACCGCGAGAGAGCTGACCATGAACATTTTCAGAATTTCCTTCAGAAACACCGTGAGCGCTTTTGCGGAGGCGGAAACGAAAACCACAGCGGCCGATGTGCCGTCGTCGCGGTTTACGGAAATGCCTACGGTATAATGGGCGTCGGGATAAAGCCCGCCCATTTTACCAAGCTCCTGATAACCGCCTGCTGTGGAGGCTTTTTCGATAATTGCCTTCGAGATCGTCTGGTTTACGTGGTTAGCGCCGGTGCCTTCGGCAAACAGCAGCAGTTCCCCTTCCGTATTGGCAAGATAAATATCAGACTCGATGGAATTGGCCAGAATGGTGTACATGGGAAGCACGACCTGGGGGGTTACCCTTTCAAACGAGTTGTTCCGGATATTGGAATAGGTCAGCGCCGCAGCCTGATGGGCATTGTGCTCCAAAAGCTTATACCGGTCCTGCTTAAAATATTGTGCTGCGAAAACCAGTAGCACCGCGCCCAGAATTGTGATGCTCAGCAGAATAATGGATGCCACAGTGACAAAATGCTTGCTGAACAGAGTTTTGCGCATATTGAATCGTCCCCCTGCACATTGATGCAAAAACGGGCCGGACACCGCCCGACCCGTTCCCCGGTTCTAAAATCTATTCTTTTACTTCAAATTTGTAGCCGACGCCCCATACGGTTTTGAGCGTCCACTGCTCCGAAACGCCTTCCAGCTTTTCGCGCAGGCGCTTGATGTGGACATCGACGGTGCGGGAGTCGCCGTAATACTCGAATCCCCATACTTCGTCAAGTAGCTGGTCACGGGTGTAAACGCGGTTGGGGTTGCTTGCCAGATGGTAGAGCAGCTCCAGCTCCTTGGGCGGCGTATCAATCGCCTTGCCGTCGACCTTCAGTTCATATTTGGTCATGTTGACCACCAGCTTGTCGTAGCTGACTTCCTTGATGTCACTCTCGGCCGCGGATTTCCCGGTCCGCCGCATGATGGCCTTGATACGGGCGACAATTTCCTTGGGGTCAAAGGGCTTGACCACATAATCGTCGGAGCCAAGCTCCAGACCGAGCACTTTATCAAAAGTTTCGCCCTTGGCGGTAATCATAATGATCGGGCAGTTGGATTTTTTGCGGATTTCCCGGCAGACCTGCCAGCCGTCCAGCTTGGGCATCATGATATCCAGCAAAATCAGATCCGGCGTCTCGGAGGCAAACTTTGCGAGCGCTTCTTCGCCGTCGTTGGCGATTGCGAGCGCGTATCCCTCTTTTTCGAGATAAAGGCGGAGCAGTTCGCAGATATTACGGTCGTCATCGCAAACCAGTATCTTTCCGGTAGACATTTCAGTTCCCTCCGTTTTATGCTATAGTCTGATGTTCTTTACCTAGCAATATAATACCACAATTATACAGCAAAATGATATACTTTGGTGAATATTTTTTGAACTGGGCTTGTCCAGTTTCCGAATTATTACCGCTTTCCGCCGAAAGAAAACGGAAAGCCCTCTTGTGAAAAAAGGAAAAGAACGCTATAATATAAAACTGTTTGGATTGCCGGACGCGGGGAACGGGTTTGCTCTGCGCACGGCCTCTTATCATTCGTTGCTTCGCGGATAAGAGCAGCTATCATCTATTATGTGCCGAGCGCGGAGCGGCAGATCGGAGTTTCAGAATGAAATTAGGTATTGTCGGGCTGCCCAATGTGGGCAAATCGACCCTTTTTAATGCGATTACCAATGCGGGAGCCCAATCGGCCAACTACCCGTTTTGCACCATAGAGCCGAATGTGGGGATGGTAGCCGTGCCGGATGAACGTCTGGACGTGCTGGCAAAAATGTACGACCCTGATAAATATACGCCCGCTGTTATTGAATTTGTGGACATCGCCGGCCTTGTGCGCGGCGCGTCAAAAGGCGAGGGGCTGGGAAACAAATTTCTCTCCCACATCCGCGAAGTGGACGCGATTGTCCATGTGGTTCGCTGCTTTGAGGACGGAGAGATTGTGCATGTGGACGGGGAGATCGGCCCCGAACGGGATATCGAAACGATCAACCTTGAGCTGATCTTTTCCGACATTGACCTTGTGGACCGGAAGATCGACCGGTCGCTGAAAGCGGCAAAAGGCGGGGATAAGACGCTGGCGTCGCAGGCTGATGTGCTCAAACGCCTGAAAGCACATCTCGAAGAGGGCAAATCCGCCCGCAGCTTTGTCTGCGACGAGGAAGAACGGGAAGCCTTTGCGGATGTCCCGCTTTTGTCTGGAAAGCCGATCATTTATGCCGCCAACATGAGCGAAACCGATTTTGCGGGCGGTATTGAAAAGAATCGTTATTTCCACGAGGTTGAGGAGATTGCGGCGGCGGAAAACAGCGAGGTACTGCCGATCTGTGCCAGAATCGAGGAAGAGATCGCAGGCATGTCCCCCGAGGACAAGCTGATGTTCCTTGAGGATATGGGGCTTCACCAGTCCGGCCTTGACCGCCTGATTCAAAAGAGTTACTCTCTGCTTGGCCTGATCTCTTATCTGACCGCCGGAAAACAGGAAGTCCGCGCATGGACGATTGAAAAAGGAACCAAAGCGCCGCAGGCGGCGGGCAAAATCCATTCGGATTTTGAAAAAGGCTTTATCCGTGCGGAAATCATCGCATTTGACGATCTGGTAAAATGCGGCTCGATGACGGCGGCGAAGGAAAAGGGGCTTGTGCGCTCCGAAGGAAAAGAATATGTGTTTCAGGACGGCGACGTTGTCCTGTTCCGTTTTAACGTATGATGCCCCGCCGGTTTCTTTTGCTCTTTACGGGTCTGTTCGTCTGCGGAGCGGCCGTTGGTGTCGTTGGGTTTTTGCTCAGCCGGCCCGCAAAAACGGGCTATCTTCCGAAGGCCCAAAATGACTTGATTCTTGCCGCGGTCGGGGTTTCGTCGGAGGAAAGCTCCGGACGCAGCATTGAGGCACGCACGGAGCGGGAGAGCTATCCTGCCGGAACAAAAGAAATTGTGCTGATCATCACGAATCACAGCGAGGACGTTCTGGGTTATACCGGATATTATGATTTCCGGCGCGTGGATGGCGATGTGATCACGCCGCTTGCCGTCCGCCCCGACGTTGTATTCGATATGACGGATCAACAGCTGAACCCAAGCGAAACGGTCCGGGAAACGGTGCCGGTCGACCTGTTCGACGAGCCTCTGCCTTCCGGTACCTACCGTGCCGCCCAGCTTGCCTGCTTCAGCGGTGCGCAGGGGGAAGCTCTCGCGTGCACCGAGATTACCGCGGACTTTGTGATCGATTAAAAAACCGCTCTTCCGAATTTTGGAAGAGCGGTTTTTGCTGTTTGCGTTAATCAATGGGATTGGTCAGCGTTCCGATTCCCTCGATGGAACATTCCACGATATCGCCTGATTTTAAAAATTTGGGAGGCGTGAACCCTATGCCGACGCCTGCGGGCGTGCCCATGGAAATGATGGTGCCCGCTTTCAGCGTCATACCCTGCGACAGCTCGTGGATCACATGGGCAATGCCGAAGATCAGAAGTCCGGTCGTGCTGTCCTGCCGAAGCTCGCCGTTGACGCGGGACTGGATTTTTAAAACGGGCGGCTGCGCAAATTCATCGGCGGTCACAATCCAGGGACCCATTGGGAAAAAGCCGTCGAGACTTTTTCCGAAATACCACTGCTTGTGGCGGTTCTGCAAAACGCGCGCGCTGACGTCATTGGCGACCGTATAGCCGAGCACATAGTCAAACGCATCTTCTTCAGAAACATTTTTCGCGTCTTTTTTCAGGATAACAACGAGCTCCGCTTCATAGTCCAGGCGGTCTTCAATATCGGCATGCGCGGGAACCGGGCCGCCGTCACAGTTGGCTTCGGTGACACGCTTGGAAAAATAAACCGGATACTGCCGTTCCCCGTCGAAGGTTTCCAGCTTATAGCGGGCGGATTCCTCCGCGTGGGCCATGTAATTGATGCCCAGACAGATGACATCCTGGCGGGGATAGGGAATCGGCGCCCGTTTTTCCACACGATCGACGGGGATTGTGGAAAATTTCCCGCCCGCCAGCTTCGCCTTGATGGATTCCCAGCCGGCGTCGTCGGTTTGTTCAATCAATTCGGACATACTTGCGCAGTTGATTCCCAGTTCCTTTCCTGGAACGATCTGATCGGTGCCGGCCAAAATACCGACATGGTCGGTTCCGTTTTGGCGATAGGTTAAAAGCTTCATAACATTCATTCCCCCTGCTTAGACTGAACTCCGGCCACTGCGCACAATCATGCCGCCGCCGGGCTTTTACAAATCCTTCCTTTATTATCCAATATTTTATTCAAATTTGCAACTATAATTTGAGCAGGACTCGGAATGGTACTGACAGTTTTGCAGGGAATGCCGTCTGAAATGATAGCCGAACCGACAATTTTCAACATTTTTTTACTATTTTGTCAAATATCCGCTTAATCCCTTTTCAGATCGCTAAAAAAGTGGTAAAATTTGACCAGTAATTTATGGCAGGGGAGACCGGCATAATGCAAGAAGGACAGGAACCGGAAAAAATGCAAATACAGATGCTGGGCGGCTTTCAGATCACAATCGGAGAAATCACTATTAAAGATACCGACAACCATTCCCAGCAGATGTGGAACCTTTTGGAATACCTGATCGTATTCCGCAATCAGGCGATATCCCCTAGGAGTCTGGCGGATTCACTGTGGCCGGGGGATAAAAGCAACAATCCTTCCAACGCTTTGAAAAATCTGATTTACCGGATCCGCACGATGTTTGCGGGATACGGAGTGCCATTTGCCAGGGAACTGATTCGCTATCATCAAAACACATACTCCTGGAATAACAGCTTTGCCTGCGAGATAGACATCGAGCAGTTTGCGAACCTGTGCGCGCAGGCGGCGGATGCCGGACAGCCCGATGAAACCCGGATTGCCCTTTATCTGCGCGCGTTCGAACTTTACCGCGGCAACTTTCTTCCCAATTCCGGCTACCGCGAGTGGGCGGTTGCGCTTGTGAATGATTATCGCAGGCTTTATTTCAGCAGTGTGTATGATGCCTGTGCGCTTTTGGCAGCGAATAACCGGTTCGACACGATAGAAGCGGTATGTGGGAAGGCTATTGAGTTCGACCCGTTTGAGGAATGTGCCCATCAGTATTTCATAGAAGCGCTGGTTCGCCAGGGAAAGCAGTCCCACGCACTTGCCCATTATAACGAACTGACGGAATTATTCTATCGGGAACTGGGAGTTTCCCTGTCGGAAAGTGTTCGAAGCCTTTACCGGGAAATCGTGAAAACCGTCAACAGCGTGCAAACCGATCTGAGCGTGATCAAAGAGGATCTTTGCGAACAGCAGGCGGCCCAGGGTGCGTTTTACTGCGCATATGAGATTTTCAAATGTATGTACCGCGTCGAGGCGCGGACAGCCACCCGTACCGGCCAGTCGATTTTTATCGCGCTGCTGACCGTAACCGATCAGAACAACCAGGTTCCTGAGTTGCCGCTGCTCGGCAAAGTCATGGATCAGCTTTTGGAATCCGTCCGGCTGTCTTTGCGGAAGGGGGATGTCATTTCCCGTTTTTCCGCCACGCAATATGTCCTGATGCTGCCGACGCTCACTTATGAAAACGGCCGGATTGTGCTTTCCCGCATAGAGAAACGATTTAAGCAGGATTTCCGCGGAAAGGAAATCAAACTGCACACGGCGCTCCAGCCTCTGGACCCGTTAAAATAGAAAGGGGTATTTTCATTGCCGATCCGAGGCGCCTTTCTGCAGCCCAGCACAGTCGCAAAAACGCTGGTATGCATTGATTCGATCGAACCGGCCGGGTTTTCCGGCAGGTTTTACAATCCTCATCTGCCGGATTGCGTCCCGTTTTGCGGAGCTTTTGACCTTGTGAATCGGATGGACCGGATGTTCGACCAATTGGGATTTCCGCATGCCGCGTTTCGATACCGATCCTTTTACAAATCGCGATTGGAGCGGTTCTGCCGCCCGGAACCGGCAGAACCGGCATGTTTCCAGGATGAAAGCGTGTTTGCAAGTGAAAAAGGAGCGAAGATGACGGTGATTGTGCAGGTAAATACCCGCCGGAGCGCTACATGGCAGGGGACTGCGTTTTGGGTGGAACAAAGCTGCCGTGTTGATTTTCAGAGCGCCTGCGATTTGATCCGTTTAATATTCAGATCGGTCTCTTCCATGGGAGGAAGAATGGACCTGCTTGAATGGGAAGAAAACGTGCAGGAATAAAGGCAGGGTTTCCTGCCTTTTTTACGATTCCGACAGGAAGAAGTAAAGATTTTGCCTGATTGGTCGTTTCAGAAATTGCCCATACTGAAAAAGGCGGGCTGAAAAATAAAGAAAAACTGGATTTAGTTGACAGTTTACGGCAATTTTCATACAATAAGGAAAAGAATGGAATAAATGAACAGAAACGAACCGCGCTTTTCCGCAGAATTCAGCCAGACGGGAGAAGGAGCCAACTTGACAATTGAAAAAAAACGGGCATTTCTGATCAACTGCTTATTTACCGCGTGTATTCTGACACTGGCCTATCTGTGTTTCAAATATCTTCTGGCATGGATGCTGCCGTTTGTGATCGGCCTGATTACAGCCGCCTGTCTGCAAAGGACCATTCATTTTCTGGCGGAAAAAACCCACCAGAATAAACGCCTGCTTTCGCCGATTGTGGCTTTTATCCTGGTTTCCACTGTCGGAATCCTGTTTGTGCTTTTGGTATATAACGCTGCCAATGAGCTTGGCGAGCTGATCAACCGCCTGCCGGGGCTCTACCAGAGCGCGGCGCCGGCTATCGCG
The DNA here is from genome assembly GCF_900186535.1 of Marasmitruncus massiliensis. Taxonomy (GTDB): domain Bacteria; phylum Bacillota; class Clostridia; order Oscillospirales; family Ruminococcaceae; genus Anaerotruncus; species Anaerotruncus massiliensis_A. The sequence goes on from NZ_FYDE01000004.1 coordinate 105,059, forward strand.
GATGTGCTGAACCGTACGCTGGAGAGCATTGTATTTGCGCTCCCGGACGAGATGGAAACACAGATTCGCGCGCTGGCCGCTCAAATGATGGCTGATATGCAGTCGAATATTATTGATTTTTCCACTTCGGCTGTCGCCTGGGCGGCCAACAAGGCTTCCCTGCTGCCGTCCGTGCTCATTTCAATCATTATTACGGTAGTCGCGACCTTTTTTATGACTGTTGAATTTGATAATATCATCAAGTTCTGTAAACTGCAGATACCGGAAAAATACAGGGCGCAGGTAATCTCCAGCTGGAATTCGTTCAGCAAGACGGTGGTGGGCATGCTTTCGTCCTATCTGTTGATCATGTTTATTACATTTGTCGAGCTTTCAGCCGGATTGATTCTGCTGAAGGTAAACTATGCGGTCCTTTTGGCGGCGATGATTTCGCTTGTTGATATTCTGCCGGTGCTCGGCACAGGAACAATCCTGATTCCGTGGGGCATTATTGCAATGATGATCGGAAAAACAAGTTTTGGAGCCGGAATTCTTGGAATCTACTTTGGGATTACAATTATCAGAAATATTCTGGAGCCACGGATTATCGGCAAACGCATCGGCCTTCACCCGCTGGTGACGCTGATGTTTATGTATCTTGGTCTGCATGTTCTGGGACTGCTTGGAATGTTTCTGTTTCCGCTTACGGTTATCATTCTTAAAAATTTGCAGGATTCCGGCGTTGTCCAATTCTGGAAAACAGAGAAATCTCTCAACGAGCCCAACCAATAGCCGGCGATTTTGAATATGCAGGAATTTTGCTGATAAGGAGTGGTACTAATGGCTACTTTTCAGGAATTATATGAAACCTTACTCAAAGCATCTGTTCAGCGCGGACAGGCCAGCGCCGATTCGGTGAAAGGTCTGGATTATGACCCTCAGCATCTGGACTGTCTGCTGCATCCGGAAAAGCATCCGGTCATCTGGCAGCTTGCGGACTGTGACTGCCCGCCCGACGCGCCCTGCATGGCTTCCTGCGAGTTTGACGCGATTTCCCGCAAAGAAGGGGTCCCCCGGGTTGCAATCGATGTTACCCGCTGTGTCGGGTGCGCCGCCTGCGCGGAAAGCTGCCGTTCGGGCAAGCTGACTGCTTCAAAGGATATCTTGCCGGCGCTCGAGGCGGTCAGGAACGCCAAGGGGCTGGCCTACGCGCTGATTGCTCCCGCGTTTCAGGGCCAGTTCAGCCCGGATGTAACGCCGGGGATGCTGCGCAGCGCCTTTCTGAAGCTGGGCTTTGACGGAATGCTGGAAGTTGCGTTGTTTGCCGATATTCTGACGCTGAAAGAGGCGTTCGAATTTGACCAGAATATCCATAAGGAGGAAGACTTTCAGCTGACCAGCTGCTGCTGTCCCCTCTGGATTGCCATGCTGCGCAAAAGCTACAGCCAGCTGATGCCCCACGTGCCCGGCGCCGTTTCTCCGATGATCGCCTGCGGCCGTGCGGTAAAGGCGCTGCATCCTGATGCGGTCACTGTTTTTGTGGGCCCCTGCCTTGCCAAAAAGTCCGAGGCCAGGGAGCCGGATTTAAAGGGCGCGGTGGATTATGTGCTGACCTTTGAGGAGATGCGGGACGTTTTTGATGCCGCCGGAATCGATCCGTCAGAAATGGAGGATAAAGAACGCGACCACTCCTCCCGTGCCGGCCGCATTTATGCCCATACGGGCGGTGTGAGCGAGGCGGTCCGCTCAACGGTGGAACGCCTGAACCCACACCGCAAGATCACGGTGAAGACGCAGCAGGCCGATGGCGTAAGGAACTGCAAGGAAATGCTGGCCGCTTTGACGGCGGGTAACACGCATGCGAATTTCTATGAGGGCATGGGCTGCGTGGGAGGCTGCGTAGGCGGCCCGAAAGCGATTATCGATAAGGAACAGGGCAGGGACAATGTGGTGGCCTATGGCGAACAGGCGCTTTATCCGACGCCGATGGACAATCCATATGTGATTGAGCTGCTTCACAGGCTGGGAATCGACACGGTGGAAACCCTGCTGAATGACAGCGATATTTTTATCAGAAAGCTCTGATCCCCCGCTTGATGCAAAGCGGAAAAGATGATAAAATCATTGCATGACATTCCGCCAAAGGAGGACACCCCATATGCCCATGCATGAATCGGGAGAAAACTACCTGGAAACCATTTTGATTCTGGAGAACAAGAACGGTTCCGTGCGTTCGATTGATATTGCAAACGAGCTTGACTATTCGAAACCGAGCATCAGCCGCGCGATGGGGATCCTTCGCAAGAGCGGGTTTATCACCATGGAGGACAGCGGGCGTATCCTGCTTACGCCGAGAGGGCGGGCAAAGGCCTCTGAAATATACGAGCGCCATCTGCTGCTCACCCGGTATCTGGTGCTGACCCTTTCTGTCGATCAGGAAACTGCCGCAAGTGATGCCTGCCGGATTGAACATGTGATCAGCGCTGAAACGTTCGCAAAGGTCAAGGAGTATGTGGAAAGGGAGGACGGCAAATGAGCCTGAACAGTGAGCCGGTGCCGGAGGAAAATGACCTGCTCCGTCTGATAGATGAAGGAATCTTCGGCTTGAACGGCGATGAAAAAACCACCGTTTCTGTTGATGTGGAGCAGATTATTAAAAGTGAAGAAAAGAAAAAAGCATAAAAATGGCTGCCGCTTTCTGCGGCAGCCATTTTTTATATGCTGTACCTCAATCAGGAATGATGTTTGTCCATCAGCTCTACAACTTCCGCAAAGAATTTGAAGAGAAAAGGCAGCGAGCAGAACAGAAAGGAGGTAGAGATACCGGCCAGCGTATAAAGCAGCGCAATGCCTATCGACGCTCCCTGCTGCAGATAGCTAGTGATGCTCAGGTAAAGCTGGAGGATCAAAAAAATGCCCATGACGACCAGAAGAACAACAAAGACACCGTTGAGAAGCTTTGCAGTTGCATTCTGATAGCCTTTTCCGGAGACAGTGGCAATCGTCTCTGTAACTTCCGGCACATCCGGGGTGTCCGTAAAATTGGGAGTGTTCAGTTCTTCCGTGGTGGATTCTGCCGTGTCGTTGCTGTTCAGATCATTCATTTCACAATTCCTCCAAATAAAATTGATTTTAATTCATCCATTATAAGAATAGCAGAATTTGGATCATTCGTAAAGAGCGGATGAAGGACAGCGCCCGCCAATATCTATATTTGTCTGCGGACTCTTTCAGCTATGATATGCTTTTGTAGAATTCCCAAATAATGAGCAAATATGAAGAAAAATTCCATTTCTCCGGTTTGGAAAGGTTTTTTGCCGTTAAAGAGGCTTGTCCACCGAAAAATAAAAGTTTTTGTCGTGTAAAGAAAAAAGCCTTGACACTGATATGCCGGTCCTGTATAATACAGCAAGAGGGAACGTGTAAAGTCAACTACTTTACATGATTGGGGGCAGGAAAGTGGCTAAAAATCTTGAGATTTCGCTGCTGCTGGATTTTTACGGCGAAATGCTTACCGAAAAACAACGCGATGTGGTGGAGCTATACTACAACGAAGATTTGTCCCTTGCGGAGATCGCAGCCCACAGCCAGATTACCCGGCAGGGTGTGCGCGACTCCATTAAACGTGCCGAAGGAGTACTGCTGGATCTGGAGGCGCGCCTGGGCCTTGCAAAAAGATTCCGCAAAATTCAGGATGGGCTGGACCAGATTATCAGCGACGCGCGCTTTATCCAGGAATCCGGGGGCAGGGTCGGCATTTCGCGCGAGGTTTCCCAGCGCGCGGAAAACATTATCCGGATTGCCGGCAGCCTCAACGAATAAAATCAGTCTTACATACAAAGCTGAACGGGAATGGTGGTGAACCCCATGGCGTTTGAAGGACTTTCCGATAAGCTTTCCGCTGTTTTCAAGAAGATGAGGAACAAAGGAAAGCTCAAGGAAGCGGACATTAAGGAAGCAATGCGCGAGGTTCGCCTTGCGCTTTTGGAAGCGGATGTCAACTATAAGGTGGCGAAAGAATTCGTCGCCAAAGTGACGGAAAAAGCGGTGGGCAACGAGGTGCTTGAGAGCCTGACGCCCGCCCAGATGGTTATCAAAATCGTCAATGAAGAGCTGACCGCGCTGATGGGCGAAAGCAATGTGCGCGTCAATTTTGCGAGCCGTCCGCCGACGGTCATCATGATGTGCGGCCTGCAGGGCTCCGGTAAGACGACCCATTCCGCCAAACTGGCGCTGCATTTTAAAAATCAGGGAAAACGCCCGCTTCTCGCGGCGTGCGACGTATACCGCCCGGCTGCGATCGAGCAGCTTCAGATAGTCGGCGCGAAAGCGGGGGCGCCTGTCTTTGAAATGGGGCAGGGAAACCCTGTGGAGATTGCGCGCAAAGCGGTTGCCCACGCGAAGGATCACGGCAACGACGTGGTCATTTTGGATACGGCCGGACGTTTGCATATCGATGAAACCCTGATGGGCGAACTGCAATCGATCAAAGAAGAGGTTGCCCCGCAGGAAATCCTGCTGGTCATCGATGCGATGGTCGGTCAGGACGCGGTCAATGTAGCCTCCAAATTCAATGAGGCGCTTGGAATTGACGGCGTCATTCTCACAAAGCTGGACGGCGATACCCGCGGCGGTGCCGCGCTGTCGGTCCGCGCGGTGACGGGCAAGCCCATTAAGTTCGCGGGTATGGGAGAAAAGCTCGAAGACCTGGAACCGTTTTATCCGGACCGGATGGCTTCCCGTATTCTCGGCATGGGCGACGTGCTGACGCTGATTGAAAAAGCGCAGCAGGATTTCGATTCCAAACAGGCCATGGAAATGGCGCAGAAAATGAAGGAAAATTCCTTCGATTTCAATGATATGCTTGCACAGATGCGGCAGCTTAAAAAGATGGGCCCGCTTTCCAGTGTAATGAATATGATCCCGGGTGTTTCGGGCAAGCTCAAAGAGGAGGACGCTGAAAAGGGCGAGCGCGAGATGCGCCGCGTGGAGGCGATCATTCTTTCGATGACACCGGCCGAACGCGCCAAGCCCGCGCTTATTAACCCGGCGAGGAAGCGCAGGATTGCGGCGGGTAGCGGTGCGGAGGTCTCCGACGTGAACCGCCTGCTCAAGCAAAACGAGCAGATTCAAAAACTGTTCCGTTCCGTTTCTGGCAAGAAAGGCGGAAAACACCGCCGCCTCCCGTTTGGAGGGATGGGCGGCATGCCGCCCGGGGGAATGCCCGGAATGCCTTTTTAATTGATTTCACCCGGGTTCCCGGTTGAATAAATGTTCAGACGAAAGTTTGCAAATTTTATAGGAGGTGACATACATGGCTGTTAAAATCAGATTGAGAAGAATGGGTGCGAAGAAAGCTCCTTTTTACCGTATCGTGGTTGCTGACTCCCGTTATCCCAGAGACGGCAGGTTCATTGAGGAGATTGGTTCCTACGATCCGACCAAGGATCCTTCCGTAATCAAAGTGGACGCTGAAAAGGCAAAGAAATGGCTTTCGAACGGCGCTCAGCCTACCGATACCGTTAAGGCGCTGCTGAAAATCGAAGGCGTGCTCTAATATGGACGTGGAGGTAAATCGTTTTGGATAAGCTGATCGTTACCATAGCACGAGACCTCGTGGAGGATAAGGACGCTGTTCATGTAACTGTCGACGAGCCCAACGAGGAAGGCCTGGTTGTTTACCACCTTCATGTCGCCCCCGACGACATGGGACGTGTCATCGGAAAGCAGGGCAGGATCGCTAAGGCAATCCGCACTGTTGTCCGTGCGGCAGCGAATAAAGCCGAAATGAAGGTTGCCGTTGAAATCGACTGAAAAAAGCAGGGAGGCGAAAGCCTCCCTGCTTTTGAACACTGTGCTTTCGGGCAGAAAAGCTTGCAGGGCGAGGAGAAAACGATGAAAAAGCAGTTTTTGGAATGCGGAAAGATTGTAACTACCCAGGGAATCAAGGGCGAAGTGCGCGTACAGCCGTGGTGCGATACGCCTGACTTTCTGCTGGATTTTGAGACCCTTTATCTGGACAAAGGCGAAACATCTGTCCGGATTCAGAATTCCCGTGTCCAGAAAAATATTGTGGTGCTCAAGATTGAAGGCGTGGAGACTGTGGAACAGGCGGTCCTTCTGCGAAACAAGATTATCTATATCAGCCGTGAAGACGCGGAGCTGGCAGAAGGGGAATATTTTGTGCAGGACCTGATTGGATGCCGGGTAGTGGATGCGGACACCGGGGCGGATTACGGGGAGATATTTGATGTGGAATCCACAGGCGCCAACGATGTTTACTGTCTGGAGGATAAGGCGGGTGTCAAGAGATACGTCCCCGCCATCCCGCAGGTTGTGCTGGAACGGGATCTCGACGGCGGGATCATCAAAATCCGTCCGCTGGAGGGACTGTTTGATGCTTAAAATCGATATTGCCACGCTATTTCCGGAAATGTGCGAAGCCGTCCTGTCGGCCAGTATCATCGGCAGGGCGCGCAAGGCGGGCTATCTGGATATTGCGTGTTTTCATATCAGGGATTACACGGCGGACAAGCACCGCAATGTGGACGACACCCCGTATGGGCCGGGGAAAGGGATGCTGATGCAGGCAGACCCGATGTACCGCACCTGGGAAGCCGCCTGCGCCCGGCGCGGCGGAAGGCCGCATGTCATTTACATGACGCCGCAGGGGAAAACCCTGACGCAGGAACGCGCCAAAGAACTTTCACAGATGGAACATCTGTATATCATGTGCGGGCACTACGAGGGCGTTGACCAGCGGGTGATCGATGAAATTGTGGATGAGGAACTTTCCATCGGCGATTATGTCCTGACAGGCGGCGAACTGGGAGCGCTGGTATTGGCCGACTGCGTGGGGCGGCTTTGCCCCGGCGTTCTGGCGGATGAAAGCTGTTTTACCGAGGAGAGCCATTGGGACGGCCTGCTGGAGTATCCCCAGTATACCAAACCGGCGGTTTGGCACGGCGCCGCGGTCCCCGAAATCATCACCAACGGCAACCATGCGGCGATTGCGCGGTGGCGCCGGGAAATGTCCTTAAAAACTACATTTGAGAAAAGGCCGGAACTGCTGGAAAAGGCGGCGCTCAATGAAAAGGACAAGTGGTATCTGCGGACCATCGGCTGGACGGAACAAACGGAAAAAGAGCCCTGACACCTTGCCCGTTTGCTGTGAATTGACATCTTGAAAGGGGAATTGTGTTGTGGGAACAGTTGTAAATGCGATTGGTGTCATACTGGGCGGCCTGATTGGCCTGCTGATACGGCGCGGGCTGCCGGAAAAGGTGGAGCAGACCGCGATGAAGCTGCTGGGGCTTTCGGTGCTGATTATCGGGCTGAACGGAGTGATCACGGCCATGATCACCGTTGGCAGCGACGGAAAGCTGTCCTCTTCCGGGTCCCTGCTGCTGATTGCCAGCATAGTGATCGGAGGCGTGCTCGGCGAATGCTGGGATCTTGACGGAAAACTTGTGCGGGGCGGTAAATGGATCGAACAGAAATTTGGCAAAGAAGGGTTTGCCAAAGGATTTATCAATGCGTCGCTGGTTTTTTGCGTCGGCGCAATGGCAATCGTCGGATCGCTGGCGGACGGGCTGTCAGGAGACAGCAGTATTTTGTTTATCAAAACTATGCTGGACTTTATCTGCTCGGTCATTCTGGGTTCTACGCTGGGTTTTGGAGTGATCTTCTCCTTTATCCCGGTTGTGCTCTATCAGGGGGCCATTACCTTGTTTGCCGGTGTATTGTCTCCGCTGATCTCCGATTCGCTGCTCGGCAGTATCTGCATGGTGGGCTATACCATTGTGCTGTGCATCGGTATTAATTTTTTGGAGTTTACAACCATTCGTACAGCGAATTTATTACCGGCACTGCTAGTCCCGGTCATTTATGAGATAATGAAGCCATTGCTGCATGCAATTGCGGCGGGATTTTCGGCTTTTTAAAGGGTTTCATGCGACGAATACAGATATGTTGCTGTAATTGTTGAAAACTTTATAGTTATCCTGCACAATTGCAGCAGAATAGCCTTTCAATGATATGGGAAACAAGCAGAAAAAAATCGCAAAACGGAAATCTGTCCTAAAAAACGTTGACGCTTTCCGGAAATCCGCTTATAATAGTACCATGGTTTGAAAACAATTGCGTGATTTTATAGAAATAGGAGCGTATCAAAATGTTTGTGAAAGAAGTCGCCGTACAGAATCAAGTTGGTCTGCATGCACGTCCTGCAACATTTTTCATTCAGAAGGCCAATGAATACAAATCCTCTATCTGGGTGGAAAAAGAGGAACGCCGTGTCAATGCGAAGAGCCTTTTGGGCGTTCTTTCTCTGGGCATTGTCGGTGGCACAAATATCCGGATTATTGCGGATGGTTCCGATGAGCAAGCTGCGGTTGATGGTCTTGTAAAGCTTGTGGAATCCGGTTTCACTGAGTAGTTTTTGCGCTTTCGAGTCAGGATGCACCGTTTGATTATCAGGCGGTGCATCTTTTCATTTCTTCAAGACACAACCCTTGGCGTTGGAGGTGTGTGAGACCATGGACAATCCGCGTCTGCCGTTTTTGGCGGAAAAGGCGCATAAGCTGCCGCTGTTGCCCGGTGTCTATATCATGAAAAACAAAGCGGGCGACATCATTTATATCGGCAAGGCGAAAGCCCTGAAGAACCGTGTCAGCAGCTATTTCCGCGCGGTGGAAAAGCATCTGCCGAAGGTCTACCAGATGGTCAGCCATGTTTATGATTTTGACTATATCGTGACCGACAGTGAGTTTGAGGCGCTGGTTCTGGAGTGCAGCATGATCAAGCTGCACACCCCGAAATATAATATCCTGCTGAAGGATGACAAGGGGTATTCCTATATCAAAATTGCCCCCAGAGAATTCAGCCGTATCCGGCAGACCTTTCAGCGTGACGATGACGACGCGGAATATATCGGTCCGTACATTTCCTCGTTTGTGGTCAGTGAGACTGTGGATGAGGTGAATCGTGCGTTTATGCTGCCGACCTGCAACCGGAAATTCCCGCAGGAATTCGGCAAAGGGCGGCCCTGCCTTAATTTTCATATTAAACGCTGCATGGGAGTCTGCCGCGGAAAAATTTCAAAGGCCGAGTACGACGAGATTATCGAACAGGCGAGAGAATATATTAAAGGCGGCAGTGCGCAGAGCATTGAACTGCTGAACCGCCGCATGGCGGAATACGCGGAATCGATGCAGTTTGAAAAAGCGGCGCAGCTTCGTGACCGCATCCGCGCCATCAGCCGCATCAACGAGTCCCAGAAGGTGGTTTTCACCAGCGTTGCCAATCAGGATGTCATCGCGCTGCAGCGAAGCGACAGCGACACCTGCGCGGTGGTGCTGAAATTCCGGGGGGAGCGGCTGGTGGACAAGCAGGATTTCCTGCTGGGGGCTGTGGACGATCTGGACGCGGCGAGGCTGGAATTCCTGCTGCGCTATTATACGACCAGACAGGACATCCCCAAAAAGATTCAGCTGGACGGCGGTATCGAGGATATCGAAATTGCATCCCGCCTGCTTTCTGAGCAGGCAGGAACCAAGGTGGAGGTGCGCATCCCACAGCGCGGGGAACAGCTGAAGCTGGTGGAGATGGCAAAAAAGAACGCCGCGGAGCGCCTTTCCCAGAAATCCCAGCGCACCGGCCGTGAGGTGGCCGCGCTGGACGAGCTGGCGCGCCTGCTCGGGCTGGAAAAACCGCCTGTCTATATCGAATCCTATGATATCTCCAATATCGGCTCGGAAACGGTTGTGGCCGGTATGGTGGTTTTTGAAAACGGGCGGCCTCTGCGTAAATGCTACCGCAAATTCAACATCAAAACGGTCGCCGGCACCGACGATTACGCAAGCATGAGCGAGGTGCTTCAAAGGCGGTTCCAGCGTTATCTGGACCCGGAGCAGCAGGACGAGGCGTTTGACCGCCTGCCCGATCTGATTTTGCTGGACGGCGGAAAGGGGCATGTTTCCACGATTGTGCCCATGCTTGCGCAGATGGGAATCCATGTGCCGGTTTTTGGTATGGTCAAGGATGACAAGCACAGAACACGCGCGATTGCGCGTACCGGCGGAGAGATCGCTATCTCTTCCCACCGCAGCGCTTTTACTTTGGTCTCTACCATTCAGGATGAGGTGCATCGCTATTCAATCTCTTTTTCGAGGGCGAAGCATCAGAAGAGCTCGTTTGAGCTTTCCCTGACCCAATGCCCCGGAATCGGAAAAACAAGGGCGGCAGAAATTTATAAACAGTTTAAAACCGCAAAGGCCATCCGGGAGGCTTCTTCGGAGCAGCTTGCTCAGGTGAAAGGAGTTTCCATGCCCGCGGCAAGGAAATTATATGAATTTCTGCATGGGGAAGATTGACAAAAAGGCGCAAAAAAAGGATAATAGAGGCATTGCAGCAATCTTTTTTAAAAATCTTTTTTATAGTTTCCGCTGCGTTTTTCCAAACTGTCTGGATAAAATAAACAGGAAAAACCTTTAGAGAAAACCAGGAGAAGAACTATGAGAGTAATCACCGGAACAGCGCGCAACGCGCGTCTGGAAGCGCCGGAAGGGCTTACCACCCGCCCGACTTCCGATATGGCAAAGGAAGCGATCTTCAGCATTCTTCATTTTGATTTGGAGCAGGCCGCCGTGCTGGATTTATTTGCCGGCAGCGGGCAGCTGGGCATTGAGGCGCTTTCACGCGGGGCGAAGTCCTGTATTTTTGTGGATACCTCGCGCGAGGCGCAGGAGGTCATCCGCCGCAACCTCGCCGCAACCAAGCTGTCGCCCCAAGCGCGCGTGGCCGCCATGGAAGCCTCCGCGTTTCTGAACGGAACATCGGAGCGGTTTGATATCGCTCTCCTCGACCCGCCGTACGGGCAGGACTTGATTCCGGCTGTGCTGCCAAAGCTGGCGGAAAAGATGAAGGACAGCGGCATCATTGTCTGTGAGAGTGAGCGCGGCGAAACCCTGCCGGAACGGGCGGGGGATTTTTGCGTTTTAAAAATCTACCGGTATGGCAAAGCCAAAATCACCACCTATAAAAAGCAACAGGAAGAGGGAAAATGAATGGAGCGAATCGCAATCTGCCCCGGCAGCTTTGACCCGATCACCAATGGGCATGAAGACATCATCCGCCGGGCCAGCCTGCTGTTCGACAGGGTGATTGTCGTGGTGGCGCCCAACGCCGTCAAGCATCCGGTATTTTCGGTGGATGAGCGTGTTGCGTTGATCCAGACTGTCTGCGGGAACATTCCCAATGTAGAGGTGGACAAGTTTGACGGGCTTTTGGTGGATTATGTCAGGCAGAAATCCGCCTGCGCCATCGTGAAAGGCCTGCGGGCCGTCAGTGACTTTGATTACGAATTCCAGATGGCGCTTGCCAATAAAAAAATGATGCCTTATGCGGAAACGGTGTTTTTGACACCCAGCAGCGACAATATGTATCTTTCCTCGAGCCTGGTGCGGCAAATCGCGCAGTACGGCGGGGATATCAGCGGATTTGTGCCCCGCTCGGTGCTCAAACCGATTTTGGTGCGTATGTGTCCCGGCGAGGACATTCAAAATAAACTGATCATCTAGTGAGGAGTGAATGGTAATGAATATTGATGAAATACTGGATGTGATTGACGAACTGCTCGACCGCTCCTGGAGCCTGCCGCTTTCCGGCGGAAGGTGTGTTGTGGACGCTGACAAGGTAAGAGATCTGATTGACGACATCCGCCTGAATATCCCTGCCGAAATCAAGCAGGCCAAGGCGATCGTTTCCGACCGTACCGATATTATAGAGAGCGCCAAGAAAGAGGCCGAACAGGTGGTCCGGAAAGCCGAGGAACGCGCGCGCAGCCTTGTTTCACAGGAAGAGGTTGTGAAAGCGGCGCAGGCAAAGGCATCCGAAATCCTCTCCCAGGCACAGATGAAGTCGCGGGAAATCCGTCAGGCCGCGCAGGAATTTTCCGACAACTGCCTGCTCAAAACCGAGGAGGTGCTTGTTAAATCGCTTACGGAGATCAAGGCGACCAGGCAGGCATTCCGTAACGCTACCAGCCGCTGACAGAAAAGGAGGGGGAACCCTCCTTTTTCATGTGGCCCTCGGGATTTGCGCTGTCCACCACAAAAATATGCCAAATAAAATCGGATAATCATTAGAACAAATGTTCCGATTCGCTTGCTTTTTACACCCGAACCATGTATAATACGGATATGTATGATGAATATGGAGGGTATCAGCGATGGCGGATAAAAAATCGGGCCCGGTAACTGAGCGTAAAACAAACTTTACGTCGGAGGACAAACAAAAGGCACTGGAGACGGCGCTCGGCCAGATTGAAAAGCAGTTCGGCAAGGGCGCAGTGATGAAGCTGGGACAGAACAGCACGCTGAATGTGGAGTCGATTTCCACCGGTTCGCTGTCTCTTGATCTGGCGCTTGGAATCGGCGGCGTTCCCAAAGGGCGCATTATTGAAATCTTTGGACCGGAAAGCTCCGGTAAAACGACGGTGGCCCTCCATGTCGTCGCAGAGGCGCAAAAAGCGGGCGGCGACGCTGTTTTTATTGATGTGGAACATGCTCTGGACCCTGTTTATGCACAGGCGCTTGGAGTTGATATTGATTCCCTTCTGGTTTCCCAGCCGGATACCGGCGAACAGACTTTGGAAATCGCCGAAGCGCTGGTGCGTTCCGGCGCGATTGACGTCGTGGTCATCGACTCGGTCGCGGCCATGGTAACCAAAGCGGAAATTGAGGGGGAAATGGGCGAAAGCCACGTGGGCGTGCAGGCAAGGCTGATGTCGCAGGCGCTGCGCAAGTTGACCGGCGCAATCAGCAAATCCAACTGCATTGTAATTTTTATCAACCAGTTGCGTGAAAAGATCGGCGTGATGTACGGCAATCCCGAAACGACCCCCGGCGGGCGGGCGCTGAAATTTTACGCTTCGGTGCGGCTGGATGTCCGCCGCATTGAAACGCTGAAAAACGGAACCGAGATGATCGGCAACCGGACGCGCGTCAAAGTGGTGAAAAACAAGGTGGCGCCGCCCTTCAAAGAAGCGGAATTCGACATCATGTACGGTACCGGTATTTCCAAGGTGGGGGAAATTCTTGATCTGGCTGTCCGTCTTGAAATCATCAACCGCAGCGGCACCTGGTTCAATTACGGCGAGGTGCGTTTGGGACAGGGACGGGATAATGCAAAGACCTTTTTAAGGGATAATCCTGAAATTGCCGCGGAGATAGAGACAAAGGTCCGCTCGAATGCGGATCAGCTGATCAAGTCCTCGAAGGCGGCAGCCGGGAAAAAACCTGTGAAAGTCGGTTCTGCGCTGGCAGAGGATGCCCCGTCTGCGCCGTCGGTCAATATTGATGTCGAAGCGGACGATTAACCATGCGGATCACTGACTTTAAAAAAACCAAGCAGGGCAGGATCGCGCTGTTTGCGGACGGCGGGTTTCTGTTCAGCGTACATCCGGATACGTTTGCGTCGATGGGGCTTTGTGTGGGCAGCGAGCTTGACGAGGATGCCCTTCGAGAGCTGGAAGCGGAGACGGAGCTGAAAAAAGCAAAAGATAAAGCGCTCACGCTGCTTTCCTATAAGGAATATACCACGCATCAGCTGGAAGACCGGCTGTTGCGGCATGTGCAGGACGACGCGGCGCAGCAGGCAGTCCACAGGATGGAAGAACTGGGGCTGCTTGACGACGACGATTATGCAGTCCGCTTTGCCCGGGATCTTTCGCAGCGCAAACAGTTTGGCATTTTGCGGATCAGGCAGGAGATGCGCCGCCGCGGACTATCCGAAGAACAGATCAGCTACGCGGTCTCTCTGCTGGAGGATAACCCGGAGGAGCAGGTGCGGGAACTGCTGGAGAAAAAGTACCCGGCGGCGTGGGAAGACGAGAAGGTAAAAAGGCGCGCATTTTCCGCAATGGTGCGAATGGGCTATCGTACCGAGGATATTCGCAGAGTTTTGCGCATAAAAGAATAGTAAGGATATGAAATGGAGAAGATAATGGCAATCAAAGTTGGAATGGTTTCCCTCGGCTGTTCAAAAAATCAGGTGGATGCAGAACTGCTGCTTGCGCTCGTGGTGAAGGGCGGTTATGAAATCTGCACAAACCCGGAGCAGTGCGACGTGGTAATTATCAATACCTGCGGATTTATTGAGGACGCGAAAAAAGAAAGCATTGAGAATATCCTCGAGTTCTGTCAGATGAAAAACGAGGGGAAAATCAAGGTGGTCGCGGTTACCGGATGTCTGGCTGAACGCTACCGCGACCAGGTGGCCGGAGAAATTCCGGAAGCAGACGTCGTGCTCGGTATCGGCAGAAATGCGGACATTGCCGGGGCCATCGATGCCGCGCTCCATGGTAAAAAAACCGTGGCGTTCGGTGAAAAGAATGCTTTGCCGCTGGAGGGAGAACGCATCCTTGCCAACCAGCCGTTTTACGCTTATCTGAAGGTGGCGGACGGCTGCGACAACCGGTGTTCCTACTGTGCCATTCCGCTGATCCGCGGCAATTTCCGTTCACGCCCTGTCGGGCAGGTTGTAGAAGAAGCGAAAAGACTGGCGGCGCGCGGGGTTACCGAGCTGAATGTTGTCGCGCAGGATACTACGCGCTATGGAGAGGATTTATACGGCAGGCTGATGCTGCCGGAGCTTCTGGAAGCGCTGTGTGAAATTGACGGGATCAGGTGGGTCCGCGTGCTGTACTGCTACCCGGATCGTATTACCGACCGCCTGCTGGACGTGATGGCAAAGGAAGAAAAGGTTGTCAAATATATGGATATTCCCATTCAGCATGTCAGCGGACGCATTCTCAGGCTGATGAACCGGCGCGGTGGCGCGCAAAGCCTGGAGAGTCTGATGAGAAAGATCCGGGAGAAAATCCCCGGCGTTGTGCTCAGAACCACGATGATTACCGGGTTCCCGACGGAAAGCGAAGAGGACTTTGCCGAGATGATCGAATTTATCAGAAAAGTTAAATTTGAGCGTCTGGGATGCTTCGCTTATTCCTGTGAGGAAGATACGCCGGCTTATGAGATGGACGGCCAAATCGACGAGGAGGTCAAACGGCGCCGCGCGGATCTGGTCATGGAGACGCAGTACCCCATTGTGGAGGCCTTCAATCAGAGCCAGATCGGGCGTGTCCTGACGGTTGCCGTGGAAGGGCATGAAAGAAATGTTTATTATGGGCGCAGCTATATGGATGCCCCCGATATTGATACCAGGGTTTATTTCACAAGCAGCAAGAAACCGCGTATCGGCGATTATGTAGAGGTGGAAGTTACCGGTACGGAAGAATATGATCTGGCAGGAAAGGCGCTGGAGTAATATGAATTTACCGAATAAGCTCACTGTGCTGAGGATGGCGTTGATTCCGGTGTTTCTGGTTTTTGTGATGTTTTACACAATACCGCATAACTATCTGTGGGCCGCTGTGATATTTGCCGCGGCTTCCTTTACGGATTATCTCGACGGGCATATTGCCCGGAGGGACCATTTGGTAACGGATTTCGGCAAGCTAATGGACCCCCTGGCCGATAAGCTGCTGATCTGCTCCGCAATGGTGTTTTTTGTGGGAATCGGATGGGCAACCTCTCTGGCGGTATTTATTATTTTGGCGCGGGAGTTTCTGGTGACTTCTGTGCGGCTGATCGCCGCCGAGCATGGCAGGGTGATTGCCGCCGACAGATGGGGCAAGCTGAAAACGGTGTTCCAGATTATCTGGGTGCTGTTCACGCTCCTCACCATGTGGACGGCGCACAGCCTGCTTGACCCGTCTGCTATACCTCCCGCGTGGATGGTTTACGGCGTGTTAATCCTGGAATGGGTTGTTGTGCTGCTGACGGTCTTTTCCGGATTCAATTATATCTGGAAAAACAGGGAGCTGTTTTCTGATGCAAAATAGTGCGGTTGGCACTTGCATTTAGTGAACGAATATGGTATAGTTTGCATAGAATAAAAAGGGGAAAATTCCCCTGTGTAAGAGGCGCTGACCGGGAGAAGTATCCGTTGGCTCCCCGCACCAGAGAAGACGCGTCACCGGCTGAAAACGCGTCTGGCGGGAAAAATGGAGAAGTGCGCCCGTGAGCTTGCCGCTTGAAAGGCGATAGAAGCTGAGTATGGCGGTACGTGACCCGCGTTAAGGGATTGAGCGATAAATTCGAAGTGGAACCGCGGATTCTTCCGCCTTCGTCCGAAAAACACGGACGAAGGCGTTTTTATTTTATAAAACCGCTGTCAGAGGGCGGATATCTGAACCTACAAGACCCAGTTAGCTGCCATGCGAGAATAACCGAAGGAGGAATCTTTTCGCTATGTTTGACTCAATTCGTAAAGATATAAAGGCAGTTCAGGAACGGGACCCCGCGGCACGCAGCAGTCTGGAGACCCTACTGCTTTCCAGCGGTCTGCACGCAATTATACTGCATCGTCCGGCGCACTGGCTTTATAAGCGCAGAGCGTATCTTCCTGCACGCATGCTCAGCCAGTTTTCGCGCTTTATGACCGGCATTGAAATTCACCCTGGCGCTCAGATCGGATCGGGAGTGATGATCGACCATGGTATGGGTGTGGTGATCGGTGAAACTGCGGAAGTTGGGGACGGCTGCACCATCTATCAGGGTGTTACGCTCGGCGGTACCGGCAAGGACAAAGGCAAACGCCATCCCACACTTGGGAAGAATGTGACGGTAGGTGCCGGCGCAAAGGTGCTCGGCCCCTTTAAGGTGGGAGACGGCTCCAAGGTCGCCGCGAACGCGGTCCTGCTGGAATCTATACCGCCCGACAGCACGGCGGTTGGCGTGCCCGCCCGTATAGCCCGCATCGCGGGGCGCAAACCCACCACCCTCGACCATGTCCACATTCCCGACCCGGTTGCGCAGGAAATCTGCCGTCTGCAGTTTCACATTGATAAGCTGGAAAAACGTTTGAGACAATTGGAAGAAGCACAGAATACAGCCAGACAATAAATACCGCCGCGTTGCCGGTGCAAGTGGCTGATGCCGCCTGTACCGGACCTTTTCCGCCCGAACCCATCAAAGAACTATAAAGGAGACTGGAAATGAAAATCTTCAATACCCTCACCCGACAAAAGGAAGAGTTTGTCCCTCTGGAACCGGGCAAGGTAAAAATGTATGCCTGTGGTCCGACGGTCTATAACTTTATCCATATCGGAAATGCCCGCCCGATCTGCGTCTTCGATACGCTGCGCCGCTATCTCGGGTATCGCGGCTATGCTGTTACCTTCGTTCAGAATTTCACGGATATTGATGATAAACTGATCAATAAAGCGAACGAAGAAGGAATCACTGTTAAGGAAGTCGCCGAGCGCTATATTGAAGAATATCTGACAGATACGAACGGGTTAGGAATTCGTCCCGCATCGATTCATCCGCGGGCGACGGAAAATATCGATACCATTATTGATATGGTGAAGACACTGGAGGACAAGGGCTTTGCCTATGCCGCGGAGGGCAGCGTTTATTTCCGTTCCAGACGGTTTCAGGAGTATGGGAAGCTGTCCCATCAGCCGCTGGAAGATCTGGAATCCGGTGCGCGTATTGACGTCAGCGACGTAAAAGAGGATCCGCTGGACTTTGTGCTCTGGAAAGCTGCCAAGCCCGGAGAGCCAAGCTGGCCGTCCCCCTGGGGAGAGGGACGCCCGGGCTGGCACATCGAGTGCAGCGCGATGATCCGCAAGCATCTCGGAGAGACGATTGATATCCACTGCGGTGGGCAGGATTTAATCTTTCCGCACCATGAAAACGAGATTGCGCAGAGCGAATGCTGTACCGGTGTGGAATACGTCCGCTACTGGATGCATAACGGTTATATCAATGTGGACAACCGCAAGATGAGCAAGTCGCTGAACAACTTCTTTACGACCCGGGAAGTGGCGAACAAATTCGGCTATGAGCCGATCAAATTTATGATGCTGCAGGCGCATTACCGCTCCCCGATCAACTACAGCCTTGAGGTCATTGAGCAATGCAAATCGGCGCTCGAGCGGCTTCATAACTGCCGTGACAACCTCGACTTTGTACTGAAAAACGCCTGTGATGCCCCGACTGAAGGGGAAGACGCGTTCATGAAGCAGATCGACAGCCGGGTGGCACAGTTTGTTGAAGCGATGGATGACGACCTGAACACAGCCGACGGTATTGCCGCGCTGTTTGAGATGGCGCGGGATATTAATACGTTTGTCAGTGAAACCCGCTCGAAAGCAGCCGTTTCCTACGCGATTGAAAAATTTGATGAACTGTGCGATGTCCTGGGCCTTCTTTATAACCGCAAGCCGAACACGCTGGACGAAGCGGTTGAGGCTTTAATTGAACAGCGGCAGGCTGCCAGAAAAGCGAAGAATTTTGCCGAGGCGGACCGGATCAGAGACCAGCTGACCGAAATGGGAATCCTGCTGAAGGATACCCCCCAAGGTGTCCAGTGGGGCAGAAAATAAGTTCCTAAGAAAAAGAAAAACGCCCGCGGCTTGTGGGCGTTTTTTCGTGGGTATCTTTTAACGGTCGTTCGTGAGTTTTGCTTTATCAAGCAGGAAGAAGACAAGCCCCATCAGCATACCGACGACGCATGCAAGCGCCATGCCTTTGATCTGGATGTTGCCTACGCTGACAGCAATGCCGGAAAGGCCGGTCACGAAGATAACGGAGGTCATGGCAAGGTTGCGCGACCTGCCGTAGTCCACACGCTGGTCAACGAGAATGCGGAGCCCGGAGGTGCCGATCATTCCGTAGAGCAAAAAGGAGATGCCGCCGATGACCGCACCGGGGATGGTGCTGATCAGGGCCGCCACGGGACCGACAAAGGAGAGGATGATCGAGAAGACCGCCGCGCCGCCGATGACCCAGACGCTGTATACGCCGGTAACCGCCATGACGCCGATGTTTTCGCCGTAGGTGGTGGTCGGGACAGAACCGATCATACCGGAAAGCGCGGTGGAAAAGTTATCGCCGAAGATGGAACGGTGCAGGCCGGGGTCCTTAATCAGGTTGCGGTCAACAATCTGGCTGGTGACCACCTGATGCCCGATGTGCTCGGAAAGAATCACCAGCAGAACCGGCATCATAACCGTGACGGCGCCGCCGTCAAACACGGGAAACTGAAAGTTGGGAAGTACAAAAAGCGGCGCATCCGATACGATTTTTGCGACATCCGCAAAACTGACCAGCCCGGTGGCAAAGCAGCTGATGTAACCGGCCACAATGGCTATTAGAATGGGGATGATGCTCAGGAATCCGCGGAATAGCACCTGACCGAAAACCGCGAAGCCCAGCGTTACGAGAAAAACGATCAGCGCGCGCGGGTCAATCTTTTCGACGCCGACTAATCCTGCGCTGGAAGCTGCCGTGCTGGAAAGTTCGAGGCCGATCAGCGCAACCACAGGGCCCATCGCCGCCGGAGGAAGCACAATATCGATCCAGTTGGTGCCGCACTTATAAATGATGAAAGCAACCACACAGCCGGCAAGTCCCACCGCAACAAAGCCGCCTTGCGCCGCACGGAATCCGGCCGGATGATTCTGAATCAGGTACAAGGTGGGTGCGATGAATGCAAAGGACGAGCCGAGATAGGCGGGCGCGCGCCCCTTTGTTACGGCAATGAACAGCAGGGTGCCTAAACCGTTCATAAACAGCACAATGGAGGAATTGATGCCGAACAGAAGCGGGACCAGAACAGACGCCCCGAACATCGCAAACATGTGCTGGAGGCTCAAAGGAATGAACTGCCCCAGAGGCGGTCTTTCATTGATACCGATGATTCTTTTAGAACTCATAAACACTCTCCTCATTTTTTGGTCTCAAACATACTTGTACTATTATAGCAAGCATTGCTTTCGATGGATAGCGTTCAGATTTCACAAACATTTGCAGGAAGAAATCATGAATCCTGCAAAATGTGGAGAAAATGGTTGCAGAAAGCAGATTTTTGTTGCATTGGGGAGAATTGTATGATAATATTATCATGAGTTTTTCTGAATGTTTGATAGAAATCCGGCTTGTTTTCAGGCAACGAAGCGTTTGTCTGCAATACGTTGTCGCTGCTGTCCTTCCGGGGTATTTCACCCGGGCGGGGCGGCGTTTTTTGCTTTTTATGGATGACAGGGCGGTTTCGCAGGAGGAAATCATGGGAAGAATAGGAAAGAGGAACCAGAGAAAAGGAAAAGCAAGATGATCCGCATATTTCATACGGCGGGCCTGGTTTGGCTGGCATCGGCTGCCCTTGCGCTGGGTCTTGGGTGGAACTCAGCGATCTGTTTGCTGTTTGGCGCGGTCCTGCTGGGAACTTTAGCGGTGGCCGGAAGAAAACTGCCGCGCGGGTTTGCTGTGTGTGCCGCTGCTTTCTGCGCCTGCATGTTTTCTGTCGCGGCCTACCGCGCCGCTGTGATTGCGCCGTCGGAACCTTATCAGGGCACCGTCCAAAGAATTACCGGTACGGTAACCGATCAGGTAGTCTACCAGAATTACAGGAGACTGAGCATCCGCACCTCCGGCGATCTTCCGAGGGGCTTGAAGAATGTCACCATCCGTGCGATCGACTTCAACGCACTTGATGTCGGTACCGGAGATGTGGTAAACTGTGTGGTAGAGCTGGAAAACGATCCGGAGCAGATGAACCGGCTTTACAGCGAAAATATCCGCTTTTCGGGGAGACTGACGGAAGCCCGGAAGACGGGAAATGCATCTCCATTCTCGGTTCGGCTGGCAGTTTGGCGTGACACCATGAGCCGGGGGATCACCAGGAATCTGACCGGTGAAGAAGGAACGGTGCTGTCCGCGATGCTGTTTGGCAGGACCGAACAGCTCCCTCCGGAGCTTCGGCGGGACTATTCCCGCGCCGGAGTTTCACACCTGCTCGCAGTTTCCGGGCTGCATCTTGCCGTTCTGGTGGTGCTGCTTTCCGGTTTCCTGCGTTTTCTGAAGTTGCCGCCGCGCCAAAGCGGCCTGTGCACGATGGCGGCTGTGCTGCTGTTTATGGGGCTTACGGGATTTTCACACTCCGTGACCCGCGCTGGAATTATGCTGCTTCTTCTGACTGCGGCGCAGCTGCTCGGCAGGGACGCCGATGCCCGGAATTCCCTGGGGCTTGCCGCAATTCTCATTCTTCTGCAAAACCCGTACGCCGTTTTCAGCGTAAGTTTTCAGCTGTCTTATCTCGCTACACTTGGAATTCTTACTTTTACAAAGCCGCTGGCGGGGTGGTACAGCCTCCAAGTCTGGAAAATCAGCCTGACGGAGCTGAAAAAACGCAGCCGCTGGCGCTACGCTATTCTTAACTGCTTGTCTGTATCCGTCTGCGCGAATTTTCTGACGCTGCCGGTCGTGTGCCGGGAGTTTGGCTATGTCTCTCTGGTTTCGCCAATGACAAATCTGCTGATTGCCGCTTTGGTGCCATTCGCGCTCGGCGGCGGAATGCTTTGCGGGCTGGCGGAGCTGTTTTCGGGGCTGAGGCTGCCCGGCAGGATTTTCGGGCTGGTAGGCGGGAGTGCCGTAAAAGGGATCAACTGGATCTCCAGATGGTGGTCGGGCCAGACATTCGCGGCTCTGCCGGTTACGGAGCGCTACCTGCTTGTCTGGGTTGTGGTCTGCGTATGCGTGGCGGTAGTGCTGTGGCATCTGCGCGCGGATGCTGCGGTGAAGCGCTATGCCGCCTGCCTTGCGGTGGTTTCACTCCTTGCGGGAGCTTTTTCGCAGAAAGTAACGGCAGGCAATGCCGTCTGGTTTGCGGCGGACGAATATGGCCAAAGCGTTGCGATTGCCTATGGGAAACAGGGAGCGTTGGTCGGCGCGCCGGATTCCGAACGTGCCGTGCAAAACCTTGCCGCGTTTTTTGCTGACCACGGCGTAACAGGAATCACGCTTTTGGTCGCGGAGAAGGACGCGCAGTTCGACCAGAACCCGACGGTTTCGCTGGCGAAAGCGATGCCGGTGGAAGCGACGGTCCCTCTGGATGAATCCTATGGATTTACGGCGGTACTGTTCGGAAATGTCAGAATTTCAGCCGAGGGAAAGGATGCCAGATCGGTTCTGATGGAAATCGGCGGGCTCAGTATCGTGAAGGAATTCAGGCAGCTTGCGCTGCCTGCGCATATCCTGTTCAATGGGCGCAATGAACTGATTGTCGACCCGCGCCTGCATATGAAAGTTCAGGACAGCTATTACGGCAGCAGTGTGTTTTCTGTCCGGCTGCCGAATGATCCGCTCATTGAACCGGAATCCGCCTTCTACGCATGGGGATAGCTTTTAAGAAAAGGGAACTGCTTTATGAAATTTCAACTGGAAAGTGATTTTTCCAAACATGTAAAAAGCCCCGAGCTCCTCCGGGTTTACCTGCTTTACGGGACGCAGGTCTATCTGATTGGGCTATATGAAAAGCTGCTGATGAAGAAAACACTCGGCAGCGCATACAGTGAATTCAACCTTCACCGTTTTCATAACGGCAACCTCGATATGCAGTCTTTTTTTGACGCTGTGGAGCAGCTGCCCATGTTCGCGGATTACCGGTGCGTCACGCTTGACCTCGATTTAGACAAGCTGGATGCCGGTTCCTTTTCGGAGCTGTGCAGCGTGCTCGCCGACCCTCCGCAAACCACAACTGTCATTATCACTGTAAAAAACCCGCCCTCAAAAAGAGAGCGGATCAATACTTTGATAAAAACCTGTGGCAAGTCAGGCGGGGTCGTGGAGTTGGAAGCGCGTAAAAGCGGCGACCTCTACCGCTTTTTGCGCGACCGTGCCCAAAAGAACGGCTGTGAGCTTTCCAGCGAAAACGCGGCTTATCTGGTGGAACGCTGTACGGACGACATGCAGCTGCTGTGGTCCGAGATGGAAAAGCTGTGCGCCTATGTAGGCAGCGGCACCATTACCCGCGAGGATATTGACGCGGTTGTAACCGTTGTCCTTCAGGCAAAAGTATTTGACCTGTCAAAAGCGATTCTGCGGGGTAATTTTTCCCGCGCGATGGAACTGGTGGATCAGCTGTCCGATCTGCGCGAACCTGCATCCAAGATATTGGCTGTTCTGGCAGGTTCTTTTGTAGATCTTTATCGCGGCTATACCGCCCGGCAGGCTGGTGTGACACCGGCTCAGGCAGCCATCGATCTCGGCTACGCAAAAAACCGGGAGTTTCTGATGAAAAACGCCATGGCGGACAGCGGAGCGTATACGGCGCCGCAGATCGGCAAAATGCTGGGCCTGCTCGCGGACGCGGATTTTGGGCTGAAAAGTACGGGCGGGGATGACCGGGTATTGCTGGAGCAGACGATCGCAAAACTATTTTTGCTGGCAGAGAAAAAGTGAACCTATGAAGATGAAAGTAAAACAGGCCATTATTGTGGAAGGCAGATACGACCAGGCAAAGCTGAGCTCGCTGGTCGATGCAACCATTTTGACAACCGGGGGATTTGATATCTTCCGGGATAAAAAGAAGCTGGCGCTTTTTCGCGCGCTGGCGGAAAAAGACGGGATTATTATTTTGACGGATTCCGACGCGGCAGGATTTCGCATCCGAAGCTATATCGCGGGCGCCGTAGACACCGACAAGATCATACATGTCTATATTCCTGACCTGCTCGGCAAGGAACGGCGGAAGACCCAGCCGTCTGCTGAAGGGAAGCTGGGTGTGGAAGGGATTCCCGCCGATCTCCTGCTGGAAGCGTTCCGGCGCGCCGGCGTTTCGGTGGAAAACAGCGGGACTTCCGCAAAGGACGGCGACCCGGTGACCAAGGCGGACTTCGTGGAATGGGGATTGTCCGGTGGGGAGAACAGCTTTGCACTGCGCCAACAGCTTCTGAATCGACTGCGGCTGCCCGCGCGGATGAATGCCAATGCACTGCTTAAAGTGGTGAATTCCCTGTATTCCCGCTCACAGGTACAACAGATTCTGAAAGAATTGCAATAGGGTTTTCAGTTGGCAGGCACAGCCTGCCTGTGGAAGGGGGTGGAGTCCATGCATATGTTCAGCTTGTCCTTTGTTTACCTTTTTCTCCCCGCAATGCTTTTGCTGTGCCTGTTATTGCCGGTACGGCTGCGGCCTGTATTTTTAACAGCGGTTTCTGCGGCCTATTACCTGCTGCTCGAAAGGGAGAACCTGATTTTGTTGGCGGGCGTGATTCTGTTTGACTATGGGATGGCTCTGCTGATGAGTCGATGCCGGGACTTTCAGCGTCTCAGAAAAGCGATCATGGTCTGTTCGGTTGTAAAAAGTATTGTGCTGATTGCCTATTACAGTGTCGTGAATCAGCTGAACGGAACGCATGTACCGCTCGGGCTGGGGGTTTACTGCCTGACTTCCATGGGATATATGCTGGAATGTTATCGGGGAAGCATCAGCTGCGAACGCAGTCTGATGAAGTATGCCCTCTTTGCCGGTTTTTTCCCGAAGCTCTACGCCGGGCCGCTGGTAAGTTACAGCCGTCTGATGCCGCAGATTGATTCCATGCGCGTAACTTTGAAAAAAATAGGGCAGGGTGCCAGTTTCTTTATCCGGGGCCTCGCCAAAAAAGTGATTCTTGGCGATACGATGTTAACTCTGTTTCAGTCACTTCAGGCGATTCCGACCTATGATACTACGGTGCTGACAGTTTGGTCCATGGTCGTGGCAATGGCGTTCGCCGCCTATTTTATTTTATCCGGACTGTGCGATATGGCAAAAGGTCTGGGGCTGATGTTTGGCATGGAGCTACCGGATAATTTCAGCAATCCGTATTGTTCTCTGAGCGTCAATGAGTTTTTTGGCCGGTTTAATATCACCGTCAATCGTTTTCTGCGCCGTCATGTTTATTTGAATCTCGGTGCAACGCAGGGAAGCATGATTTCCGGTATATTCAATATTTTGCTGGTGACGATTTTGATGGGACTGTGGTTCGGCGTCAGCGTCAACCTGCTTTTATGGGGCGTTTACTTCACCGTTTTTATTATCCTCGAACGATACGTACTGCTGAAATATATTGATTTTATTTCACCGCTTTTCCGATGGATTTACTGTTTGGCTGTGGTACTGGTTTCTTTTGCAATCTTTATCGGAAAAACTCCGTCGGGTTCCCTTGAATATCTAAAAATTATGTTTGGATTTGGCAACAATGTGGCGGCATTTGACGACCGTATTTTATATCTGCTGGCTTCCAATTATTTGGCGTTACTCGTGTCTGCCATCTGCTCCGGCAATCTTCCGGGGAAACTTCTTGCAATTATAAAAAAGCATGCGCCGAAATTGGGAGATGTGGCATCCATAATTTTTGATGTGGTTATATTGATGCTGGCAACAGCATTTTTGCTGTAATGATGCACGAATATGAAGGTTAAGGAGGGCAGTTTATGAAAGACAGAATTGTTGGGGTTCTCTTTCTGCTGGCGCTGATTGCTGTGCCGGTATTTCTTCTTTCGGTTTCTGCCTTTTCGACGGTTGATTTATCCGCAGGGAACTCTCCGGAAAAGATAGAAAAATCTGTCGCGGAGAACTTTCCGGCTTCAGAGTCATTGAGACGACTGCAGGTATCGCTTCGCTATTTGGGAGGAAATCAGGAGCAAAACGGCGTTTTTATCTCGGGCGATACCCTGATGCTGGATATCCAGCCTTCTAAAGACTTGAAGGAAGCCAATGCTAATATGCAGGCGATCAAAAACTTTGTGCGGAGTTTTGAATGTCCCAGCTATCTGATGCTGATACCCACGGCAAGTGTTATCCAACAGGATAAGGTGCCGCACTATGCGGAAATTTATGATCAGAAAGCCTTTATTGACGAGGCCTATCGGCGCCTCTCGGGCTTTGTAAACGCTATCGATGTATATCCCACCCTGTTTAGCCACCAGGATGAGTACCTTTACTATCGTACTGA
Organism: Marasmitruncus massiliensis; assembly: GCF_900186535.1. Taxonomy (GTDB): domain Bacteria; phylum Bacillota; class Clostridia; order Oscillospirales; family Ruminococcaceae; genus Anaerotruncus; species Anaerotruncus massiliensis_A. Next base: position 130,884 of record NZ_FYDE01000004.1, read on the forward strand.
TAATACCATAACTGGTTTGGGCGGGTATTATGTCTATACAGCCGCATCGAAAAAATTGGGAGACTGGCGGGTCAGGGGGCTGGAAGAATTCGATGTGGATCATATGGACTACAACTATTACGGAGATCTTTATAAACGGTCGCCATATCGGGAAATTACGCCGGACCGGGTTTCCGCGTATATTTTTTCGAAATATCGCCGTTATTATATAGTGACCCATTATGACACCGATGGGCCCCGCCGCTATTACACGCTTTATCCCGGCTGGAAAAAACAGCTCGGCGGTACAATGGATGTTCTTCTGGGCGGTATGTCTCCGGTCATTGATATCTCTGTTACCAATTCCCAGCAGGGAAGCCGCTTGTTGCTGTTTGGCGACCGTTCCGTGCAAAGCTATCTGCCGTTTCTCTTAATTAATTATGGGCGGGTAACGGTAGTTGACACCGAAAAGATAACTGCCGAACAGTTGAAAAACATCTCGGTTAAAAATTATAATCAGGTGCTCTTTGCCTATTCTGTGGACAGCTTTGTGTTGGGCAATCAGCTCTCTGCGCTGAAAGATCTGCCTGGTGCGTAACCACTTGACGAACGCGGAATAATATTGTATGATAATAAACGCACTCGCCGCAGTGGCGGAATCGGCAGACGCAAGGGACTTAAAATCCCTCGAGGGCAACCTCGTGACAGTTCAAGTCTGTTCTGCGGCACCAAAAAACTCTCACAAAGAGGAAAAGGACTCTATTCAGTTTTGAATAGAGTCCTTTTCCTCTTTAAGAATTGCAGAATACCATCGGGCAATGCAAATAATCCTAAATATAATAATTATATTACTGTGAAATTGTGAATTTCTTACAATCACACACAAATTCATCATAAATATCTGAATTTTACTTGTTCATATATTTTAAACATGAGATAATAAAATAAATGTTAACTATTACCAGTGGCAGGAGGAGAAAAAATATGCATATGAAACGGCAATTCAAGCGGATTTTGTCTCTGTTGTTATCTACTGCAACTATCTTAACGATGTCAGGATTGTGTCTGGCTGCAGAGCAGGATGATGGCGAAACACTGGATATAACATCATCCGATACCAGCAGCATTGAGCAGCCGTCTTCATCAGAAGATCATATTGATCCAGATTCATCAAGCAGCAGTGAAAGCAGCATACCATCTTCTGTGGAGTCGGAAAGTGAAGAGGTTGATGAAACATTACCATCAAGCAGCGAAACACCGGCGGAACTGACAGACCTCCCGGTTCCAGTCGTTAAGGAATATTCTACAGACAGTGACTACGTAAAAAGTAATGTGGAATATGATATCGATGCACAAGAGAATCCGGATATTTGGGGCGACGGGACGGTTGATTGGGCAGTACCAGAGGAGGACGGCTCTTTGGAAGATCTTACAGCCACCAACGTGTATCCCGCCTCGACTCTATATTTTCCCTTGGGGAAAGATATGTACACGAAGTTAAAGATTGGAACAGACCATTTGGTTGCACTGCAAGACTTAGACATTCAGTGGGATGACGATTACAAGGATCGCCCGTTTCTTTTGGACGTGGATAAAACAGAACATCCAGAGTTGATTAACGAAATCAGGATTATTACAGAAAAAAAGCTAGATGGAAAGTTGACCCGTACCTGCTATTTAAAGATTAAATTGAATGATTCCGATACTGTTGAGGATATTGAAACAACAGGTACAATCACTATTAAGGCACAAATGGACGCGGATAGCGACAATGGATCTACATATCAGACAGGTGATACCATTGTATTCAATTACTCTCTGACGATAGGCAATAAGCCTGTCAATAATGGCGCACATGTCCAAGTGGGAGACCGAGTCTATATGCAGCCTGATTCTAACGCAACAAATACATTAATATGGGACGACCAGCGCGCCGCAATTCAGTTTAGGACTGGCAGTAATCCGAATAAATGGTATGCTTATTTAACAACGGAAGCAAATCAGCAGGTGTACCAATCTTACAAGATTCAGGGTAGCGACCATTGGTTCTATAATTTTCCGGGTCGTCCAGTCTTTCCTTCTACATCACTAACAAAGTTGACGCTTGGCTTTCCTTGGAAGGGTACGGAAACAGCCCCTTCTCTCAACAATATCCATATTTATCAGATCAGCACAAACAACGAATTAACCGATGTCACAAATCACTTTACTTATGCAGAAAGCGGTGCCATAATTACTGGATGGACTATAAAGGTAAGAGATATAGGCTCTTATCTGATTACGGGACACGATTTGTTGTATTCACCTCCAGCCAATGACGGTGGCGGCGGCGGCCACTCCGGCGGCGGTGGAGGCGGTGGTGGCGGAGGCGGCGGTAAAGGCGGTGGAGGCGGGAGCGCTTCTGCAAACCTTGTCAAAGCTGCCACCGTGACCAAGAGTGCAACCGCTGCTGTAACGAATTCAATATCCAACGCGTTGAAAGCGAACCTGAAAACTACGGTAGCCAATATTCCGATTACCGCCGGTACGGAAATCTCTCCTGCGACCGTCAAGTCAGTTGTCAAAGCAATCAATGCCGCAGCAAAAAATAAAGGGGTAGTAATCACACCGGCCATGACACTTACCAAGACAAGCGCCGGTAAAGTTGTCAGCAGTATTTCCTTTAACCCGATGAAGTTCACCTCTTTAAAAAACGTGCAGCTGGGCGTTACTTTAGATGATAAGGCGTCCCGTACAGCGTTGTCGAAAGTTTACCAGAATAAAACACAGATGGTAAAATTCACGCAGACAGGCGTGTTCGGGATGGACGTCACGGTTATGGCAAAGCTGAACCTGACAGGTATAAATACCAAAACACTTCAGTTCTATACCTATGATCGTACAAAAAAGACACTGACTCAGATTGTCACTCCCAATTATTCAATCGATAAAAACGGATACCTGCACTTTACCACAAATATGGGGAACACAGTTGTCATTACGGACTCAGTTTTGCAGAAGAAAGCTTGACAATTGATGGACATCGCGACGGCTTGAGCCTGTTCTGCGAAATCCAGAAACTCTTACAAAGAGGCACGCTCGTTATTTTTCTAAATAAAAAAATCGAGATAAAAAATGTCCTACTGTCCATTCGTTATAGATGGGCAGTAGGACTTAGTATTATGATGCCGATTTCAGTTCTTCTCTGCTGGCATCCTTCTCAAAGGAATACTCCACATTTTTTAGTTGATCATGATCCAAGCATACTTTAAATGTTACCTTAACCTTTTCATGGTATACGTCCACACGCTCCACATAGGAATCAATGAACTTTTTTATTTGGGGCTTATCCCGCTTGAGAACAAATTGTTTGAAGGAACTTAGATAGTTGCGAACCATATCTTCTGTAATTTGGGTAATTGGTTTGGAACCGTCCAATCGTTTCAGCAAAGCGGATACTGAGGCCATCTCACATTCAATATCTTTCAGTTTTTGTGTGAATACATCGTCTATCCCTGCCGTGGTAATAGCGTCTATAATGTTTGTCTTTTGATGTTCCAACTCCTTTTTTCTTTTCAGGTATTTGTCCCTGTCTGTATCTGTACAGGCAGTGGTTTTTTGTATGTAGTCATTTAACTCACTGGTTATTTGGGGGATCATATCGTCATTGAACAGATATTTTTGCAATTGGTCGATGACGAAATTTTCCACGATATCCCGCCTGATTTCTTTGTTGGTACAGTTCAGATTGTTGTCTCGATGATTGCATTTGTAAGTAATCACTTTAGGACGGCCTGGGGCGGGGTAACGACCGTTTCCGTGCATCGCATGACCACATTCTCCACAGTAGATTAAACCGCTTAGCAGGTACATTTCTTTAGCCTTAAATGAACCCGCATACCGCTTGTTTTTTGCCATTCTTTCATTAACACGGTTCCAAAGGTCCTCGTCAACAATGGCAGGAATACCTCCGGGAATACGAATGATTTCGCTGTCTGGTTTGTATGTTCTGGTGCGGGAACCGTCCGGGCGTCTGGATGAATGTTTATTGTAGACAAACACTCCTTTATAGCGTTCATTATGGAGTAGCTCAAAGATGCTGTTTTTGCCGAACGGTTTATTTGCTTTGGTCTTGTAACCCAATGCGTTTAGCTGATGAATAATCGGACGATAGCCGTACCCCTGATCATACATTTGAAATATCAATCTTACGGCATCCGCTTCATGTTCATTGATCACATATTTCTTTTGAGAAATATCGAATCCTAGCGGTGGATGCCCGCCGCAAGTGTTCAAATTATATGCGTTTTCCCGGAGTCCTTTCATGATTTCCATTGCTAAATTATCGATATAAAACGAGTTAATACCGGCTATAATAATCTTCATCAATTTTCCGGCTGGTGTGCTGTCCAACTTTTCCATTACACTTACTAAATTAACCTCGAGCATTTTCAGCTGCTTTTCGTACTGCATGCTGTCTGCAATATCTCTGCTAAACCTATCGAGTTTATGGACAATCACAGCTGAGAATTCACCGGTCTTTGCGTCTTCCATCATCTGCTGGAAAGACGGACGGTGATCCGTCTTTCCGCTGATTGCTCTGTCCTCATAGAACCGCAGGATATTATAACCCTCCTGCTGTGCAAAATATTTGATAGCCCTCTTTTGTGCGTCTATGGATTCTTCTCTTTGATGATTGCTCGAAAAACGGCAATAACCGACCGCGTTAATCATGATATATTATCCTCCTGGTATATTTTAAGTATAATATGTATTTTAAAAATCTGTCGATTCAGTAGTTCTAATCTCATTTAACAGTTCTACAAGAGGAAACAGGAAACCACAACTATCCTCTTGCTCGTTTATTATTTTCAGTTTAAATTGGCCATCGTCAGATGTCTTTTTAACAGCTTGCCTGTCTGCAGCCACTTCAAATGTATAAATCATTGAAACAAAACCCCTTGTTTACGATAGTTCAGTAGATTTATTTATGCTATTTCCATAGGCGGGCTTACCTATGGAAATAGCTTACTCTCAAATTTATTTAATAGTAGGTTTCGTCAATTCTGGCACATTCCACACTGCAATCTTTTTATGGTTGCATGGTGGCGTGCATTTTATAAATTTCCGGGTGTCTCAAAATTCTATGGTTTCGTCAATGTCCGCTTCTTTTTTGCCATCTGTGATGATGTCCGTAATATTTTCATACACATTTCCAGTTTCATCAGCACCATGTTCAATTTTCAAAGAACCATAAGTACCGATCAATTCCTGTAAATTCAATTTTCGTTTTTGATAGGCTTTGCAGATGATTTCCATGAATTTCATGAACCGACTTTCTGGGTGTTTCGAGTAATAAAAGCTCTTCTTGATGCTTTTTGTTTCATCTCCAATTTGCAGCTCAAAAATGAAACTGATTCTTTGTTTTACCCCATAGTCCGTTAAAACATTATGTTCCACATCAATGTTGGATAGGGTATAGGGGTATTGCCCTTCTGGAATTTCAGTTTCACGGGTAAGGGAAAAATCAAACAGGTTTTCAATTGACATAATAAATATCCTCCAAATTATAATGTAATCATTGTGTCGACGATGATTGGGACGCTTTTAACTAGCTCGCTCATACCATCAATCATAAAATGTTGTAAAATGGGCTGAATTTGTGTAGCCTTGGAAATTGGGGTCTCCAAAACAATTTCATCGTGAATCACATTCACCAGCATGCAATCATCCGGCAGATGTTTTAATAAAGCAGTAAGAGCAATTTTTAATCCTTCGGCTGCGCTAGCCTGTACTGGCAAATTGACTCTGGCAATTCCTTTGGGATAATCGGTCCATTGTCTACCCCCCAAACTAACAATTTTATCGGTGGTTAATAAATGATTATGGTAAGCTCGTATCTTTGAATAGGTTTTGTAAAAGTTGATTTTAATCTGATCAGCTTGTTGAACAGTCAAATTAGCATCAGACTTCTGATTTACTGCTTCACAAAGCCCGTTTGCAGATATGCCATAACAGACTCCAAAATTGACACGTTTTCCAATGGAGCGCTCCTGTTCGGATACCTGTTCCAGCGGTTTTTGAAAAATAACACTGGCTGTCTTTGCGTGTATATCGGCTCCTGAGCAGAATGATTGAATCATATTGGCGTCTTGGGCGAGTTCGGCCAATATCCGTAATTCTATCTGGGAGTAGTCGCCGCTCACAAAACAATAACCATTCTGTGGCCTGAAATAAGGCTTTAATTCTGACGGAAATGCCTGTAAATTGGGTTCTTTACAAGACATGCGCCCAGTTTTGGAACCGTCCAGGGACCAACTGGCATGTATCCGATGATCTGGCTGAATCTGGCTATGTAATTTGTCACCGTATTGATTTATAAACTGTTGGATACGTTTGTAGCGGTAGAGAAGGCCATAAACAGCATGTTCATTGCGATGTTCCTTCAGGTAATCGAAGCTCATGCTTTCAGGATAAAGGTTGTTTTTGTACAGCTTCCAAACCAGCTTTTTAGATTCTGTAATATCTTCCGTCTGGCATTTCAGATGGTTACACAGTTCAGAGCACAGTTGCCCTTTTATCCCTAACTTCTCCTGTAAGATTTCCTGCTCGTAACGGGGCCAATCAAAACCAATTCCGTTGCACTCCAGCATGTTTGTAATCATATTTTCCATGTAGAATTCATCCTTTCCTGAAATATGGAATTATTGATTCCCATAGACACCTACTTGCTATGGGAATCAGAAAGTGTATAACACTCACAATAGTTTGTATTTTACCGCGTCCCCAGCGCCCCCTTGCCCCTCGAACGGGGCAGCAACCAAGCATTTAGAAGCTAATATCGTAATCAGAATTGGACGCTGGGCGCACATATTTGCGCTTATATCCGTCCAAATAATCCACCCCATGAACACGTTTATATTCCAGCCTGATAGTGCCGTCTGCTTTACCTGCCTGAATCTTCAGCATGTTCCAAAATGTCTGGCGATTGACAGCGTCTAGGCTGTTGTCATTGCTCCAATTATGGTAATCGCTGTAAATATCGCTTTTCTTTACACGGCCCCCATCACATTTGGGTATAGCTCTCTTCGAAAAATACTCCTGTGGGGTTTTGCTGGTTCTGATAATGCTCCATAAGACTTTGAATGGCTGCGCAGGAAGAGAATAGGTAATCATTGGCTTGCAGTCTTTTTAAACCTTCCAACGCCCAATTCAGAATACCCGGCAATTCTCGAAGCAGCTTCTCTACCAGAAATTTATCTTCATTCTCGTCGAACGTCTGTGTAAATGGGATGATCAGGATTTTGCGGAAGTATCCATAGGTGACATCCGTAGTGCTGGGAAGTGTGTTAAGCAGCATGATCATTTTACAATTCAGCCTTGTAGACAGGTCATCTTTGTACTTCCTTGTGACGTTAACCGTGTCTCCGCTGATGATAGCCTTGAAGTTCCCTGTATCAAATTTGCCCAGAAGCTCATTTTCGGCAGAGATATTTACATTTTTGTTGACCAAGCTTGATAGCCCAAAATTGTCATTGAGCTGGCTCAGCTTAACGTTCGAGACATTTTCAGCGCCTACAAGGGCTTCAATCATTTTGGCGAGCACACTTTTGCCATTTTTTCCATTTCCATATAGGAAGAACGCTTTGTCGGCTTTCACGTTGTGACACAGGCAATATCCGACCATTTCCTGAATCACTTTGCCAAGCTCCATATCGCCTCCGGTTATTTCACAGATGAACTGTTCGAACCGGGGACATTTTTCATTGGGGCCATACTGCATAGGCAATTGTACAGTACAGTAGTAATCCGGTGAGTGAGGATGCAGTTCTAAAGTTTCAATGTCAAGAATCCCATTACTCAGATTAATCAAATCGTCTTGGTTGAAGCACATGACAATCTTTCGAATGTCACGCTTGTAGGCATCCATAGCCGCTAGCTCATGGCCTAAAGACCATAGTTGGAGAATCTGGTTCATGAGGCTTTTTACAATTTTGCCAATTATCCAGTCTTCGGCCTCTTGATAGAACCCTTTTAGGTTGTAAATGTAGAGGTTCCCCTGATGGTCCTGAACGGCTCTAATGCATTTTGAAAGATATATGGCGAATTTGTTGGCGCAGAACCCGTACTTAACGCTGCCATCTTTTTTTCGCTGGACAATGAATCCAATAGCTTCTAATATCTTTTCTGGGTTTTCCTGATTATCTGGACGGGGTAGCAGGAACCTGCTGTCAATGTAATCTGATGTAGTAAATTCATAGTTGGTATCCATATTACCAATCCTTTCGTTCAATAGTGTAGCCACATAATAGAGGGCTTTAGGTGTTAATAGTCTTTTACAGTTAGGGATATGTACGGACGATTTCCCAGCCCGTCAGTTTGCGTTCAATTATCGAGGTGCTGTGCAAGAGAAAGCTTTAACTTACATCCTTACTATATCAGTTTTAAAAAGGTGGGTTTAAAATTTTGCCAGTCGGCAGCCATTGTCGCCCAATAAAAAAAATCCTGAGCATCAGCCTATAAAGGGCCTCCACTCAGGATATAATTTTATCTATTTACTTTGTCGCTTATTTTCGCTGCTGTGAATTCTCTGCTCTCAGTACTAACAGTTCAAAATCCTTTTTTACGGTTTTTATCCCTAACCCGGAAAAGCAAATTTTACTGTCTGGGTCATCATCAACTTTTTTCCCCTTTCCTTTTTTATAGGATATTAATTTATCTATAGTATAAAGCCATTTAACCTGGTTTAGAAATGAAATCCTCTGATGCTTCGGTATTAGCATGAACAGAGGAAGATTTTGTTTTGATTTTTTTTATATAATTTTTGAATTGCCATGGACATTTTTTTGGAATGCTCCGCAATGACAACTGTCTGAGGGTTATCTTTCAGTTCCAGTTTATCTCTTACACATTCATTTACCACCAAAAAAATATTGCCATGACCAAGTCTATTCGAAATTATTTTTTACATCAATGTATTTTTCAGTATTTTCGATATTTTGCAGTATAACGCCATAAAACCGATTGGTTAACCTCAACGCTATTTTATTGGGGGATTTTTGCGCTTTACTTCTGGTAACGCCTAGGTATATAAAATGTAAAACCCAAAAATTCTTTTTGGCTTTAAAATACGGTCCAAACCATGATTGGTCTTTATACTGTAAATCAAAAAAATCAGAATCAGGTCGATTTTTTGCATCGTTTATAATTTTTATTAATGTAGAAGAAGATACAGATAATTGATATTTTCGTTCTAAATACACTTTTAAGGTATAGTCATCCCAAACCGAGTATGGCAAATTAAAATCTAAAGGATTATTTTTCATGTCATTATATAATTCGCTTCTAATTTTATCGGTAATTTTTTTAGGCTTTTTGAATTCTTTATAATCCAAACTGGATTGCCCATTTTCCTTGAAATCTGCTGCGTAGCGTTGGATTGTTCGCTGAGACAGACCGTATTTAAGCGCTAAAGACTTTGTTGTTACTTCTTTAAAATAGTGCAATAAGATTTCTGCTTTTATTTTGGATTTTTCATCTGTGCAATTTTGAAGATAATCCTCCAGTATTTTTATATACATTTCATTATCATTTTCCAATTTATAATTCCCTCCAATATAATCATTCTACATCATTGGGGGCTTTAAAATCAAATCAAGATAATCACCGTCAGAATCGTAAGTGTTGAATACAAAAAAGAAAAGTAATTTGAATCAAAATCGTGAAAGTGATCACTAGGGGTAGGATTAAAACTAAATGGCATTGTCTTTATGATTTCATAATTAATATGGTAGATATGCACATATAACATGATTAAAATAGTGTGTTTTAGAGAAATATAAATATATTATTGACATATAAACTAGTATGTGCTTTAATATTGTCAAACAATCGTACTATCATTCAATCATTCAATCTACAAATGAAAGAGGAGTGTTTTTATGAAAAAAAGGTATGCAGCAATATTACTCAGTCTCATTGTAGCAGCCAGCATCATTCTATCGGCGTGTGGCAGCAAGTCCTCGACATCTTCCATGCCGTCTGCATCTCCTGCAGCGGATTCTTCTGCCGTAGGCGATGCAGGCGGTTCCTCCACAAATGTGGTTTCATTTAAAATGGTTGGCAACAATTCATCCGCATTGTCCACCGAGGCCGCTAAAAAAATTGCCGCAATCATTGAGGAAAAATCGGGAGGTTCTCTAAAGCCGGAGCTGTATCTGGAAGGGCAATTGGGTGATAACGACGAAGATCTTTGCACAGGGCTATCAGAAGGTAACTATGAAATGTTGCTCAATGCCGAGATGCTTTTCAACTGGGCGGTGCCGGATTGGATGGAGTTGTTCAACATGGCATTTATCTTTGAGGACCAAGATCATCTGCAGAAGTTCTGGGAGAGCGATATGGGTAAAGATCTTGGGCAGCAGTTGATCGAAAAGTATGGTGTTCGCGCCCATCTCAATACGATTGCATTGCGCGGTCCCCGTTATGTGACCGCAAATAAGGAAATCAAATCGGTGTCCGACATGGTAGGGTTAAAATTGCGTACGCCGAATAATGCGGGTGTAATCGCATCGTGGAAAGCGACGGGTGCCAATGTGACGCCGGTTGCGTGGGGCGAACTATTTGGTGCTCTGCAGAGCGGAATCGTTAATGCGCAGGAAAATCCGCTTGCGAATATTGATCAGGCAGGGCTCTATCAAGTTCAAAGCCATTTGATGCAGACGGAACACCAGTATACCAACTATTTTATGTTCTTTAATGAAAAATGGTATCAGACGTTAACGCCAGAGCAGCAGCAGATTATCGGTGAAGCGATTGACGAAGGGTTCAAATGGCACAACGAGCAGGTCAATGCGGAAGACGAGCAGTTTTTGAAATCCTTCCAGGAAAAAGGTATGACTCTGATTACAAAAGATCAAATTGATATCCAGTCATTTAAAGATAAAATTATTCCTGCACTTCTTGAAGAAAACAAAGATAAGTATCCGGAAGGTGCCTATGAAAAAATTCAAGCACTGAAGAACTGATTGAAAAGGGGAGCTTTCAGATGAACAAAATTGCAACCGTCATGTCCAAACTGACCAAATGGCTGGAACAGTTTGTTAAGGTTGTTTCGATTATATTGTTAGTCATTCTGGTCTGCACAGTGTTCTTTCAGGTGGCCAGAAGAACGTTAACTGGAAAGTCGTTTGTGGAGATCGAAGAGTTTTCAATCGTGCTGGCTTCTTGGTGCGCTTTCATGACGGTTGCATATGCGGTGCGCAGAAAAGTGCATGTCCGCATTGAAGTGTTTACTGAAAAGCTCCCCTTTTATCCAAGTCATATCTTGATGCTGTTCATTGAGGCAACCATATTTGTAGCAGCGGTATTTCTGGTGCGGTACGGATGGCAGCTTGCACAGAATAAAATGATGGTACCTATGACGGTACTTCCCATAAAATCTGGCTATTGGTACATTTCTTATCCCGTTGGGATGGCTTTCGCCTGCATTTTTCTTCTTGATAATGTGATTCAGGAAATGGCGATCATGATAAATGGTTCAAAAAATATAGAACAGTCCTAATCGGAAGAAAAGGAAGAGAGGTATCAACAAATGCTGGTAGTGCTTGGTTTTATTCTGATGATCGGGTTGGGAGTGCCGGTTGGCTTTTCTATGGTTCTTTCCGCATTTTTCTATGTCATTATGACAAATTCTGTTTCACTAACATTTATTCCTCAAGCTATGGTAAGCGGTGTTTCCTCCTATACCATGCTAGCGATTCCGTTTTTCATGTTGGTAGGCGAACTGATGAACAGCAGTGGAATCACTAAACGCATTTTTAATTTTGCCAATTGTTGTGTGGGCCATATCACCGGTGGGCTCGGCCATGTAAATGTCCTGTCCAGCATGTTGTTTGCGGGCATGTCCGGCGCGGCAGTCGCCGACTGCGCAGGCTTGGGTGCCATTGAGATAAAGGCTATGACAGAGGAAGGGTTCGATACTGATTTCGCTGTAGGAGTCACGGCGGCCTCTTCTATTATCGGGCCAATTATCCCTCCGAGCAGCCCGATGGTTATGTTTGGAATTGCAGCAGGCGTTTCAATTGGTTCCCTGTTTATGGGTGGGATCACTGTGGGTGTCATTATGGGACTGTTTATGATGGCTACCGTGTACATCATTTCAAAAAGGCGCAATTACCCAAGACACCACAAAGCGCGGCTACGTGAAATTGCAAAATCATTTTTTTCTGCGCTGCCCGCGTTGCTGTCTCCCATTATACTTGTGGGTGGTATCTTATCTGGCTTCTTTACTCCGACAGAAGCGGCTGCTGTGGCTGTATTTTATTCCTTATTTGTAGGGCTGTTCATCTATCGGGAATTGAAATTTGACGATATTATACGAGTACTGATAAACGGAATAGAAAATTTGGGCCTGGTTATGCTACTGATGTCCTCCGGAAAAGTATTTGCATGGGTGCTGGGTATGGAAAAGATTGCGGAACGCACCACTGCAATGTTGTTCAACATGACCGGAAACAAAGTTATTATTCTGATATTGGTGAACCTTCTCTTACTCTTTATGGGCACTTTTATGGAAACCAACGCAAGCATTTTAATTTTAACTCCCATTTTAATGCCAATCGCGGAATTGATTGGGATGCATCCGGTTCAATTTGGTGTTATAATGATATTTGCACTAATGATCGGCTTGTTGACTCCACCGATGGCGATTTGCCTCTTTATTACCTCCAAGCTGGGCGGAATTTCATTCCAGCGTGCATTTAAGGCTGTCACACCGTATTATATTGGGCTGCTGGTTGTTCTGGTGCTCATTAACATCTTCCCGCAGATTATTCTGACTGTACCGAAATTGCTGCTGGGGAGTTCATTTTAGGTGGTAGAGTATGGAACCGATACAAAAAAAATCTACAGTGGACCTCGCGGTAGAAAAGCTCATTGAATATGTGCAGAGTGACAACGTCACAGTAGGGGATAAGCTACCTGCGGAAGTTGTACTTTGTAAAGAGCTGAACATTAGCCGGACAACGATGCGGGAAGCTTACCGGGTTTTGCAGTCACAGGGGTATCTGGAAATACAGATTGGAAAAGGTGCTTTCGTGAAAAGCAAGGAGCGGGACTTTATCCAAGAGGCAATCGAATGGATTTCTTCCCATAAAGTACAAATGAAGGATTATTTGTTTGTACGCATGGCGCTAGATCCGTTGGCAGCCCGTCTTGCCGCAGAAACGGCCACTGAAAATGACGTCGATGAACTGTGCAAGATTCACAAGTTGTTTGTTGATGCTGTTCATCGCAGGGATAATGCAGCCCTAGAATTATATGATGCGAAATACCATGAGTGTATTGCGCAAATAACGCACAATGATTTGTTGTTGTCCTTAGTGCGTATTACGAACCATTATTTCAAGATTCTACGTCAGACCAGTTTTCGGTTTGAAGCGCATGTGGATCATGCGCTCATGCCTCATGAACAGATTTTGGCTTCCATTGCGCAAAAGCAGCCGGAAAAGGCTGCGCAGGCAAGTATAGAGCATATGCGCACAGCTTTTCAGGATCTGTGCGGTTGGCAGCCGAAGCTTTGAATTGAGCTAACAAATGAGAATATAAAACGAAAACCTTCTATTGCAGAATCATTACAATAGAAGGTTTTGTTATATCGATAGAAGATTATAATGTTATAATTCCGATGTTTGAAGTTCTTTACTGGATGCTTCCGTGATATTTCATGAGTTAATTTTCGAGTCTAATACAAATTTGTTGAATAACTCACCAGATTATATTAATTAAAAAAGAAAGGCAGAGAATCCTCATACCTTTCACAGTGCTAGGGCTTCTTGACCCGGCAACAGACAGCAATAACGCTGACCGCCAGTTTTACGCCTCTCATAAAGTATTCCACTGCTTTTTCGGCAGTCAGGAAGTTCAGCATGGGCAGCGTCTCCGGCCCGGATGTATAGAAAAATCATTGTAGTAGGCCAGCATCAGAGTCAGTAAAAATCCAAGAAAAAACAGGATAAATTCCATATTATAAACACCTTTCCGTATGATAATAGCCCACAGCCATAAAAAGCTGTGGGCGTTTGTTATTTGGATTGCTGCTGATCGTCCGAATTCTTTTTCTTTCCGCGCGTAAACAACCAGAGCACCAGAAAGAATATTGCGACGGGGATTGCCAATGCTCTCAGAAATTCCAACAGCAAAAACATGATAATCGCTCCCGCAACAAGGCATCCCCAGAATAATCCCCAGACCGCGCCGCAGCCAAAATAATAGATTGTAAAGTACTTATTGATCAGGTGATAAAAATACAGCCCGATGGGAAGCCCCAGAATCAGGCAAATCAGCGCATATAAATCCACGTATGTAGTCTCCTCATTTCTGTCTGTTATTTTAATAGTTCCGCGATTTCCACGTTCAACGCCAATGAGATTCTTTTCAGAATTTTAATAGAACAATTGCATCGCCCCTTTTCCACATCACATAGATAGGATGGGGAGATTTGAGCCATTTGCGCAAGCTGTTTCTGCGATAGATGCCGTTCCTGCCGGATATTTTTGATCTGTTGTCCAATACTCATTTGTCACCACCTCTGCCACAAAACTAATTATACGTATATACAGAATATTAGACAAGGACAACCATGCACTTTCTACGTTATAACGGATTCGGTACGATATTATCGTATTATCATTGCGGTTTACACAGGAAAGATTCTTTGCTATACTAAGATCAATACGATCATACCGAATTGTGGGGAGGAATCAGCGTTGACAGTCGGCTCACACATCAAAACATTACGCAAACAGCGGAAAATGACGCTGAAGGCCTTGGGCGAAAAAACTGCGCTGTCCCCCTCGTTCCTCTGTGATATTGAACAGGGGCGCACAAAACCATCGTTAAAACGCTTGGAAGCAATTGCGGGTGTATTGGACACATCCGTGGCCTATCTCATGGGAGAAGAGACGTATGCCGATAAAGTCCCACAATGGATTTCCGATATTGTCCGGGAACTATGCCATTCAGAGGATGGATTGGAGATTATGCGGTTGTTATCCGACTATTCCAAATGGAGTGAATCCGACCGGCAGGAATTTCTGCAATATCTGCGCGTTAAAAACATGCTGCGGAACACAGAAACAGGAGCATAGAAATCATTCGGATTTCTGCTCCTGTTTTTCTTTTTCCGGGTATTGATAGGGTACCAAATACCATCTTAGCCGTACGCTGGTTCCCAGCGGATGAAAACCCCGTTTCCCGTTGACATCCGCAATTTCAAACAGTTTGTCCCTGTAAGGTTTCAGCATGTTCAGAACCTCCTGAATACGGTTATCCACTGATTTTTGTGTCTGCCCCTTGCCCCATCCGAGAATTACCTGATCCGCTTTATGGCAGCTTTTTAAAATCCATTCATCATTTTCAGGACAATTTTCAAATGGGTTTGCGTCCAATTTTGAATAGAGATTGAGGATGTCCACAGAACCGCACCCAAGCTGATAACAGTTGTTGAGCACGTATAGACTGGTAATGTCCATAGCAATCTCATTGGCCCGTACAGACGGAGCGATCATGATAATGCTGGCTGAGGGTTTGGAATTATCCCAGGATTTCTTCAGGCTGAAACGGTGTGTCTTTTCATCGTTATATAATGCTTCCGTTCGGATGATGCTTTTTTCGTTCATAGTATCAAGCTCCTTTCTAATATTCATCTGCATAGAGCATGGTGGCGTGCGTCTCATCGTCGATGCAAAACACCTTGCAGTCCACAGGCGATTTACAGGCAACCATAATCGTCTTTTGATACGGCGGTACCTCCTGCGAATGTACAATGCGCTGTTGCAGGACACCGTCAGGGTTGCGCTCAGCAGACAGGCTGAACACTTGGAGGTAGTCCAGCTCCTGCGATTGTTTGAGGCTGTCTATCATGCTCCATAGAATGATCTGGAGTGAGAGGGGAAGTGTTTCTGCAATACCTCTGGTCATGTAGCGTGGGTTTTGAAACATGGTTATAACTCCTGTTCTAATTGTTGAATTTGATGGTCGTTCAAGTTTTCCGCAGGAATCAAAAAGTCGCTGCAAACCTCACTGTTAAAGAGGAAAACAGCAACATAATAATTCTTCTGGCTAAACGTATGCTTGGTGACCTGTTCAAACAGTTTGCCTGTGAGTTCCGAACCGTTTTCTACGACAAACAGTTCCCCATATTCCTGCAATGAAAACCGCTCCAATGGTACAGAACTATTGGAGCAGAATATTTGATGCAGCTGTTTAAACCGGTTTGACAGCAATAAATACAGGCCGGGGTCATTATCCGGCTTGAGTGATTGCACGTCACTCCATGTGCTGATCCTGATCATTCTCATTCCTCCCGCAAACAGAAACAGAGATGCTTCCGAAGTTGGAAACATCTCTGTTTTGTATTTCGAATGCCACCTGAGCCCCCATCCTGAATGCTTCCGCAAACGTTTCGGACAGTTCCATGTCAGAATAATCCGAGCGGTATTCCAAATAGCGTTCCAGCAGTTGAAACTGCTCGTCTGATAATTCTTTGTGCAGCTGATACAGAAGTTTGCTGGCCTTGGTTTGCGCTTCTTCATATTGGGGGTCCGGGGGCGTGATCGTCTGGGATGGACTAAGGTCGCCGTAATAAAGTTGGTGCAGGATAGATTTTGACATAGGGGTTAACCTCCTTGAATTTAGATTCAAGGTTAGAATATAGATTTATTTTTCTTGTTGATACGCATAGCGTTGCATTTTATAAAAATGTAGAAACGGATACGGACTTACCGTATTCTTTATCCTGAATGTAGAACTTGTACAGAATCACCAAATATGAATTGAGATTATGCTGCGATACATGTAAAATATAGTTAAATAATGTAGCACGGAGGAAAATTCATGAAGTGTAAAAGAATGATTTTAACCACAGCGATCTGCTTATTGGATCTGTCTTTGATGAGCGTGACAGCGTTTGCAGCCTCATCGACAGCCAGAATACCTGTTCGTGCGGAGCAGGTCTGTGAGTCCGTGGAGGGAGTAAAAGTTCATGGATATTCGGAAGGCATGTACCTGATCTCTGACAAAAATGGGCAGTACGGATTTGTGGACAGCAACTGGAAAGACATTATTAAGCCGCAGTACGATTCTGCGCAGCCATTCTATAACGGTCTGGCAGTAGCAGAAAAAAGCGGGAAGTTCGGCTGTATTAATAAGAGCGGCAAAACTGTGGTGCCTTTCCAATGGGATTCATTAGATAAATTCGAATACGGTCTGGCATTGGCCGCTGTCGGTTCCAAAGAAGATGAATACAGTTATGTAGAAGGGAAATATGGGTTTATCAATGCATCCGGGAAAACTGTAATCCCTCTGGATTGGGATAAAGCGGAATCCTTCTCTGATGGGCTGGCGGTAGTTACAAAAGGGGATAAAAGCGGCTATCTCAATGCGAAAGGAAAGCTCGTAATCCCTTGCAAATATGATACGGCCTATTCTTTTCACAACCAATATGCCGTCGTATGTGAAGATGGAAAATGGGGCGTAATCAACCAGCAGGGACGCTATGTCATAAGACCCGTTTGGAACGGAATTATGGGTGATGGACAAAATGGGATTTATACAGTTATGCAGGTAGAACAGGGAGGACCGTATTCGTTCAAATATGGATTTGTAAATATTCAGAATCAGGTAATTTTAGCGCCCAAGTATGATGAAGTCTATGAATTCAATCATGGGTACGCGAATGTCAGGGACACGTCCGGCAAATATGGGCTGATTGACACGAAGGGTAATTGGGCTATTAAGCCGATATACACCGCGCCTCTTGATTATGAGGACAATGGGCTGATTCCTTTTTCCCAAAACGGCAGCTATGGGTATATGGACTTTAACGGAAATATTGTGATACAGCCGCAATTTTCAATGGCGTATTCCTTTAGCAAAGGTACTGCAGGAGTACAGAAAAACGGCGGTACAGGCATCATCAATACGAAGGGCAGTTATCTGATTACGCCTACTCTGGGATATCAGGAGATTGTTTTGGCGGACGATGAAAATTATCTGATCGCACAAAAACAGAACCGGTCTGCCGTCTATAAGCTGATTTATCAATAAAACCCATCCGTATAATACATATTGTAGAGAAGAGACGCTTTATAACATAAGGCGTCTCTTTTTGCAAGCAGCATGAAACGAAATCACAAAAATTATTGTAAGAATTGCGCAAAAAACGATGAGGCATGTTGAAATATAATTGGCTGATAGGTATAATTATATGGTAAATATATGGAATCGTTACGTATGGTTTTGTGTTTAAATCATTTTTTAAACAAGTTCAGGTGATTTTTATAAAGACTTTCTGCTAATAGCAATAACACGCAGTTCACCCAACGGTGCGTCGTGCAATAATGTGTGATTTGCCTAATGATGGGCCATAGCAATCATCAGAAAGATTTCTCAGACAGCATCGGTTTGCGAATTGGTGCGCAACTTTCAATTATGTCTACCCAAGGACAAACCAGGAGAAACGCTTTAGGCCTGTTGAATGCATTCTGCAAACGTAAATGACGAGCGTCAGCAACCTGCGCAATCGCGGGGATTATAAGAGAACGATTTCACTTCTTATTAGAGGGATGACAGCATGAATTATTTAGCACACATTGATCCCATACATAATAGAGAGCAAAGCATTCTCGAACATTTAACAGGCACTGCCGCAATGTCGGCCAAATTTTCACGAGCTTTTTTTGCAGGAGATTTGGGCTATCTGTGTGGAATTCTGCATGATATCGGCAAATATTCTGAAAAATTTCAGCTGCGCATCAAAGGCTCCGGTGACTCCGTGGACCATTCCACGGCAGGCGCGCAGGTGGCCTTTTTTGAATTGAAGAACGTGCCTGCGGCTTTTTGTATTGCGGGTCATCACAGCGGCCTGCCCGACCTTGGAAACCGTAAGCTCGATATAGCAGACGCCCCCACTTTCTTTGGAAAAATGGCCCGCAAGGTGGGACGGGATATTGAAGAGTACAGCCGATTCCAGTCTGAAGTCAGTTATGCGAATTCCCCACCGCCACCCTCGTTGCCGGCTGATGCACAGAGCCAGTTTTTCTTTGTGCGAATGCTGTATTCCTGCCTCGTGGATGCGGATTTTCTTGATACGGAGGCATTTATGAACAATGGTGCCGTCCAGCGCGGGAACGAATCCACCATGGAAGAACTGAGCAATCTGCTCGATCAGTACATAGCGGGTTGGTGGGATGCGAAGGCCGCTCTTAATCAAAAACGTTGTGAAATTCTTAATACGCTGCTGGAAGCGGGCAGACGCGACAGGGGGCTATTTAGCTTGACCGTTCCAACAGGCGGCGGTAAGACAGTCAGTTCCATGGCGTTTGCACTGCGGCACGCGCTCAAACATTATCTACGGCGGGTAATCTATGTCATCCCCTATACCAGCATCATTGAGCAGACACAGCTGGTATTTGAAAAAATATTCGGCGCAGAGAATGTGGTCGCCCATTATGCGGGGGTTGAGTATAGCACCGATGAAAACGGAACCATTACGGACAAGCGCTATCTTGCCGCCGAGAATTGGGACGCACCTATCATTATAACGACCGCTGTGCAGTTTTTTGAGTCGCTGTACGCCAACCGTTCGTCACGCTGCCGCAAGCTTCACAACATTGTGAACAGCGTTTTGATATTTGATGAAGCGCAGATGCTCCCCGTTTTCTGTCTTGAACCCTGTGTGAATGCCATTGCACAGCTTGTAAAAAACTACGGATGTACCGCGGTGCTCTGCACGGCGACACAACCTGCGCTCAATCCGCTGTTTCAAAAGCGTCTGGAGGAGTTTCCTATTCGTGAACTTTGCCCGGACGCCGCGGAAATGCATGATTTTTTTCGGCGGGTGCGATATGAAAAGCTGGGAGTGCTTTCCAATGAAGCACTGGCGTACAGGCTGAATGGTGAAAATCAGGTTTTATGTATTGTCAACAGCCGTAAACAGGCACAGAATCTCTATGAACAGCTTGAAAAAGACGGCAGTTTTCATCTTTCCACCACGATGTATCCCGCCCACAGGCGCAGTGTGCTGGAAGAAATACGCAGCCGTCTTTCCAAACATCTGCCCTGCCGGGTAGTTTCGACAAGCCTTGTTGAGGCGGGGGTGGGTGTGGGTTTTCCCGTTGTTTATCGCGCGCTCGCAGGGCTGGATTCGATCATTCAGGCCGCTGGCCGCTGCAACCGCGAGGGCAAACGACTGTCGTCCGAAAGCATGGTTTATATTTTTGAGGAAGAACAAAGTCCGCCCCAGATGCTTCTCCAAAACATTGCGGCGGCGCAGAGGGCGATGCGGCTGTACGAGGATCCCTCTTCGCCGCAGGCAATAGAGGAATACTTTCGTTTTCTGTATTACAGGCTCAAGGACGAAAAGGAGCTGGATAAAAACCAGATTCTCAGAGAAATTGAGAGCGGAACCCTGCCGTTTGCCACCGTGTCACAGCGGTTTCATATGATTGAACAGGCGGGGTACAGCATCTATGTGCCACGCGGAGAGGGCGAAATGCTTGTTGAACAGCTTCGGGCGCAAGGCCCCAGCCGCGGTCTGATGCGTAAACTTGGGCAATATGTTGTCAATGCCTATCCGCAGCATTTTAGCCAGTTGCTGCAAAGCGGCGCTATTGAAAAAATTGGTCCGAATGCCGCCATACTGAACGATAGTTCCCTTTACAGCGAAGAAACCGGTCTTGCTTTTTTCGCAAACGAGGGGCAGGGATATATTGTCTAGAAGAAAGGAGCGGGAAAAATGTCCGTAAAAGTTGAGGTCTGGGGGGAGTATGCCTGCTTTTCCAGACCGGAAATGAAGGTTGAACGCGTCAGCTACGATGTTATGACGCCTTCGGCGGCGCGTGGTCTGCTGGAAGCCATCTACTGGCACCCCGGTATGCGATGGAAGATCGACAAAATCTATCTGCTCAATCCGATTCGGTTTACCAACATCCGCCGCAATGAGGTCAAATCCAAAATATCTGCACGGAATGTCTCCAGTGTGATGAACGGCGACACCGCGCCGCTGCTGATCAGCACCGCGGACGATATCCAACAGCGCGCCGCTATGGTATTGCAGGATGTGCATTATGTGATTGAGGCACATTTTGAAATGACCGAAAAAGCATCTCCGGGGGACAACGAGGGGAAATTTTCCGACATTATGCGCCGCAGGCTGGAAAAGGGACAGTGCTATCATCAGCCCTGCTTTGGATGCCGTGAATTTCCCGCGCAGTTTAGAAAATGGGAGGGTGAAGAGATCGAAACCGCCTGCCCCGATGCCGATATAGATCTGGGCTTTATGCTGTTTGACCTCGATTACAGCAACAGCCGGAATATCACGCCCATGTTTTTCAGAGCACAGCTCAAAAAAGGCGTGCTGGATGTGCGCGACTGCGAGGTGTTCCGATGATTCTTCAGTCGCTGGTTTCCTATTATGAAGCGCTCGCCGCCAGAGGAGAAATCGTTCGGCCCGGCTGGGAAAAGGTGAAGGTTTCCTATGCGCTGGAGCTGGACGAAAGCGGACAGCTGCTGGGTGTGCTTCCGCTGAAAGTCCCTACTGTGGATGGGAAAAAGATGATATCGCGCGAAATCATACTGCCTGCCCGCGTCAAGAAAACGGCGGGGGTGAGCGCCAATTTTCTCTGTGAAAATGCTGCTTATCTTTTGGGAATCGGTGATCCGGTAAAACCGGAGCGGGTTTTAGACTGCTTTAAAGCGGCAAAACAGCTGCATCAAACGCTTCTGTCGATGGTGGATGCGCCTTGCGCAAACGCGGTCTGTGCCTTTTTTGAGCAGTGGGATACCGCCGCGGCAAGAGAACACCCGATCCTTTTGCCTTACATAGAGGAATTTGAGAGCGGCGCCAATCTTGTGTTTTTCGTTGGTGACATCTACCCGCAGGAACATCCTGAGATCATGCAGTCTTGGCAGGCGCATTATGACAGCGAGGAAGAGGGCACAAAAATGACCTGCCTTGTTACGGGAAAGAAAGTGGTTCCGGCTGCGATTCACCCGCCGATCAAGGGGGTCAGCGGCGCGCAGTCCAGCGGCGCGGCGCTTGTCTCGTTCAATGCATCGGCGGACTGCTCCTTCGACCGGCAGCAGAATTATAATGCCCCCATCGGAAAATATGCAGCTTTTGCCTATACCACGGCGCTCAACTATCTCATTGCAGATAAAAAGCACTCCAAGCATATTGGCGATGCGACGGTGGTTTACTGGGCGGAAGACGCCGAGCCGGGCTATCGGGATGCCTTTTCCTGCTATTTGGACAGCGATGGAGACACGGTAACGAATGTAGATCTGGACGATCTGATGAAGACGATTGCACAGGGCGGCACCGTAAACTGGAACGGTATTCCTCTAAAGCCGGAGAATCGTTTTTATGTGCTCGCCCTTGCCCCCAATGCCGCCAGACTGTCGGTTCGCTTTTTTCTGCGCGACAGCTTCGGCAGGATGGTGGAAAATCTGCAGGCGCATTATAACAGACTGCAAATCGTGGGCGATGGCCGCAGTAAGTTCCAAAATATTCCGCTGTGGGCTCTTCTGCGGGAAACCATCAATGAAAAATCAAAAGAAAAATCCGCTTCGCCACAAATGGCAGGGGATACCCTGCGCGCGATTCTGACGGGCGGCTCTTACCCGGCAACGCTGTACCAGCAGACCCAGCTCCGAATACGCGCTGAAAAAAGCATTACGCGCGGGCGAGCCGCCATTCTAAAGGCATATTTGATCAAGAATACGGACAATGAAAGCTATAAGGAGGCCTTGACAGTGGAGCTAAACGAAAAAACCACCTACCAGCCCTATGTTCTGGGGCGCCTGTTTGCTGTTTTGGAGGAAATACAAAACAGGGCGAGCGGCGTTACGACCATTAAGGATAAATATTTTTCTTCCGCCTGTGCAACGCCAGCCGTGGTGTTTCCCTTGATTATGAATCTTTCGGACAAGCATCTGCGCAAGCTTGAAAATGGTCCGAAAATTAACTATGCAAAGCAGATTCAAGCGCTGACGGGCGCGATTACCCACAGCTATCCCGTGCACCATACGCTCTATGAGCAGGGCATCTTTCAGCTCGGCTATTATCATCAGACACAAAAGCGCTATCAGAAAAAAGACAGCGTTGCAACAACAGAGGAGGAAAGATAACATGTCCGAACCTATCAAAAACCGCTATGAATTTGTAATTCTGTTCGATGTGGAAAACGGGAACCCCAACGGAGATCCGGATGCGGGAAACATGCCCAGAATTGATCCTGAAACCAACTTCGGCATCGTGACCGATGTCTGCCTGAAGCGCAAAATCAGAAACTATGTTGAAACCGTCTGCGAAGACAAAACCGGCTACCGCATCTATATCAAGGACGGCGTACCGCTTAACCGCAGTGACGCGGAGGCGTATGCCTATGTAGGCGCGGATGAAAAAACCATTAAAGAAAAAAAGAAAAAAGAAGAAAAGGTGGACGAAAAAATACGTGATTTTATGTGCCAAAATTTCTTTGATATCCGAACTTTTGGCGCTGTCATGACCACTTTTGTAAAAGCGGCGCTCAACTGCGGGCAGGTGCGGGGGCCGGTTCAGCTTGGCTTTGCCCGTTCGGTCGACCCTGTGATTCCGCAGGAGGTGACCATTACCCGTGTTGCGATTACGACCGAAGCCGACGCTGAGAAAAAAGGAACCGAAATGGGGCGTAAATATATCATCCCTTACGGTCTGTACCGGTGCGAGGGGTATATTTCGGCAAACCTTGCCCGTAAAGTCACCGGCTTCTCGGAGGAAGATCTTGCATTGCTCTGGCAGGCGATTCTCAACATGTTTGAGCATGATCATTCCGCCGCCAGAGGCAAAATAGCGGTACGCAGGCTCATTGTGTTTAAGCACGATTCAGAGCTTGGCAATGCGCCCGCCTACAAGCTGTTTGAAACCGTTGGAGTCAAACGCAGGGAAGAGGTCCCCGTTGCGCGCGGATATGGCGACTATGAGGTAACAGTCCGTGAAAGCGCCCTGCCGGAAGGTGTAATATGTATGCAGATGGGTTGAGCGGATACAGCGAGGAGGAGTTCCTTCCGCTCTCGGGTTTACAGCATTTTCTTTTTTGTAGACGGCAGTGGGCTCTTATTCATATTGAGGAGCTTTGGGCGGAAAATCTCCGTACCGTAGATGGCGACTTGATGCATGAACGCACACATGACGAAGCGTTTACAGAAAAGCGTGGAAATACGATTATATCGCGCGGAATCAGCGTACATTCTTATCGGCTGGGAGTTTCGGGCAAGTGTGATGTGGTTGAATTTCATCGGGATGCTTCCGGAATCGGCATCAATGGCTGGGAGGGGCTATGGCAGCCCTTTCCGGTCGAATATAAGCACGGCGAGCCAAAGGAAAATAACTGCGATGCTGCGCAGCTTTGCGCGCAGGCCATCTGCTTTGAGGAGATGCTGTGCTGCCTAATTCCACGCGGCGCTTTATTTTACGGCCAGACAAAACGCCGCCTGCCGGTGGAATTTACGGAGGAGTTAAGGCAGGAGGTGAAAAAAGCACTGGAGGAAATGCACGTCTTATATAAACGCGGACATACGCCTCAGGTGAAACCGACAAAGGGATGCAATGCGTGTTCGCTGAAAGAAGGTTGTCTGCCTGTGCTCATGAAGAGGCCTTCGGTAAAGGCATATATGGAGGAAAGGCTATGAGAAAGCTGCTCAACACGCTTTTTGTAACAACCGTGGATGCTTATGTCAGCCTAGACGGAGAAAATGTAGTGATCCAGCGGGGAGAAGACGAGCTGGCGCGCTTTCCGCTCCATACACTTGAGAATATTGTTACGTTCACCTATCCGGGCGCAAGCCCTGCTTTGATGGGGGCTTGTGCCAGAAACAGTATCAATCTGTGTTTCTGTACACCAAACGGACGATTTCTTGCCAGAACAACAGGAAAATCCAATGGGAACGTGCTTTTGAGAAGAACGCAGTACCGCATAGCGGATGACGCCGTCGCCAGCTGCCGCATTGCCAAAAACATGATCTTCGGAAAGGTCTATAATGCACGCTGGAGCATTGAACGCACAATCCGCGACAACGGACTGAGAATTGACCAGGAAAAACTGCAAACCGTTTCTGCTATTTTGCAGAATTCTCTGTTTAGTATTAACAGCGCCACGGAACTGGATTCTCTGCGCGGGCTGGAGGGAGAAACTGCGGCGGCATATTTTTCGGCATTTGATGAACTGATATTAAACGAAAAAGCAGAATTTTTCTTTCGCGGGCGCAGCCGCAGACCGCCGCTTGATAAAGTGAATGCCATGCTTTCCTTTGTGTATACACTGTTGGCAAACGATTGTACGGCCGCTCTTGAAGCGGTTGGCCTGGATGCTTATGTGGGCTTTCTGCACAGAGATCGCCCAGGCCGCGCGTCGCTTGCGTCTGATTTGATGGAGGAACTGCGTGCCTGCTTTGCCGACCGCTTTGTTCTGACGTTAATTAACAACAAGGTGATAAAAGCAAAAAATTTTCAGGAGAGGGAAAGCGGCGCGGTTATTATGACCGATGAGGGCTGTAAAAAGCTGATCAAAGCCTGGCAGGAACGCAAGAGAGAAGAAATCACCCATCCTTTCATAAAGGAAAAAATGGCATGGGGACTTGTTCCCTATGTACAGGCGCTGTTGCTTGCTCGATATTTAAGAGAAGACTTGGAAGAATATCCACCATTCCTGTGGAAGTAGGAGATTGTAATGCTGGTGTTAATTACCTATGATGTCAATACAGAGGATGCAGAAGGAAGAAGGCGTTTGCGCCTGATTGCCAAACAGTGCGTCAATTATGGCCAGCGGGTACAAAACAGCGTTTTCGAGTGCCTTCTGAACGCGGCGCAGGCAAAAATGCTCAAGCACAAACTATGTGGCATTATGGATGAAAAGAAAGACAGCTTGCGGTTTTATTATCTGGGGAAAAATTATCAAACAAAGATTGAGCATTTCGGAACAAAAGTCAGCTATGAGCCCGAAGGTGTACTGATGATTTAGGTTGGTGCGAAGTATAAGCACACATTTCTTTTAAAAGGCTTCGCACTGTATTTATGAGTGCTAACCATTTAAGTCCTTATCGTGGTTTTGATTTTTCACTGTAAAAATATTGCAAACTTGTGCAGATAGCTGATCTTTTTAGTGAAAATCTGTGGGTGTTTGCTGTCGCTCCCCGCGCGGGAGCGTGGATTGAAATAAATAGCTACATCCCATCTACAAACGCAATTGCGGTCGCTCCCCGCGCGGGAGCGTGGATTGAAATCCGGGTGATTGGTTGCAAACATCCCTACACTGTCGCGTCGCTCCCCGCGCGGGAGCGTGGATTGAAATACAAACGAAAATAAAAACCAATTGCTTCGTGACCTGTCGCTCCCCGCGCGGGAGCGTGGATTGAAATCGAAGCCCCGCCAGATTGCCCCATAGCCGCCAACTGTCGCTCCCCGCGCGGGAGCGTGGATTGAAATCCAAAGGCGGGACAACTCCATTTACACCAATCGGAGGTCGCTCCCCGCGCGGGAGCGTGGATTGAAATCTAGAGCAAGACGAAGCTGGAAACTGGTATTACGACGTCGCTCCCCGCGCGGGAGCGTGGATTGAAATTAAGAATGTCTTGTGGGGTTAAATTTGCATCGGGTCGCTCCCCGCGCGGGAGCGTGGATTGAAATCGCTTATTGTTAAAACAGCACAATTTCCATCTCCGGTCGCTCCCCGCGCGGGAGCGTGGATTGAAATTTTGATTCCGTCAGAAGTGCGGCCGTATTTTTTAAGGTCGCTCCCCGCGCGGGAGCGTGGATTGAAATCTGAATTTCGTCAGCCGGTGCGGGTTCTCCTTCGCCGTCGCTCCCCGCGCGGGAGCGTGGATTGAAATCATCCGGTGAAGCTCCGGAAATCGGAATCAGTGAGTCGCTCCCCGCGCGGGAGCGTGGATTGAAATTAATATAACTAAAAATATGTGCAATCACATCAACGTCGCTCCCCGCGCGGGAGCGTGGATTGAAATTCGTCCTTTGTACGTATGCGCTAATCGCCAGTGATGTCGCTCCCCGCGCGGGAGCGTGGATTGAAATCCTGCCGGAGCAATACCAGCCCCGGCCTGTAATGGTCGCTCCCCGCGCGGGAGCGTGGATTGAAATTGATGAAGAAGAGTCCGGTTCAGAGGACGAAGAAGTCGCTCCCCGCGCGGGAGCGTGGATTGAAATATGAATAACACTCCTTTAAAAAATATATTTATAGTCGCTCCCCGCGCGGGAGCGTGGATTGAAATCATTATGACAAAGCTGATTATATCATGAAAGACTGGCGGGTCGCTCCCCGCGCGGGAGCGTGGATTGAAATTTGGACGCGATTGTCAGCGCGAGCGGCCGCGGCCGGGTCGCTCCCCGCGCGGGAGCGTGGATTGAAATTTTCCTCCTCTTGCCCAACGGCTCAACCTTAGTGTCGCTCCCCGCGCGGGAGCGTGGATTGAAATTGGAAGTCGGCGGGAATGCTGTTAATATTAAGGGTCGCTCCCCGCGCGGGAGCGTGGATTGAAATAGCGAGAAATGTGTTACAGCGGGGCGGCGTGAGCGTCGCTCCCCGCGCGGGAGCGTGGATTGAAATCAAGGATTCCTTTCATGTATGAGAAAAGATTCTCCGTCGCTCCCCGCGCGGGAGCGTGGATTGAAATTGGGATAAGGGGTTTTAACATCAGTTAAAAGCATAAGTCGCTCCCCGCGCGGGAGCGTGGATTGAAATTGTAATAGTAAATTTTGCTGTGCGCTGGATAGTTGTCGCTCCCCGCGCGGGAGCGTGGATTGAAATCCTTAAAGAATGGGTAAAAATCATGACCGCAGTTAGGTCGCTCCCCGCGCGGGAGCGTGGATTGAAATAGCACATGCGTTTGTTGCGTCAGCGATTACGCGGGGTCGCTCCCCGCGCGGGAGCGTGGATTGAAATCAGAATGTATGAGGGTTTTAAAACCATATGGAACGTCGCTCCCCGCGCGGGAGCGTGGATTGAAATGAAGAGGAAGAGCAGAAAGAGAGTGATAGCCATGGTCGCTCCCCGCGCGGGAGCGTGGATTGAAATCGTCTAATGGCTATTTTAACGATTGGTTTAATGAGGTCGCTCCCCGCGCGGGAGCGTGGATTGAAATTGGTTTATTGGTAAATGTAACACAATGCAGAAGCTGTCGCTCCCCGCGCGGGAGCGTGGATTGAAATCATTAAGGCATGGCTACAGATGCATGATAACGATTGTCGCTCCCCGCGCGGGAGCGTGGATTGAAATGAGGTATGTTTGGTTAATGATCTCTAAGAAACCATGTCGCTCCCCGCGCGGGAGCGTGGATTGAAATCTGAACCTCCAAACGGAAAATGGAATACGTCCGGTGTCGCTCCCCGCGCGGGAGCGTGGATTGAAATCGGTATCAGTGTGTACATGTCAAATATCATTTCGTCGCTCCCCGCGCGGGAGCGTGGATTGAAATACATTATCAGTGGATATGAGATGGCTGAAAAATTGTCGCTCCCCGCGCGGGAGCGTGGATTGAAATTAAATTGGTTGGCAAGCCAATAGATGTGTGTTTAAGTCGCTCCCCGCGCGGGAGCGTGGATTGAAATAGAGACTTGTCACCACACGCCAAGCGCGGCGTACAAAGTCGCTCCCCGCGCGGGAGCGTGGATTGAAATAGCGAACTGTATGACGAATTTTTACCATTACATGTCGCTCCCCGCGCGGGAGCGTGGATTGAAATCGAACTGGCACAAAAAGAAATTCATATTGATTCTTGTCGCTCCCCGCGCGGGAGCGTGGATTGAAATTAAGAGGGATTTATAAAACTGGATGCTTGCGTGAGTCGCTCCCCGCGCGGGAGCGTGGATTGAAATAGGACAAAGCTTTTGAATTATACAAGATACACCATAGTCGCTCCCCGCGCGGGAGCGTGGATTGAAATAGGTTGACTTCTTCCGTACGAATCCTGATACCATGTCGCTCCCCGCGCGGGAGCGTGGATTGAAATTGTCCGAAATCTCACCGGCGCACTCTGCATACCCAGTCGCTCCCTGCAATGCATCAATACGAATACACATTTTGAATTCAGGCAATGTGGCACACACTTCATAAAAGACGGGAAGAACTATACACTTCCTGTAAGGCAGCTTTGCAGTCAGGCAAGAAAAGCAGGAATTGACTGTTAGAGAGAAGAGCAAGTAAAATCAAGCCGTACTCTGTTTATTCCTTTATAATGAACGCAGGGCAGTTGAAACGAGGTGAACCGATAAATGTACGAGTGGCACAAGCAGATTCAAATAATCGTGGATGAAATAGACGAATGTATCAGACATCATCACAATGAAGCTCTGACACTACGGTTTCTTTCCCGCAAGTTGAGTTATTCGGAATTTTATACTACCAGAAAATTCAAGGATATATCGGGTATGCAGTTTCGGGATTATCTGCGGCATAGAAAATTGGCTTTTGCGCTCAAAGAAGTGCGAGACAGTGAAAAAAGCCTTTTGGATATTGCTTTTGGTTATGGCTTTTCATCCCACGAGGCTTTTACAAGAGCGTTTAAGGGGACCTATGGTGTAACGCCAAGTGAATACCGGAAAAAGCCTGAGCCTGTCGTTCTTCGTACAAAAATCAATCCTTTCGACCGCTACTTTTTTGGATTTGGAGAGATTGGCATGATGAAATCTACGGACGATGTTAAAATTTACTTTGTAACCATTCCTGCACACAAGTTTCTGCATATTAAAAACTATGAAAGCAATGGATATTGGGATTTTTGGCAAAAGCAAAGCCTGATTCCGGGACAGGACTGCGAAACTATCTGCGGCTTGCTGGATAGTATCAAGGGTAAATTGGATGACGATGGCGGGAGCGAAGTGAACAGCGGCAGCGGTCAGATTATGGCGTATATCAGTGATGCGGAGGGCAGACTCTGCGATTGGGGATTTCTGCGCACAGAATGCTATGGCGTGCGTCTTCCTGCTGATTATGCAGGCGAAGTACCGCCACAAATGCTCTTGATTGATATTCCCGAGGCCGAGTATCTTGTTTTTGAGTATGGGCCGTTCGATTATGAGCAGGAAAATCGCAGCGTGGAGGAAAAGATAGAAACGGCTATGTCAACTTTTGATTTTTCAGGTACAGGGTATCGCTTTGATACCTCTCCCGGCAGAATTATTTACATGTATCATGATCCGGAACGATTTTTCAAGTATATCAGACCAGTACGCAAGTAAATAAGATCTACTTTCTACCCACAATTTTCTCTAACAAGAAAGTTAAACAGGAAATATAAATTCTAAGTTTGTGGGCTGTCTGAATGACTAATTATGAGCAAACTGGATAGCTCAGAAGTAGATTTGAGTTTCGCATAATGTTTACAACATTAATTATGGCTCATATTTAAGAACAATAAAAATCTATGTTGGCAATTACTTGGATTTGATGTACTAACAATATAAATGAAGGGAGAGCTTTATTATGGCAAGTTTAAAAATTGAAGAGATTATTGATAGTTTAAGTTTTGAAATGAAAAAAGCTTTGAAAGAGTCAGTGGAAAAGTACTGCCCGGTTCTAGTTTTGATTCATCAGCACTATTTAGAGAATTCAAACGGTCCGTAGGACGAAAATGTAATACTTGGGAAAGAGTACCTGACAATTATGTTGAGAAAGATTAGTGCTTAATATTTCAATTTATGGTGATTTCGTGTCACCCATATAATCTGCCGATGTGACAAATGTTTTAAGTTTCCCATTATGTTTAAGCCATGATGTTCAACTGAACATCATGGCCAAACGATTGGAGTTCACGGCTGCTTGCAACTGACGATCATCTATATGGGTATAGATCTCCGTCGTTGCAATGCTCTCGTGCCCAAGGATTTGTTGAAGTGATCGAATATCTACATGCCCATATTTATACATGAGTGTAGCAGCTGTGTGGCGCAATTTATGAGTTGATAGGCCTTCTGGGTTAATGCCTGCGCCAATAATGTGTTTCTTTACAACGTTTTGAATTGATCGTGCTGTGAGACGTCCTTTATTCCGAGATATAAATAGTGCATTAGTCTTAACTTGTATAGTGGTACGAATAGAGATCCATTGAGTCAAAGATTGCTTAACCGCTGTTGTCAGATAAATCTTACGCTCTTTATTTCCTTTGCCAATAATGGAGATGACATCGGAACCAACTTGATCAATATTTAGTGATTCCAGCTCGGACAAGCGTAGCGCGCAGTTGAGAAAAATAGTGATAATACAATTATCGCGGGCGGAACAGGACTTTGCTTGAATAAGCAGCCGAACCGATTCC
Organism: Marasmitruncus massiliensis; assembly: GCF_900186535.1. Taxonomy (GTDB): domain Bacteria; phylum Bacillota; class Clostridia; order Oscillospirales; family Ruminococcaceae; genus Anaerotruncus; species Anaerotruncus massiliensis_A. The sequence continues at coordinate 162,207 of NZ_FYDE01000004.1, forward strand.
TCTAACGTTAAAGAACGGGTGTTTCGCTTTGGAAGCTTAGGGGTCTCTAGTTCCTCGGCAATGTTGTTATCAAGTAAATGAGCTTTCGTCTTGAGATGTTTCTAAAACTGTCTGATTGAAACGATTTTTCTATATCTGGTATTTGGAGCTGCGTTCAGCGTTTCTTGGCAATAGGCCAAGAAGGCATACATATCACCAAGCTGGATTGAACGAATAAATCCCAGATCTGCAAAGTGGAAGTCAGCAAAAGAAATTCCTCTTTCATTTGCTGTAAACCGAAAAAATTGCAGAAGATCCACGCGGTATTCCAAAATGGTATTTGGACTTCGGCCTTTGACAGTTTTTAAGTAGGCAAGATAATGCTCTACGACGGCGCAAGATTTATCTGACTGCATATTATCACCCCTCAGTTTGAGTTTTGACAACATACTGAAAGCATAGACTCTGTGTCCATAAGAACAGAAGTGGATTAAAAACGATAAATTCGAGTTTAGGAGATCTTATGTCAAACATCATAGAGATACGTGATTTTTCATCGCCTGATTTGGACGTCTTTGCACGCCTGACGGAAGCGCAGCTGCGAAGCCGGATTGAGCCGGAGGAGGGTATCTTCATTGCGGAGAGCCCAAAAGTGATCGGGCTTGCCCTCGATGCCGGATGCGAACCCCTTTCACTTTTGGTGGAGCGCAAACATATTGCTGGGCAGGCACATAACGTCATCACCCGCTGCGGAAACATCCCTGTTTATACTGCTGATAACAAGCTGTTGGCAGGACTGACCGGCTTTCAGTTGAATCGCGGCGTGCTGTGTGCCATGCGCCGCCCCCAACTACCCGGTGTTGAGGAGCTGTGTGCCGGAGCACGTCGAGTGGCTATACTGGAAGGTATTGCTGACTCTACCAATGTAGGTGCTATTTTTCGCTCGGCTGCGGCGCTTAATATTGATGCCGTGCTGGTTACGCCCTCATGCAGTGACCCACTGTTACGGCGTGCGGTGAGGGTCAGCATGGGTACCATCTTCCAGGTGCCATGGACCCATATTGGCAATAAACCCTCGGAGTGGCCGCAATCGGGCATCGAACGTTTGCGAAGGTTGGGCTTTAAGACCGTTGCCATGGCTTTAAGTGATACTGCTGTTAGCATAGATACTCCGCAGCTTATGGCAGAGGAGAAGCTTGCTATCGTACTGGGTACAGAAGGCAATGGACTAGAGCCTTGCACGATTGTTGAATGCGATTATACCGCGCGCATCCCTATGTCCCACCATGTAGACTCTCTGAACGTTGCTGCAGCCAGCGCTGTCGCCTTCTGGCAACTCAGAGTCCGGTAAGCTTTCATATGATAGTGAGAGCCGCTTTGTCGGGGTAACTCAGATTCGACGTAAAGCAATGCCAATTGGCTTTATTTAAATTGCGCAGTATGTTTATGGGACAGTGGGGACATAAGCTAATTATTTATATTTGACGAAAGAAAACAGGTGGTTACTATGGTTGAAACAATATATTTCGCAGGTGGCTGTCTATGGGGTGTACAGGCATTTATCAAAACACTAAAAGGTGTCATTACTACTCAAGCAGGTCGAGCAAATGGTTATTCAAATACTCTTGAAGGAGAGTATGATGGTTATGCTGAATGCGTAAAAACAGAATTTGACCCTGAAATTGTATCTGTTTCTCAACTAATGGATTATTTTTTTGAGATTATAGATCCTTACAGTGTGAATAGACAAGGTAATGATGTGGGAAAAAAATACCGCACAGGCGTATATAGTAAAGTGCCTCGACATTTGGAAGATGCCAAGAATTATATAACAGAAAGAGCAGATAGGGACAAAATTGTAGTAGAAGTCCTTCCACTTATGAATTACGTTAAAAGTGCAGATGAACATCAAGATAGATTAGATAGATGCCCTAATGACTATTGTCATATTCCCGAAGAATTATTACGCAAATATTTGCAACCCAATGTTATGAGCAGACTCAGAAGTTCGCAAGAAGTTTGAGTTGCGCATTATGTTTAGGATATATCCAACCCTATTTCTAATTCACAAGGAGAAAGCGTGTGAAAAAAGTATTCTGATATTGTTGACTCTTGTCCCACTGATTATAGGATATGTAATTAACAACACACTCACTATTCCAGGAATCGGAATTACATATATTGTTTCAACCATAGTATTCACCTATTTTCTTTCGTCAAATATAAACAATCAGAATACCATTAGTGTATCATGGATTTTTCTTTGAGACAAACATCATTCTATAATAAGTAAGCAAGAATATCTGATCAAGGGGCTCTCTTGCTGTGGAAAAGGGTAAACAAATGAAGTATTTTAGCTTCGGCTTTTCTCCGGCCAATCAATAGGTTTCTGTGCGGTGAGCTGTATTATGGCACGCCGTGCCGGATGAAAGTGTTTCTGTACAGAATAGTCTTCTGTTTTTTCAGCAGCGGATAAAGTTTGGTGTGCCCGCCGAACTGCACATTTATTCGTTTGGTTCCCACGGCGCGCCCGCTGGAAAACCGCCACGCCGACCCGCATGTGGCGACCTGAATTCCGCTGGCACAGCAGTGGCTGGCAGATGTATTCTCCGAGCGGAAAGGTTAAAAATTTTCGCAGCAGGTAAGAGGTATCGATCAAAAATGACCGCCTGATTTAAGGCGGTCATTTAGCGTTGTATGGCACTGACACTGAATTAATATGAGCGTTTTTACATCCGAGTACAGTGGATCTCCGTTCTTATCCAAAATCATTATTTAGTATCTCCCCAAATCGAAAAGATACTGTAAGAGCGATCTCCTGCCGCTTCTGTTCTGAATACTCTCCTATCTCTGATCGCTGATGGAAGCGTCGCTGTTATTAAGAGCCAAATCAGTTAAGGGATCATAGGGCGGTCCTGCAATCGTACCCACCAGCAGCGCAATATCGACCGCATTCTCCGGACTGCCCCAAGAGTTGCCCGAAAGGACGAAAACCGCTCTGTCCACCACGAACCCGCGTGTGTTATAAACCACATTATCTATAATATGGCCGGTTGTATTCGGATTCAAATAAGCGGGCTGTCTCAGAAAATTAAAAATGTTGTTTTGAACGATTAAATTCGTCATGTTATTTGCCTGCGTGAGAAATCCGCGGTTTACGACCCAACCGGTCGACGGTCCTGCCTGAGGAGGTCCAAAAATTACGTTGTTGACCAGCTTGTGATTCGTACCGCCCAATTGTATAAACTCAACAGCATACGGGTTGTCACTGGTAATCGTCAATCCCTCAATGGTTACGCCATTTCCGGTAACTAGAAAAGGAATTACCGCAGCTTGCAATTGTACCAGTGTGCTGGGATATCCTTTTAATGTTACTCCTGCTTTATTAATTGCTATTGACGAAGTAACAGGATAAGTTCCTCCCAGTACGTGAACAGTTCCTGTTGGTGATACAGCTGCTACGCCTTGTTGTATCGTTCCGAATGGATTAGCTTGTGTGCCGTCTCCGCCAACCGCTCCTGCTTGAACAAAAACTGCAAATGGGTTGGGTTCAAACGTGCCCGTCGGACCAGTTGCGCCTGTCGGACCAATATCACCTGTTGGCCCTATTGGCCCTGTGTCACCAGTCGGTCCAGTGTCACCAGTCGGACCGGTATCGCCAGTCGGACCGGTATCGCCAGTCGGACCGGTATCGCCCGTATCACCGCCCACTGGGCCTGGTGCGCCTGTTGGCCCTGTATCACCTGTTGGCCCTGTGGCGCCTGTTGGACCCGTGTCACCGGTGGGGCCTGTATCCCCCGTATCACCTCCCGCAGGACCGACAGGTCCGGTATCACCAGTTGGTCCGGTATCACCAGTTGGTCCGGTATCACCAGTCGGTCCGGTATCGCCGGTAGGGCCGGTGTCACCAGTAGACCCGGTTTCACCAGTTGGACCGGTAGGCCCAGTAGGACCCGTATCTCCGATAGGCCCAGTATCACCGGTAGGTCCAGTGCCGCCGCTAGGTCCAGTGTCGCCAGTCGGTCCGGTATCTCCGGTTGGCCCGGTGTCGCCGGTAGGGCCTGTATCCCCGGTAGGGCCTGTATCCCCGGTAGGTCCGGTGTCACCAGTGGGTCCAGTGTTACCGGTGGGTCCAGAGTCACCAGTTGGTCCGGTATCTCCGGTTGGCCCGGTGTCACCGGTAGGGCCAGTGTCACCGGTAGGCCCAGTGTCACCAGTTGGTCCGGTGTCACCAGTTGGTCCGGTATCTCCGGTAGGCCCGGTGTCACCGGTAGGTCCAGTGTCGCCGGTTGGTCCGATATCACCAGTTGGTCCGGTATCGCCGGTAGGGCCGGTTTCACCAGTAGGCCCGGTTTCACCAGTAGGCCCGGTAGGACCCGTATCTCCGATAGGTCCAGTATCACCGGTAGGTCCAGTGCCGCCGGTTGGGCCGGTGTTACCGGTAGGACCCGTGTCGCCAGTCGGTCCGGTGTTGCCGGTTGGTCCGGTATCACCAGTTGGTCCGGTATCACCAGTCGGTCCGGTATCACCAGTCGGTCCGGTGTTGCCGGTTGGTCCGGTATCACCAGTTGGTCCGGTATCACCAGTCGGTCCGGTATCACCAGTCGGTCCGGTGTCACCGGTTGCGCCGGTAGATCCGGTATCGCCGGCAGGCCCAGTGTCACCGGTAGGCCCAGTATCGCCAGTGGGTCCGGTGTCCCCAGTTGGGCCAGTATCGCCGGTAGGTCCTGTATCACCAATCGGGCCTGTGTCGCCAGTCGGGCCAGTGTCACCAGTTGGTCCGGTATCGCCAATCGAACCAGTATCACCAGTCGGTCCGGTGTTGCCAGTCGGGCCAGTTTCGCCGGTCGGTCCGGTGTTGCCAGCTGGGCCGGTAGGCCCAGTAGGACCAGAGTCACCAGTTGGTCCAGTGTCGCCGGTAGGTCCAGTGTCGCCGGTTGGTCCGATATCTCCAGTTGGTCCGGTATCACCAGTCGGTCCGGTATCGCCGGTAGGGCCGGTGTCACCAGTAGACCCGGTTTCACCAGTTGGACCGGTAGGTCCAGTGTCGCCAGTCGGTCCGGTGTCGCCAGTCGAACCAGTGTCGCCAGTCGGTCCAGAGTCACCAGTTGGTCCGGTATCTCCGGTTGGCCCGGTCTCGCCGGTAGGGCCTGTATCCCCGGTAGGACCGGTATCCCCGGTAGGACCGGTATCGCCAATGGGTCCAGTGTTACCAGTGGGTCCAGTGTCACCGATGGGACCTGAATCGCCAGTGGGCCCGGTGTCACCGGTTGCGCCGGTAGATCCGGTAACGCCGGCAGGCCCAGTGTCACCGGTAGGCCCAGTATCACCAGTCGGGCCGGTATCACCAGTTGGTCCGGTATCACCAGTCGGTCCGGTATCGCCCGTTGGACCAGTATTGCCAGTCGGACCGGTATCACCAGTTGCTCCGGTGTCACCGGTTGCGCCGGTGTCACCGGTTGCGCCGATAGATCCGGTATCGCCAGTTGGACCAGTATCGCCAGTCGGACCGGTATCACCAGTTGCTCCGGTGTCACCGGTAGGCCCAGTGTCTCCGGTAGATCCTGTATCCCCGGTAGGACCTGTGTCACCGGTGGGACCTGTATCGCCAGTCGGGCCAGTGCCACCAGTAGGTCCAGTGCCGCCGGTAGGTCCAGTGCCGCCGGTAGGTCCAGTGCCGCCGGTAGGTCCAGTGCCGCCAGTGGGACCGGTATCACCAGTAGGTCCGGTAGGGCCGGTATCGCCGGTTGATCCAGTGCCGCCGGTAGGTCCGGTATCGCCAGTTGAACCAGTGTCGCCGGTAGGTCCGGTATCGCCAGTCGGGCCAGTGTCGCCAGTCGGGCCAGTGTTGCCGGTTGGACCGGTAGGTCCTACGGACGCAGCATCACACGCTAAAACCACAAGCGTTGCGGTAACGGGAACTATCGCGGAATAATATACGATATCCGTACTTGCATTAATCAGTGAAACCGTTACAGGAGCTGTTATGACATTAATAGTACTGATACCAACGACCTCTCCAACTTTGAGGGGGGAATTGCCTTCAAGAAAGTCGCCCTGTGATGAAGATAACGCGAATACTGTTCCATTTGCAGAACTCGTTGACTGTGTTGTCACCCACCAATCAAATTCATATATTCCAGCCGCGTTTAGAGTGATCATTCCAGTTGTTTCGTCGTAACTGATGTCACCTGACGAAACGACTGGAATGTCAAAAATCACGTTTTCATTCACATTGACACTACCTGCGGCTAATCGCTCTATTTGTAATACTTTGAAACTCATTGTATATTACACCTCCATATTATTGGAAAACCAATTCATACCGACTTCCAATTAGATCAGAAATCACAATGGTAATTAGAATTGTATAACATAATATGTAATAGTGGGCCACTTCGTACTGTCATCCAGAGTATCATAAAGATCGAAAGCAAAGACAAGCCATGAATCAGTAAGTGAAGATGTTACCGGAAGATCATCTGTAAACTATACCCAATTTGATGGACAGGCTGGAGCACTGTAAATTGAATCGGCTACTTAATTGAACAGAAAAAATAAGGTCATGTTAGAATAGTTAAAAAGGAGACGTAATAACATTGCCGAGCGGAGAGAGCGCCGAACATTTAGTGAAGAATGAATTGTTAACAGAAAGCTAAACAACTTTTTTAAGGTTATTCGACTTGAATTGGTAGGGGATAAGATACCCCAAAGATGAATGGATTCTATGTTTGTTGAACCAGTTCACATAGTCAGCCAGTTGGAGCTTGCAAAAAAGTATAATAAAACGGGGAGGCAAGCTTTATGCTTGTCTCCCCATCAGTGTTAGTCCAATGCGCCGGGCTAGTCGTCTTCCTCTGGGGTAAGCTCTGTGCTTTCCACCTTCGGCGGCATCAGGAGCGAGAATACGATAAAGCAGATGAACGCTGCCACCAGACCGGGGATCACGGGCTGACTGAACTTGATCCCAAACAACATTCCCTTGGAGATGTGCTCCAGATAGACAACCACTAAAGTGCCGGCCAGCAAAGAGGCAATTGTGCCGGCAGTGGATGCCTTTTTCCAGTAATGCCCCATCACGTAGGGGAAGAAAGATCCTGCGGCCCGCAGGGTAAAGCAGAACATCAGAATCGAAACGATACTGCTGGTATTGAACAGCGCGATGAACATGGAGGCTACTCCCACAAGGCACATCACAATTTTGGTAACCCGCATCACCTGCTCGCTGGTTGCGTCAGGCTTAAGCACTGCTTTGTATATGTCGTTTGCGAAGATTGAGCCCGCACCCAGCAGATCGGAGTCAGAGCTGGACATGGTCGCTGAAATAATTCCGGAAAAAAGCAGGCCGCAGATCAGCGCGGGCATCGTATGCATGGCCAGTACGGGCAGCGCATATCTGGCGCCTACCGATTCAAACTGAGCCGCGTCAAATCTGCCCATGTTAATAAGAGCCAAGGTAATAATCCCCAAAATGGTGGGAATGAAAGCGTAGATGAAGTTAATCAGTGCCGCTAGCCAGGCACCGGCCTTAGCCGTGTTTTCGTTCTTGGCCGCGTAGAAGCGGGAAACAGCTTCCTGTCCCACAGAGAAGGTCGCGGTATACATTACCACGAGGGAAATGATGCCGAACAGATCATAGCCCTGGAAAAGGTCCAAAGTCCCTGCGGGGATATTGGCAGTTACATTTGCCCAACCGCCCGCGTCTTTCAAGGCAAAGGGAACGGCAATAATCATGCCGAATACGATCAAAAATACCTGTACAAAGTCAGTCAGCGTAACACTCCAAAGACCGCCCATGATCGAGTAGACCGTCACTACCACGGCCACGATAATGACCGCCACCTGATAGTTAATGCTCAGCATGGTGGAGAGAATGACTGCTGAGGCGATGAACTGTCCGGCTGTCAGTCCAATCAGGGGTAGGAGCATGATAACGGACGTTATAATGCCGCAGGACTTCCCATATCTCCTGCGGAAGTATTCGGGCACGGTTTTTACGGTTGCCGCCCGGAACTTAGGTGCCACAAAGCTCAGAATGATAAACGCCAGACCCATTGCAATGATGTACCACGCGGCACTCAGACCATAGCCTGACATGCCGTTTTGCACAACACCAAGAGAACTTCCACCGCCAATTTCCGTCGCGGCCAAAGTACCCGCCATCAGAAGAGGCCCCAGGCGGCGGCCCGCCACCATGAAGTCCGTGTTGCTGGAAACCTTGGTTGAAGAGTACCAGCCGATCCACAGCATGACCAATAGATAGACAACGACGATGATGGTTACGATGATATTTGCGTGCATAATATTCCTCCTCCTAAAGCCTTGGCCGAGCTGCGGCGCGGTGCAGGCACCCGCCTCTTCTCTTCCTTTGCAGCCCTGCTCCTAATAATAAATATATCACCCTCCTGCCGGGATATAAATCTCCGTTTCTGCAAAAAAGCTGCCAAATATGAAAAACACTTGGCAGACAGTCTTCCGCGCATGGCGTCCGTTCCTCTTGACTGCCCGGCAATTATTTAATAGAATAAAGAAAAACCAGCTGTTGTGGGCAGTCTGCCGTAAGCCCCGTTGTGCCATTCTGCCGTCTCCGCATCAAAAAAGGCATTCGGGCCGGCTTGCTTTGGCCGGAATTCTTCTTGGGAGGGATATGGATGTTCCAGATCGCTGTGTGTGACGATAATGCTGCGGAATGCAGCCTCCTGGCCGAGTATGCCTCTGCATTTTTCAGCCACCGGAATATACCGGCGGAGATTGACACCTACGAGAGCGGAGTCCAGTTTTTGGCGGCGGAGAAGTTTTATGACCTCTATTTTTTTGACGTGATGATGCCTCAGTTGTCCGGCTTAGAGGCTGCCCGGGCCCTTCGACAGAAGGAAGACGAACCTGTCATAATTTTCGTGACCTCCTCGCTGGAGTCAGCGGTGGAGGGATACAGCGTCTGCGCGGCGGGCTTTGTCCTCAAACCCATTCAGGTGCCGCCCTTTGAGGATACCATGAACCGGGTGTTGAGGGAACGCTTTGAAAGCCGCACGGCTTCAATCCGGGTCATCCACAATCGCGTTCCGCTAGAGCTGCGGCTGAAAAAGGTGGCCTATTTTGAAAACCGCCTGCATCAGGTCTATGTCACACTGTGCAGCGGGGAAAGATTTCCAATCACACACAAACTCGGGGATCTTGAGCGTGTTCTGTCGGGATATTCCCAGTTTCTCCGATGCCATCAGAGCTATCTCGTGAATCTGGATAGTGTGGAACAGATGGGGGCAGACAGTTTCCTCCTCCGGCAAAGCATGGTGGTTCCTATTTCCCGAAATTATTATAAGCAGAGCAAGGTGGCCTATTACCGCCGCAGGCTCAGGTGAACTCCATGAATGATGAAGCCTGCCGAATCTTTCTCAATCTGATTACCCTTTCCGTGCGGATGATGCCGGTTTTTGTGTGTCTGGAGCCGAAGGTCAAAAGCCGGGAAAATATTGCAAGCATCTCTGCCTATCTGTGGGTTATTATGACCTTCCTGCAGTTCCTGTTTCGCATTCCCGACAATGTTTTCGTGGTTTTTCAGGGATTGTTTTCCTTTCTCTATTTTCTCATTCTTCTGTTCTTTTTCCAGGGCAGTTTATTGGAAAAAGCCTTTCTCTATGCTTCGGCCTGGCTGTTTGCGGTGCTCTCCACCTCTTTGAACGAGTTTATTGTCTGGGCCTTGCTGGGCAGAACGGGGCTGACCTACTCCCAGATCTGTGTGATCGTATCCACCCTGTCGGCTCTGGGATTTTATCTGGGAGTTCGTCTGTGGATGAAGCCTGTTGTGAAGCGGTTGTTCACGGAACTTTCCGTCGGGGCCTCTACTCTTCTGCTTGCCTATCCCATGGTCTCCCTTCTCCTTCTCTTTGTGGGAACAAACACTATTTTTTCCAGCCGCTCGCTGTCAGTGGGGGGATTTGGCGTCGTCGCGTTCTTTTTCATCCTTTGCAATATGATCGTTGGGCTTTATGTTCTGATTTTAAACAGCATTCAGGAGCTTATGGAACGCAGGAAAATGACCGAGGAACTGCAGGTTGCAAAACGGCTTCTCTATCAGCAGCGGGAACACTACCACCAGATTCTTGATTACATCGAACAGGTCCGGATTATCCGGCACGACTTTCGCCATCATATCCACGCCCTGCTGAATATGGACCGAGACGTGCAGGCCCGGTACCTCCGAGACCTGCAAAAGGAACTGGACAACACCGCGGCGCAGACATTTTGCCAGAGTCAGGCGGTCAATGGCCTTTTGCAGGAGTATGCGGGAAGATGCCGGGAAAATCAGGTGGAACTGGAGACGCATCTAGATCTGCCGGAAACCATTCCCATTGATGATCTGACCCTGTGCATCGTCATCGGCAACCTTCTGGAAAACGCTCTGGATGCCTGCAGACGATTTTCCGGCCCGCGCTTCGTCCACATTCGCTGCAGATGGGAAAGCAATCATCTGGAACTGCTGGTGGAGAATTCCTTTGACGGTCAGGTTCGCAAAATCGGCGGAGAGCTTCTGTCCCGCAAGCATGAGGGCGGGTTGGGACTGCTCAGCATCCGAAGAACCCTCAGCTGCCCCGGTGACAATTTTGAAGTATTCTACAGCAAGGCTGCTTTTACTGCCATAGCTACAATTGCTCCCAGAGACCTTCCTGCGTCTCCGGCATGAGAACCTACCCAACCACCGTTTTTTCTTGGATATTGCGGAAGTTGTCTGACGCCGGAAGTAAAAAAGGTGCGCGCCCTGTGGAGTCGAGGGTTCGCGTAAATGTTAAAAAGCTGCTTGGAAAAGCGGGCATCGTATTCACAAGAGCAAAGATTATTGTATTCTGTGATGGTGATTTTGGCATGGGCACAATTGGGTGATTCGCGGTTTAGTATCACTCGATGAGAAGTTGTCCTATTACACTCAATTTTGGAAAGACAAGATTCTCGGTAACATCCATTTGTGAATCGGCCTCGTCGATATACAGAGAAAAATCATCGCTTAGGAGCGCGCGAAATTGTCCCGCAGCCGGGCAGAAAGGTATCCTTCAGGAACACCTCGGTTTTTGCGTTTGCCCCCTTGTTAATTTTGTAGGTCCAGGCGGTTCCATACTTCGCTTCCGAAAGAAGCGCGTTTTTTTCGCTTGGGGACAGAGCTTTTTTCAATTTCTTGATATCAGCGTCTGTCACGTTCGTTTCGCCCAGGGCCTTGAGTACGGCCTGAGAAGCGCATAACTAATGTCACATTATTGATATGACATACCAGTATGGGCTCAGTCTGAGTTGCGCATTATGAGTAGCGAATTATCCGAAGTTGGGCGCAAAAAATGCCCAGATCCAGAAAAAGATCTGAGCATTTCATAAATAGCAAAGGCGCGCATAACTTTGGATAATTCCATAGCGCGAAACCGCCGTCTATGGGAAAAGTATAATTTCTCTTGCTTAATTTTTAAAAAGCATAGTATCTAGAAAAGCCTTGCAAATCAGGGCTTTCAGCGTATGGGAAAGAGAAAAATTAGACTTTTGGGTATAACAAATTAACCTCCACTGTCAATACCACCGCCGCAGGCGGTTTAGTGCTATGTTTATGATATACCTAAGCGCCAGAAGCTAATAATTTATATAATACGAAAAGGAGAAATGATCAAATAATGCGAGATGTGGAAAAAACAATTGGCAATATGATTGACAAGATGAAGCTTACTATTCTCAGCTATATAGATTCTGAGGGATTTCCTGTCAGCAAGGCAATGCTTGCACCACGCGAGCGTGAGGGGATAAAGACTTTTTGGTTTTCTACAAACACCTCATCTAATAAAGTGAAGTTTTTTCGTGAAAATCCGAAAGCAAGTATATACTTTGTTGATAAACGCTTTTTTCGAGGAATTAGTCTTTCCGAAACTGTTGAAGTGTTGGAAGATGCCGAATTAAAAGAACGCATTTGGCAAACAGGGGATACCATGTATTATCATGAAGGGGTAACTGATCCGGATTATTGTGTGTTAAAATTCACCACAATTAAAGGACGGTATTATAGTAATTTTAAGTCTGAAGATTTCACGGTTTAACATCGTCAAATGAGCAAACTTGGTAACTCAGCCAAAGGGAGGAGCTTCGCTTAATGTTTACACCGAGCAACTGGATTCAGAGGTATGCAGTTTGTATGTATATAAAGGAGTTGTGGATTAATGGGAAAGATTAGTTGGAAAATATTAAACTCAGCATTTTGGATAGAGATTATTTTATCATATATTTTACCTTTTAAGGTTGTTAATCACTTTCAATATAACATTGGTTGGCCTATACAATTTATTTCGGTATATGATTCGAAGCTTGGAGTAAATCCGCTTATGTCAATGAGTCTTAATCCGTTAGGATTATTGCTAAACGGAATTATCATATATATGGTTATTTCAGTTGCAGTAAAAGCTTACAACAAACTCAAATATTACGAGACAAAATAAGCATACCCCGTAGCAGAATCAACTTCTAGTTATGTTTATTTAATTCTAGCTTGGTGTAAGTATTACATGTAAACTAATAAATTTAAAAGGGAGGTAAATTCTTGTGGCCAAAGTAACACATCATGTTGTACCAAGCGACAAAGGCGGATGGGATGTTAAGCGAGGAGGTGCACAACGCGCAAGCATTCATACAGAAACTAAGGCTGAAGCGATAAAAGTTGGTAGAGTTATTAGCCAGCGAGCTGGAAGTGAGTTTGTTATTCACGGTGCGAATGGAAAAATTCAGCGTTCAGATAGTCATGGCAATGATCCTTGTCCACCCAAAGATAAGAAATAAGGGGTGATACAAAATGCGTTCTAAGAAGCCCGTATTGGCCTTAATGTACGATTTTGATAAAACCTTATGCACTACAGATATGCAGGAGTATACTTTTATTCCTAATGTAGGTATGACTCCGGGAGAATTTTGGGAAGAATCTAATAATCTTGCTAAAGAAAATAAGATGGATGGTATTCTTGCTTACATGCGTGTAATGCTTGAGCGAGCGCGCTCAGCCAAAAAAAGCATCTGTCGCGAGGAATTCGTAAAGCTTGGAAAAGATCTTCAATTTTATCCTGGCGTTGAAAAATGGTTTAGTCGGATAAATCGAATTGGAAGTGAATTAGGCGTAAAAATCGAACACTATATTATTTCTTCTGGGCTTCGAGAAATTATTGAAGGTTCAAATATCTACAAATATTTTCGAGAAGTGTTTGCCTGCGAATTTTTATACGATGAAAACCACATCGCATGTTGGCCGAAGAATGTTGTTAACTACACAACAAAAACCCAATTTCTATTTCGTATAAATAAAGGAGTACTTGATTTATCAAATGATGAGAATTTGAATAAATTCACCCCAGAAGATGACCGACCAATACCATTCCGTAATATGATTTATATTGGTGATGGGCTTACAGACGTACCGTGTATGAAACTTGTAAAAGCGAACGGTGGATATTCCATTGCTGTATATCAAAGGGGGAAAAAAACAAAAGTTGAAGAACTATTAAAATACGGAAGAGTTGACTTTTTGGAGTTAGCGGATTATTCGGAAAACAGCGAACTTGATAATACTGTACGTGATATAATCTGTAAGATGGCTATGGTAGACTCCTTAATACGGAAAAATTGCGTGCAGTTAAAAACTATAAAGTAATTTGTTTTGTTCGTGATATTAGCATTGTGACGCTTCTTCTCGAACTGCGCATTATGTTTATTGCCTTCCTCTGCAAGCGTTCTGGGTTGGTTTAACTAGCCAGAAATTTAAATATACTAAAAAGGGTGGGATCGTATGAATTCTTACGTAATCTTTCATATAGATGAATTTCAAAAGTGGAATCTGCTTCTCAATAATGTCAAAAATCTATTACTTTCATATGATGATGCATTTTCTGGTGTATCCATAGAAGTATTGGCTAATTCAGAAGCTGTCAAAGGTTATAAGTATAACAGCGGCATGATTGATAAAAATGCGCTGGAAGTTCTATCGCGAAAAAGTGTTACATTCGTGGCATGCAACAATGCATTACAGGGAATGAATATTTCCAAAGAACAGATTCTCCCATTTGTCAAAGTTGTTCCAGTAGGAGTCAGGGAGCTAATCGATAAACAAAGAGAAGGATATGCGTATATAAAGCCATAAATGTTGTGATGAACTTTAATTAATGTTTATAACGTATTAATATATTATGACGCATCAACTGCATAAAATTTATATAATTAACTGCATTTGGAAGAATATGAAAGTTGGAATGAACCCATGAATCGCCGTGAACTTATTGAATATTGCCTGACATATTCTGACACTTACGAGGACTATCCATTTGATGATGTCCCAGATTCAAACGTGGCATGGACAGTCATGCGCCACCGGTTGAACAAAAAGAGCTTTGCTCTTATCTACGAACGTGGGGGTCTGTGTGTCAACCTTAAATGTGAGCCGTTCCGTGCGGATTTTCTGCGGCAGATATATAGTGGCGTGATGCCAGCTTACCACATGAACAAGGAACACTGGAATACTATTCGTCTGGATAGCGATGTGCCAGACGACGAACTGTACTCTATGATTGAGCACAGCTATCGTCTGACAATGCCAAAGCATAGAAAATGAGTGATATTAGCCATAGTCTAAAAAAATAAGAGGAGAGCCTAACTGGCACCTCCTCAAAAAATAATTTTTGGATTTGTGTTCTGATTCTTCCAACGTCCGCGCAATGTCTCATATCTTCTTTTCAATGCAAATGCACATGATCCCATGTTGATGTCCGTATATTTTTTCGATTGTATTGGGGGCGTTATTCATTCCCACCGCCTCCTATGACATTAGGACTGTCAGCGTCCAGTTCCTCTTGAGCCTGCTCTTTTTTCATTTCGCGAATCATCTGAGGGATTGCCTCAGCCCGACGTTCGTTTGCCGCTTGCAAATCCTGTATTTTTTTATCACTCGGCTTCAATGAAATGATTTCCTCGGTGATTTCCATATTGTGAAGTGTAGATTCAATGGTGTCCTGAATCCGCTGAGATTTCGTTTTGTGGTTGGCATTTCGCTCTACTACCTGAAGGCCGGAAGCACAATCGTCGTATTTTCCAGCAGAAATATCGCGGATGACCTTTTCCAAAGTTCGTTCATAATAAATCTCAGGCGACATGGCACTGTAAGATTGATCTGTAATATGTTCGCGGCTTTCAAGCTGCGCTAACCGCGCATATTCGCTCTTTATTTGCTCAATCAATAGATCCCTATCCAAAAGAGATACCTCCTATATCATCTTATTTTCGTTAGTATGTGACCAATGCATGCGGATTATCGATGTTTGTATCGGGAGATTTTTACAAATCAATAGAATTGTCGACATAATAAGCGAAGCCAATATACCTGATAAAAATGAATGGAAACAGCCTGTAAATAATATCAGTAATATCAGACCAAGGCAGGAGATTGGACTATGAGAATACCGGGAAGTCCCTTTCTGTGGCACCAATAAACCCTCACACTTCTTTTGGAATGTGAGGGTTTATTAATTCCTATTATCTTATTTCCTGTAGGTATATATCCCCAATCTGTTATTTGTCAGATAAAAAAATGGTGTCATAAGTTTTCTTAACCCTGGTAACAGATACTTTAATTCATCAGTAAAATTTATAAGCGCTCTACATAGGAACCAATGAGCTTCTTAATTTGCAGCTTGTTTCATTTGGAAACAAATTGTTTAAAAAACCTGGATAGCTGCGAACCATATCTCTTGTAATTCCTCGAAAATTTGCTGCGGCCTATTCTTTCCGCAATGAACAGGCCATAGCAAATGAAGGTGGAAAGTTGGGCATAATCAACCAATAGATACTATGTTATGAAGCCTGTTGGAATGGTGTTGTTGATGACGGTCAAAATAGGATTCACACGGTCGTGCAGCTAGAACAAGGAGGACGCTATCGCTTTCTGCTTGGATTTGTAAATGTTAGGAACCAAGTATTCTTAAAATTCAAATATGATGAAGTTTATGAGTTCAATCATAGATATGCAAATGTTAAGGATACGTCAGGTAGATAAGGGCCGATTGATACAAAAGGAAATTGGGCAATCGTTCGATTGCCCAACGCTGCCGTGGCTTGCGCCTTGCTCATTCGAAATAGTCTTCTCCAAACATCAGATCATACTGGAGCAGCCAATGACGGTCGAACCATTGCTGCTGCGCTTGTGTCATGGTTTCGGAAAAGCTGCCGTCCGGCTCAACGGTGACGCCTCTGGTACGGGCCCTGTAAAGGGACATGCCATCAAGCAAAAAATCAAAATACAGGGGCTTTTCCAACCCGTACAGATCCATCATGACAGGACTGATGTTGTAAGCCCCAATCGTTCCTAAATCCACCGCCTGGTTACTGTAATTACTCCAGATGACCAACGGTGTGCCGCGAAGCAAGGGGCTTTTGACGTCGCCCTTTGCAATATAGCCTGTTTTTTCATAGAGTTCGTATCCTCTGCCTATAGTGTTGTAGTGATCTCCCCAAAACACCAGTATAGTGGGTTCCTCCACATGAGAAAAATACTCTACCAGACTGCCCAGCATGGCATCGGCCTGATGAATGCCCGTGGCGAAATCCCGCAGTTGGGAAATGGTTTCCGAGGAAAGGCCCTCGGGGGCTTCAAGAATGTTGACAAGCTCTTCGGCAGGATAATTCTTTTCGTTATAGCTGGAATGGTTTTGCATGGTAACCGCATGGAGAAACAGTGGTTTGCTTTTATCCCGCTGCTCAAATTCTTTTATAATTCTGTTGCCTACCTCCGCATCGGATATCAGGCCGCCTTTCCAGTAAAAACTGCGTTTACGCTCGGGATTGATAAAATTTTCAGCCGAAATAAAACGGTCGATGCCGAGGTAAGGATAAGCTTTGTCCCGGCTCCAGTATTTGCGGTAGTAACCATGGATGGCCATCGTGCTGTAACCCTGGCTTTTCAGATAGTTGGGAAGTGAAAACATCGTATGGGTGACATGCTGCTGATAGGGCTTGCTTCCGGCAGGCAAGTGCTCCATCGAATAGCCGGTAAGCGCCTCGAACTCTACGTCGCAGGTTCCGCCTCCAAAACTTGGGGAGTATGAACGCCCCATCGCCGCCCTTTCCTTCAAATCATCTAAGGTGGGCGTAATCTCCCGGTCAAAAACAATCCCGTCCAGCTCAGTTACATCCCAGAACGCCTCGCACATAATATAAATAATATTTGGCTGCTTTACTGTGGAAGCCGTCGTAGCCGCATAGCTGTCCTGATACAGGGGAGCGGTTGGACGGTTTTTTTCGATAAGTTCCTTGAGTGCCGACAGGTTTTCCTGACTGTAGCCATCTGGTTTGGAGATATGTAAGGCCTGCAGATTGGCCAGAAACCCGCTGACAACCCCATAGTCGGCATAAAATCGGTTTTGCATCCACATATCCGGAACGATACCCAAAAAAGAAGTGACGGCTGGTTGAAGATATATGCCGAAAACCTGTAACAAAAGCAGAGCTGCAAAGACAACCCCAGTTCCTATTCGCTTAAGCCGAGACCGGATTTCGTGTCTTCTTTTCCTCTCGTCCAAAAAAGAAGCAGCCACAGTCAAGGCTATAAAGAGAGCCAGCGTCCATGCCATAGAGGGTCGAAGCTCCAGATTAGCCTTGCCCACCACATTGGATGCTTCCATAAATTGAGGAATATCCCAAGGCAGGAAGGGTTCACCTCTCAGCTGCAGCTTAAAATAGGTGATAGCCGCTGGAAGGTGGCCCGTAAGCCCCACTACAGCGGTGGCCAGGCTGTGCCAGCCGGTTAAGAGGGACACAGCACAATATAGAAAAAAGAAAAAAAGCCATGCTAAAAAATATCCCGATAGATGTCCC
Source organism: Marasmitruncus massiliensis (assembly GCF_900186535.1). Taxonomy (GTDB): domain Bacteria; phylum Bacillota; class Clostridia; order Oscillospirales; family Ruminococcaceae; genus Anaerotruncus; species Anaerotruncus massiliensis_A. The sequence goes on from NZ_FYDE01000004.1 coordinate 180,054, forward strand.
ATAAATTCGATGAAAAATTTTTCGGTAAGTAAAGTATCCCGGTGTATCCATTCGGTGGTAATCAGGGCCGACAGGGGAATCAACAAGGATGAGATTATACGGACTATTATTTTATTTGACCCGTTACGCAGGTTCTGCACAAATTTACGAAAGCCAAACGGCGCTATTGCTATGTGTGACAAAACAGTATCCTCCGGTTTTACATGCTTTTTACATTCCTATATTGTAACGCTTATTGTGATTTTTGCAATAAGAAAATATAAAAATTTTGTCTTTTTTTACAATTTTGGAATTGTTTTCTGAATGTTTAAAAAGATTGCCAATAGAATTGATAAATGTGTAGCCACATCATGTAAAGTAGTAGACTTTGCTGATAGGTCTTCAATAGCTCCCATTTATTTATTAGATATAGCATGAATATGAAAGATCATGGGGATAGGAGGCTGCTCTTTTGGGTAATTTTGTGATGGGGATGGTATAATAGATCCAGATTTTTATGTTAAGCATCAGGAGGCTATAGATGAATCCCAAAATTTATAAATTTGGAGCTATCATTCAGAAAGTCCCCGACATAGACGGTGCATATGTCAAATTTCCGTATGATGTTAGAGCTGAATTTGGTAAAGGCCGCGTAAAAGTCCACGCAACGTTTGACAAAGAACCGTATGATGGAAGCCTTGTCAATATGGGCGTAAAGAATGCTGACGGGTCGGTGTGCCATATCATAGGTTTGCGTAAGGATATCCGCGCAAAAATAGCCAAACATCCCGGTGATACCGTATATGTTACGGTAAAGGAACGCGAGAAGTAATGTAGTGATGTCCAAAATGCGGACGTAAGTTCAGGAACCAGAATTAAAACCACCTCTGTGATGAACCGCTGAAAACAATTGATGCATATATTGCGGGAAAATCGGAGGACGTCCAACCGCTTTTGAACCTTTAGGCTGGATGCGATGAGATTGTTTTTCAGATTAATTTCTGAACGCTTCAAAATAGCGACGGGAAAACAAAAAATATCTGCTCAAAGTAACATAAACACCACAATGCGAATATTCTGTTAATATTTACATTGAAGGTGATTATATGGGCTACTATATTACAGTGGAGCCAAATGTCAGGGTATACGTTGAGGATTTGAACCCAACCGGTGACAAGACAGTTTTCTTGATTCACGGGTGGCCTGGAAATCACAACCTGTTTGAATATCAGCTGAGCCAACTGCCAAAGCTAGGCTATCGATGCGTTGCAATGGATTGCCGGGGATTCGGGCTCTCGGATAAACCCTGGGACGGTTATGGGTATGACCGGCTGGCTGACGATGTGCGCGTTGTTGTGGACGTACTGCAATTAAAGAATTTTATACTTTGCGGGCATTCGACAGGAGGCGCAATTTGCGTCCGATATATGGCGAGACACAACGGGTATGAAGTATCTAAGCTCGGGCTTTTCGCTGCCGCGGCTCCAAGCCTTATTCAACGCCCCAATTTTCCTTACGGCATACAGAAACAGGCCGTCTTGGACATCATACAGGGTACATATACCGACCGTCCAAAAATGTTACAAACTTTCGGGAATACGATTTTTTATCATCGAGTCAGTATCCCGCTTTCAAACTGGATATTCAAATTAGGATTGCAGGCGGCGAATTGGTCAACCGCGGCGGTTGCTAACACATGGATAAACGAAGTGCTGTTTGATGATTTGGCAAAAATTCATGTCCCTACACTCATTTTGCATGGAATCAATGATCAGGTATGCCTGTACCCTCTGGCCGTTGCACAACAAAAAGGCATATCAAACTCCAAGCTTATCGCGTTTAATCAGTGCGGCCATTTTCTTTTCTATGACCAGCTGGATAAATTTAATAAAGAATTAGTAGCATTCATACGCAATTAAGGTCTCCTTCCGTAGTGATCCGAGACTGCATATGCCTGCTTTTTCCTGAATTTTGCAAATTTTCCTTGCATTATATCGGCATTGTGTTAAACTTATTTTAATCAATCCATCACTACCGGGAGGCTATTTTTATGGCTTTCGATGCATATGATCAAGAAAAGAAGATGATTTTCGATTGATAAAAATCTGAAAAATGTCGACGATATTTTTAATCATTTGACCGATGCGTTAAATCAATCAAAGTATCTCAAAATACAGTAAGACTGTGCGACGGTGCCTCTGCAATATTAAGAAATGAAAAAGGGCATAAAAACAGCGAGCCTATGACAAGGCCTGCTTTGTATATAAAAAAATAAGATGAGGTGTATCGGCTATGAAATTTTGCTGGACTACAGTAACGGTAAACGACTTGAACCAATCTCTGAAATTCTATCAGGAAATTGTTGGCTTACCCTTGATGAACAGATTTTCGGCTGGCCCCGAATCGGAGATTGCTTTCTTAGGAGACGGAGAAACAAAATTAGAGCTTATTCAGCATACTATAAGTCAGCCGGTAAATATTGGGCAAGACATCTCCTTAGGCTTTGAAGTCCATTCGATGGATGAAAAAATCGCATTCATCAAAGAAAAAGGGCTGCATATTCACAGCGGCCCCTTCCAGCCAAATCCGCATGTAAGGTTCTTTTTTGTGCTCGATCCGAATGGGTTAAAGATTCAGTTTGTCGAAAACAGTTAATTTTATCCTTTTAGTGTCTAAAAAATCAAAACGGTCCGAATGGGCCATAGCCAATCTATCATATGATTAGAACGCCCTGCGGTAAAAACCGCAGGGCGTTTGCCTTTTCGACAGATTTTATGGTGATTTTCCCCCGTTAAAAAAGGATAAGCGTATTTCATTGAATGCTTCCAGCGTTAGCAGTTTTATAGGATATCTGCAAATAAAAATGTCTATTGATGAAATAAAAAGAAAGGATTACAATGATGATACAACATATTGTCGAATAAACAATCAATAAGGAAGCGAAAGAAAAAACAATGAAGCGTCTATGGCATTGGGTAAAAGATCACTCTTACAGCTATGCCTTGCTGTATTTGGTCTTTTACATAATGATGTTTTTTGCGTTGGAATCGGTGCTGAAACCAAAATATCTGGTTCATTGCAGTTTGGATGACCTCATACCGTTCTGCGAATGGTTTGCCCCATTTTATTTTATCTGGTTTTTGGCATTCCCCTTTGCTTTGCTCTTTTTCCTTTTTTACAGCAAAGAGGACTATCAGAACCTGTGTTTCGTCCTGATGAACGGAGCAACGCTTTGTTTCCTGTGTTATATCCTTTGGCCGACGGAACTGAATCTGCGGATTGATATTACACGGGGCAATCTGTTCTGCAAAATGATGAACCTTATATGGGCTCTGGACACGCCGACTAACGTGTGTCCATCCTTACATGTTTCCATTTCAACCTCCATTGCTTTGGTGGCTTTCAAATCCGAAAAATTGAAAAGTCGTCCTTGGGCCAGGAGGGGAACGATTGTGCTGATGCTTCTAATTTGTGCGTCGACGGTATTCGTGAAACAGCATTCCGTGATAGATGTATTTTTCGGCATGCTTGTGACAGCCTTGTTTGGATGGCTCGCGTACCATACTGAATGGAGGGCATTTCTTTTAAAAACGCCCTTCCGCTTTATTCTGTAAAGAAAGACCAATGGACCTTGCCATAGAGGTTTGTATTTCCTTACTCTTTCGCAGGATGATTCAGCCGCATTTCGTAAGCAAACTGCAGCTTGCGATAGTAATCCAGTTCCACCAGGTCTGTGGGCTTCACCTCACCATCACGGCGTTCAAAATAAGCGAGGCCTGCAATTTTCAGCATTTTGTACACAAACTGCGAGCAGAACATAATATTCGGTTTGTGGGAATACTTGAGAACCAGCCCCATCATGTTATACGCGCTGCCTTCCCGGTTAATTTCTTTTACTTTTTCCAGAACGGTCTGTTTTTGTTTCATGGTGCAGGCTAACCTGTAAACGATAATAGATGCATCCTCCTTCTTATTGAAATACTCCAGCATTTCTGAGTTTAACCCGGGTGGGTAAACCCGTTCTCCTCCATTATAGCTGATAATGGTTTTCAGGTCTTGGTCAAAAGACAGAGACGCGTGGTTATACTGTTTCTGTGTAAAGGTGGATATGATTTCGCTGGCTGGGCTTCCTGTATTAGAAATTACAATATAAAGATATGGGTCGTCCATGCTGGCCTCGGCTTCCCTAAAGTACGCATCGGTCAGTACCCCTTTGTTGATATAAGTGAAGGAGCTGTGCCGGTGCAAATCGCTTTTAATCTCATTTAAGTTTTCGGCAGAAAAAGCCTTTCTGGTCTTTTTAACCGCCTCTACCGCTTGAATGACCTTATCCGTGCTGGATTTGATCTGTGCAAAACTGACATTTGAAAGCTCCTCTACCGACGGCAGATAAAATTTGGCATACTTGTTGATCGTTACAAACCGCTCTACAAGGAAGGGGAATAATAACGCAATTGCGCCAAATAATCTGCTGAAGATGGTCTGTAACAGTGATTGATCTTCGCGGAATACCACCAGCACCGTAAAGATTATCTGCATCGTCGTAACAGCGGCGTAGACGATGATCAGATATCTTTTGATCCTCCAATCCGTCGGAACCACCAGAGATCGGATGATAAGCAGCAGGCCAATAAATATATAGGTGAGAATCATGGACACAAAATTCCCGCCTAAAAAAACATTCATAAATAAGAGTATCAATATCGCCTTTAAAATACCGGCATATCGCTGAAAATCTTTCATTCCCGTTACCTCAACTTGTATCTTTGATGATTACAGGATACCACAACTTTGAAATCGGCGCCACTTTTCCTTTGTGATTCCCAACAACAGGCCGGATTTTCTTTATTTTTCAGCCTGTCCGCTCGGAAATCCGGGTATTATATCTTTATCCGCTCGAACTGACATGTTTTATTTAATTTGAAATTGAATATTGACTTTAATAATATTATACTTTATACTGAATATTATTAAAGGAGGGCTTGCTGTGGCGATAGAAATTGTTCCGGAGTGGATGGTAAATCTTGATGATGAAGATTTGTCATTTATCAAGAAATTCCTTTTGGCATCCGGTTCACTGAAGGAGATTGCAAATCAGTACGGTGTAACATATCCAACCGTGAGGCTTAGGCTTGATCGGTTAATACAGAAAATACAGATCAGCGAGGATGCAAATAATGAACCATATATATCGGTAATAAAGCGACTCGCCGTAAATGAAAAGATAGATTTTGATACTGCGAAAATCCTGATTGCTGAATACAGAAAAGCCAAAAAGGAGAAACAATAGATGCGGAGAACTACTTTTGCACTCATTTTTGTACTATTGATCATGGCAGGAGGTATCTGGTTACAGATTTTTCTCTCAAAGAAAAATAGTAAATGGTTTGGACTGATATTGCCGGCCATCAGCTTTGCCTATTCTCTGCTTATGGTTTTAAGCCTTATCGCTTATAATGGGATGACTGGGTGGGATATTTTCATACGGGTTCTGTTTACATTATTGGTGTCGAATATCCCTACACTCATTCTTGTAGCAATCTACTTTGCTTGCCGTGAAAAAATCAAGCTTCGGAAAGAGCTTGATAAAATGAATGTTCAAGATTTGGATTGATCTTCCATAAATAAAGAGGTGAAAACTCATGAAATATACCCTATTGTTCAGGGGGATCAACGTCGGCGGGAAAAACGTCGTAAAAATGAATGATTTAAAGCAATTGCTTCTTGAGCTGGGGCTGAGCAAAGTGAAAACCTATATTCAAAGCGGTAATGCTGTATTTGAGACAACTCTCGGTGAACCTGTTTTACATGATATCATTAGGACCGGTTTTATTAACCGCTTTGGTTTTGAAAGTGACACACTGATACGGAATATAGATGAAATGCAGCTCCTAATTGAACAGTTTCCAATCACGACAGCAGAAATAGCGGCGGCGGAAGCCGCTGATCCGCAGGTTGAGCATCTCTACGTCTATTTTTTAAATAATCCTCCGCAACAGACACAGATCGATGCAATCTGCAAAGAGTATGTTGGGACAGACACGTTGCGGGCGGGAAAAAGAGAGATGTATCTTCTTTGTTACCAAAGTATACGTAAGTCAAAGCTGGCGGCCCGCACTTCAAAAACATTTGATTCGGCTACCGTACGTAACTGGAAAACAGTCAATAAACTGTATGATATGATGATTGCTCTGTAAGTTCAATATTAGGCTGCTCTAATATTTTGTAAAAGCCCCCACACTTCTTTTGAAATGTGAGGGCTTTTGTATACTTATCTACTAGAAACTTATTCTGCATAACAGCGGTATAATGCCTATCGAATGAATTAAGCGGCGGATATCTAGCGGGCTGCTCCGAACAAGAGCTATAAGGTCAGTGAGCAAAATTTATTTGTCCTCTGACTTTCTTGTTGTTGCCGGGTAAAGTGCTGTCCTCATTCTTCATATAAGTCGCCGCTATTTTCCTTGTTCAGAGTACCGGCTAATTCAATCATTAAAAACTTTGTAAGTTCTTTCACGGCGGGACGGTGCTTTACTTCTTTGGGAACAATTATAAACTCGCCAGCATTCACTTTTATTTTCTTTTTTTCCGTTTCCAGATGAAAACTGCCCTCTATCACATAGAACAGCTCATCAGAATCCTCGTGGATGTGAAAATCCAAAGTACGGTTTTCCACCTGCACAACGCTCAAAACATGAGAATTTAGAAGTCCCACTTTTTTGTAAACATACAGGCTTTCAATCTCATTGACCTCTTCCAGCAGGTTAACAGCTCTCATTCCAATGCCTCCATATCATTTTGACTTTTTCGTGTCTCTATGATAGCATACAATTATGAATCTTAAAAATAGATGATTTATATAGAATCAATCTCGTTAAGAGATTTTCCTGGAAAGAAGGAATCACCTATGGAACTGAAACACCTGCAAACCTTTTTGACTCTGAGCGAAATCAAAAATTTTACAAAAACGGCGGAATATCTTCACTATGCGCAATCAAATGTTTCGACGCAAATCCAGCAATTAGAAGAAGAGTTGGGCGTACGTCTGTTTGAACGTATTGGCAAAAGCATCACACTGACTGCGGAAGGCAATGATCTGGCATTTTATGCCCGTCAAATTCTATCCCTTTCAAAAGAACTAAAAAGCAACTTTGCCAGCAAAGCGGGGGGCCGCATTACGATTGGAGCTTCAGAATCCGTTTGTATCTACAGGCTGCCCGCTATCATTAAGGCATATCGGGCGGAGCATCCCAATGTGGAATTGTATCTGAACATGATCGATACCTCTGATTTTGTTCCATTGCTTACAGATAACACAATCGACATCGCGTTTACGCTGGATGCCCCGATCAGCAATCCAGCCATTCACACCGCTTTACAAATCGAAGAATCGATTTGTGTATTTTCAGTACCCGAACATCCGCTTGCACAAAAATTTAAAGTTGATGTACATGATTTCTCAGGGGTTTCCTTGATTCTGACTGGAAAAGGGTGCTGCTATCGAAAAATGTTTGAACGTGATCTGTCAAAAGCGTCTGTAACGCCTAAAATTGTGCTGGAAACAAGCAGTTTACAGGTGATTAATCAAGCGGCGCGGAGTGGCTTAGGGGTCTGCGTTCTTCCTTTGCTTGCAGTTAAAAAAGAGCTGCAGAACAATGAATTGGTAAAACTCAACTATACAACCAACTATCAAGTCTTTTCACAGCTGATTTATCACAAAAACAAGTGGCTTTCACCGAACCTAAAAGATTTTATTGACACAGTCCAAAATATCGTATCCAAGGAAGGTGGTTTGAGCAAAAACATCTGATAAAAGCAAAGGCAAAGTGCTGGCAGAGTGTTTGCTCAGTTATCTCATCAAATGCTTGCTGTCTTTAAATTTTTGTTATGATGACAATAGCGTTATTTCATAATATAATAATGAATATGAAATCTGAACGCAACTACATATAGAATTGATGAGGATATTATGAACGAAAAAGAAATCGCAGAAATTCGCCGCCGCTTCCGTCCCGATAAAAGCAATATCGCTCGAATTCGAGGCTGCTACGTTAACGATAAGGGGGAAATTATTTCCAAGTTCAATCAGTTGCTCGGTTTGATGTCTCATGAAGAATCCGAAGAACTTTTGGCGATTCTAAAGAAAACACTGTCCGGAACTATTGGAAAGAACCTTATCGATATCGAATTTACAACTCAGCAAGTTCTTGAAGGCGAGGAACATAAGTTACTAATGGCGCTCAGAAATTCATCTCTGGATGATGAAATTGCTGTACAGGAATTCTATGGACGCGTCATTCAGGCACTCAACATGAAAGAGAACTATCTTATTCTTCTGGCTTATGACAAATATGATATCCCTTGCTATACCGAAGATGGAGAGAAGCAGGAAGATTCGTCAGAAGTATTTTCGTACTTTCTGTGCGGCATTTGTCCCGTAAAATCAACAAAGCCCGCGCTTAGCTACTACGCTTCCGAAAATATATTCCGCAATATAACGGCAGATTGGATTGTATCGTCACCTGAACTTGGGTTTATGTTTCCGGCTTTTGATGACCGAAGTTCTAATATTTATAACGCTGTCTACTATTCCCGCAATATTGCGGAGAGCCACGAGGAATTTGTTAATACTATTTTCAAAACTGAAATTCCTATGCCGGCTGCTGCACAGAAAGAAACATTTCAATCTGTTTTAGGAGATACCATCGCTGATGATTGCAGTTTTCAAGTTGTGCAGGCGGTTCATGAGCAGTTATCTGAAATGATTGCAGAACATAAAACAAATAAGGTGAAAGAGCCGCTGATGATTTCCAAGAATACAGTAAAAGATGTTTTAGAGTCCTGCGGTGTTCCTGAATCCCGTATGGCTGCATTTGAAGAAAAATATGAAGCCGAGTTTGGCACCAATACAGAGATTAATCCACGAAATATTATTGATACCAAGCAATTTGAAGTTCGCACCCCCGATGTGACAATCCGTGTGAATCCGGGACGTAGTGACTTGGTTGAAACACGAATGATTAATGGCAAGAAATACATTTTAATCCGTGCAGACGAGGGCGTAGAGGTAAACGGTGTAAATATTAATATTTCGCGGTAAACGTCTCTTGAGAGGCTTGCAGATGTATTTATATAATGGTCAGTCTTGAGGGCGCAAAAGAATAGGAGTCGCACGGGTAAATGCTATGAATGGTTAGAAATTCTCGCAGAGAGCTAAACTGGTCGGGGAAAATCATCACTTTAGACAAAAAATTTTCCGGTATAACTATGAAACAGCATTTTGTTTTGGACATTGATAGAATCATAAGGTGATTGAGATACAAAAAAATTGTTTCTGTTGACCAAGCATTGTCAAATACGATTGAGTGAGAGTTAAGTAAGTTATAAGCGATTATGCATTATTGATACAATAGGAGGTTCATAATATGAATATTGGTTCAATAATTTGTGCTATCATGGCATCTTTATATATCACTATAATTGCATTTACTATCTGGATAGTATTATTTTTTAGAGAAGTTCATTTAGACATTGAAAAGGCATTTAATAAGTATAAATTATGAGCAAACTCTGCAAAAAGTTTGAGTTGCACATTGTGGCGTCCAAATGAACTTTGTTTAATGCTTGCAATATTTTGCCATTGACCACACTGGCCGGTTATGCTATACTGCAGATACCGACCAGTGTGGTCAATTTATAAAAGGGCGTGGTAGCAATGCACGAAAACTTCATCGGTCTAAAGGAAGAAAAGCGGGACATTATCATCAATGCGGCCCTGATGGAGTTTGCCACAAAGGGCTACGATCTGGCCTCCACCAATGAGATGGTAAAGGCGGCGGGCATCTCAAAAGGGGCGCTGTTCCACTACTTTGCCAGTAAAAAAGAATTGTTCCTGTTCCTCTGTGACTATGTGTTCGGAGTGGTCAGCCGGGAATTCTACGAGCAAATCGGTCACTGCGGTGGCGACCTGCTTACCCGTTACCGCCGGGCGGCCATGCTCAAGGGGGCGGTTTATCAGCGCTACCCCCCTATCTTCGAGTTTATTAAACGGCTGACCGTGGAAAAGTCACCCGAGATCGCCGCCGAGCTGAAAGGGCAGCTTGAGAAGATGATGGGCTATGGCTACGAGTGCCTGCTGGGCAACTTGGACATTTCTTTGTTCCGACAGGATGTGCCGGCCGACAAAATCCGGGACCTGATTATCTGGGCGCTGGAGAACTACGGTAACCGTTCGTTGGAACTGATTGGGGATCAAAAAGTGGAAGACATCGACGTGGAAGCCCTTAACGCCGACTTTGATAAGTATCTGGATGTACTGCGCAAATGCTTTTACAAACAGTGAAAGAAGGGAAAAGATATGTCTGCTATTAAAATTCATGGTTTAACCAAGCGGTTCGGCAAAACGTTCGCCCTGAACGGCGTTGATCTTTCTGTGCCGCAGGGCAGTATTTACGGTTTTATCGGTCCCAACGGCGCGGGAAAATCCACTACTATCCGTATTTTGCTTGGTTTGCTGAAAAAGAACGACGGGCAGGTGAAGCTGCTTGGCAGCGACCCCTGGCGGGATGCGGTGGAACTGCACAAGCGCTTGGCCTATGTACCCAGCGACGTACAGCTCTGGGATAACATGACCGGCGGCGAGGTCATCGATTTTCTTGGTCGGCTGCGGGGGAGCTATTCCAAGGAGCGCCGGGCGCAGTTCATCGAGCGCTTCGATCTCGACCCCGCCAAAAAATGTAAAACCTACTCTAAAGGCAACCGCCAGAAAGTGGCGCTGATCTCGGCTTTTGTGTCCGATGTGGAGCTGCTTGTCCTCGACGAACCTACAACCGGCCTCGATCCGCTGATGGAGGGTGTGTTCCAGCGGTGCGTCAAGGAGGCGAAGGACGCAGGAAAGACCGTGTTTCTCTCCAGCCACATTCTTTCGGAGGTGGAAGCCGTCTGCGACCAAATCGGCGTCATCCGTGCGGGGAAAATGATCGAAGAGGGCAGCATGGAGGAACTGAAAGCACTCATCCATCAACAGGAACCGCCCACATTGGAGGCGCTGTTCTTGAACTACTACAAAAGGGATGCCGAAAGGGGGGCCTGACATGAAGAGATATTTCCATGGCACACTTTCCCTCATGAGACTGTACCTGCGGCAAAACCGCATCTTCACACTTGTCTGGCTGCTGCTGCCCGGGGTATGGGTGGCTATCAACACGGTGTCTTCGCTGGTGCTGTTCCCCACGCAGGAGGCGCTGGAGGAGATGGGTGTCAGCCTCATCGATCCGCTTACCGAGGCGATGCACGGCCCGCTGCTGGATATTTCGATCGCCGGATTTGTCACCTGGCGTACTAAGGTGTTTTTGGTGCTGCTCGGCGGAATTTTCAGCATCGTCTATATGATTCGCCATACCCGACAGGCAGAGGAACAGGGCAAGAGGGAACTGTTGAGTGCCAACGTCATCGGCAGCCTTGCGACCCTGGCAGCGGCACTTGTGAATATGGTTTTAATCAACGCCTTTGCAGCGGTATTGGCGGTATTTGCAATGATTGCGCTTGGCCTTGGATTTGTAGGCACATTGGCTCATTGCCTGGGCTTCTTCGGTGCCTCCTGCGTGTTGGGGATTCTGGCGGGGGTGGTCGCGCAGTTCTTTGTGAGCGCCACGGCGGCGCGTGGGATGTCCTTTGGGCTGTTGGGGCTGTTGTTCGGCCTGCACATTTTATGGAATGTGAGCGGCGGGCAAAATCTCCTTGCTTTCCTTAACCCATTAGAGTGGCCGCTGCTTATCCACCCATTTGCCGGTGAGCAGTTCCGTCTGCTGCTGATTCCGCTGGCGTTGGGTGCGACGTTGGTGGCGCTGTCCCTGTGGCTGATGGCGCGGCGGGATGTGGGCGCGGGTCTTGTACCGCAGCGGACGGGACGGGCTTTTGCGAAGCCGGGTCTGCGGGATCTTTCCGCCCTTGCCTGGCGCACCCAAAGGGGGCTGTTTCTCGCCTGGTCTTGCTTCTACGCAATCTTTTCCTTCGCGCTGGGTTGTGCCAGCTATCTGATGGTGAGTGCGGTTAGCTCGGCGGAGGCGTTGACTGGACTGATCGAGCGGCTGGGCGGCGTGGATCGGGCGTTTTTATCGCTGATGCTGTATATTTTTGGAATACTGATCTCCGTCTATGTGATGATGTCGGCGGGCATTCTGCGCCGGGAGGAAGCGGCCAAAGGCGAGACACTATTATCCATGCCTGTGCGACGGGAGAAGCTGGTCTTGAGCCATATGGTCTATATCTTCGGCGGATCGGCGGCCATTATGCTGATGTCCGGCCTCTGTGTGGGCCTGGGCGCGGTAATAGGCACGGAGGACAAGAGCGCGCTTGTTCGACTCTTCTTGGAAATGGCGGGGATGGTCCCGGCAATCTGGGCCATTGGTGGCGTTGCGTTGCTGCTCTTCGGCGCGCTGCCAAAGTGGATGACCGGGATCAGCTACGGTCTGCTCACCCTGTTCGTCTTGATGGAAATTTTCTGGGAGCAACAGCAGATTCCCGAAGTGCTTTACGCCCTTTCGCCTTTCTCCTGGATAACGCCGCTGAAAGCCATCCGGCCGACAGCCGCGCCGTTGGTGCTGTGTGTTGCAACAATCATACTGACGGGAACGGGAATTGCCCTATTCCGCCGAAGAGACGCGGCACTGTGATATCAAAAACAGGATCACTAATGATCATTATCATTGATTAAACTGAGCCATATGTAATTTTAATGCGTAGCGGGCGGTTACTATGTTTAAAAGCTAAATAACTGAAAACGGGCGGCTCATGTGTGAGCCGCCGTTTTCTATATATATGGAGGGTATATTAACTACACCTATCTTACGGAACATGGCGGCATGAGGGGGGCTGCCGTGTTTAGTTTTAGCCAGCTCATGTAAGGAAGCGGCCCGTAAGTTGGGCTACGAACTCCACTTTCTAATCCGCCGGACCCTTGTGGACGCCTCAGCAGCCGGACAGATGATTAGCCGAATCGCTCAACGATTTTGAAAAAGTCGCGGGCATATTGGCCAATAAGTTTACCGTGTGCCATTATGGCCTTCACTTCCGGTTTGGCAAATGCGGAAGAACTAGGCATGAGTGCTATTGATATACTCGACGAAATGGAAATCTCCGAGACACGTCTGCGGGATTCGCTTTGTGGCAGCCATCTAAATTATCTCCGCCGTGATTAATGCGTTTATACAGAACCTACCGAAATTCGTCGAAACGGATGTATAAAGTACAGGGGATGACTCGTTAGACCAATTACTCCTCTCATTGTAACTTAGACATGAGATGGAATAAATCACGGTTGGCTACCGTGCTCCATTCGCAAATATATAGTGGCAGTGGATGGCTATCAACTTAATGACGCTTCCAACAGCTAATGCAAAGGTATCCTTGCTACCAAAAGCGAAATCTGTTTCTGGTGTCGCTGGCGTGCAACATCTATGAGTGTTTCAGATTATAGCTTCCTTCCTTAATTGGGTTTCGTTCAAGTTTCCTTGCATACGCATTGGTAGTCTAACACTCTATACTGTACAGCTTGGCGGTATCATGAATTCGAGTCACTTCACCGATGGCGGTTTCTAAGCATTTGAAGTAAAAAATTCACACTACTGTTCTCAGTTATTCTGATATTACCTATTTTAAAAGTGAAACGCTCGTTTTCTTTTCGTAGAAAACAGACTGGCATAACTGTACTATTTTTTCTTTTCTGTTTTCTGGCAATGTTACCGGACCCGGCTTTTCTGAATCGCATTTTTAGAAAAAGCAATATTGTCCCGAAGCCTTTGGGGCATCTGGTTAATGACTGCTGATTGAAGCAACCCAATGATCGCGGTTTCGCACATGCGCGCGACGTGCAGGTAACGGAGGTCATCTTCAATACTCAAGCTGTAGCACAGCGGTATCGCAACACTTTTGGCGAGGATTGAATTTCGGTTGGCGGTAATACCGATAGTGTACGCCTTGCGCATCTTGGCTGCATGTATCGCATCAATAACGGTTCCCGCATTTCCGCTGAAAGTGATACCTACGGCAATGTCGCGCGGTTTGAGCTGGGTCACAGCCAGCAGGGCCAGACGTATGTCGGTAAAAAAATTGCAGGGGATTCCGATCTGTAAAAAAAGTTGATATGCAAAGTTTGCAGTTGCGCCCGGGCCGCCGTCAGCGTAAATGTGTACCATGTTTGCCTGGCAGATCGCCTGCGCCGCCCTTTTGACGCATTGATCATCCAATAGTCGTAACGAATCCGTGATTGCCTTTACATCAGTTTGGAGCAATTTTTTTTTGATTTCCGATACGTCGTCGGATGGCTCTACATCAGGGCTCTTGGTAAATGGAGTGGAAAGGTTGCGTTCTATACAAAATTTCAGATCACTGAAACCTTTATAGTGGATCGCCTGACAGAACCGAGTAATTGAAGGGGGCGTGGTACCGATTTTTTCAGCTAGAGTTGTAATCGTACTGCTGATAATTTCCTCGGGATGATCACTGAAATAGTTCGCAATGCGTTTCTGCGCTCGTGTAAAGATAGCGGATTGGGTTCGTATTCTGGAAAGATAGCTGTCGTTCTTATCCCATAAGGCAGGACTTCTATCGTCGCTCGACATAGTGCACCCCTTCTCTGTACAGAATTACAAATCATTTACATTATTATAATTTTTTACTATTCAATAAGCAAGCTTTCCTTAAGATTGGGGATTTTTTCAATTTCGTGAACAGGTTTTCAAAAGAAATAGATAGTTTTGCAATTGTTTTCACGATGTTTCTGTGTATATTTACAGTGCCTATACAGCGGGGTATAATGATCTCGTCATTCACCCAATCAAATAACATCATGGTCAAGATTTAGGGAGGTCTTTCAATTGAAAAGCTATCATATCGCAGCGCTGCCTGGAGACGGTGTCGGCAGCGAGGTGACCCGCGAGGCGTTTAAAGTCCTGCGAGCGGCGGCTGAAGTTACAGATGGATTCTCGTTGGACATCCAGACGTACGACGCGGGTGTCGGCCAATATCTGAAGTGCAAAAAGGCGATTTCAGAGAAGGTTTACGAAGAATGTAAGGCAGCGGATGCCATTTTCATGGGTGCGATTGGACAGACCGAACCGGGTCCGCTAGTTTTGGATGAAAATGGTACTGAGGTTTCAGGGCATGTCATGTTTAAACTTCGATTCGGCTTGGACCTGTTCGCAGGTGTACGGCCAATCAAGCTCTATCCAGGGGTGCCTTCGGCGCTTGCCCCGCATGACGCGATCGACTTCATCGTCCTGCGCGAAAGCTGCGAAGGGTTGTTTGCCAGTTACGGCGGCGGGATCTATTGCCGTGACTGTGTCGCTACTGATACCCAGGTAATCACCAGGCAGGGAAGTGAAAAGATCTCCAATTTTGCTTTTGAGCTGGCAAAGGGCCGAAACGGAAGGGTTTCCGACGGCAAAAAGATAGTCACCTGCGCAGAAAAGGGCAATGTCTTCCGTTCCTTCGCGTTCCTGCGCAAGATTTTCCGTGAGGTGGCGCAAAATTATGCCGGCGAAGTGGACTCCGAGGCCATGATGATTGACGCGCTTGCCCTGCTGTTGGTACAGCATCCGGAAAATTTCGACGTAATTATGTTTGAGAATATGCACGGCGATATTATGTCGGATATGGCCGCTGCGTTCGTCGGCGGAATGGGGATGGCTCCATCTGGAGATATCGGTCTGGAACACGCGATGTTTCAGCCTGCTCATGGTACTGCACCGACACTTGCCGGGAAAAACATAGTCAATCCGACAGCGGCCATCCTCTCCGGAAAGATGATGCTTGAATGGCTGGGCAAACGATACGGCGACGAAAATCTGATACGGGCGGCCGGACTTTTGGAACAGGCGGTCACCAACACCTTCGCGGACGGGATATTCACTCAGGATTTGAAAGGCAACGTTTCTACCAGTCAGTTTGGAGATGAGGTGGTTGCACGGCTGCATAAGCTCGCGTAACTCTATTGCGTAACACAAACGAAAAAGATAAGATATAAAACAGTAGATGAAAGGGGTATTTCATTATGAAAAAAAAGTGTATGATTTCGTTTCTGCTGGCTTCTACGCTCATTCTGTCACTGACCGCCTGCCAAAGCGGACAACTCAATGCCTCCGCTCCATCATCCAGTGCCCCGGCGGAGACATCCGCCACTCCGCCGGCCGATAGCTCTGTCAAACCTGGAGTAATCGTAATCAAAGCCGCAGTAACCGCCAATGAGGAGGGAGCGCACACCAAGGGCCTCATGAAAATGAAAGAGGCCATCGAAAAATATACAGACGGGGCTGTCGATTTTCAGGTTTACACCAACTCACAGCTCGGTTCTGAACGCGAAATCGTCGAGGGGGTAGGACTGGGCACCATCGAAGTGGGAGTTGTTTCTACCGGCCCTCTGCCAAACTTCGTACCAGACTTTATGGTCCTCGACCTGCCCTATCTGATTCGCGACAAGGCAAAAGCTTTCCCGCTGCTGGATGGTGAGGTCGGACGCTCTATGCTCGATCAGCTTGAAAATATCGGTATTCGGGGAGTCAATTTCTGGGACAATGGCTTCCGCTATATCACCAGCGTCAAACCCATCATCAACCCGGAGGATATGAAGGGAATGAAAATTCGCACCATGGAAAATGAGGTGCATATGGAAACCTTCAAAGAGCTCGGTGCAACGCCTACCCCAATGTCGATCAGTGAATTCCTGACTGCGGTGCAGCAGGGCACAGTGGACGGACACGAAAATGTCATGGTGTCCATCAGCATGAACAAAGTCTATGAGGTAAATCCCAGCATTTCGCTGACCGAACATTTTTATTCCGCTGCTCCATTCCTGGTAAACAAGGCTTTCTACGAGGGGCTGCCAACAGATATCCGCGAAGCTTTCGACAAGGCGGAAAAGGAAGCGATGGAATGGGAACGAAACTACTGCGCCGATCTGGACGAATCGCTGATGGAAGACATGAAAAGTAAAGGCGCTCAGTTTTACGAGGTGGACAAGGACAAGTGGGCGGCCGCTACAGCCGGTGTGTACGATGTTTATAAAGACAAGATCAATCCGGAACTGATCGAAAAATTCCGGGCAGCTGCATAAGAAAGGATGTTGTCTCCTTGAAAAAGTTATATGGAGCTGTATACAGGGTGCAGAATACGCTGATATCGGTTCTTCTGATCTTGATGCTGGCAGTTGTACTGCTTGCGGCTTTCTGCCGCTATACCCAGCTCGCGGTGCTGTCGTGGCCCGACGAACTGACCCGGTATCTGCTGATCTGGCTGGTCTTTATCGGCGCAGGCGCGGCGTCCAAGAACGATACTCATTTTAAAATTGACGTTCTGATCGACAGCGCTCCCTATACCCTTAAGCTCATCATGCTTGGGGTCAAGTTGATTTTGACCAATGTGATGTATGTGATCCTGATCGCTATTTCGGCCGATTTCATTCAGAAACTCAACGCGATGGGACAGGTATCCCCCGCCATGCATTGGCCCATGTGGGGGATGTACATGGCGGTCCCCGCGGGCTGTGGACTGATGGTCTTCCAAGGGGTGATCTTTGAGATCGGCAATATAGTCGGCATTGCCCGGGAACATCTGAAAGGAGGCGAGTGCTAATGTCCGCGATGCTGTTTATTGCGCTGATGATCTGTCTGGCCTTAGGTGTCCCGATTGCGGTGGCGTTGATCATTGCGGTTTTCCAATGCGTCTGGGTTGGCGGGAACTTCGCTTATTTCCAGATGATTGTGCAGCGGCTGTTCATCTCCCTGGACAGCTTTAGCAACGCTGCCGTGCCTTTCTTCATCCTGGCCGGAAACCTGATGGAATACGGCGGCATTTCCAAACGCTTAATCGGTTTTGTACGATCCCTGCTTGGCAAAGTTCCCGCCAGTTTAAGCTGCATCACGGTGGGCGGGGCAGCGTTTTTTGGGGCCATCTCCGGTTCTAATGCGGCAACTGTATCGGCCATCGGCGGAATTATGATCCCGCAGATGCAGGAGGAGGGTTATCCGCCTGAGGAAGCGGCAGCAGTGGCGGCCTCCGCTGGAACCCTGGGCGTTATTATCCCGCCAAGCGTAACAATGATTATCTATGCCATTACCACCTCGACCTCGGTTTCGGCACTTTTTATGGGCGGTATCGTACCCGGATTGGTTCTTGCGGCAGTTTTGATCGTGACTAATATCCTGCGCTGCCGTAAGTTTGAGCCTGCACGCAATGTTCAGATTACTCCTAAAATGCTCTGGATTTCCTTCAAGGACGCGTTCTTTGCTTTGCTGATGCCGGTAATCATTCTAGGCGGTATATACGGCGGAGTCTGCACCCCTACCGAGGCGGCGGCGGTTTCCTGCTTGTATGCCTTCATCGTCAGTCTCTTTATTTATAAGGAACTTCGGCTCCGTGACATCCCTGTGATCTTGGTCAAATCCGCTCAGACAACGGCGATGATCATGATTGTGGTAGCAGCTTCCTCGCCTTTCCAGTGGCTGATGACCTCCAATGGGATTGCGACTGCGATATCCAATGCGGTGCTCTCGACTCTAAGCAGCAAAATTGTTATTTTACTTTTTATTAATGTGATTCTGCTTTTCCTTGGATGCTTCCTGGAGAGCTCCGCGATTATCCTGCTGATCGCTCCGGTAATGCTGCCGATTATACTTTCACTTGGATTAGATCCGGTCTGGTTTGGCATTATTATGATTGTCAATACCTCGATTGGTATGATCACTCCACCGCTCGCGGTAAATTTGTTTGTTGCCAGTGGTATTGCTAAAGTAAAAGTGGAAGAAGTTAGTCGAAAGATCCTGGTGTATCTGGCTGTGGAAATTGGCGTACTTCTCATTTTTACCTATCTGCCGGACATGGTTCTTTGGCTTCCACGCCTCACCGGCTATCGCGGATAAGGAGACTTTGAGATGGAATATCATGTTTATATCGGTACCTATACGGAAGAAATCCATTTCGCCAGCGGAAAGATTGTCTATGGACAGGGCAAAGGAATTTATCATTATCGCATGGATGTCAATACGGGCGACCTTATCTCAGCTTCTACACCGGCCGGATCAATTAATCCATCTGATCTGGCAATATCCTCTGATCATAAGATACTGTATGCGGCCAATGAACGTAAAGAGTCCGATGAGGTCTTTGGTGGAACAGTCAGCGCCTTTTTGATCGGAGAGGACGGCGCACTTTCCTTTTTGAACCGACAGTATACGGGCGGGATCGACCCTTGCTATGTAACGGTCAATGATGCGCGCACGCAGGTCTATGTCTGCAATTACGGGAGCGGGAGTATAGCGGTTTTCCCACTCGCTGCCGACGGCAGCCTGAGACCGAGAAGCCAACTTGTGCAGCATTCCGGCGGCAGCCTGCATCCCACCCGGCAGAGCGGGCCGCACGCGCATTCTCTTTTGCTCTCATCGGATAATCGGCTGGCCTATGCGCTGGATCTGGGGACTGACCGACTGGAGGTTTATGAGTGTGATTGTTCGTCGGGCAGGTTAAATGTACGGCCAGATCTTTCGATGGACACGAAAGCGGGGACAGGCCCCCGCCACGCGGTATGGCACCCGGACGGCAATCGTCTCTACGTAATTAATGAATTGGACAGTACTGTTCAGGCCTATGCCCTCGAGGCCCGTACCGGTCGGCTTGCGCTGCTCGGCACAGCCGTACCTACATTGCTCGGGAATTTCACGGGGGAAAATACCTGCGCTGACATCCATATCTCTCCGGATGGAAACTTTCTCTATGGGTCGAACCGTGGAAATGGTACCCTCGCTGTTTACCGGATCCGCAGTGACGGCACGTTAAATCCGGTCGAACAAGTTTCTTCCGGAGGACTCGTTCCTCGCAGTTTCGCTTTGGATCCGACAGGAAGATTCTTGCTGGCGGCGAATCAGAATTCCGACAACTTGTCGCTTTTCGCAATCGAACCCGCTACTGGCCGGTTACGTCTTATTTCACAGACTGCTGTTCCTAATCCTGTCTGTGTCAAAATCGCAGTAATAAATGATTAAGGAGGAAGATGAAAATATGAATGCGGCACAACATCACCACACAGCGCTGTATGTGCAGGATCTTGAATGGTATCTCTCCTTTTTCCGGGACGTTTTCGGCATGTCAGTCACTCTTTCGGAAGGAGACCCTCAACGGCCTGATCAGGTATGGCTGGATGGGGATCTGCAGTTAATCCGAAGTAAAGATTCGGAATGCACGCTCGCGCATTTGGCACTCAAGCCCGAAAATGCCGAACAGGCCATTTCTATGGCCCAATCGCTTGGAATCGGATCATTGGCCAGAGGGGAAAACTGGCTCCGACTCTCTGATGGTCTGGTTTTGGAAATTATGTAGCAACCGCAGGAAAAGAGGAACAAACATGAAGACTGTTATTTTTGGCAGCGGGCTAATGGGCAGTGGAATCGCTGCTATCAGTGCGCTGGCTGGCAATCAAACCTTACTGGTGGATTTGGACCCGAAGCGCGCGCAGAACGGTATAGAGGCCGCGCGTACCAGTATTGATGAATTGGTCAGTCAGGGGCTCACTACCTCGGAAGCACGACAAGCCGCTCAGCTGCTGCTCAGCGCAGGCTGTGATACCCAAAAATCGCTGACAGGTGCAGACTTGGTTATCGAGGCGATTGTTGAAAATCTGGAGGCAAAGCAGACACTTTTCGAAATACTTGACCGGTTGCTGCCGGCAGAGGTTCCTATTCTTTCAAACACTTCCGGTCTGCGTATCACCGATATTGCGGCCAAGGCGCATTTGCATCCTGAGCGGACGATGACTGCCCATTTCTGGTTTCCGGCACATTTAGTCCCTCTCGTCGAGGTTGTCATGTGGGAAAAGACCGACCGCGCAATGGCAGAGAAAACGATACAGACCTTAAAGGGCTGGGGGAAAGCCCCGGTTCTTGTCAAACGTGATACTCCTGGACAGCTTGCCAATAGAATTCTGCAGGCGGTCATCCGAGAAGCAGTTAATATCGTAGCCACTGGACTGGCCACTCCCGAAGACGTTGATACTGCTGTCAAGATGGGAATGGGAATCCGTTTCCCCGTCTGGGGTCCGCTGGAACATATTGATTCGGTCGGCCTTGACCTCGCTGTCTCGGTGCAGAATACGGTGCTCCCGGAAATCAGTGATGCTCAAACCTGTAACGACTATCTGCTCGCGCTTGTCCAGAACGGAAATTTAGGCTATAAAACCGGACGCGGAATCTATGATTGGAATAAAAAGGACATGGACACGCTGGCGGCAAAACGTAACGATTTCATTTGCAGTGCGCGCAGGATTATCGGTGCATAAATTATTACAGGTCTAGTGTATACTTAAATTGAAATACCGCATAAAGAAAAGGGTGCATAATAATGTGCCCTTTTCTTGTATAAGAAAACCCTGCGTCAAACGCAGGGTTCGGTAAAGCTTCAACAATGGGTATTGTCACACCCACTGAGGGGGGCATCCTCGCAGCCATTTATGCTGTAATTCTTGGCTTTTTTGTGTACAAGGAACTCACGTTGAAAACACTTTTGCAGACTCTGCTCAAGACTACTGTGAATTCCGCTTCCATTCTGCTTATTATTGCCAGTTTTTTGGTGATGTCTTGGGTAGTGATGTCCTCAAACATCCCGAATGTTGTGCAACAGATGGTGTAA
Source organism: Marasmitruncus massiliensis (assembly GCF_900186535.1). Taxonomy (GTDB): domain Bacteria; phylum Bacillota; class Clostridia; order Oscillospirales; family Ruminococcaceae; genus Anaerotruncus; species Anaerotruncus massiliensis_A. Next base: position 201,705 of record NZ_FYDE01000004.1, read on the forward strand.
CTCCCACCGAGGTGAATCAGTTTATTATTCTGGCGCTGTTCGGAGTAAAATATGCCAAACTTGTTAAAGCTTATGTACCTTGGGCACTTGGCGTGGCATTTTGGATGATTGTTGTCAGCACATTAACAGGAGTACTGCCCATCTAAAGATGTCACCTGCAAAAGAATTTTTTAAAAAGCATGCCCTGGTGTGAACGGAACCCGATGGAACAGACAGAGAATAAAAGGCACTATCGTAGAATTTCATAGAATTATGCAAGCTGGCATCGTTTTTGATACGGTGTCAGCTTTGATTTAAGCTGAATACGTTCATAATTATAAAATAGACATAGTCACCAATAAGCTTTATTCAAGGAAAGTTACCGGCTGGGCAATGCACACTCAATTGCGAGACACACTGGTTCTTTCGACATGCCCACTTTTTCTTGACCCTTCCAAAGGTGATTGTAAGCACCATCATAGACATCATCACTATACGGACAAAACGGGTCTTCAGCATTGAGAATCTGAAAGAGCGGATACTGGATGTGAAGCAAAAAGGCGAAAAGAACCGTTCTTCACGCCAAAGGTATCGTCCGCAGCATAGGTAGATATATCAACCTGCAATACCTCCCGGAAGATATCGGATTACCGAATGTGCTGTTGATGGCGGTATGCTTTGCATTATAGGTGGGGGTATAGATAACATTAAGTGTGACAAAACTTTATTTTGTCTTTATTCACCTGCCAAAACGATGTTTAGCAAAGTGATTTTTTGATTGGCAAGAGTAAAATGAAAGTTCAGTTGAATAGGGCTCCCATCAAAATTACCAGAAACAATAGCAGTTACTATCGTTTCGCCGTTTAAATCAACCGAATTGGTAACCACGGTTTCAACCTTTGGATTGTTATTTATTTCTATGATATGAGCCTTGATGGCATCAGGTCCCTGATATTCTTTCCCTTCGTCCTTAAAGGTTGCATCCTCTGTAAAGCATTCCGCCAGTAATTCGCTGTCGTAAATATTCAATGCACGGAAATATGTTTCGATTGTCTTCGGCAAATTGGTACTCATATTTTCCAGCCAAGAGGTTCTACGTAAAACCCACGTAGCTTTTGGGCATCGTCACAATCGATTATGATATCGCCTAAACAAATGTTCTGATTCATAAAATCCCTCCTAGTTATTATTTAGTATTTTAATGAGATGTTTTTATTTAGTGAGTATAACAATTGCTTTGCCTATTCCTCCTATAGTACCGCCGATTACAAGAACACGCGTTCATTCAAGTTGCTTTGAATCAAAAGTTATATGGCTTAACTTGCTAATTAAAGAGCCTCCTTTTTTATTATAATGTATGAGGCTGGTTTCCATACTCCAATTGTAACAACTATAATATGACAACATCGGGTCAAGTTATTTTTTGATATTTAATGGAAATTTTAGTTAATCCATTTTGCATTATATCGTGTATATTCTGTACCTCAATTGCATTATAAAATAAATAACATGACAATAGTATGTCATATTATTTACTAACTAGTCGGGTATGTGGTTTCGACCCTTTTGATAATGAAACCAAAAAAATATTCATAGATGAAAGCCAACGGTATCAGGAATCTAATATTCTGAAAGGAAAACCGGCACTTTGAAAATGATCGCGGTCTTGCCAAGGACATTCACGACGAAGTTCTCAGAGGGAAAGTGTACAGCTTGTATCCGTCAGTGGAGGTTGTCGACAGCGAGCTGTGGGAAATCATGACCGCAGGACTGAAGGATGCTCTCTCCGGAGAAGAAACCGCGGAGCGCTTAAGTTCTATGGAAGGGCAAAATTCAGACGGCTACGGTGAAAGGTTTGAGCAGCGCCCTATCAAAACGCCGGACGGTGAAATCTATGTCGGCTTTTGGGACAGCGGGAATTACTCCATGAAGCTGGAGCGGGAGATGAAAAACAGTTCTCCCGATTCCGGATATAGCGGTCCCATGATGGGAGATATGAAAATGAGAACGTACTGACATTGATGTTATGCGTAAATTATTATCAAAGCCGTGGGCTACTTTACACCTGTTTGTATCTCCGAACTGTCGCATCGGGCATGATCTGTCTATATGTACCTGCGCGACCATGCTGGCAAGGACGGCAAATGCTTCCCTGCGATTAGTACCATCGCCAGAGAGCTGAAGCTGTCCCGAAACACTGTCAGGAGTGCTATAGCCGACTTTGAGTAAAGCGGACGTCTGCACAAAGAGCAGCGGTGGCGTGAGAACGGCGGCAAGAGCAGTAATCTGTACTATATCCAGCAACTTGATTCAAGTTAGATTAATCAAAAATGAGCTTCCCCGCCAAGAGGAAGATCTGTCCTAATCAAGGCAACCGCTATTGACAAACCGACTACTACGTGTTACTATATAGATATAGTAAGTGATACTGCATACCAGTCATACAGAATAGAGAGGGGCGACTGTGCTGGAAAATCTAACGGAAATGCTCAAAGGCGTGCTTGAGGGCTGTGTCCTTGAAATTATAAGCCGCAAAGAAACCTATGGCTACGAAATCACACGGCGGCTGAATGCCCTCGGCTTCACGGACGTTGTTGATGGAACGGTTTACACCATCTTGGTGCGACTTGAGAAAAATAAGCTCGTGGACATAGAAAAAAAACCGTCCGATATGGGACCGCCGCGTAAGTTTTACGCGCTCAACGACGCAGGGCGCGCAGAACTGCGCCGATTCTGGGCAAAATGGGAGTTCGTATCATCGAAAATTAATGAGTTGAAGGAGGAAAAATAATGAATTTTTGGGATAAAATCACAGGAAACGATATGACTAAAGAATTAAAAGCTTTTGATTTGCGAGCCAAAAAGCTGCCAACTGATTATCAAGAGGCATGGGAAAAAATCAGTTTGAATCTTTGGCCGCACTCAGATTTCACCGGTCGCAACCTCATGCCGATTCTTGACGGTGTGCTTGGCCTGCTTGAAGAAGCGGCGGCGGATGGTCAGAGTGTCCAAGAGGTTTTGGGTGACGATATCAAAGGCTTCTGCTCAGCGCTGGCCGGCGAAGAGGGGGCAAAGTCTATTCGCGACAAGTGGCGCGAGCAACTCAACAATCATATCGCTAAAAAACTAGGTAAATAGGAGGATAAAATGAGAATACAAGATATCATCGAAGGCAAAAAAGAGTGGCGTGCGCACGTGGCACGCGTCAAAGCGCTCCCGCAAGATTATCAGACGGTTTATAAAGAGATTCAAAAATATCTCTTTAAAGTCGGCCCTGTTGAGCTGACCGAAGGGACGGGCTTGCTCTCAGGGATTGTTGATCTTTTTGAGGAGGGCGCGGCCTCGGAGAAAGGCGTTCTCGAAGTGACGGGCAGTGACGTAGCGGCGTTTTGCGACGATCTGATCAAAGATTCAAAAACTTATGCTGATATCTATCAGGAATCTGTTGACCAGGAAGTTTACAAAGCCATAAAAAAGGATACGGATAAAACAAAGTAAAGGGGGATATCGGAATGGAAAAAGTAATCCAAGTGAATGGGCTGCAAAAGTCCTACAAGAAACTAAAAGGTGTAGATTACCGAGATCGATCGAGGACATACCGATCTCACAAGCCCGCGAGTTGTTTGAAGTGAACCTTTTTGGATCTGCGAGGCTGACTCAGCTTGTTTTACCATATATGCGTGAACAAAGGTCGGGAACCATTATTAACGTTTCGTCAATAGGCGGGTGATATCACTGCCTCTTGCCGCATGGTATTACGCGTCTAAGCACGCTCTTGAAGCATTTTCGGATACTCTGCGTCAGAAAGTCGGGCGATTTGGTATAAACGCTGTGATTATAGAGCCCGGCATTATAAAAACTGATTTTGAGAAAGAAACCGCAAAAAAGCTGCGTGAAGTCTCAGGTCACGGACCATATCAGAATATCGCTGAAGCGCTGGCAAAACAAACAGAGAATATGTTTATTAGTGACATAAAACGATTCGACCCAATTGTAGTGGCAAAAGCCATCCTCGATATTGTTGAATCGCCAGCGCCAAAGACACGGTATGCCGTTGGTTATATGGCAAAACTGGTGCTGGCTTTTAAAAGATTACTGTCTGACAGGCAATTTGATAATCTATTTACAAGCAAATTAAAATAGGAGTTTTTTATATGAAGCAAAAACAATTCAGCACAACTGCAGCGGGATTGGCAGTAGTTCACGCTATCGAGTCGTCCGGCCGGAAGGCTTGCGTATTTACTTTGACCTGATCGCCTGCTCACTGGTAAACCCTATAGCGGTTTTCTTAAGTAAAATGATTATTGGCTCCGGTATATATAGCGAGGTAATATACTAATTTCTTTATAAGTTGAACTAGTTTTTTTGCTTTGTAAAATCGCTTGTGAAACGAATATCGGCAAATCTTATTTCAAACTCGTCATAATAAGATAATGTAGATTGAAATGCTTTAATCTATAACCTATTTTCGAGACACGCCTTAATAGGCCCTGAAAGGCAGACAACCACCTGCCTTTCAGGGCCTGTTTTTTATTTAAAAGTAGATGAATTTGTGGACCGCATTACTCTGGCTGAGTATGGCTTTCTACACTTTTCTTACTTTCAGCACTCGCTTTGCGGAAAAGATCGATTGACTTACGGATGTGATGCCGACAGTAAGCACCTGCCATATCGGGATCTCGGTCCTTAATTGCCATAAGTATCCGATAGTGGTAGGTAGTGCCTATTTGGTATTTCTCTATCCGCATGTCTTGTGAAAGAATGTTTTGATGGGTCAGCAGATTGTCGCGCAGATACTCCATTACTCGCGAAATAAATTGATTTTTACACCCGCGTGCAATCAAAAGATGGAATTCGTTTGCATAGTAGTTGTAGGCTTCCAGATCGTTGCGATTGGATAACATATTGTAATAGCATTCTTCAAGCTGTTTGATTTCCTCATCGGTGGCGCGTTTTACAAACAATTCGGTGCAGTAAGAATCCATAATATAGCGAAATTCCATTAATTCCAGCGTATCCTCGTCATCCATAATAAAATAGCGGATTCCTTCGAGAGAAACGTTGTCCGGATTTTCAACATAGGTGCCGGATCCTTTGACCTTTTTGAGGACAGAAATTGCTGAAAGACTGGCAATCGCATCCCGGACAGCAATGCGACTTTTATCGAGATTTTGACAGAATTCGCTTTCAGACCAGATTTTATCCCCTGGTTTCCAGATACCCGACTGGATGTTATGAATAATGAAATCACTGATTTCCTTGCTTGCATTATTATTATAAGACATATGAAGACTCCTTTGTGGCTAAACCGATGAAATGCCGACGTAAGATTATAATCATAAAAACCATACCACAAATCAGACCGCCGGATGAACAGATGAAAGATGATGAAATGCAAATTTATTATAAAATAAATATTATATATTTGCAATAGTTATTTAAAAACATATGACATTTCTTCATTGTTACGCCCGGATGAAAATCGTTATTTTCCAATTAAATACTACATCTTTCGGCAGGTGGAAAACTAAATTCACAAAAATACAGATAATTTATTATGAAATATAACAAAAATAGAAATAATCGGCAAGAAACTATTGACTCTAATGAAAAGTTATAATATTATTTGAACAAATGAGATGACTCCTGATTTCATCTCGATGTATGATTAATTTGAACAACTTAGGAGGTAATGAAATGAAAAGGAAATCTCTGGCAATGATCTGTGCTCTGGCAATGGTAATCCCTTTATTTACCGCTTGTGGCGGAAGCTCCTCTGCTCCATCGAAAGCTGAGGAAACTAAAGCAGAAAACAGTAAAGCAGAGGATACTCAAGTGGAGAATGCCAGTGAGGATGGGACTTATAAATTATTGTTTGGTCACACTCTTACCGAGCAAGATCCGTTTCATCAGGCCTATTTGAAATGGGCCGAGGCTGTTAAACAAAAGACCAATGGCAAGCTTATCATCGAAGTTTATCCCAACAGCCAGCTTGGTGTTGAAGAGGACGTTCTTGAACAGATGAAACAGGGTACAAATGTTGGGTGGCAGACCGATGCTGCTCGTCTGGGCAATTATGTAAACGAGTTTTCTGTCCTGCTTGCCCCGTATTTCCTTGAAAATTTGGACGAGGTTAAGGAGTTGATGGGTTCCCCCACGATTGCCGGCTGGGAGAAGAAGCTTGAAGATGAGCATAATATCAAGGTAATTTCATTCGCTTATGTTCAAGGCTACCGCAATATCTTTTCAAATAAGAAAGGTACCAACCCGACTGAGCTCAAAGGTATGCAGATTCGTACTGCCGGCGCCCCAATCTGGGTCTCAGGCGTCAAATCCCTTGGCTGTACGCCTGTTTCACTGCCTTACGGAGACATGTACAACGGAATTCAGACGAAGGTTGTAGACGGCTGTGAACTGCCCTACATTGCTGCAAATAATCTGAAGATTCAGGAAGTTACAAAATATATTCTGGAAACCCGGCATTTCTACCAAAATAACTTCATGGTCTGTTCAGCCGAATGGTTCAATAAACTGCCGGCCGAGTATCAAACAATTTTGCTTGACGAGTGCAATAAGGCTGGGCTTGAAGTTTCCGAACAGATGGAAAAAGATACTGATGCCGCAAAACAGGCGATGATTGATGCGGGCATGGAGTATATTCCGTACGACCAAATGGACATTGCAGCTTTCAAGGAATCCAGCAAAAAGGCTTACGAAGAGCTCGGACTCATTGAAGCCCGTGATGCGATCTTTGCGGAACTCGGACGCTCAGCTGAATAGAGCACCTTCACACAGAAGGAAGGAACGGAATAATGAAGAAATTTTATGAAGCATTCTGTAAAATTGAACTGACACTTGCGATCTTTGGTCTGGTAACCAGCGTCGCCGTTATCTTTCTTGCGGCAATGTTACGTACTTTGGGCAGTCCAATCAACTGGGGAACCGATATTGCGCTGCTTCTGTTTACCTGGAGTACTTTCCTTGGAGCAGATATCGCATTTAGAGCAAATAAACTGGTCAATGTCGACATTCTTTTTAACCGGTTGTTCGGCAAGCCCCAGAAGGTGACGAAACTGATCATCTATCTGATCTGTCTGGGGTTCCTGGCCGCGATGGTTTATCTGGGGGCAATTCAGTCGGTAAAGACCTGGAGCCGTTCTTTTCAGGGGATTCCTGCCCTAAGCTATACTTGGGTTACTCTAAGCGTCCCGGTATCCTGTGCGTCTATGGCTGTCACTACCCTAATTAAAATGCATCATACGTTGAAGGACCAAGATGAATGTACGACCATTTGAACGTTTAGTTGAAATGCTGCGGCAGGCTGGTTCGCCGGCTTGCCGCAAAAATAAGGAGGAACTTGCATGATAGTGGTAGTAATTACCTTTATCATACTGCTTGCTATTGGCGTACCTGTGGGATTTTCCATCGCAATCTCCGGTGCAACGTTTTTTTTACAGCATCCCGAATTTCCGATAACCACGATCGTCCAACTTCCCATCTCTCAGACACAGAATATTACGCTGTTAGCAGTCCCGCTGTTTGTCTTTGCAGGCAGTCTGATGAACTCTTCTGGAATTACCGACCGCCTTATCAAGCTTTCTATGCTGCTGTGCGGACATATGCGCGGCGGCATGGCACAGGTGAGCGTTGTGCTTTCATCTCTTATGGGCGGCGTTTCCGGTTCCTCAAACGCGGATGCAGCAATGGAATCGCGTATTCTTGGACCTGAAATGAAGCGTCAGGGATATCCGGTCGGCTATACCGGCGCAGTTATCGGCTACACTTCACTGATTACCTCTACAATCCCGCCAGGGGTCGGGATGATTCTGTATGGCACAATCGGAGAAGTTTCGATCGGACGGCTGTTTGCCGCCGGTCTGGCCGCAGGACTCTTGATGATGATCATCCTGATGGTATCGGTTTCGATTACCGCGCGTCTGCGGGGCTTCAAACCTGCGCGTGAAAAACGCGCCAATTTGAAAGAAATTCTCCATTCGTTGAAGGACACTATCTGGGCGCTGATCTTCCCGGTCTTGCTGCTGGTCGGAATCCGTTTTGGCCTATTTACTCCGTCCGAGGTGGGCGCGTGCGCATGCGTTTATGCGCTGGTTGTAGGCTTCTTCGTCTATAAAGAACTGACAATTCCAAAGCTGATTGAAACACTTAAAGAGGCAATTGTGGATGTCGGCGGAATCATGTTTATGATCTCGATGTCCGGCATCTTCGGCTACGGTATCCCAATCGACAAGCTCCCACAGAAGATCACCAATTTTATCACCGGTATTACCAGCGAGCCGTTGATTGTAATGACTATTGTCGTCCTATTCCTGCTCCTGTTTGGTATGTTCATGGAGGGTTCGGTTGTTATTTTACTGCTGACTCCAATTCTGTTGCCCCTGATTAAAAGCTTCGGTTTCGATCCAATCTTTTTTGGCATCATTATGTCAATCGTCGTAACGACCGGTATTTTAACTCCGCCGGTCGGCGTTGCAATGTACACGATTTGTGGTGTGCTCGGCTGTAAAATGCCGGAATTTCTAAAGGAAAGTATCCCTTTTTTGGCTGTAATAATGCTTGAAGTGGTGGTCCTGTGCATTTTTCCAGACCTTATACTGTGGGCGCCAAAGTTAATATATGGTACATAAGGCAGTTAGAAAGGATGAAGGATATGAAATTTGTAGCTTTGGGCAAAACCGGCGTTGAAGTTTCGGTGCTGGGTATGGGCGGTCATGAGTATCTGTCCAATGGTAAATCCCGCGGCTTTAATGAGGACTTTCAGAAAAGTACCACGCCTGGTATGATTCTTGAAGGGTTCGGTAACGAAAATCGTTTGAAGGTACTTAAGAATGCCTATGAACTCGGAATCAACTTCTTCGATGTGACACAGGATTCTGAAAAGGAAGCGCTCGGGCGAAACCTGAAACAGATGCCCCCGCCGCACGAAATCTACGTACAAACCCGCCCTGAAGGCATGGTTTATACATATGACAAGAATAACGTTAAAATGGGAAATCTTGAACTGCTGCGAGCCGAAGTTCAACGAATCCTCAGATTGCTGCAGCGGGATGCGATTGATTTTCTTAATATCGCACCAATGAAATGCGCGTTCGATCACGATCCGGAATATCTTGAAAAACTCGGTTACAATATCGCCGCCCTTAAAAAGGAAGGGCTGATTCGCTTCGCCTGCGCTGACACCTTCTCAGGTGAAGAGACCTATCTCAGAATGATCGAATCCAGTTATTTTGATATCATCTACATCAATTTCAATTTTGCAGACCATCAAGCTGGCAATAAGGTGTTTAAAGCTGCTAAGGCACAAGGTATGGGAGTTATTGGCCGTGAGGCTTATATGAAAGGACAACTCTTTCAGATGGCGAAAGAGGCGGGTATCACCGACACCAAAGCGCTCGCTGACGCCGCGCTGCGCTGGTGCCTTATGCAAGAAGGAGTCGACATGGTCATTTATGGCACGGGCAAGGTTGACCACCTGATTAATGCCGCCGAGGCCTTCAACAAGCCGTTTGCCAGAGATGATCAGGTGTTGATCGACCAAATCAAAACCACCGAACTATACCGGAAATACGAGTCCGATAAGACTGCTGAATTCATGCAAAAATGAGTGGGGGATAAGAATCAATATGCAGGAACTATATCATAATGAAGTGAAACGCAAACTCAAGGAAAAAGGCAAAGTCTCTGCCGCATGGCTCCATATGGCCAGCAGCATTTCCGCCGAAATTATGGCAAACGCCGGATTTGACGTGTTGGTGATTGATGTGGAGCATTCCCCAGCTGATTATCAGACGGTACTCAGCATGTGTCAGGCAATCAAGTCGACCGGCGCGGCACCTTTCGCACGGGCTCCATGGAACGATCTTGTTGCACTGAAACGGATCCTCGACTGTGGAGTCATGGGGGTTTCGGTGCCGTATGTCAACACAAAGGAAGAGGCTATCGATGCAGTTTCACGCTGTAAATATCCGCCCGATGGGGTACGCGGCATCGCGGGCAGTCCTCGTGCAGCCGGATACGGCATGAATCGCGGGCAATATCTCAATCGTGCCAATGATGAAAATCTCGTCATGGTTGCCATCGAAACCCCGACTGGAATCGACAATCTTCCCGGCATCATGGAGATTGAGGAACTTGATGGGATTTTTATCGGCCCGATGGATCTTTCAACTTCAATGGGCAAAATGGGTCAGATAGCGAGCCTGGAAGTACAAGCGGCCATCAAGCGGATCGAAGACCTTGTCATTCCCTCGAAAAAATTCCTGGCAACCGTGGCGGATAATTTTGAATCAGCCAAAGTGCTTTATGACAAGGGTTACAATCTGATCATTATGATGTCCGATGTGGTAGATCTTTCGAAACTTGCGAAACAACGCGCCGACCAGTTCCGGGAATACCTTGGAAAGTGAGCGATCAATATGGCAATTCATGCTCCATCGCTGGCTAACTGCAACCTTTTGAATATCGGTGAGCAAATCGACCAGATGGTTGCAGGCGGTGTGAACTTTGTACATATCGACCTTGCGGATGGAAATTATGTGCCGAATATCCTGTTTCCAACTTCTTTTGTGAAGACTATCCATGACAAGTATCCTCAGCTCACGCTGGATGTGCATCTGATGGTTACCAATCCATTCGAGTATGTTGAGCGGATGGCGGGCGATGGTGCGGATTATCTGAGTTTTCATATTGACAGCACCCCCTTTTCCCGGCGTCTATTAAAGTATATTCGTGACAACGGGATGAAAGCGGGCGTGATCATCAATCCTTCCCAGCCGGTTTCTCTGCTTGCGCCATTGGTGAATTTTTGCGACTATGTGGTACTGATGTCGGTCGAGCCGGGCTATGCGGGGCAGGTGTTTATGCCGGACGCAATCGGACGTCTTCAAGAACTCTGCATGCTGCGGAAAGCTGCTGGAACAGATTTTCTAATTTCGGTGGATGGGGCGATCGACTACCCAAACTCGATTAAAAGCGTTCGGCTTGGAGCGGATATTCTGATTACAGGGATTTACACCGTATTTAACCAGCCGGATGGCCTTACCACCGCATGTATGCGATTCCAGAAAGAACTTGACCGGTGTGCGGCCGAATAATGAAATGGAAAGGGAAAATTTTTATGAAATTGCTTAAACTGCCTCAAGATGAAGCGTTTATTAAAGAAGTGCTCTCAAAAATTGACTATTCCAACGCGCTGGTCCCCAATTGCACTTAGGAACTGCTCGAAAAAACCTGTGATGAAGCGCTGCTTTATGGTTTTGCGGCGGTTGCGGTTTTTCCAATTTGCGGTGAATATGTCGCCAAACGATTAAAAGGCTCCCAAGTTCATGCTCAGGTTGCCGTTGGGTTCCCAATGGGGAACCATATGACGGCTACGAAACTCAAAGAAGCGGAACTGGCTTTGGAAGCGGGAGTCAACGAACTGGATATGGTCATGAATCTACACAAATTTTTTTGTGAAGATTATGCTTTTGTGTGCAATGAAGTGCGCCAGATGGCAAAGTTGGCTGCCGGTTACGGGGTAGATATCAAGCTGATCATCGAAAGCGGCTATCTGTCCGAGGAGCAAAAGCTAATCGCCGGTCAGATAGCGATTGACAGTGGTGCAAAATTTATCAAAACCTGCACCGGCTTTGGGCCCGGCCGTGCTACTGTACATGATATTGGACTGCTGCTGAATGCTTTCGGCGAAAAAATTAAAGTCAAAGCGAGCGGTGGAATTGCCTCACTTGATGATGCCGCGGGCTTTATTGCAATGGGTGCGAGCCGCAGTGCCGGCCGTCACAACATCATTGAGCAGTTAGAAAAGATGGGCTACAAACCCTGAACCCGCATTGTGCATGGAGGTTGGAACGTACATACCAACGCACGAACAGATTATGTTATGAAAAGCTAAAAGTAAATAGTCTGCAGCAAACGATCAAATAGAAAGTTACAGGGGGTTTTGGTTATGAGAGATTCCATACACAAGTATTTCCAAATTGGTACCATCCAGTGGATGAGCCACCCGGCCTATCCATTACTGGAATCCATTAAGACGATTGCATGCGATGAATTTTTTGATGCCCTGGAAATCGGCAGAATCGCAGACGATTCACTGCGGGAGCAGGCAAAAAACCTGCTGGCGCAGTCGCATTTAAAGGTGTGCTACGGTGCACAGCCCAGGCTTCTCGGGCCAAAGCTGAATCCGAACGCGCTCGAAGAGGAAGAACGGAAAAAAGCCGAGAACACACTGCTGGAAGCAGTGGATGAAGCGGAGTATCTTGGCGCAAAAGGGATTGCTTTTCTGTCTGGGAAATGGGTCCCTGACCACAAAGACGAGCATTATGCACAGCTGCTGAAAACGACCCGCGCTGTCTGCGATTATGCCTTGGCTAAGAATATGATGGTCGAACTTGAAGTTTTTGACTATGACATGGACAAGGCGGCTTTGATTGGCCCCGCACCGTACGCGGCTGAATTTGCAGCGGATATGCGGAAAACCCATCCGAATTTTGGGCTGTTGGTAGACCTTTCCCACTTCCCGACCACCTATGAAACCAGCCGGTTCGTTGTCCGCACCCTTCGCCCTTACATTACACATTTACATATTGGAAATGCAGTCGTAAAAGATGGCTGCGAGGCATATGGGGACCAGCATCCACGCTTTGGATTCCCCAACAGCGCAAATGATACAGATGAGCTGCTGGATTTCTTCAGGGTGTTAAAAGAAGAAGGATTTTTCAATGCCCAGAACCCGTATGTGCTCTCTCTCGAAGTAAAACCATGGAAAGATGAAGACGCGGATATTATCCTCGCAAACACAAAACGCACCATTAACCGCGCATGGGCATTGTTGGACGACTGAACTTGCCTGATTGGAAAGGATTCTGGTTATGAAAATTGTAGTTTTAGACGGTTATACGGAAAACCCCGGCGACCTGAGCTGGAAGCCGATGGAGGCGCTCGGCGAGCTGACGGTATATGACAGGACGTCTCTGAAAGACACCGAAGAAGTAATCAAAAGAATTGGGGACGCGCAGGCGGTCATTACAAATAAAACGCCTATCCCCAGGGAAGTATTTGACGCATGCTCTTCCATCCGGTATGTTGGTGTGCTTGCCACAGGCTATAATGTAGTGGATGTAGCCGCAGCAAAGGAAAAGGGCATTCCGGTATGCAATATCCCGACTTACGGGACCAGCGCCGTTGCGCAGTTCGCGATCGCAATGCTGCTGGAAATTTGCCATCATGTTGCTCATCATAGCGACGCGGTGTATGCGGGGCGCTGGGAAAATAACGCGGACTGGTGCTTCTGGGATTATCCCCTGATTGAATTGGCGAACAAAACGATGGGAATCATCGGGTTTGGCCGCATCGGGCAGGCAACCGGCAGGCTGGCTCAGGCTCTTGGCATGAATGTGCTTGCACACGACGCCTATAAAAACCTCGCGCTGGAAAGTGACACCTGCAAATACGCAGCGCTGGACGAACTGCTGCAAAAATCCGATGTGATCGCACTGCATTGCCCCCTATTTCCCGAAACACAGGGAATTATTAACAAAGATACCATCGCGAAGATGAAAGACGGCGTTATTATTCTGAACAACTCCAGAGGCCCGCTCATTGTAGAGCAGGACCTTGCGGATGCACTCAACAGCGGGAAAGTTTACGCCGCGGGGCTGGATGTTGTGTCAACCGAACCGATTCAGGGCGACAATCCGCTTTTAAATGCGAAAAACTGCATCATCACGCCCCATATTTCCTGGGCGCCCAAAGAGAGCCGTCAGAGATTAATGGACATTGCGGTTGAGAATTTAAAAGCTTTTGTTTCCGGAGCGCCGACTAATGTCGTGAACAAATAATCTATACGGCGTGGGTAAAGGAGTGTCATCATGAAATTAGCTAGAGTTGCGGAGCCTTTTCATCTCCAGTTCGAAGAGGCTTTTGCCAAACAGTCCCCCGGATGTTTCTTATGTCTGAGGGATTGTTTCGATCTTCAATATGTGAATATAAAGCGATCGGCATCTGCAATATTAGATTTCTGAAAAGGAGTAATGGCTGATGATTCCCGAAAAGATATTGGTAGTAAGCGCGCATGCTGCCGACTGGTGCACCAGAAGCGGTGGGACACTGATCAAATATATAAAGGCGGGCTGCAAAGTTACTGTTTTTGCCTTTACGTTTGGCGAACACGGAGAATCAGGAGGCTACTGGAAGAACAACCCGGAAAGCACCGTCGAGGCCTGTAAAGAATGCAGAAAAAATGAGGCGCGCGCTGCAGCGGCCGTAATTGGTGTGGACTCCATAGAATTTTTTGATTTTCGGGATTATCCTTTGGACTTAAACACTGATCAAATACGCAATTTAGGACATCGCATATTACATCTGCGTCCCGACGTGATATTGACCCATTGGATAAAAGACCCGTTTAATTTTGATCACGAAGTAACTGCAAAGGCGGTTATCCGCGCCGTCAGCGCCGCCGGTATGTTGGGAGCGCAGCCTAATACGCCGTCCCATTTTATTCCGGATATTTTTCTGTTCGAATCTACAATCCCGCACTCTGAATTCAATGAGTTCAAAATGGATACTTATGTTGATATTGAAGATACCTTTGAACAAAAAATGGAAGCCATACGCAGGTTTGAAGCACAGCCGCAATTGGTGGAATATTATACGAGATGTGCCTTGACCCGAGGAATACAAGCTACCGACTGGGCAAGGGGGCGGCGCATCATCCGCTATGCGGAAGGTTTCAGCCGTTACACCCCTTATTTAGGAGACTACCTGCCGTTTACAAAACTTCATGCTGTACGATCAAAGCAGTAAAAGATTTATACAAAATCCGAATCTATAACGAAGCCCCAGAAATAGGTAATATTTGTGGAAACTGGACTTTCAGACCTATTCCGATGCATTCGAAGTATTAATGTGAGAACCTTCACTAATACCGAGAACTTCTTTGAATGCAATTTCTACCCAATGTACAAAAAACTCACGGTATTTACCAGATATGACAGTTATGAAATTGCAATTATGGCCATTTTTAAAAACGTGAAGACTTAATAAACTTATAAAACCTTTCATAAAATGTTTTGGTAAAATTGGATGGCAGTAACCGTGGACTCAAGTCCCATCTGCCGCACCACCCTAAATGAACCTTGAGTGTTCATAAAGACAAAAGCAGGCTGACATAAGTTAGTCCTCGATAAGACAATATATATTCAGAAGAATGGCGTAGCGTAGAAGCTACGCCATTTCTTACTTGCCGTGATGTAGCACACCGCTACCCGATTGAAGAACATTGTGAAACATGGGCGCGGCGGCGCGCAAGGTAAACCTGATTATAGATGTTCAGTTCAGAATGAGGGCCGGGAAAGGCCCAGTGTATGAGCGGTGGGCGAAGATATTCGATCTGAAATAGGTGGATACGCTCAAAGCCGAATATTAAAAGCTGGCGGCAGAGAAACGGGCCGCATATAAGGAGTACCGCGCGGTACGAAAAGACATGCAGGAGGTTGTCACGGCAAAAGCCAACATCGACCGTCTGCTCGGTCTGACGGTCGCGCAGAAAAATAAGGAACAGGAGCGGTAGCGACGGTGACGCAACAATAGTCGCAGGGTTTGGGGCGGTTTGCCGGTCAGTGAAATTGCCATTCATCTCAATCGCGCTTTTATTTACGGCGTTGTTTCAGGCAACGGGTCAGGGACGGAAAGCGCTGCTTCTGTCTCTGCTCCGTAAGGGTATCATCGACGTGCCGTTGATGATTCTTATGAATATACTGATTCCCATGACGGACCTGATGATGGTGCAGCCGATCCTCGATTTTCTATGTGCTGCAATTGCGTTTGCCCTGTATTTATCATTCTTGAAAAAAGCACAGAAAGCATTTCAAAGCAAAAAACAGCAAAGGAATGAGTGGAACATGAACATAAAATGGTTTGGGCAGTCGTGCTTCAGAATCACCGCTGAAAACGGCACAAAGATCGTCATGGATCCGGTTAAGCTGTTCTGCTATAAACTGTCGGAGATTGACGCGGACATCGTCACCGTCAGTCATAATCACAGCGACCACAACAATGTCGGCGCGGTTAAGGGGGGACTTTGCCCTTATCAAGGACCCGGGAGTTTTTTTGCAGGAAGGCATCGACATTAAAGGCATACCGACCTTTCACGACAACGTTTCCGGGGCAAAAAGAAGCAAGAATATCGTCTATACGTTTAGGATAGACGGATTAAATGTCTGCCATTGCGGCGATCTGGGACATCGATTAAGTCCTAAACAGATCAGGGAGATCGGGAAAGTGGACATATTGTTCCTTCCCGCAGGAGGGAGAGCCACGCTGGATGCCGGCGGTGCAGCGGAAGTCATGAAGCAGCTGGGTCCGGCGGTCGTGATACCGATGCACTACAGGACAAAAGTGATGGGCATTCTCGGATTCATATTTGGAAAAGTTGAACCATTTATAACCGTTTCAAAAAAAGATGTGAAAAGTTATAAAGAGCTTGATATTAATTTATCAAACATCAAAAATCTCCCGGGAATTGCGGTTCTACAATATGATTGAGTAAAACTTGCAGTGCATGAAAGGCCGTATTTTTCATGCAATATCGTGAGATGGGCAAAACAGGGGACAAAATCTCGATTCTTGCCTACGGTTGCATGCGCTTTCCGAAAGACGGAAACAGGATCGACGAGGCACGGACGGAGCGCCAGGTGATCTCCGCGATTGAGCGTGGGGTGAATTACTTCGCCGCAATAGATTTCCCAAAAACCGGCGTACAGACGAACACTTACTTTTTTGCCGCCATACTGCTACGGAACCCCGTAACGGACGCCGTCGAAGCTGATCATGCTGTCGCGAGTGGCGATCCGGTTTTCCCCACCGGTATTTGTCCAGCGTTCCCTGTAGCGGTAGTTCCAGCAGACCCTCTTTGGGTAATTCTTGCAGTGGAATCCTGCCGGTAGTACGATGAACTTTTTCGTCTGCTTCCAGAAATCAAGGAACTGCTGCTAAACGTTAAGGAAAAAACAGAATATTACAAGCGCATGTTCGGAAGCGAGTAAATTGATACAGATTACATATTTACTTGACCTAACGGAAAACCTTATGCGCCGGACTATGTGACAAGAGGATACAGCGCAAAACAAAAGAACCTGTAAACTGGCTTTAAAAGCCCGTTTACAGGTTCTTTTCCGTTTCCGGTTTGGTCGAGGTGACAAGACTTGAACTTGCGGCCTCTGCGTCCCGAACTGTGTGTATGGTATTTTATGCCGTGATCTAATAAGATGCTAAGTGATGTTTAGACTGCAAGAAATTCTACAGAACCGCATGAATAGGTTATTTGCGTTTATTTCATCTTATATGGTGTTAAGCAATGTTTTTATTAAGATGAAACTTTTTTAGATAGTTTTTTAGATACCTATAATCCAAGACCCAAAATTTAGAGAACATGATTTCGCATACTATTTTTCAGTAATATTTGCTTATTTTACTTTATGTATATGGTTATTAATATTGATGAAGGAAGCAGCTTTATTTAACCGTTTCCCTCATAGACGTTTTTTGTTATAAATCCTCTTATATTATTATGTGGGGAAGTTGGGCACCATAGGCAACGATAATAAAAGCGGATACCTCATGATAGAAGCTTTTCTGGGCACTGCCTTTATTTTCTTCTATACAATTGTTAAAAAATCAGGTGATGCAGAAAGTTTTTTTTAAACTCTCTAACTTGTTTATCGATTAGCATTCTTCCGAAGAGATATTACGTGTTTCTGCAAATTCGTTAGGATTGCTTCTTACTTGTTCCCAAGCATCCAATACTTCAGGTCGACTGACTGTAAATTAACTATCTCTCAATTTTTTTGCCAGTGAAGCTGTCGCCGAGCGGAGTGTCTCCCTTTTCTTCAGCCTGTTCTATGCTGTTGTACGGCAAGATTTTTGTCTCCTGTAATATCTGCGACAACTCAGATAATATCTGCTTCCACTTTTCGCTGCCTAACTTTGGTCCGCTTTTTCTTGACCTTTCCAAATATTCCCCTTTGAGGAGCGTCTACTTCTTCGAGTGCGGTGCATTTTTTATCTCCCAACGCATAGTCTGGCTTTAAATCCTATCGGACCGATGTGGCTGAAAATTGAAATCTTCCTGCATAAGATAAAAGCACGTTGCGCAAATATTCTTATGCAAAGTAACCCCACAGATTAATCTTTGCCATATGGCGTTTCACTATTTCGATTTTTAAAGATGGCTAACTGAAGCGGAAGTAGTGGGGAATGGCACTGAGGCCGAATTTCGGGCTAGCTTGGAATATATTTTTTCAAATAATGTAAGTGGAAAGACTTTGATATATCCAATTATCATGGCGAAATATGTTCTCGCTGGTATAACGGGCCTTGCTTTCCATTTAATTTCTTTGTATTATAAAATCTTAAGTAGCCTCTTAACATTTAGCCTGTTGCATAAGAGGACTTTGGCGAAATTTACACAAGATATTAATGTCGGCCAATTTTTTTGACTATAAAACCGTATAATCCTCATTTACAGAAAAGAGTGAATATCAATTGAAATATGATTTTAAAGAATGCGATATTCAAATCGAGACGATCATCAATGTAGTTGCAATTAAAACCGATAGGGACTGGAAACTCAATGATCTTACATATAACGATCGATGGATTTTATGCTGTTCTACAGGCGGAGCGGCGGTTTATCGGTGGGATGAAAAAACAATTAATCTTGAGAAAGGTGATTTGTTATTTTTTCAAAAGGGAAAATCCCGGTCGGCTTCTACAAATCCGGCAAAACCGTGGTCATTTATTGTAATCAAGTTTCAGTTGGAGAAACTAAATGAAGCAACACAGGAAATGCTTGCCTCCATTCCCGTGCATATACCCCGTGTACAGCAAGCAGTGGCCCAGTTGTTTCGGGAAATTGAAACGACATGGCGGGCAAAACATCCGGGTTATATAATAAAAAGCAAAAGTTTATTATATCTTCTTCTTTACCAATTATTGGGGGAAAGCAAGCAAATGGTGGAATCCCGTAAGTATGAAAATTGTCTCTCAACGGTATTGCAGGAGATAGAAAATCATTTTGATGTCAATTATAGTGTGTCTGAATTGGCTAATATGTCCAATTTATCGCCATCCTATTTTAATACCATTTTTAAAAAATACACAGGATATACACCTATACAATATCAAAATTATATAAAAATGACGCATGCTTATGATCTTCTTCGTTTTAAGCATTATAGAATATCGGAAGTAGCGGCTCTTGTAGGAATCACAGATGATTATTATTTTAGTCGGTTATTCAAGAAAGTGATTGGAATACCTCCTTCAAAAGTGCGGGATTAAATTCTGGCAAGTCAGTTTAAAAGAAGTAATAAAAATGTGCCGAATCAGATAAAACGAACAATGGGAATCACCCAATCGTAGGAATGACAGAACTGCGGTTGGGTGATTTTTATGTTGGTAAAGGTAGGGAAAGGCCTAAATTACCTAAGAATAAGCTTGTTTGTTGGAAAACATGAGGGTAAAAATATTAGGTTATGGGACTGTATCGCTCATTAATGCGGGAATCTGCTAACACGGAATTTCTATATGCTGCATCATTAATGGCTGTCATTCTTTATTTGTAATAAAAAGTTGTTTTGTGCAAAATTAGTCGAAATAATCATTGCCTATAAAATAAAATTTGATAATATATAGAGGTAAAGATTAAAAAAACTAGTAAAAAAGTTTAAATCAAAGATTAATTCATGAAGGGACTAAAATGATGTTTCACTCAAGAGAAGAGATTATTTCTATTACTTCCCTATGGAAAGGAGAACGGCTTCCAGACGGACGTCCAAGAGTCGCCGATAGGTATTTAGATGCGCTTTGTAAAATGACTCTTGAAGAAGTTTGGAAGCCGATATTTGTAAAAGGATATGAGAATCAATTTGTGGCAATGAAATCTCTCCATCCGGAATTTAAAGAAAACGGCGATCTAAACTGCAAAATGATAGGTCGCGCTGTCACCGCAACATATGCGCCTACGCGTCCTGATTATTACAGCGACAGCTTTAAAATGGCAGCTGAAAAAGGTTACCAGGGTACGCCGAACCAATGGGTACTGGATTCTTTGACCGAGAGGGATGTGGTGGTCGTTGATATGTTCGATAAAATTTATAAGGGAACGTTTTTAGGAGGAAATCTTACAACAGCGCTGAAAAGTAAAACCCAGAGTGGTGGAGCCGTAGTTTGGGGCGGTATTCGTGATATTGAACAAATGCAGAAAGTACAGGAGGTTCAGGTATATTATCGCGGAATTGATCCCACACCGATACGTGATTTCGTTTTAACAAGCTTTAACGGCCCTGCACGTTTGGGCACAGAATCCAAAGCCGCAATTTGTCTGCCTGGTGATATTGTGTATGGATGTGGCGGCGGTGTTTTATTTATTCCGCCGCATTTGGTGGAGGAAGTAGTAGATGGGGGAGCAAAAACGCAGATAAAGGATCTGTTTGGCTTCGAAATGATAACAGCTAATCGCTTCACAACCGCGCAAATCGATCGGAATACATGGACAGAGGATATGTTAGATTTACTTATGGAGTTTATCAGGACGGACGAACGTGCAATCTCTTATCGCCGTTTGGATTGGTCACGCGAATATGAGCTTGCTCGTAATGGTGATCCAAACGATTCACAATCCGCTTTGTAAATTATGGTTACAGCTGGCAGATGCAAATGTCAGTGAAAATAAAATGTAAAAGGGAGAAGAAAAATGAAAAAGTTTTTAGCATTGATTCTTGCTTTCACAATGACAATTGGTATGGCGGCATGCTCCGAAAAAAATTTAGCGTCAGAGGCTTCGAATTCTGTTGCACAATCTGGTGAAACGCAGACGGAATCAAAGCCTGCCGCACAAGCTTCTGAGCCAGTTGTGCTCAAAATCAGTATCGCAGAGACTTCTGCAGATGTAAAGGCCGAGGTACTTGATGAGTTTGTAAAAAAAGTAGAAGAACGGACAAATGGTACGATTAAATTTGAAGTCTACTACAGTAACGAACTGGGTTCTTTATCCGATGTAACTGAGCAGATGGCAATGGGTGGTAACGTATTGGCAGGGACCTCTGGCGATTTTTATGCCGATTACGGATGCCCGGATATTATGTCAACAGCGTTGCAGTATGCGCTGCCTTCCGTAGATGCAGTCATGAAGGTTAATGATTCCGAACTTTTTGCGGAGTGGTGCGCTAAAATCGAAGAATCTTCAGGATTAAAAATCCTCTGCTGTAATTGGGCGGCGGCACCACGCAGCGTTTTATCCACAAAGCCAATCAATTCCGCTGCCGACTTTAAAGCATTGAAAATCCGCGTGCCAGGTGCCGCAGCCTCTGCATTTTTCGAGGCTCTGGGCGCCGCTCCCCAAACCGGCATGCCTTTCTCAGAGATTTATACCAACATGCAGCAGGGAGTCGTTGAGGCTTGCGAAGCTCCGCTAAGCACGCTGTCCTCTTATAGCCTGCAAGAAGTCGCTAAGAATTGTTATCTTTCCGAACATTCGCTTGCCCCGTCCTGCTGGGCAATGAGTGCAAAAATATTTAACTCACTGTCCGTCGAAAATCAAAAAATCCTACAGGAAGAAATGGTCAATTATGGCTATGAATTCATGCAAAAAGGGCTGGATTCTCAAGCAGAGTTCAAGAAGACGATGGAAGACGCTGGGGTGGTATTTATAGAACCATCGAAAGACGACATAAAGCTCCTCCAAACTGCCGGAAAAGCAAGCTTTGAAAAATTCCCTGAAATGACTTCGGGATTGTATGATCAGTTGCAAGAAATTATCGACTGAGATATGAGCAATGGCGGAGAAACGGAATAAATTCCGATCTCCGCCAACAACAGAGGTTATATTTTTAAATCTATTTAAAATGCTTATGGTTTACAAATAAACAGATAGAAAGAGGTGGGGCTTTGAAACGCATTGTATGGCTAATTAAAAATATAGAAGAAATAATTTCATCTATAGCCTTGGCGGGAATGGTTTTAACAACAGTTTACAACGTTATTATGCGGTATATCTTTAAAAATTCACAGGCGTGGGCGACCGAACTGTCGATTCTATTTTTAATTTGGGCGACTTTTATAGGAGCCGCAGTCTGCTGGAAGAAGAATATGCACTACGGCATGGATTTTGTGGCAGATCATTTCTCTGAAAAACTTCGATTTCAGCTTCATCGTGGCATTACGCTGATGTGTACACTTTTATTTGCATTTCTTTTTGTGGTTGGGTTGCAGTTTACCCTAACGGCGACAAAAACAACTGCTTTTTTCCGGCTGTCTTATAAATTCCTGGACATTTCCGCTGTTTTAGGATTTGCAAGCATGACAATTTATTCTGTAATCTATTTTATACAGAGTATTGTCCATCCAGATCAGTTTAGCAGGCGCTATGCTGTTGCTTATGAGGATACAGAGAATACTCAAGATACTGAAAACAGCTAAGATGCCTGAACAGAGAGTTTTGGAAAGGAGTTTTAAAGCATGAATTTTATACCTTGCATCATTTTAGCAATTTGCTTTGCGCTAGGCGTACCGGTTGCGTTTTCTCTGATTCTTGCATGTATTCCATATTTTGTGATGGATCCATATATTTCAATTAACGTTATTATCCAGAGAATGGTTGCTAACGCGGAGAGTACTTCACTGATGGCAGTTCCGCTTTTTATTGTTGCGGGCTCGATTATGAATTATTCCGGCATCACAAATCGCCTAATGAATCTTGCCGATGCACTGGTGGGCCATTTAACCGGTGGGCTTGGACATGTGAATGTGGTTCTGTCCACCATGATGGGCGGCATTTCTGGCTCCGGTGCAGCAGATGCGTCTATGGAAAGCAAGCTGTTGGTGCCGGAAATGGAGAAGCGCGGGTATAGCAGAGCCTTTAGTGCTGCGGTTACAGCGGCATCCGCATGTATTACCCCGATCATCCCGCCTGGAGTAGGCATGGTAGTTTTTGCATTCGTATGCGAGGTTTCATTAGGGAAGCTGTTCTGTGCCGGATATTTACCTGGCTTGATGATGTGCGTTTCGATGATGATTGTTGTCGGGATTATCTCTAAAAAAAGAGGTTACAAGCCCTCCCGCGAGAAACGCGCAAGCGCAAAAGAAGTTTGGAAGCTGACAAAAGATGCCGCGTGGGCATTGTTTCTTCCGTTTGGGTTAATTATGGGACTGCGTATAGGAATGTTCACAGCAACAGAAGGCGGAGCAATGATGGCGCTGTATTCATTGCTGGTTGGAAAATTTGTTTATAAAGAGCTGAAATTTGAACAAACCCCTCAAATCATGTGTGAAGCAGTTGTTTCCATGTCTTCCGTTATGCTGATCCTCTGCGCTGCGAATGTATTCAGCTATTATCTCAGCTGGGAACGTATACCGCAGGCAATGAGTGAACTTTTGATTAGCGTTTCAGGCAATAAATTTGTTTTTCTTCTCATGGTTAATGTCTTAATGCTCATATTGGGGATGTTCCTGGACGGTATGGCGTGCATGATTATTTTAGCTCCTCTGCTTGCCCCGGTGGCGACGGCTCTGGGAATCAATATGATCCACTTTGGCATTACCATGTGTCTGAATTGTGCACTTGGAGCGATTACGCCTCCGTTTGGTACTTATATCTTCCTTGTGGCAGGCACAGTGAAACTCAAAGCGGACAAACTGGTGAAAGAACTGGTGCCATTCATAGCAGTTTGCTTGTTGGTTTTGGGGTTAGTAACTTATATTCCATGGATCTCTATGATTGTGCCGAAGCTGGTTTATGGAGTTGTATGATAGAATAGGATACTCATATATAGATAGATTGTAATGGGGACGGTAAAATGAGTCAGGAAAGAAACAGGCAAATGCTTAGTTTAGCAATTAATAATACCATACCGGAAAATAGTGAAGTCTTGATTTGGTGGCTTGGTCAAAGCGGTTTCATCATTAAAAGCAGAGATGTTTGCCTTGCGGTGGACCCTTATCTGTCTACAACACTGGAGGAAGCCACAAAAAACCAGCCATGGAAGCGACACATTCGCATGGGCCCGCTTGCCGTTTATCCGAACCAACTGCATTGCATAGATTACATCCTATGCTCACACGGCCATAGGGATCATTATGACCCTGCTACGATCGATGGTCTGCTACAAGGCAATCCAAATGCAAAGCTGATCATTCCTCCTGCGATAGTGCCAACAGTAAAGAAAAACGGGCATGCTTCAAAAGAGATAATCGGACTGGGCGTAGGAGAGGTTTATGCGGCGGGCACACTAACAATCCAAGCTGTGAAAGCAAAACATGATGCGTTCGATTGGACTCCGGAAACGGGGTACCCATACGAGGGCTTTCTTATCGACATCGCGTCGAGCAGAATCTACTTTGCGGGAGACACGGTCTGCTATGAAGGAATGTCAGAAGAACTAGCGGGGGACAAAATCGATCTGGCAATACTGCCAATCAATGGATGTTCGGAGGAATTGCTTGAGTTGGGATTTGCTTCCAATATGACTTATGAGGAAGCAGCGAACCTTTGCCACACAATTGGCGCGGAGCAGATGATTCCCTGTCATTATGACATGTTCACAATCAATACGGAACAGGTTGGCCGCTTTGTAAATTATGCAAATACAATGCAGGAAAGGATCCGGTATTGGATTCCGGTGGTTGGGGATGTGTATTCACTCACAAAGGTGGAACCCATGTTGTCAGGAACGGAGGAAAATTGAATGATCGTAACAGATTATTTATATAGCGGGAAAGATATCTCGTGGGATTATGCGCGACAATGCGGTGTAACCCACGGAACAATCCGTTTGCCGGAAAGCAACGACTTTGATATTACAGATCGGGCACACTGGCAAACAATTCGCGGGCGATTCCAAAATTTTGGTATTCAGCCAATTGTGATAGAACCCTTGCCTAATATATTACACGACCATATAAAAACGGGTGACAGCATGAGGGATGAAAGTATTGAAAAGCTGATCAAAGCTTTTCAATATATGCAGGAAATGGGGATACATACAGTATGCTTCAATTTTATGGCGCATATCGGTTGGCTGCGTACAAGCAATGAGATTCATGAACGAGGCCAAGCCTTGGTTACGGGATTTGATTTAAGAAACGTGGAGTCGACACCATATAGTATCACAGAGAAAGAACTCTGGGACAATTATCTGTATTTCATCAAAGCAGTTCTCCCATTTGCTGAGAAATACAATATCCGGCTTGCACTTCATCCGGATGATCCGCCGCTAGACAGGATCGGGAATGTCAGCCGCATTATGACGTCTTATCCCAACATTAAAAAAGCGATCGATACCATAAGGTCTGATATGCTGGGTGTCACAATGTGTCAAGCAACTTATTATCTGATGGGGGAAGACTTGTTTCGAGTCGTACCGGAACTTGCAGATAAAATATTTTTTATTCATTTTCGAAATGTCCGCGGAAACAAGTTCCAATTTCAGGAGACATTTCATGACAATGGGGATCTTGATATGGCAGCACTCCTGCGGCTGTATACTTCATTAAAATTAGACGTTCCAATTCGTGTTGACCATGTCCCGCTGATGGCTGGGGAAAGGAATGACCGCCCAGGGTATACAGTGGCAGGACGGCTTTTTGCAATCGGCTATTTAAAAGGATTGCTTCAAATGTGCGAGCAGGGATAAGAAGAAAGGAACGTAAGCCATGAATATGCAAGAGATCGAATGTACTTGTTATGATGGCGAAGGTTACTGTCGGCTGGTCTCATTTGAAAGTTGGCGGGTAGCAGTCGCTAATTTCGCGGCTCATTTACAGCCAGATACGCTGCAAACCTTTGAAAAACACACAAAGACCGATGAGATCTTTGTGCTGCTAAACGGAGAAATAACTATTTTGACGGCGGGATATGATCAGCTGCCGGGCGATATTTGTGCGTGCCGGCTTTTACCGGGGAAAATTTATAATGTAAAAATGGGAGTGTGGCATGCAATTGTGCTTACCCCACAGACCAAGATTCTTATCGTAGAAAATGATAATACCGATGAGCGTAATACCGAAAAATGGTTGATCACACAAAAACAGAGAACAAAAATCAGTGCGCTTATCAATGTAAAATAATGAGAAGAGGGCTTAATAAAATGGTTAATACAGCATCTAGACGAGGAAGTGTTGATCCGTTATCTTTAAGAATAACCGATCTGCGTTTTGTGGACATTGATCAGGCACCGAAACGCTGCACACTCCTGAAAATTATGACGAATCAGGGCCTGGAAGGGTACGGAGAAGTGCGGGATGCAGCAAGCAAGACGTATGCGCTGATGCTCAAAAGCAGGATTTTAGGGGAAAACCCTTGTGACGTGGATAAGATCTTTCGGAAAATTAAGCAATTTGGTGGGCCGTCTCGTCAAGGCGGCGGAGTGTCCGGCATTGAGATCGCATTGTGGGATTTAGCGGGAAAAGCGTATGGAGTGCCGCTATACCAGCTATTAGGTGGAAAATTCCGGGATAAAATCCGGATATATGGAGATACAGACGTGTCTGGAAAACATACGGGAACAGATATGGGACATGCACTCAGGAAGCGTGTAGAAATGGGATTCACATTTCTAAAGATGGATCTTGGGATTGGGTTGTTATTGGATGAGCCAGGAACAATCAACGCACCGACAGGACTTGTGGAAGATATGAAAAACTATGCTTCTCACATTCTGAATGCGCAAGGAGGTTCCGTAAGCGCTGATATGGTGCGACATCAGAAAAGTTATTCCTTAGTTACAACTGCACATCCGTTTACAGGACTACATTTGACTGAAAAGGGGTTGGATTACCTTGAAAATTATGTGCGGGACGCGCGTAATGTGATTGGCTATGAAATTCCCCTGGCCATTGACCATTTTGGACATATTTGCGTAGAAGATTGTATTCGGTTTGCAAGGCGAATGGAAAAATATAATATTGCCTGGCTGGAAGACATGGTACCGTGGATTTATACGGACCAGTATGTCCGTTTGAAAAATGCAACAGCCATTCCAATTTGTACGGGAGAGGATATCTACCTGAAAGAAGGGTTTCAAGCCCTGATTGAAGCAGGAGGTATTTCTGTGATACATCCCGATATTTTAACCTGCGGAGGTGCTCTGGAATTAAAGAAAATTGCTGATATTGCAGATGAACATGGTGTTGCTGTGGCAATTCATATGGCGGAAAGTCCAATTGCCTGTATGGCGGCGGTCCATGTAGCCGCAGCAATGCATAATATACTTGCTCTAGAATTTCATTCGGTGGATGTCCCATGGTGGCAGGATATGGTGAACGGTCTGCCAAAACCATTACTGCAAAATGGGTTTATCAGTGTCCCGGAAGCACCGGGTCTGGGAATCGAAAGTTTGAATGATGAAGTATTAAGAGAACACATCAATTCTGAGATTCCCGGCATGTGGGAATCCACAGAAGCGTGGAACAAAGAATTTTCAAATGACAGGATTTGGAGTTGAATCGAAAAATGAGTGATAGTTTAAAGGGGAAAACCGCCTTAATTACCGGGTCAAGCAGGGGAATCGGAAGTGCAATAGCATATGAGCTTGCGCAATATGGTGCGGATATCATATTACATTACATAGGGAACACGGTAGCTGCCGAAAAAGTGAAGATGTCGGTTGAAAGTTTGGGACGACAGTGCTGCCTAGCTCAGGCAGACCTGTGTGAGCCTGAAAATATAAGCGGTTTGTTTGAAAAAGTGCGGGAAACAGATATCCTAATTCTGAACGCTTCTGTACAATATAAAAAGAAATGGCAGGAAATCACAACGACAGATTTCTACCAGCAGATGACTTGTAATTGTCTTGCGTCCATGCAATTAATGCAACAGGCTGTGCCTTATATGCAAAGGCAACACTGGGGGCGAATTATAACAATCGGCAGTGTACAAGAAGTGAAACCACACCCTGACATGCTGGTATACTCCGCGTCAAAAGCTGCACAAACCATGATGGTAAAGTCTTTGGCAAAACAGCTTGCGGGCGATGGAATCACAGTTAACAATGTGGCTCCCGGAGTAATCGATACAGATCGGAATACAGAAGCGCTCGGGGATCCGGTTTATGCGCAAACAGTCAAAAATTTGATACCAGCAGGCTTTTTCGGCAGCAAGGAAGATTGTGCGGGAATAGTACGTTTACTGTGCTCAGAGTCTGGCCGGTATATTACAGGACAGAGTATCTATGTGGATGGAGGAAAGGGGCTATAGGATTCTTTCATTAAATCTGAATAAGAGGTACAAATTGGTTTCTATATGTGCTGAAAAATTACCGCTATGATGCGTTTGGCAACGAGCGGAGCCCTGAAAAGCTGGATTCCAACCCCTTCCGCTACTGCGGCGAGTACTTCGACCGCGAGACAGGTGAACTCTATCTCAGAGCGAGGTATTATAATCCGGCGATTGGAAAATTTGGCGCTGAGGATTCGGCAAGGAGCGGATTAAACTGGTATACTTATTCATTAACGATCCCAGTTTCCAAAGTCATAATGGATTTGAGAAATTAATGAGCATCGCCGTGCTGAATGTTTTGATGGCCTACATTCCCTGATATAAGCGTTCGATTTAGCTTTCATGGACTTTAACAAAACCTCATCATATATACCGAAGCGTCCGCGCGTTGGATAACGTCCCCGTGGGCGTTGAACAGGTAATACTGGTTTGCGACGTCCTGTTCGCGCGCAATGAGATTGATTCCCCGCAGATAACGCGCCGTCACCGTCCCGGTCGTGCCGATTTCCGCCACGATGTTCTGCCCGTCCCACAAGTGGATAGTAGAACTCGTTTCTCCATTTCGTTCCCGGATGATTTTCCGTAGCGCAGGCCATCCGAGCAATAACGGTACACAATGCGTACATTGAACAAAAAGGGTGCCGCCGGATTCAGATTGAATCCGGCGGTTGGTCTTTACGACTTATTTATGATTCTTAGCAGGTTTTAATACTACGCTAAACAGACATAAGCAAAATGAAACACGTAATAGCAACCCTAGCCAAAAAGCAAGTGCCTGAATTTGAGTTGTAGGAGTGACAAATATATTGATCGCAGCCAGAATGATGAAAACAATAGCGGTTACAGTAAAAACATGATACCAAATAAAACACCATTTTGTCATGTCTGGATTATTATACTTTAAGACACATGACAACAGTATTTTATCTTTCATTGACTGTTCTCTGCAAATTTTCTTTTTGCGTGTTTTGCTCATACCATAGAAGGCAAAATGATAAACGCATTTTCTTAATAATAGAGTAGATATCAAAGTAACGACTGTTAGTAGGAATATCCCTGTAGCTTCTTTCATCTTGCCTCCTAATTAATGGTTATGCAATAACCGCCCTGATTTTTTTCTTTGCACGGTCTTCCAGCCCAGTTGCATCAATTATTTTTTCGATTGTAGTATCACGTACTCCTTCAATTAACATTGTCCTAATAATTGTTTTCCAAATTTGTGTTGCAGTTTGCGAAAAATAATACGTAAGTGCATTTGAAATTTCTTTTGTTGCTCCTCTTCCTAGCTGATACATAACTGCATTCCCAACGCGAGTTGAAAGCGCGTTGCTCATTGAATTAAGATGTTCCAATGGGATATCCGGTATGCCCATCACTGCGCTAAGTTTATCGCCAACTATACCCATAGCAGCGCCTGACATTGTAGAAAACCCTAGGTCGAACCAGTCCACTTTTTCTATATTGCCGCCATTATCATATAACTGGGTAGCCAAGTTTCCTGTACCTCCAACTATCGCCCCTGCCGCCGGTGCAGGCACCCCAACCGACATCAAAGCTCCTCCAACAGCCCCGGAAGCCGCGGAAATGCCCACATGTCCCCAGTTTACAGCATCCCAATTTCCTTTTGACGCGATAAGTTGTGCACCAAGATTAACGCTAGCACCTATAGCCCCGCCGACAACCGCAGCGATAGCTATATGTATCCAGTTACCGTTCTTATCTACATATAAAATAGGGTTGTTATGGCAATAAGTATACAGGTTCAAACTTAATGGGTCAATAACGGCTTGCCCATTTGGCATTTTGTAAGTTAAGTGCATTATAGTATCTTGCTGTGTGAATCTTCCTATCATAGGGTTGTAGCTACGGTTACGCAAGTAATATATCTGAGTTTCTTTATCAAGATACTCCCCGCAATAGCGGAATGGGTTGAAATCCAGCGGTTCCGGATCGGTTTCAATACCAAACGCATCATAGTTGTAATTTTTCAGCAGATTGCAGTTGGCATCATACCGTTGGGTCACGTCGCCATGCGCATTAAAGGTGTAGTATTGCAGTGCCCCGTCCTGTTCGCGCGCAATGAGATTGATCCCTCGCAGATAACGTGCCGTTACGCTGCCGGTCGTGCCGATTTCCGCCACGATGTTCTGCCCGTCCCACAGGTGAGTAACAACGGATGCGCCGCTGGACTTACTGTGACGAAGTCCGTCCGGACGGTATTGGAATGTAACCGGTGCGCCGCCCATGCTCTCACTGACCAACTGATTGAGTCCATTATACACTCTTGTTTCAGTCGAATCAACAGTAGTCTTTGTAAGCTGGTTCCCGTTTGCGTCATAGGTATATGTGGTGGTTTCAGCCGCAGAATCTGTGGTTTTAACTTCGCTTACCAGCCGGTTTCCCGCTGCATAAGTATAATCTACCGAATACTCTTCGCCCCCTCCGGAAACTCTCATTTTAGAGCGGTTGGAGAAGCGGTCATAAGAATAGTTGATTGCTTTACCCCGGCGTACGGATTCCTCAATCAATCTGCCGAGCTTATCGTATCCGTAGCTGACCATCACACCGTCCTGATCTTTTTTCCGCGTCTGATTTCCATCCAGAGAGTACTGATATTCATAAGACGTCATTACCAAAATAGAGCCATCTATTGTAGATTCTTTTCTGTTTAGCACCGAAGTAACAAGATTCGCATCGTTATAGGTATACCGAATGAGGATATGGCTTTCCGGATATTCCAGCGCGGTACGATTACCATTGTCATCATAGCTGTACATTGCAATCGGGGTTCCATTTTTTGTTACCGTCTTTAGACGATTCGCCCTGTCATAGGTATATCCAAGATTAATTTCCTGGACTGTTCCCCGCTTTAATGTAAAGCTGATCCTGTTTCCTGCAGCATCATAACCCATGATTTTTACTACATCATTGCTTTCACTCTGTTGAATGACTCTTCCCTGTGCATCATACTGATAGGTAACTGACAGAGTGTCGTTGCTTTCACTGAGCTTCTGACCGGTTTTGGTATAGCGATGCTGCGTGCTGGTTGTTTCGCCACCGGCTGTTACGCTTTCATTTAGAATACGATCGAGTCCATCGTATGCATAAGTGTATACATTGCCATTTCGGTCTGTCTTGCTGATCAGGCGCCCCATACCGTCGTAAGCAAACCGTTCTGTGCGATCGGCGGGATCCGCCGCTGTCAAAACATTACCGAACCGGTCATAGGTGTATGTGATTTTCTCCGCACCGTCAGTTGAGTCGTCAAGCATACCTGTGTACACTGCCAGTTTATTGCCTACGTTATCATATACAAAGCGGGTACGTCGCTGGTCGTAATCCTGCCTGAACAGGATGGTATCTATCACGCGATTACGGCTATCGTACACATATTCGGTTGTTTTCCACTCGGTTTCTTCGTCGTAAACTGCGTAGAGCACTTCCTGTTTAATTATATTGCCTGCCGCGTCATAGAAATATCGAGTTACCGAACGCTCTGTCCCGTCAAGCGGAGAATCCTGTATAATCAAGCGATTCAGCGCATCATATGTGAACAAAGTTATATTACCATTGGGGTCGGTCACACTGATTTTGTTCCCAAGTGCATCGTATTTTATTACAACGTTTGCCAGTTCTGCATCGGTTTCTTTCACCACGCGGCCTGCATAGTCGTATTCCCATTTGGTCACATGGCCCAGCGCATCCGTCTGCGACAGCTTGTTGCCCAGTCTATCATAGGTGTAGCTCACGACCGCGTCCGCAAGGGAACCCGAGCCTTTTACCGTTTCCTGCCGCACCCGGCCCGCCTGATCGGTCAGTGTCTCGGTGACAACAGACGGCGCGTTTGTATCTCCGGTAATGGTTTTCACCACACGGGAAAATTTGCTCTGCACCACAGGCGTAAATACAGAAGTTTCTTTGGAAAGCTCTTTGCCGCCTGTATCGGTAACCGTTTTGGAAGCTATCCGTCCGTAAGCGTCATAGGTGTAGGCCGTTTTCGCTTTGACCGAGCCGTTCTCCAAGTAAGCGGTTTTCGTTGCGACGCGCTCCATGGAATCGTATGTAAACGCGGTGCGAAGCACTTCCGTCCCGTCCGGATTCACCAGAATCTCTTTTGCGATTTTACCTGTCTGGGTATACTGATACCGCGTGCGGTTACCTTCCTCGTCTTCAGCCAGAAGAATATTGTTTATGTCGTCGTAGGTATTGGCTTTGGACGGCTCCTGCTGCCCGGTTCCGGCGGGGTAGGTTTCCCGTGTGACCCGTCCCAGCCCATCATGTGCCATCCGGGTTGCGTTGCCGTTGCCGTCTGTTTTCTGCGTCACGCGGCCGAACCAGTCATAAACGGAAGTTTGCAGGATGGTTCCTGGCGCTTCCTGCGCGTTTGTTGGTGCGACCGGATTGCCTTGCGCGTCGCAGACACCCAGCGCCCTAATTTCTGTAGGTTCGGGAGATGTGGTGCCATAACGGTACTCCGTTACAAAGCATATTGCGGTGCTGGCAAGGTTTTCTCCGTAATACCGCTTCTCTCTTTTCAGCTGGTTGGCTTCATATTCAAAGGCTGTACGTTCCTTCAGGACACCGTTTTCATACACGCATTTCACCGCGGGCAGCCGCTTGTCGCCTGTCAGGTCGTACTGTTCCTTGATGGACCAGTTTGTATTGGAAGTCGTCTTTTCGAGCAGCAGACTGTAAGTCTGATCGTACTGCATGGTAACACTCTGGTCAATGCTCGCATCCTGAGCACAGCTCTCCGAATAGGAAGTCACGTTATCCTTGCTGTCATATGCCCAGCTTTTTGTGACCTTCACGGAATTCCCGCTTGCCGGGTCATAACTGGTAACGGTTTCTGTCACCGGCAGCTTCCGTTTGGAGGAATTGCTGTCGATCTCATAGGTAATGGTGCGCTCCTGTGCGAGAGCAGCAGAACCGGACGGGAAAACATAGGTCTGCTCCTTTTGCAGCAGGCCGTACCGGTTGAAGCTGCTGACCACCCGCTTTTCATTGGCGCCGTTCGCCCGGTAATCCACCGTCGCGCTGACAACTGCTTCTTCTCCCCACGCTTCCGTTCCAACTTCCTTTTTTCGCTCGTCGGTCAAATCCAGTTCCTTTGTCTGGAAGCTATAAGACTCTTCGTGCAGAACGGTGGATCCAGTACCGCTGACACGGCCTTTTCTGGAACTAATTACATAAGATCCAACGGTTCCTTTCATGCAGCTGCCAAGGTCCTTATAAAGCAGGCCGTAGGAATACTCCGTTTTTGCGCCCGAGGGATGCGTAATACCTGTTAAATTGCAGTAGGTAATGTCTATGCCCTTGTCGCCCGACTCGTCTTCGCTCCAGAACAGCGTGGTGTTCGCAATCTGCTGCGTATAGGTATAGGAAGTCACCCGTTCAATTAAACCATCCTTTGACTGCCGGACGACCGCCCTTGCATCGAGAAGCTGGTTATTCTGTACCGTATACTTGAACAGAATATCTCCGCTGCCTTCCTGCTGCCAGTAGAGCGTTTTGAGATTCGGATTCTGGCTGTCAACGGTTTCTTTGAGCTCGATTTTCCGCCCGAACGTATCCGTGATCTGTTTGAGCTTTTTATCTGAGGTATAGACAAAGCTGATCCGGTTTCCGAATTTGTCCTCCCGGTAGGAAAGTGTAAAGCCGTAATTCGCGTCTCCGGAAAAATAATCCTTTCGCCCGTTCCGGTAGGTGATGGTGCAGCCGGAGCTAAAAGATACCGTAAGGTCATGTTCCTTGTAATCTTCCAGCTCCCATTTGCTGTCCTCATAGTTTCGTTTCACCGGGATCGACCGGCCGTCGTCCAGATGCAGATACATCGAACCGCGAAGCTGGTCTTGCAGCTGTTCGATTTTGGTCGGCGCAATTACCTCAATTGACGGGAAGTTGAAACGCCAGCCGTATCCAAGCCCGAACAGATTAAGAAAGTGGGTATTGTCGCGGGCAATTGTTTTGACCTGCTTGATTTTATAAACCGTATAAAGGTTATAATCGTCCGCATAAAATCCGTTTCTTTCACGCTGCTTTTTTAGTTTGCTTTCACTGTCGAAATACATGTATTTCATAGCCAGCGTCTGCCGTTTATAGATTTCCTGACAATACATGCTCCCGCTGCCTTTGTCCGCGAGCGGATACTGCATGCCGGAAGCCGAGGAATCATAAACGCGCTCCACCACCAGATCAAACCCGTTTTTGCCGGGCAGGACGATATCCGGATAGGAAAGCTGCAGCGCGCCGCTGTTTAAGGAAACCGTTTCATTCTGCTTATAGTCATAGTGGTAGGGCGCTTCCTCATATTTACGCGGAAGCGTATCTATATTTTCAAACGCCTTATGAGATGAATCCTCCGAGCTCGATCGCAGAGACGCCTGTATCAGCTCCACGTTCTCTTGCGCAGGGCTTTCTACCTGAATCCGGTCTTGCTCTGCGCCTCTAACAGTCTCGCTGACTTTTTTGTTTTCTTCATTGGTTGTCATAAAAATAATCCTCCTATTTATCTAATGTTTGTCACAATACGCCAATTTGTAAACTTGTTTTTTTATTTCTCCTTAGTTTTGGCTTTAAATATTATAAAGCGCGAATCTCTTAAATTGCGAACCTGATTCCTCCTTTCAATTTTATGAATCTATATAAAAAAACCGATGCCCTGCGTGTAGCAGGTACATCGGCTCATCGGCTCAAGGCTCATCGGCACTATGTGTACTTCAACTTTTTAAATATCCGTATTGATTGCTTATGCGTTGGTTTTGTTTGTTTCTGTAACTTTATTGTAGCACGAACATCCGTTCGTGTCAATATAAAATCACAAGATTTATTTACTTTTATTTTATAAATTAAATATACTTGTATTAATCTGTTGTGTCAATTACTTCAGGTTAAAACAGAGTGGATACATCCGCGGTAGGGGTGATCATTTTAAAAAAGATAAAACTAATTTATACTTTTTCTACAAAAAAGAAAGCCCAATGCTTTCTTTTAAAGGTTCCGATACAGCGTGGCCTTTTTGACTCCGGTCAACTCCTCGATTTCCTGAATAGAATATTGTTTTGTCCCATACAGCTTCACCGCTTTCTTTACCGTTTCCGGGTTGACCTTTGGCCTACCGCCTTTCCGGCCACGCGCTCGAGCAGCCTTTAAGCCTTCCCGTGTCCGGTCTGCAATGCAGTCCCGCTCAAACTGCGCAATGGCGCTCATGAGCGTAAACAGCAGTTTTCCGGTGCTGGTAGATGTATCTATGGACTCCTTGAGACTCACCAAATGAACACCTTTAGACTGGAACAACTCGGTGAGTTCTATTAAATCTTTTGTACTTCTCCCAAGCCGGGAGAGCGATTCAATCACAACGGTATCGTCCTGTGTCATCCGTTCAAGCATCTTGTTGAGTTCAGGGCGTTCCCGTTTGGTACCGGTCGTCTTTTCCATATAAACGGTATTCACTCCATAACGGGTCAGGGCATCAATCTGCCGGTCAAGGTTCTGCTGTTCAGTGGATACGCGGGCGTATCCGAATATAAAATTTTTCATAATTGTTTCCTCCATATAAGAATAACCCCGCAAGCAGGGAATGTCCTGCTTGCGGGGCGTTGCTTTAACGACCGTTTTTGAGCCTGTTTTCAGACATTAAAAAACACCGCCGAAATTGTCCGTTTCAGCGGTATTTTCGTCTCAAAACCTGTTGCTCTATCTATGTATCGTTTCCCATACGTTTTAGAAGCATTGTTTAGAGCTTTATTCGATTTTCGTAAGATAACTTCCTGCTAAAACCGGGGTGATTGTCGTTCCGCCTCCGGTATTTTCATACTGGCTCATGCCCAGCGGAAGCCCCCAGACAGAAATCACATCGTCTTTAAAAATATCATCCAGGGCTCCCATATAAAAAACGTAATAGGATAACCCGTTCACATCTATCAAATTTATTTCGTTTACCGTAAGATTTTCATCGACCTGTGTTTCTTTTATTTGAATAACATAGACTTCCGGCAGATACATCAGTTGGTCGCCATATTTGTCGCTGTTCTTCTCCAAGTGTTTAAATTCGATGCTCCGGTCAACAAAACCAGATAATTCCTGTTCAGATGCTACAGGGAACAGATCCGGATGCGTTTCAAGGAATGTTTGCGCTTTTTCACTGATCTGGTAAGGAAGATCATCGTTATCCTGCAATTGCCCATAAAATTCAGACGGAGTTATACCGGCCTCGCTGGAAGCCGGAGCTTCACTGGAGGATTCCTCTTTTGAATTTACAGGCGCCGAAGAAGAGGACGCTAAATTGGAAGAGGATTCTTCCTTGAAATAGCTGTCCATCACAGAAGGGCTCATCATAAGGGAAATCATAGAACTCACAATACCCAGCCCAAACAGAACCGCAACGGTAATCAAGATCGCAAACAGGCAGCCCCGTTTTTTCCTGGGCGGTTTATGTACTGGTCCAGTCGGATTTGATATAGGCGGGACAGGCGCCTGCCCCTTCACCTCCGAAGGGTTTTCAGGCCCTCCTTGTGCCGCGCCGCAAAAACGGCAAAACGTGCTTCCTTCCGGTAGTTCCTGTTTACATTCTCTGCAAATCATTTCTAATACACCTCTACTTATTTATTTTCAATGAAAGATCAGCCGGAACAGCCATACAATCAGCATCAGCGGAATTGTCAGCCATCCAAGAATCAGTCCCCATAAAACACGGTCCCACATAAACCTGCCTACATCCCGGGTCAGTTCAACCCTTACCCCCATGAGGTGGTACTTTAAATACCCGATGCTCTTATATCCCAGAAACACGTATAAAATTGTTGCAATTACCATGACGACCTCCAACCTTCATTGTTTTTTGACATATTTTATCTTAGCATGGTTTTTCCGCAAATTCAATATCTATAGGCATTATAATTATGTGATATCTACTATAATTTGTGTGTCTATAGGATTCCCTCTATCATAATAGCTGGGGTGATCATATGAATGATCTGACAGCAGCATTGGGAATCCGGATACGGGAACTGCGCAAGGCAGGGGGAATGAGCCAGGAAGAGCTGGGTTTTAAGGCCTTCATCAGCGCCGCGCATGTGGGGCAGATCGAGCGGGGGCTCAAAAAGCCGACGGTCGAGACCCTCGGAAAAATCGCCTCGGCGCTGGACTTGTCATTGCAGGAACTGTTTGCGTTCGATGCGCCTGTTGTTCCTGCCAGAACTTCCGCGCCGCTGGATAAGATCACTGCGTATGCCGCTGTGCTGACCGAGGAGGAACAGAAAGACCTCCTGAAAGTGATGAAGCTGTTCAAACGCTTCCGGGACAATGAAGGATAAAAAAACAGAAGAATTGTGTGAGCCGCCGTATTCCAAAATACGGCGGCTTTTGTGTTCAGTAAGCGTAATCCAGATCATAAGATTCTCCCCACCTTAGTTCATGCAGATATTCGTCCAGCAGCTGGGGATCATAGAGGAGTTCCTCGATATCCAGCTCATCCAGCCCGTAATCCATCAGCAGGTCGATCTCCCGTTCACTGATGCCCATATTCCTGGCATAAGCATATAAATCATCAAAACCATGTGAGGGGGCATACGGTTTCGGCCATGTGAACCCGCGCAGATACTCCCGATTGATAAGACTTGTGGCGTCGAAGTTGCCCCGGATAAGTTCTCCCTGTGGGTCAATCTGCAAAATGTCCCCGCAGTCCAGTTCTACCTTTTCAAACGTCTGCTTCTGGAATCCCGTTTTCTTCAAAGCCTTTTTCAGGATATCCTCCGTGGAAGCATAAATGTACATTCCCGATTGGGAGTGGTAAATGTACAGGGGGCTGTCGCCTTTGACAAAGTACAGCCCGTCCTTGTTAAGCGCCGTAAACGTAAAAGAGCCCTCGACCTGCTCCGCCATCGTGGCAAGAGACGTATGGTCGAGGGCGTTTTCCTGTTCCAGCAGCTGGACGGCGATATAACTGTCCGTCCGGATATTGGTTGCCGGCAGCTTCTTTTGCTCCCGCAGCAGCTGATCATTCCACAGCACCCCGTTATGGGCAAACGCAAACTGCCCTTCTTTTGTGGTTCCGCAGAACGGATGGTTATTCTGCCAGTCCTTTTCGCTGCCCTGTGTGGCAGCCCGGGTATGTCCCATCACCAGATGAACTTCCTGCGGGATATGAAACCGCATCTTTCTGGCAGGCAGAGGACGTTTATAGATGTGCAAATGTCCCTCAAGGAAATAGGCGATCCCCGTGGCATCCTGCCCCCGGACTTCGCTTTCCCTTGCAAGGCAGGTTACCAGTTTGTTTTTCTGCCTTGGGGTGAGTGCATTATTATAATCAAACATTCCGAATAATCCGCACATCTTACTGTTCCTCCTCTGTTGTCTGAATTGGTTCATTGATATACAGCCGCCGCTCTTTCAGGTAGGTGACGAGTTCCGGAACCTTTGCCTTGTCCAGCGTCTCCACAAAGGCGCTCCAGCTCTGTTTAGCCAGTTCCTCATCGGACATGGAAACAGCCACATTGCAGATCTCCTGTACGAGCTGCAACGTGGCTGCAAGTGTATTGTATTTGAGTGTCCCCCGGAAGATTCTGAATTCGATCGTATCCCGGTTAAAGATGTTGACACACGTGTACCGGCCTCCGTATCCTTTTTTGGCGGTATCCAGGATTTCATCAGGCCGCTCCTTGTAGCCGTACCGGGCCGCCCAGCGCTTGAACTGCTGTTCCGTTCGCCGGCTGAACCGGAGCAGTTCCGCCCAGTGGTGTTCCACAAAATAGAGAACCCGTCCAATTGCTTCATCCTGTTCTTCCACGCTATCCCCGAAATAGCTGCGGTTCACATGGACATGCAGTCCGCAGGTGCCTGTCCGGTGGCTGCAATAACCAAGATCGAGCGCTTTCTGCATGACCTGCCGCCACGGCATCCTGTGTAGATGGTAGTCTAATGACATCGGGTAGGTGACGATCTCAAGCCCGTCATCCAGCGAACCGTCCGATTTGATGTAGACATGTTCGCAGGCACGGTTTGCAAGGTCGGTCAGGGTTTCGGCGTTCTCGTTGTCCTTACCGCCGTCGTCGATTTCCAGCTCCACGCCTAAAAACAGGTTCCCGTTACCATAGAAGACGGGCTCCGGTTTGTAGCTGTAGTCATGGATGTAATCGTCAGACTGGCGGTCACTGTAACAGTCATAGCAGTAAGGGTCGTCCGAATCGTCTTCATAATAAGCCTCGGACAGGCAAAGCAGGCGGTTGCAGTTGGTACAGTTGGTATAGTAGGCGTCATAGCAGCGGTCGCATAGAGGGAAGAGGTCTGACCCTGCATTGTCATCCCGATAGATGCGCTCCCCACAGCGTTCGCAGAGTACGGTAAGCTCCTCCGCACAGGAAGGGCAGAGCTGATCCTCCTCGATTTCATACATCTGATGCAGTTGATGTTCCCCTCCGCAGTTGGTGCAGACGAATGTCCTGGCTTCTTTGCTTTCACTCATTTTGAT
Organism: Marasmitruncus massiliensis; assembly: GCF_900186535.1. Classification (GTDB taxonomy): domain Bacteria; phylum Bacillota; class Clostridia; order Oscillospirales; family Ruminococcaceae; genus Anaerotruncus; species Anaerotruncus massiliensis_A. The sequence goes on from NZ_FYDE01000004.1 coordinate 241,445, forward strand.
TCTCCTCCAATTTAATATTCTGATGCAAGAAGCATCGTGCTGTGGTCTCCGTCGTCGATGACGAAAAGCTTGGCGGTAACGGGTTCAGCCCAGTCCAGCAGATGGACCTGTTCGTATGGCGGCTGCTCCTGCCGGTGGACGATCTTCTGCCTTCCGGATTCACCGGACAGTTCGAAGACCTGCAGGTAATCTTCCGGTTCCGGCATGGCTTCAATAAGATACCAGAGCAGCAGTACCAGTTCGGGCGGGATGGACAGGGATACGCCGCGGGTCAAATAGCGCGGGTTTTGAAACATGAAATCTCCTCCTCTTTTCACTCCAGATACAAAAACCCTGCATGGAAAATCCCATGCAGGGTTTTTATGTTCCATCGGGGGATATCCCAGGGGGAACCCCGACGCATCTATATAGTATGCAGTTGAAAAAATGGAGTTCAGCGCATTTGACGTTACGGAAAAGCGGTTCACGTTGCTGTCTGTTATTCTCAATGATTTGGCGTTGGATTGAACATCTGGATAATAAAAATTGAGGGGAGAAAAGCTGCAATGTTTAACAATTTTGATGACGTGTTAACGGTAGAGGAGCTTTGCGAAGCTTTGAAAATCGGGAAAAATGCTGCATACCGTTTGTTAAATGAAGGGAAAGTAAAAGAATTCCGGATAGGGCGAGTTTGGAAGATTTCAAAATCTTCGCTGGAAAGTTATATTCGACAGCAAAGCGGCTAACCACTTTGCTGCTATAGTTTAATAGGGTGGATTTTATGCTCCATCGTTTTTATGGCGCTCTCTCGATATAATTTGCTGATATTAAACATTAAATCTTTATAGAGGATAGGATCGCTGTTATCAATTCCAAAGTGTTTTTTTGAAAACACAGGAGAATGGTCAATAGATACGCGGCCTGATTGTACGGCTTCTTTTGAAAACAGAAGTTTGTACAAATCCAGAAAAAACTGATTCGTTTGACGGTCTTCTTTTGGTTCAGGAAAAAGTTCAATGTCTTGAAGATATTTCTTATAAAGTTCCGTTTTCCGCACTTCATCATCGCCGGCAAGCTCTTCCGCTTTTTCCTGGGCTTCCTTTTTTTCTTGTCTGCGGGATTTTTGCAACAGGCAGAAACGATCTGAATTATACTCGATTTTAAAGGGTGGGATGCATTGTCTATATGCCTCCTGAAAAGCAAATACGCTTCCTTTCTCTGGGATCTCTTCTGGTACAGCTTCAATATCCGGGTCGAATAGTTTATCTTCATAAAAATCATGCCGTAATAAATCCAAATGACTTTCTGCATATTGGTATAAGCTTTCCATCATAGCACTTAACACTTTTTTTGTATCTGGCAGTTTATTCTGTTCTTGCACTGTTCTCTGAAAGTGTTCATAGAGAAGGATGAAAAACGTTTTCTCTAATAAAGGGATCGTCAAATAAGCAAGTGTAAAAATGCATCGCCGGGCTTGCTTTTTCCATAGTTCCACCAGTTCAAATTCGGATTTTGGAGATCGAATGTTTTTACGTCCTAAAGCAGTGGGCTCGAGTTCGTAGTACTCAGGATTATCTGTACAGTTAGCTGCATCTATTATGATTTTCAAAATACGAGTCCGGGAGAATGCATTCGGAAGCAAGCAAACATCCGCTATGATTTGGTTAAATTCACCGCCTAAAAATAAATCGCGATTTTTTACGTTTTGAAACAATTTCACAGCTTTTTGAAAAAAGGAGAAATGAAAAAGCTGCTCCGTTTTATAATCTAGTAAAAGTTTGTCTACAGGGTCATCCCATATTAATTTTTGATCCTTTAGAGAAGTAAGCAAAGGGCGGGGTCTCAGGATATCGCAGACAAATTCCGAATATTTGTGGCTTAATTGGTAAATGTTGTCCCATGTTTCTTTTTCCGAAAGTTTCTCCAGTTGACAAGCAGGTCTCCACTTTGTTCCGAACCGAAAAATCCTGGCATAAAGGTCGGAATGATCTCTGCTGATTAAATATTCCTTTTCCCTTGTGTCTTCTGAAGAACAAATTTCCTGCAAAATACAGTTCCAATAAGGATCCTTACGTAAATATTTAATTTTAGAATATGTCTGTTTTTCCGGCAAATGATCTTCTTCCGCTATGGCATATTCGGATATGACTTTACGATCCTCAAAATAACCGATGCTGTGTAAGGCCCTATACCCTGAAAAGCCAACCTTATATTCAAGCTCATACACACTTACCTCATCCCCGCTAGTCACCAGTTCTTTTAGACGTGCAAGTGCGGAAATAATGCAGTGATTCGCCAGTGCGAGGGGCATCACCTGTTTCCTTGAAAAGTCTCCTATGATTTTAGGTGAAAAATACCGGTTGAGATCAATCCAATAGTTCTCGCAAATCCCAATACATCTGCTGGCAACTGCATCAATGATCTCGCCATCCCCCTCTTGAAAGTGCTGATCGAGATCCACGAGCAAGAGATATTCAATAAGATTTTTTTCCACCTCTAAATTGCCATAAAATTCCATATTTACCTCTTTTGTCAAATTTACATACTGAAACAAATATTAATAAATTAATAATCCTATTTTAGTATATAGATATTACGATTTGATGTCAATTTATCAAGGTTATTTTATTCTAATCTTGATGCTATACTTTGCTTGTCGATCGAAAATACATAGGGGACGCCCTAAAGAAGGAGAAAGAAAATGGAAGATCCGAAAGCAAAAATGTTTGCACCAATAATTCCGGGCATGCGCAAGGTGCTCATTCGTGAGGGTGATACCGAATGGCCGCTCCGTCCAATCATCCGCCAAGACAACCCAGGCTGTAATCAATCTTCGCCTCTACTCCCACATGCTGCAGACGATATCGCCAAATTGGACGATGGGCGGGAGCAGCCTCTCTCTAAAGATGATGAGCAAACTGCCGACTGCTCAAAAATGATAAAGCCAATTTTGCGTGAAGGGGACGAGGGCTTTGAAAGGCTTCATTTGCTGAGAGTGATGCAGGGACAGGAGGTTAAGCCGCTTGCTGCTCTGCCATGTAACAAGTCGACAGGAGACGAAGGTGGTTTTTCAATAACACCGACTGAACAGCCGATACCGGTAGCGCCAAGTCTGTCTGATCAGGCCCAACCGATTATTGTTCCGGCCGATGACATTGTGGTAAAACAGAAAGCAAAGGAACCAGTGAAAAACCGGATGTCTGCCGTTGAAATTGCGGAAATTCTTCGAGCAAACGTTGCATTTCGAATGGTGGATAATGCTTTGTATGCATACATCAAGCAGGTTTATGTCTTTCTCGATACCGGTGCGGCACTGAGGCTTATAATGCGGTATTGCCGGGATGCGGCCCGTGACTACGGAGATGGGCAGATCATCCGCCGGGTATACGATTTGATTGTGATGGAACCGGAGATTGCCCAAAAACGAATCACGATTTCCGATCGGTACATCACATTCCGCAACACCGTATTGGATGTCCATACGGGGGCTTCCTTTCCGCCCTCGCCAAGTTATTTTAACACGGCTTTTCTCGACGTGGACTACGTCCCCGGAGCAATAGCGTGCCCGAATTTCGATGCGTTTTTGGCAACATTGGCGGCCGGCGATCCGCTGCTGGTGGCGCGGGTATGGGAAACATTCGGATACCTGCTTTCTAACGACATCTCCGCGAAAGTTTTCTTCGTGATGCAAGGAGTCCTAAATAGCGGCAAAAGCAAGCTCGGCGAGTTCATTAAGAGCCTGTTTAATATTGACGCTGTCACCAATTTGGACATTTTTGTCGCTTTCTCAGTTTTCTGAGACGCTTGGGAGAACATTCGACGGATATATATTTCCCGCTCGTTGGCGCGAAAATAGTCAAAATCCACAGCATGGATTCAGGGGGATAATCCTTAAATCGTGTGCCGATGTGTCGGTGTGCCAAGGGGGATAATCGGTCAGGATACTAAAAATCAGCAAAAATCGCTGGCTCTATAGCAAAATTTATACAGATCGGCCGTGTCGGTACGCCGACACGGCACACCATTTACAAAATTCATGGAGGTTTCAATATGAGAAAGGCTAACATTTATACCAAAAAGTTTTATGCAATCTGGGGCACAAATGGCGCAGGTGTCTTCGACGATTGGGGATATGCGCAACATGCACGCAAATATATCCGAAAATCCGGTATTAAAAAATTTAGCTGCTTTACAGAAACCGAAGGCTATGCCCTCAACATCCTAAATGAAATTCTACCGCTCGATGTTCAAGCCCCGTTTAACATGAGGCTAAACAAGCTGGTATTTTGCAGCCAGCTGGCAAAGGGGCAGCCAAGATAATTAAATTCCGTAAAAGCAAAGCGTTACAGCTATATACTATACAAATATAGTATATACAAAGGGAGGACAAAAAGAATGAGTAAACAATTTGCAAGTGACAACAATCACACGATTTTATTTGCTGATTTGCCGGATGTGCTGGCTGTTTCGGACATTCAACAGGCACTTGGGATTGGACGGGCAGCGGCTTACAAGCTTGTGGGCGAAAACAAAATCAAACATATCCGTATTGGAAAAATCATTAAGATCCCCAAGCCGTTAGGAGGAATCAATATATGACAGGATCATTACAAACAAAAAATGGCAAGTATTTCGTGGTTTTAAGTTACAAGGATTTTAGCGGAAAGTGGAAGCAAAAGTGGGTTGGAACTGGTCTTGAGGCAAAAGGCGACAAACGAAGGGCTACTGAATTTATGCCACAAATTGTCGGAGAACATGCACAAATGGAGGTTTATCTTGCGAAAGGAGAAATTTTGTTTGCGGATTTTTTGAAATACTGGTTGGAAAGCAAAAGAGATAAGATAGAGCTTTCGACATGGGAAGGATATAAAGTGTATACAGAAAAGCATACCATGCCCTATTTTCGATCAAAAGGGTTGACTCTGACTGAATTGTCTCCCCGCCATTTTGTAGATTACTATAACTATGAATTTTAACAAGGGCGTGTAGATGGAAAAGGGGGTATGTCAATTCGTTCAATTCGAAGTTTCAGTCTCATCATAAAAGAAGCATTAAATATGGCGGTCATTATGGAATATATTGGCCGGAATTCCGCACTTAACGTTCCTCTTCCCAAGCAGGAAGATAAAAAACAAATCGGGACGTTCCTTGGGGTTGAAGATGCCAACAAGGTTCTGCAGGCATTCCGTGGACACCATTTACAGCCGTTGATTTATGTAACTTTGTACTATGGCTTGCGGCGCTCGGAAGTGCTCGGACTTAAATGGGGCGCTATAGATTTTAATAATGATACAATAGAAATTAGGCATACGGTGGTTAAAAACCTAACGGTGGTAGCAAAGGACAAGACAAAAACCGTTTCCAGCAACCGCACATATATGCTACTTCCAGAAATCAAAGAGCTGTTGCTACACGTTAAGGAAAAAACAGAATATTACAAGCACATGTTCGGAAGTGAGTACATTGATACAGACTACATATTTACTTGGCCTAACGGAAAACCCTATGCGCCTGACTCTGTGACAAGAGGATTTCAGCGGGTACTGAAAAACAATGGACTGCCCAAAATGCGGTTTCATGATCTTCGCCACAGCACGGCAAGTATTCTTTATGACATAGGGTGGGATTTGAAAGATATTCAAACGTGGCTGGGACATGCTGATATTGAGACAACCGGGAATATTTATACTCATATCAGCAAGCTTAGAAAACAGACAATGGCCAATAACATTGAGCATTTGTTCCATTTGTAAACCCGCAGTCTTTTTTAGAAATAGCGGGAGCGGAGATCATGAAAGGGAACGGAATGAAAACAGCGCAAAATAAAAGAACCTGTAAACTGGCTTTAAAAGCCCGTTTACAGGTTCTTTTCCGTTTCCGGTTTGGTCGAGGTGACAAGACTTGAACTTGCGGCCTCTGCGTCCCGAACGCAGCGCTCTACCAAACTGAGCCACACCTCGAAGATAATTATGGCGGCAAAAATGCCGCCACATCAGTTGGCTGCCCGACTAGGATTCGAACCCAGACAAACAGAGTCAGAGTCTGTCGTGCTACCATTACACAATCGGGCATTGTATTTAAGCTGTTTCTCGCCGAACAGCTTTATCATTATAGCTCTAAAAGTCTTTGGTGTCAATATATTTTTCAATATTTTTCTTCAAAATTCCCCATCAGGATCCCCGAAAATAAATGGCTTACAAACAAATCCGATTCCACACGAACTGTTTGTAAGCCACTTCGGTAAGCCACCGATCGCAAGCGCCTGCTGTTATCTCCAAAGAACTGTATCCAACCCCTTAGAATAAGCTCCACTAGCCGCCAGAATATCACTCTTATCTACAGAATTATAGACGCGCATTACCATATCCATGGAATTGTCCCCCATCGTTAGTTGAACAGTCTTAGGGTCTTTATTATATTCTTTAAATAAACTGGTGCAGAGTGTATGACGGAAACGATACATATTGTAATAACTGCCATCCACACCATGCCGCTTCAATTCCTTTTTATACTCATCCCCATAATAGAAAGGCAATCCCAATTTGCCATCTGTTGGTTTGGTAAATAAATATTCTGCGGTACCGTTCGCTTCTCTTTTTAAAACTAGAGTTGGATTGCTCTTAATACTTTCTTCCCATCGCTTTACTAATCCCAGCACGTTGTCACTTAACTTCAAAAGTCTTCGAGCGTATTCTTGTTTACTTCCACGCTCATTTTTAAGCATTTTGATCAACGGCTCCGCGCCACTTGTTTTCTTCATTTTAACATCAGCATTTTTTCTTTCGCTTAACGTTCTTTTAATAGTGACAGTTTTCTTATCATAGTCGAAGTCACTAAATTTAAGAGCATATGCTTCGCCCGGCCTGATTCCTGTATATGCCATAATAGTAACCATTGTCTGGAGCATAGGCTTGTTGGACAGGCTATTAATTATCATGCTGACTTCTTCATATGTAAGCGCTTTATTTTTATCCTCAACATATTTTTTTGCAACAGGTTTGTAAATATCTTCCATAATGTTTTCAGACAGAAGCTTTTTTTTAACAGCGTATTTAATAACGCACTTAAGGTTGGTATATACTTTGTTAATATGCTGTTGGGAATACATACTGGTTTTGCCACCTTTTGTGTATGTTTTGGATGTCCAGCTGTTTATGTATCGCCTTACAATATCTTCGGTCAATTCACTGACATTATAATGTCCCAATTCTGCAATAATCGGCTTTGATAACAATACCTTGCCAGAGTATGCCCGTTCACTGCCAGCACCCTCAATGGATAACAAATAATCGTTGTAGCATTTCTCAAAGCTCATTGTACTCGCAATGGCTTCCTGTGTTGTTTGAGGTTTTAACGTCACCCCATTCCTCATAAACTCGTTATATGCTTGCCAAGCCAGTGCTTCCGTTTCAGCAGTCAAAATCTTTCGATTCCTTTTACCATTCTCGCTACAGCCCAAACTGATAGCTACCTGCCATTTTTTGCGGGTTTCATTGTAAAATACACTGCCTTCTCCCTGACCTCTGCGAGTCATACTCATAAACTCCCCTTCATCTAAATTCTCTATAGAGTAGGGGGAATGATAACGCTGTTCAAAGCCAAAGTCTGTAGGTCTTTTGTGAACATTTTCGTCTGTCTTGCCAAGAAGGAACAATGCAATTGAAACGGTGCGGAGTTTTGGCATCGCTTCTGAAATAGTACATAATATTTCGGATTCGATCATTGCATTTACCTCACAAACAGTACACCCTAAATACTTCGCGGCATCATCAATGCTTAAAAGCTGTTTCCCGGTTGCTTTTTCAATCTCGTTGGCTTTTGAAATGACTTCTGCTTCTAACATAGTAGTAAACAAACCCTTCTAAAATTTATTTACCACTAATACACAAACGTCTAAAAACACGTCTTGACCGAAATAGGGAACGTTGTTTGCACAAGATGTTTCGTTGTAAATAGGTTGCGGGTTATTGTCAGACAGTTGTTTTTCAATCTTTCATCGTTTCAATGTTTCTGTTAAAGCTGTTAATAAATTCTGAAAGGTTCTATATGTACAGTTCTTTCCCCAGAAAAAATAAGCCTTGGGGAAAACTCAATTTCTTTTTTCAACTAGTTCGAAAACTGTTGGATTTTAAAATCTGCGACAGCAACCCCCTATTTCTATTTTTTTTGAAAATCCCTGAAAATCGCCTGTTTTCCCAGATTTTTTCAAAAAAATCTCATTTCAGTTTGCGTTTTACTGCGATTAATGGAATTCAAAAACACTCGAAAACACCTCAAATCATGCATTGTATTTAAATTGTCATCCAGAATTTTCCACAAAAACCGTATTTTTTTTTACTGGAAATCTTTTGGGGGACAGGGGAGCCCTCGCGACCGGTTCCGATTTTTTTCAACTAGTTAACAAAATGATGAAAAACCGACCCTGTAATCATTTGGTTTAAAGCAGGGGAATGCTTATTTTCTTCTCTCAACTAGTCCTGAAAATGTGGAAAATAAAAAAATTGGACAGATTTTAATCCGCCCAATTTCATATCCGGTTCTAAATCCACTTATCTTTTTCTCGTTTAAAATCATCCAGAAGAATAGTGAAGGTCCTGTAAACAGACTTCATTTTTCTTAACAAGGCTCTAAAAAGCATAAAAATCGACCTCTGCATAAAAATGATCCAGACAGCGGAATGCTTCAATCCCACTCTCAACTAGTCCGCAAAAAGACGAAAAATTGAAAATCAACAAAATGGGCGAGCTGAAAAGCCCGCCCGATTTTCTTTATTGCATTTTACGGTTATTCCCTTTGTAAACGTCCCACCGAAGTGCTAACGCCTTCGTAATGATATCCAGTGCCTTCATGTCTGTCATGTATTGCCTGTCTGGCGGCATTGAGACGTAGCAAATCACGATTTGCTGTGGTAGATACAGGCCATACACATTGTCACGCTGTGCAATCCCGATATTGTTTAAACGCATACAAATTACCTCCTATATTTCACGTATGATGTTGCCGGCGTTATCGCAGGCATTGATGAATGTGTTCAAAAAATAATCCTTTGAGAGTTCGTCCACGTTGTCAAGGTAAACGTCTGTTTTGAAACGCCTGATAATTTCTCCTGTTGCTTCATCTTCCAGCTGAAAAAAAAGATTAAGCATTGCGCGCATGCTGTATGCCTCCTTCCCGATCAAATTTCCAGTGATAAAAGATACCTCCCTTCTTTTTTTTATATCTTAATATCACTTGAAAGCAGTTTTTAAGGCTTCATTCTAGACTGGCAGAGGGCAAATAACTTTAACGGGCGTAGCCCTTGATTGCTAGCCACCCCTAAATGAGGTTGGTACGGTCTGGCACACGCGAAGAGCGTTTTACTTGCTACCCGTGAACGGGTTCTCTTCCTCCAGTGTCAGCTGACCATTAAGCTCATCTTCTTTGAGTTGCTTTGCGATATATTCTTGTATCTTTTCCGCATTCTTTCCTACCGTATCCACATAGTACCCCCTACACCAGAATTCTCTGTTTCGATATTTGAATCTCATATTGCCCCACTTTTCATATATCATCAGGCTGCTCTTTCCTTTTAGAAAGCCCATGAAACTACTTACACTCATTTTAGGCGGTATTTCTACCAGCATGTGTATCTGGTCTGGGCATACTTCTGCCTCTATGATATTTACACCTTTCCATTGGCATAATTCCCTCAATATTGCTCCTATTTCCAGACGTTTCTCTCCATAAAATACTTTGCGTCTGTATTTTGGTGCCCATACTTTGTGATATTTGCAGTTCCATGTTGTGTGTGATAGACTATGACTGTCATTCACTTTGACTGACCTCCTTTTGATGTCCCTTGCAGTTGCCAGACCGCAAGTTTATCCTACATCAAAAGGAGTTTTTTTGTCATGTCTCATCGCTAAAGCTCCACTGAACCCCGCGACTATCGCGGGGTTTTCATATACAAAAAAGACCCGCCGTGAAAGGCGGGTCTTTAAAGCTTTAATAGTATTACACGGATTCTTCTGTTACTTCAACCCCTTCGCAAATAGCAATCTTTCCTTTTCCGTCTAAATAAGCCCCTCCGCATATTCCCCCAAACTCCAATAAAGCTTTGAGCCTGCTCTCTGAAATATTGGTTCTGGCAAACCTGCTGTTTACCACTTCATAAACAGTCTCTTTTCCCTTATGCACTCCGACGAGCACATAAATCATGTAGACAGCGGAACTGGACAGCACCAAAGGGCGCAAGCCGTTAATGCCTGTTTTAACCATGATATTGCAGGTGTGAAAGCCTTTCTCATCTAACTGCAAGGAACCGCCCGCATCCAGCGTAAACCCATAAACTCTTTCCTGCGAGCGGAGCATGTCTTTAATCTGTTTCTCGGTATAGCCCATAATTTCTTTTGTCTCCGAAATATAGACCTCATAGCCCACCGTCCGTTTTCCTAAGTCTACCCGATTGATTAAATATTTTGCCATGTCATAAGCCCCTTTCAATGTGTTGATTTATTCCCTGAAACACATCATAACGCTGAACAGAGCGTAAAGGCTATTGACGGTATGAAAGGTGTTCAAGCAGAAATTATAGGGAAGATATCCTATGTTTCCGGTTCTCTTATAAACTCATTTGACACCCAATATCTATTTAAAATTTGGAATCAATTCTGGAGCCCCTGGGAACCTCCAGAACCCACTTCCTTTACTCATCAATAACTAACACTACTTCGGCTACAAAACTCGGAATTACCAGGCTGGGACTTGTTGTGGATTAATTCTCTCTTTTTCTTTAGAAATCCAATTTTTAAGACCTAATCTGACTTTCTGATTTTGGCAGTGCACTTCCAAGAATTATTGAATAGGACAGTTCTCCATAACAACAAAGGGCTCCCAAAATATTTTGGGAGCCCTTTGTTTAATTTATTTTTGCTTATCCGTAAATTGCGTTGTTCCAGCCACCACCAGCTTTAGTCTCACCAGTTCCTTCTCCAATTGGTGTTCTACCTGTTTCACCAGGGGAAGTATTACCCGGCTTTGATGAGCTGTTGCTTGCTGGTTTACTTGCTGTGCCTTGCTGCGCATCCTTTATAGCCTGCTGCTCTTTTGATAAACTGCTGTTCTGAGGCTGGCTTTCTGCAACAGGGGCCATGGCAGTTACGGCCTCCTGATTATATAGAACATCCTCCTGTAATTCAGATAGGGAAGAGGATAGCTGATCACGCTTTTGGGCTTCTGTCTCTAATTTCTGCTGGGTGGATTCTAGATCAGAGGAAAGCTGCTGTGCATTCGATTGGATGCTTTCCAGCTTGCTATGTAAATCATTTAAACTCTGATTTAATATGTTGATCTGCTGGAACAGATAGAAACTTACTATGAGACTGCTTGCCAATAAACAGGCCAGCACGATATTGAAAATGAGAGATTTATTCTTCATCTGAATGTCTCCTTAATCAAACTTAACCATATATTGAGCTGTCTACACCATAACCTTTAGTCTTACCAGTTTCTTTTTTATCTGCTGGTTTTAACTCGTCCCAACTAGTATGAATCTTTGGACTGTTGCTTGCTGGTTTACTTGCTGTGCCTTGCTGGGCATCCTTTATCGCTTGTTGCTCCTTTGATGGGCTGCTGGTCTGAGATTGACTTTCTGTTACAGGAGCTATTGCGGAGACAACATCTTCATTAGCTGCCTCTAAATCATCTAAGTCCTTTTCTTGATTTACAATACCGTTTTCTAAATCAGATAAACTTAGTTTGCTTTCTTCAAGCCGATCTTTTATTTTGTTGACCTGAATACTTGCATTTACAATAGAAATTTGAGTCTGCTGAATGGTTTTATGTAAAGAGGAGACTTGATTATATAAATATCCTGTTAGACTTATACTTAAAACCGCCCCAACTGCTAAAATAACATATATTCTAATTTTCGTTTTGCTTCGGTTCTCCGTTTCCTGCATACTCAATGTTCCTCCTACTTTGTGTCGTTTTATAGTACAATAGTACCGCCAATAGAATTCAAATGCAATTCAAAGTTTTACAATTAATAAGAATTTGCAATAGAGGAGGGGAAAGTGGTCAAAAGTCAAATAAGAATCCCCCTCACAAATTTGTGAGGGGGATTTCCAACTTTACAAGGTTAATACTGATTTACTTGCATCGTAGGTGCTACAACCTCTGTCGAATAGTCGCATGTGACGATGTATTCACTTACATTGCCTTCCCTTTCCTGTACATTTTCATCAATAGTCATTGTTACAGGAATATTGGCTTTGTTATCAGTCCAATTGGGAATAGACGATGTGTCAGCTGGTGTAATCGTCCATACGAAAGTTGATGCCCCTTTCTGCTTAAACTTCATTACAGAGCCTAAGTCAGTGTAATCAACAAGCATCCCTGCTTCTTTTGCTTGCTCGATGTTTGCATACATAGCATCAGCCGTTTTCAGCTGACTCGCAGTGTTAGTCATTTTAATTGGATTACCCTGTGGGTCTACATATCTGACTGTGATAGTCGAATATCCCGGAGTGAATGATGTGTCAGTCTCAACTGAATCGACCGCTGTGGTGCTGTTCGAAGCTGTTTCAGCCGATTCACTCTTAGATTCTACTTCCGATGAAGTCGCTTCTTCACTGGACGAAGAATCTGATTCGCTGGATTCCACTGCAACATTATTCGTTTTCGATGAACTTTCTGAAACTGAAGATGTATCGGCATTAACTGATTTTGATTCTTCGCTTGAGCATGCAACAAAAGCTCCTGCAATTATTGCTGCTGATAATAGTGCCATGATCTTTTTCATTTTTTCTGTCCTTTCTTAACCGTCGAAATAAAGGCATTTAATTTAGACATAAAATAATCATATACTTCTATTTCATATATGTCAACACTGATTGGCTGATATTGGGAGCCTCTGGATTCCCTATCTCTTACCTACCAATATCCAAACATTACTCCAGCCATGAAACCCCGAATTTCCCCCTTGGAGCTTGCTGTGGCTTAATTCATACTTTTTATTGAGAAATCCAAATCTGACTTTCTAATTTCGGCAGTGCACTTCCAAAATTATTAAATAGGATAGTTCGCCAACAATTATTACCAATATATGGAAATAACAACTTGATAAATCCCATAACAAAAGCCCCACTGATGTGAGGTCTTTGTTGGGTACTTATGATAAATCTTGTACATTCACGTTTGGAATGTAGAATTTCTTTGTTTGTGTAAATGCTGTATGTAATACTATTCCATCTACTATCATTAAATCACCTGCTTTTTTACCTATAACTATTGCTTTCCCTTTTGGGAATTGTATCTCTATTTTTGTTATACTCAAGCTGTCTTACCACCTTATTACTATAATAGCTTGAGTATATCATTTTTAATTTACTTTTATATCTTATACTGCTAAAAAATAAGACTCCCAAAATATTTGGGAGCCTTAAGCCTGTTTTTATTGCTTAACCATAAATGGAATTGTTCCATCCACCACCAGATTCAGTCTTACCAGTTTCACCTTCATATTTTATGCCGTCGAATCCATCATGTATAATTAATCCATTTGGACCTTTGCTTGCTGGTTTTGATGAGTTCTGCTTCGATTCATCTATAATCTGCTGTTCTTTTGATGAACTGCTGTTCTGAGGTTGTGTTTTTGGAGCCGTAGGTGCAATGGCTTCTACTGATTCTTTCTCCGGTAAACTACCTGAACTTGAACTACTTGCTGCATCCTCAACGCTTGGTACTGGTACGTTGCTTGGTATACTGCTGCTTGAGTTATCTACCACCTTGCTCTCCATCGCCCCAAACTCATTCTCACTTAAATACCCATATAACTTGTTCTTCGCTTCTGCTACTTTTATTAATAACTCTATACTCTCTGACCTGCTGATTGGCTCATCCCACCGTATCGCATTTTCTTCATCTACTCCCATTAACCCTAATTTATCCGCTATTACTATTGCATTATATAACTCCTGCTGTATCCCTTTATCAGGATTCTGTAACATATAATATAATGTATATGTCTCCCAATTCTTCTTTTCCTCTACCTCTTTCGTATCTTTGTTCTTTATTCTAAACCCTTGCTTTAATGCTATATCTCCACCATTCTTTACATCACTATAACTTACTTTCTCTTTCGGATTTACTTGCTCTAATTCCTTACTAAACTGACTCTGTACTACCATATATATCGCTTCTAATCTCGTTATACTCCCTTGACTATTATTTCCATCTAAACTCCCATCCGCCGCTTTTAAAAAGCTATATCTATCCATTTGCTTTGCAAATGCTGTATGTGCTGTTTCTCCACCTACCTGCTGAGTATATGGGTCTGTTATCCCTGCATAATCTGCTAAATAATCCTTTGATACCGGTGTATTGTATCTATATAACAATGACGCAAATTGCTCTCTTGTAACTGATTGCGTTGGATTAAATGCACTTGGATTAACACTGTCTGACAACAAATTATAATATGCATTTATGGATGCCATCAGCGCATACTGCCCATTCTCACTTGCATCTATATCAGCATACGCTTCAGAAGCTATTTTCCTTAAGGCTCTCTTTGTCTCATCCTTCGACCAATACTTCTCTTGGAATACTTTGTTTCTTAATCCATCCTCTAATGTCGAATTCCCATTCCGCTTTCCATCTTTTCCAACAAATAAACATCCATTCTTCCCACCCTCACCATTCTCACTAATGATGACTGTATAGAAGATGTCGTCAAAATCAAGCCTGAATGCCTCATTGTAAGTTTTAAGTTTGTCTAGCTGTATCCATTCAAAAGTGTCAACCTGCTGACCAAGTATATCCTGTACTTTATAACTGCTTGGGGCTATTACCTCAACAGCTATATTGTCCCCACTGTCTATTAATTCTACTAAATCAGATGAGGGCATAAGGGCACAGCCGGATAATTGACCGGCTAGCAATACTAATAAAATCAATGGGACAATTCGTTTCACCATGTTGATTTCTCGTGTTGTCATGTCTGTTCCTCCTATATCGCTAATCCTTATTTTATCATAACGCCGATTGAAAGCAAAAGCAATCTGTTTTGTTTTTACAAATTTATAATGTATTTGCTCATCTATTTTCATTGGGAAGAAAGGTAGAATTATATCTCAAATAAGTAGTTTAGGAAGTCTTTGCGGTAACAACTATATGCTTACCGCAAAGACTTTTGTGTATTAAAAGGAATCCGATTGTATTTTTATTTTTTTTGCTTGTATAGTTCGCATATCAATGTGCGAACACTACAAAATCTTTGTATATATAATTTTTTGAATGCATATTATGAATTCTAATGCAATTTCTTTTTTTACCATGCTTAATTATAAGTTCCTTGTATATCAACCTTTTTAGTACTTATCTCAATTTTCTTGACTGCATATTAATTTCTGTTATTAAATTCATATAAGGAAGGGGAGCCGGGTTCATAACATCTCATCCGGGTTAGTTGATATTAATATCTCAAATAAGTAGTTTAGGAAGTCTTTGCGGTAACAACTATATGCTTACCGCAAAGACTTTTGTGTATTAAAAGAAATTCGATTGTGTTTTTATTTTTTTTTGCTTGTATAGTTCGCATATCAATGTGCGAACACTACAAAAATCCATGCATATATGCCATCGTCAATTGTAATATCAATTTCCTTGACTGCTATAGATATGAGTTTAGTGCATAACATTTTAATCCATGTATTACTCCTTGATTCAATGTACTACATCATTTTCTAATCAACCCCATCTGCTCTAAACGTGACTTCGCTGTATGCCAATTTATTCCTTGTATCCGCGCGACTGCATTAATGGACTTCGTTTCCTTAAAAAGCTTTGCCATCTCATGTTGATCCACTAAAAGTCTATCCTTTAAAGATAGATCGTAACATTTCTGATTAATAAAGTGCATAACTTCTTTTATGTCAACTCCATAATGCTTTAGATAATAAAGATGGTTTAACCTCTTATATTTCTCGCAATTTTCTTCTA
The DNA here is from genome assembly GCF_900186535.1 of Marasmitruncus massiliensis. Taxonomy (GTDB): domain Bacteria; phylum Bacillota; class Clostridia; order Oscillospirales; family Ruminococcaceae; genus Anaerotruncus; species Anaerotruncus massiliensis_A. The sequence continues at coordinate 257,405 of NZ_FYDE01000004.1, forward strand.
AGCGTTCTATATCTTTTTTTAATCCGGATATTCTGTTAATCAATTTTTCAATCAGGTATAGTACATCCGGGTCTGCTTCTTCAAGATACTTTGTAAACTTTCCCAGTTCATTGTCATCATAATCTCCGATGCCTAATTCAATATCACTCTCAATCGTTATGATCGCATCTTTTAATTTACCCATGCTAATTTCTCCTATTGTATAATAATTTAGTCCCTATTTTGGTAAATGGTAACGATTTAATATCTGAATGTTATTGCGCTAGGATGTCCATCCTTATAATCAGGTCGTTTTCCTCATTTTAAAAACCCTTACCTACCGAAGAATTTTTTCTGAATCATAATTTACGCTGTTTTGACCCGAATGTATCTATCAAAATCCATCGTGCTCAAGCGTAATATAACTCTCTGTTTTACCGTTTTTTTCATCTGTCCCGGCAATCATTCCACCCCTTTATAAATGTCTGTTTTGTGCCTTAAATTATTGAGAAAGCTGTTGCAGCCCTACTGCATCAGCTTTTTTCACAACTGTGCAGCGGGGAAGTACCTTCCTTCAAAACCCTATGCTATTACCGCTCAATCGAATGAGGGGATTGGTGTGTCTTTACATACCGGTAAAAGGTTGACCTTGAAACTTTTAATGTGCTGCTGGCTTGTTTTGCTGTAATCTTTTGACTTACCCAGTCTGCATAAACCGTATCAAAGCAATCTACAGCTTTCATAGGGCGTCCAAGGTGTACCCCTTCTGCCTTTGCCAGCTCAATGCCTTCCTTCTGCCGGTCTTTAATATAGGCACGTTCCAGCTCTGCCACTGCTCCGAATATTGTAAGCATGAATCTGCCGGTAGCCGAACTGGTGTCTATGTATTCTTTTTGACTGATAAACTGAACCTCTTTTTTCTCCAGTTGTTCAATTAGCTCAAGAAGGTCTTTTGTATTGCGTGCAAACCTTGAAATGCTTTCTACGATCAATACATCTCCCTGCCTGACAAACTCCATCATTTTGTTGAGCTCTGGTCTGTCTATGCTCTTTCCGCTCATTTTATCCGTGTAGATCTTTTCTACTCCCAGCTGCTTCATCAACTCGTCCTGTCTCGCTGTGTTTTGCTCCTGGCTGCTTACACGGACATATCCGACTTTCATAGGCTTCGCCCCTTTGTTTAAAGTATGATTTATAAAGCAAGATACAAAAAGGGAAGACCCGTTTTCTGTTCTGAAATACATATCCCGAAAGGTATACCTTTCACTACAGTCTTTCCTTACCATACAAACCTGTTCCATAATACAGATTTCGTACTTATGGAGCACCTTTTGCTACATTGCTTTAAAAATACACCCTCTATCTTTTTAGAGCACCTATGAATGACTTAAACTTTTTCCATTGGGCACATACAATCTCCGCAAATGATATTTACATCTTTTGTAGCCCTGACACTAATCCCGCAGGATTTGCACACATACTTTCTGGTGCTGCCTTTTTTCTTTTTTGTATCGTCATCATTCCCACCAACAGGGGAGGGGGGAGCATCCCCAGAGACTCGGCAACGGTCTATGTTTGCTAAGAGCCCATGCTTTCTAATCATCCCGATAAACGATTCTGTAGGAGAAGTTATACTATAACCGATATACTGTGCATACTCAATTTTCAAATCCCGCTTCTGCGCTTCAGCCTGAAACCGCTTATTATGGTACCGACCATTTTTGCTTGTGTCAGCAATACCGTTAATCATGCAATATAAATGCACCATTTCATGCATAAGCGTAGCCAATACATTTTCTATTGGTCTGGATAAATGCTCTGCAGAAATATTTATCTCATAATAATTATTTCCGTTGTCTTTCCAAACCTTTTGCGTTGTAATATAGCCATAGCTTTTCGGACTTGATTGGATTGTAATCACTACATCCGGAAGACTGTCACTGAAATATTTCTGATTCAAAATCTTAAATGCTGTTTCCAATAGTAGGCTGTTCTCCGATAGCATTTTAAAACCTCCATTTCTTTATCTGTAACTTATATAAAACAGTTGAAATGAAGGATGAAAAAAAGACCATACTTGGCTGTGCACTTCCAAGTATGGTCTTAAAAAATAAAGCAGCATTCGAAACAATAATCGAATGCTGCTAGCATGACATATATTGTATACTATGCGGTTACAATGGTTACAGCGGTTACACTGGTTACAATTCAGATAAAATTTATACTTATGTGATAAGTATAGCTTAACTGTCAGACTTTGTCAATAGATTGCTTCGTCTTATTCGCATTGCTTATATTAAATTTATTAGTGATTATCGCCTAAGCCTTTAACCTTTGTTGCTCTTTTGCATGGAGGAAAGCGAGAACTTTTTACCTTATATCTATAATGCAAAAAACTAGTTTGAAATTTGTTTTTGACCTGTTTTACGAATTCTTTGTTGTTTAAATCAGAATATTCTCTATTCACATTTTGAAATAGCTCTTGACTTTTAAGATCATTTTTCCATGAGCAGCAAACAATATTTCTTTTCAAATTTTTAGAAGCAAGATACGCCTTTTTTCCGTGCAAATCTTCAAAGCTATCCTTTTCCATATTTTTAATTATATAATTTTTAAACCTACATAAATCACTCGCTTTTTGAAATCTTTTTAAATGAAATCCGCCATAAATCCAAACATTTTTAAATTCCTTGTAATCTATATAAGGTAAGTTGCAGATCATATGATAGTGCCAATTTCCAGAATTTTGTTTTGCCATTACAGCTACATACTGAAAGTCTCGATATCGATATCGCATTTTTTGAATAAATTTTTTAAATAGCTTATTGCATTTTTTTACATCAGTCGCATCAAAATCTGAGCTAAAATCCTTACTTTTATTAGGTAGCTCTGTGCTTACAGAACTATCAATATTGGAAGCGGTGTCTAACTTCTTTGACCGCTTACTATTTATTTTATTTTGAGCTAACTTTTTCAAAATTTCATTGGAGAAGGTAAGGGTAATGTTCATGGATGTATGTGCGTTAAAATTGTTGGTAATTAACTCTTTTATGGTGGCGACACGTTTTCTCCTTCTTTGTATGTAGTTCTCGGCATAATAGCCTCCCTGATCGATGGGAAAATTATCTGCAGTTTTAGATTCATCGATTAACCTTTTAAATTCTTCATCAGACATTCTTGGATTTCTAAATTTGCAAAAATAGTCAGCGGGATTATATCCGCCACGTGCGCTCGTATTGGCGTAAATATATTCGATCATCGTTGTACAGTATTTCCCTATGATATATTTCTTCTTTGTCATTGCTCATAGCTCCTTATTTAAAAATATTGATATAAGGAGCTATATGTTTACGGTGTTTTCAAAGTCTTAACAACTAAAATTGATGTTGGACAATTAAAATAGAGAGTATTAGTAAAAACTAATACTCTCTGATTATTAAAGCTAAAGCTGTTTTAGTTTGCACAGTTGTCAATAGTTATACCAAAGGACTTCAAGCCGGTCGTTACCTGCCTTGCCTCCTACGCTTGTTTTCGTTGGAAATTCAATTCGCCTCCACCCATTGTCCTCATTCAAATATTTATTGTAAAGGATCAAATCATAATTAGATACCATTATTTTGCAGCTGGCATCATAAATACATTTTAGAAATTCCTCATGATCATCATAATTAAACGATGTTGTGTATAACTTGCCAAGATTGGCTGGCACTTTTTTATTCTCATATTTTTTCTTAATTGCTCCAGATAGACTGTCGACTGATTTCCAATCGATGCCTTCTAGAAGTTCTCTTTCAGATCGTGGATTTATGTAAGACGGGTCAGCATAGACCATTACCTGGGGGTCATGGATCCATGGCAACTTAATAGCGTCACTGCTATCGGCCACTTCCGCTGTTTGATCCCTGTTTATACCTAAAATCTGTCTAAAAAAATCCATAGCGTCCATTTCATAAATAAGGACATTTTCCATTCTTTCGGCACATTTAAAGAGCTTCGCCACTTGCTTATGGTATTGCATATTAGATTTGAATTTTTCATGGGAAAAAGTTTGCCCCATGGCATCACGGCTCTGCATAAATGTAATATATGTATCGACTGCCAAATTCATATCAGAATCAGCAGCATCCCTTATCACATCTCGCGAACGCTCAATATAGCCTTGCTCTACCTTATGATCATAAATAGTTTTATAATTAGCCAACAAAGAGATCAATTCATTTTTCAACTTAACATCTTTGTTTACTTCATTTAAGAGATTGAGCATCCATTTATCTGTTGCTTTACTATGTGCCTTGTTATTTGTATCATTATTATAAGTTGACTCCGGCTCAATTTCTTCTTCGCTATTTTCGTTGTAGTCAATAAATTGTTCCAATAGAAAATCGGTTGTTTTATTAACAGCCCATGGACTAACTATATTATTTTTGATCAAAAAATTCTTAATGTTTTCCCGTGCCTGCTGTTCAAGATTATATTGCGCATGGTCATAATTTTTTTTGGATTTTAAAAACTGTTCTTCACTGTATTCAGTATCCATCAACCTGTAAATAAAATCTTTGGCTGTTTGAGGATTAGATAATGCACTCATAATTGCATAAAGTCCCTCGTCCAAGTCGTTATAGATTTCAAGCTGATGGCGCGGCTTGTTTAATAGTGTCCTGCAAGCGCCTCCGAAAGGCTCAATATAAATCGTTGTGTCATCATAGTTAAGTCTTTCAGCAATAAACGCTGCCATTCTAGCTTTGCCACCATAATATGGCATGATGGAAAGCGGCCTCTTTCCCATTTATTCACCTGCTTCGTCCGATTTCTTGGAGATATATTGATTAAGTTCCTTTGCTTTAATGCGCATAACTCTTGTTGGCTTTTCATTTATGCGAGTTAAGTAGGAGTATCTGCCGGTGTTACATTGGGTATAATTTAAATCTTTTAGCATCTTCTTTATTTCTTTTAAATCATGGTCACTGTATTCGCTATCTTGGATTGATTTGTTAAATTGGTCAACAGGAATATCATAGAATCCGTCTACAAGCTCATATTCACTACACAATTCTGCCACTAGGTGCAAAATATCATCAGTTAGTTTCTTTTCATAAAGGTTAACATATTGTATAGGAAGTGTGAGGTAATTTTTTTCAATTTCATTTTGCAAGTCTGCGTAAACGATGGAACTGAATGCTACCCCATACTGCATAAACTGTTTCAGATCTTTTCCTAAACTATATATGTTGGTTTCGATAGAACCATTGGGCTCGTTGTTATAAAAACTTTCAATGATTAAGTGCTCCTGATACGTTTGGATAACTTTTTTTCTTCTTAATTGGAAAGAAAACATCTTCTCAAAATCGCAATTTACGCAATCATTTTTTATAAAAAGATTTGCATATCCATCATCGGGCTTTAAATCCCAGCCCCAGTCTATTCTCTTGCCTTGCGCCATATCAAAACCCTCACTTTCGAATCTTTTAATTATATTATACCACAAGTGCAAAGCACGCGGTGGTATAATTGGCCATTGGGGCAGGAGCGAGCCCTGCGAACGCATTGCCCTGGCCATAATCCGGTATAATGACCGTCTTGCGGTTATTATACCATAAATTCCCTTAATCTCTACATTTTCGACTTCTAAAAATCGCATTACATTTTAGTATGTTTTTATAAAAGGCAGAGGATAACGTGTAATCCAGAGAATAAAATTGGATTTATCCATCTGATTGGATGTGCTCTTCCTCCGTTGTCGAAGCCCCTGCACCAAGTTCCACTACTTTTGTGAAATCAAAGTTCTCCTTAAAATTTAATTAAATATAATCAAGCATCGCTGCAAATAAGGAAGAAAATTATGGAAATATAGGATTATGAGTGGTATCATAAAAAATAAAGGTCTTGTGAGAAAAATTTTTGGCATTCCCTATATATGTCCATCTTGCTATGTATAATACAGACAAAAGGGGGCGCAGATGGTGACAGTTGACTATAATGGCAACAAAGGATTTCGCTTATTGAGCATATATGAAACTTTGAATAAGGGCGAAGTTGTCTCAAAAACACAGCTTGCACAACAGTTTAGTGTAACTGAAAAAACCATTCAGCGTGATATAGACGACCTGAGGGCATATCTTGCCGATACCCATTTCTCCGAAGGTGAAGTGTCTATTCAATATGACAGGCTACGCGGCGGCTATTATTTAGTCCGCATAGAACGAGAATGGCTTACGAATGAAGAGGTCTTAGCTACTTGCAAGATTCTCTTGGAAAGCCGTGCCTTTTGCAAAGAGGAGTTAAATGTTCTGCTTTCTAAACTTTTGATGCAGGTGGCACTAAATGACCGCAAGAAGGTTGATGACATGATACGCAATGAGCAGTTTTGCTATATTCCCTTGCGACATGGTAAAAAGCTCTTGGGTGTTTTGTGGGAATTATCCCAATATATCACGAAAAACGAAATCATTCGCTTTACATATTGTCGCAAGGATGGCGTACAGCGCGAACATGAAGTCAAGCCGGTAGCGATTATGTTTTCGGAATACTACTTTTATTTGATTGCATTTATGGCTGATGATAGTAAGGATTTCCCCACTGTATTTCGAGTGGATCGGCTTGATAAGTTATGTGGAACTAATAAGAAATTTTATGTGCCATACAAGGATAAGTTCAATGATGGGGAATTTCGCAAGCGTGTACAGTTTATGTATTCGGGTGAATTACGGAAGATTACTTTCGAATACTGTGGACCATCTATCGAATCAGTATTAGACAGACTACCGACAGCAGAGATTTTGTCTGAAAAGGATGGCATTTTTACGATAAAAGTAGAAGTTTATGGCAACGGCATTGATATGTGGCTGAGAAGTCAGGGAGACTATATAAAAATGTAAGTCAACAGAATATGGGGATATGAGCTATGGAAAAGAATGAAATTACAATCAAAGCAAAGGAAAGCCGCAGTTAGCGAAAAATATAGTCAGAGATGAAAGGAGACAATTATTATGTTATTTTCAGGGGCAAAGAAAGAGGCTTTCGCAATTCATGAGCGAGCCGTCAGCAAATACAACACAACGCTGGCAAATGTGCAGAAAAAGTGTGAAGAACTCTATGTTACGCGGCAACAGTGCGTTATTAAGATTGAGGAAATTGAGAGGCTTATAAATAGTATAGCAAATACGCCAAAAGAGTTTGAGTGTTCCCTATCTCTCATCAAAACAGAACGTATGAAGTTTCGTGAAACGGAAAGCTATGCCGCTGAAGCTTATCAAAACGCAATTAAATCTGGTGTCGGGGTAGCCGCCAGTGTCGGAGCAGGCGCAGCTGTCGCAAGTTTGGCACCAACTGCCGCAATGTGGGTTGCCACGACATTTGGCACAGCGTCGACAGGTACAGCAATATCTACGTTGTCAGGCGCTGTTGCTACAAAAGCAGCACTTGCTTGGCTTGGAGGTGGCGCACTGACAGCTGGAGGCGCAGGTGTTGCTGGAGGTCAAGCGTTATTAGCATTAGCAGGGCCAATAGGTTGGGGAATCACAGCCTTTACAACGGCAGGGTCTGTTGTTGCACTCGGAAGCAAGAACAAAAAAATCTCCAATGAAGCCATTGAGGAAGCAAAGGAGATAACTATTGCTGGGGCGAAGTTAAACGAAACTGGTGCGGTTGTTTCTAATATACACAGCGAAACAAAGTTGTTGCTTGACAATATCAAAGAGCAACTAAGCCAAGCTAATCCGTTAGAGGGATGTGACTATTCCGCTATATCGAGCGATGAACAGCTTTTACTCGGCACTTTGGTTAATAATACACTTTCGTTGGCAGTAATGCTTAATAAAACAGTAGCGTAGAGGTCATGACCATGGACATTTCATCAATTATTAAAAGCACACAGGAACAAGCAGTCGCCTCTTGGATAGATTACCTTAATCAACTGCGCCTTAAGGAGCTGATATCCAATCTTGCTAAGCAAGACACTAATCTTGAGGGAGCACTGAGTGAACTTCAAAAATTAAAGGATTTTGTAGGTGATACTGCTCACATACTCGGTAGTAAATTAACCAAACACGGTGAAATAGCTGAACACGCTCAAGTCAACATATCTAACGCACGCAAAATTATTGAGGGGTTAAAGAGTGAATACTCCTTTCAAGGTGTGGGCAGAACGGCCCCCGAAGATTATTTGCGAGACGGAATAAAAATACAGTCAAAATTTTATACTGGTAGCTTAGGAAATAAAACGTTTGAGGCTATTAAAGGACATTTGGACAAATATCCTGATTTTATTCGTAATGGCGGTAAATACGAAATTCCCAAAGATCAGTACGATAAAATCACAGAATTGCTTAGCAAACCATTGTCACAACTTAGTCGCAGTGAGTATACTTTTGTAAAACAGATTAGGGATTGGGAAATGAAAAACGGGATCTCATTCTCTGATAAAGTAAATTCAAGCGTTGTTGATTATGCCGATGTCCAACAGTGCGAAATTGATGATACCATCAAGAAAGAGCAAGATAAAATAGAGGAAACCGACCAAAAGCGTCGTGAGGAATTCCATGAAGAAAGCAAGCCGACGCTTCAAGAGGGCTTAAAGGCTACTGGCGTTTCAGCCGCTGTCGAAGGAGGTATGAGTTTTTGCTTAGGTGTGGCAAAAAAGCTGAAGTCTGGCAAGAAACTGGGAGAGTTTACAGAGCAAGATTGGAAAGATGTTGGAATAGACACCGCCCTAGGAGCCGGTAAAGGTGCAATTCGAGGTGCAAGCGTCTATACGCTAACCAATTTCACAGCTACGCCTGCTGCCGTAGCTTCTGCGCTGGTTACTGCGTCGTTTGGCATGGCAGCACAAGCACAACTGCTGCATAAAGGCGAGATTACTACAGAGGAGTTCATCGAGAATTCAGAGGTTGTCTGCCTTGACGTAACAGTTAGTGCCATTGCTTCGGTAATGGGTCAAGTGCTAATTCCTGTTCCTGTTCTCGGTGCGGTTGTTGGTAACGCTGTCGGGATGTTTATGTATAGCATAGCGAAAGATAACCTCTCGGAACAAGAACAGACGTTGGTGCTCGGATATAATGAGACTATGCAGAAGCTGAACGAGCAGTTAGACACACACTACAAGGCTCTCATTGAACTGCTCAAGCAAGAGTTTGCCAAGTTTAAGTCCGTTATCGAACTTGCGTTTAACCTAAACGTGAACATTGCTTTTTCGGGCTCAATTACATTGGCCCGATATCTCGGATGTTCCGATGAGAAAATTCTCAAAGATAAAGTGGCTGTTGATGCGTTTTTCCTTGATTAATGACCAACTAAAATATAAAGGAGAGTAAAAATGAACAATAATGAGCATGATTACGAGGACGATTTGATGTCGGATTTGCAAGACTTTGAGTATAAGGAAATGTTGGAAAAGGCTGACAACGTAGTATTGGGCTTTGTTGCCACAACCGGGGCGACAGGTGCTATACCAATACCATTTGCCGATGCTCCATTGCTTATTGGCGAGCAAGTGGCAATGATGGTCGCCATTAACGCCATATTCAAGTTTGACGTGAGCAAAGACGCATTGAAATCACTTGCTACTGTTGCAATAGGTGTCGGCGGCGCAACGGTGGCTGGCAAGACTATTGTCGCCAATGCGTTGAAGTTCATTCCCGGCGTGGGTTCCGTTACGGGTGGAGCTATATCAGCAGCAACGGCGGCTTTTATTACACTTACACTTGGCAAGGCATATATACAAGTGTGCAAAATTATAAAAATGGGCAAGCTAAACCAAGATGATCTAACAAAAAAAGCAGGTGCCGACGCGCTGAAGGTAGCGTTTAAGGAGCAGCTTAAAAAGAATAAGCAGAAATAGCAATTATAACAGCTGACAGGTACTCTTCTTGAGTATCAGTCGGCTGTTACTGATGCAGATGACGCTATACTTAATTGACAAGACTCTTACAAAGATGGTTTGTTATTTGTGCAGTCTCCAATGGAGCAAATGCTACATATAAAACTAATTTGATACAAGTGCAAAGTAAACAATGCGAAGAATTTTGGCAAGAGTTTATTTAATGTTTTAAGAAGTGAGGTAAATAAAATGGCAAAGACAATTAAATTTAATCTTATCTGTAACGGAAACCCAGTAAGAACTTTAGATGACCTGCGCAATAATTTTTCCATTGAGGATGTACTTGAATATTACAAAAATCAATTGCTTCAAAGATGGCTTACCGTGCGAGGATACTCCGAAGAATTGAAAAAACTGGAATCAATTAAAGAGTCAGAAGACTTGCCTCTGATAAAAGCCTTAATTGATCTTTTTGAAGTGGAAGTTGATTCGTCCGTGATAGAAAAAGACACTTACATTTTAGGCTATAAAAAAGAAAGTGAGTTTCTTGCAAAAGAATATGAGATACAGTCATACAAGATTTCTTCAATTATTAGCGACTACCATTCAGAATATCAACAACTTGTAGCTACTATTATTGAGAACAAGAATGATATTGCAAAAATCAAAGCTGCTGTCAAAACAATTGATGAAAATTATCACGCCATATATGAATTGGATTATAGAACGTTGTTCAATATATCACTTTTATATGCTCCAATGACAATCTTTGTAATGCTTATGCGTGAGAATATGAGAAATAAATATCTGCCAGCAAATGATGATAAGATTGCAAATTATAGCAAACTCAGTAATAATAACACTTACTATGCAGATAGCATGACTTCATTAAATGGTATTTTCTCAAGAATACTGAAAGTAACAGAAGAAATTGCCAGTCGAGACATAGATGCTGAGAGACTTGAAAATACACAATCTCAGACAGATGCTAAAATGCGCGCTTATTTAAAAAATGATTGTTATGTAATGTACGCCGCAATTATTGAACTGACAAAATCGTACTCAGAATTGAAGGAAATTTTGGGAGATAATCTTTGTGAATTTGCTGGTGTTACAGATGGTTACTGGAAAGATGTTGAACCAAAAGGCAAGCGTTATTTAATTCTTAAAATGGAGCCTGGCAACTTTATTCGTTCTGCAGGTGAATCTAGAGGCGATCTGGATTCCAGCGTTATTAAAAATAGATTCGTGATTCTTGATGGAATCGATTACAAAAGTAACAATACAAACGATAAGTTGCTATATATGGAGGTGTAATTCATGCAAAAAAAATTCGAGGATATTCTTGCCTCTTATGTTGATGCACTACATCCCATTATCTATATTAACCACTTTGACTTTTCGGTAATTGATGATGCATTAAAAAATATTGGTCAGGGAGTTAAGATCGCAGAGTTTAATAATGCACTTGGAGCAATTGACTTCCAAACGAAAAGTCCCATGTTGGAATGCGATTTAGAACATTTCTTAAAATTGTCTATGGATGATGGATTCGAAATCGATACATTTATTGTTCTTAAAGATGTTCACCAAGAAATGGAACACCCCAAAATCATTGCTTTGCTTAAAAGAATTGCAGAGGACAACTTATATCGCGACGATTACCACTGTACTGTTTTTATTGTTTCCTCTAAGACAGTCATTCCTTTGGAGCTTGAAAATTATATAACAGTTTTTGATATACCATTGCCAACAAATATTGAAATTATGGCAATTATTAATGATTTCATAAATGACTTGAATATTCAAGCTCCGCAAGAGGTTCTCAATGATATTACCCTTTCATTCAAAGGTCTAAACGAGTTTCAAATCAAACAGATTCTTAATTTAGCATATCAAGATGGTGGTTGCATTGATGCTGAGGATAAGCAGTTAATTTTGAAGGAGAAAGAACAGTTCATAAAAAAGGCTGGAATGCTTGAAATCGTTAACTTTAGGGAAACAATTAACGATATTGGTGGATTGGAAAACTTAAAAGAATGGCTGAGAAAAAAAGCGAAAATATTTGCGAGCCTTGATAAGGCAATTAAGTTTGGTGTTGATATCCCTAAGGGAATTATGATTATCGGTATGCCAGGTTGTGGTAAGAGCTTAACAGCTAAGGCAACTGCTGATTTGTTTCAGATTCCTCTAGTTAGATTAGATGTAGGAAGACTTCTCGGAAAATATGTTGGTGAATCTGAGGATAATATGCGAAAAGCACTCAAGCTTTCCGAGGCAATTAGTCCCTGTGTTTTATGGATTGATGAAATTGAAAAAGCTTTTGCCGGTGTTGGAGGTGACGGAGGCGGTAGCGATGTTACTACTCGCCTGTTTGGACAATTTTTAACATGGATGCAGGAAAAAGAAAATACTGTATTTATCGTTGCAACTGCAAATGATATTTCAAAAATGCCTCCCGAATTTTTACGAAAGGGCAGATTTGATGAGTTGTTTTTTGTTGATCTACCAAATGGTGAGGAAAGAAGAAAGATTCTTGAAATTCATTTAAAGAAACGAAGCAAATGGAACAAAGGTATTGACTCAATTGCTTTAATAAAAGAAACGGATGGATTTAATGGTGCAGACTTGGAGGCAGTTGTCAAAGATACTATTGAACTTGCATTTATAGATGGCAGAACAACACTCACAACAGCAAATTTAATAAAATCTATTAAGGATACAAAATCAATCTCCAGCACCTTAAAAGAAAAAATCTCACAAATCAAAGAGACCATTAGCAAAATTGATATAAAGCCGGCGAGTAGAGCTGACGAAAAATAGGAGAATATTATGGATGAAAATATGAACGACAATCTTTTACTTATTGATGATATGCTCCAACCACCAATAGGCGTAGATGTGGGAATAAAACTTAAACCAATTCAAAAGCAATTTATGCAGAGTTATATTGCCCATAAAGATGAAATGCCTGTTGAAAAATGGCTTATCATGGAAATGAAGGCAAATTTGCCGGAAAAACCAGATATGGAAATTGCAGCAATAAGCTCTGAAATAATATCAACCATAAAAACCAGCGAGGAGAAAAAGGCTTCTCTAGAGAAAGCTATTGCAAATGGAAGAAGTAAGGAATCGTGGTTTGCCAGTGAAGCGAAAAACGCCACCTCATTTATGAGTGCTCAAGAAGCATCGACCTATCTGAAAAGCTTGGATAAAGCGCTTAATAATGCTAACGAGTCGCTGTATAGCACTATTTCAACACAAGCTGGTGTTATAAATCTTAACCCACATTTAGATGGATTTATAGCAGAACAATACCATGCACAGACGTTTAACTTAAATGCAGAAGCAACAGGCAGCCAATATCGTGCAAAAGTATTGCAGCCTGATGGTACTGGATACACTAAAAATTCGGTTGATGTTGTGATTATGGACGACAATGGAAAAGTTGTAAAACGTTATCAATCCAAGTACTGTAAGGATGCAGAAGCAACAGCGAAGGCTTTTGATAATGGAGATTATCGTGGTCAGCAAAAATTAGTGCCAGAAGATCAAAGTGCAGAAATTCAAAAGAAAAATACTACCGTACTGGAAGCACCTGATGGAACAACAAGCAATCCGCTTACAAAGCAAACGGCGAAAGAATTACAAAAAGAGGCACAAAGTGGAAATTGGAATGACCTTAATTGGAATAATTACCGAGCTAAGGACTTAGCATTAGGCATTGGAAAGCAGGCTGGACAGGCAGCTCTTTTGGGAGCATCTATTGGTGTAGGATTCGATGTCGCGCAAAAAGTATGGAGCAAAGAAGAGATTAATGGCGAAGAAATTGTAGAGACAGCACTATCTTCTGGCGCAGACTTTGGCGTTAAGGCTGCCGCCGCTGGAGCTCTAAAGGTCGGTGCCGAGAAAGGTATTATTTCTGTAATTCCCAAAGGTACGCCTGCAGGTACTATAGCCAATATTGCATTTGTCGCAGTAGAGAACGCCAAGGTTATTGGCAAAATGGCTACTGGTGAGCTAACTGTCAAAGAAGGCATGGATAAAATGGAGCAAGTGACGGTGTCCACTGTCGCTGGCATTTCAACAAGCGTAAAGGGCGCAGCCCTTGGAGCAACCATTGGGACTGTATGTGGTCCAATCGGCACTGCTGTTGGGGGATTCATCGGAGGCACAGTAGGCTATATGGCGGGTTCAAAAATTGGCGAAACTATCGCTAAAAGTGTACAGAAAATCAGAGAAAACACTCGAGAAGTGCTCAAATCCATAAGTGGTGCTATTTTATCAGGAGTTGGCAATTTTTGTAGCGGCGTGACGAGTTTTTGCAGTCTGTTTGGGTGGTAAGGTTATGGAACAAAAGAACTGTGTAGCTTTTTTAGACTTATTAGGTTTTTCTCATTTGGTTGAAACTGATATACGTCTTGCGTCTGAAAATTTAGATTATTTTAATCATATTATACAGACTAAGATAGTAGATGATAAAATTCAGCCTTGGCAAAAAGAAGCCGGAGAACTCCAGCAATTCGTCCGCAATTCAGGAGTGACCGCTATTGAAAATTTAATCAGCGTTAGCGATTCAATCATTATCTCGGGATCTGATTGTGACAACTTTATAATACAAATGTGTAATTTGATATCAAGTATGTTGATTCAGTCAGGAGAACCTTTTAATAAGCCGTTTACAGATATTAATACCGTGTCATATGAATACGATAATAATTTCGAAACTCATACTACAAGTAAGCTTTCTAAAAGTGCGTTTCCTTTGCTGTTTCGAGGTGGGTTTGTAATAGGAGAAAAAGATGATGTAGAGTTTTTTGATAATCTAAAAATACAAGATGGATGCGTTAGTAATAAAAGCGGAAATGTTTTTGGAAAATCTTATGTTGAAGCTGTAAAATTAGAATCATCTGGGAAAGGTCCCCGTATATTTTGCAAAAAAAATATAACAAACAATTTATCAAGTGAGTTTGCTGAAATTGTTGTTCCCACTGAAATATCGGGAATATGCGAAATCATATGGACCTTTTATGCCTTCGAGAGCATGGAAAACTGTTCAAATAAACAGGAAAATCTTAAAAGATGTTTAACTAAAACGATTTTTCCCATCGCAGAAAATTTATATCAATATTATTTAATAAAGTCACCATCTGTAGCGGAACACTACTATCAACTTATTGTTCTAATCATTAAAGGAGCCCGCTTATACTGTATTAAAAACAATATTTGTCAGAATGATATAGAAAAATATTGTAAGAATATATTTGAAGAAATGGGAAGTGACATATAGTTCAGGTAGTGTCAAGAGTTATGCGCAAATAGGTTTGCAGTCTCTGAGGGAATGAAGTCATCCGGCAATGCAAGCGTTCTCAGCCGCCGCCTACAGATGCTTCATGTTTTCATATACTTTTTGTTGCTCCACTGGGTACCTGCAACATGCCGGAGCCGTGCACAGACCAGCATGAGGGCAGAGTTCCTATCGAGGAAACATCCCATCACATGTGTACGCCTAAGAATCTCTCGGTTGAGCCGTTCAATGACATTGTTGGTACGAATGCGTGTCCAGTGCTCAAAAGGGAACGATGTGTATGTAAGCGTCTCCTCCACATCGTCCTCTACCTTTTTGGTAGCCTCCTTTAGCTTCATCTCTTTGAGTGCGGCAACCACATCTCTGGCCTTTGCCAGTGCGGCGGCCTTACTCTCCTGAGCATGAATCGCCTTGAGCATCTTTGCCACCAGCTTGCCTTTGGAGCGAGGGACAAAGGAGAACACATTGCGGCAAAAGTGCACCACGCAACGCTGGTATTTGGCGTCCGGGAACACTTCACCCACAGCCTCCAGCATGCCCCGGCACTTGTCGCCGACTATGAGTTTCACGCCGTCCAAGCACGGCTGCGGAGCCACTGGAAGAAGCCGACCCAGCTGGCCTTGTCTCTTCTTTCATGCCCTCAGCAGCACCCAAAACCTCTCGGTAGCCGTCCTCATTGACGGCGATTGCCACCAGAATGGCTACATTCTCGTACTCTCCGCCCCAGTTGCGGCGCAGGTAGATGCCGTCTACATAGACATATGGATACCTTCCGTCCTGCAAGGGGCGGTTGCGCCAGTCTTCAATGTGGACGTAGGCTTTCTTGTTCAGCTCGCTAATGGTGGAGGGCGATACCTTGCTGCCCCAAAGCGCCTCCGTGATATCCTCCACTCGGCGAACAGAAACACCAGCAAGATACATTTCGATGAGTGCTTCCTCTACGCTGCTTTCCCTGCGGCGATACCTCTCGATGATGGCAGTCTCAAACGAGATCCCCTTGAGCCGCGGCACATTGAGCGTGACGTCGCAGGAGGTAGTGGTGAGATTGCGGCTGTAATGGCCGCTGCGGTAGCCTTGCCGTTCCTCGCTGCGCTCATATTTGGCAGCTTGCGTCAACTTATCCGCCTCGGCCTCCAGCAGACCGTTGAGCGTTTCTTCCACGCTGCCGCGAACCAGTTCTTTGATCTGGCCCTTGATTACTTCCTCATTAAGCTGTACAATTTTTTCGGACATGGTTTGCTGTCTCCTTTCAGAATGGTGTGTCGTGACTTCATTCTAACAGAGAGCTGCAAACCGTGTCCCTTTTTCAATTTGCGCAACTTATTCTACCTTATCACCTTGATTATTACAATAACCGTCGCAGAAAGGCAAAACTGAAGGGCTTACCGCCTGCAATTCACAGACAGCAAGCCCTTCAGGCTGCTTAATTCATTATTTGTCTAACTTTTTGGGGTCATTTTATTTCGTCCTTTGTGCTTGCTTTTCCGTACCTGTTTGTCTGCATATCATATCTCTATGCACTTTGCGATTATATGTCTTATTTTTTAATTGACTATTTTTCTGTTATAATAAAACTATCTGAATGTTTCCAGATGAATTCTAGTTTAAAACCTGTTGCACTGCTAATAAATGCAATAATATTTTTACAAGCCTTTAATTGCTCTATTAAAGCTGTAGGTTTACTATTAAAGCGTTGAAATAATTCTATTTCAAACGGTTTATCTTTTAATACGAATTCGAAAAATATAAAATCCATATTATTTATTAAGTTTATGTACCACTCTGGATTACGAAATGATCTTTCTATCAGTCCAATTAAGTTTTTTGTATATTTAGGCGGTATAAATTTAATGGGTGCTATTATTGAGCTATTGCTTAAAAATTGCTTAGGAATTTTATTCTTTATTTCCTCATTTGCATATTGAATTACCGTATTAAATAAGTTCATTATATGCTTATCATCACTGTTGCCAAAAGTTAATCTTGATTGTACATATTCTAAGATCCCGAACGGACTTAAACCCATTAAATTATCACATATTTTTAAAAATGAATACGAAGTTAATAAAATTGCCTCGCAAACTAAATATTTTATCGCTTGAATTTGTTTTTCATCGTTTATAGATTTAAGTGATTGAATTAAAGAAGCTATAATGCTAATTGATATATTAAGACTTGTATAGGGTTGGTCAAGAAAATATTGTTTGTGAATAGTAGTTAAATATTCTGTAATAGATTGATTGGTTTTTAATGCTTCTTCTATGCTTTTAAGAAAATTGGAATAATATTCAAAATCACAATAACCTTTTCCTTCACTATGGATATATGAATCTACCTCATTTTGAGTAATGACTTTTACGTTGCATTCATTTGCAAAATGAAATACTTCTTGTGTTGCTTTAGGAAGAGCCACATATATTGAGTCTGCTTTCAAAAACGAGCCTAGGCCTTTTGCCCAGAAAATCCTTTCATACGGTTTAGAGCGTGCTTTGTTTTTGCAGTCGCAAATGACCCTAATTTCTCTAAAAGGATATGAAAAGCTAATTGCTGTAACATCAACGTCTGTAACATCCTGTTTGCTACCTGCTTGGACTGGAAGTGAGCGCCTAACAAAATAACCTTGCTGTTGAAAAATTTGGCTAATTGAATACTCAAACTCAGTTCCTTTTCCATCTAAATTCATCGAAGAGCACCACCTGTCCTTAAGGATTCAAGTATTTGACTCTGTATTTTTAATATTGGTTTAGGCTTGTTAGCTTCCATTTTTGTTCTTCTTTCTTCAGGAGTAACAAAAGAAGAAGGCAATGAATCATAAAAGCTATTGTCCACTGCTGTTTGATCAATTTTCTTTCCGTAATAAATCATTTGCTGCACTAATTCTCCAACTTCTTTTTGACGCAGGCGCATATTGAACATTGATCCTGAAGAATGAGTAACTTGAATAACACCCATTTTTTCCAATAGTTGATAGTCTTGTCCGATAGCTGTACAGGGACCCACCCAATCTCCTCTGTTTAATTTATTAAGAATATTATTCATTTTGCTGCTAGAACAAATAGAACCTCTTCCATAATTTGACTTGTATTCTCCATACCTTAAACAACTTAGTAATAATTTTGCACTATGAAAAATATCTTGATTCCAATAGTTAGCACCGATACCTACACCAACTAAATGTGGAGTCGTATAGAAAACAGCATTCCCATGTTGAGATTCAACGGTAATCCCATTAAGTAATCCTACTCCTTCCATAGTCCGAATTGTTTCTGAAGATATTTTTTTCTCAAGATTAGTATTTAAATATCCTTGCTCTTCTTGTATTAATTTTAATACCGCTTCTATGTCATTTCTTTGAGAAGCGGAAACTCCGTTTAGTGCTTTGGTTATCTTCTTTATGTCGCCTCCGAATGCATATTCATTATAATATATCTTTTCATTATCAATTTGATTGACCTTTACCAAATCAAAAGTATCTTGTATAGAAATTGTGCTATCAACAATTTTTTCTGGCATTGAATAAGTATTGCATAGCATATTTTTATATTCATCAAAAGTTCTAGGCATATCAAATGTCGCTTGTAAACCACAAATATTAGATCTTTCTAATTCAGAAGGATCCAAGTACTCAAATATGTTATTTACTGTCTCCAATGCATCTTCTTGTGAAAAGCAATATATTTCCAATTCACTAATTTTCCCATGTATATCTTTGCTAAAATCGACTTTTTCTTGCTTCTTTAATAAATCTGTATACGTATTTATTTCTGCAGGGACAATCCCTGATTGCCTTGCAAAAGCTCTTAATATATCATATGTTATAATTTCTTGTTTGTCCGCTAAAAGCTTGCTAAGCAACAATCCACATTTTCCAGCCTGCTCAGTTACATTCAAGCTATCTAATTCCATAGTATCTGTGCGTATTTTTTTGAGGTGCTTTACAACATTCATTATCCATGACGCTTTAGTTAATGCATCTATAGATTCTTGAATCGTAGTACTCATTTTTATCCTCCTAAAATACCAAAATTAAGCTCATATCATAACAACTATTATAATATTAGCACAATAGTGTAGTATTTCAAGATATTCTGACTAAAATAATCTCATTATGCTTAAATTAGTTTGATAAATGGATAATTTTTGAATGAAAAAAATTATCAAATTTTAGATAAATTACGTGTAAGCCACTTGTAAGCCAAGGCCTATATTATCACGCGAAATCTCCATTGGCTTACACACGAAACGTGTAATTTCTCTTACACCGATACTAATAAAAGCCCATGGAATCAACAAAAAAGCCCTGCTGGTTTTTTACCAGCAGGGCAAAAATTCGTTATTGATGCAGTCAGAGTCTGTCGTGCTACCATTACACAATCGGGCATTGTATAAAGCTGTTTCTCGCCGAACAGCTTTATCATTATAGCGCGGACGACCATCTTTGTCAATATATTTTCGAGAAGAAAATACAGAAAAAGAGGTAAATTCCATTTTTCATGGTAAAAATATATTACTAATTTGCAGGGCCTTTAATTTAAGATGACAGCAGTGAATGGGCGTAGACAGAGAGCAACTCTGCCCTCCTTGACACACCTAAAGAACTGGATAAAGTTACGATATACATCGTCTGTTGATTTCCGATGACATCGATCAACGAACAGTGGTGTGAATAAGGTTTGACAACAGCAATCGATTCTTCATCATCCGAGATATCGAAAAATTGGCGGACCAATCCCCCTTAAATCAAGCCTGCTCCACAAATTCCCGCTCTATATTGATGTAATCAATCCCACTGAATTTACTAATCATTTTTATTGCTTTGATTGCCCCCACGGCTTGACTTTTGAAAAATAACATGAATAATAAGGATTACTGCCAGTGGAAACGATGGACAGCAGCCGGTTGCGTGGTAGGATTGTTTTCACTATACATGAAAGGGTGTTGCCTGTATGATGGAAAATAACGATTCTCGTGTCCTGCGCAAAATTGCAGTTGTCAGCCACTGTATTTTGAATCCTGCGTCGAAAGTCTTCGCACCCGGCAATCACCAACTGGAACAAGAGGAGTCGCTGCGCAAGAAATTTCTTTATGCTGCGCTGGAATGCGGAATAGATCTGCTCCAGCTGCCATGCCCGGAGTTTACGCTTTATGGCTCCATGCGCTGGGGGCATGTCAAAGAACAATTTGACAATGTATTTTTTCGGGCACACTGCCGCAGGATACTGGAATCGGTTGTGGAACAGCTTGCGGAATATGCGGTCCATCCGGAACGGTATCTGATTCTTGGAATTGTTGGTATCGACGGCAGTCCCAGCTGTGGGGTGTCCGTGACCTGCCGGGGAAGATGGGGAGGCGAGCTGGAAAGCGCCGACCGGCTGGAACAAAGAATCGCATCTGTCCAAACTGTAAGGGAAAACGGCGTTCTGATGGAAGAATTAAGTGCTCTGCTGAATCAATATAATCTTTCGCTTCCGATCATGCCCTTGGATGATGCGCTATTGGAAAGGATATTAAAATAGATAAAATCTATAAATAATGGTTCGAATAGAAATTACCAATTAGACACACGCAGATATGTATGCTATATTGAGTCCACCTTGTTTTGGGAGGATGAAATCAATGGCAACTACAAAAACGCGGGTCTTAGTGTTAAGTGCAATTGCAATCGCCTGCAATATTGTCCTTGGAATTGTGACCAGTGCCCTCAAGCTTCCGCTTTATCTGGACACAATCGGTACGGTTTTTATCGCAGTCTATGCGGGGCCGCGGTATGGAGCAGCTGTCGGCGGTCTGACAAATCTTCTCACAGGGATCATCTTCAGCCCGAAAGATATTCCTTTTCTGCTCGTAAGCGTTGCGATTGGTTTGATTGTCGGCTATATTGCGAAGAAATTTCCTTATAATCTTGTGGTTGCGATAATAACGGGACTGCTGTTAAGCGTAGTGGCGCCCCTGATTGGTACGCCGATTGGTATCTGGGTATATGGCGGACTTACCGGTACAGGGATGGACTTTCTGGTGATCTGGCTGAAACAGAGTGGGAACAGCATCTTTGTTTCTTCATTTATTCCAAAGATTATTAATAATCTGCTTGATAAAACAGGCACCTGTCTGCTTGTCTACTTTTTGCTGAAAGGTTTGCCTGCGCAGTACAGGCTTCAGACATCAGTCTCTAAATAACCGTAGCAATGTAGCGCCGGTTGAAACAGAATATCGATGATCGTCCCCTGTAAGCCCCCTTTACGGTTTACAGGGGACTTTTTATGCGCAATCAATCCCAATTGGCTATTATGTAGATAATTAGTCTTGTATTTTGTGTAAGTGTATAAATTAATTAGGGAATACGATGGGATTTTATAGATAATTTTGGTTTAAAAGCGAATATACAAATCAAACTGGAATGATATAATAGGCACATAGAGCATACATCCTACGTTGAACATATACCCTACAAAATCCAATGCAAAAGGAGCAAACACTATGAAAGTCGGAATTGTTTACACAAGCACGACCCCGGAACTGATTGATCTTGTTGAGAAGGAGCTGAGGAAAAACGTCGGTGAGAAGGCGGAATTTGTCAGCTTTCAGGATCCTTCCATTCTGGCGGAGGTGCGGGACAGCCAATATGTTACCCCGGGAGCATCGGCCAGACTCATCGGCCTGTACACACAGGCAATCAACGCGGGGGCGGATGTTATTCTCAACTGCTGCTCTTCGGTTGGCGAAGTTGCGGACTGTGTGCAGGATATGGGCCGGTTTACCGGAATCCCGATTGTACGGATTGATGAGGAGATGTGCCGTGAGGCGGTGCGCAAGGGCAGCCGTATAGGCGTTATGGCAACGCTTAATTCCACTTTAAATCCTACCAAGAACACGATCCTGCGTGTTGCTCGGGAAATGAATAAACATGTGGAACTGGTTGACGCACTGTTGGAAGGCGCGTTCGGACTCTCACAGGAGGAGTTTAAACAGCGGATGCTTGCGAAAGCCATGGAAATCGTGGATAATGTTGACGTGATCCTTTTTGCGCAGGGCTCTATGGCGTATTGTGAGGAGCTGATTCATGAAAAATCCGGAAAGCTTGTCGTGTCAAGCCCCCGCTTTGGTGCGGAAGCCGTTAAAGAGGCACTTGAAGCCAAGGGGCTTCTCTGATAGAACAGAAACATTCGAATCATTTCGGGGAGGAAATTTAAAATGTTAAAAAAAGTTCTCGCACTACTTCTGGCATCTTCTATGACCCTCTCGCTGGCCGCGTGCGGCGGCAGCGCCAAGAGCAATAACGCTGCTTCCGGTACTGCGGCCGGTGCTTCCAGTGCCGCGGCAGCCGGCGGAAAGGCAATTACCCTGAATTTCAGCCACACACAGGCTCCGAACTCGGTGAGTGATATGGCTGCCAAAGAATTCAAGAAAATTATTGAGGAGAAAAGCGCGGGCAGCATCAAAGTAAACATCGTGACGAACTGCGGGCTTTCCGGAGGCGATTTGACGAAAGCGCTGGAAATGACTACGGCGGGGGATATTGACATCCATGCCGCCGCCCCGACGAACGCAGCGAACTTTGACCCCCGGTTTTATATTTTCTGGATGCCCTTCCTGTTCCCGACAATGGATTCACTCCTGAAGGTTTGTCAGAGCGAAGAAATTTACAACGAAGTGGACAGCTGGTGCGCTGACATGAACATGAAAATGCTCGGCTTCCATAACGCGGGTGCCCGTCAGCTTTCCAACAGCAAAAAAGAAATCCGTACTCCGGAAGACCTCAAGGGCATGAACATCCGTGTCCCGGGTGCACAGCTCTTTATCGACCTGTACAGGGACTGCTTCGGCGCGAACCCGACCGCAATGGACTTCTCCGAAGTTTATACCGCATTGCAGCAGAAGACCATTGACGGGCAGGAAAATCCTGTCAGCGTATTCGACTCTTCCAAATTTAACGAAGTTCAGAAGTATATTACCCAGTGGGATTATGTAAGAGACACCACCGCCTGGTTCATGAGCAAGAAAACCCTGGACAAGCTTTCTCCGGAACAGCAGACGATGGTTATGGATGCGGCAAAACAGGCGCTTGACTGGGCAAATACTTACGTCACTGAAAATGAAGAAGAAATCGTAAAGAAACTGGAAGAAGAAGGGGTAACCGTTACCAAGCTGTCCCCTGAAGAGCAGAAAGCATTTGCGGATGCCGCCGCGCCGCTTTATGAAAAGTACACCGAGACAATCGGCAAAGATGTAATCGACCTGTTCCAGAAGGTCGCAAACGGCTGATCATTCGACAAACAAAGCCGTCTTGAGCGGATTCAAGACGGCTTTGCTTCTTCAATATGGAGGAAAGGTAGAAAAATATGAAGAAATTCATAGATAACTTTGAGGAATACATGTGTTCCGCGGGGCTTGTGGTGATGACAATTTTCACATTCCTTGGCGTTATTTCCCGCAAGCTGCCGCAGGTAAACCTGTCCTGGACCATGGAGCTGGTTACCACTATGTTTGTCTGGGTCTGCGCCCTTGCTTCGGCGGCGGCATTTAAAACCAATTCCCATATGGGCTTCTCGTACCTGACTGATAAACTCAGAGGAATCCCGCGCGGAATCCATAAATGGCTGCGTGTGGCAATCATCTTTGCAAACTATGCGTTGTGGATTATTTATGGATTCAAAATGGTGGCCGATCAGATTGAAAGCGGCCTGGTGACTGCCGTTATGGCTACCCCGGGCTGGCTGATTGGTCTGGCTGTTCCGATTTCCGCAGTGCTGACGGTCATCCGTATTTTGCAATATGAGCTTGGATACCGGTTCGGCAAAAAAGAGAAGGGAGCGCTTCAATAATGAGTTCAACGGTTATCCTGTTTGGAACGCTTGCGATTTTTATTTTTATCAATATTCCGATTTCGGTTTCTCTGGGCCTTTCCAGCGCGATCACGTTACTGTATATCGGGATGCCTGTAACAGCGATGCCCTCTATTCTGCAGGCGACGGTGCAAAAGTTTTCCCTGCTCACCATCCCGCTGTTCGTTTTGGCAGGCGTCATTATGGACAAGGGCGGCATCTCAAAACGGTTGATTAATATGGCAAACAGTATGATCGGCCCCATTCACGGCGGCCTTGGTTATGTTTCGGTTGTGACCGCAATGTTTTTTGCGGCAATTTCCGGTTCCGGTACCGCGACGGTAGCGGCGATCGGTTCCATCCTGATTCCGTCGATGATCAAGCAGGGCTATGACGCGGGATATACAAGCGCCCTGTCTGCGATATCCGGTTCTCTGGGAACCGTCATTCCGCCTTCCATCACATTCCTGATTTATGGAATGATTACCGGTGAATCGATCAGCAACCTGTTCCTTTCCGGCATCATTCCGGGTGTCGTATTTGCGACCTGCCTATGCGTTTCCGTGTTCATCATGGCGCGTAAAAACGGCTGGAAAAGCAACGATGCCCGCGCTTCCTTCAAAGATTTCCTGCATTCTCTCAAGGATGCTTTCTGGGGCCTGATGAGCCCTGTGATTGTCCTCGGGGGTATTTATTCCGGTATCTTTACGCCGACGGAAGCGGCGGCGGTCGCGGTGATTTACAGCTTTATCGTCGGTGTTTTTATTTATAAAGAACTCGATTTCAAAAAGCTGGTGCAAACGCTCAGCGAGACTGCGATTACCACCGGTATCATCCTTCTGATCATCATGAATGCGGGTGTCTTCGCATGGCTGCTGACTCAGCAGGGCATCGCGGCGCAGCTGACAGAAATGGCGCTGGCCTTAACTACCAATAAATATGTGATGCTGTTTGTCATCAACATTATCTTCCTGATTGCCGGCTGCCTGATGGACAACACCAGCGCCATGTACATCCTGGTGCCGATCATCATGCCGATCGCGCAGGCGCTTGACATTAATATGATACATCTGGGAACCATCATTGTGTTGAACCTCTCGATTGGCCAGGTAACGCCTCCGGTCGGACCGAACCTTTATGTGGCCGCCGATATCGGCAGGGTGAAATTCGAAAACATCTGCCGCAAAATGGTGCCCCTGATCATCATGTCGCTGATTGCCCTGTTTATCATCACCTATGTGCCGTGGTTCTCGCTGGCATTAATTAAGTAGCCATTGCCGGGAAGGCAAACAGAAATCTTGCATTACGGCTTTCGTTTGATGTATACTTAAGCCATAAATAGTAAAGAAACAGCGAGCGAAGGATGGATGGATGTGGCACAAAACAAAAGCCTTTTGAGCGCCTCATTGGCGAATAAATCGGTGGTTGACCGTGTGGTGGATCAGATCACGGCGGCAATCATCAGCGGGGAGCTTAAACCGGGAGATAAAATTCCGACGGAAGTGGAATTATGTGAATCGTTTGAAGTGGGAAGAAATTCCGTTCGGGAAGCAATTAAGGTTTTGGCTTCATTCGGCGTGTTATATATCAAGCGGTCGGAAGGCACCTTTGTCAGCGATCAGTTTCATCATCGAATGCTGGAACCCATGCTCTATGGCCTAATCCTGCAAAAGGATTCCGCCACGGAGATCATGGAGCTGCGGCAGGTGTTTGATACGGGAATCATTCAGGTGGCTGTGGAAAAGGCGTCTCCGGAAGCTCTGGAACAAATGAAAAGCGCCCTTGCAGATCTTGAAAGGGAAATCCTCTGTAAGGACGCTTCCCCCGAAAAAACGCTTGAGGCAGATATCGCGTTTCATAACGCTGTAATCCGGTCGACCAATAATATCCTGATTTCGAATATTGCCGGGTATATCGACCGGATTACGATTCCGTCCCGCGTGCGCACCATGCAGAAAATTCTTGCGAGCGGAAAACAGTCCGACTTTATAGATCTGCATAAGCGGATTGTGGAAGTGATTGAGAACCGCCAGGCTGAACGCATTGCGCAGACTGTAAAGGATCACTATCAGTTCTGGAGGTTGGAAGCCTCCCCAAAAAAGCAACAGAAAAAGTGAGGGTCAAATCATTATGATTTATAGAAAAGCCGGTGAGATTGTACCGGTGCCACTGGAGAATGTGATGGGCGGCGAAGGCACCGTCATGATGGAAAAGCTGCTGATGGCGCCGGAGGAAATGCTCGGGAAAGGCAGGGCTTATGTCCGCCACACCTTAAATCCCGGAGTCAGCATTGGCCAGCATAAGCACGAGAACGAAATGGAATCGATGGTGATTGTTTCCGGACGCGCTGTCCATGTGATCAACGGGGAAACGCAGCATCTGGCAGCTGGCGACATCATTGCGGCGATGCCGGGCGACACCCATGGCATTGCCTGTGAGGGTGAGGAACCGCTGGTTCTGATCGCTCAGGTGCTTTATCAGTAAAGTTGTATCTGACTAAGTAGTATGTAATACGTAGGTTGAAGGGGCTGCATTTATGGATAAGGTTTTATTATCGGTTGCACCTGTATCGGCATCCGACACGCATATTGACCCGAAAAAGATCGCCGAGGATGTCATCGCCTGTGAAAAAGCAGGCGCGGGCATGGTGCACCTTCATGTGCGCGACGCGCAGGGGAAACTGACCCCAAACTTGGAGGTCTTCCGGGAAACGATTGAACGGATCAGGGAAAAATCCAACATCGTTATTGAAGCGTCCACAGGCGGGGTATCCAACCTGACGATTCAGGAACGCTGCGCGCCGCTTTATTACGATAAGGTGGAATGTGCGTCCCTGAATGTCGGGTCGGTCAACCTCGGCACAGCGGTCTACCAAAATCCGATTGACGAGGTTCGGTTCTGCGTGCAGGAGATTATCAAAAACAAAAAGACCCCGGAGGTGGAGGTTTTTGAGCTTGGCATGATTCACACAACAGTGCAGCTGTATCAGGAGTTTTCGATACCGGATCCACTGCTGTTCAGCATCGTGCTGGGACACGAGGGAGCCGCTCCCGCGACTGTTGAGGCGCTGATTGCAATGCGCGGCTTTATTCCCGGCAACATGCTGTGGGGGATTACCCATGCGCACCGTGTGAACAACGACATCATCTGTGCGGCGGTGGGCATGGGCGCAAAAACCATCCGTGTCGGATTTGAAGACAGCAATTATATGGATGCGGGAATGCAGAGTGAAACCAACGCGCCGATCGTGGCGCATTTCACAAAGCTTCTGGAGAGTATGGGCAAGTCACCGATGACTCCGGATGAAGCGCGCGAGACCTTCCGCATCGGACGCTGAAGGGAGGCAAACGATGAGTAATACGCTGGAACCCCTGTCCGTTTCGGTGCTTTCCGGTTTTCCGGAGCCGGACAGAGCGTCTGTTAGGCGTGCATATGAACAGGAGCTGTCCAGACTGAACCGCAAAATTGTGGTTCTGGATGATGATCCGACTGGTATCCAAACGGTACACGACGTATCTGTATATACCGATTGGAAAAAAGAAACCCTGCTGGAAGGATTCCGGGAGAAAGGCAGCATGTTTTTTGTCCTGACCAATTCGCGCGGATTTACGGTAGAGCAGACACGGGTGGCTCACCGCGAAATTGCCCAAAATATCGCCGCGGCCGCCAAAGCGGCTGGCTCCGATTTTCTTGTCGTCAGCCGCGGGGACTCCACGCTGCGCGGCCACTATCCGCTGGAGACACAAACGCTCCGCCAGATTCTGGAAGCCGAAACCGGCAAGGCCTTTGACGGGGAAATCATCCTGCCGTTTTTTAAGGAAGGCGGACGTTTCACCATCGGCAATGTGCATTATGTCAGGGACGGCGACCGGCTGATTCCCGCCGGCCAGACTGAATTTGCAAAGGACAGGTCGTTTGGCTACCGCTCCTCCGACCTTACAGAGTGGTGCGAGGAAAAAACGCAGGGGGCATACCCGGCGAAAGAGGTCACCTGCATCTCCCTGGAAGATCTGCGGGCTGGAAAGGTCGACAGCATTGCAGAGCAGCTGAAGGCCGTATCCGGATTCCAAAAAGTCGTCGTCAACGCCATTGATTACTGTGATGTGGAGGTATTCTGCACCGCGTTTATAAAAGCGGTGCTTTCAGGCAGGGAATTCCTGTTCAGAAGCGCCGCCGCGCTCACCAAAGTTCTGGGCGGGGTGCCGGACAAGCCTCTGCTGACGAAGGAAGAGCTTGTGGAGCCGGGCAATGTCAACGGCGGGATTGTGCTCGTCGGCTCCCATGTCAATAAAACCACGCTGCAAATGGAGGAACTGCGCCGCTCCAAATTTCCGATTGCGTTCCTTGAGTTTAACCAGCACCTTGTGCTGGTGAAGGGCGGCCTTGCGGGAGAGGTTGACCGCGTGGTTGCGCTTGCGGAAGAAAGAATCAGAAACGGGCAGACCGTCGCCGTCTACACCAGACGCGACCGGTTCGATCTGCCGACCGACGACCCGGATGAACAGCTGCGCGTTTCAGTCGAGATTTCGGATGCGGTGACCAGTATTGTGGGGAAACTTTCTGTGCGTCCGAACTTTATCATTGCAAAGGGCGGTATTACGTCAAGCGACGTCGGCACCAAAGCGCTGCATGTAAGGCGCGCGACTGTCATGGGGCAGATTCAGCCCGGCATTCCGGTGTGGATGACGGGTGCGGAAAGCAAATTCCCCAATATGCCGTATATCATTTTTCCCGGCAATGTCGGCGAACAGGACACCCTGCGCAAAGCGGTAGAATTGTTGATGCAATAACAAGCAAGGCGCCTGAATCCATTCAGGCGCCTTACTTGATAGAGGAGGGCACAGGATGCTGACCAACAGTATCACACTTTTAAAAGACGCGCGGGCGCATGCCCAGTGCATACCGGCATTCAATATTTATAATCTGGAGACGGCGCAGGCAGCCTTTCAGGCGGCCAGGCTGGCGCAGAAACCGGTGATTGCGGCGTTTGGCGAGGGATATCAGGAGAATGCGTCGCTTTTGGTGATTGCTGCGATTGTGAAAACGCTGGCCGGACAGCATCCCTATCCTGTCGTGCTGCATTTGGACCATTGCAAAGAGATCGACACGATCTACAGGGCAATTGACGCGGGCTTTACTTCCGTGATGTATGACGGGTCCCGCCTGCCTCTCAAAGATAATATCGCAAACACCCTGCGGGTGGTGCAATATGCGCATGAGAGGGGTGTCGGCGTGGAAGGGGAACTGGGCTGCATGAACCCGGAGGACGGGAGCGAAATGCCCGACAGCATCAGCCACAGCGCTTACACGGACGTGAATCAGGCGCGGCGGTATGCCAAGGAAACAGGGGTCGACAGTTTGGCGGGTGCGGTAGGCAATGCGCATGGTTTGTATAAGGGCACTCCACATCTGCATATGGAACGCTTGGAAGAGATCTATCGCGCCGTGGAAATTCCTTTGGTGCTGCACGGATGTTCGGGGATTCCCGCCGGGCAGATACGGCAGGCAGTATCCATTGCGGTGGCGAAGATCAATGTCAACACCGAGCTTGCACTGGCCGGAAGCAACCAAATTGCGGCGCTGCTGCGGGAAAAAGAAACTATGCGTCTTGAAAAACTGATGCTGGGAGCCCGGGAACGCATGGCGGAAGTCATGAAGTCCTTTTTTGATTTTGCCTGACGGGAATTGCTTCTGAGATATGGGAAAGCGTGTCACACGGACGATGTTCTGTGTGACACGCTTTTTGCCGTCCTGACGGGGGCATCAGAAGTTCACTGCTTGATGTCTGGATATATTTACCGCATGAAAGATTAAGCAAAATGGGTTTATTTGCTTGGAAAAACAGCTTAAAATGGAGAAAAAAGGCAGCGGCCTTAAATATTTCTATTGGAGGAAAAACATGTCTGGGAAAGTTTACGGGTACATAAGGGTTTCAAGCAAGGATCAAAACGAGGACAGGCAAATCATTGCCATGCGGGAAAAGGACATTCCTGAAAAGAATTGCTTTATCGATAAACAGTCCGGAAAGGATTTTGAGAGGCCGGCTTATCAAAAATTGATTGCCACGTTAAAACAGGGGGATCTGCTTGTCGTTAAAAGCATTGACCGGCTGGGGCGCAACTACAAAGAAATTATGGAGCAATGGCAAAAGATCACAAAGGAAATCGGCGCGGATATCACAATTCTGGATATGCCGCTTCTTGACACAACAAACAGCAAAGACCTGCTCGGGACTTTTATCAGCGATATTGTTTTGCAGCTGCTTTCATTCGTCTCGGAAAATGAACGGGAAAACATCCGCAGGAGGCAGGCGGAGGGGATTGCCGCGGCAAAAGCGAGGGGAATCAGATGGGGCGGCAGATATAAAGAAATGCCGGCTGAATTTCCGGAACTTTACCGTCAGTGGATGAAAAAAGACATCAGCCTGAATGAATTCGCCGGGCGGTGTGGTGTCTGCAAGAGCACCCTGTTTAAAAGAATTAAGGAGTACCGTGGCAATCATCATTCCGTTTCAGGTAAATAGCGAATAAAAATTTAGAAAAATATGTCGAAATTTGTTGAAATTGGAAATTTTCGATGTTATAATAAATAAAAATATACGGTTTTAACTCCATTGAAGTACACTTCAATGGAGATTTTTTATTTCTTCTAATTTACTGATAAATAATAAATTTTTGCCTGTAAGATCTCAAAAAAGCGAGAAAAAGCCGGGTTGAGAGTCCATTTAAGGTGCAATCATATAAGCCCATTGAAGTGTACTTCGGTGGAGTAATTTTAAAGAGGGCTTGTGTTTCTGTCTGACCGGCAAAATATAACATGGAGGAAGATGAACGGAGTGGTATCAGGATAATCACTTTTGCGGGGTGTGTGGGGAAATGTTTGTTTTCATAGCGCTGAGGAAATTGAGAGAGGGGTCATGAAATTGAAGAACTTTAAAATCAGCAAAAAGCTTGCGGTAGCTTTTGGAACGGTAATTCTCCTTTTTGCAGTAACCGTTGCTGTTTCCATGATTGGAATGTCAGCCATATCTGCCGATTTTTCAACTTTTTATAACGAGTCTTATGTTGTGGCCACACAGACAATGAATATGCGCAGGGGATTTCAGAGTGCGGAAAAGTATATGCTCAGCGCGATTACCAGCAAGGATTCAAAATCAGTTCAGACCAATATGGATTTATGCCAGGAACAATTAACCGCTTTGAAGGACCTTGTGGGGACTGTAAAAGCGAAGCTTACTCAGGACCAGCAGATGATGGAGGAGTACGAACAAATGATGAATTCCTCCATTCCGATCAAAGAAGAAATCTTTAAAGCGTTAGAAGGAGGTCAGAAGGATGCGGCGCTTACCACATACCAGCAGGAATACGCGCCGCTGCTGCAAAGTGCCCGGGATGTTCTGAACCAGATTGGAACCAATGCTTCCGAAAACGCGGACGACTTTTATCAAAGAGGTCTTTTGGCACAGAAGGAGGCGTTTCTTTTGTTAATTGCGCTCAGCATAATTTCTTTGGCTGCCATTTTGGTGTTCTGTGTCTATATCATTATCAGCATTACCAAACCGCTAAAGGAAATTGACCAGGCGGCGAACCGGATGGCACAGGGCGACATGGGCGCAGCCGTAATCTATATATCCAAAGACGAACTGGGGCATCTGTCCGAAAGTATGCGGGAAATGATGGATTTCCTGCGTTCCTATATTAACAATATTTCCGAAGTACTTGGAAAGATGGCCAAAGGGAATATGGATGTTACGATTGAAATGGATTATAAAGGGGATTTCGCGCCTATTAAAACATCCATGCAGCGCATCCTGTTTTCTTTGAATGACGCGCTCACTAAAATCAGCCAGTCATCGGAGCAGGTGGCCGGCGGTTCCGAACAGGTATCAAGCGGCGCGCAGGCGCTTAGCCAAGGCGCAACGGAACAGGCGAGTTCTGTGGAAGAACTTGCGACTACCATCAACGAAATTTCGGTAAAAATCAAAGAAAACGCACAGAATGCGCAAAAGGCAAACGATATGGTTGGAGAGACAACGGAAAAGCTGACCTTTGGAAATCAAAAGATGGAAGATCTGATTTCAGCCATGAATCAGATTACAGAGACCTCCAATCGGATCGGAAAGATCGTAAAGACGATCGACGATATTGCGTTTCAGACCAATATCCTGGCTCTGAATGCCGCAGTAGAGGCCGCAAGAGCGGGTGCCGCCGGCAAAGGCTTTGCCGTGGTTGCGGACGAAGTCAGAAACCTTGCCGGTAAGAGCGCCGAAGCGGTGAAGGATACGACCGCACTGATTGAAAATGCAATTCAGGCTATTTCGAATGGAACAACTATGGCGGACGATACCGCAGAATCAATCAGAGCAGTGTCTGCTTCCGCGAAGCTGGTCTCGGATTTGGTCAACCAGATCGCGCAGGTCTCCAACGAGCAGGCAACCGCTGTTTTACAGATTACGCAGGGTGTGGATCAGATATCCGGCGTGGTGCAGACAAATTCCGCCACGGCGGAAGAAAGTGCCGCCGCGAGCGAGGAACTGTCCGGGCAGGCCCAGATGCTCAAGCAGCTGGTCGGCCATTTTAAACTGAGCGGGAAAACCGTTTTCAATGAACAGCCTGCGGATTTGCAGGATGAATTGCCTTCTGTCAGCCAGACAGATGAAACAAAAGAGCTGACGTTCGACAAGTATTAATCATTCACCAATCAAAAAGGTCCCGTATCCGACTGGATGCGGGACCTTTTTGATTGGTGAATGTTGCAAGTCACAAATTGTAAAGATGATTTCACATACGCCTTGTGATTGTTACAAATAAATAAATTTTATGAAAAAATTTTGTAACATATGTGTTGATTATTGCAATTTTATGTCGAAAATAAATGCAAAGGTTGTATGGTAGAGATCACTTTAAGTAGGAGGGGTATTATGAAAAAAGCGCGGAAAACCAGTATTTTTCAAAAAATGATGATTGGAATCTGTCTGCCTGTGGTTATGATCTGTTTGGCGGCGGCGATTCTCTCGCTGCGGGCGGTTGTCCAGCCGATTGTCAATTTAACGACACAGGAATTAACGACAAAATCGCAGGCATCGGCTTATCAGGTCAATGAATTTTTTACGCGGTATTTTGAAATCAGCCGACAGATGGCAGCCAATACGCAGTTTGAGGATGTCCTCTCCGCTACGAAAACAGGGGGAAATTTAACGGGGGCAGCGGGATTTGCCAGCCTGAAACAAACGATGATCAATGTGCAGCAGACGGATTCGGAAACTATTATGGCGGCATGGATCGCCGACTTTGACACAAGCCAGCTGACGCAGTCGGACGGCTATACATCCGATGCCAGCTGGGATGTCACCTCCAGGCCGTGGTACGCCCAGGTTACGGAAGCCAAGGCCACCATTTTGACAGAGCCCTATGTGGATACAGCAACCAAGAAGATGATTGTCAGCGTAATAGCGCCGGTGTTTCAGAAAGGGGCCGGCACGATGGTCGGTGTGGCGGGAATTGATTTTTCGATTGACAGCCTCTATTCGATGATGCAGGGCTATACGCTGGGGGAAACAGGATTTTTCCTTCTGTCCACAAAAGGCGGTGTGCTGATCTATCATCCGGACAGCAATCAACTGCAAAAGAATGTGCAGGAGGCGGACCTTTCTGAAAATGCAGTCAACGCGATTTTGGGTCAGCAGACGGGAGAGATTCTCTACTCGGCTATGAACCAGAAGGCGCACGGATACCTGACACCTGTTGGGCAAACGGGCTGGACAGTGATCAGCGGACTTCCGGATAAGGAATTCAATGGCACGGTTGATGCCATCCGTTTCACGGTAATTGCTGTTTTTGGAACCGGGATTTTACTTTTAGCAATTCTGCTGGTCTTTATTTCACGCAGTATCACCAAACCCCTCAAAAACCTCGCAGGTGTTGCAAACAGAATTGCGGACGGCGAGCTGGATGTTTCGGTTGATATCCGCGCGAACGATGAGGCTGGTCAGGTTGCAGAGGCAATTGCACGGACCGTTGAAAGACTCAAAGCCTATATCAATTATATCGGAGAAGTTTCCGCAGTGCTCGACCAGATTGCTGACGGGAATCTGGTATATGACCTGAAATATGATTATACCGGGGAGTTCGCTAAGGTGAAACAATCGCTGGAGCATATCAGAAGTACGCTGACCCAGACGGTTTCCCAGATTGTCGTGACCGCGGAGCAGGTCTCGTCCGGCTCGAACCAGCTTTCTGACGGGGCACAGGCGCTTGCGCAGGGGGTCACCGAACAGGCGGGCTCTGTTGAACAGCTCTCAACTGCGGTGCTGTCTATGGCGGACATGATCGAAAAGAGCGCCGTGGACGCCGCGGACGCAAAGAACAAGTTGGCGCAGTCGGAATCCGAAGTAGCTCAGAGCAACCAGTATATGCAGGAAATGATTTCGGCTATGGCGGAAATCAGCGATAAGTCCGGACGAATCGAAAGCATTATTCAGACCATTGAAAACATTGCTTTCCAAACCAATCTGCTTGCCTTGAATGCGGCCGTTGAGGCAGCGCGCGCGGGAACCGCAGGCAAGGGATTCGCGGTTGTTGCCTCGGAGGTTAAGAATCTGGCTACCAAAAGCTCGGAGGCGGTGAAGAATACGTCCCAGTTGATTGCAGAGTCGATTGAATCGGTGAAAAACGGAACGGATATCGCAGGCCAAACCGGAACAATTCTGCAGAAGGCAACAGAAAGCTCACGGGAAGCGGTTTCCCTGATTGAAAAAATTTCTGCGGCGTCCAGTGAGCAGGCAGACCGGATTCAGCAGGTAAAATCCGCTGTCGGGCAAATTTCGTCAGTGGTGCAGACCAATTCCGCAACCGCTGAGGAAAGTGCCGCAGCCAGTGAGGAACTGAACGGGCAGGCGCATATGCTGAGTGCCATGATGTCAAAATTTA
Source organism: Marasmitruncus massiliensis (assembly GCF_900186535.1). GTDB lineage: Bacteria > Bacillota > Clostridia > Oscillospirales > Ruminococcaceae > Anaerotruncus > Anaerotruncus massiliensis_A. The sequence continues at coordinate 292,256 of NZ_FYDE01000004.1, forward strand.
CGGTGGGTGAAAAAGACCCTATGAAAGTCTGAAACAGGCGTATTCATTAGGTATCAAAAAAATCGAAACCCGGTTTTTCAATCAGAAACGCCGGGTTTCGATTTTTTTGCCCAATGTTCAACACTTGTTTCATCGCGCATTGCTTTTATGATATAATCTATTTAGCTGAATTTTACGGGGGTTGTGACTATGAAAGAGATCGTACTGATTGCGCCCTACGAAAAGATGTATGGCTTGTCGCTTGAACTGATAAAACAACATGGGTATACGAATGTGGACGTTGCGAAGGGTGACCTCCGGGAAGGCGTAAGAGTCGCCAACCAGGTAGTGGACGCGGGGGCAAAGGTCCTGATTTCGCGCGGGGGAACATTTACGCTCATCAAGGATGCGATCAATGTGCCGATTGTCGAGATTCAGACGAGCGCTTATGATGTCATTGCAAATGTCCGGAATGTGATCGGACAGGACCAGCCGCTTGCCATTGTCGGGCACCGCAATATCGTGTACGGCTATGAGCTGATCAAGGATCTGGTACAGACGGTCAAAAAAGTGGATATCGAACGCGGAGAAAGTGTCGACGAAAAAATCAGGCAATGTGCCCGGGAGGGTATCACTGTATTTATCGGAGACGCTGTTGTAAACGGAGTCTGCAAGCGTCTGGGCTATACCTGCTATATGCTGGAAAGCGGCGAAAATGCAATTTGCGCAGCGATTGAGGAGGCAAGCCGGATACTCATAGCGTCCAAGCACGAAATTGAGCGCGCGAAACGGTATATGACGCTGATTGACTACGTGCATGACGGCGTACTGGCCACCGACGACCAGAACAGGGTGCTCCTGTTCAATTCGGTTGCACAGGAAATCCTCGGGATGCCGCGCGAAGATGTGATCGGTCAAAAAATCGATGACCTTGTGGGTACGGAGACGGTGCTGGCGGAAATCGCGCAGGGAGCCCAGTTGATTGATCAGGTGCGCCGGCTGAACGACACCCAAATCACCATCAGCAATATCCCGATTGAGGTTAATCACGAAAACAAGGGCTCGGTTGCGGTCTTTCAGGATATTACCAAGCTGCAGAATCTGGAAAAGAAGGTTCGTATTCAGCTTACCGAAAAAGGATTTATTGCAAAGAACACCTTTGATTCCATTATTTATCGAAGCAAGGAAATTGCACACTGTATTTCAATTGCCAGGAAATTCAGCTGGTATGATTCCTGTGTCCTGATTGAGGGGAACTCCGGCGTCGGGAAAGAACTGTTTGCCCAGTCGATCCACAATGAAAGCCGGAGAAGGCCCGGCCCGTTTGTGGCGATCAACTGTGCCGCCCTCCCGCGCAGCATCATTGAAAGCGAACTGTTCGGCTATGTGGAAGGCGCGTTTACCGGCAGCAGGAAGGGCGGAAAAGCAGGCGTTTTTGAGCTGGCCCATAAGGGCACCATCTTCCTGGATGAAATCAGCGAGCTGCCGATTGACTTGCAGGGGCGGCTGCTACGTGTGATTCAGGAACGCGAGGTCATGCGGTTGGGCGACAGCAAGGTCATCCCGCTGGATGTGCGCATCGTCTGCGCGACGAACCGGGATTTAAAGGAGATGGTGCGGGAGGGGAACTTCCGCCGCGACCTGCTTTACCGGATCAATACGCTCTCCTTTTATATCCCTCCGCTCAACCAGCGCAAAGAGGATATCGAAGTGATTGCGCAGCATTTTCTGAACCGCTATTGCAAACGTTACGCCAAGGAGATTGACGGCTTCAGTACGGCAGCCATGCACTATCTGATGGACTACGAGTATGAGGGAAATATCAGGGAACTTCAGGGGATGGTGGAGCGCGCCGTCATTATTTGTGAAGATACCATGATTAAACTCAGCGATCTTAACGGCGGCAGAGCCGGGCAAACAGAAGCAGCCGGGAACGACCCCGCTGTGGCAGACGCGCTGACGGAGGATTTACCGAGCCTTCAGAATGTGGAAAACCGTTACATACTTTCCGTATATGAGAAATGCGGAAAATCGCCGGCAAAAACCTGCGACATTCTCAAGATCGACCGGTCTACTTTATGGAGAAAGCTGAAAAAAGCAGCTGCGCAGGTGTAGTTATTTGCAACGATGATTGCAATTTACAATTCGTGTAGTTGCAAATTGCAATCATTTATAAAAACGTTACATAGCAGGAAAAAGCGGAGAATTATTTTGGTATAAAATGCCGAACAATTCTTCGCTCTCTTTTTGACTTTCCAACAAAAGCGAACTGTAATTGTTATATAAATGTTATAAAAATCCTTTTTTTCTGAATAGCAGCATGGGTTGGCACGCTTTTTGCTTCTTAGTTAAGGCGTAGCGGGTTTTGGCTGGTGCCCAAAGGCCAGCACGGTTTTTCAGAAAACGAGGTGAATTTATGATTATCATAGCAGATGATTTGACCGGCGCCAGCGATTCTGCGGTCCCGTATAAAGAAAACGGTTTTTCCACGATTGTGGAAGTTCTCTATGAAGACGGGGATATTGAACGCTACAAGGAATACGATATCCTCTCCATCAACGCGGATACGAGGTGGCTGGACAGCCGGCAGGCGTATGAGAAAGTATATTCGATTACGCGCCAGATGAGCGGTATTGATTGCATCTATAAAAAAATCGATTCTGTATTGCGAGGCAATCCCGCTTCCGAACTGGATGCTGTGATGGACGCAATGAATTGCAGGCTGGCGCTGGTGGCGCCGAGCTTTCCGGAAAATGGAAGGATTGTCTGCGGGGGGATCCTGGCGGCCGGTGATCTGCGGATTGATGCGGTGGAGCTTTTTGCCCAGGGTATGGAACGAAGGGTAGAAGGGGTATTGCTGGATACGGTGCGAAAAGGCACAGAAAGTCTGGAAGCCTTCCTGAGGGAAAAACAGGCGGGAGGAACGGAAGTCTTTGTGCTGGACGCCTGCACCGACGAAGACCTGAAGATCATTAAAGAGACGGCAAAGCTGTTTGAAGAAAAAAAGGTTTTGTGCGGCTCCGCAGGGTTTGCCAAGCAGGTCAGCGGCGATGAAAGCATGGTGGGATGCGGGTCTGAGTTCCCGCGTAAGAAAAAAGAGAACAATGCCCGCCTGATTTTAGCCGCGATCGGTTCCCGCAGCGTAGAAACGGCTTGTCAGGTCAAAAGGGTATCGGAGCTTTTTCAGGTCCCGATTGTGCAGCTTGAAACGAAAATGGTTCTGAACGGCTGCGCAGACAGGGCGGTAAGAGCGTGTATGGACCGCCTGACGGAAGTGATCGGGCAGAACGGGGAGCTGGCTCTGGTTACGGTGGACAGTTTATTCCGTGAAAATGAAACCGCGGCCCAAAGCGGCCGGGAAGAAAGCGAACAGGCAATGCAGATTGTCGAAGCGCTCGGGAAAGTGGTGAAGGAGGTTTACAACAGATTTCATGTGGAGGCGATCATCTCCACAGGCGGGGATACGTCGCTGCAAATCTGTAAAGCGTTTTGCACCTCCGGAATCGAACTGCTTGATGAAATCGCCCCGGGTATTCCGATCGGCAGGATGGTAGGCGGAGAGGCAGAGTCCACTTTGATTGTCACAAAATCGGGAGGATTCGGAATCGGCGATGCGCTGGTTCAGGTCATTGAATATATTCAGCGGCGTAAGCAATTCTCATAAAGGGAGGGATACATCATGCAATACCAGATTCAGGTTCCGTCCCATATTTATGGGGGACAGGGCAGTATTGAGAAGCTGCAACCAATACTGGAACGGCATCATGCGAAAAAAGTCCTGCTGTTTACAGATCAGGGCGTGCGGGGGGCTGGCCTCTGCGACAGCATAACCGAACAGATTTCAAAAGCGGGTGCTTCCTGCCGGATTTTTGACGGGGTAACCGCGGAACCGTCCACCTATGATGTTGACCGCGTGATCCGGCAGGCGGCGTACGAGCAGGCGGATCTGCTGGTCGCGGTCGGCGGCGGCAGCGTGATGGATACCGCAAAGCTGGCTTCGGTACTGATCGGGGCGGATGATACGGTCTTTGACCTTGTGCGCGACCCGTCTCTGGCGAAAAAGAGCATTCCTTCGGTGATGATTCCCACAACCTGCGGTACGGGATCGGAAGCCACCTGCAATGCGATCGTGGCGATTCCGGAGGAAAGCTCCAAAAAAGGCATCGTCAACGCGGAGATGATACCGGATGACGTGATTCTGGACGTCAATATGATTGCGAAGCTTCCCAAAGCGATCGTTGCGGCGACCGGCGTGGACGCGCTGGCTCATGCAGTGGAATGCTACACTTCCAAAAAGGCGACGCCGATGAGCGACACCTATGCGCTGGCAGCGGCCAAGCTGATTTTCGCAAGTCTGGAAGAGGCCTACCGCGACGGTGATAATTTAAAAGCCAAAGAACAGCTGCTGTTAGGGGCATTTTACGGCGGCGTGGCAATCACCGGCTCGGGAACGACCGCCGTTCACGCACTGTCTTATCCGCTGGGGGGTAAATACCATATCGCGCATGGGGTCTCAAACGCGATTTTGTTTGCTCCGGTTATGGCGTACAATCAGGAAGCCTGCGAAGGCCGGCTCGCGTCGCTCTGCGATACAATCTGTCCCGAACGGGCGGGGGACAGCCAACCGGCGAAAGCGGCATATGTGGTTGAACGGATTGCGCAGATTGTCAGGAAGACGGAAATCCCCACCAGCCTGCAAGAATTTGGCATTGGGGAAAGTGATCTGGAGTTCCTGGTTCAGGCGGGAAGCCAGCAGCAGCGTCTTCTGGTAAACAACCGCAGAGAGTTCAGTCTTGATGATATCCGGGCGATCTATCGTCAGGTGATTTGAGACGAAAAAGGAGGAGACGGCGGCTAATATGACTGTTAAACCGATTTTAGGGATCACCATGGGGGACCCGGCGGGGATCGGGCCGGAAATTACCATTAAAGCGCTTTCGCATCAGGACATCTATCAATCCTGCCGCCCGATTGTAGTGGGAGACGCCCGGGTTTTGGAAAAAGCGGTGTCTCTGGTAGACTGCAAAAAGATCAGAATTCACCCGGTTATGGCAGTTGAGGACGCGCAGTTTGAATTCGGCACCATTGACGTATACGACCTGAAAAATACCGATATGGATGCGCTGGAATACGGAAAGGTCTCCGCGATGGCGGGGGATGCCGCGTTTACGAGCGTGAAAAAAGTCATCGAACTGGCACTGGAGAAGAAAATTGACGCGACCATCACCAACCCGCTCAATAAGGAAGCCATGAATCTGGCGGGACATCATTTTTCCGGACATACGGAAATCTATGCGGAATATACCGGCACGAAAGATTACTCTATGATGCTGGCTGACGGCGACCTGCGTGTCGTGCATGTCTCCACCCATGTTTCCCTGCGGGAAGCCTGTGACCGTGTGAAGAAGGAACGGGTGCTCAAGGTCATCCGGATTGCAAATCAGGCCTGCCGGGATATTGGAATTGTATCTCCGCGGATTGCGGTGGCGGGACTAAATCCGCATGCCGGAGAAAATGGGCTGTTCGGGCGGGAAGAGATTGATGAGATTCTCCCTGCCGTGCGGCAGGCGGCTTCCGAAGGCATCTGCGTGGAGGGGCCGCTCCCTCCGGACACCATTTTTTCAAAAGCGCTCGGCGGCATCTATGATATTGTTGTCGCCATGTACCACGATCAGGGACATATTCCGCTGAAAGTGCTCGGGTTCCAGTATGACAGACAGGCAGGGAAGTGGAAAGCGGTCAATGGAATCAATATTACGTTGGGGCTGCCGATTATCCGCAGTTCGGTGGATCACGGCACAGCGTTTGATCAGGCCGGCAAAGGAATTGCCAGTGAACTTAGTTTAATCAATGCCATCGAGTATGGCATAAAATTAGCAAACAACCGCAAATAAAGAGGAGGAAACATAATGAAAACATCATTCAGCATGAAAGTCATGGCAACAGTTCTTGCAACAGCTACACTGGTTACTGCTTCCGGCTGTGGCGCTCCGGCAAGCCCGGCTTCCAGCGCGCCTGCTGCATCCACGGCCCCTGCGGCCAACAGCGCCGCGGCATCCTCTCAGATCACGAAGCCGCAGGGCGAACCGGTCGACGTTTTGTTTTCAACCCACTCGGTAGGTACTTCCAACTACACCATTTCCGCAGGGCTCGGAACCATGTGGCTGGACTATCTGCCGGAAGGCTCGTCTGTTGACGTACAGCCTACTTCCCCGGGCGGTATGGGAGCTCCGTACCTGTTTGCCGACGGACAGGCCGATGTTGCGTTTATCAACGGCGCGCCTGCAAAATGGGCTTATGAAGACGGGACTCTCGGCAAAGAACCCACACAGGAATATCGCGCAATGGTTGGCAGTCTGACATCTGTTTCCGCAGTCAACTTTATGACCAAGGCCTTCATCAATAAATACGGTGTTGACACAATCGAAGATGTAGTCGCAAAGAAGCTGCCGATCCGTATTGGCTGCAGCCCGAAAGGCTCGATGGATGAAAAGGTAGTGGAAATGCTTCTGAACCATCTCGGCGTTACTTATGATGACGTGAAATCATGGGGCGGCGATATTGTGCATGGCGGCGGTTCCGATCTGGCCGCAATGGTAAAAGACGGCAAGCTGGATATGATGCTGGACCACACCTCTGTTCAGTCCTCCACGATGACCGAAATCGCTATGACCTGCGATGTGCATTTTACACAGTGGAAAGATGAAACGCTGGATTGGTTCTGCACGCAGGGCTTTGAGCGCATCACAATCCCGGCCGGTTCCTGGAAGGGCCAGGATAAAGAGATTATCAACGCCGGGACCCCCGACTGCATCTTTGTTTCCAAGAATCTTCCCGATGATGTGGTTTATAACCTGACAAAGGGTATGTGCGAGCAGAGGGAATATCTTGTCAGCCAGTATGCTTCTATTGAGCCTTTTGACCCCGCCACCTGCTGGAAGCCTGAAAAGAACGGCAATGTTCCGCTGCATCCGGGCGCGGAAAAATACTTTAAAGAAATGGGTTATATAAAGTAACCAAAGGCCGAAAAGCGGGGACCTCGGTCCCCGCTTATTTCAAAAAAGTCGAGGTGTTGATATGTTTAAGAAAAAGCAGATTGCAGCCGAAGGCATTCCTGTAGCCGAACAGCCCGAAGCAAAATCAGATGTCTGGAAATATTGGACAATCGGTTTTATCACGATGGGATTCCTGTTGTTTCAGCTTTATATCGGAATTGTGCGCCCGCTGCCGACACTGGTCTCCAGCCCGCTGCATTTAAGCCTTTCATTGATTCTTATATTTCTTTATAAACCCCTTGCGGCAAAAACAGGGAAGAAATGGATGTGGGCTGTCGACTGGATATTCATAGCGCTTGCCGCAACCATAGCCATTTATTTTATCAAAGATCTTGACCGTCTGACTTACCGAATTATGATGGTGGATAAGATGACCTTCAGCGACCTGTTCTGCGCGTTTGCACTGCTGGTGATCCTGATGGAAGCAGTAAGAAGAACACTGGGCTTGAACCTCTTCATCTTTATTCTTTGCTTTATCGCATATGCTTTTCTGGGCCAGTATCTGACCGGTCCCCTGCGTTACAGCGGTATGACCTGGCAGCAGTTCGCTGAAATGCTTACGCTGTCTACCGACGGTATCTTCGGTTCGCCCCTGACCACTTCCGTGAATACGCTGTTCTACTTCCTGCTGTTCGGCGCTTTTTTTGCAAACTGCGGCGGCGGATCAGTCTTAATTGACTGCGGGATGAAACTGAGCACCAAAACAGCTGGCGGCCCCGCGAAAGCGGCGGTTGTATCGTCCGGGTTAATGGGTATGATCAGCGGAAGCGCGGTCGCCAATGTCACCACAACCGGTGTCATGACGATCCCGCTGATGAAAAAAGCCGGCTATACACCGGAACAGGCGGGCGCGGTGGAGGCCGTTGCATCTACCGGCGGACAGATCATGCCCCCGATTATGGGCGTCGGCGCGTTTATCATGGCCGAAATGATCGGTATCAGTTATGCGAAAATCGCGATGGCTGCGTTAATTCCCGCGCTTGCATACTATGGTTCCGTATTTTTGCTGGTACATTTTATCGCGAAAAAGAACAATCTTCAGAAGTTCAGCGAAGAAATTGCATTAAAGCAGAAAGCTCCGCCGATTCTGCCCCGCCTTTACCGGCTGCTCCCCATTATTATTGTGGTTGCCATGGTGTTTATGGGTTCCTCGCTGACCCGTTCGGCGCTTGTAGGCATCGTTCTTTCCATTGTTGTCAGCATGGTCTCCAAGGAAACCAGAATGAGTGTAAAGCAATTGTTTGATACGTTGCTGGACGGTGTCAGGCAGGCAGCTAATATTGCGATTCCAACAGCGGCCTGCGGTATTATGATCGGCATTGTGGTCCGTTCCGGCGCCGCGAATAAACTGACCAAAATCATCGCGGCTGTCGGCGGCTCGAATATTGTAGTCGCGCTGATTATTGCAATGCTCGGCTGCATGCTGCTTGGCATGGCGCTTCCGACAGTGGCGGCTTATCTGATCGCAAATATCCTGTTCTGCCCGACCATCATTGCCTTGGGAATTCCCGCGCTTCCGGCAAATATGTTCATCTTCTATTTCGGCGTCATTGCGCAGATTACTCCGCCGGTTTGCCTGGCGTCCTTCACTGCGGCGGGAATCGCGGGGGCGAATTCCTGGAAAACGGGGTGGACGGCCTTTTTCTATGCAATTGTGTCGTTCCTGGTCCCCTATATATTTGTCTTTCAGCCGTCCATCCTGCTGCAGGGAACGTTTGGAGAAATCGCCTATACAACAGTTATTATGTCGATCGGTATTTTCTTCCTGGCCTCGGGAATGGCAGGCTATATGTTTGCCCCGATTGAGAGCAAATTGATGCGCGGCCTGCTGATTGCATGTGCGGTCTGCGTAATCATTCCTGAATCTATTACGGATGTCATTGGCGTGGTGGGCGCCGGCATTATTTGCGTTTTCTATCTGATCAAATCCAGAAAGCAGAAGGCTCAGGCAGCAGTCTGAATCTTGTTTAAACAGGAAAGAAGTGTTATAATATGACAATTGGAGGCATTATTGCGGCGATGGCTACCCCTATGTTTGAGGATGGCAGCATCAATGAGGCGGAGCTCCGCAATCAGGTCAACCGGCAGATAGCCGCGGGCGTGACGGGAATTTTCTGTCTTGGCACAAACGGGGAAGCCTACATCCTGAATAAGGAGGAAAAGATCCGTGTGATGCAGCTGTTCGTGGAAGAAGCTGCCGGGCGCGTACCGGTGTATGCGGGGACAGGCTGCGTTGGAACCAAAGACACTGTCGAGCTGTCTCAGAAAGCCCAGGAGCTGGGAGTCGGTGCCCTATCGGTCATTTCTCCCTATTTCGCCGCAATTAACCAGCAGGAACTTTATGAGCACTATGCGTCTGTGGCACAGTCTGTCGACCTACCGGTAGTGCTGTATAATATGCCGGCCCGAACGGGGAACCATCTGGACTATAAGACCGTTTCGAGGCTGGCACAGAATTTTAGGAATATTGCCGGCATCAAGGACAGCAGCGGAAATTTTGACAACATACTGCGCTATATCGAAAGCACGGACAGCGAGAGTTTTTCTGTCCTGTCCGGCAATGATTCTTTGATTTTATGGACGCTGATGGCGGGCGGAAAAGGCGGGATCACTGCGGTGGCCAATATCCTGCCTGAAATCATGGTCAGTATCTATCGTTATTGGGAGGCCGGGGATTTCGAAAATGCGAAAAAAGCGCAGGATTCGATCCGCCCGATTCGGGACTGTTTTCGCTTCGGCAATCCCAACTCGATTGTAAAGCGGGCTGCAAACCTGATAGGACAGCCCATAGGCCCGTGCAGAAAGCCGTTTGGTATTGTTAGTAAAGAAGCGGATGACGCGATTACAGAGACTCTGAAAACGTATTACGCCGCTTATATGAAATAGGGGGAATGCCGATGCTGCTTTTCGATTTAAAAGACCTCAGCCTGTGTAAAAAACTGGGCGAAAGGATGATGCGTGCGGCGGAATATCTGGAATCCATTCAGATTGACGCGCAGAGTGACGGGCGTTATGCGATTGCTGACGACGACATCTATATGGTAGTCAGCAGTTATCTGACAAGGGAACCTGATGCGAGCCAGTTTGAAACCCATCAGAAGTATATTGATATTCAATGCCTGATCAGCGGAGAGGAACTTATCTTCTGGAACCGTGGGAGTGATATGCGTCCTGACGGAGATTACAGTCCTGAAACGGATAAGCAGAATTATTTCGATCAGGATGGAGCTGCCTGTGTACGATTACGTCCCGGCATGGCGGTGGTCTTTTATCCGGACGATGCGCATAAAGCCTGCTGCAAAGTGGGAGATACACTGCAACCTGTCCGGAAGCTGCTGATGAAAGTGAAAATTTAGAATAAAAAGGCCGGATGATTCCGGCCTTTTTAACGATCAGATTGTTAATCGCAAAAAAAGGTACGCTCGAAAGCGTACCTTTTTCACGGTGTTTATGATTATCTTCTGTTTGCAAAGCAGTCGCTGCAGTAGACGGGACGGTCGTTTCTGGGCTCAAAAGGAACTCTGCAGGTTTTTCCGCATTCAGCGCAGGTAGCTTCATACATCTGGCGGCTGCCCTGGGAATCACCTTTGGAATTTTTGCGGGAAGAACGGCAGGATTTGCAGCGCTGGGGCTCATTTGTGAAACCTTTTTCCGCATAGAACTCTTGCTCACCAGCAGTAAAAATAAATTCAGCGCCACAGTCTTTGCATGTTAAAGTTCTGTCTTCGTACATTGAGTAAAATACCTCGTTTTTTTAAAATTGCTCAACGATAGGTTAAGCGTTACTATTAACTATATGCGGAATTGAGCGATTTGTCAACAAAAATCTATAAAGTATATTAATTTCTATGAATCGCTGAATAAATGGATTTATGATTACCATCTTTTTCAAGTTGAAATCATTTCCAGATAAAGTTACTATAGAAGTAGAGGTGATTTTTATAGAAAAGTTTTGGATATTTCTGGCGGCGTTTTTTACTGCGGCAATGCTTTCTGTCCCTATTGAGGCAGAGACCCCGAACAAACCGCAGGAAATGCAGGCTACAATCTTTGGAAAAGACGACCGGGAGCCGGTTGCAAATTCTCTGCAGTCACCTTATAACGCCGTCTGCCGCCTCAAAATCACCTATCAGGACGGAAGCATCGGATACGGCACAGGGTTTATCTATGGAAAGAATCTTCTGGCGACTGCGGCACATTGTCTTTATGACGCAAGCCGCGGCGGAAAGGCAGATCATATTACGGTATATCCCGCGGCAAGCGAGGAGATGCTGCCGTTTGGGGAATATACGGCAGACGCAAGCAATTCCGTTTTCCATTATCCGAAAAAGTGGAGCGAAAACGGCGAATGGAAATATGACTTTGGAGTGATCGAAACAGACGAAGCATGGGATGCGCGGATTCAGCCTCTTAAACTGGAAAACCGCAGCATTTCTCAATTAAAGAGCGGAACTTTTTCGCTGGTGGGATACGACTATAAATCCTTTACACAGTACAGTTCCACCGGGAAGCTATCCCGGGTCCGCAGCAATGATCTGCTTTACCGGTTGGATGTTTTGCACGGGGAAAGCGGGGCACCGGTGATGGACAAAAACGGAATTGTGGTTGGAATTGCGAATTACGGCGCGGAGGAAGGAGGCCCGAATTACAATTCCGCCGCACGCATCAGCAGCGCGGTTTACCGATATCTCACTTCCTATCTCAAATAAGATGGATGTAAAATCAATCCTTTACAGTTTGCTGCCGGATTTCTTTTTTGGCAAAATTGTGATACACTTAGAAAAAACAGCAGGGGATTTTAAAATGGAAAAAGAAACAATCAAAATACCCGATCAGGAATATTTTGGGTATGGGAATATTTATTCCGGGAGCCGGAAAGAGTTTAATTACAAAATTACTCCTAAGGATGGCATACTGCGAACGGTGGTTTGGTATGGAAAGCTGTGCAGTGAGAAAAGCGAACCGGAAGCTTCTCAGGAGTATCCTTTGGATGATCGTGGTTTGCTGGAACTGGTTGATTGGCTGAACGGGCAATATGAGCAATATCTGAAAAAATGAGGCGGATCAGAGCATATCAAAAAACAGGCATTGGGGCTTAGCCCCAATGCCTGTTTTGACGTTTCATTTACGCAGGTGACCTGCGGATTGCACCAAAGTCTGAATCGGGTATGCCATATCAATGCAGATAATGATATCGCCTTCTGCGGTTTGGCACAGGCTCGAATAAGTGCGGCATAATCCGCCGGTTGCACCGGAAATATATTCCTCAGACTGATAAACATCACCATCCAGACGCAACGCTTTGGTGAAATATTTTTTGGTGGTATGGAGATCGCCTTTCTGAGCGGGTTTAAACTCGCCGGATACGACCAAAGCGGATTCATGGCTCATGACAGTGCTGCTGACCTGCGTGCCGTCACTGCGGATGAGATAGATGCATTCAATATTAGACGCACTGTTTACAAACGATCGAATCAGTTTGTCATATTCAGAGGAAACCGCTTCAGGCAGACGGGATTTTAACTGCTCCATTAAGGATCGAGCGGATTTGTCGATCACCGAGACCCTCTTTTTCTCCAATTCCGGGTCGCCGCTGCCTTTCAGGCGGAACTGCTTCATCAGCTGCGCAAGTGTATCAGCCTGCCCGTTAAGGGTGTCGCTGATTGCTGAAACTTCCTGCGCGTTGGCCGCGTTGCCTTCCATGACATCGGAAATCCCGCAGATCAAAGAGGCAATGCGGCTGATGCCATCGGACTGTGTCTGGGAAAGCCCCGCAATTGTTCCGCTCAGGTCTGAGGTAACATCTACTGCGGACTGAATATCCTCAAACACTTCTGCGGTTTTGGATGCGATGGAGGAGCCGTCTTTTACTTTTGCGATACTTGCACGAATCAAATCTTCCGTCTGCTTGGCTGCTTCGGCGCTCCGGTGCGCAAGATCCTTGACTTCATTTGCCACGACTGCGAACCCTTTGCCTGCCGCACCCGCGCGGGCGGCTTCAACGGAAGCATTCAATGATAAGATGTTGGTTTGGAAAGCAATGTTGTTAATCAGTTTGATAATGGAAGAAATGTTGTTGGAAGAATCCGCGATGGACTCCATAGAGGAAAGCAGCTGGCTCATATAAGTGTTTCCGGTGTTCGCCTTCTCCTTGGCCGCATGCGCGTTCTGTGCGGCAAGCGCCGCGTTTTTCGCGTTTTCTCCGGTATGGATATCTATTTCAGCGACCATGTTGGACAAACTGTCGATATCGGCCGCCTGCTCGCTGGAGCCCTGCGCCAAAGCGTTGGCACTGCGCTGTAGCTGGACAGAGAGCGCAGAGAGTTTTTCCACATGGTTGTTGATCTGAGAAAAGGTTTGGTTAAGGGAAGTAATAATTTTCGTCAGGGCATTTTTGATCGGAACAAAATCTCCCACATACTGGTTGCGTGATGACATCGACACAGACATATCCCCGGCGGAAAGATGGGACAGGATCCCGGAGATTTCATAGATATAGGCGTTCAGGCTGCTGTTGATCTGCGAAAAGCTTTCAATCAGCTCTGTCAGCTGGTTGCTGACGATGGAACTGTCGCCCGAAAGATCGTCCAGGCTGCCGCGCGCCATCTCTCTGGAAGCATCGGTCAGCCGGTCATAAACCTTGTAGAGCGGAAGAAGGAATATGCGAAAGCCGACGAACCCCAGAATGGCCCAAATCACCAGAGAAACAGCGAATGCGACCGCAACCCGGAAGGAAAGGCCCGCACCTGCCAGGCAAGCTGCCGTAAACGAGGCGAACAGCAAAATGGTAAGGATGAACATAGCCGCAAAGTAAGAGGTGAGTGTCCTTTTTAACGTACTGCCGGAGGTTTTTACACGGTATCTGGTTTTCAATCTTCTCACTCCTATATTTTTGATCGGAGACCTATTAAAAACGAAAGAACGATCTGCCTGCGAAACGCAGATTTCGACCCTGTGACAGCTTAAAATAATGCCTATATTATACTCTTTTGACATATAGCTGTCAAATTCATCCAGAACCGCCAAATAAAAACTCCCCATCCCGTTTTCTATGTACGGGATGGGGGCTGCAGTTAAAATGAGATTCGTTTTCCTTCTGTAACAGCACTGTCATAAGGGTCGAGAATCACCTGATCCCCCTCCGAAATTCCGGACAGGATTTCTATCCGGCCGCCGCTTCGGACTCCTGTGGTAACCGGCGTCAGCATTGCTTTTCCGTCACGGGCAAGATAAACGCCGCTTCCGCTTTCCATTGGGATGACTGACGAAGCCGGAACGGACAGGGCGTTTTGGGCGGCGACAGATGTGAAGGTCAGATCGACCTGATGCCCGCCGCCGATTTTCTGCGGCAGGCCGACCGGAGTGAGCTTGATTTTGCAGCGGTTTTCTGTTATGCCGATGGTGGAGAGCGTTTCCTGCGCTACCGGGGAGATAAACCGGATTTTAGCCTGCAAAGCCGTGCCGTCGGCAAGGCTGCAGGTTGCAAGATCGCCGACATTCAGACGCAGAGCGTCTTCGGAAAGGACGTCGGCCTCAATTTCCATTTCCCCTTCGCCGTTTTTGTAAAGCTTGGCGATCGGCTCGTTTTTCGATACAAAGGAGCCTGCCTCTACAAGCATTTCCCAAACCACAGCGTCGAACGGGGCGGCCGGCGGCTCGCGGTTCAGCTCATCCTGAAGATTGCTGATGGTAACCTGAAGCTGCTGCGCCGTGGCGTTATTGCTGCTTCCGGTATTCCCCTGTAGGTCGTCCAGACTGTCAAGCTGGGCTTCGTAAGAGCTGATCACGCTTTGATAGTACTGTTCGGTGGTTTCGGAGTTTTCGCTCTGCGCCACCATCATATCCTTCTTTGCGAGCTCCATCTGGTTGCGCAGGGTGTAAAGCTCCAGATCGGCGACCTCGTCGTCATCCTCATCGTCCAGATCTTTTGCCTCGTTATAATTTCTGCGCGCGGTGTAGTAGGAAATCTCCGCAATGTTCATCAGGTCTTTTGCTGTGCCGTCGTCTCCGAACAGGCGGTCATATTCATGCTGCGCGGCAGCCAGCTGCTGCTCAAGCTGTTCCCGCCGCAGCCGGGTTTCGGACAGCGCGGTGGTGTTTTGGGCATAGAGGGCTGACTGCTGGAATTGCAGACTCCTGACCTGATCTTCCATCTGGCGGCGCTGGACCGAGTCGTCGATTTCCGCCAGCCGGTCGCCGTTATGTACCGCCATTCCCACCTGAAACGGAACAGAAATCACTTCTCCCGAGGTGTTGGAGTTCATGATAACGCTGTCTTTCGGAAGAATGTTACCCTGCGCGGTAAAGCTGTCCTGAATAGCGCCGAAAGACACGGTTTCCACTTCTACCGCCAGCGGTTTTAAATAGGAATACACTCCCGCAGCGATGCTTAGAACAATGACGACAGAAATTAGTAACAATTTGTATTTTTTCTTCATAAATATCCCCTCTGTTTATTCACGTTCCCGCAAGAGTTCTGCGAGTGACAGTTTTTTTAGCTTCCGAAAGACCATTCCCGAGCTGAACATGACGGCTATTAGGGTAAGACCCACAGCCAGCAGCAGGGAATTCGCATCCACAAAATCCGGAATCGTATAAAGGTCGCTGGCCATCGATGCGGACATCAGCCTGCTGACCCCCATGGTCATGGGAATGCCCAGCAGGATTCCCCCAAAAGTCAGCAGCCACTGCCCGGTCGAAATGACATCCAGACACTGCCGGCTGTTCAGCCCAAGCACCATCATCGTGGAAACTTCGCGTTTGAGCTCTTCAAAGCTGATCAGCGAACTGGTATAGATGACGGAAAATCCGATCAATACGCCCATCATCGCCATGGAAGCCATCATCTGTTCCATGCTTCCCATCATACTGCGCATTTTCGCGATCCGCTCCGACCGGCTTTCAATGCCGGATACTGCGGTGGCATCCTCCACCCGCTGCAAAATTCTCTGCTGCGTTTCAGACGGGGCCTTCAGCAAAAGGGACGTATAAACGCCGCGGTAATCGCTGACACGCCCGACCTCACTGTAAGACATATAAACTCCGCTGCCGAGATATTCCGCAATGATAGAAGTCACGGGGACTCTGCTGGTCAGCTTGCGGGGGTAAGAAACTTCAATTTCGACGGAGTCGCCGATACCCACGCCAAGCCGGTTTGCATTATGTCTGGAAAGCACAAGGCCGTCCGGCTGAACGGCTACCTGATGCCCGCTCTCGTCAAAAAGCCTGTAAAGGGCGGAACTTTCCGAAATTCCTTTGATAGAGGTATCGATGCTTCCCGAAATCCCCTTGATGGTCGCAGGCAGCTCAACAACGCCTTCTGCGGTTTCGATTGCAGGGTCACGGATGGCGCGGAAGGCGTCCTGTGCCTTGACCGGCTCGGAGAAATTGACGGAAATGTCCTGCTGCTGGCTTTTTTCCAGTGAGTCGAACAGGAAAACATCAAACAGCGTGTTCATGGATGTCAGGGAAGCGGTAATCATATAGGCGCAGGCGATCCCGAATAGGGACAGCGCGGTGCGGCGCTTGTTGCGCGAGAGGCTTCTCACCGCCATCAGCCCCGGAACCGTAAACAGCCGGGTAAAGCGGGGAATCCGCTCGAGCAGGGACTTTCGGGCCGCTTTTGGAGCCGGAGGGCGAAGCGCCTGGCAGGGCGAAAGGCGGCTTAGGCTGTGCGCGGAGCCCCAGCCCACCGCCGCGCAGAAAAAAGTGGACATCGCGGTGCCCAGAACAAGATAACGAACGGAGATCGGCGCCGTGACATTGGGAAGGCTGAAGTAGGTCTGATAATAGCTTACAAGCGGCTTTGCGGATAAGCTGCCCAGCACGCCGCCTGCCGAGCCTCCGAACAGGCCGATTGCCGCGCCGTATGCCAGATAATGCAGTTCCACAAGACGGGCCGAAAATCCCAGCGCCATCAGCGTTCCGGCCTGGATGCGCTGCTGCTCAATCAGCCTGTGCAGGGTGATATATAAGATGATGGCGGCGACTGAAAGAAACAGGAACGGGATGACCTGGGCCATCTGGTCAAGCTGATCCAGTTCGGATTCCAGCATGGAAACGCTCGACTGGTCGGAACGGTCATAAATGCGGTAGCATCCGTATGGTTCCAGCACCTGTTCAACCTGGTCTTTCACATCTTTGAGGGAATAGCCGGGCATCAGCGTGAACACAAAGTTGTTTGCCAGTCCGTCTTTCTGGAGCAGGCCGGACAGGGTTTCATAGCTGAGAAATCCGGCACCGTACGCCGCGGGGTCCGGTATCATATCGCTGATGGATTTGACCATGTAGATATTTTCAGGCGAGATTCCCGCCGCGGTAACGGTCATAGGCACTTTTTTCCCATTGATGATCAGATTGATCTTTTCACCGGTATAAAAACCGTTGGCGTCAAAGAAGTCGTCCCCGGCCGCCAGTTCCTGCTTTCCTTTTTCGGGAGGCGTGCCGCGTGAGAGCAGGGGAAGGTTTAGCTCACTGCCGATAGAGACGAGCTGGAGTTCCGCGTCCTCCTCTTTCAGCCCGTCTATCCGCACCGTATGTACCAGCCGCCCCTCCGCTTTCTGGATACCGGGGATCTGTTCGAGTTTCCGCGCAGTCTGGAGCGGTGCCTCCTGAACTTCCGCGAACCCTTCGGAGAACGAGGTCGCTTTATAAAAATAGTCCTTCGCCCGAACCAGATGATCCGCCGTGATGGACAAAACGGAATACCCGCAAAAACCAACTGCGACAATGACGGTGCAGATCCCATAGGTCACCGCGCTTTTTTTAATATCACGCAGCATTTTTCGAATCAGAAGCATTACCATTCCAATTCCTCCACAGGCACGGGCGCCGGATTGTCAGCTACACGGTCAATTCTGCCATCTTTGACGTGAAAGACCCGGTCGGCCACCCTCGCCATTTCGGGATTGTGCGTAATCGTTACAACGGGGCAGCCCAGCCGGTCCCGTACTTCCAGCAGCAGCCGCACGACTGCAATGCTGTTTTTGCTGTCCAGCGCACCAGTGGGTTCGTCGCAGAGCAGAACGCCGGGGTTTTTTACAATTGCACGCGCAATGGATACCCGCTGCTGTTCCCCTCCGGAAAGCTGGGAAGGGAAATGGTTCCCTCTGTCGGCAAGCCCCACCAGCTTCAGCACCTCTTTACAGTCCATCGGATCCTTGACGATGCTGGCTGCCAGTTCCACATTTTCGGCCGCTGTCAAAGATGGGATAAGGTTAAAGAACTGAAACACGAATCCGACTACGTCCTTCCGGTAGACTGCCAGCCGGTCACTGGAAAATTCGGTTAGCTCAGTATCCCGGTACCAGAGCCGCCCTCCGCTGGGGCAGTCCATCCCGCCCAGCAGATTGAGCAGGGTGCTTTTTCCGGAGCCGGAAGGTCCGAGCACCACAACAAATTCCCGCTCCCTGATTTCAAAGGATGCGTCTGTGAGGGCGTTCACCGTTACGCCGTCCCCCTCATACCGCCTGGACAGGTTTTCCCCTTTAAGAATCATTTGGTTCATCTGATTTCTCCCTACATAAAATCCCGTTTTGTAAAATGTCAAATACGGCTTTTACCCTGCGGGTGCAGGTTTCACGGTCCCCCGATGCATAATACTCTTTTACGATCGTGATGCCGATTGAGATGTACATCTCCATTACCAGATTCAGATCGACGCCTTCGCGGATATTCCCCCTGCTCCGGTCTTTTTCCAGATAAGCAATGAATTCATTACTTACCGAACGCATTTTTGTGATGATATTTTGAATAAAATCGCTGCTGTCCTGTATCATCAGCAGACCGATGCGGTTATAGGCCGGACATCGGTCAAGCCAGTCAAAGATATCCGGGATGGATGTGAGTATTCCTTCTATAAATCCGGCTTTGGACTCTGGTGACTGATATTGCGAAAGTATCTCCAGTTTCTCTTTTGCAATCTGTTCCAGTACATACAGATAAAGGTCCTCTTTATCGTTAAAATACTGATAAAAACTGCCGCGCGGGATTCCGGCGGCCTTTATAATCCGGTTGATGGACGCATCCGTAAAGCGGTATTCGGAAAATTCCGCCACCGTAGCGTCATAAATACGCTTCTGCTTGTCTTCCGGCAGACGGAAAAATGTTGCATTCGGCATAAAATCCTTCTTTCTAAGATATGACAAGGGTGTCATTTCAAGTTAAGTATACCATAGAGAATCTGATATGACAAGAGTGTCATATCAGATTCCGCGGATATTTTAAAACTCCCCCGCGGCAATTGCCACGGGGGAGTTCGTATAAAATTGATTAACGGAACGAATCACCTGAAATGGGGTCGAGCAAAACCCTGATTACTCCGCCGCAGACCATACCTGCCTGCGTGGCGTCTTTATTTGTCATGCTGCACTCCATAACGCGGGGACGCCGCCCCCGAAGAACCTCCGGAGCGGCGGCGATTACCGAGGCTTCACCGGCCCCGCCGCCAACGGTGCCGTAGAGGTTGCCGTCACTGTCAGCCAGCAGTTTTGCCCCGACCCCTCTGGGCGCGGATCCCTCCTTCTGCAAAATGGTGGCAAGCACCATTGGAACACCTTTCGCAAGAGCATCCAAAGCAGCGGGCGGAATACTGCCGTCGGATGCGCCGCTGCGCACCTCAATCATCTGCGCCGCAATGCAGACGGCGATTTCCGCGGGCGTCTGCGCGCCGATTTTCAGCCCGATGGGCGCGTAAACCTGATTTAAAAGCTCCCGGCTGTAGCCTTCCTTTTCCATCTGTTCCATCACAATTCCGACCTTGCGGCGGCTGCCGATCATCCCCACATAGGCAAAGCGCTCCCTGAGGATTTTTTCAAGGCAGAGCCTGTCATCCCGGTGCCCGCGTGTGATAATGACAAAATAGGTATTGTCTGTATAACTGATCTTGTCCAAGGCGGAATCAAACGGTTCGCAGACGATGCTTTTTACGATGGGAAATCTTGCCGGATTGGCAAATTCCTCGCGGTCATCAATCACTGTCACATCAAAATCCAGCATGCTGCCCAAATTTGCCAGCGGCAGCGCGATATGCCCCCCGCCGCAGATAACCAGTTTCTGGCGGGAGGTCAGGCGCTCCAGCAAAAGCTCAAATCCATCCAGTTCGGTTAAGCGGGGGAGCGCACCGGCACCGGCTTTTTCAAAAACTGCCGGCCAGTATCCTGAAAGGCTTTCGTCTGAAGCAGTGATTTCCCCATCTGCCCAAAATGCCTTCTGCGCGGACGCTTTTATCCCGCTGTACTCACCGGATACAACCGTCGCCTGTACGACGCTGCCTCCCGCCAGCAGCAGGCGGGACAGCTCTTTATAGTATTCCTTGCGCATGTTCCTTCCTCCGTTTTAAAAATAGCACGGCTTCCAGCGCGCCGCCGCCGAGGGCGCGCGCTTTGTCCGAAATTGTACGGCAGTATTCCGGAATACCGCGGGGGTCAATATCTCCGGACTTCATCCCGCGTACGACCGGAGTCCCTGCGGGCAGCATCCCCCGGACAACGCCGTCCAGAAGGGCGAACACGGGAGTCCCTCCGACCCGGGCCACAGGTTCCCCCTTTTTCACCAGATCACCGATCTGCCGGATTGGTACAAATAAACCGTCCTGCGGTGCGCGGATAATGCGTTCGGTCGTAAATCCGCCGATGTTGCCGGGCACCCCCGTATTGGGAGCCGCGCTGCCTTCATAAAAAACGCGCCCAAGATTGTGCCCGCGCTTGGTTTCGACAACCGCGTGGCAGTCGACCCCGGCGGTAAACCCCGGGCCCAGCGCCACGACAATCGGCGCGTCACGCATGGTTGTTCCCAGATTTGATTTTGCAATCACCGCATCGATGACCGCGTCAAACGGAAGTTCGTTCAGAATTTTAGCTGCGGGGTCGGCAATTACGGCAATATCCCCGGATTGTACGATTTTCACGGCGCTTTGGACAGTGTCTGCCAGACGGGCAGTAACCCCTTCGATTTCGGCGCTGCCCTCGTAAACCGCGCGGGAAAAAGCCACGGTACAGCGCACGGTGGTGGGCTGCGCAATTTCGGTCATGACAACCTGTATGCCACATTGGTGGAAACGGTGGGCTACCCCGCTGGCGAGATCACCCGCCCCTTTAATCAGTACCAGCATGATTGTTTTTAACCTCCTGCCTGAGAGATAGAATCAAAATCCGCTCTATTCCGCCGGCCCGCAGCCGCTTTGCAGCCTGTTCCGCCTGAGACCGTTCAAACTCATGATCGGCCTGATTCAGGAGCACAACAGGATTCCAGCGCCGGTAACCGGCCAGAAGCAGTTTTGCGATGATCTCCGGTGTAACCGGTTCGTCGGGCAGCAGCCCCAGAGTTTCCTGTGCAAGCAGCGCGCGATGGCATACCGCCTGAAGAGGTTTGCCCAGTGCCGAAAGCCCCGCAACCGCAATTACCAGGTTGCAGCCGGGAACAATTACCGGTTCTGTGGAGCTTGGGAATTTAACCGGCAGCATGCGAGACCCATCCGCTTCGATCAGAACCCTGTCTGCGTTTTTACAGATAGAATCCATCACTGCGGCGGAAGGCGCAGATAGTTTTCCATTTGGCGCGGGAGTTCCAGCTACGATTATTCTGCCGGACGGCAGCGGTATTTGCAGACCTGATGATAACAGAAAGTCCGGCTCGCAAGGCTGCAGGATATGCGTAGTCGTAGTCAGCACGGTTTTATCTCCGGCCGCCGCACATTCCCGCGCAAGCGCATATAGCAGGGTAGTCTTGCCGCCGGAGCCGACAATCGAGATGACCCGATGCTGCGCACCGATTCCGAGCTTCCGCGTCAATGTTTCCAACTGGTTTCCCCCTTTGCCTGGTGATAGGCGAGCACAAAATCCGCGAAAGCCTTTGCCTGCGGGGAAAGATGTTCGTTTTTCCGGCAGACAAGATAAAGCTTGCGGGTCATGGCAATGCCTGAAGGGGGGAACGCCAGCAGCATTCCAAACCGCTCAAAATCAGCCGCGGCGCGTTTGGAAATGACCGAAATACCCATCCCTTCGCTGACAGCATGCTTGATGGCTTCCGGGTCTTCCATTTCAGCGGCAACATGCAGCTTGTCCGTATGCAGGCCAAAATCGTTGAGAAACTGCTCAAATTCCCGGCGTGTACCGGACCCGCGTTCGCGCAGGATAAACGGCTCCTGCGTCAGGGAGTCCAACGGGAATCCTCCTTCTCCCAGCGCGCGGAATTTTGGGGTGTTGGGTGTGATAACCACCAGTTCATCCTCCGAAAATTCCCAGAAGCTGCAATGCGATGCGTCAATGACGGCGCCGGTCATGCCAATCTGAGCTTCGCCGTCCGCTATACGCCGCGCTACCGAGGCGCTGTCACAGTGGGTAATGCGAAAAGCAACATCGGCATGCTCTTTGCGGAAGGCAGTCATCACTTCCGGGAGAATATACTGCGACGGAACTGTGGAGGCCGCAACCGACAGCGTCCCCTTCAGCTGTACCGTGGGCTTGGCGGACATGGCCGCAATGGCGTCGTCCCGGAGGCGAAGGATATTCTGCGCGTAAACATAAAGGCGTTTGCCCGCATCAGAGGGATACACCTCTTTTGTAGAGCGTACAATCAGCTTGATGCCCAGCTCCTTTTCCAATGTGCGGATATGTGCGCTGATTGTCGGCTGGGTCAGAAACAATCGCTCACCGGCCTTGGAAAAACTTCCGAGGCTGATGACGGCGGCAAATGCCTCCAGCTGTTTAAAATCCAAACACTCACCCCCACTCAATTTTCTGACGCGATTTATTGAAATTTTCTATAAATCATTGCAAAAATAAGTCGCTGACAGCTCAAAATCCCCGTGATTTATAACCGTTCGTGAAAAAATAAGTATGATTTTTTTATTATTATAACAAATAGCAATCGAAAAGTCACGTTGTTTTCCACAAAACACACTTGAGTTTTAGGGAAAATTCGGGTATACTGCAAGTTGAGAGGAGGGGAGAATATGTCTGACGAGAGAAAGCGCCTTACGCAGATGACCAGCTCAGCCGGTTGAGCGGCTAAAATCGGACCGGGTGTCCTTGCACAGGTTCTGTGCAGCTTGCCAAAATTCAGCGACCCCAATTTAATAGTCGGCTTTGACACCAGTGATGACGCCTGCGTATATCAGATCAGTGAGGAACTGGCGATGGTGCAGACAGTAGATTTCTTCCCGCCTGTGGTGGACGACCCTTATTCGTTCGGGCAGATTGCTGCGGCAAACGCGTTAAGCGATATTTATGCCATGGGGGCAAAACCTGTTCTTGCCATGAATCTTCTTTGCTATCCGACCTGCCTTTCCAAAGAGATGGTACAAGCCATTTTGCAGGGCGGCGCGGAAAAAGTGGCGGAAGCAGGAGCGGTTCTGGCGGGAGGCCATACGATTCAGGATCCGGAACCCAAATATGGGCTTTGTGTCAGCGGTTTTGTAAATCCTAAAAAGGTGTTGACCAATACCGGAGCAAAGCCCGGCGATCAGTTGATTCTTACGAAGCCGCTTGGCATCGGCGTCATGACAACCGCCGCCAAAGCGGACCTGCTTACCGCGGAAGAATTTGCGCCCGCGGTTAAGAGTATGGCTGCCCTCAATAAGGCCGCGGGAGAAATCATCACCGGCTATACCATTCATTCCTGCACCGATGTAACCGGATTTGGCCTGCTTGGCCATGCATATGAAATGGCTGCGGGCAGCAATGTTTCCATCCGGATTCATTCCGGCGAGGTTCCGATTCTGCCAAAGGCACTGGAACTGGCAGATATGGGGATTTTGCCTGCGGGAGCCTATGCAAACAGTTCTTATGTGGAAGCGCATGTATTGTTTCATAAAGATGTGCCGCGTGTGCGCTGCGATCTTTTGGCTGACCCGCAAACTTCGGGCGGACTGTTGGTCGCCGTCCCGAAAGAAGAAGCACCGGAGCTGCTGCTGCGTCTGGAAGAGGCAACTCCATGGGTGCGTATCATTGGTGAAGTAAGCAGCCGGCAGGAAAAAGCAATCTATGTAGAATGAAAAATCACGCACCGGTTCGGTGCGTGATTTTTTTGCAAAAACCTCTTGCGCTTTGGCCGGGTGTTTGCTATAATACCATAGTGCTCAATATTTGCCGGTATGATGGAATTGGCAGACGTGCTGGACTCAAAATCCAGTGGTAGCGATACCGTGTCGGTTCGACCCCGACTACCGGCACCATAATTAAAGGTAGAAAAAGATGTCATCGGCAGAAATGCCGATGACATCGCCATTTGTAGCCCTTTCTCTTAGAAAAAAGGGCGTTTTTTTATCAGTCATTTTCGTGGATGTCATTTCACTATTTTTCGGTAAGCAGTGTATTTGAACTAACACGAAAGGTACTTTGTGGATAAAATAGACTACATATAGTAACAAAATTTAAAAGAACATAAAGTAGCGCCCTTTTTGAAAAATAACAAGTAGCCCAGTATTCAAGCCGCTTTTAAGCTATTGCTAAAAAGGGCGCCACTTACAAAAAATAATATAAAACGGATAAGGCATTGATTTCTAATGAACGAAGTCAATGCCTTTTTTGCGTTTATAGAGGAACGGAGGAATTTTATTGAAAAAGTGATGGAAACATCAAGTTGCATTTCTAAACAAAAGGTAGCGCTCTTTTTCAGCTACCTAAAATCAAATAAATATGTGAACAGTACGAGCGGTCGATTTTGAGGATTTTTCCTCGAGTTGACCGCTCTTTTTAGTTTACGGAAAGGATATAAAATGCTTGTACAATACAAACGAAACAAACAACCTGCCTGTTATAACTCAAATTGCTTAGTCAGCACTGACAGACCTGAAGCACTCCTATCACCCACTGGCCCATTTAAAAGTTGCGGAAATTGTCACTATGCATCACATGGATTTGTATGTTACAGCCAGGAGGGAGATTGCTTAAAGACAGATATGCAAAAAATCAATAAAGGAGGAAAAGATTATGCGAGCAATAATTGAATGCATTTATAAAAACAATTATCAAAACTCAAGCTTTCCCAGCAAGGAAAAGGAACTGCAACTTTTATGTGATAGCCTTGGAATTGCTAACACATAAAATACTGAAATCAAGATTGGAAAAATCCATAACGATGAAAAGATGACAACTCTACTCTCGGGCAAAACAGTAAATCTGGATGAAATCAACTTTCTTGCAAAGCGTTTGGACAGCTTTGATGCAAACGAACTTACCACATTCTATGCAGTAGCTTATGCCCAAAAATCTGAAAGTCTTAAAGACCTCATAAACCTTACCTTTAACACACACTGTTATAGCGTAGTATCCGATTTCAGCGAACTAAATGCAGTAGGCAAACAGATGTATCTAACGGAGCAAGGGGCAGTAAATCTGATGGAATTGCAGAACTTTGACGGACAAGGATACTTTGAGAAAATAATCCAAAACAATTCTAATCCAAGAGTTACCTCATACGGAATTGTCTATCGTAATAAAAATGAATATGAACACATTTATGACGGAAAGCACTTCCCCCAGTATAATTGAAAAGAAAATATGGGAACCGTTACAATCGCCAAAGGCAATGAGCAAGAATACCTGTATCTCCCCTTTGAGGAAACTGAGCTTGCTAAAACACTTCAAAGACTTTGCACAAAGAATATTGAAGAATGTGAAATTGAATTTGACAGTGAATTTCTATCTGTCAGCAAGGCGAAAAAGCATTTGTAGTTTATTTAGCCGAAATTTTTGCCGAGAAACTTCCATAGCTTAAAGACTTCTCCCCCCGCAATCTTCGCAGAATGCGTGACTTTTACAAAACATATGATGTATAACTAAGAGTCATGTCTAACAGATGAAGCGAATTCCAACACGGTATCAAAAGGGCGTTTCCCACGGTTTCTGTAACCCCTGTGAGGTCGTTGGGTGTTATAGTGGACGAGCCACTGGTCTAAGTCCTCCTGCAGCGCCTCCACATTTTCATAAAAGTTCTCACGGAAAGCAATACGAAAAAACTCGTCCAGCACAGTCTTATTGAAGCGTTCAATAAAGCCGTTGGTTTTGGGGGATTTGACCTTTGTCCGCCGGTGCTCGATGTCGTTTAGGGCAAGGTAAAGCTCGAATGGATGGTTCTCGGTTCCACAGAACTCCCTGCCATTATCGGTCAAAATGGCACCGACAGATAGTCCGTGTTTCTGATAAAACGGGAGCACATCATTATGGACCAGCGCAGCGGCACACTCCGGCTTTTTGCCGGTATGAAGGAATCCAAAGGCATAGGAGCCGTATGTATCAACGCAGGCATGCAGATATACTTTTCCGACCCCTTTCAGGTTACCGACAAACATGGTGTCCTGGCACAAAAGTTCACCTGGGTGCGACGATTCCACATGCCGTTCCTTGAAACAGGGGTTGTATTTTTCTATCTTAGCCACCCTGCTCGGCAGTCAACTCTATGCCTGTCTCCAGATGGCGTTCTTCCACCTTGAGCCAGCGATCGTAGACACTCGCCATGTCATTGCGGGTGAGGATCTTTTGTACGGTAGGAGAACTGACCGAAATCCCTTGCAATTTCAAAAAATCAGACAGTTTCACGCAGCCCCAGGACGCATGAGCGAGGCTGCATTTCAGAATAGCAGCTTCTGTTTCGGGGGTTGTCTGATTGGGCTGCGACTTGGGAATAGGCGGCATGTCCTTGAGCCCCTCCAGCCCATGCGTCTGAAATCGCCGCTTCCATTCATAGAAGCTCGTCCTGTCCATACCCCCGCGACGGCATGCTTCAGAGATATTCCCGAGCATCTCGGCCATTTCCAATACGCTCAGCCGCTGCTTTGCTATTTTGATTGTCGGATCTTTTTCTACAATCTTTCCTGCCATCTTTCCTGCCATCTTTATCTCCTCCAACATCAATATATCATCTGTTTTGATGTTAGACAAGACCATTAGTCATACACATAAATAATATTTATGATATGCTTAAAAATTACGAGGTAGATTTACCTGTTGTCGAGGGGAAAGTTCAAGATACCAGCATTAATTCACTTCTACTTGACACAGATTCGTTAATGTTGGTCGTGTCAAACAATAACCCCTTGGCAAAAAAAAGCATGGTGACCATAAACGAGTTAAAAAAACAGCCCTTAATTCTTCGCAGACCGTCATCAGGAACAAGAAACCTGTTTGCGGCCCACTTGGAAAGCAACAACATGTTACTTGATGATTTTAATGTCACTTTGGAAGTTGATAATATTGCCACAATTAAAGACCTTATACGGC
This sequence comes from Marasmitruncus massiliensis, assembly GCF_900186535.1. GTDB lineage: Bacteria > Bacillota > Clostridia > Oscillospirales > Ruminococcaceae > Anaerotruncus > Anaerotruncus massiliensis_A. Next base: position 319,509 of record NZ_FYDE01000004.1, read on the forward strand.
GAGATGTAGGAGTTTCTATTCTTGCACGAAGCGTGTGCCTTGATGAATTAAAGAAAGGGGAAATTACCGTATTGCCTATTGAGAATCTCAGCATGATTCGAGAAATTAATATTTTATATCACAACGATTTTAAGCATGTGGATATTTTGCAGAGTATTATAAAGGAATACAATAAGGTGGTAAAATTTTATGCCTCATGAAGCCACTTACGCAAAACGGCAAGCAGGGCAAGTGTATTGGCACTTGCACATTTTTGAGATTTTCCCTTACGAGAAAACACTCTGCTGGATGGCGACCATATCATCGACTTTCCCATCAAACCGCATGATTTGAGCCGTTATGACGAGGTGCTGTTATGACGGAACTGACGATGGAACGCCTCAAAGAAAACCTCGAAAGCCTTAAGATGAAAAACACGCTGGAGATACTGAACAATTATCTTGAGAGAGCTGTAAAGAACGAGCTCAACATCGTGGAGGTGCTCGACCATATCTTTGCCGAGGAGGCGCTGTCAAAACGGCGGCGCGCCTATGAGAAGTAGGTACAGATGTCCGGTTCCCCCATCAAAAAAACATTGGAAGATTTTGATTTTAGTTTCCAGCCTTCCATTGATAAGCGCCAGATTGAGGAACTAGCCACCATGCGCTTTCTGGGAAACGGAGAGAATATCGTCTTTCTCGGCCCGCCCGACGTGGGCAAGACTCATCTGGCCTCAGCACTGGGGCTGGTTGCCGCCAGGCATCGATTCTTCACTTATTACATCAACTGCCACACCCTAATTGAACAACTCAAAAAGGCCCATTTTGAAAACAGGCTGCCGGACAAACTCAAAACTCTGGGCAAGTACAAAATGCTTATCATTGACGAGATCGGCTATCTCCCGATGGATATTCAGGGGGCGAACCTGTTCTTTCAGCTCATCGCCAGACGATATTAGAAAGCATCCACGGTCTTTACCTCAAACAAAACATTCTCCCAATGGAACGAGATCTTCGCCGATGTCACCATTGCCTCCGCAATCCTCGATCGTGTCCTGCATCACTGTACCGTCGTAAATATTAAGGGCGAGAGCTACCGCCTCAAAGAGCGAAAGGAATACAGGAAGCAGAAGCAGCACATTGTCAACACCCTCTTCGAGCAGGGGTAAAATAATTTTTCAACATTTCCTAACCTCTATTTTCCTGCATTTTTTAACCGGCGAAAACCTGCAAATTCAAATCGGTGTTGACAATGACGGCATATATATGGCAGAGCATGCAAAGGAGGGCAAGATTAGCCATTTCATGGCATACGCGCAACCTCCTAAATGTTTGCTTTTAAATACTTCCGATACTCTTCATAGTGCTGACTCTTGTCAATAGTAGAAGACGGCTGCACGAATTTGAAAAAATTACGATACCAAGAGGGAATTCCATTATGCAGTTCTCTGAAAAGTTCTCTTATTTCTGTAAAAATGAAATCTCTTCTAGAAAAATCGAAAACCACATTATTTACTTAATAAATAGAACTGGTGAAAACCGTTTGAAAATGCAGGTTCTTACCAGTTCCATATACCAATATTTACTTGCAAACTCGAGTAACTTCTATTGAATGGAGACTTCTCAATATCCAGTGGCAGCGATACCGTGTTGGTTCGATCCCCAACTATCGGCACCAGGTTCAAACTTTCACAAATCCCTTATTTAAGAGGATTTGTGAAAGTTTTTTTAGTTCCCAACGCCGCTTGGTGTTACGAAATTATTAAAATTCAATCTGCAGTTCAAATGTGCGCAGATGTTTGCCGCCGTGCCAGGGTTATTTGCGTTACAGTATGCTCTTTTTCAAAGCACCGTTGGAGTCATGTTCCTGATTTGTGGATTTTTTCCGAATCCAAACATGCAATTGATTGCTATTCTTTATGGAAAAACAGACAAACTATCTGTGGAGAGATGCCGTTATGTCTGAAGCATTTCTTAACTAAGGAGGAGCATCAATTGCAGATCTTGTTGAAAGAAATTAATTTTTATATAGAGTCACCGTCTCTGCCGGTTATTCTACTGATCTTAATTTCACTGTTCTGTTTTGTTTTATTCATGCTGTATCACCGGTTTAGCCATTTTGGTAAAAAAGTAAAGTTTTCGGATTGTTCCCGGGGAGAAGGAGATAATCCGGGTCCGAACGAGTGGGAGAAGCAGATGCTTGATCTGGCAGAAAGCCACAGTCAGATCAGATTGACCGGATATAGCTTTGTTCTGAATGATTATAATCAGGCCGCCTATAAAGAACTGAACAAAATCAGAAACAGCATCTCTGCCGTATCCGCCGATATGATTTCCCTGATACCGGCAGCGCGCTGGCTCTTTGACAATTTCCAGATGCTGTACCGGGAAATTAAAAAAGTACATGCTTTGGGAACAGGCTATGCCGTATTGCCAGTCCTGAAAGGAAAGGAATACCATAACTTTCCCCGTATTTATGTTGTGGCAAAAAAGATGGTAGCTCTTTCCGGCGGACACCTGAGTAAAGAAACTATTTCCGTGATGCTGAAGGCTTATCAGCAGAAGATACCGCTTACGGACAAGGAAATCTGGGTTTTGCCGGAAGTGCTGGGCTTTTGCCTTCTTGAAGAGATCATTGCAATCGCGGATGAAATTCTTTATACGATTGATGTGAAGTCGAAGGCAGAAAAATTTCTCCGGGATAAACTGGCAGATCAGCAGGGGCTGACCGATGTATCAGCATTGCTTTGCGAAATAGAGGATCACTTAAAGCGAAACTACTCATTTCATGCCCATGTACTATATCTGCTGAAAAATATGTCCTTTGATGAGGCTTCCATACAAAGATATCTCGAATATCATTTTGCATCCCCGGGAAGACAGGTGAAGACCTCCGGTATCTTTCTGGAGGAAGGAAAGATTGAATCCTTTCTTGAGACAAATATCCGAACTTTGATTGTCAGCCTGAGGGATATCAATGAAGTGGATGAGGAAAAATTTTTTGAGGAATATTCCTGTCTGGAGCAAATTTTATCACAGGATCCGGACGGTGTTTATCAAAAGATGGATTTGGAATCCAAAGGCATGTACCGTGGAGTCATTGTGAAGTTATCGCTCCGTTATCGGCTGATGGAAGAAAAGATAGCGAAGGACTGCCTGGAACTGGCGGTTCAGGGGAGGGAGGGTCTGCATTGTTCCCATCATGTGGGGACCTATCTTTTGAGTAAGGGCTATCCGATTCTGAAAGCTAAGACATTAGGAAAACCGATCCCCAAAAGCATAAAGAAAAGGAAGAACGTAAAGGGCTTCCTTTATTTCCTAAGCCTGTTCCTTGTTACTGCGGGGCTGAGTGCCTGTCTGCTCTATACTTTCCGAGCCCTTGGCGGGTTGCAGGATACCAGCCGGCATATCATTACGCTTCTGGCGGCAATGCCGCTGTTGATCGGTATTTCCATAGAGATTACAAATTTTATATTTACCAGAAGAATCGTAGTCAAGAAGATTCCTTCTCTGAACTATCTGAAGGAAATACCGAAGGAAGCAAGAACCTTTGTGGTCATGCCGGTTATTGTCTCCTCGAAGGAACAGGGTCTGGAATACATGGAGCGTCTTCAAAAGCATTATCTGGCAAACCGGCAGCCGAACCTTTACTTTGCATTGCTGCTGGATTTTGAGGATTCTCCGGACCAGTTCATGCCAAAAGACGAGGCGATTGAACGCGCTCTTGCTGCACGTATGAAGGAACTGAATGAGCTCTATCCGTCGGAATACCAGCGATTTTCCCTGTTCTTCCGCTGCCGCAAATGGAATAAAGCGGAGAACTGCTACATGGGATGGGAGCGTAAGAGAGGGAAGCTGGAAGAGTTTAATAACCTTTTGAATGGAGAAGGAAAGGAGAATACTACCTTTTCTTCTGTTTACTGCGACCAAGAGCTTCTTACCACCTTCCGGTATGTGATTACACTGGACGCGGATACAAATCTGATCCGTGACAATGCCGCGAAACTGGTCGGACTGATTGATCATCCTTTAAATAAACCAATTCTGGATCTCGCCGATCAAAAGGTGAAGGAAGGCTATGTCATCATACAGCCCTCGGTAAGAAATCACATCGTAGATAAGAATGGCAGCAGGTTTACAAAAATCTTCGAAGGAGAATCGGGCCTTGCCCATTATGGAACCGTAATATCGGATATCTATCAGGACATTTTTGATGAGGCAATTTATACCGGAAAGGGCATCTATGATATAAAAGCCTTCCACAAGGTGCTTCAAAATAAGGTGCCGGAAAACCGGATTCTCAGTCATGACCTTTTTGAAAGCTGCTATGCGCGGACGGCTTTTTCCAGTGCAGCCAAGATTATGGACAATTTCCCAAACAGCGTTTTATCCTTCACCAAAAGGGAACACCGATGGCTGCGCGGGGACTGGCAGTTGCTGCCATGGCTGTTTACGAAAAAGGCACTGAATGGGGAAAACTTATGCGCATTATCAAAATGGAAAATCTTTGACAACCTGAGAAGAAGCATGGTTCCTCTGAGCAAGACTCTGTTTATCTTGCTAAATCTGGCATGGATGCCAAAAGCACATTATCTTTGGTTACCCTTTGTTTTCTTCAATGATCTATTTGCCCTAGTAATTCGGCTGTTTGCAGTGATCACCCAGAAACTGATCTGGCCGAAGCTCACGATTGTTTATAAAAGCTTCTTAAAGGAACTTTCCGTAATGCTGGAAAGAGCATTCCTGGAGTTTACAATCACTCCCTACCGTGCTTATATCGCATCCGACGCAATTGTCAGAACTCTATATAGAATGTTTATCAGCAAAAAAAATCTGCTTCGCTGGAATACGGCCGAAGCGGTGGATGCCTCCATTGTCAATACCAGAAAAGGATATTTTCTCAGCATGTGGAGCTCTCTTGTTCCGGCGCTTGCGCTTGTGATCATTTTATTGATGGGATATTTGAACCCCGCAGGAATGATTCTGACAGCAATCATTATTGCCGGCTGGAGCATTGCTTTTGAAATCGCATACCGGATCAGTCAGCCGGAAAACAAGCTTCGTAGGAGCGATAAAGCACAGGACAGTGAGCTGCTTCTGGATACTGCGCGCAGAACCTGGCTGTTTTTTAAGGAGTTTTCCACGAAGGAAAATAACTGGCTCTGCCCGGATAATTATCAGATTTCAAAGGCTGAAAAAGTCAGCGATAAAACATCGCCGACCAATATTGGACTCCAGTTTCTGGCAATCCTGTCAGCCAGAGATTTGGGGTTTGAAACGCTGAGCTCTACGGTTGAAGCCGCGGAAAATCTGATGGAAACGGTTCAGAAAATGCTGAAATGGAAGGGGCATCTCTATAACTGGTATCATATTAAATCCCTGGAGGTGCTCAATCCTGCCTATATATCAACCGTAGACAGCGGGAATTTTCTGGGACATCTGGTCGCCCTGAAAAACGGCCTTTTGGAGCAGATCGACAAGCCGGTTTATCCGGACAATTTTCTGTCCGAACTTCGGATTGCGGTTGAGAACAGCAATGAGGAAATTCAGCTGAGAACAGGCAATTCTGCCGGATACAGGCTCAGCACCGGGTATCAAAGCATAGGGAAACTGATCAAAGACATTGCGGACATCTGGGAAAATTTAAATGAGAGGAAGCTGAGACCATCTGCGGATTACCGCTGGACCAGACATTTGATGAACCTCATTGAGAGTACTGTCAATGAGGCCGCAGCCTTGAAACTCAAGGAAGAGGGTTTTTCCTCTTATCCTGTGCTTAGCCGTGTCGCAGCGGAGGATAATAGCTTTGCGAATAGCATGATTAATCGAATCAAAACACTCTGCAATACCATAGACTGCATGTTAGCAAATGCTGATTTCCGTTTCTTATTTAACGAAAAGAGAATGCTGTTCCATATCGGGTATCATGTATCCTCGCACACGCTGGATGACGGATGCTATGACCTGATGGCGTCGGAATCAGCACTCACAAGCCTTCTGGCGATATCCATGGGGCAGGTGCCGTTAAAACACTGGTATAAACTGGGAAGGCCGCTGACCCTTGTTAAGGGCATTCCATGTTTTGTATCCTGGAGCGGTACGATGTTTGAATATCTGATGCCGAATCTTGTATTCAAAGAATATGAAGACTCCGTCTACGCACAGACTTCCAGGGCGGCGGTGCTGCAGCAGATAAAGTACGCAAAGGAGGCGGAGATCCCCTGGGGAATATCAGAATCCCAGTATTATCGTTTTGACTTGAACTCAAATTACCAGTACAAAGCCTTCGGTGTTCCGAAGATAAGACTCCAGCCGGTCCGTAAGAATTCCCTGGTAGTTGCTCCCTATGCAACGATGCTGGCGCTGGACATCGCAGAAGACGAATGCATCAGCAATTTAAAACGGCTGAAAGAGTTAGGCGCCTTTGGCGTTTTCGGTTTCTATGAGTCCGTTGATTTTAACTTACCGAATTCTGTGGAACTGACGCCTTACTGTATTGTAAAGTCCTATATGGCACACCATCAGGGGATGAATCTGGCCGCCATTAATAATTATCTGAATGAGGGCATCCTTCGGGAGAGATTTCATGCGGAGATGATGATCAAGGCTTCGGAAGTCCTGCTGGAAGAAAAACGCCAGGCCTATTTGATTTCCATTGCCAGACAGGGATATACCATAAAAATAGGAAATCCCCTTTTTAAAGAAGATCGTTACAGTAACCGGTATGTCAACAGTGCAGGCGTGAATTCTCCGGTTGTGAATTATCTGTCCAATGGTAAGTACTCGCTGATGATCACTTCAGATGGGGACGGCTTCAGTAGATATGAGGACCGGATGCTTTACCGCTGGCGATCGGATATTCACGCGAACACAGGTAATTATATCTATGTCAAGGACATGAAGCAGGGAAAGTTCTGGAGTACCGCCTATCATCCTACAAGAACGGAACCGGAGGAATACCAGGTGATTTTCTGTCCCCACCAGGCGGAATTTAAACGCAGAGACGGGGATATCTCGTCAGACATGATTGTCAGCCTGGATGCGGATCATAACTTTGAGATACGCAAGGTTACATTTACCAATCACGGGAATGAGGAAAAGCAACTGGAAGTGACCAGTTATCTGGAGGTGGTGGATGATACCTATCCGGCGGAGTTAAGCCATCCTGCGTTCAATAAGCTCTTTCTGGAAAGTGAGTATCTGGAAGAGCAGGAAATCTTCCTCGCGAAAAGACGGCGGAAGAAGGAGGATGATGCTCCTTATGTGATGCACATGGCAAGAGCAGGAACCAAACTATGTAAAAAATTAGAATATGAAAATGACAGGAAACGCTTTATTGGAAGAAACAATACTCTGGAGAATCCGGATTCTGTGGTTAACAGCATTGCTTTTTTCAATAATTCGGGCTTTTGTAATGACCCGATCATGAGCCTGCGGGCACAGTTCTGTATAGGAGCAGGTGAAACCGCCTGCATTTCTTTCGTTACCGGGGTGTGCGGCAGTAAGGAGGAAGCAATAAAAATAGCAGGGGAATTGAATGTAAGCTACCGGATTGATGATATTCTGGAGAAGTTCAGGCTTCAAAAGAACTTGGAGCTAAAGTATCTGGAGATTACCAGAACCCAACTGAATGCCTTTCAGGATCTGATCAGCCCGGTCTTCTATTCTGCGGGTATCTACCGGGGACCGGATGAAACTATAAGACGGAATTCTATGAACCAGAGCTCCTTATGGAAATTCGGCGTATCCGGCGATAATCCTATTCTGCTATTAATGGTTCGGTCCATTGAAGAGGAAAGACTTGTGAAGGATGTATTGAAGGCTTACGAATATCTGAGAGTAAACCGTGTTATGGTGGATCTGGTTGTCTTGATTGATTCCAGACACGGTTATCTTCAGGAGGTGGATGAATTAATCAATGATATGACAAGCTCTCTTCGAATTTATGATTCCGGAAACGAGAAGCCGAGCTTTTTTACACTGCATACGTATGAGATGAAACCGGCAGAGATTGATTTGCTGTATACGGTAGCGCGGGTTGTATTTTCAGCGAAGACGGGGATTTATTTTACCAATGTAAAAGAAAATCCGTATGAGTTACGTGAGAAATAGTAGTCTTCAAGGAGGAAGAGGCTTTGGACACAGGATATGCGCCAACAGCACAGGAGAACGAAACAGAGGGTTATGAATTTTTTAACGGCTTCGGGGCGTTTGCCTGTGGAGGCAGAGAATATGAAATTCTGCTGGAGGGGGATAACAGACCGCCGGCACCCTGGATTAATGTTATCTCAAACAAGAGCTTTGGATTCCAGATATCGGAGTCGGGCGCGGGCTTTACCTGGAGTATTAACAGCAGGGAAAATAAGCTTACGCCCTGGTCCAACGATCCCGTAAGTGACAGAGCCTCCGAGGCAATCTATATTTTGGACGAAATAACCGGCGAGGTAATAACTCCCATGTCCCTCGGAAGGTCTGACCGGGGCATTTACCGGGTAAGGCATGGTTTTGGATATAGCAGGTTCCTCCATGATGAGGCACTCGTTGATCAGGAGCTGACCGTTTTTACCCCTTTGGATGAGTCATTGAAGCTATGGAACCTTAAGCTGACGAACCGTTCGGATAAAGTGAAATATCTGAGCCTGACCTATTATGTGGAATGGGTGATGGGCACGCACAGGGAGCATACCAATCCCTATATTCTGACCTCCTATGACAATGAGCATGAATGTTTATATGCAAAGAACATCTATACCATGAATTTTCAAAACACCTATTCCTACCTGTTCTCCAGTGAAACGATCGCCGGTTATACCGGCGACAGACAGGAATTCCTGGGGCAGAGGGATAGTATCCGGGAACCGCGGGGAGCGGAAGTCAAGCTATCCTGCAATACCGGTGTATGCTATGATCCCTGCGGAGCAATTCAGGTATCCGTTGCGATACAGCCGCAGGAGAGCAAGACGGTGCTGTTCGGGCTTGGGCAGAGCAGCAGCCTTCACGAGATATACAAAATCAGATACAAGTACAGGGATATAGCCGCCGCTGAAAAGGAGCTTGACAGGGTGAAAGCCTACTGGGACGAATTATTGGGGACAGTTCAGGTCAGGACGAAGGACAGGGCGGTCGATATCCTTGTGAACGGCTGGCTGCTCTATCAGACGGTGTCCTGCCGCATCCATGCAAAAGCAGGTTTTTATCAGTGCGGAGGAGCTTATGGATACCGGGATCAGCTTCAGGATGCCCTTTCGCTTCTTGTTGCAGATGCAGGTATTCTGCGCAGGCAAATTCTGATTGCCTGCAGCAGGCAGTTTGAGGAAGGGGATGTCCAGCATTGGTGGCATCCTCCGATGGGGATCGGGGTAAGAACGAGAATATCCGATGATTTACTGTGGCTGCCTTATTGCACCGCCGCCTATATCCGAGGCACCGGAGATGCCGCAATTTTAAAGGAACTGGTGCCTTACATCAAGGGCCCGGTGCTTAAGGAGGGGCAGCAGGATATCATGTTTACCCCGGAAATATCCGAGTGTTCCGAAAGCGTTTATGAGCATTGTAAAAGAGCCATCGACCGGGCCCGCTTCGGAGAACATGGACTTCCTCTCATGGGAGGAGGAGACTGGAACGACGGTATGAATGAGGTGGGCGCGCTGGGGAAGGGAGAAAGTGTTTGGCTGGCCTGGTTTTTGTATACCGTACTGGGCGACTTCATTCCCCTGTGCGATCAGGAAGGCGACAGAGCCTACGGCCAGGGACTGGAGCAGAAACGGGAAACCCTGCTTCAAAGCGTTGAAGAACATGCCTGGGACGGGGAGTGGTATCTTCGGGCCTTTTATGACGACGGCTCGAAGCTCGGTTCCAAGGAAAACGATGAATGCAGGATAGATTCCATCAGCCAGTCTTGGAGCGTGATATCCAGGGGGGCGAAAAAGGAACGGGCAAAAACAGCAATGCAGTCGGCGTGGCGTTATCTGGTAAGAGAGGAGGATGCCCTCTCCCTGCTTTTGGCGCCGCCCTTTAATAAGACAAGCAAAAACCCGGGCTATATCAAAAATTATATCCCCGGCATACGGGAGAATGGAGGCCAGTATACCCATGCGGCGATCTGGCTGGCGATCGCCGCATCGATGCTGCATGACTATAACATGGCACAAACCCTGTTCACTATGCTCAACCCGATTTACATTACGCAAAACAGAAAGGATGCGCTCAGGTACGAGAAGGAACCATATGTAATGACGGCGGATATATCCCTCAGCCAGCCCTATACCGGAAGAGGCGGCTGGAGTTGGTATACCGGTTCTGCGGGCTGGATGTATCAGGGGCTGTTAAACTGGTTTCTGGGCATCCGCAAAGAGGGAAATGAACTGGTCATTGATCCGGCGACACCTGCAAGTTTTGGGGATTTTACCATTGAATATAAATATGGAAGGTCTCTCTATGAGATCAGGGTTGAAAGCAGAAGTAAGGGAATGCTGACAACGGAAACAGTCACTCTGGACGACAGGTTAATTCAGGGAAACAGAGTATTGTTGGAGGATGACGGAGAAAAGCATCTGATTATTGTATAGTTAGCATATCCGCGCACAAGAGAAACCCACTCGTGGATGTCATGCCTGACTTCCTGCGAGTGGGTTTATTAGGCAATGCATCATTACCTGCGGGAAAATAGGATTCCGTCAATTAATCCATATGCCTTTGCCTGCTCAGCTGACATATAATAATCTCTTTCCATATCCGCTTTGATTTTCTCGAGCGGCTGACCTGTAAGCCTGCTATAGATCTCATTCAATTTCTCTTTTGTTTTTTCAAGCCAGTCACTATGGATTTTAATATCTGTGGCCTGCCCCTGCAGTCCTCCGGATATTGACGGCTGATGAATCAGGACTTCACTGTTTTCCAGTGCAAAACGCTTACCTTTCGTTCCAGATACCAGCAACAAGGAGGCTGCGCTCCCTGATTGACCTACGCTGATGGTGGAAACGTCGCATTTGATATAGTTCATTGTATCCATGATTGCGAACCCGTCCGTTACGGAACCACCGGGGCTGTTTATATAGAAATGAATATCTTTGTCACAGTCAACAGATTCCAAGAAAAGCATTTGTGCTATAATCAAGCTTGCTGATTCATTTGTTACCATGCCGTTAAGCATTACAATGCGGTCATTGAGCAGTCTCGAGAAAATATCATAAGAGCGTTCTCCTCGGGTTGTTTGCTCAATTACCATTGGTACAAGATTGCTCATATTACCTCCTTATGCGGCTATATTCGTGATATTATTGAAATAGTAACTGAGATTGATAACATTGTTGAATTTACCACTTCCATATAATCTGCGGTATTTTCCCGGCGTCAGACCGTAAATCCGCATAAAGGCTCTTGAAAAGGATTCCTGAGAAGCATACTGGTATTTCAAGGCAATATCAATAATTGGCTGGCCTGTCTGGACAAGCTCTTCTGCAGCCCTCTCCATCCGCCTTCTGGTTATATATCTGGCGACAGATTCTCCTGCTATTTTGTGAAAAAGCCTGTGGTAGTGATATTTTGACAGATAGACTTTTTGCGCAAGATCGTCGAGATTAATTTTGCCATCGAGATTTTTTTCAATATACTCAAGTGAATCATGCACTTTTGAGCGGTAATCCATATACTTTCTCCTTTCAAGAATCTATCATTATTATATACCCCGCAAGAAATTTGTTCTTGACAATTTTTGCTCAAATCAATTTATTTATATTTCTAATTTATGGAAGCGGGATTTTCTCACCTTCGCCTGCGGGCAGTGAGATCAGTCTGCCACTATCTGCGCCTGCATCTACGAAGCCTGCCAGAAACACCAGAGGAACGCGATAAGGATTTACTGATAAACTGTCGAGAACAGATTCTTCCTGCAATTGAAATAAAGATTTCATATTTATAGAAATATCAATGAGTTTCGCATATGCATATATTAATGGGATGAAGATCCGGTGAATCGGCAGGGATATGTCCAGGTTTCTGTTTGATATTTAGCCGGCCGACAAATTCAGGTAAGGAGAACAGGAAAATGAGTACAGAACCGATTCCCGCGGAGCAAACCGAAAAAGCAGAAGATGCGGTGTCTCCGCTGGTAAGTATTGTGGTGCTGGCGTACAATCATCTGGATTACACCCGGCAGTGTATAGAAAGTATTTACCGCTATACATCCCACATTGATTTTGAACTGATTACCATTAATAACGGTTCCTCGGACGGAACAGAAGAATATTTTAACAGCCTGCCCAACAAAAAGAAAATCAGCTTTCAGGAAAATATCGGCGTATGCAAGGCGTTTAATTATGGATTCAGAATAGCGGAAGGCAAATACACAATGAATGTCAGCAATGATGTTGTGGTCACTGCTCACTGGCTTGACAACCTTCTGATCTGTTTGGAATCCGACCCGAAAATCGGTATGGTGGTACCGATCTGTGATGCGTCATGCAATTATCAGCAGATCAATTTGCCTTTTCAGACAATGGAGGAAATGCAGCAGGTTGCCGAGCGGTACAATGTCAGTAATCCCGATTTGTGGGAGGAGCGGCTGAAAATGACGGTCTATGCGGCCATTTTCAGAACGGAAATCCAGAAGGCGCTGGGCGGCTTTGATGAGGATTTTAATCCCGGATGTTACGATGACGACGCCATCTGTTTCAGCATCAGAAGAATGGGTTATAAGACGATTCTGGCAAAGGATACGTTTGTCCATCATTTTGGTTCTCATACTTTTAATGCGGAATATACCAAAGACGAAAAACTTGCGGTCCGAAACAAAAGGCTGTTTTTCGGGAAATTCGGGGTGGATGCCTATGTAGCGGGATTGATCGATTTTAACGTGCTGAATGTCCTGGACTACAGCTGTAAAAGTGGGGTCAATATTCTGGGGATCGGGGGTTCTTTCGGAACAACCGTTCTGCAGCTGAAAAATGCATGTAAAAGCTATGGCTGCAAGGATGTGGGCCTTTACTATCTTTCTGAACAAAGTAGTAATATGACAGAGCTGAAAACCATATGCAATGAATGTGTTCAAGGTTCAGCGGATGATGTTCAGACATGTTTCGGCAGCAGGCAGTATGATTATATTGTAGTGGAAAGTGACTCGACCACGCTCCGCAATAAAGAAGGATTGTTTACCATCCTTTATGGCCTTTTAAAATCCGGCGGTCAATTGGTATGTACGGCGGCAAACCCGGACGTTCTCTATGAAATCATGGGCATCCATTACTGTCTGGGCGCTGCTTTTAATAAACAGATCAACAACTATTATTATCTGTCGTTTACCAAACCGGAGTAATCGCTGCGCAAGTAGATTGAAGGGTATGAAACCTGTGCTGAACAGGGCTCATACCCTTTAGTTTTGCCTTGATGGAGGCAAAAATTGTCTGCTGGATTTTCGGACGCTATCCCATGTGAAGGTAACAAAATTTTTATATTGACCGATTCGGTTTATCGTGTTATACTGACGCCATAAACCGAATCGGTCAATATTAATCTTAGAGGGTGAGCGGATGGAAAAATTTAAAGAACTTCCAAAAGAAAAGCAACTGCCCATGATTGATGCTGCGTTGAAGTGTTTTGGGAAATATGGCTATAAAAAGGCGTCCATGAAAGATATTGCCCAAAATAGCGGAGTATCCAAGCCAATGCTGTTTCACTATTTTGGGACGAAAAAGGAATTATATAGATTCCTTACGGAATATGCGAGGAATGTTATGCTTGACGGCTATAAACGTGACGAAATTGATTCCTATGATGACTTTTTCGAGCGTTTAATTGTTGCATCTGAAATGAAAATGGGAATACTGGAAAAGTACCCGCACCTATCACAATTTATCGTCAGTATGTTTAAAGAAACGGATAGTGAAGTTGCGGAGATTACAAATTTAATGATGCCCGATGCTCAGAAATTTTCATATAACCTCGTCGTAAAAGACGGGGACATGAAAAAATTTAAAAAGGGCGTCGATATCAATATGCTTATGCGCCTCATTTTCCTTATGGCGGAAGGGTACGCATATGAGGTATCCGGGGGGAATTCCGATTTCAGCAATGTATCGGAGGAACTGAAAAACATGATGCGCATGCTGAAAAACAATCTATATCGGGAGGAATATTTATGATGTATATCTTTAAAATCCACGATAGGGAAGCCGCTTCGCTTTCTATGTCAGGTGGCAAGGGCGCGAGCCTCGCAAGGCTGTCCCGGCTGCCCTCGGCGAACGTACCCGGCGGCTTTATCATCACAACGGAGTTTTTTAAGAAATACATCCTTCCAGTTGTAAACGAAGCGCAAAGCAATGTGAAACGCGCCGTAGCCGAACTGACTTTGCCTGCCGAAGCGAAGGAACTGATTCAATCCGCGTATGCGGACATGGGCGGTGACATTTCGGTCGCCGTTCGTTCGTCCGCCACGGCGGAGGATTTGCCGGACGCTTCCTTCGCCGGCCAGCAGGATACCTATTTGAACGTTTCCGGCGTTGAAGCTGTAGAAAAAGCGGTGATCAACTGCTTTGCCTCTTTGTATAACGAGCGGGCGATTTCTTACCGGGCAAAAAATAAGTTTGATGAGAGCGAAGTCCAAATGGCGGTGGTTGTTCAAAAAATGGTGGATGCAAAGGCGGCGGGTGTTATGTTCACCGCCGACCCAATGACCTCCGATCGCTTTACAATTGCGATTGAAGCGGTGGAAGGATTGGGTGAGGATTTGGTGTCCGGGCGCAAGACGCCCATTACATGGACGATCAAGGATGGTATAAAGCAAAAGAGCGGCGGCAATCCCTGTTTGAATGAAGCGCAGATAACCGCCCTCGCAAACATCGGGAAAGAGATTGAACGCGAATACGGCTGTCCGCAGGATATTGAATGGTGTTTTGACGGCGAGCAATTCCATATCGTCCAATCCCGCGCAATCACGACGCTTTTCCCCTGCCCGCCTTCGCCGGACGGGTTCAAACGCTGTTTCATTTCGGTTGGACATCTGCAAATGATGACCGACATCATCATGCCGTTGGGTATGTCCCTTTGGGAATTGATGTCAAAAACCGTGAAGGTTACGGAAATCGGAGGGCGCCCGTATATGGAGATCACGCATAACTTAAACAGTCCGGTTGGCAGGGCGCTGGTGCGGCAAAAACTGTCTAATTCCGATGAACTGATGAACAGTGCTTTCAATCAGGTTTTGGCAAGGAAGGAGTATATCCAATCCATACCGAAGGGGCAAAAAAGCGACTTTGCCATACCAAAAGGTGTTGGCAGAAGTTTTTTAGCGGGATTAAGAATCTATCGAAAAAATGATCCGTCTGTCATTGACGGCTATAACCGCCGCATGGAAGCCTTAATTAATAAGACGAGAAATAGGATTTCAAAGCTGAGTGGCGGGGCGATGATCGAGTATATTTTGAATGACACGGATAATTTGATGAAAAGTCTGTTTGACCCGGAAGGCTTTGGGCCGCTTATGGTTGCTTTCTTCCTCACAAAACCGATCGATAAAGCGGGGAAAGTCCTGCTTGGACGTGACAATATAAGCGTTGATGTGTCAAAATCCATAAAGGGAAATATCACTTCCGAAATGGGGTTTTACGTCAGCCATATCGCGGACGCGGCGCGGGATTTCCCGGACGTTGTGAACTATCTTGAAACGTCGGGAAATTCATTCAGCCTTGACGAATTAAGGAAACGGCAGGGCGGCGGTGAAGCCGTAAAGGCGTTCGAGGCGTTTTTCTCCCGGTATGGAATGCGCTGCCCCGGAGAAATCGACATCGCGAAACCGCGGTTTGCCGAGGAACCGTCGAAAATTCTTTCGACCGTGCTGGCGGACATAAAGCTGCCCAAAGGGCATGCCGCACAAAAGTTCGAGCAGGGGAAGCAGGAAAGCGAAACGGCGGTAGAAGCGCTTGTTTTTGCAGCCCAACAAAAATGGGGCGCGCGAAAAGCGAAAAATCTGGCAAAGCGGCTGTCTTTTTACCGTAATTTTTTAGGCCTGCGCGAATCGCCGAAATATTACTGGATGAAGCGGTATTGGGAGTATAAACAGGCAATTATGCGGGAAGCCGAAAAGTTTGTCCGCGCAGGTAAGCTCAGACGCGTCGAAGATGTCTACTATTTGCGCCTTCCGGAACTCGCCGATCTGTTCGCCGGAAAATATGAGCCCGATTACGCGAAAATTGATGCACTGCGCGCGGATTATGAAAGGTACGCCGCGCTGACTCCGCCGCGCCTTATTTTTTCCGATGGCGAGGTAGTGGAAGGCAAATATAAGCGCAAGGCTCCCGAAGGGGCGCTGCCCGGACTTGCCGTATCAAGCGGGGTAGCCGAGGGGCGTGCGCGGGTCGTCCTTGACATAAAGGATGCGGAAAAAATAGAAAAAGGCGATATTCTTGTGACGAAATTCACCGATCCAAGCTGGACGCCGGCATTTATCTCCATTGGCGGGTTGGTTACGGAGGTAGGCGGAATGGCTACCCACGGCGCGGTTATCACGCGTGAATACGGACTGCCCGCCGTTGTCGGCGTGATCGACGCGACAAAACACATTAAAGACGGGGACCGGATTCGTGTAAACGGCAATATGGGATATGTTGAGTTTTTGAAATAATAAAGGAGGCCTTCGCAGTGAATGCAATTGAAATTAAAAACCTGACCAAACGCTATGGGGAACACAGAGGCATTGAAAATGTCAGCTTCTCAGTAGAGGAAGGCGAGATTTTTGGCTTTATCGGCCCGAATGGGGCGGGTAAGTCTACTACCATTCGCACTCTTCTGGCGTTAATTCACCCGACATCCGGCAGCGCGGAGATTTTTGGCAGGGACTGCATGAAACAAGCTGCGGAAATCGCGAGAGATGTAGGGTATTTGCCCGGCGAGTCCGCCTATTATGAGAATATGACGGTTGGGGAACTGGTACGATACGCGGCGGACTTGTACGGAAAAAAGTGCGACGGCAGAATTGGGGAGCTTTCCAAACGCCTGAATCTTGACTTGTCCCGTAAAATTGCTGACTTATCTTTGGGCAACAAAAAGAAAGTCGGGATTGTGTGTGCTCTGCTGCATTCGCCTAAACTCATCATATTAGATGAACCTACCAGCGGCTTAGACCCGCTGATTCAGCAGGAGTTTTTCAATATTTTGAAAGAAGAAAATCAGCGAGGGGCAACGATCTTCTTTTCGTCCCATGTTCTGTCGGAGGTGCAAAAAATCTGTGACCGCGTGGCGATTGTGAAAGAGGGTAAAATGATCGGCGTACAAAAAATCAGTGAGCTTCGGGCAAACAGCCATAAAAAGATCAGCGTTACGGCAGATGATATCCCCATAGGGCATTTTAATCTTGGAGGCATTACCAATTACCAACAAGACGGCAGCACCGCAACATTTATGTTTATGGGGAACATCGCGGATATTCTGGCGAAACTGTCCGCCTTGAATGTACATGATTTGTTCATCGAGGAACCGACACTGGAAGAAGTCTTTATGCATTATTACAGATGAGGTGTATATGATGACGATATTCAGGTATGAACTGAAACAATTAAAGAAAAATATCATCATTTGGGCACTGTCGATGGGCGTGCTGATCTTCCTGATGCTGCCGACTTATATTGGTTTTACTTCGGGCGGCGACCCTTTGATGGCGGAGGCGATGAACAACAATCCTTTGTTTGAGGCTTTGGGAGTTGGCACCGCTTTTGTAATGACTCCACTTGGTATGTTCAGCTTTTTGGGCAGCTTTGCTATGATAGCGGCGGCGATTCATGGAATGAGTATCGCTTTTTCGTCGCACACAAAGGAATATGAGAGCAAATCGGCAGAATTTTTACTGACGAAACCGCATTCGCGAGGCGAAGTTTTCTGGGGCAAGTTTTTTGCCTGTACGGTGGACAGCCTGCTTGTAGGAATCGCTTATACAGCAGGAGCGGGGTTAGCACTGCTGACGGTTAAAAATGTAAGCATTGATTGGCGGGCGTTCCTGCTTATCGCGGGGTCGCTGGTGTTGGTTGAGTTGATGTTTGTGGTTTTTGGAATAGTCGCAGGGACGTTTTTTTCAAATGTACGCACCCCTGTACTCATGTCATCGTGCGTTATGCTTGCGCTATTTTGCCTGAGCACCATGTCAATGAAAATCAATCAGCCAATATTGGGCTATTTAACGCCGTTTGCGTTTTTTAAGCCTATGAATACCGTTAAGACTGGATTTTACGAGTGGAATTTTGTGGTGTGGTATGTTGTGCTTGGCGTGGGGTTGCTGCTGACCAGCTACAGAAAATTTCTGAAAAAAGACGTCGTGTTTGGAGGTTAAGTATGAAAGCAATCTATTTAAAAGAGCTGAAATTAACGCGAAAAATGACGATTATTTGGCTTGCGTTAATCGTGATACTTACGGGATTTGCGGCGATAGAGTTTGTTATGCTGAAAGATGCGATGGCGGAAATTGCCGCGCTGGCAGACAGTTTCCCCAAAATCGTATTGATTTTATTCGGGATGAATGGGGCGAGAGTGGACACAGCCTTAGGCGCTTATCAGTGCATGGTATATTGGACCAACCTGCTTGCTTTCTTCTTTGCGGGATTCTTAGGGGTGTATGCTGTTGCGAGAGAAGAAAAGTTTGGTACGAGTGAGTTTTTGTTTTCAAAACCATATAAGCGTTCAAATGTCATTTACGCGAAGATTTGGGCGGCTGTTACAAACCTTGCGATATTTGCGCTCACTGTTGGAATCATGTCATATTTGTGCATCATTCTTCCGCTTGGCGATATGAGCATAGTCGGCACGCATATTATCACAACTGTCGGAATGTTTATCACGCAGATTGTGCTGTTCGCCATAGGGCTTTTCATTTCGAGCTTCGCGAAAAACTATAAAACCGCAAGTCTTTTTACGATGCTCACGATTGTGTCATTTTATGTGATTAGCTTTGTGCTTGATTATATCGGCACCATAAATTTCTTAAATTTTCTAACACCGGTGAGATATTTTGAAGTGATATCGGTTTCGAAAAACGGGTTAAGCTTTTTTTACATTCTGCTTTCTTTGATCATTATTTTGGGTAGCTGTTCTGCAGCAAGCAGACTTTACACAAGAAAAGATCTGCGCGCCTTGTAAAAAATGTAGTCTGGCTGGCAGCAGGTCGGATTTGGCTTTGATATTTATTACATTTACTTTTATGAACCGCTGGAGTGCAATCGGGGGGCAGACCTCCATGTCTGACATTGGAATCGCAGTTCTGACATTTGCCGAATTCGTTTATTGCCAATGGTATTTTAAACGAGAAGCCTGAAAAACAATGATCTTCTTTTTGGCAAGTGATTAAAAAATCAGAAACATGTTGCGGAGATTGCGATTTCTTCATACTGCGTTTATAATGAAGGAAAGCGCTGCCGTTGGGAAGTAATTTGTATGAAGGCTTGAAAACGACAGACACTAATCGTATAGAAACAGTTCGGCAAAATGATTGAAACAAGAGCCGTGAAAACTGTAAAGGAGAAACGATGACATTTATCAGTGCGTTTGACGTGATTGGCCCTAATATGATCGGCCCCTCCAGTTCCCATACAGCCGGTGCGGTTTCCATTGCACTGCTGGCGAAAAAAATGCTTCCCGGAAAGGTGAAAAGGGCGAAGTTTACGCTGTATGGCTCTTTTGCTGAGACTTATCGGGGGCATGGAACCGACCGCGCGCTCTTAGGCGGAATTATGGGATTCGCAACCGACGATCTGCGCATCCGGGATTCCTTCCAAATTGCGGATGAAACAGGTCTGGAATATCAATTTTACGCGGATGAACGGGAAAAAGGCACGCATCCCAATACGGTGGATATCCGGATAGAGAACGAAGAAGGCACGGTTTTAACCGTTCGCGGAGTATCTACCGGAGGCGGAAAAGTTAAGATTATTCGGATTAATCAGGTGAAGGTTGAATTTACGGGAGAATACAGCACATTGATTGTAGTCCATGACGATAAGCCGGGGCTGGTCGCGCATATTGCCAGGTGCCTCAGCGAAAGCAATGTGAATATCGCGTTTATGAGGCTCTACCGGGAGGATAAAGGCGCCGTCGCGTATTCTGTCATAGAATCGGATGAAAAGATCCCGCAGCAGGTTTTGGATGCCGTCCGAAGCAACCCACGTGTGCATGATGTCATGCTGGTGCAGATATAGGAGGATATGATCATGCAGAGCGCAGATTTTATCAGTGGAGCCGAACTGTTGGGGCTTTGTGAAAAGAAAAAATGCCCGATTTCCGCAGCTATGCGGGAGCGGGAGATACAATTGACGAATGCAGGCCGTGATGAAATTGACCGGCGGATGCATACGGCGCTGTCCATCATGAAAAACGCCGCCCATCAGCCGCTGGAGGAACCGGTAAAGTCAATGGGCGGCCTGATCGGCGGCGAATCCGCCAAATTGCTTGCCGCAAAAAAACAGGGGAAATCCATATGCGGTCCGGTGCTTTCTGCGGCGGTCACTTATGCGATGGCTGTTTTGGAGGTCAACGCATCGATGGGGTTGATTGTTGCGGCTCCGACGGCCGGGGCCTCCGGCGTGATTCCCGGGGTTTTGCTGTCATTGCAGGAAGAATTCGGACTTTCTGATGAGCAGCTTATGGATGGGCTGTTTACGGCGAGCGCGGTTGGCTATCTGATTATGCGCAACGCGTCGGTAGCAGGAGCGGAGGCGGGCTGCCAGTCGGAGGTAGGCTCCGCTTCAGCAATGGCGGCGGCAGCTGCCGTTGAGATCATGGGGGGATCGCCCGACCAGTGCCTGAATGCCGCATCCGCCGCACTTTCCAATTTGCTGGGGCTGGTGTGCGACCCGATAGCGGGTTTGGTGGAATACCCTTGCCAGAACCGGGACGCCGTCGGCGCGTCCAATGCGCTTACCTGTGCGGAAATAGCGCTGAGCGGAATTAAGCAGGCGGTCCCTTTTGATGAAATGGTGGATGCCATGTATCATGTCGGCCGTGCGCTCCCGTTTGAATTACGGGAAACCGGGATCGGTGGCTGCGCCGGAACTCCTTCGGGATGCAGGAAAGCCTGTGAAATTTTTCAGGGCAGATAAAACAGCAAAGCCGCCTTCGGGCGGCTTTGCTGTTTTAGGCGGCTTCGCTTTTTACTGAAATTGCAGGAAAGAGCAAAGCCGTTATTTTGATAGCTGCTTAATAATGTCGGATGGCGATTGGCCGGACTGTTTCACCAGTTGGTACAGGGCTTCCTTTTCCGCTTTTTCTTTTGAAGCCAGCAGACTTTTTTTCTTTGTGTTTAGTTCGGTAATTCTTGACTGATAAAGTTCTATCTTGGACTGGATTTCCGCGACCTGACTGTCGATTGATTCCGGTGTTCTTTTTACCCCGCGAGGCATATTGATCACTCCTGTTCCAATTTTATTTTACTATAGTATAGTCATAGGAGAGAAATAAATATGCGCGAATGATGCGGTTTTCGTAAAAAATAGAAATAAAAATAGTTTCATGATCATGAAGGACGCTAGATAGAAACGAACAGCTAATCACAGACAAATACATAACTTCCTGTATGATCAGATTGGAATACTATCACGAGACCGTCCTTGGTACTTCGGACCTTTGCACCTGTACTGACGTAATTTCCGTCTTTCATAAATAGAAGATCAATATTTTTTTTGCCTTTTAAATCTTCCGGAACCTGTATATAGAACAGCATTGGAGCATTGTTCTGAATCTGAAAAGAAACGGGATCCCCTTCAGCGGAATCAAACGCGATCTGATATTCCGCTTTTACGTCCTGTTTTGGTGCCGTTTGGCCAAATACAATTCGGTTGACACGGTTTCCGGAAAATTTTATATTAGAAGTCCCGGGAGATGTTTTCAAACGGGTGAGCATACCATATGCTTTGAGAAAATTTCCTTTTTCATCATATGCGATATTTGATATGCCATACTGGCTTAAAGCATTTGCATACATTGATTCCAGCCTGCCGATACTGTCTGACGGAATTCTAAACTGCTGCAGAGGAGAAGCAGATAGATATTCCAGATAGGTGTTTTCAAGTGCGGACAGATAAGCATCTTTGCCCAGAACAGCTGCCTGACTGTATAACCGCTCCGTTTCAGAAACAATCTGATAGATTGCGGCATCAATTGAAAAATCCGCGCTTGCACTTTCACTGACATTGCTGTTTTGATCCTGTACACAAAAATCCAGATGATATGTTTTTTCATCTGCTAATGTTAAAGTATACTCATTATTCTGGCCCTTTTGTAATGTCTGCCAACTGTCATTAATGTTTACCAGAACAGCATGCAGGTTCCAGGCATCCTTTGGAACAATCGTAATTGTTACCGGGCCTGAATAGATATCCTGTACTGCGGGCAGCGCGCTTTTGACCGTAATTGCCGGCGGTTCGGGTTCCCTGTAATTGACGGACGGTTCAATGTTTGCCAGCCATTGATAGAAGGTCGTCAAAGTATGTTTTGCATAGGCAGGGAAACGCAGCCTTTGTTCGGCGGAAAGCTGGTTATACCTTTTTTTCAGGGAAAGAATCAAAGCTTTATTTTTTGCAACCATTTCATCGGTGGTGGTATTCAGATTCGGCAGGGCGTTTACTTCGTCTACAAGTTTTGCAAGCTGTCCATCAATTGAAAAATGAATTTGTTTAATCGTACTGGCCTTTGTCCGGTTGTCCTCGATCCGGAATTGGTAAGAATAGTTTCCATCCTCGGAAAAAGAAACATAAAATCCGTCTTTTCGGCGGTCCGGCAGCTTCATCCAAATTCCATTGTAATCAATAAAAGCCAAAAGTTCCTCGGAGTCACTTTTTGGCTGAAGATTGATTGTCACAGTGCTTGCATAAAGGTCCGTATTCGAAATTTTATTTCCGGTTACAGCAATATCAAAATCTGTTATGGCATCGGCAGCATCCACATGAAAGAACCAACTTGTGAAGAAAATGGCCAGAAGAAAAAAACAAGAAAAACAACGAAACAGTTTTGCCATAGAAAACTCCCGCAATTATAAGAATCAACTATTTACTCGACACTTATTCTTATAATTAAAGACAAATCCTTAAATTTCCCTGGTGTATTACGATAATAGCTGCTTCTGTTGTGCTGGAAATAAAAAAAGTCCTTGTAAACTAGCTCATGAAGCCAATCTACAAGGACTTGGTGCGGCAGATGGGACTTGAACCCACACGCTCGCGCACACGCCCCTCAAACGTGCCTGTCTGCCGATTCCAGCACTGCCGCACATTTTAATATATGTCGAAAGTTCCCAAAAAAGGGGCAGAAACTCACTCGACGAAGTATATCTTAGCATATTGAATATAAGATGTCAAGAAAAAAACTCTATTTTTCAATAGAAACTGACCAAACGAATACGGCATCTGGGATTAAGAGCATGGACCCATATATTCATCACAAATGGTATAATTAATAAAAAGCGATTAAAAAAGGCGTAAAATAAGAACCTTTTTTAATAAATTTCCTATTACTGGATAATAATATGGTTAATAAATGGTTGAAAGGTGGAGGAAAAAAGGCTGAATGCCTTATTTCATCGGAACATATCTGTTGAAAACTCAGTGGAAAGTGTTTATAACTTTCTGTATAACGCCCTTTTATAAAGTTTGGAGATCTTATATAGAATTTTACCGGGCCTTTTTTGGCTTTACAGTTACGCCCTGGTGATGTATAATAAGGGCTGTCCAAACAGCCAACAGGATCTGCGGACGATACCGCTTTAGGAGTTTGCTATGTCTTATAATAAATCAATGAAAATCAACCGAAAACGTAGAAAAAACTCGGTTTTACCGGTCTTTCTGTTGCTGCTGGTCGCTCTTGCAGTTTCCCTTGCGATTGCCGGTGTCTGGCAGGCGGCAACAGGAGAAGCACATGCGTCTTCTGCGGAAAGTTCATCCTCACAGCCGTCTTCAGAGGCGGCCTCTTCTGTTTCTGAGCCATTGGAATCCTCCTCCGTACCGATATCGCAGCCGGAACCGGAAACCGAACCGGCATTTGAACCGGTTCAGGGAATAGTCCCTAAGACGGAGCGAATCGACAATCATTATTTTGACGATGCGGTGTTTGTAGGGGATTCTATTACGACCGGAATTGAACTTTACGGAATGATGGAGAACACCGATGTGCTGGCCGGCACGGGAGTAAACCTTTTGACCGTTTATACCGCGCAGGTGGTAAAGCTGGATGATGGCAGCCGGATCACCATCATGGATGGGCTGAAGAATAAACAGTATAGCAAGGTTTATATCATGCTCGGCGGAAACGAAGTACGCGATGAGGCTAAAGAGCAGTTTATTAAGAACTATTCCAGGGTCATCGACGACATTCGCAAGCTTCAGCCAGACGCAACACTTTATATCCAGTCAATTACGCCGGTTACGAAAGTGAATAACTACAAAATGGATAACCAGCGGATTGATGAGTTTAATGAGGCGCTATTAAATTTATGTTTGGAAAAGGACGCTTATTATCTGAATGTTGCCGAATGCATGAAGGATGAAAATGGAATGCTGCCGGATGCGGCTTCTCCGGCTGACGGAATGCACTTCGGGCCGGAATATTATAATAAGTGGTTTGATTATTTAATGGAGCACACGGTTACCCGAAGTGATAAAGATCACACGGATGACAGTTCTTCCGCGATCGAAACCGCGTCCTCTACGAAAGAACAAGATCAAAAAGCATAAGGAGAATTGAAAAATGAAAAAACTAGTGGCTGGTGTATTGGCTGCTGTGGCTTGCATGATGATGTTTTCTGCCTGTGGAAAAGGCAGCACCCAGAAAGAGCCGGCGACTGCCGATGTGGCAAAGGCGGTAGTGGATCAGCTTACTTTCCGTGACGAGCTGATGGTGCTGGATGATAAGCAGGTGGATGTGATCTATCGGCTGGAAGAAGACAAAATTGCCGAAAAGACCTGCTATGTAAGCGGTTCGCGCGCAACAGCTGAAGAGGTGTCCGTTTTTAAGGTGAAAGATACCGCTGATGTCCAGATGGTGAAAGACGCAATTGAGGAACGAATTGAAGACCAAAAAATAGCCTATGAAAATTATGTCCCCGAAGAGATGGTCAAAATCAATGGCGCAGTGACATATCAGCAGGGAAACTATGTGATTCTGGTAATGGCTGATGATACTTCTTCAGTGGAAGACATTTTTAAGAAGCAATTTTGAAGGTTCAACCTATCCTAACGCCGGATTGATTCCGGCGTTTTTTCTTTTAATTTCTGGTATTTTGCCTGATTCCACTGTATTTGACCAATTAAAACGATTTTGGTCGTTTATAGATAATTATTGCAGAATATCTATGAAATACGCTTGCATTCAGATGATTATATGCTATAATAAATAAGGCGTATATGGGAATGCTCCCATTATAAAGCGCCTCATTTAAATTTTGGAGGTGTAGATGTGAACCCTGACCCGGGAAGTATAAATGCTCCCAGTACGATCAGATTTAGTCAAAAATTCAATATGGGCAGGGGATTCGTCACACCGTAGCACCATCCCCTGCGAAAGGGGATAAGTGCGATGCTTAACTTTTATAAAACTGTTGACAATCGTATTATCAGAATCGACGCGCCGGAACCTGGCTGCTGGATATCGGTCGTCAGTCCCGTAGAATCGGAGGTAGCATTTTTAACCAAAGATTTGGGGGTAGAAGCCGATTTTGTCCGTGCTGCCCTTGATGAAGAGGAAAGCTCCCGTATCGAAACGGAAAACGGCCAGACGCTGGTGATTATCGACTATCCGTCTGCCGAGGAACAAGCGGATGAAAACAAAACGATTTTATATACGACGCTTCCAATGGGCATTATTATGACGCGTGACTATGTGATTACGGTTTGCATTGAGGATAATCTAACGATTGAGGACATGGCACAGGGCCGGGTAAAAGCTCTGCAAACCTCTTTGAAAACCCGTTTTCTATTATTAACGCTGTTAAAAATCGCTACAAGGTTTCTGCAATACCTCAAGCAGATCGATAAGATTTCTTCATCCACCGAGCAGCGGCTGCATCAGTCGATGCGGAATAAAGAATTGATTCAGTTGCTTGGACTGGAAAAATCGCTTGTTTATTTTTCTACTTCGCTGAAATCGGATGAAGTAACACTTGAAAAAATCCTGCGCGGAAGGATCATCAAACTCTATGAAGAGGATGAGGATTTGCTGGAGGATGTGCTGATCGAGATTAAGCAGGCAATTGAAATGTGCAACATCTATTCAGGTATTTTGTCAGGTATGATGGATGCCTTCGCGTCGGTTATTTCCAACAATCTGAATATTGTCATGAAGGTATTGACCTGCATCACAATCATTATGGCAATTCCGACCATGATATTCAGTTTCTACGGAATGAACGTTTCCAGCCTGCCTTTTGCAAACACGTGGTTTCCATTGGTGCTTTCCATCGCGGCATCGGCTATCGCAACGGTGATTCTGATGAAAAAAGATATGTTTCATTGATCTACCGCTAAGAATTGACAGTTCATTAAAAACGCCCGCGATATGCGGGCGTTTTTAATTCGTAGTGGGAAGCGATGCAAAATCGGAGGATTTTGCACGCGTACTACACAATAAGATTTCTGAGTTGCGGGGTTGCATAAAAGTTCGGAGACGGTGTTTCAGTGGCTGTAAGGGGATTATCAAAATGGAAATCAAAGCCTGCCGGTTATGTCCGCGGGAATGCGGTGCGAATCGCTCAAAGGGGCTGGGTGCCTGCGGGGGAGGCTCTTTTGTAAAAGTGGCAAAAGCCGCATTGCATCAATGGGAAGAACCATGCATCAGCGGAAGTAACGGCTCTGGGACAGTCTTCTTTTCCGGATGCCCCCTGCGCTGTTGTTTCTGTCAAAATTATCAATTAAGTGCGCAGAACTTTGGAAAAGAAATCACTACGCAGCGGTTAGCGGATATCTTTTTAGAGCTACAGGATCAGGGCGCGCATAATATCAATCTCGTAAATCCGACTCATTATGTCCCATGGATCATTGAGGCGCTTGGGATCGTCAAACACAGGCTGCATCTGCCAGTGGTATATAATTCAGGCGGGTATGAGCGCTGCGAAACATTGCGCATGCTGGACGGCCTGGTAGATATCTATCTACCAGATTTGAAATTTGCGGAGTCTGACAGGTCAAAACGTTATGCGGGAGCGCCGGATTACTTCGATGTGGCAACCTCCGCAATTCTGGAAATGTACCGTCAGGTGGGCAAAATTGCTTTCGATCAGGATGGTTTGCTGAAGAAAGGCCTCATTATACGGCATCTTGTATTGCCAAAGGGCAGATTTGACTCTGTGGCTGTTTTGACATGGATTGCACAAAATCTGCCGAAGGAAAAGATTTTGCTTAGTCTTATGAGCCAATTTACGCCGTTTTACCGTTGCGCAGAGTTTCCGGAAATCAACCGCCGGATCAGTACATTTGAATACAACCATGTGTTGTCAAAAGCGCAGGAGCTGGGCCTGAAAGGATATATGCAGGAAAAAAGCTCTGCAAAAGAGGAATATACGCCTCTGTTTGATTTAAGCGGAGTATGACTGTGCAATCTTGCCTACAGGCATTGGAGCGGGTTTTCTGCGCCTGAACATACACCGCCGCTTTTTACTGAGCCTTTGCAGGAATATAGACAGACATTCAAATAAAGCGGCTTGCGCACAGAATTGATAGAAGCCGATACTGTCCGTTTCAAATGCGCCTGCTGTTCCAATCATAAAAAGTACACTGACTATTGAAAGCGCCTGTAAGAGAAAGCGGGTACGAAAATAAACTGCCATAATATTCACCACTTTGATGTTTTTATAGAACCTTGAGAGCGGTTCATTCAAATATGTTTTACTGCTTATACTATACAACAACCTATTGTAGTTGTCAATGCTTTTTTCACAACAAAATAGTTTGAAACAGTCTTGACATGTAACAACCAAAAGAAGTATAATATTTTCAAATTAGTGTATGAAATCTATATATTTTTATCATTACAAGCCGATTCTGCATGGATGGGCATTCAGATGGAAACCACGGAGGATAAGCGATGTTTTCAGATCGATTAAAGGCGCTTCGGAAGAGCTGTAAGATGTCCCAGGGGTCTTTGGCTTCGGAATTGGGAATCAGCCAGCAGGCGGTCGGCAAATGGGAAACCGGACGATCAACCCCCGATCCAGTCACGCTAAAGGCGATTGCGGATATTTTTCATGTCAGTGCGGATTTCCTGCTCGGGAGAGAAGAGGTTTCCATTAAGGTGCAGGCCGGCAGCTCTGCCGGCGAAGTGCAGGTGCCTGTTCTTGGCAGAGTAAAGGCCGGATACGGGGCATTGGCATTTCAGGAGGACTATGGCACAGAGCCTGCTAATGTCGGCCGCCCGTCGGATTATTTCTATTTGATTGTCCATGGCGACAGTATGGAACCGCGCATTCACAGCGGTGATTTGGCACTTGTTCACAAACAGCAGAATGTGGAAAGCGGGGAACTGGCAGTAGTGCTGGTTGATGGCGAAGAGGGGACACTAAAGCGTGTGATTAAAAAGGAAGGCGCAGTGATTCTGCAGCCCTTCAATCAGTCCTATCAACCCCAGATTTTTATGGGGGAAGAAATTGAACAGCTAATAATTGTCGGGAAAGTCGTGGAAACAAAAACAAAATGGTAATGCCTTAACTAAATTAAGCCCGCAGTCAGTATAAAAGCTGACTGCGGGCTTGTTTTTTCATCCGGTAATCAGAGTTTAAAAAGCGCCGCCCAATGGGCGGCGCTTTGCATATCATTTTGCGTATTCAATAGCACGGTTCTCACGAATGCAATGGACCTTAATCTGTCCGGGATAATCCAGTTCATTTTCAATTTTCTTGACAATTTCACGTGCAACAATGGCCATCTGGTCGTCAGATACCACATCAGGCTTCAGCATAATGCGAATTTCACGGCCGGCCTGGATTGCGTAGCATTTCTCCACACCCTCGAAAGTGTTCGCAATTTCTTCGAGTTTTTCAAGGCGTTTGATATAATTTTCAAGGTTTTCCCGGCGTGCACCGGGGCGGGCTGCCGAAATGGCATCTGCGGCCTGTACAAGACAAGCGACGATTGTTTTCGGCTCGACGTCATTGTGATGTGCCTCAATGGCATGAATAATTTCAGGATTTTCCTTGTATTTTCTGGCAAGATCGACACCGATCTGGACATGAGATCCCTCAATTTCGTGTGTCATTGATTTTCCGATATCGTGAATCAGCCCGGCACGGCGTGCCTGCGTTTCATCTGCCCCCAGCTCTGCCGCCATCATACCGGCAAGCTGAGAAACTTCAATGGAATGGCTAAGTACGTTCTGCCCATAACTGGAGCGGTAACGCATACGGCCAAGCAGTTTGACAAGTTCAGGATGCATACTGTGAACACCGCATTCCATGACAGCGCGTTCACCGTCCTGCTTAATCTTGTTCTCAATTTCCCGGCGGGCCTTTTCCACTGTTTCCTCAATGCGGGCGGGATGAATACGCCCGTCCTGAATCAGACGCTCCAACGCTACCCTCGCAACCTCGCGTTTGACAGCGTCGTGGCTGGAAAGCGTAATAGCTTCAGGGGTATCGTCGATGATCAGGTCTACGCCCGTAAGGGTTTCCAGCGTACGGATATTGCGGCCCTCGCGGCCGATAATCCGTCCCTTCATTTCATCACTCGGCAGCGGAACAACAGAAACGGTAATCTCCGCCACATAATCGGCGGCACAGCGCCCGATCGCTGCGGAAATAATTTCGCGGGCTTTCTGGTCGGATTCATCTTTGAGCTGCATTTCAAACTGGTTGATTTTCAGCGCTTTTTCATGTGTTAATTCGCCCTCCAGATTTGCGAGCAGATAATTTTTTGCCTGTTCGGCAGTAAATCCTGAAATTTTTTCGAGCATGTCAAACTGATGTGTTTTTACCTGTTCGGCTTCCTGCAGTTTGACATCGGCCTCTTTGATCTTGTTTTGCAGGGCTTCTTCTTTTTTCTCCAGATTATCAAGTTTTCTGTCAACGGATTCCTCTTTTTGCTGAATACGGCGTTCCAGACGCGAAACCTCCGAACGTCGCTCTTTCAGCTCCTTTTCGGAATCCTGTTTCAGTTTGTAAATTTCGTCCTTTGCTTCAATAATAGCCTCTTTTTTCTTTGTCTCCGAGGATTTAATTGCGTCGCTGATGAGTCTTTTTGCTTCTTCTTCGGCAGAACCAAGAACGGCTTCCGCCGATTTTTTTCTGTACTCCACTCCAAGGAAAAACGCTATGACAGCACCAACCAAAAACGCAACAATCACACAGATAACGAATGTGACTGTTCCTGGCATGAGTTAGAATAACCTCCTTCATTATGCAATTATCAATGTCCGCATTCCGGATACCGCGAAGGAAGCCGGAAAGAATATTTTCAGGCGCACCCATGAACCTATAAATCGATCTATAAATGTTCGTGAAGTCTATCTATAAAAAAATTTACAAATTATGAAGTGCCATAAAACATACTGCATGACACTCCTATTTTATATGGATTATGTATAGTTGTCAAGAAATTTTCTTGTTGACAACAAACCAGAGCGGTGTTAGTATCTAATATAGAAGATTAATACCGCAAAAATGCGATGACAGGGAATGCTGCCTGGCCAGATGCACCGCAGAGAGGCGCGCAAAAGCTGAAAGCGTGCTGTGCAGAACCCCGCAGAGACCGTCCCTTGAGCGTGTGCGATGAGCATGACGGCTGATCCCGTTACAGATCAACGAGTGGTGCGCGGCTATGCGTACAATTCGGGTGGAACCGTGGAGTTTTTGACTTCATCCCGTATGTAATTGCGGGATGAAGTCTTTTTATTTGGATTCGTTCAGAATCAAATCGGAAAGGAAGTTGTCTTATGATTCAAGTAACATTAAAGGGCGGCGTCATAAAAGAATTTGAGGCCGGAGTCACTGCGGCCGATGTGGCAAAAAGTCTGGGCGCAGGACTGTATAAGGCGGCTTGCGCCGCGAAAGTCAACGGGGTTACCGTCGATCTGCGCACCCCTCTGCAGGAGGACTGTGAGCTGGCGATTCTCACATTTGATGACGCGGACGGCAAAAAGACGTTCTGGCACACCGCTTCCCATATTTTGGCACAGGCGGTCATGCGCCTGTATCCCCAGACCAAGTTCACCATCGGCCCGGCGGTCGACAACGGCTTCTACTATGACTTCGACGTCGAGAAGCCCTTTACCCAGGAGGACCTCGAGAAGATCGAAAAGGAAATGGCGGCGATTGTTAAGAGCGGCATTGAGATCGAACGGTTTGTACTTGATGTGCCCGCGGCGAAAGAACTGATGAAAAATCAGCCCTATAAGCTGGAACTGATTGAGAAACACGCGTCCGAGGGTGGCCCCATCAGTTTTTATAAGCAGGGCGATTTTACCGATCTGTGTGCCGGCCCGCATCTGATGAGCGTGGCGCCGGTCAAAGCGGTCAAGCTGATTCAGTGCACCGGCGCCTACTGGCACGGCGACAGCAGTCTCCCAATGCTCTGCCGCGTATACGGAACCGCATTCCCCAAAGCAAGTGAGCTTCAGGGCTATCTGGATATGATGGAAGAAGCAAAGAAGCGGGATCACCGCAAGCTGGGCCGCGAGCTTGACCTGTTCGACATCTACGAGGAGGGCCCGGGCTTCCCCTTTTTCTTCCCCAAGGGCATGGTGCTGCGCAATACGCTGGAGAGTTTCTGGCGCGAGCTGCATAAGGCGCACGGTTATGAGGAGATCCGTACCCCGCTCATTTTGAGCGAGGAGCTCTGGCACCGTTCCGGACATTGGGACCACTATAAGGATAACATGTACACCACTAAGATCGACGAGAAGGATTACGCGATCAAGCCGATGAACTGCCCGGGCGGTATGCTGGTCTACAAGCGAAAGCTGCACTCCTACCGCGACCTGCCGGAACGCATGGCCGAGCTCGGCATTGTACACCGCCACGAGCTTTCCGGTGCGTTGCACGGTCTGATGCGGGTACGCTGCTTTACCCAGGACGATGCGCATATCTTCATGACCCCGGACCAGACCGAGGAAGAGGTGCTGGGCGTCATCCACCTGATCGACAGCATCTACAAGGTTTTCGGCTTCGAGTATTTTCTGGAGCTTTCCACCCGTCCGGAGGACTCGATGGGTACCGGGGAGCAGTGGGAGATGGCTACCAACGCCCTGCGCAACGCCCTGGAAAAGAACGGCAAGCCGTACACCATCAACGAGGGAGACGGTGCGTTCTATGGGCCGAAGATCGATTTCCACCTGCGCGATTCGATCGGGCGCACCTGGCAGTGCGGCACTATCCAGCTCGACTTTCAGATGCCTGAGCGTTTTGACCTGACCTATACCGGCAGCGACGGCGAGAAGCACCGTCCGGTGATGATCCACCGCACTGCCTTCGGCAGCATCGAACGGTTTATCGGCATCCTTACCGAGCATTACGCGGGCGCGTTCCCGCTCTGGCTTGCCCCGGTGCAGATCAAGGTCCTGCCGATCACCGACGATCATATCGCCTTTGCAGAGCAGGTCATGGAGCAGCTGAAGGGCGCGGGTCTGCGCGTCGAGATGGACAGCCGCAACGAGAAGGTCGGCTATCGTGTGCGTGAGGCGCAGCTCCAGAAGATTCCATATATGCTCGTAATCGGCGACAAAGAAGTGGAAGCGGACTCGGTCGCTGTCCGTTCCCGCCGCGACGGCGACCAGGGCGTCATGAAAGTGAATGATTTTATGGCGATGGCAGTAAAAGAGGTTGCCGACAAAGTGAAATAACAAATTTGTCCGCATGCCCGCTCTTTGCTTATAAACAAAGAGCGGGCATATTTTTGTCGTACGAAAACTCCCGGCTGTGCCGGGAGTTCAAAAAAGCTTTAGCGATGAGTATAGCAAAAAACCTCCTTTTGATATAATGAAGCTGCGGTCTGCCAACTGCAACGAGACATATCAAAAGGAGGAACATTCGACATGAAGACGAATGATATAGATAGTTTAAATCATACGAGCTGGAATTGCAAATACCATATAGTGTTTGCCCCAAAGTATCGAAGAAAAGTAACATACGGAAATATGCGGGCTGAGATAGGAAAAATACTGAGGGAGTTATGTAACTGGAAACAGGTGGAGATCATAGAAGCGGAGGTGTGTCCGGACCATATACACATGTTGGTGAAAATACCACCGAAGATGAGCGTTTCCGGATTCGTAGGATTTCTCAAAGGAAAGAGTACCTTGCTGATATTTGAGCGGCATGCGAATTTGAAATACAAGTATGGAAACCGGACATTCTGGTGCAGGGGCTATTTTGTGGATACGGCAGGGAAGAATGATAAAGCAATAGCCCAATATATCAAAAATCAACTGGAAGAAGATCAGGTTGAAGACCAGATGACACTCAAGGAGTACGTAAACCCGTTTACGGGTAGCAAGTAACAAACTTTTGCAATTGGCAGACCGTACCAGCGCCTTGAGGCGCAGCTAGTAAAACAGGGCTTTGCCCGCATATGGAGAACCCCCGGCTTTGCCGGGGGGTAACTATTATCTATTTTACAAACAAAACATAGATTTGTATTTATGAAGACAAAGATTGTTCACAGGAAACCACTTGCCTTAAAAGTTGATTTGAGATATAATAATGACCTACATATATTTTATAAATACATCCGCCGCCGTGTCTAATTGCGCGCGGCTTGAATGATGCGGCTTTCAGCTGATAAAATTGAGGGCTTTGGACCCACTAAAGCGGCCGAAAGGAGATGATGTGCTTGGCAAAACGCAGGAACAAGCGGAACAATCAAAACCGCTTTTCTGGCGAGAAACTGGGGGAGGCCGCCCGGCGTGAACATGACCGGGAAGCACAGGACTCCACCCACGATGATATGGCTGAGCTTGTTTTAGAAGAAGAGCCTTCGCTGCTTACTGAAAAAGATGAATTATTTGGACAAGCTGAGATAGAACCGTCGGAACTGATGGAGTTGGAGCATCCCGAGCCGGCAGAACCTGAACAAACGGAACACATTGATCAAATTGAACAGAAACCGGATTTGAAGCCGGATCAGCCTGATGATTCGCGCCATGAGACGGCGGATGCGCTGCCCAACAGGTTTTGGGTGGTTTTTTATGTTGTTTTTCGATACTGTTATTTTGTAGGAGTCCAACTGATACGGTTTGTCCGCCACCGTTTGCGCCGTGGTTCCGTTTATTTTCATAGATTTGAAAACAGTTTCAAACGCAGACGTGAGATGCATCGCCGTTCCCTCAAATGGTGGTTTCGAACAAAGTACCGCGAAATCTGCACCCCGTTTTGGGAACTTCGGGATAAGTACCACACATTCCGGACGGAGCTTGCCAACGCAAAGAAAAATGGTGCCGAAGGTCAGTTTGCCATATTGTGCCGCATGTTTGGGACGGCTCTTTTTCACCTCTGGCGCGGGATACTCTTTTTGCTGAGATGGTTGGCGCCTGTTGCCGGCGCTTTTGTGCTGCTCTATGTAATTCAGACCTATCAGAATCAAACATTGGCCTTAAAGGTCGAATATAACGGGGAAGACCTTGGCTATATCATGGATGAGGCGGTTTTCAATGAAGCTGAAAACGCCATGAAGGGAAGAATTATAAACGAGACTTACATAAAGCCGAAAGATATTGTTCCTCAATTTGAACTTTCCGCTGTGGACCCGGGCGAACTTCTTTCTGTGGATGAACTTACCAATAAATTAATTCGTGCATCCGGTAATAAAATTGAGGAAGCAACAGGACTTTATATTCAAAGCCGTTTTATCAGCGCTGTCCGCGAGGGAGACGGGTTGCTTGATTTTCTGAACGGCATGCTGGAAAAATACAGCGAATCTAGTATGGACCCAACCACCACCGTCCAATTTGTTAAAAAGGTGGAAATTAAAAAAGGGCTCTATCCGGCAAGCTCCATCCAGCCTTTGGAAGAACTGGAGAAAAAACTCAGCGGCGAAGAGCGCGGCGAGAAACGGTATATTGTTGAAGAAGAAGATACGCCGATACGAATTGCTTATAAAGCGGGCATTACGCTGAACCAGCTGAAAAATCTGAACCCCGGTGTGGAAGAAAATCTGCTGATCGGTGATTCCCTGCTGATTTCACAATCTGTTCCTTTTATGGGTGTGAAAGTAACCAAACTGGAAAAACATGAAGAGGAAGTGGAGTACAAGGTTCAGCAGGAGACCGACCCCAAACGCAATATCGGTTATACGGAAGTGAAGCAGGAGGGGGAAAACGGATTAATTGAAGTGACCGACCAGGTGGTATTGATTGATGGAATTGAAACCGAAAGGACTGCCGTCAACACAGTAACGCTGAAAGAGGCGGTTGATCAAATTATCATAGTGGGAGGAAACAAACCGCTGCAGTTTATTCCAAGCATTGCTTCCGGCAAGATTCCGTCAGGTACCTTTGGATGGCCGGCTGCGGGCGGATCGATCACCACGGGCTTCTTAGGCTATTATGGACATACCGGAAGTGATATCACGTTCTCCGGCTGCTATGGTTCACCGGTCTATGCTTCTCTGGACGGGCAGGTA
Source organism: Marasmitruncus massiliensis (assembly GCF_900186535.1). Taxonomy (GTDB): domain Bacteria; phylum Bacillota; class Clostridia; order Oscillospirales; family Ruminococcaceae; genus Anaerotruncus; species Anaerotruncus massiliensis_A. The sequence continues at coordinate 355,045 of NZ_FYDE01000004.1, forward strand.
GTCACGGCCGGCTGGCGCGGGGCATATGGTTATTGTGTCATTATCAACCACGGAGGCGGCATCCAGACGCTGTATGCACATTGCAGCAAGCTGTATGTAACGCCAGGCCAGCAGGTATCGAAAGGCGAGCAGATTGCCGCCATCGGCCGTACAGGAAACGCAACAGGGCCTCATCTGCATTTTGAAATCCGCATTAATGGTACCCCGGTCAATGCGGCACCGTATTTATACGGCTAAACTATTTTAGGTTCAATCTGTTCTGTTTATTAAAATGAAGACAGCTGAGCGGGAATTGCAGTTCCGCTCAGCTGTTTTTTGACGGCGAACGAATGAAAAAAATATTTAAAAGATGGATCGCTCCGGGTTTTGATTAATCGCTCTGTCATCGGCCCAAGATTATGTGTGAGAATTTTCGGATGAAAAGACAAAAAATGCTCTTTTAATTTAGATGCTGTGGTGGTATAATATAACTGTTGCAATATGCGTGTAACACGTTTGCATCGTTTCGGGGCCTGCCCGAAATGAGGGGAAAACCGCCGTGGAGGTTTTGTAATTTGGAAAAATTTATCATTGAAGGCCCAACCCGCCTGTGCGGTGAAGTAACGGTGAGCGGTGCAAAAAACGCCGCGGTAGCAATTATTCCGGCGACGATTCTGGCACAGGGAAAATGTGTCATTGAAAATATTCCAAATATCAGCGATATTACTGTTTTATTTAAAATTCTACGTGCGATGGGAGCAACCGTACGCGTATTGAATAGGTCTACTGTAGAAGTGGATACCACTTATATTGGCGAGCCGGTCGTTCCTTACGAGCTGGCTCGCTATATGCGTGCTTCTTATTATATGCTGGGTACGCTGTTGACCCGCTGCAACCGGGCAAGTGTTTCCATGCCGGGCGGCTGCAATTTCGGCGTGCGCCCGATTGATCAGCACATGAAAGGCTTTGAAGCACTGGGTGCTCATGTCTCCATTGACAGCGGTATGATTAATGCGCAGGCGGACATGCTTTTAGGCGCGCATATCTATTTTGACGTGGTTTCCGTGGGGGCAACCATCAATGTCATGCTTGCGGCGGTCAAAGCCAAGGGCATTACAATTCTTGAAAACTGCGCGAAGGAGCCGCACATCGTTGACCTTGCCAACTTTTTGAACTCTATGGGCGCGGATGTCCGGGGAGCCGGCACCGATGTCATTAAGATTCATGGCGTGGATATTCTGCACGGGACAACCTATTCCATTATTCCGGACCAGATTGAAGCGGGAACCTATATGGTTGCGGCAGCCGCAACCGGCGGGGATGTGCTGGTGAAAAATGTGATTCCAAAGCATCTGGAATCCATTATTGAAAAGCTGGAAAAAGCGGGCGCTGTGATAACAGAATACGATGATGCTGTCCGTGTTGCCAGAGACGGCGAACTGAGCAAGGTCAACCTCAAAACAATGCCGCATCCCGGGTTTCCGACGGATATGCAGCCGCAGATGACGGCGTTGCTTTCCATGGCATCCGGAACGAGCATCGTGACAGAGGGTGTATGGGATAACCGTTTCCGTTATGTCGATGAGCTGCGCCGGATGGGCGCGCTCATTCAGGTGGACGGCAAAGTCGCGGTTGTGGAAGGGGTTCCTCAGCTGACCGGGGCGCCTGTCCGCGCGGTGGATCTGCGTGCAGGAGCGGCAGTACTGATTGCCGCTATGGCTGCAAAGGGCACGACGGAAATAGAGGATATTGAACATATTGAACGTGGCTACGAAGATATTGCAGACAAGCTGACAGTGCTCGGCGCAAATGTAAAAAAGATGATTGTGCCGGAGAAACCTTTGCAGGCCGCATTGTAGCTTGATTTAAAGTGCCAGCGGATAAAACCTTATGGAGGATGTCCGTTCGCCGTACTGATTTTACCGGGAGGACACATGGCAAGATTTTGTTCGCTGTTCAGTGGTTCAAGCGGCAACAGCACCTATATCAGTTCATCAGACACCGCGATCCTGATCGATGCGGGACGTTCCTGCAAACAGCTTCTCGAAGCGATGCAGGCACGAGAAATTGACCCAAAATCAATACGCGCAATTCTGGTGACTCATGAGCACACCGACCATATCAGCGGGCTGCGCGTGCTGCTGAAAAAATTGAAAATACCGGTTTTCGCTTCCGCGGAGGTTTTACAGAAACTGGATTGGGATCATCTGCTGGAATCGGAAGCGGATGTCCGCCCCCTGGAAGGGGGGACAAGATTTACCGTGGGCTCGCTGGAAATTGATTCGTTTGATACGCCGCATGACAGTGTACACAGCTTCGGATACCGGGTATCCACTCCGGACGGCCGGAGGCTGATTGTAGCTACCGATATGGGGTACATACGCGAAAATGTTCGCGAAATGCTGACCGGATGTGATCTTGTGATGCTTGAATCCAATTATGACCAGCGGATGCTCAGTGCGTCCGATTACCCTTATTATCTCAAACAGAGGATTGCTTCTAATCTGGGACATCTTTCCAATGAGGACTGTTCCGAGGAACTGATCCGCCTTGTGCGCACCGGAAGTACCAGATTTATACTGGGGCATCTGTCGCAGAATAACAATCTGCCTGAACTGGCTTATCAGACCGCTTATTCCAATTTTGAACTGCATGGCATGCGCGAGGGCGTGGATTATACACTTCAGGTGGCGCCCCGTTCCAAACCGTCAGAGATGGTAGTGTTATGATTACCGCCCGCATACTTGCGGTAGGCAAAGTAAAAGAGGCGTGGATGCGGGACGGATGTGCGGAATATTTAAAACGTCTTGGCCTTTGGAGCGACGTTTCAGTCGTTGAAGTGGACGAATTCCGGCTTCCGGAAAATCCGTCTCCCGCCCAGATCGCAGAATGTATCGAAAAAGAGGGCGCGCGGATTTTGGATAAGACCCCCAGAAATTCCAGGCTCGTTGCCATGTGCATTGAAGGCAGGCAGTTTGCTTCGGAACAGTTTGCGGCGTGGATTTCGAAGTCTGCCGTAGATGGCTGTGGAGATTTTACGTTCGTAATTGGAGGGTCTTACGGCCTTTCCGATCAGGTTAAAAAACGTGCGTCGCTGCTGCTGTCCATGTCTTTGATGACATTTCCGCATCAGCTCGCGCGGGTTCTGTTATTGGAACAGCTTTACCGCGCATTTTCAATTCATGCGAATGCAAAGTATCATAAATAGGAAAAATAATTGAGAGGCTCCATTGATTTTATCAATGGAGCCTCTTTTCAGATTACTTTTTCATATATTGCGCCAGCGCGCGGGCCAGGCGCTCCGCCTGTTCATCGGACATCTCGGTTTCTGACTTCCTGGTTAACCGCTTTTCGGCGGGCGTTATTTGCTTCGGCGGTTTTTCAACCCTCTTCTTTTTGCTGAACAGTCCCATTGCAAAGCCCCCTTTTCTTTATATTACCATTTAGAAAAAAGAAAGGCAAGACAAGGGGGGACGGATAGAATCTGTTTATTTGCCGTTTAAAATTCGTTTGATATTGTCCTCAATTTCTGAAATTCCCGTTGTGGGTTCATAACGGACAATCACTTCCCCGTTTTTACCGATAAGGAATTTGGTGAAATTCCATTTGATGTCGTTGCCCTCAGCGTAATTTTCGTTTTCCGAAGATAAGATTTCATCCAGCTTTTTGCCGATCGGGTGTTTTAAATCGAACCCCTGAAACGGCTTTTGGGATGTTAAATAGGCAAACAGAGGCGACGCACCGGCCCCGTTTACCTCTACTTTTGCAAACATCGGAAAGCTGACGCCGTAGGTCAGCCTGCAAAATTCCTGAATTTTTTCATTGCTTTCCGGTTCCTGATTCAAAAACTGGTTGCAGGGGAATCCAAGAATGACGAAGTCCCGATCCCGGTAACGGCTGTATAGCGACTCCAGCTCTTCATATTGCGGGGTGAACCCGCATTTGCTGGCTGTGTTGACAATCAAAACCAGCTTTCCTGCATAATCGGAAAGGGAGATTTCTTTCCCATCAATCGATTTTACGGTAAACTCATGAATACTCATGCTGCACACCTCTCTTTTCAGTAGTATGTGTTGCATGGTTTTGAACTATGCGATTTTTACAGATCAGTAAAAATCTGGGTACCCAATAGAAAATCTGTTTAGAGATTTCTGGCAAAACCGCGGATCAGCTCGGCAGAGCGGTGGAATTTCTCCAGTTCGGTATCGGTCAGATGGAGTTCCACAATCTCTTTTACGCCGGTTCTCCCCAGAATTGCCGGAACGCCGCAAAACACGTTCCGTTCGCCGTATTCTCCGTCCAGCAGGGTCGAGATGGGGATAATCCTGTTTTCATCCTGCAAAATAGATTTGATGATGCCGGCCGCGGTGGTGGCGATGCCATAGTAGGTGGTTCCCTTGCGCTTCAAAATTTCCCAGCCTGCGCCAATCGTGTCATGGACGAGCTGGTCAAGGTCCACCCCTTTGAACCGATCCGGATTGTCCCGCAGGATTTCGGCGAAGGTTTTTCCGCCCACCGTCACGCGGGACCACGCGACCATCTGGCTGTCGCCGTGCTCTCCCAGCGCGTAGGCGTGGACGCTGCGCGGATCGATCTGCACCAGATCTCCGATCAGGTTTTTTAGACGAGCGGTGTCAAGCGCGGTTCCGGTTCCGATTACCTGACTTTTCGGAAGGCCCGAGAGCTTATAGACATACTGCGCAATGATGTCCACTGGGTTGGAAATGATTAAAAAGATGCCGGTAAATCCGCTCTCCATAATGGGCGAGACGATTGACTCGATAATTTTTTTGGAAGCACCCAGTGTATCAAGTCTCGTCTGGCCTTCACGAGGTGGAGCGCCGGCGGTAATCACCACAATGTCCGCGTCGGCACAGTCGCTGTAATCGCCGACATTCACTTTTACATTTCGGTTCAGATAGTCGATGCCATGGCGCAGGTCCATCATTTCGCCGCGGGCACGCTCTTTATTCAGATCGATCAGCAGTACTTCGTCGCAGGCGCCCTGTGTGACCAGGCTGAACGCAGTGGACGATCCTACCAGTCCCGTACCAATGATCGCTACTTTGCTTCGGTTGATTGTCATAAAATTCTCCCCTTTATCTCAATTGTCTCTTTCAGTATACCCTGATTTTAATTTGCTTTTCAACCACTTCAGCCGATCAGGTGCTTGGAACGCCATTTACCGCTGCGCCAGCGCAGGTATGACACCACCCCGCGGAAACCTTCGTCAATCGTCATCGCAATCCAGATACCCGGCAGTCCGAACCCCAGAATTTTGCCCAGCAGGAACCCTCCTCCAACCGCAACCGTCCAGACGGTCGTCACATTCAGGCAGATCGGGAAACGGATGTCGCCGGCTGTCTGCAAAGCGCGGAACAGAACAATATTGGCGGCGCGCCCCTGTTCCAGAAAGATTTCGATCAGCATAATGGTTTTGCACATCTTCAGTACCTGCGGATCGCTGGTAAACAGCCCGAACAGCGGCAGGCAGAACAGATAGAGCAGCAGTGAAATCATAAATGAAACAGCCATGGAAACGCGCAGCGTGGAATTCACACGCTGATCGGTCTCTTCTGTGCGCCGTGCTCCAATCAGGTAACCCACAACAATCTGCGTTGCCTGCGCAATTGCCGAAGTGAAAATATAGGACAGCATCGCGAACATATTGCAGTACGCGCGGGCGGTAATCACAAAGACAGGCAGGGTATTGCACATTGCCTGGATAAAAAGCTGCGTCATATTGTAAGAGATCGATTCGCCGCCGGATGGAAGCCCGATTTTCAGCAAAAGCGTCAGCTGTTTATGGGGGAAGGGCCGCAGATGTGACCAACTGATTGGTGCGGCAATGAATTTGCGGAACATCCAGATAATGATGCCTGCCCCAATCAGGCGGGACAGGTTGCTGGAAACAGCGGCTCCCGCGACGCCCATCATCGGAATGGGCCCAAAGCCGTTGATCAGAACAAAGTTTCCGGCGATATTCAGCAGGTTGATAATAATGGAGATCATCATTGTCTGCCGCGTCATGCCGTTTGCCCGGAAAAACGCTACAAACGTAAGATAAACAGCCTGAAGCGGCATCCCGATGCCGATGATGCGCAGGTAGCTCACGGACTCTGCCATCAACTCGCGCGGCACCCCCATCAGGCTGAAAATCTGCCCGGAAAATCCCGAAAGCCCCGCACTGATGACAAGGGAAAGCAAAAAATTGACCAGCAGGGAGATCGTATAGGTCTGCGCCACGCGATGGGTGCTTCCCGCGCCGATGTATTGCGTGATTAAAATGGTAGCTGCCATGGAAATCACGGAAAAGGAAATCAGCAGCAGGTTTGTAATCACGTTTGCGTTTCCAATCGCGGCAACAGCGGTGGAAGAAGTTTTTGCGACCATCAGTTGGTCGACATTGCTGACCAACATCTGCAAAACCAATTCCACAAAAATTGGCCAGGTGAGCCCCAAAAGGTAGCTTCGGGAATTAATTTTTTTGATGTCTTCCATATGTCCTGCAACCTCAGTTTTCTCCGGTGATTTTTATGCCCTAAAAGGCCGGCAGACATCATTATAGCGGTTTCAGCACCATTGTCAATATAGAAGCCTGATAAAATAAGCGCGAAAACGTTCTGAACGTTTTCGCGCTTATATGAATTATTTTTCCGCCATCAGGTCGCAGATGGCATTGGAAAATTTTACGGGATCTTCAATCGGCATGCCCTCAATCAGCAAGGCCTGTGTGTAGAGAAGATCGGCATAGGTTTTGATCTTTTCCTGATCGCTTTCAAAGAGCTTCTGCATGGAGGCAAACACGGGGTGGGAGGCGTTGATTTCCAGCACGCGTTCCGCTTTCACCTTGTTGTCGCCCGGCATCGTGTTCAGCACCTTTTCCATTTCCAGAGACAACGCGCCCTGGCTGGAAAGGCAGACAGGATGCGACTTCAGGCGGGAGGAGAGGCGTACGTCCTTCACTTTGTCTTTCAGGGCGTCTTTCATACAGGACAGCAGGTCCTTATTCTCTTCATTTTTCTGCTTAGCCTGTTCCTTCTCCTTCTCGTCCTCAAGACCGAGATCGCTGTCGGACACGGAACGGAACTCTTTCTTTTCAAATTCGAGCAGCATTTTAAGCGCGAATTCATCGACGTCTTCCGTCAGATAGAGGATTTCATATCCATTGTCGCGAACCAGTTCGGTCTGCGGCAGACGGTCAATCTTTTCCACGGTGTCTCCGCACGCATAATAAATGTATTTCTGCGATTCTTTCATGCGGCCGACGTATTCGGAAAGCGTGACGAGCTTCTTTTCACTGGAAGAATAGAAGAGCAGCAGATCGGAGAGCAGGTCTTTTTTTGCGCCATAATCGCCGTAAACGCCATATTTCAGCTGAAGGCCGAAGTTCTTGTAGAACGCTTCATACTTTTCACGTTCGTTCTGCAGCATGGAAAGCAGTTCGGAATGGATTTTTTTCTCCAGGCGCCCGGCGATCAGCTTGAGCTGGCGGTCATGCTGGAGCATTTCGCGGGAGATGTTCAGGCTCAAATCCTGCGAATCGACAAGCCCTTTCACGAAGCTGAAGCAGTCGGGCAGAAGGTCGGCACACTTCTCCATGATGAGAACGCCGCTGGCATAAAGCTGCAGTCCCTTTTCGTAATCGCGGCTGTAATAGTTAAACGGCGCGCGGGCGGGGATAAACATCAGCGCCTGATAGGTCGCGCTGCCTTCCGTACTGCTATGGATGATGCGGGCGGGATTCTCATAATCAAAGAATTTTTCTTTGTAAAACTCGTTGTAATCCTCATCAGTCACTTCGGATTTCATTTTTTTCCAGATCGGCACCATGCTGTTGAGCGTCTCGTTTTGGAGATACTGCTCATATTCCGGCTTATCCTCCGGGCAGCCTTCCTTCAGGCGGGAAGCGGGCATGTCCATCTTAATAGGATACCGGATGTAATCCGAATATTTCTTCACGATAGCGGAGATCCTGTGCGGATCCAAAAATTCGTCGTAGTTGTCGTCTTCCGTATTTTCCTTGATCTTCAGGGTAATTGTGGTTCCGTGCTCTTCTTTTTGGCACGGCTCAATTACATACCCGTCGGCTCCATGGCTTTCCCAGCGATAGGCTGTGTCCGAACCGAACTGTTTGCTTTCCACCGTTACGCAGGACGCGACCATAAACGCGGAATAGAAGCCGACCCCGAACTGGCCGATGATGTCTACGTCTTCTTTGGTTTCATTCTCCTGCTTAAACTGCAAAGAGCCGCTCCTGGCGATCGTCCCAAGGTTGTTTTCCAGTTCTTCCTGACTCATGCCGCACCCGTTATCCTGAATCGTAAAAATGCGGTTTTCTTTATCCACGGCGAGCCGGATAGAAAAATCATCCCGGGAGAGCCCGGTGTTTCCATCGGTCAGCGAACGGTAATACAGCTTATCGATCGCGTCGGAAGCGTTGGAAATCAATTCACGCAGAAAAATTTCCCGATGCGTATAGATTGAATTGATCATCAGGTCCAAAAGACGCTTCGATTCAGCTTTGAATTCTTTCGTTTCCATCCCAAATCCATCCTTTATCTTCATATAGTAAAAACAAGATTTAGCACTCATTTATATTGAGTGCTAACCTTACTATAATACACGGATGGAAAAAAATCAAGTATAAATTGTAAACAAATCCAGTAAGCCCCGTAGATACCGGGACCGGCCGGATTTTAAGGAATGCCTTTACGGCCAGCCGGAGAAAAACAGGCGTAGTAAAATGCATCTTACGCGGCAGTATTCTCAGCAAAATACACGCATTGTTTGCCTATCTATTTTGCATAGGCAAAGGAATGTTGCCTATCTTTTTCTACGAAAACGCCAAAAGCACCTGTTTTTTTATTGACTTAGTCCCTCGAAATAGGATATAACTAAAGCAAGAGATAGATTAACGATTGCCTGTGAAAAGAAGTTGAAATTTTCTAGTTTTGTTAATCTATTTTATTTTATCTATATAAGCAAACGATTACCGGTTAACGTTTGCTGATTCTATAAGGAGGACTTGGTAATCATGGCGGAACAATACGCGACTCTCAAAGACGTGGCCAAACGCGCCGGAACCACCGCGGCTACCGTTTCGTACGTGCTGAACAACTCGAAAAAACGTTACATCAGCGAAGAAATGCGCCGGCGGGTCGAAGAGGCCGCCCGCGATTTGCATTACGTCAAGAGCAGCGCTGCCAGCAGCCTGCGCGGTAAAAAACGCAAGATCATCGCGGTGCTTGTCCCGCAGTTCCAAAACCAGCTTTTTACTCAAATAATGCTGAGCATTGAAAATGTGGCGGATAGTTTTGGCTATATCCTTTCGATCTGCAATACCTTCGACGACCCGGAACGCGAGGCGGAAATCATTGACCGCATGCAGGCGCAGCGGGTAGACGGTTATATCATAACCCCTACGGCGCGCGGCGGCGAAAATACCCGACAAATCCGTCAGATGGGCGTGCCGCTCGTAGTGGTCGACCGTTCGCTTGACATTGACGAAGAATATTTCTGGGTTTCTTCCCAGAACTACGAAAGTATCCAGCTGGCAATGGATCAGTTTTTGCAGTGCGGCCACCGCAGGATTGCCTATATTGGCTGGAATGCCGATTTCGGTGGCCTCCAGATGCGCCAGAAAGCTTACCGTGACGCGCTGGAAGCGGCAGGAATCCCGGAGGAAGACGGAATCATCTACAACGGACAGTTTACAGAGGAGGACGGCGCGCGGCTGACTGAACAGGCGCTGCGGGAACATCCTGATGCAACCGCCCTGCTCTATGCCTATAACATCCAGGCGCGCGGCGGCGTACAGTACCTTGCAAAGAATCATATCCTGCCGGGGAAAGACATTTCGGTGATTATCGTCGGTTCGCCGGACTGGGCGCGCACCGGTTCAAATGATTTTACCTGTGTGGATCTCGGGGGTATCGGCCTTGGCAGGATGGCCGCCGAGATGCTCTTCAGGATTATTGAAAGCGAAAAACCCATTCGCCCGCATACCCGGATACAAAGCTGTTCTCTCATGGAGGGCAGTTCGGTATATAAACTATAAGGAGGATTCAGAATGGAAAAAAAGAAATCAATCCTGATCGTGGCGGCTATCGTTGTTGTGGTGGTTGTGGCCGGGCTTATCGCCACAAACTTTTTCAACAAAGAAGACAAGTACCCCTCGCGCGACATCAATATGGTCGTGCCGTGGAATCCGGGCGGGTCCACCGACCTGACCGGCCGCGCACTGGCCGACGCCATGGGCAAAAACATGGGATGCAACATCGTTGTCACCAACACCCCAGGCTCGGGCGGCTCAGTTGGTACATTAACGGTCATGAAGGCCGAGAAAGACGGCTATAACATCCTTGCCAACGGCATGCTGTCCCTCTCTACGCTGCCGGTGCTCGGCTATGCCGACACCACTCCGAAAGACTGGGATTTCTACCTTGCCACCTTTACTCCGAATGTGCTTGCCGTGCGCAAGGACTCTCCGTACCAGACCGCGCAGGATCTGCTTGACGCAATGAAAGCGAACCCCGGCGAGATCACCGACGGTACCGGCGGTATGGGCTCCGGCGGTCACGTTGGCATTGAAGTGCTCTGCGCGACGACCGGCCTTCAGTATAAGCACGTCCCATATGAGGGCGGCGGCAAAGCTGTTACCGCTGCGCTTGCCGGAGAAGTAGACTTCACCAGCCAGCTGCTCGTCGAAATGCAGGATATGTTTATTTCGGGCGATATGCGCGCACTCGCGAACTTCTCAGCCGAGGACATCACGCTTGAAAACGGGACAGTAATCCCTTCGATTCTGAAAGTTGTCCCTGAATTGGCCGACCGCCTCCCGATGGGCGAGACGACCGGAATTGCTGTCCCGAAAGGCCAGCCGGAATATGTCACCGCCGCTCTTTCCAAGTCGTTCTCTGAAGCACTCCAGAATCCGGATTTCCTCGCTTTCTGCAAGACGAAAGGCTTCCTTGTCAACGGCATGCAGGGCGAAGAGGCGGCTGCCTATATGGATAAACTGTCGTCTACTGTTACATGGACGCTGTATGACTGCGGTGTTGCTACAATTTCTCCCGAAAAATTCGGTATTTCGCGCTGAAAACTCTTTAGGTGATGCATCCAAAGGGGAAATGTGCTGTAAGCGATTTTCCCTTTGGATACCGGCCGGATTCGGAATAAGGCGTGTTTTGCACGCCGTATTGGAAAACGGTTAGATTTTGAAAAAGGTCTGACTGTTTTTCTATAGATAACCTTTTAAAGGAGCTGATTTTATGGAAAATGAGAGAAAGCAGTTTGATTTCCTCTCATCGATCATAATGTTTGCATTATCGGTCTATGTCATTCTTGCCGGCATCGGGATTTATCACAAAGCCGGCAAGCTCTTTTATGTTTCCCCGGCGCTGGTTCCAACCATGCTGGGTTTCATGCTCTGTTTGCTTTCGGTAATACTCTTCTTGAGCAGTATTCAGGATGGCGGCATATCCGTTCGCATCGCAGAGGTAAAAAGCTACTTTTCAGGAATCTTAAAAGATAAAAATACCATGCGCATGCTGATCGGTGTACTGCTGATGGCGCTTTACACTTTTGTACTGCTCGACCTGCTGCCGTTCTGGCTGTCGACCTTTTTATTCATGCTCCTGCTGATGTTCTTCCTTGATGCAGGTTCCCTTACAAAAATTCTTGTCATTACAGTACTCTGCTCCGCACTGATCGTACTTCTATTTCAGGTATGCTTCCGCGTGCCGCTGCCGTAAGGGGGAAAGATATATATGGCTTTGACCTATCTCGCGCAGGCGCTGGGGAACGTTCTGATGCCGTTGAATCTCGGCGTTTTGATCATCTCCACATTCGCCGGTCTTATCATGGGAATGCTTCCCGGACTCAGCGCAACCATGGCGGTAGCTCTCCTGACCGGACTTACCTACAGCCTGTCTCCGACCAGCGCAATCATCTCGCTGATCGGCGTCTATGTCGGCTCGATCTCCGGCGGCTGCCAGGCGGCTGTCCTGCTCAACATCCCCGGCACCCCGGCCAGCGCGGCAACCGCGCTTGACGGATTCCCGCTCGCAAATCAGGGCAAGGGAGGGCTTGCGATCTTCCTTTGCACCGCATCTTCCTGCCTGGGCACTTTGGTCAGCGTGCTCTGCGTGCTGACTCTGACCCCGTTGCTTACCAAGCTTTCGCTGCAGTTCGGCAGTTGGGAATTCTTTCTGCTCAGTATCTTCGGCGTTATCATCTGCGGAAATCTGACCTCCAAGGGCAGTGCGGTGAAGGGCTGGATTTCCGGTGTCATCGGTCTGCTGATCGCGCAGGTTGGGCTTGACCAGATCGATGCGTTTCCGCGCTTCTCCTACGGAAACGTCAACATCATGGCGGGGCTTGCGCTGATTCCGATCATGATCGGGCTGTTCGGCTTCCCGGAGATCATCAAAGCATTTAAAAAAACCGAGGAGCATATCCTTACCTATTCTCCCTACAAATTTAAAGAAGGGCTTGCGATTCTCAAAAAGCACATTGTTGCCATTATTCGTTCGTCTTTCATCGGCGTGGGCGTCGGTATTATCCCGGGTGTCGGCGAGGACGTTGGCGGCTGGCTCTCCTATTGGGCAACCAAATCGAACAGCAAGCATCCTGAAAACTTCGGCAAGGGCGAATACGCGGGCATCATTTCGGCCGAATCAGGCAATAACTCCTGCATCGGCGGCGCCATTATCCCGATTCTTTCGCTGGCCGTTCCCGGAAGTGCTCCGGCGGCGGTTCTGCTGGCGGCTTTCATGATGCACGGCTACCGTCCCGGGCCGCTTCTCATGAATGAAAGCCCTGAGTTCCTCTATCAGGTGGTCGTTGACCTGGCGCTTGCGGCGATTGTCATGTTTCTGCTGGCTCTGGTTATCGCGAAATTCTCCGTGCGCATCCTCGGCGTCAAGAAGGAAATTCTCATGCCGATTATCTATGTGCTCTGTGTTGTCGGCTCGTTCGTCATCAACCACATCACATTCGATGTGAAGGTCATGTTCTTCTTCGGGCTCGCAGGCTTCTTCCTCGCATGGGCGGAATATCCGGCCGCGCCGTTCCTGTTGGGTGTGATTCTTGGCTCGATGACCGACTCGAACCTGCGCCGCGCGCTGACCATCTCGAACGGCAGCTTCATGCCGATGTTTACACGCCCGATCAGCCTGATCTTCATTTTTGCCATCATCTGCCTGATTCTTTCGCAGTTTGGCGTATTCAGAAAGCTTAAGAAAAAGATGTCCGCCAAAGCGGCGTGACGCAGCGATAGAAAGGGGGGAGCCTGTTATGAAAAAGTTAAAAATCGGTATCTGCGGCAGCGGATTCGCAGCCGAACTGCATGTCGAAGCCTACCGTCTGACACACGGGTACGAGCCTTGCATCTGCGCGGTGGCGTCCCCGTCGCAGCGTGCGGTGGAATTTGCCGAAAAGCATGGCATTCCGCATACCTATACGAGCCTGGAAGAGATGCTCGATCATGAGCGGCTCGATCTGGTGGATATCTGCACGCCGCCGAACCTGCACGTTCCAATGATTAAAACCGCGCTGGCCGCCGGCTGCCATGTGATCTGCGAAAAGCCGCTCACCGGCTGGTTTGGCGACCCCAGAACTCCTGATATGCTGGAAAAGGTAACCGGGGAGCTTGATAGTCTCAAATCTGCGGTAGAACAGAGCGGAAAGCAGTTTTGCTATGCGGAAAACTTTGTCTATGCCCCGGCGGTTCAGAAAAGCCGTCGACTGCTTGAAGCGACGGGTGATAAAGTGCTGTTTTTGCGCGGCGAGGAATCGCACAGCGGTTCGCACGCACCGCACGCCGCACTTTGGAGCGCGAACGGCGGTGGCTCGCTGATCCGGCAGGGCTGCCATCCGCTCACTGCGCTGCTCTATTTGAAAGGCTGCGGGGTGCGCAGCGTAATCTGCGATGTCGGCAGTCTGGTACCGGAACTTACTGAAGAGGAGCGTCGGAATATCCATGCGCGTCCGCAGGACGTGGAGGATCTGGCGAACCTGCTCCTTACCTTCGAGGATGGAACCAAAGGCAGTGTCACCGCGGGCGATCTGATTCTCGGCGGGGTGCGCAATTCAGTTGAAGTGTTCACCACCGGCGGGGTACATCTCTGTAACCTCTCGCAGAGCGACCAGATGCGGGTTTACCATGTGGACGATACAAAGCTGCAAAATGAATCTTTTACCGAGAAGGTCGAAACCCGCCGCGGCTGGCAGTCGATCTTTCTGGATGAATCTTATGCTCGCGGTTATGTGGGCGAATTGCAGGATATTTTGGAGTGCGCGGCGGGGGACAAGGCAACGCCCGAATCGGATTTTGCGCTCGCTTATGAGACGATCCGGGTGACTTATGCCGCGTACCAGTCCGCGCTGGAGGGAAAAAGGGTTACCCTCTGATTATCCGGGCAAAATGCCCGATCAAAAAGGAGAGTTTCTCATGCTTGGAATTGCAATTTTGGGCGCTGGGGATATCGCGAACGTCCATATCGAAGCCTATCAGGCGCTGCATAATCGCTGTGAGATCCGCGCACTTGCTGACATTTTTCAGGATAAGGCCGAGGCAAAATGCCGGAAATACGGCCTTGCCTGTGATGTGGTTGCCGATTATCATGAGCTTCTGGAGAGAAAGGACATTGATCTTGTATCGATCTGTCTGCCGCCCTCTGCCCACTGCGAAGCGGTGGTAGATTTTCTGCGTGCCGGGAAACATGTCCTCTGTGAAAAGCCGATGGCGCCTTCACTTGAGGAGTGCGACCGGATGATTGCCGCCGCGAAAGCAGGCGGCGCGAAACTGGGCGTCGTGGCTCAAAACCGCTTTAAGCCCGACATCATGCGCACCAAGAAGCTGATCGACAGCGGCGTTTTGGGGCAGATCTATTTCGCGCAGGCAAATTCGCTCTGGTGGCGTGGAGACAACTATTACAATCTCTGGTGGCGCGGTACCTGGGAGAAGGAAGGCGGCGGCTGTACCTTTATCCACGCGGTGCACCATATTGATCTCTTCCTTTGGCTGATGGGAGATCTTGCGGAAGTTTCCGCCATGGTTTCAAACCAGAACCATCAAAACAGCGAGGTCGAGGATGTTTCGATTTCCACTCTGCGTTTTCAGAGCGGCGCAGTGGGCGCGGTAATCGCTTCGCTGCTGCACCATGGTGAGGAACAGAAAATCATCATTGACGGCGCGAACGGCTCGATTGAGATCCCACACAAGGCGATGGCCAGCCGGCAGAAGTCCAATGGTTATCCAGAGCCGGATAACGAGATGCAAAAAAAGATGGAAGATCTATTCGGGAGCTTCCCGGACCTCAAATACCGCGATCACTGCGGACAGATTGAGAACATGATCACCGCGATTGAAACCGACTCCAATCCGCTCATCACCGGTGTGGATGGACGCAGGACGATCGAATTGATTACGGCGGTTTACCAATCGGCATTCACGGGCGAAAAAGTGACGTTCCCGATGGGCGAGAAGGACCTCTTTTATACTAGGAAGGGGCTGTTAAGCAAGGCCGTCAGATTCCATCAGAAGACAAAGAGTGTCGAGAATTATGCAGATACCGGTATCCAGGTCGGCGGCACACTTTGAGAAGGGGAATGTAAATGCAGAAAACAGATGGAATGAATTATGCGCCTGTTTCACAGGGAAAGGTGGAGGTGGTCTGCAAGCCGGGCGAATTTAACTTTGCCGCAATTGGGCTTGACCACGGCCATATTTTTGCGATCTGCAACGGCCTGCTGGAGGCGGGCGCAACGCTGACAAAAGTCTGGGACTCCGACCCCCAAAAGGTGCGGGAATTTCTCGCTCGCTACCCACAGGCCAGCGCCGCTGAAAGTGAAACGGAGATTCTGGAAGACCCGGCCGTACAGATGGTAGTGAGCGCCGTGCGGCCCTGCCGCAGGTGTGAGCTGGGGCTTTCGGTTATGGCGCACGGTAAGGACTTTTTTGTGGATAAACCCGGGATGCTTACCGCGGCGGAGCTTGCTGCCGTGCGTGCGGGCTGCGAAAAAACCGGCAGAAAATATGTAGTCTATTATGGGGAGCGCATTCATGTAGAGGGTGCGGTATTCGCGGAAGAATTGATCCGGTCCGGCACGATCGGCCGGGTGCTGCAGGTGACCATTCTGGCTCCGCATCGCCTGAATCGACCGATCCGCTCCGACTGGTTTTTTGAAGAAAGCCAAAACGGCGGTATTATTACCGACCTTGGCAGCCATCAGATTGAACAGTTTTTAACCTATTGCGGAGCCGAAAGCGCTACCGTTCTTCAAAGCGCGGTGGCTAACTACGCCAACCGCGACAAGGCTCATTTTTACGACTTTGGCGAAGGGGTACTGCTTGCCGAAAACGGCGCGACGTGCTATTTCCGGGTCGACTGGTTCACACCGGACGGCATGTCCGCATGGGGGGATGGCCGTGTATTCGTCATGGGGGACAAGGGCTCCATTGAGATTCGTAAATATCTCGATGTAGCGGTTTCCGAGCAGGGAGACCATGTCATCTGGGTAGATCAGCAGGGGGAACATCGCGAGCAGGTAACCGGCAAGACCGGCTTTGTCTTCTTCGGCAGGCTGATCCGCGACTGCCTGCACCGCACCGAAACCGCGATCACGCAGGCACATACCTTCGAGGCAATGCGGCTGGCAATCGAGGCACAGGACAAGGCAATGAAAATCGGTCCGGCTGTCCGGACCGGCATAAACTAGAACAAAACAAATACGCTATTAAACAAAAGGATGGCAGTCCCCATCGTGCACAGGGACTGCCATCCTTTTTCGCTTTTGTAGCGGTAAAATATAGGTCAAAACCTGCATTTTACCGGAAGCAGATTACGCGATTTCCTCGTTCTGCCGTTCTTTGTAATGGTGCGCCTGCTCAAGCATCATGTCTTTGACCTTCATAAGCCTGATCTGTGTGGAACGCTCATTTTCGTCCAGCTTCATGGTGATATACTTGATTTTGTCCTGCATATCCGGAATCATCACGTGTTCCAGCGCGTTGACACGCCGGCGGGTCTTTTCGATTTCGGCGGCCATGAGCTGGCAGGATTTTTCGCATTCAGCAAGCCGGAGCATTTCCGGAAGAATATCTGCCAAAGATTTTACCGCACTGTCCAGATCAGCGGAAGTGAACGCGTAACCGTAGGAATAGATGTTGTTTGCGTCTGCTGTGCGGGTCTTATACTCAAATACGGGGATTTCAACGCTCATGACGTTGCGGTTGGAAGCCTCAAGATAGACTTCCTGCATCGGCGCCATTAAGGCGACGTTGAGCACCTCGTCGTTCATACCCGCGCGAGCCAGCACAAAATTTTTGTTGGCGGCGGCAATTCCCGCTTCTACCTTTTCGCGCAGGACCTTATTTTCGCGGACAAGGTCGAGAAACTGACGCATCAGCTCATCCCGCTTGTCTTTGAGCAGTTTGTGTCCGCGTGTGGCGGTAACCAGCTTCTTTTTCAGACGGGTCAGCTCCATACGCGTTGGGTTTACATTGGTATTCGCCAAGGGTTGTCACCCCTTTCCCGTAGAATTCAAAGCATTATTTGCCGTAATACTGGTCGAGAAACTCGTCCTTGATACGTTTCAGCTCGCTTCGCGGCAGGATATTCAGAAGTTTCCAGCCAATCGCAAGCGTATCCTCGATGTCGCGGTTGGTGTTATAGCCCTGAGAAACATATTCCTGCTCGAACTCATCCGCAAATTTCGCATACAGCTTGTCGATATCGGTAAGCGCCGCCTCGCCGAGGATGACCATCAGCTCTTTTGCGTCTTTACCGCGGGAATAAGCCGCGAACAGCTGGTTCATCGTGTTCGCATGGTCTGCGCGGGTCTTGCCCGCGCCGATACCCTTATCTTTCAGACGGGACAGGGAGGGAAGCACATCGATCGGCGGCGTAACGCCTTTGCGGTACAGCTCACGGGAAAGGATGATCTGGCCCTCGGTGATGTAGCCGGTCAGGTCGGGGATCGGGTGCGTCTTATCATCCTCGGGCATTGTCAGAATCGGAATCATGGTGATGGAACCGGATTTGCCTTTCTGACGTCCGGCCCGCTCATACAGCGATGCAAGGTCGGTGTACATGTAACCCGGATAGCCGCGGCGTCCCGGAACCTCTTTACGCGCCGCCGAAATCTCACGCAGGGAGTCGGCGTAGTTGGTGATATCGGTCAGGATGACCAGAACATGCATGTTTTTCTCAAATGCAAGATATTCCGCGGCGGTCAGCGCCATACGCGGAGTCGCGATACGCTCGACAGCCGGGTCGTTTGCAAGGTTCATGAACATGACCGCGCGGTCAAGCGCACCCGTTTCACGAAAGCTCTCGGTGAAGAAGTTCGCTTCCTCAAAGGTAATGCCCATTGCGGCGAAAACGACCGCGAAAGGCTCGTCGGTTCCGCGTACCTTCGCCTGACGCGCGATCTGTGCGGCAAGGTTGGCGTGGGGCAGGCCGGAAGCGGAGAAGATCGGCAGTTTCTGGCCGCGGACCAGGGTGTTCAGGCCGTCAATTGCGGAAACGCCGGTCTGGATAAACTCCTGCGGGTAGTTTCTGGCGGCGGGATTCATCGGCAGGCCGTTGATGTCCATACGTTTATCCGGCAGGATTTCCGGGCCGCCGTCGATGGGGCGCCCAAGGCCGTCGAACACGCGGGAAAGCATATCCTCCGAAACCCCCAACTCCATGCTGCGCCCGAGGAACCGGACGCGGGAATTGGAAAGGTTGATACCGGTGGAGCTTTCAAACAGCTGAACCAGTGCGTTGCTGCCGTCTATCTCCAGCACCTTGCAGCGGCGCTTTTCGCCGGAAGCAAGCTCGATTTCACCCAACTCGTTATAAGTGACGTTCTCAACGCCGCGCACCAGCATCAGAGGACCGGCTACCTCTTGAATCGTACGGTATTCCTTCGGCATTAGAATTCCTCCTTCTGCTTGGCAAGCTCAGCGATTTCATTGGAGAGCGCCTTGATGATTTCTTCATATTCGGCGCCGATCTGTTCACCCGGAATATACTTGAAACGGCCGATGCGCTCACGTACAGCCATCTTTACAAGGCTGTCGACCGACACGCCGCTGCGGAGCCCCTCAACTGCCGAGTCATAAAATGCGAGCACCAGCTGCATCATCTTATACTGCTTTTCCAATGAAGTGAAGGTATCGACTTCGTGGAATGCGTCCTGATGCAGGAAGTCTTCACGGATGGAACGGGCGGCTTCCAGCTTCAGGCGGTCAGGCGCGGACAGCGCGTCCATACCGACCAGCTTTACGATTTCATCCAGTTCGGATTCATCCTGCAAAAGCCCCATGATACGCTGGCGGAGAGCCATCCAGTCCTCGTGGACGCTGGTGTTGAACCACTTGGCCATGGTATCCACATAGAGGGAATAACTGGTCAGCCAGTTGATGGCGGGGAAGTGGCGCTGATAAGCCAGCTGTGCGTCGAGGCTCCAGAACACCTTAACGATACGCAGGGTAGCCTGCGAAACCGGCTCGGAAATATCGCCGCCCGGAGGAGATACGGCGCCGATAACGGAAAGCGAACCTTCGCGTCCGTCGGAACCGAGCGTTACAACGCGGCCTGCGCGCTCATAGAACTGTGCGAGACGGCTTCCGAGGTAAGCAGGGTAGCCTTCTTCACCGGGCATCTCTTCCAGACGTCCGGACATTTCACGCAGCGCTTCCGCCCAGCGGGAGGTCGAGTCGGCCATCAGCGCAACGGAGAATCCCATATCGCGGAAATATTCCGCGATGGTGATACCGGTATAGATAGAGGCCTCACGGGCTGCAACAGGCATATCCGAAGTATTTGCGATCAAAACGGTACGCTCCATCAGGGAACGACCGGTTTTCGGGTCTTTCAGTTCAGGAAACTCGTTCAGAACGTCGGTCATCTCGTTGCCGCGCTCGCCGCATCCGATATAAACGACGATATCAGCTTCCGCCCATTTGGCAAGCTGATGCTGCACAACGGTTTTGCCGGAACCGAACGGGCCGGGAACCGCCGCAACGCCGCCCTTTGCAATCGGGAACAGTGTATCAATGACGCGCTGGCCGGTGACGAGGGGGCGGTCGGGGGAAAGCTTCTGCTTGTAGGGGCGCCCGCGACGGACAGGCCATTTCTGCATCAGCGTGACTTCACGGTCATCGCCGTCGGCGGTCTTGACGACAGCGACTGCTTCCGTAACGGTGTAATCGCCCTCTGCGATGGATTTGAGTTCGCCGACGATGCCGAAGGGCACCATGATTTTCTGGGTGACAACATCGGTTTCCTGAACGGTTCCGATGATATCCCCGGCAGATACGGAGTCACCTGCTTTGAGGACAGGGACAAAATGCCATTTTTTCTCGCGGTCCAGTGAGGGAACCTCGACGCCGCGGGCAAGGGAGTTGCCGATTTTGGCCATGATGGCTTCCAGCGGGCGCTGGATACCGTCATAGATGTTGGAAATCAGGCCGGGTCCAAGCTCCACGCTCATCGGAACACCAGTGGATTCCACAGGCTCACCGGGGCCGAGACCGGAGGTCTCCTCGTAAACCTGGATGGAAGCCTGGTCGCCGTGGATCTCGATGATTTCGCCAATGAGGCGCTGCTCGCTGACGCGTACAACATCGAACATATTGGCGTCACGCATGCCCTCGGCAATAACCAGCGGACCGGCGACTTTTTTTATCGTACCTTTACTCATTTTTTGTACTCACCTGCTTCACTTTAGTTGCCGTTAAAGATGATATCGGAGCCCACTGCCTGCTCCACGGATTTTTTCACATTGCGGATACCCATGCCGGTGTTTCCGGAAACGCCGGGAATGGGTATAATTGCGGGAAGACGCTCGACGCGGTAACGGTCGATCTCCGTTTCCAGAGCTGCCGCCAGCGCCTCGGTAATATAGATCACTGCATATTCGCTTTCAGCAATCTGCCGAAGCTGTTTTGCCGCTTCGGCCTGCTCGGTGACGGGAAAGGTATCCAGCCCGAGCGCTGCGAAGCCGTAAATGCTGTCGCGATCCCCCATGACTGCTACTTTATACATACATTTCCCTTACCCTTTCTCTGACTGAAGCGTCGGGCAGCCCGTTGAGTTTGCCCGACAGGATAATGCGGACCGTTTTGATTTCGTTTTCACGCCCCAGAATATAAGCCGCGAGCGGCCCGATGCCAAAAGAGACATATTGCTGCGGGCGGATGTCACGGATCATCAGGTTGTCGCACCAGCGTTCAAACGCGGAGGGTGACTGCGCCAGCGCTTCCACCGCTTCCGCATAGTTGGTGGAGGAAAGATAGTCACAGATGGATTCGATTCCTTCCACCGCAGCCTGCGCAAGCTTCGCAGCGTTGAGCGTGTCACATTCCGCAAGCGCCCGCCGGATAAATTCAAGCGGTTTTCCGGTGCGGCAGCAGCGGACGGCGGTTTTAATATCAGCCGAGGCCACTGTCAATTCCGCATATTTTTCAATCAGGTCGTTATGAGAAGCCTTGCCGGCGGTATAAATTGCTTCCAGCGCGGCTTTGTCGATAATGATGTCGCACAGCTGGCCGTCCCTGGTCTGGGAAAGCGCTTCATAAGCCTCCTGGGCAGGTGCGCGCATTTTCTCAGGCAGCAGATAAAAATCATGCGCATTGACCATGTCATACAGCGCTTTGGCTGAAACAGTGCCATGCGAGATATAAAGGCCGAAATCCTCGGAGCCGGTGCAGACCTGTTTGACTGCGGCTTTGAGGTTATGATAGTCGTTTGCGTATAAGAACACATCGAAAACCGACAGATCGGGAACCAATTCGCCAATCAGGTTCCAGGTCTTCTCACGCTCCTGCGCGAGGAGTTCCTCGGCGCTGATCCGGCTGTCCCCGCTGCCCCAGCCCTTGTCCGCGAGCAGACGAATGCATTCGTCATAGCTTTTGGCGGATAAGAGCTGCTCAATGGCCTGGGCGTTAAAGAGCAGCAATTCCTTTGAGCGGATGCGCGCAACCGCATAGGTGTATTGCGTATCAGACATTTGGCTAACCTCCTTTTAGCGGATTACGCGCACCTTATGAGAAGAGTAATTCCTGCACTTTGTCCTGCAGGCTTTCACGCGCGGCGTAAAACAGCGCGTCGAATGAGCAGTTTTCTTCGACGCCGCCGTAAATCAGCACAAAGCCGCCGTCGATTTTACGTGTTTCACTGGAAACAGTCAGTCCGGCGGGAGCCGCTTCGGCGATCCTGGCGGAGAAGTCCGCGGGCAGACGTTTCAGATCGGATGCGGAAAAAAGAATCTCACCGCGTTCAGGCAGTGCGAACTTTTTCACCATTTTGAGAATCAAAGCAAAATATTCATCATCGGGCAGCTGGTAAATCGATTTTTGCGCATTGCCGATTACTTTTCCGATAATTTCCTGTTTGGCCTCTAGGACGGCACGGCGAACCTGGAGGGCGGCCGCGGATTTCGCGGCCGAAAGGGCATTCGCCACATCCGTTTTGGACTGGGCTTCAATCAGCGCGATCTGCGCTTTTCCTTCCTCCTGAGCCTTGTTTGCAATTTCTGCCGCCTCGGCGTTGGCCTGAGCAATCACAGCGTCCGCTGCCTGCTGCGCTTCGCTTTGAATCTGCTGTACAATTTTTTCTAGTCCTGTCATAGCAGAATTCTCCTAACTTTCATCAGTACGGAACGCTCCGCCGATTAGATATTGATATTGCTGACACCCATGATGGCGAGCAGAGAAATAAGAAGGGCAAGAATTGCATAGGTTTCAACCATTGCCGGGAAAATCATGGCTTTACCAAACTGGTCGGGCTTTTTGGCAACCAGCCCGATGGACGCGACGGAAGCCTGACCCTGGAATTTTGCGGAAACAAGGCCGGCAATTGCCATAGGCAGGCAGGCGCAGAAATACATGAGACCTTTTGCAAAGGAAACTTCGACCGGAGTTCCGATAACGCCGACCTGAGACAGGCAGATAAATGCGATCAGCAGGCCGTAAATGCCCTGTGTACCGGGGAGCAGCTGAAGAACGAGCACTTTGGAAAATTTATTGGGGTCTTCCGTAACAACGCCAGCGGCCGCCTGTCCTGCGACACCTACGCCGATCGCAGAGCCGGCGCCTGCGAGGCACGCGGCAAGTGCCGCTCCGAGAATTGCAAATGCGAGTCCGAGATTAGCCATGAGATTAGCCATTATGAATGTCCTCCTTGAATTTGTAATATTTGGTATGGGGTGCGAACGGCTGGAATTTACGGCCTCCGCCCTCATAAAACTTACCGAAGAATTCTACATACTGTAAGCGGTTGCAGTGCACATAAGCGCCCAGCAGGTTGATGCCAAGGTTCAGACTGTGTCCGAACAGGAATACAACAATAAACAGGATTGCGCCGATGACGCCGCCTCCGGCCATGGAGCCCATCTGGTTGATAACCGAGCCGATGACGCCTGTCGCAAGCCCGAGGGCGAGCAGACGGGAATAGGAAAGGATATCTCCGAGATAGCCGGTTACGTTATAAAGCTCATACAGGCCCTGCGCAAAACGCACCAGCGGATTTTTGGAATCCCCGTTTGTAAGCACAATCCCGATTGCGCCGATCACAGCGACCCATCCGAAAATGGAGCCGACCTGCGCGGGAAGCATAAACTTGAGCTGCAGAATACTGATGACCATTTCGGTGGAAAGGCCGAACAGGATGCCGCCGCCCACGAGCATGTACCAGAAAACCACTTTGGCGAGTGCGTCCATATAACGTTTGGCTTTCAGATGCTGATAAAGCTGGATTCCCAAGCCGGTAAACAGGTGAATGATGCCGACTGCCATGCAGAAGACAAGCATGCGCATCGGATCGTCCAGCGGAGTGAACCACAGCGGGGGGATGATTACTTCGTGCCCGAAGAAAGTTCTGGAGACGACAGTAACCACATCGCCGAAATAACTGCTGAACACAATGCCCCAGATCGCGGTTGAAATACCGCAGTAGCAGAACATGCGCATCGTGTTGCGCAGCCCGGCATCCATGTTTTTAAACTTGACCAGAAGCACACCGGTGGCAATTGCGAGCATTGCGCCGTAGGCAAAATCGGAAAGCATCAGCCCAAACAGGAAGTAATAGAATACCGCCATAATCGGGGTGGGGTCAATCTCGCCTTTCCCGGGGAGGCTGTAGGATTCCAGAATACCTTCCACAGTCTGTGCCATGTAATTATTTTTCAGCAAAGTGGGAGCATCGTCTTCTTCCGAGGGCGTCTCAAATTCAATGGAAATATCAAATTTCCCGCCCAACTCCGCTTCCAGCGCGGCACAATCCCTCTGCGGGATGTAACCGGAAAGCAGGAAGGTGCAGCGGGACTGGGCAAGCCGCCCGATGGCGTCATATTTTTCAGAACGTGTGCTGAAATAATCCACCATAAACCGCAGGGAGTCGCGCATTCCCGCCAGCCCTCGGATTTCCTCTTCGGCGGCGGCAACGGCTTTTTCCGCTTCCGCCTGGGATTGTTCCAGCATGACTTTACGCTCGGCGGGAGGCTCTTTCGCGGGGGAAGCGGGGCGGACAAATCCCATTGCGCGCAGCGCTTCCTCCACGGCGGGAGCGTCAGCCCGCGGGCAGACAACCATCACGCAGGTCTGCTCTTTGCTCTGGCTGATCAGGTCCACATTAACCGCCGATACTTCGGGAGCGTGTTCCGCCAGCTGCGTATAAACCGCTTCCAACGTCTGTTCGTCCGGCAGAGAACCGATAAAAGCTGCGGTTGTGCGGGTGCCAGTGAATCTCAGGGAGAGGTCCAGGCCGAGCCAGGGTGTTAAAGCGTCAAGCTGAGCCTGCAGCTTTAAAATTTCCGCCTTGTTTTCCGCTACTTTTTTGTTCAGGGATACCAGCAGGTTGGCTATGCGCATGACTTCGTCCCGCTCTTTGCTGAACGCCTCGTAATCCTCAACGGAAAGAAGCGCTTGACCGGCAAACATATCAAGCATTGAAGTCTTAAGCGGTTCATAGGTGTCCAGCACTTCAAGTGCCTGGCTGGCAGTCGCGGCATTTTTTTCAAACTGCGCTTTTGCCTGAGAAGTGTCTGCCTTTGTAAATACGCTGTCCTGCGGGGAAATGTCGGTGATTTCCACCACACCCCGACGCTGCAGGGTTTCTAAAATCTGTTTGCGGTTTTTCTTCAGTGCGCATATGCTGATGCGCTGCATCTGCAGCACCGCCATAGTACGGATGCCTCCTTTTACATAGGATGGAGATTGCCAACAGAATGACCCTGTTTGCCGTTAAATCAGCTCAGACAGGATCAGCCTTGTGGCGTCGGCTTCTCTGCCGCCGGCTTTGGCATGCAGCGCGGCTATTTCCTGCTTTGCCGTTTCCAGCGCTTCACTTTGCAGTTTTTCGCTCTGGATCTGCGCTGCTTTTAGAGCTTCCGCGGCACGAATCTTGGCGTCGGCCGTCATCCGGATAATGGTTTCCTTGGCGTCTGTTTTCGCCTTTGCCAATATCTCGTCACGTTTTGAGGCAGTCATTTTTTCAGTTTGCTCTGCCGCCAATTCGGCCTGTCGGACAGTTTCAATTGTCTTTTGCTCCATTTTTTCACCACCCATTTGTCTCAATTTGCGAAGATTGTCGCATTTTACATAGCCTTGCCATAAGAAATTGTATAACAATTAGATTTATTGTACAACATTTTCATGGTACAATCAATATAAAAAATAGCATTTTTCAGCAGATGAATAATAAAATATTATTGTTAATCAAAAAACTATCAGAAAATACGCGCTGCCAGTCGACAAAACCCCTTTTAATTTTACAATATTTCTTTAAAATTGACTGAATTTGTGTTAAAGACAGCATCATAGCAGGATAAGAATAATAAATTATTATAGCTGCCATCCTGCCGGAAGGATCTGTCCGGATGTAGGCAGGTATCTTGCATTTTTATGGAAAATAAGTTAGAATCGACCTATATATAATAGGAAAAGACAGGAACGAGTTTCCGGAGGGAGGGGCAAATGCTGCGTTTCAAGCGTACCGCAAGAATCTGTTTTTTGATGATTCTGTTGCTGCTTGCTGCTTTGGCGGGGGGCCTTCCGGTGTTTGCCGCCGAGGAACTTCCCATGATTCCCATGGTTTATGGAGATCCGGTTCCGCCTCTTCCAGAGAACATAAAAAGCTGGGATAAGGACCCCGGAGATAAGCCCAACGCTGAAACTTATACTTATACCCTCTCTGACGGCACGACGGGAAAACTCATTGTCAGCCCCTGCCCGATCACCGTTACCCCGGATTCCAAAACAAAAAAGGTTGGGGAAGCCGATCCGGTATTGACCTATCAGATCACTTCCGCTTCGCTTGATTCCGGGGATGCACTGGTTTTCGGGGATACGTTGAGCGGAGCGCTGACCCGTGTTTCGGGCGAATCGGTTGGCTCTTATTCGATTTTGCAGGGGGAACTGACCAACGAAAAAAACCCAAACTATGCAATCACATTTGTTGCCGGAAGGACTTTGACGATCACCGCCGATTCTTCCATCCACGACGTGACTGTATCTGTAAAATACGGAGACTCTTTTTCGAGCAACGGAAAAATGCCGGACCAATCTTACGGAACCAGCACGACCGCAGACCTTTCGGTCACGCTGTATCAGGAGACACCAAACAAGAGCGCGTCTTTACAGTTTGATGCGGAATTGTCGGGCGGCGGCCAGCCCGCCACGCCGGTTACCCTGTTTGTTGCGCTACCGTCCAATTTTTCAAAATCTAAGGAATATTATGTGCGCAGAACTTATGATGATTCAGACAGCCGCCTTTCTGCTGACATTGAGCGGCATGGCGATTACTATTTTGTAGTGTTTACCACATCCGTTGTGGATGACGCCACTTTTCGCGTCATTCGGAACTCTTCAGATGACGATGATGATGACTATAAAGTGTCCTCTTTCTGGGAAGATGTGATTGACGATATCGCGGATGCGGATTACGGTGACCGCATCCGTGTCAGTACAGGGACCAGAACGACCGTAGCAGCGGACGTCCTGCGGGAACTGAAGGGTTTGCCGATTACACTGTCGCTGAAACGTTCCAACGGGCAGGTCATCAATATCTACGGGAAAGACATCGGGTATATTTCTTCCGGCAAGGACTCCTATACAATGACCGAACTGGCAAGGGAATATGACAGTTCGGTGGTGTCCTCTTCCTCCTTCTCACAGGTGCCGTCATCCAGTCAGGCCGTTTCCTCCTCTTGTGTGCAGGAATCATCCGCACCGGCTGTTCCTGTGGTGCAGACATGGACGCCCGCACCTCCGCCGGTATCTTCCTCGTTGCCTGAAGCCTCCTCATCGGAACCGTCCAGTTCGGTTCCGGAAGAACTTTCTTCCTCGGAAACAGAGGAAGATGAGGAATCGGAAATTGAAATCATCGCGGAGGAGGACGAGCCTTATGTAGACGCTGACGGAGAATCCGATGATCAGACAGCCGGCTCCGTTTTTTATCCGTTTTTTGTGGTCGGATCGCTTTCCGCGGCCGGAATACTGGCCGGCGTAGTTACCGCGATTGCCTGCCGCAGCCGAAGGTAGATAAAAAGTGGACAAGAATTTTGTATGCAGCAACAGTTGTACTTTCTGAAAAGGTATGATATAATAAATTGTATAGAATATTTCTAACAATTTACTATATTTTTCGACATCTTCACACCCTCACCCCCCTATAGCTGAAACGGTCTGCAATTTTGCAGACCGTTTCAGTCTTTTTATCCCTTAAATCTTGACAGTAATTCTTGATTAGTGTACTATTGTGTTATTCTACTAATACATATAGAACAGTTAAATAAAATAATTGAAGTATTTTGATCAGATAACTCGTTGTTTATTATGGAGCTTTCTTTGCATCAATTTTTGGAAGATGAGCTGCGCTCTGATGAAAAGAAATTGTGATGGAAAGATGTTGGAAAGATGTATAAATTTTACAAAATGGGATAAAGGGGTAGAAACTATGGCAGAAGCAATCGAGAACCTGGAACAGACGGAGGAATCGACGGAAACCGGCGTACCTGCAGTCTGTGCGGAGCCGGAGAAAAAAATTTCTGTAAGCAATGATTTGAAACGGTTTACCCGTAAAAAGAAAAAGAAGAAAAAATGGGTGATCGCAGCTGTATTGCTCATCGCCGTCGGTTTTGCCGCCGTAAAATTTATGACGCGCGGGAATACGGGGATTCCTGTTACAACAACGCCGCTCGAAAAGGGAGATCTGGTGAACAGTGTCAGCCTTACCGGTGTCGTGCAGAGCGCGGATTCCATGCAGGTATATGCAAAAGCGAGCGGCAATGTCGATACAATCGCGGTTGCCGTAGGGGATCATGTGGAAGCGGGCGATGTACTTTGCCTGCTGGATTCGAGCGATATTAAACTGTCCATTGAGGAAAAAAACGCTTATATCGCAAACACCGCCAGGATGAATGAACTGGGGCTTTCCTCCACGCAGAAAGATTACGAGGATACGCTCAGCGATTTAAAAAATAAAATGGACAGTTCGGTGGAATCTGCGGAGCAGGCGCTTGATGCCGCACAGCGGGATCTCAACGACGCGCGCGCCGACTTGAACGACCATAAGGACGACATGGAATACGCGGATGATGTCATGTATGCCAGTGAAAAGAAGCTGTCCCGTGCGCGGGAGGCTTTTGATGAAGCCGATCAGGCGTTGGATGAGGCAGAAAAAGCATTAAACAATGTAGATAAAGATTCACCTGAATATGCTGATTTGGAAGCAAATCGTAAAAAAGCGGAAGAAAATTATAATGTTGCGAAAGATAATTATGATGCAGCGTTGAAGGAATGGAACGACAGCAATACCGAATATGGCGGTGATCTGTCGGCATACAGCAAGGCATATCGAAAAGCGCGCCTGAACTATGAAAGCGCGCTGTCCAACCGTGACATTGCGGTGAAGGAGTCCAAGCGAAAGTTGGAAGACCTGCAAAGTCAAATTGAAAAAAGCAAACTGTCGGCAGATCAGACCGCTGACCAGATCGCGCTGCAAAGGCTGCAAAAGCAGCTTGCCGATTCAACAGTAACCGCGCCGATTTCCGGTACCGTGACAGTTGTGGAAGCAAAACTGGGGGCGCCTGCTTCCGGACTGCTGTTCGTCATTGAGGATACCGATAGTCTGGTTGTCAAGACAAAAATCAAAGAATACGATGTGGCGACAGTCAAAGAAGGCTTGCCGGTAGATGTGAAGTCGGATGCCACCGGAGACACGGTTTTCAATGGACAGGTGCAGAAGATTTATCCGGCTGCCGTAAAAGCTGCCGACGGCACAACGAAAGACGAAGGCACTGTGGAGTTTGAAACCGAAGTGGCGCTCACCTCCAAAGATACCGGCCTGAAAGTCGGCATGAATGTCAGGCTGGGCGTTACCACAGGCGAGAAAAAAGGGGTATACTTTGTCCCGTTTGACGCGGTGACCACCAATGCCGATGGAAAAAATGTGATCTATATTGCAAAGCAGCAGGAAGAGGGCAAAATGACCGCTGAAGAAATTCCGGTTACAACCGGCATGGAAACAGATTTTTACATAGAAATCAGCGGTGATCAGCTCAGTGATGATGTTCAGGTCATTACAGATCCGTCCATGGTCACGCCGGGTATGCCGATCATGGTTCTGCCTGACGGCGCGGCGGCTTCGGCTCAGCCTGGCGTTGCGGCGATTGCGGTTGCGGGGTGAGGGCATGAACAATGAAAATCTCACACCCGGTTCAGAATCACAGCCGTTGATTATTGACATGAAGGGCATTGTAAAGCGGTTTTATATCGGCCAGCCGAACGAGCTTGAGATTCTGCGCGGCATCGACCTAAGCGTCCGCAAAGGGGAATTTGTATCCATCGTGGGGGCGTCCGGTTCCGGAAAGTCAACTTTGATGAATATCATCGGAGCGCTCGACCGCCCGACCGAGGGCACTTATGTTTTGGACGGCGTCCCGATGGATGATGTCCCGGACGATCTGCTTTCGGATATCCGCAATTGCAAGATCGGGTTTGTATTCCAAACCTTCAATCTGATTCCACGTACATCGGCGCTGAAAAATGTGGAACTTCCGATGCTTTATGCCAATATGCCGCTCGGTAAACGGACCGCCCGCGCGAAAATGCTGCTGGATCTGGTGGAAATGACCGAGCGGATGGGGCACCAGCCCAGTGAGCTTTCCGGAGGACAAAAACAGCGAGTAGCTATTGCGCGCGCGATGGCAAATGACCCTGCCATCATTCTGGCGGATGAACCGACCGGCGCGCTCGACACAGCAACAGGACGCCTAGTCATGGACTTGTTTCATACCCTGCACCGCGAACAGGGGAAAACAATTGTTTTGATCACACATAACCCGGAATTGGCAGCTGAAACGGAACGGGTCATCACTCTCAGCGACGGCAGAGTGATCGGCTGCGAGAGGAGGGAAGCCTTCCATGCAGGTGTTTGAGAATATTTTTCTGGCTATCAACGGACTTCGCGCCAACAAAATGCGCGCGCTTCTGACGATGCTTGGGATTATCATCGGTATCAGTTCTGTTATTACGATCGTCACCGTAGGAGACTCGATGACGAATTCAGTTACACAGCTGTTCAACGATATGGGAGCGAACAGTATTCAGATACGCCTTGCCGATAAGGCGGATGAATACGGCAATATCAATTCCAGCCGTGAGTGGGAGGAAAGCGACTATATTACAGATGATATGATCATGCAGTATCAGGAATCTTTCGACAGCGAAATCGAGGCTTGGGCCATCTCCACCTATGTGGGTTCCGGACAGGCGATGAACGGGCACAACCGTGCGCAGGGGGATGTCATAGGCACCAACGCCGGCGCGATTAAAATTCAGAATGTGCCGCTGGTTGCGGGGCATTTTCTGAACGATCGGGAAGTTTCCGGTGCGAAATATGTGGCGGTATTGTCAGACCGGTTCGTGGAGAAGCTGTTCCCGAATGTTTCGTATCAGAAAGCGCTGGGGCGTGAGGTAAAACTCCGGCTGGCCCAGGGAACCTATACATTTACAGTCGTCGGTGTTTACCGTTATGAAGTGTCGGGTATCATGTCCAGTATGACCGGCGATACCACAACAAACATCTTTATCCCTCAGCCGGTCGCCCAGCAGATTACCGACGGGGATGAAGGATACTACAGTATGCAGGTAAAAGCATCGGAAGAAGTAACGGACACCAAGCTGTTTGCCGAGCAGACCGCGCAGTATTTCAACCGCAGGTTTTACCGCAGCAACAAATACGTTGCAATTCAGGCGGAAAGTATGGACAGCATGATCGGCCAGATGACCGGCATGATGGATACCATGAAACTGGCCATCTCCGTGATTGCCGCCATTTCCCTTCTGGTGGGCGGTATTGGGGTCATGAACATTATGCTGGTATCGGTGACCGAGCGAACCCGTGAAATCGGGACCCGTAAAGCGCTCGGTGCAAAGAACAGCGCCATCCGCATCCAATTTATCGTTGAATCAATGATTATCTGTCTGATCGGCGGCGTTATCGGTGTGCTTCTTGGCACAACGCTCGGAAGGCTTGGGTCCGTTCTGCTTGGAGCCCCGGGCTGGCCGTCGCCGCTGGTTGTGACCGTCGCGGTCGGGTTTTCCATGGCGATCGGCATATTCTTTGGCTATTATCCTGCGAATAAAGCTTCTAAGCTGGATCCGATTGAAGCATTGCGTTATGAATAACTTTAGGCAGCACCCCAAAAACAGGCCGTGCATCTTTGATGCACGGCCTGTTGCTTTTGTAGAGGAAAGGTAAAATTTTGTTGTATTTTAGACGAAACCGGGGCTAGACATCATGGATTTGCAGTCATTTTATGAAATTCATCCGGGGGGCTTGCAATATACATTGAATTCCGGGCAATGTATGATATAATAATAACACAAACAACTAAATAGACAAACTGAAGGAGCTGTTAATCATGCCGTTGGTTACTACGACCGAAATGTTCAAAAAAGCATACGAGGGCGGCTATGCAATCGGTGCGTTCAATGTGAACAATATGGAGATTGTGCAGGGCATCACCGAAGCTGCGTCGGAACTGAAAGCGCCTGTGATTCTGCAGGTGTCTGCCGGAGCGCGCAAGTATGCCAAACATACTTATCTTGTGAAACTGGTTGAGGCTGCGCTTGCGGAAAACGATCTTCCCATCGCGCTGCATCTGGACCACGGCGCCGATTTTGAAATCTGCAAATCCTGCATCGACGGCGGATTTACCTCCGTCATGATCGACGGCAGTGCCCGCAGCTTTGCCGAGAATATTGCGGAGACCAAAAAAGTTGTTGAATATGCCCATGACCATGGCGTTGTGGTTGAGGCGGAGCTCGGAAAGCTCGCCGGCATTGAAGACGCTGTGCATGTGAAAGCGGAAGACGCTTCCTATACCAATCCTGCCGAGGTTGAGGAGTTTGTCACCAAGACCGGAGTGGACTCTCTGGCGATTGCAATCGGTACAAGCCACGGCGCTTATAAATTTAAACCCGGCCAGAAACCGCAGCTCCGCTTTGATATTCTTGAGGAGGTCAGCAGAAGGCTTCCCGGTTTCCCCATCGTTCTGCACGGAGCATCCTCTGTTCCGCAGGATCTGGTGAAGGTGATCAACCAGTACGGCGGGGAAATGCCCGATGCAATCGGCATTCCGGAAGAAATGCTGCGCCAGGCTGCCCGCTCCGCGGTATGCAAAATCAACATTGACTCTGATGTGCGTGTTGCAATGACCGCTGCGATCCGTAAATATATGGCGGAAAATCCCAGCCACTTCGACCCGCGCCAATACCTGACACCCGCCCGTGCGGCTGTTAAGGCAATGGTGGCACACAAGATCAATGAAGTGCTCGGCTGCGCCGGAAAAGCCTGAGCGTTCAATAACGGAAAGCCTGCCGCGAAACGATTGAAAAATCGTTGGCGGCAGGCCTTTTTTATCGGTTCTTTCTGGATGCTTTTTCTAAAATACTCTGAAGACTTGTTCCATGCGGTCTGTTAAAGCGGTTTAGGTGATAAAGTTCATCGGGATCGCCTGTCAGATAATTAACTTTTTCCGTGCAGGTAAGCGCGGCTTTGAATCCCAGTTCTTTCAGGATCGGGAGCGCTTCGTCACTGATCTGTCCATACGGATAGGTGAATGCGGTCGGCAGCCATCCGCCTAAATTTTCCCGGCATTCATCCTGCATTTTTCCGATATCGGAGATCAGCACCTGGCGGTAATCCGAATTGTTTTCGTTCCAGGCCTTTTTTGCGCCTCTCCGGCCGTTTGCCAGCAGATGCAGGTTATAGGAATGGTTCTGTATTTCCACAATCCCGCTTTTCTGCAATAAGGCAAGTTCATTCCATGTACAGTGGGAATAGCAAATATGGTGATCATCCATGCAGGAATACTGGTCGACATAGGTTCCCACCACGGAGAAGACCGCCCGGAACTTCATTTCCTTCAGGATTGGGAAGGCATATTCATAAAAGCTTTCATACCCATCGTCAAACGTAATCATGACCGGCTTTTCCGGCAGCTCCGCTTCGCCGTTTACATAATCAATCAGATCCTGAATCAGAATGGACTGATACCCATTCTTCTTGAGGTACTGCAGGTCCTGCCGGAACTCATCCGGGGATATGGTGTAAGAATTCAGCCGGGTCGGCTCTTTTAAAATGTGATGGTACATCACGATCGGTAAGGCCAGGGCCTGTGAACCAGCCGGTGCTTCCGCCGGAACGGCGATATGCGTGATTAAGCCGCTTAAAGAAATCATAAGTGCCAGGGACAACGTGAATATGGCCTGATTGATCCGTTTCAATTATATCACACCTAAATTCAGGATAATTCAGTTTATGTGACATCTTTTGAGGATATACCCGCGGCACCTGATTCGCAAAGCTTTGAAAAAACAGAGGGAACCAGCAGGGAAGCCGCGCCGACTGCCGCCGCGTTGCTTCCAAGCTGCGCGGCCCGAAGATCGGTTTTGCCGCTCCAAACGTGGCTTTTTACCGTGTCCGTCAGCCGGCCAAGGAAGATGTCGCGGTAACCGGACAGCTCCCCGCCGAGCACTACTGCGTCGGGATCTATCAGGTTAATGGCGTTTGCGACGGCAATTCCTGCATAATGTGCCGCTTTCAGAAAAATATTTTTAATGTAAGAATCTCCCGAACGCGCCGCTTCCGCCGCCGTCGCCAGGGTAAGCTGTCCGCCCGAATCCAGATGGCGGCGCAGCAGGGGAGCCTTGCCTGCGTAAACTGCTTCCGTACAGCGGCGCAGAATGGATTCCACGGAGGAGAAGGTTTCCAGGCATCCATAATTGCCGCAGTGGCACCGTTCCCCGCGCGGATTCATGGTCATATGCCCCAGTTCGCCGGCAGACCCGTTTTTCCCGCGGTAAATCTGTCCGTCTGCCATAATGCCCATGCCGATTCCGAGAGACAGTTGAATAAACAGAAAATTGTTCACATCACGCGCGGCTCCAAAAAAGTGTTCCGCCGAGGCCATGGAGTCCGGCGCATGACATAAAAGCACCGGCACCCCGAATTCCTCTTCCAAAATGAGGCTTAAGCGCTCGGGCTCGAAATTTCCGAACAGATGCGCCCATACGGACCCTCCACGGAAGGCGTCCATGTGCCCCGGCAGAGAAACGGCAATTCCTACAATGGAACCTTGCAGAGCCTGCTTCAGGACGGACTGGATGACTGCCCTGATATCCGGCAGAATCTGTTTCCCGCTCCTGTCGGGAACGAAACGGTTCTCACAGAGAAGTATATGACCGGCCAAGTCGGTAACCACTGCTGTCATGTGATCAAAACCAGCATCCAGACCGACGATCAGATGCTTGCTGCTGTTGATTTCCAGGCATGCAGGGGTGCGCCCCGCAGTTGCCTGCGGCGTCTTTTCTTCGCATAGAATCTCTCGTTTCAGCAGGTCGGCGCAAAGCATGGAAACGCAGCCCCAGCTGAGCCCGGCAGCGGACTGAATTTGCTTTTTTGTCATAGGCCCGTTGAGGCGGATACATTCGAATATACGCCGCATGTTGGGATTACGCAGTTCGTCGTGCCCGTCCGGCTTGATCATAACGTGCCGCCCCTTTCCGGATTTTTTCCCGATAGGTTTTGATCGAATGGTAATACTATACCATAAGCCTGCCGGACAAACAATACGAGCCCCAGACTGACCCTTCTCATATAAGACAAGATAAATTTGAAATAGCTTGGCATCCTGCATAAGAATATGCTATAATACTTATTAAAAATAAATAGTCAAAATAACGAAAGAAACAGGTTGTATATGAAATTTGAGGAACTACAGTTAATTGAACCGATTCTGCGCGCCGTGCAGGATGAAGGTTATACAAATCCCTCCCCCATTCAGGAACAGGCAATCCCGCCGGCACTTGCCGGCCGTGACGTTCTCGGCTGTGCCCAGACGGGGACGGGAAAAACCGCCGCCTTTGCAATCCCGATTTTACAGCACCTCACCGCCCAGAAACTCGAAAGCGGGCGGCAGCGGGTGATCCGGGCACTGATTTTGACCCCGACACGCGAGCTTGCCCTGCAAATTTGCGACAGCTTTAAAGCATACGGGCATTATCTGCGCCTGCGTACAGCGGTCATTTTTGGAGGAGTTTCACAAAATCCGCAGGTAGACGAGCTCAAACGCGGGATTGATATTTTGGTTGCCACACCGGGAAGGCTGAACGATTTAATCGGCCAGGGATATATCGATTTGCAAAATGTTGAGACGCTGGTGCTTGATGAAGCCGACCGGATGCTGGATATGGGTTTTATCCATGATGTGGAAAAAGTGATTACCCGTGTTCCGTCCGAGCGGCAGACCCTCTTCTTTTCGGCCACAATGCCGGACAGCATTATGCGGCTGTGCAACAGAATTCTGACCGATCCGGTTAAAGTTGCTGTCACGCCGGTATCTTCAACAGTTGACCTCATTGAACAGGCTCTTTATTATGTGGACAAAACAAACAAGCGCAAGCTGCTGCTTTATCTGTTGAAAAATCCCGCGCTGGTTTCTGTTCTGGTGTTCACGTTTACCAAACACGGGGCCGACCGCGTGGTGCGGGAACTGGAAAAAGGCGGCGTCCACGCGCAGGCGATTCACGGTAACAAAAGCCAGAACGCGCGGCAGAATGCGTTGAACGCATTTAAAAACGGGGATATCCGCGTGCTGGTTGCGACTGATATCGCGGCGCGGGGCATTGATATCGATGAGCTTTCCCATGTGATCAATTACGACCTGCCCAATATACCGGAAACCTATGTCCATCGTATCGGGCGCACCGGGCGCGCCGGTCTTGGCGGGACGGCGATCTCCTTTTGCTGTTTCGATGAAAAGGAGAGCCTGGCAGAGATTGAAAAGCTGATCGGCAAAAAGATTCCCGTTGTGGAAGATCACCCGTTCCCGATGGAAATTTTTGTACAGACTCCGAAACAGCCCCGCCAACCCCGTCAAAGGATTGCTTCGGAACGAGGAAAACAGCTGTCCGCGCGCAAAACGGCTGACGGCGTTCCCACCAAACCAGGCGGGAACAGGTCAAAACCGAAGTATTCCCGTAAAGGCTGATGCCCATATAGTTGCTGAACAGGCCGGCGCACTTGCGTGCCGGCCTGTTTTATGTTAAAATAGATCTGTTGCGCGTACATTTGTATTTGTATTGGATACAGCTGTACGATTGTGTTTGTCAATATAGGATGAGGAGTGTTTTTTGGGTGGATTTTCTGGGCGAAATAATAAAATCTGTAAATTCGTTTTTGTGGGACTTTGCGCTGCTGTTTTTACTTTGCGGAACCGGTGTCTATTTTACGGTGCGTTTAAAGTTTGTTCAGATCAGGAAGTTCCCGGCCGCATTGAAAGCGG
Organism: Marasmitruncus massiliensis; assembly: GCF_900186535.1. Lineage (GTDB taxonomy): Bacteria > Bacillota > Clostridia > Oscillospirales > Ruminococcaceae > Anaerotruncus > Anaerotruncus massiliensis_A. The sequence continues at coordinate 391,873 of NZ_FYDE01000004.1, forward strand.
TGTTCGGAAACATTCGGTTGAGAGGCGCAAAAGCCGACCATGAGGGAATGAGTTCTTTCCAGTCGCTTGCAACCGCCATAGCGGCGCAGGTGGGGACAGGGAATATTGCGGGCGCCGCGACCGCGATTGCTTCGGGCGGGCCGGGCGCCATCTTTTGGATGTGGCTGTCCGCATTTTTCGGTATGGCAACCATTTACGGGGAAGCAACCCTGGCACAGAAGTATAAGACCCGCATTGACGGACATGTAACAGGCGGCCCGGTTTACTATATTAAGGCGGCCTTTCGGGGAACGTTCGGCAAGGTGCTGGCGGCTGTTTTTTCCGTGTTCATTATTATTGCGCTTGGATTTATGGGCAATATGGTGCAGTCGAATTCCATCAGTGTGGCGTTTGAATCAGCGTTTGGCGTAAATAAGCTTTATGTCGGAATCATCGTAGCTGTAACTGCGGGCTTTATTTTTCTGGGCGGCGTGAAGCGGATCGCCTCTGTCACGGAAAAAATTGTGCCGATTATGGCGCTTTGCTATGTTTTGGGTTCGCTGATCATTATCATTGGAAATTTCAGCCGGATCGGCGAAGCATTCCGGCTGATTTTTGTCGGCGCTTTTGATCCGGCTGCCGTCATGGGAGGAGCGGTCGGTATCACTGTAAAGACTGCTGTGCGCTATGGCGTCGCACGCGGGTTGTTTTCCAATGAGGCCGGAATGGGGTCGACTCCTCACGCACATGCCATGGCAAAAGTAGACCATCCCTGTGATCAGGGGCTGGTGGCAATCGTGGGTGTCTTTATCGATACCTTTATCGTGCTCACGATGACCGCTCTGGTTGTTGTCATCACAGGTTCCTTCCAATCCGGGCTGACCGGTGTGGAGCTTGCGCAGTCGGCGTTCGTTTCCTTCTATGGAAAATTCGGAAATATATTTATCGCTGTCAGCCTGCTCTTCTTTGCATTTTCCACTATTATTGGCTGGTACTTCTTTGGGGAGCAGAATGTGAAATATCTGTTTGGAAGCAAAGCGGTAAAATTTTATGCGGCTCTGGTTGTTGTGTTTGTGATTGTCGGTTCGGTCATGAAAGTGGGCCTTGTCTGGGACATGTCGGATATGTTTAACGGGCTGATGGTCATTCCGAACCTTTTGGGACTGCTGGCGCTTTCAGGAGTAGTAGCCGCGCTCGACAAGGAATCAGAACATTTGTAAATAAAAAAACACCCATATGGCGACAGATGTCGTCATATGGGTGTTTTTTTATTTACAAATCTGATATAATAGTATCCATTCAATTTGAGGGCTGATCGCATAAGGAATTCAGTATATTGGGATGAGACAGGAGAGAATCCGATTTGTTATTGTTATCAGCAGAACACATCAGCAAAAGTTTTGGAGAAAAGCCGCTGCTGAACGATGTTTCGCTTTTTTTAAACGAAGGGGAAAAGGTCGGTGTAATCGGTGTCAACGGCACCGGCAAATCAACGTTTCTCAAAATTGTGGCCGGTCTGCTGCTGCCGGATGCCGGGACGGTAACCCGCGGCGGCGGGGTCCGTGTGGGGTATCTGCCCCAGAACCCGGATTTCCAGGACGGCGCATCGGTTCTCGTGCAGACACTGCGGGGGGCGGCCCCACAGACGGACGATCTGCTCGGGCATGAGGCAAAATCCATTCTCACAAAGCTTGGAATCACGGATTTTGATCAGGATGTGGGAACCCTGTCCGGCGGGCAGAAAAAACGGGTGGCGATTGCGTCTGCGTTAATGACGCCTTGCGAAGTGCTGATTCTGGATGAACCGACCAACCATCTGGATAATGAAATGATTGCATGGCTGGAAAAGTACCTGATGCGGTATTCCGGGGCCATTGTCATGATTACGCATGACCGGTATTTTCTCGACCGTGTGACCAACCGGATTGTGGAGATTGACAGGGCCTCCCTTTACAGCTATCCCGCCAATTTTACCCAATATCTTGCTTTAAAAGCAGAGCGGGAGGAAATGGACGAGGGGACCGCACGAAAACGCAGAAGCCTCTTAAAAAAGGAACTCGAGTGGGCGCAGCGGGGTGCCCGCGCCCGCGGGACCAAGAGCCGTTTTCGCCTGGAACGCATCGATGAGCTGAAGGAAGGCAGCGTCCCTCCGGCAAAGACAAAGCTGGAGCTTTCTTCCATGGCAAGCCGGCTTGGAAAAAAGACAGTGGAACTGGAACAGATCGAAAAGTCCTACGGCGAAAAAGCGATTATCCGGGATTTTTCTTTGATCGTACTGAGGGACGACCGGATTGGGATCATCGGGGACAATGGTGCGGGAAAGTCGACTTTGTTAAAGCTCATACGCGGAGAGGTTCAGCCGGACAGCGGAACGATTACCATCGGTGAAACGGTTCGGCTCGGATATTTTTCTCAGGAATGCGATGAAATGGATTTAAACCAGCGGGTAATTGATTATATCAGGGATACGGCGGAAAACATTGAAACGCCCGAAGAAACTCTTACCGCGGCGCAGATGCTGGAAAAATTCCTGTTCCCGGGTGATTTGCAGTGGAATACGATCGGACGGCTGTCGGGCGGTGAGCGCCGGCGGCTTTATCTGCTGCGTGTACTGATGGATGCGCCGAACATCCTGCTGCTGGATGAGCCTACAAATGACTTGGATATTGAGACACTCGCTATCCTGGAGGATTATCTGGACAACTTTCCCGGCGCGGTGATTACAGTTTCGCATGACCGCTATTTTCTGGACAGGGTTGTGGAGAGGGTATTTGCATTCCAGCCGGACGGAACGCTCAGGCAGTACCTCGGCGGCTACACGGATTATATCGAACAGTCGCGCGGGGAACAGGTACCTGTTGCGCAAAAGCCCTCAAAATCGTCACCACAGGACGGACGTGTGCGGGAACGCAAGCTGAAGTTTACCTATAAGGAAGAACGGGAATACGAGACAATCGATCAGGATATCGCGGGGCTGGAAAAAACGCTGGAGGAACTGGGCCGTGAGATAGAATCTGCGGGCAGCGACTTTGTGCGTCTTCAGGAGTTGCTGCAAAAAAAATCGGAAACACAGGCCGCTTTGGACGAAAAAATGGAGCGGTGGGTTTATCTTAGCGAACTGGCGGCGAAAATTGAAGCGCAGAACGGGTGAATCCCCGAAGCGTCTGGAGGATAATTTGTGGCTACAAAAATATACTTTTCAAAAGGTGATTTAAAGCGTCTGATTCTTCCGCTGATCGTTGAGCAGGTGCTTGGAGCCACGATCGGCGTAGCTGATACTCTGATGGTCGCAAGATGCGGAGAAGCGGCGGTTTCGGGCGTTTCTTTGGTGGATTCCATCAATATTCTCATGATTCAGGTGTTCGCGGCGCTGGCGACCGGAGGCGCGATTGTGGCTGCCCAATATCTGGGGCGCGAGGATGATGACAATGCCAATCTGGCAGCAAAACAACTTCTGCTGGTTACCGGAATTCTTTCGCTCGTAATCATGGCGGGCTGCCTGGCAGGGCGTTCCGAGATTTTGAGCGGCCTGTTCGGAACTGCGGAGCGGGCTGTAATGGAAAACGCAAAGATCTATTTTCTTTATTCGGCGCTCTCCTACCCGTTTATCTCCATCTATAATGCGGGAGCCGCCCTGTTTCGGTCGATGGGCAATTCACGGGTTTCGATGATGGCGGCGCTGGTCATGAATGTCCTGAATATCTGCGGCAACGCGCTGCTGATTTTCGGGTTCGGCATGGGAGTTGCGGGAGCGGCAATCGCGTCCCTGTTTTCACGGATTGTCGGGGCGGCGATGCTGTTTTTTCTGCTGCGCAGTCATCACAACCGTATTTGCGTCGACAGTTTATCCAATTTCGGGCTCCGGCCTAAAATGGTGAAGAATATCCTGCAGATTGGAATCCCGACGGGAACGGAAGCGCTGATCTTCCAGATCGGCAAACTGATGGTCGCGAGTTTTGTAACCACTTTTGGTACGGTGGCAATCGCCGCGAACGCTGTGGCCAATAATATGATGACCTTTTCCCAGATTACCGGTTCGGCGATCAGCCTTTCCATGATTACGGTGGTGGGGCAGTGCGTCGGAGGCGGAGACTACGAACAGGCAAAATCCTATATCTTCCGGCTGACCGGCCTGTCCTATCTGTTAATGCTGCTATTAAATTCCATGATGATGCTGTCGATGAAATGGATCATTGCGCTGTTTGCGCTTTCAGCGCCGACAGCTGCTTTGGCATGGCAGCTCAGCATGCTCTGCAGCTTGTTTGGAATTTTGTTCTGGCCGGCATCGTTTACTTTGCCGAACGGTCTCAAGGCGGCAAATGACGTAAAATTTACAATGGTGGTTTCTGTGCTGTCCATGTGGCTGTGGCGTGTGGGCCTCGGATGTTTGCTCGGCAGTGCAGCGGGCTTCGGGGCTTTGGGCATATGGCTCGGTATGGGCACTGATTGGATGTTCCGCATGGTGGTATTTGGTGCGCGGTTCTTCAGCGGGAAATGGCAGAACCGCCAGTTGATTTAAATGAATAGGAGCAGTTAGAATGGAACAGTTGATTGTTTTAGGGACGGGAAACGCGATGGTGACCAGGTGCTATAATACCTGTTTTGCCATCTCCGACGGAGCGGGGGAGTACCTGCTGGTTGACGCCGGCGGGGGAAACGGTATTCTGACGCAGCTGGAAAAAGCGGGGGTGGACCCCGCACATATTCACGATATGATTGTTACACATGAACACTGCGACCATCTGCTTGGTGTGGTCTGGATTCTGCGTAAGGTGGGGGCAATGATACAGGCCGGAAACTATGAGGGCTGCCTGCGGATCTACTGCCACCGGAATTTGATTCCGTCCATTATGACAATTGCTGGGCTCACCCTGCAAAAAAAGTTTACCAGTCTCATTGGAGACCGGATTTTGCTGTGCCCGGTTGCAGACGGAGACCGGAACAGCCTGCTGTCCAGAGAAGTCACTTTTTTTGACATTCATTCCACAAAAGCGGAGCAATATGGGTTTGTCATCGAGCTGAACGGCGGGAAAAAGCTTGTCTGTTTAGGGGACGAGCCTTATAATCCTGTTTGCGCGAGCTATGTGAAAGGCTGCCGGTGGCTGCTTTCCGAAGCGTTCTGCCTTTTTTCCCAGCGGGAAAAGTTCAAGCCCTATGAAAAGCATCACAGCACGGTGAAGGATGCCTGCCAGCTTGCGCAGGAGATGGATGTTCCGCATCTTGTGCTGTGGCATACTGAAGATAAAAACTATGATCGCCGGAAGGAGCTCTATACGGCGGAAGGGGCGCAATATTATGCGGGAGACCTGCATGTGCCGTATGATCTGGAAGTGATTGATCTTCTATAAGAGTCTGTGAAGAGGGGAGGGATTGCTGTGGAGATTATGACGATTGGGATAGCGGGGGGAACCGGCAGCGGTAAAACCACCCTGACAAGACGCTTGCAGCAGCAGTTTGGCAAAGACGTCAGTGTCCTTTATCACGACAACTATTATAAAGCGCATAACGAGATGACCTACGAAGAGCGGGCCAAGCTGAATTACGATCATCCCGATGCTTTTGACACGCCGCTGCTGATCGGGCATTTGTCCGCGCTCAAACGCGGGGAATCGGTGGATTGTCCGGTTTATGATTACACGGTTCATAATCGCTCGGATAAAGTGGTTCGCGTGTATCCCACAAAGGTGATCATTGTGGAAGGGATCCTGATTTTTGCGGACCCCGTCCTCCGGGATCTGATGGATATCAAAATTTTTGTGGACACCGACGCGGACGTGCGGATTTTGCGGCGCATCATGCGGGATGTGCAGGAACGGGGCCGCAGCCTGGAATCAGTCGTGACACAGTACCTTACCACCGTAAAGCCGATGCATGAACAGTTTGTTGAGCCAAGCAAGCGAAGCGCGGATATCATTGTGCTGGACGGCGGACATAATCTTGTGGCGCTGGATATGATCATTCAACGTGTAGACAGCCATGTGCACCATCGTCGCTGAATAAAAAAGGAACGCATCCAAAGATGCGTTCCTTTTTTAATGGCGCGGATGAGAACGGACTTGTAAAATTCCCTGTACCAGGGCTGTGGCAACCTCAGCGCTGTTTTGCTGAGCAACCACTTCAGGGATTCTGTCAGGCTGGATGACCATGTATTTAGGTTTCAATTTGTTGAGCGCGATAGCCGCGACGTCTTTTTTGCACTTATCACATTTGCAGCAATTGAATTTTGCAAATGCCGAGTCCAGTTTTTCAGTTACCAGGTATTCTACAATATTGACCAGTATCGTAGTTTCCTTTTTTTGAAGCTTGACCCCGCTGTCCCCAATAAACTGAGGATTCTGTACGGCAGGAGCCGGCTCGGAACCGTCCGCAGGAGAAACCGACTTTTCAGAGGGATCTGATGCCGCAAGCAGGCTGGACGGCATAATTTTGTTGAACATGATTTCCTTGTCAATTTCGCGCTTATTTCTCGCCAACCGTGATGCCTCCCTCCATCATTTCATCCAGCAGAGCCAAATAATCCTGCACACCGGTACTGTTCGGCGCGTATTCAATCATGTCGTGCTGAAGAGACTGCGCTTCAGTCATAGCGATGCAGGTACGGATACAGGAACGGAACAGCGGGATTCCTAAATTTTTGGAAATCATCTCAACAGTTCCGTGCACTTCCCTGGCAATACGGGTGCGCGGGTTGTATTTGACGAGCAGGATGCCCGCAATGGACAGCCGGGGATTGCTTCTCCGGCGGACATTTTCGACTGTTTCATAGAGCTGCGCGATCCCCTGCAGGCTGAAAATATCGGGCAGCATGGGAACGATTACGGAATCAGCCGCAGTCAGGGCGTTTACCGTCAGGACACCGATTCCGGGCGGGGAATCTATTAAAATATAGTCATATAGCTCGCGGACAGGCGCAAGCGCGTCACGGAGCAGAAATTCACGGCCTTTATCGGTGAATTCCAGCTCGATTCCGCTGAGCAGCATATTGGAAGCGATGATATCGGTCACCGGGGTGTGCTGAATCGCAAACTGTGTCCGGGCTTCCCCCTTCAGCACATGATAAATCGTTGCGCAGGTTTCACTGTCTGCCTTCATGCTGAACGAGAGATTGCTTTGAGGATCCATGTCTACCGCCAGCACCCGAAACCCTCTCTTTTTGAACCCGGCCGCAAGGGCACCGGCGGTAGTCGTTTTGCCAACTCCGCCTTTCTGGGTTGCAATGGCAATTATCTTACTCATAAGACTTTATACTCCTTTGTTTCATTCCCTCTTATGCAGTTAACTCTATTATACATACGGAATACGCTTTTTACAACATTCGACACGATTGTATGACAGGATCATTCTATAATTTTTTTACAAAGCTATTAAGTTCCATTTGTTCGTTACGAATAAATATAGTAGAAGAGTGATGAATCAAGAGAATTGGACGCGGTAACGTCCGGTATTTCAGGAATTGGAGTGTGAAATACAATGAAGATTAACCCAATGGCATTGAACCGTATTTATAAAGCGGGTTCTTCGAACGCCTCGATGGATTCTACTTCGTCTTTAAGCGTAAGCGAGGCCCGCGGCGCAGCCAAAGTTGATACGATTTCCATCAGCAGCGCCGGCAGCAGCCAGCGCGAAATAGGGAAACTTTCGAAAAGTGTCATGAACGAAATTGCGCAGATGGACAATCCGGGCAGAATCGAAGCGATCAGTAAGGCTGTCGAGGAAGGCACTTACCAGATATCCGCAAGTGCTGTGGCCGATTCTATCCTGCAGCGCATTTTTATAGAATGAGGATGAAGCCGTGGAAAATCTAACGACCTATCAGCAATATTTCAGTTTCATGAGCGAATATGCCGGCTTTCTGGAAGCAATGGTGGATACTGAAAAAGAAAAGCTGGACGCGCTGCTCTCCAATCAGCTCAAGCGGATTGAGCACTCCGTTTCCTGCCAGCAGGCCGTTTCCATGCAGATCGAGAATTATGAAAAAAGACGGCTCCAGCTTCAAAAGCAGGCCGGGTTTGGCGACATCACATTCCATGAAATGATTGAGCGGGTAGACCCTGAAGAGCAGGAAAAACTGAAAGAAATTTTCGGCCGTATGCGGAAAGCAGCGGAGGAAGTTAAGTTTCTGAATGAAAAATCGATGAAACTTGTAAAAGCCAATATGCAGGTGCTGAACAGTTCAGTGCCTTCTGATTTACAGGCGAATGGCCCGGGCTACACGCAGGATGGTATGCAGCCGGAATGGAACCAAAGCAGCAAAACGTTATTTGAGACAAAAATCTGACAGACGGGGGGAACAGTCTTGCGACCGACATTTTTAGGATTTGAGACAGGCAGAAAGGGGCTGTCGGTGGTTCAAAAAGGTTTGGACATCACCGGGCAGAATCTATCCAATATCAGCACCCCTGGGTACACCCGCCAAAGGGTCGATCAGGTTTCAGTCGGCGTTTCCAGTTTCCGTTCGAGATATGCCGTAAATACGACGTACCTCGCGGGGCAGGGCGTTTCGATCAGCGGGATCAGTCAGACCAGAGATTCATTTTTAGACAAACGTTTCCGCGAGGAGTTCAGCGATACCTATTATTACAATCAGAAATATACGATTCTCAGCGATATTGAGAGTGTAGTGGATGAATATGCATCGAGCAGCGGCATTTCGGATGCACTGAACGAAATATTCTCCGCACTTCAGGATTTCAGCGCGGAGAATGCGGATGAGGCTTCCTGCGCAAATATTCTTTGCACGACATTTAAGGGTATGACGCAGGTGCTGCAGGAGTCTATCTCCAAGCTGGACAAGGTTTCGGAGCAGCAGAAATTTGATCTCGGCGTTTCTGTGGACTATGTAAATGACGCGTTGAGCCAACTGGCAGGGCTTAATAAGCAAATTTCCACGGACATGGCCATTAATATCAATAATTCCGAATACAGTGCTCCGAATGAGTTGCTGGATGAACGAAATCTGATTTTGGACGAACTGTCACGATACGGGAATATTGATGTCGCTGAGCAGGCAAACGGCAGCGTCACGGTCACCATGAACGGGCACACGGTGGTAAGCGGGAATCAATTTGAAACCATTAACTACACGCAGCGTTCGGATGGTACAGTAAAGCTTAGCTGGCAGAGCGACGGCAAAGAAGTGAAACTCGCCTCCGGTTCTCTGAAAGCGTCGGTAGAACTGATTAACGGCAGAGGTCCCAATATCCAGTCTGCAAATGAAACGACTGAAAAAGGCGTGCTTTACTATAAAGACAGGCTGAATACGTTTGCGAGAACTTTGGCAGATACAGTGAACCATATTATACCCGAATTGGACGCCGACGGCAATATCCAGAAAGACAGCTTGGGAAATGTTGTCTATAAACAGTTGCTTGGCGCTTTGGTGCAAAACAGCGACGGTACTTTCTCAACTTCGCAGGATGTTATGATTACGGCGGAAAACATTTCCATTACGGATGCGTGGAGCAAAGATTCCAGTTACGCTGTTTTCCGCAATGGCAGCTTTGCGGGAAGCGATTACATCAATCAGATGACCAGCGCGCTGAAGGTAAGCGATCAAAATCAGTTCAATACCAATGGTTCCTATTTTACCGGGACCTTTTCCGATTATATTCAGGATATCAGCAACACCTGCGCGGCAGATACCAGCTTTGCATCAGGCAGGCTGGACGCGTCTGCCGCAATATCGGATGAGCTGCTCGACCGCAGGGATAATGTCATGGGCGTATCCGAAACGGAAGAGACAACCAATATGCTCATGTATCAGCGCTCTTTTCAGGCGATTTCCAGGCTGATGACCGCTATGGATGAAGCGCTGGATACCATCATTAATAAAATGGGAATTGTCGGCCGTTAACGGCAGCGTGATTAGAATTGGGAGATGAGTTAGAATGAGAGTCACTCAAGGCATGTTGACCAGAAGCTTTCTGAAAAATATCAATACAAATTTATCAAACCGCGCGAAATCCCAGGAGAAAATTGAAAGCGGAAAAAAATTCAGCAGGTCGTCAGAAAATCTGTCCGACGCCGCCCGCGCGCTGAAAGTTCGTGAAGAACTCTATGCAAACAAGAAATATCTGTCCAATATTGAAAATGTGCAAAGCCGCCTTTCTGCCGCGGAGACAAACTTAAGCTCCATTAACAGCGTTTTGGTAACGGCTTGGGACAAAATGCAGAAAGCGCTGACCGATACCTCGACCAACGAAAGGGATATCCTTGCCCAGGAAGTCGACAGCCTGAAGGACGAGGTTCTTCAGTTCGCAAACTCCCAGTTTTCCGACAAGTATCTGTTTGGCGGGAGCAACAACGGCAGCGCCCCGTTCACGGAGGACTCCGCTACCGGCAAAATCCTGTATAACGGCGTTCCTGTCGATGACATTAAAAAGGACACGGACGGTACTTATTATTACTATAAAACCCCGGCTGATGAAGCCGGCGATATCAAAACCGCTGTACCGGAAAACTCTGATGTTTATCTGGACATTGGGCTGGGGCTGAATATGACCGGAAGCACGGTGGATCCGCGTTCTGCGTTTAAGGTGTCTTTTTCCGGCCTTGATATCTTCGGGTGCGGAACGGATTCGGAGACAGGACTTCCCAACAATGTCTTCAGCCTCCTTTCAAACGCGGTGGATACAATGAATTCACAGCCAATGGACAGCGACCAACTTTCTCAGATCAGTGATTTTCTGAAAACCAAAACGCAGAAAGTGCTGCTGAGCATTACTGATATTGGCACAAAAACGAACTTCTTGGACAACAGTGCCAACCGCCTTGAAAATGATATTCTCAACTTAACGACGGCGCAGCAGACACTTGAGATCACGGATGACACATCAGAGACAATTCAATGGAAAATGTATGATTATGCGTATAAGGCAACTTTGCAGATGGGTTCAAAGGTGCTGCCCCTTTCCCTGATGGATTTTATTAGTTAAAGAAGCATCTGACAAAAGGCTGTAAGTGTTAAAGAAGGTGTTATACTTATGGAACCATTACTGAGGATTGAAACAATTCCAATTGAATATCAGTTGCAGATTCAAAGGCCGCGCCTTGAAATGCGCCAGGCGGACAATCCGCAGGGAGTCATGGAAAAAACTCCATCTTCCTTAAAAATCAGTACACAAAATATTCAGGTGCGCCTTGACACGACCGAGATGCGCAGCAGTATCGGTTTAAAAAGTGCAAAAACGCTGATCTCTGACGCCGCCACTTATGGAAAGCAGGTTGCGCTGGAAGCGATAGGGGAAATGTCTCGCTATGGGGATGAGATCAGTCAGATTCAGGACGGCGTGACGGTGGCGGGCTTAATTAAGCAAAAGATGCTTGAGCAGCCGGACACTGTGACTGTATTTCTACCCTCCACCGGACCTGTCATCTCGTGGGAGCCGAACCAAATGAACATACAGTATGACGCCGGAAAGCTTGAATTTGAGTGGGAAGTCAACCAAAATGTGATGAATTATGTCCCGGGAAAATTCGAAATGCTTATTAAACAGTATCCTAAAGTGCAGATTGAATACTTGGGGGACCCAAATTACGTTCCCCCAAGCGCGAATCCGAATTATGAGGAAGAATCTGCGTAAAATCAGAAAGACAGCTATGCAATTATGCTCATTTGCATAGCTGTTTGTCGTATCTGCGAAAGGATGTTGGTATGAAAATTTACACAAGGGATTTTGGAGAAGTAGATGTCGCCGAAGAAGACATTGTTACGTTTATTCAACCGATATATGGTTTTGAAACGCTTTCAAAGTATGTGTTTCTGTACGATCAGAATAACAGTCATATTGTCTGGCTGCAATCGGCGGAGGAAAAAGATATTTGTTTTATTTTAACCGATCCTGCAATCGTAGACCCGGGATATAAACCTGACCTGCCTCCATCTGTTGAAAATCAGCTGGGCAAAGGCGGCTTTATGCTGTGGCTTGTAACAGTGATCGCTGCGGAATTTCTGAACTCCACTGTAAACATGAAAAGCCCTATCGTCGTGAACCCTGCTACGAAAAGGGCTATGCAGCTGATTCTGGAGGAGGATCTTCCCATACGCGGCCCGCTGTTGAAAAACAGAAGGGAGAGTCGCTGAAATGCTGATATTATCCAGAAAGTGCGGAGAGTCCCTTCTCATAAATGGACAGATCGAAGTGAAAATCACAGAAATTTCCGGCGATAAGGTGAAAATCGGAATAGACGCACCGAAAGATTTTGTAATACTCAGAAAGGAACTTTGCCAGACCGTGGAAAGCAATAAAGAGGCAGCCAGCGGAACGGTTACCCCTGATATGCTGAAATTTATCTCAGAGTTAAAATAAAGGAAGACAGAATCAAATTCTATCTTCCTCGGCGTCTTCTTCATCAACCTCAATGATCGGAAATATTTGGTTTAACTTTTCCAAATATTCAGACAAATTTGTATTTGACGACTCGGACAGGGATAAGATCTTGCATCGGTATCCGGCTTTCTCCTCCCCGAAATCGATTGTCTGAAAGACTTCAACCAGTACCTTTTTCAGATGGACGGGATCTTCCGTACTGATGAAAAGCTGAGTACCGACTGCAAATTTTTCATTGGAAGTAAATTTAATGGTGGTCATCGAGATGGAGTAAATCTCCGCGTCAAATTTTATCAGCTTGCCGATGGGAAGATGAAATGTCTCAGCCTGCGACAGAACCGGACTCAGCTTTGCATGAATAGAGGTCTCCACCGACAAGGCAAGTTCCGCTTCCGCCAAAAGTTTGTCGTTCACATTGACGATTCGCAGCAGCTTCGGGGAAGACAGATAGACCTGCCCCGTAAAACAATGCGTTTCCTGGTCCTCTATCACACGCACAATATGAGCAGTGGTTCCAAATTTCATCAGAGGAACAAATCCGCTGCGAAACTCTACGGCACGGTCCTGATGCAGAATACAGGCGTATCCTTCTTCCAGAACGGCTCCGTCTTCTGTTTTTAAAAGTGCTTTGAAATACCGCCTTTGACGGCTCATTGAAGATATCCCCCTTTAGACTATTCCGGTCACAGCAATTCGTTAGAAAAATAGAACAATATATTATTATGATTATAATATATATTCGGCAATTTGCAAATAAATTTAAGGAGAATGTGTCATGGACACGATCACTGAATTGTGTGAAATGCTTGCAAAAAAGAAAGACATTTTTCTGCAATATGAGAAGGATACGCAGGCTTTGCTTTCCTGTGAAGTTGACGACATTGAAACGTATATGAAAAGCCGGGAAAGGCTGTCCGGAGAGGTGGACCATATCGATGCGGCTTTGGACAGGCTTGCGGCAGATAACGCAGAAAACCAGACGGCTATCCGTCAGGCCTTGAAAAACCATTGCGGCCGCAATCAGATTCCCGCTGAGCTTTGGCCGGTTTTTGATTCTGCCCAACAGATTTTTGCAGTTGTTCATCGTATCCGGCAGATAGAATCACGGGCGGAAGAACGGATCAAATTTGAACAGGGAATCCTGTTGGAAAAGATCAAAAAACTGAATCGCAGCACCACTGCACAGGCGTCCAAATTTTATGGCACCGCGGGTATCTCGTCACAGACCAGTTTTTTCCCCCTTTCCTATAAAAAAGCGTAGATAAATTGTAAATTTTATAAAGATGCAGTTGAATTTGGCTGTTTTTGGACGATAACATAATTAGACGTAAATGATGCGGCTCAAATTTTTGAAGCCGGGCAGGAGGTTGTTTTATGAATACAGTGAGTTCATCCAATAGCTACAGCACCAGTGCTGCAACCAGTAAGGGCATGTCCGGTCTTGTATCGAACATGGATACAGAGAGCATGGTCGAGAGCCTGCTGTCCGGCACACAAACTAAAATTGATAAGCAGAATCAACTGAAACAGACGACTACCTGGAAACAGGAGTTTTACAGGCAGATCATTACAGATATCAATACATTCCAAAGCACCTTTTTTAATTCTTCATCCAGCACCAATCTGATGTCCGCAAGCTTTTTCAATGCCATGTCCGCAGTTACCAAATCCGAGGCGGTTTCTGTAACGGCGACATCCAGTGCGGCGGCCGGCAAAACTGAGATTCAGGTAGGCCAGCTGGCAACGGCTACGAAATTGCAGTCCGGGGGAACAGTAAGCGGTACGTTGACCAGTGCGCTCGATTTGTCCGCGCTGGACCGGACGGTTGTTTTCACAGTGGCTTCAGAAGATGATGGCACTCATGAATATTCTATTGATCTCAGCAAATGCAGTACAACGCAGGAGTTGGCGGATCAGATCAAAGAAGAATTAAAGGATATGGGCAGCGGTATTTCCGCGTCTGTTGATGAGAAAACCGGGAAGCTTGTGATCAGCGGTGAGGGTGTCAGCGTTTCCAGCAAGTCTTCGCGCCTTGGCATGCAGATGCTCGGTGTCTCCGCCGGTTCCAAAACAACCGATGGCAAACTGACCACGACCGCCGACCCGGATGCCGACGCTACTATCACGGTCGCACTCGACGGCGTGTCCCATGTGATTACGCTGGACGACATAGATAAAATGGAAGCTGATCTTCTTAAAGACGATCCGGATAGAACTTTTGACAATAATGAAGAAATTTTAACTGGATATTTGCAGAAACAGTTGGATTTTGAGTTTGGTGCGAATGCGATCAAAGTTGGGCTAAGCGGCAAGAATATGACATTGAGCACTCCCACGGCTGGCCGTCAGATTACTGTTGGCGGTAATAAAATTACATACCAGTTGTTCGGAATTCAGGAAGGCCAGTCGAATAAAATTGCTTTGGGCCAGCAGCTCCAGAACGTAGGGTTCTCAACAGCGCTTCAGGGCAGTTCTTATACATTCACGATCAATGGAGAGCGTTTTGAGATTGACAATACAATGACAGTCAATCAGGTCATTAATAAAATCAACAGTAGCAAGGCGAATGTTCGCATTACCTACAGCGAGCTGGAGGATAAATTTACCATCCAATCCGCTTCCACGGGCTCGGGATATAACATTACGATGACACAGGAACAGGGCAATCTGCTGAATGTGATGTTCGGCGATGTTGTTATTGACGGTGATGCCGTCAAGACCGGCACAACTGTTTTGAGCAATGCGCTTACCACAAATACGGTTGCGAACAGTTTAACGGCAGAGGTAAAAGCGCAAGTGGATGCCGTCACCACTTTTACAAGTGGAACTTTTAAGCTGACGGTGGACGGAACAGCTTACAGTATTTCAGTACCTGCTAAGTCCAGTGGCACGTATGATCGTGAAGAATTATTTACGCTGATTAATCAGGGGCTTGCTGATCGTTTTGGCTATGCTCAAAGCGGCGAGCAAAATATTGCACTGGCGTCGGACGGTACTGGTTATAAACTCGAAGTGAATAACGGCTCCAATGTGTCCTTCGCGAAAACCGATGATATTTATACGGGTGACGACATTGATCCGTCAAAAGTTGCTGATGCCGCGAAGACGAATTTACAACTGGCATTTGGCTTTGAGAATACCGATAATGTTGCGAAAAGCATTGAAGACCCAGCAATATCAGATTTGCTTACAAAAATACATCTAGCGGGTCTATCAACGTCTTTTGATGCGGATACAGGAAAAATTTCTATTACAGGAACTGGAACCTTTACTGGTATTGATGACGACGCTGAACTCATGAAAAAGCTGTTCGGTACAACTACGCTCCAGTTGGGATATGATGACCCAGAAACTCCCAATGTGGCTGCTGTAGCCGGTCAAAATGCGATTGTAACCATTAACGGCGTTGATACTGAGCGCAGTTCCAACACTTTTACTTCCGGAGGATTGTCAATCACACTTTTGGAAACAACGGGTTCTTATCAAAAGAATAGCGATGGAAGCTTTGAACTGGATGAAAATGGTAATAAAATCTTTACAGGGGAAACAGCAACGGCCACCACTACCAAGGATACCGACAAGATTTATGAAGGGCTGAAATCATTTGTCGAAGCCTATAACAAGCTGATCGGAGATTTGAATTCCAGAATAGATGAGGAAGCAACCTACCGCGATTATGCTCCGCTTACTTCTGCTCAGAAAAAGGATATGTCCGAATCGGAGATCAAACTGTGGGAAGAAAAGTCGAAAACCGGCCTTCTGCGCAATGATACAAATATCAGCTCTTTTCTGAGCAGCATGCGCTCAGCGCTATACACGAAACCGGATGGCAGTGATTTTGCGCTCTATCAGATCGGCATCGAAACCAGCAGCGAGTGGGAAGATAAAGGAAAACTGGTGATTGACGAGTCCAAACTGAAGAGCATGATCGAGACCAACTCGCAGGATATTCAGGATCTGTTTGCGAATGCGACGGATGGCCTTGCCATAAAGCTCAATTCTGCTATCAAAGCAACCGCCAATACAAATTCTTCTACTCCGGGAACGCTTGTCGGTCTTGCCGGTGTTGTGGGAAAAGCAACGGAAATCACCAATACGCTCACGAAACAGCTTCGCTCGATCAATTCTAAAATTGAAGAGTTGCAGGATAAATACGAAACTGAAAAAAACAGGTATTGGAAGATGTTTGACAGCATGGAATCAGCGTTGTCCAGCTTAAATTCCCAGTCTTCCTGGCTGGCTCAGCAATTCTCGTAATGTAAAAATGAGGTGACCCTGATGGCAAATAGCCCCTATGAGCAGTATCAGAAACAGTCGGTTATGACGATGACACAAGGCGAAATGCTGACGAAACTGTATGAAGAAATTATTAAACAGTTGAGCGGGGCGGTCCTGTTCATTGATTCGAAGGATTTTTCCAAAGCGAATCAGGCGCTGCAGAAGGCTCAGAAAATATTCAATCATTTAAAAGCCACGCTGGATCACAAGTACCGTATCTCCCAGAACCTGGATTCCTTGTATGATTTTTTCATACAGCAGATCATACTGGCCAATATCAGAAAAGAGGTCAAGCCAGTTCAGGATATCATCCCAATGGTTGAGGAATTGAGGGACACCTTTGTTCAGGCTGACCGAATCGCCAGAAAGCAATAGTTTTTTACAAAAAAGTCCTATTTTGGGACTTTTTTATTTTTTTACTTTCGTTTATTTTCTTTTAGCCGATACGTTTTATAGTGATGATCTATTACGTTGAAAAAAAATTACAGATAAATTATGGAAGTGTGATTGGATGAGAAAAAAACGCTTTTCTGCCTTTTGTCTTGCTTGCTTGATGCTGCTGAACAGCGGCGCAGGCCTTTTCGATACAGTGGTGAAAGCCGCGGATAATAATCGAGTGACTTTGTCGTTTGTAAACAGCAATTTGGGAGAAAGTGCGACAGCAGAAATTATCAGAGGAAATTCCATCGGCATCAATATAGTAAAGCCCAGCAATGTGCTTCAGGAGTCAGGCGCGAAGGCATGGACCATTGTTCGCAGTGATAGTACGGAAATAAAAGATGGAGACGTTACTATTACCGGAACCACCCCTACCAGCCAAAGGGTAACTGTTAACGACGGCATGACAATTAATGGCGATGTCACATTGACGATTAAAGGAAATTATTATTCGCAGCCGTCGAGTGGAACCTGTGTTGAAACGGCTGGAGGCGAACCGTCCCCGATTTATTCCGATTTTGCTTTAGATCCGCCATTGTCGGTATTTCAGTACAGTACAGCGACCCTGACATGCACCAGTTCTGAAAGTGATGGAATACCGCCGAGTTTTTCGTTTTTGGTCGGAGATTCAGACCCTCAAAACGCTTTTTCGGAGTTTGCGGAAAATGTTAGCGTTTCTGTTGCTGCAAGAAAAAACACTTCCGAAAACCTAATCGTCCATCTCAGCAATGGGAAAAATGCAAGTCTGGATATTACCCTCAAGCCCAAACAGCCGCATAAGATCAAAGATGAGTTTGGCAATGTGATTAAAACGGATTATTATGTACAGGCGGGAACTAAATTTTTACTGTCCCTTGCCGGTCCGCAGTCGAATGAATTGATGCTGAGAGTACTTACTCCGGATAAAGCGTGCCAAGAGATTGCAACAGAAATTGCCCAGCAAAAAGGAGAACCGGAGGGCGGAGGGTCGATCTCTGAGCTGTCCTACATCCGTTTAGCAGCAGATAACTCGCTCAATTTCATTGACACTCCGTTTGAACTTCAGCCTCAGGTTAACCGGTATGGCGCCGACTTTAAGATAGATTGGGTATGGACGCCGACCATTTCGGATGATGCGAGCGTGATATCAATTCCCACAAGCGTGAATCCTAAAAACTGGCTTTTGGTTGGGCTGAACCGGAAATATGAAGATGCGGAAGGAAAGCTGCAAGCTACTGTTACTTATGGCAGTGTAACAAACCCGTCGGCCGCTTTGCCTATTAAGATTCATGGTACGGGACAACCCGCATCGGTTTCCCGTGTTAGTCAATGGGTCAAGGGAAGCCCGGAGGATGTGGGCGACCTGTTTGCCGATCCTGTTATGCCCTCTCAAGTCGCAATGGATGTTTATGATGGCCATATCAATGGGATTCAGCCGCCGACAGATCCGTATAAATATCAGATACAATTAAATATGGGCAAAGACAACGCTGCATCCCAGTATGCGATTGTCTCGCTAGCAAGCGGTAATGCACAAGCAGTTTCCATGCAGACAATAGACAGCGGCAATAAGCTGAATGATTATTCCTTTGGGGCGCAGATCGCAAATCCTAACATAAACAGTTCGAATGAAGGCACAATGGGCTTGATCTTTACCGCTCGGCCTACTGGCGAAGAAAGGCAGATTCTATCGCTGAAAGTCACTTTTTATGTGAAAGGGAACAACAACAAACTGGTCGAGGCCTCCTCCAAATCATTTCAGCTGATCATCAACGACAGTTCCCCCAGCGATGATGCCACGCTGAAATCGCTCACGCTGAAAGGGAAGCTGAAGGATACTTTGTTTTTTGCGTGGAAAGATATCGATTATGGATTTGCCTCCGACAAAACGGTTTATGATATCAGCCTGACAAATGACTATGAAAGTATTACATTAAACCCCACCAGAAACGACCCGAACGCTGACAAGAATATCCAGATCAAGGTGACCACAGCTGGCGGTACGCCCGATTACCAATCGGTTACAAGCGGTTCAACCAGTGCGGAAATACCGCTTGCGGAAAATGTACCGGTTAAGGTGGAAGTTACGGTAACGGCGGAAAACCTGATTACCAAAACCTACACGCTCAATATCATGCGGATGCCTCCAAGTGCGGATTCCACGCTGAAATCGTTGACGCTTTATGACGAAAGCGATAAAGAGCTGTTTAACGGCATCCAAAAGAATGTGTTTGAGTACGATGTGGAAATTCCCTTCAAGGTGCAGAAAGCGCGCGTAGCCTATGTGCCGAATCATGAAAAGGCGACAGCGGAGTTTTTGCCTGCGCTCGTTGACAATGGGCTTTTTACGAAAACGGAATGGCTTGATATCGCCACAGAAACGAAAAAAAGCGACAGCGGGCGGGAAATGACACTTACGGTTACGATGACGCCGGAAAACAAGAATGAAAGCGATAAATCAATCTATACGCTGAACATTACACGGACACCGCCGAGTGATGTCAATACGCTTTCGGAACTGACGGTGATGGACAGCAATAATAAAACGCTTCCCTATACCCCTGCGTTTCATGCAAACATGGACGAAGAAGATTATTATGAGTTGAAAATTCCTTATTCGACTGGTAAAATAAGGGTACAGGCAAAACCGACCGACAGCGGTGCAACAATGATCCTGAAAGGGAAAGGGATAGGCGGCCTGCTGGGCGGAGACGAGCAGACGCTGGGGGCCAATACACCGTCCAAACCTTTCGAAGTTTCGCCGTATGACGAATCCATCCCGGATGATTATTTCAACCTGGTGCTGGAGGTCTGGCCGGAAAGCGTGCCTGTGGGCAGTGTGGCGGAGGACAGCCCCGAATATCAGAATAAGGTTCTGAAATATCCCATCCATGTCTACAGGGATCCGCCGAGTAAGGATGCAACCCTGAAATCTCTGGTGATTGCGGATCAGGACGGGAAAGAAATTGCTTATGATTTTGACCCGGAAGTCACCAAATACACCGTTGAGGTTCCGTATGAAGTACAAAAGGTGAAGTTTACCCCGACTGCGGCCTATGATTATGTGAGTAAAATCATGATCAATAACCGCAAAGTGAATAACGGGGAAACCTCTTCGCTGTTTACACTGAATTCGGATACCACGACGAACACGGAGTTTAGCATTACGGTCACTCCGGAAGACGCTGAGGCAACGCAGAAAGTCTATACGGTGATTATTAAGCGGCTGCCGCCCAGTTCGGATGCGCGGTTAATTAAACTGGAAGCCGGAAACGCGACAGATTTCCAACCGGTATTCATGCCCAGCAAGACCGCCTATACTGCAAAGGTGGCAGCCGGTGCGGAAGGCGTAACGATTACGGCAACTGCTAACGATCCCAACGCAAAAATTAAGATTGACGGCAAATCGGTAGAAAGCGGGAAAGCTTCCGAACTGATCCGTATCCTGGAAGAAACACAAAAGGTATCCATCGTCGTAACTGCTCAGGATGGCAAGACGCAGATGACCTATACGATTACGTTTACCAATGAGAACTACATAGAGAAAAACAGCAACGCGGATCTGAAGCGTCTTGAAGTGCAGTATGGTGAGATGCGCCCGGAAAAATTCAAGCCGTCTGTGACGGACTATGAGGTCTCAGTGGATGAAGAGACCTATTCCGTTGAACTGCTCCCCAAGACGGATGATAAATACGCAACGATGAAAGTTTATTCCGGCACCAAGGAGATCGGTGACTATGACGGAAATTACGCTTCCGCGATTCAGGACGGGGAAAATGAATTTACGATTGAAGTGACCTCCTCCGACGGGACCAAAAAGAAAGACTATGTCGTCACGGTATACCGCGGCGATGAAGACAAGATGGGTACGCTGACGCCGATTACGACGGACGATATTGACTTTGAAATGGAAGACGACTTGATTTTGGTCGATATCTCCAAATACTCCAGGGTAGGCAGAGACGTATTCGAAAAGCTCAAGGAATATCCGGAAAAGACGATTATTTTCCAGGGAAATGATTACTCGCTGCAATTCAACAGCAAAGATCTGGATGAAGTGATTCCGCATGTGGATTATTTTGACTTTGGTATGAGTTTTGATTCGCCGCTTCAGGATGAAATCATGGATGAAATTGATTCCCATGGCGATAACGAAAAGGCACGGGTTGTTTTGATCTACTTTAAATATCACGGCGACCTGCCTGCTCCGGCGACTTTGACCATGAATCTGGGCAGACGGTACAGTGACGAGAAGATGTACTGGTATTATTACAATGAGGACTACCAGCGCATGGATTACTACGGCTCTTTTACGACAAATTCGCGGGGCGCGTTTTCAGTGACGCTGGACCATATGTCGACCTACGCGGCTTCTGACCGGAAGCTTTCCGGTGCAGAAAATAGGACGCAGGGGCAGACCGACGTCAACCTCTCCTCGAAGTCGCAGCAGGAAAAGATCAATCCGAACACAGGCGGGAGGCAGTATGGCTTATGAAAAAATTGATTGCGGCCGTGCTGGTTCTTGCCGCGGCGGCAGGCGGGCTGCTGTATTATGCGCTGCACAATGCTTTACTGAAAACCCCGGGGGAGGCGTCCCAGGTGAATGCACAGCCGGAAAGCTCGCAGTCGGACGCCGCTCAGCCGGGCGGCCAGACGAGTTCGGGCCAGATGCAGGACCAGCAGGGGCAGACTGAAAAAGCGAAGCCGTCTGTGGGAGTCATGAAGCCACTCAAGACCCCCGCAGATGTGATGGACGCAATCGGGTACGAGATCACTCAAAACCCGGATACGGTCGGATGGCTGTATATCCCGGACACCACGATCAATAACAGTGTGGTGCAGTCACACAACAACACGGTTTACCTCCGCCAGACGGAACGGAAAAAGCCGGATATTTACGGCTGCTATTATGCGGACTATACCTGCAATTTCGGACCAAGGGAAAAACTTTCCGCCAATACAGTCATTTACGGGCACAGCGATTTAAAGGATGACCCGGACGGGCTGCGCTTTTCCCAGTTGTTTAAATTTACGGATGAGACCTTTGCGAAAAAGCATCCGGTCATCTATTTTTCCACACCGGAAGAGTACATGGTTTGGCAGATTTTTGCGGTTTATTATACCGACACAGGCCTTGATTATATCAGTACCGATTTGGACGGACCTTCGCGCGCGGCGCTCGCACAGCAGGCAAAAGACCGCTCCATCTACCAATACGATGTTGCAGCCGGGGAATCCGACCAATTTCTTACCCTCTCCACCTGCAGCATCAAATATGGCGCCCAGGAAAAAGACCAGCGTTTTGTTGTTATGGCAAAACTGCTTCCGGCCGGAGAAATACCGCAAACAGTTTCTTTGACTGTCAATCAAAACCCGGTTCAGCCAAAATTTGGATGAGCCGGGCATCAGACTATCTATACAAAAATAAACGGGAGGAATCACAATGCTTTTTGACGGATTGGAATTTAAAGCGATGCAGAGCAGCCTTGATGCCCTTTGGCTGAAGCAAAAGGTGATCTCAAACAATTTGGCTAACATTGAAACACCGGGATTCAAAGCAAGCAAGGTGTCTTTTGAGGATGCGCTTGAAAATGCCCGCAAGGAAAAGGGCGCCGAGGATTACAGCTTTCAGGCGACTGTTACCAAAGACGAAACAACCTCTTCCCGACCGGACGGAAACAATGTCGTAACGGATAAGGAAGAGCTGGAGCTTTACAATACCTATCTGCAGTCGGTTTACCTCTATCAGAAAATAAGCGGACAGCTGACAGATATGCAGTATGTAATCGGACAGGCGTTTAAATAGTCTGTCCTCTAATTTCATGATTTTGTGAAAAAATAAATCATCGTAAAGCGGAGGTAAATAGAATGTCATTTTTAAATTCATTAAACATCGCGGGATCTGCTTTGACGGCGGAACGGTTTCGTACAGACATTATTCTTCAGAATATTGCGAATGCACAAACCACCAGAACGGCAGAAGGCGAACCATACCGGAGAAAGCAAGTCGTTTTTGAAGAACGTGCGGCTGATTTTGGCCAGGCGTTGAAGAATGAAGAAAACAAGTTGACGCAGGGGGGCGTGCGGGCTACACAGGTAGTGGAAAGCCAGCAGGATTTTGTCCCTGTTTATGACCCGTCGCATCCGGATGCGGACGAAAACGGGTATGTCATGTATCCCAATGTGAATACATCTGAAGAAATGGTTGATTTAATGGCAGCCAGCAGAGCATATGACGCGAACCTGACGGCACTTAATGTTGTAAAGGCAATGGCAATGAAAGCTTTGGAAATTGGAAAATAATTTTTATAAACATACAAACAATGAAAAAATGTTTTGTTAATGACAATCAATTTAGTCCAATTTAACAAGGCGGGAGATTTAAATTTTCAAATATTTATCAGGATATTTCTTTAGCATGATTGACAACCATTAAAATTATAGTTATAATGTTATTGGAATAAATGGTAATCTTTTGTTGATAATCAGTAAATCATTTACTATTTAAGCAAATTATGGTCCCTTTCGTTGAAATTTTATTACACAATATTTTCTGTAAGCTTGTTGTATTCGATTCATATGATATCAGTGGTTTTTTATTCGGATGTGTTTTTCATAAAAAGGCATTTTGATGTGGATGGAAAGTCAGAGTGCTTATTTTTTTAAAAACATAAATGTCGAATTCTAGAGTATTTTGCTGAAACAAGTGAGAATTCATTCTTTTGAGGGGAGAAACGAACCTATGTTTATCGTACCAATCGGCCAGATGAGCCCTCTATCCGAGCTGCAAAACGAGTCTTTTGCAACACAGCAGGCCACGGATTCCAAAATTCCCTTTTCCGATGTGCTGCAAGATGCGGTGAAGACGATGCAGGAAACGCAGGAAGTCTCCAAACAAGATGCTTATGACCTTGCGATGGGGCGTTCGGATGATTTGCATTCTGTTATGATCCATTCCACTCAGGCAAGTACGGCTTTAAAGATGACAGTAGAGCTGACTTCGAGAGTGGTAAATGCTTACAAGGAAATCATGCAGACCCAAATCTAAGCACGACCCAATCAAAATAAGGTAAAGCTGGTATAGAATGAAAGATCAACTGATGAAAGCGTGGGGCAGCCTCAAAGCGTTTTGGAACAAGCTGACCCCTAAAGTGAAGAAAATATCACTCATATCTGCAGGACTGGTTTTTGCTGCGGCGATTGCTGTTACCGCCTTGTTACATTCTGTGGGGGATAAGTATCAGCTGCTTTATCCTGAAAATCTTTCCGGAACGGAAACCTCTCAGGTTTATGCTGCTTTGCAGGACATGAACGCCAATCCA
This sequence comes from Marasmitruncus massiliensis, assembly GCF_900186535.1. Taxonomy (GTDB): domain Bacteria; phylum Bacillota; class Clostridia; order Oscillospirales; family Ruminococcaceae; genus Anaerotruncus; species Anaerotruncus massiliensis_A. Next base: position 416,198 of record NZ_FYDE01000004.1, read on the forward strand.
CAAATCAATGCGCAGGGACAGATTATGGTGCCCAAGGAACAGTGGGGGGAGCTGATTGTGGCTCTTTCCGGAAAGGGTTATCCAAAATCTGCGCCTGTGTATGATATTTTTTTAGACAATACCGGATTTACAAAGACTGATTTTGAAAAACGGCAGATTCTGCAGTTCCAATTGCAGAACAGAATTCAGGATACGCTTGTGCAGATTGACGGGGTCAAATCAGCCACTGTGACGATTACTATGCCCGAAAATACAGAATATGTTGTCTGGGATAAATCGAAAGAGGAAGGCTCGGCCAGCGTCATGATTACTATGGAATCGGGATATGAGCTTTCTCCAGAAATGGTGTCAGCTATCCGGAACCATGTTGCTGCAAGCGTATCTTCTTTAATGAAGCCGGAAAATGTCAAAGTAATTGACGCTGCGACAGGCGTGGAAATGACACCGGAAAATGAAAAGACCGGGACAAATGGGGTCGACTTTGAGCGTCTGGAATTTGAAAAGCAGATGCAGAAGGATATCGAGGACAACGTTAAGCGCTTGCTTGCTCCTATTTATGGCGCGGACGGCGTGACTGCCGTGGCAAAAGTGAAGCTTGATTATGATAAAATGCTGACCGAGCAGAAAGAGCTGGTTCCCCAGGATGACGGCAACGGGGTTAAAACGCATTTAGATGAAAATTATTCCCTGAACGGAAATGTTCCCGCCGCCGGGATTGTCGGTGAGGAAAACAATACGGACACGCCGGAATATCTGAACCAGACGGGCGACCAGGAAAACCAGGCAACGGATTACAGCCGCAGCGTCGATTGGGAAACCAGCTATATCAAAACTCAAATCGAAAAGGGGCAGGCAATTCTCAAGGAAGCGTCTGTTGCTGTTGTGGTAAAGGATTCCCAGTTTGATCAGGAACGGCATGATAATCTGGTGGATCTGATTTCCAAAAGCGTCGCAATTGATCCCGACTCAATTTCTGTTAAGAATCTGGACTTCACCGGAGTCGACGCGGAACCAGCCAGCACCGAGCCTGAGAAATTGAGCACGCCTGTGCTGATTGCAATTGCCGGAGCGGCGGCAAGCCTGCTGATTCTGATCATCATCCTGATTGTTGTGGCTATGCGCCGCAGAGCAAAGAAAGCACTTGAACAGGAAGAACAGGAATCTGATAATAAGATTCGCAATCTGGAAGAAGAAATTGAGCAACATAAAAAGCAATTATTGGAAAATGCTCAGGTTAATTCTAAAGAAAATGCGATTACAAATGAAATTCGTACATTTGCGAATGAAAATCCCGAAATTACTGCATCGCTCATTAGGTCTATGCTAAAGGAGGATGAGTAACGATGGCTGTGAGGCAGAAAATGACGGCTGCGGAGAGAGCCGCTGCGATCGTCATCGCTTTGGGTGCGGAGAATGCTTCGAAAGTCTATAAGCACCTGCGGGATGAAGAAGTAGAGCAGCTTTCCTTGGAAGTTGCCAAGCTTGACAACCTTTCAGCAGAAGACATGAAGGAAATCGTTGATGATTTCTATGGCCTGTGTGTTACGCAGAAGGTTATCACCGAAGGCGGCGTCGCGTATGCCAAAGACGTTCTGGAAAAAGCGTTCGGGCCGCAGCAGGCAATTTCCCTTATGGAACGTGTGACCAAATCTCTGCGTACCAAGGCGTTTGACTTTATGCGCAAGGCAGATTATAAAAACCTTCTGATGATGCTTCAAAACGAGCATCCGCAGACAATTGCGCTGGTATTGTCTTACGCGCGTTCCGATCAGGCGTCACAGGTAATTGAGGAACTGCCTAAGGATCTTCAGATCGATGTCATTGAGCGCATCGCCAATTTGGACAGGGCTTCTCCGGAAATCATCAATATTGTAGAGAAAACACTGGAAAGAAAATTCTCGTCTATTATCTCGGTCGACCTTATGGAGCTTGGCGGCGTAAATTATGTGGCCGATATCATGAACCATGTGGACAGAGGGACCGAAAAGTATATCTTCGACGAACTCAACAACAGCGATCCCTCTCTGTCCGAGGAAATCAGAAAGCTCATGTTCGTGTTCGAGGATATTGTTTATCTGGACAGCCTTGCTATTCAGCGCTTTATCCGCGAGGTGGATTCCAAAGACCTTGCCGTTGCGCTTAAGGTGGCGAATGAAAGCGTTTCCGAAGTTATCTTTCAGAATATGTCCCAGAGAATGCGCGAGACCATACAGAGCGACATGCAGTATCTGCATAATGTCCGTATGCGTGATGTGGAAGAGGCGCAGCAGCGTATTGTTGGTGCTATCCGCCATTTGGAAGAGCAAGGAGAGATTGTGATCTCGAAGGGCGGAAAGGATGAGATCATTGCCTAGTGTGATCAAGCAGGGCCAGGTGGCCAAATCAGACCAAGTGGTTTTAATACCGGATATCCAGATTCAGAAGCCGAAGGCGCAGGAACAGGCCGAAGAGCCGTCTGAACCGCAGATTTCGTTTGAAGAGCTCTATGAGCAGACAGTCAGCGAAGCCAGACAGGAAGCCGAGCGGGTTTCAAAAGAAATCCTGAAGCTCGCTCATTCGGAACATGATGTTCTGATCAAACAGGCGGAAGAGGACGCGGAAAGAATTCGGGCTGAGGCTTATCGGGAGGGGCTGGAGCGGGGCCGACAGGAAAAACGGGAAGAACTGCGTACAGCGATTGAAAATACCAATCGTGCAATTCAGCAAATTGAACTGGAAAATGTGCAGTATATGCATTTGTACGAAGAAGAGCTGAAAAACCTCGCGGTTGACGTCGCCTCCCGGATTCTCCGCAAAAGGATTACACCCGACGGGCATGAACTGGCGGAGCTTGTAAAGGCGGCCATTAACTCGGTCAAGGATGCCGACTGGATTACTGTGGAACTATCCGAACGAATGCCCGGGCTGTTGTCTTTTCTGGAAAGTGAACTCAAGGAGAGCCGGACAAATGCGGAGATCGTGGCAAAAGATCTGCCGGAGGACACCTGTATTGTTAAAACTTCTGATGGCAACATTGACGCGTCCGTAACAACACAGCTTAGGAACGTCAAGGAATATTTCGATCAGGTCTAAAAGTGGAGGAAGCCGATGCAACAGCAACTTGCGACCAATACAACGAAATATCGGCAGATCCTTCGTATGGGCGATTTTTATACGCGGGAAGGCAGAATACACCAGATTGTAGGCATGACGGTGGAGGCGACAGGGATCGTCTGCAACGTCGGCGATGTCTGCAACATCGTATTGGGAAACGGCAAGCAAAGCATCCTTTCCGAGGTTGTGGGATTTCGGGGCAATAAAGTGCTTCTGATGCCCTATCAGGATATTGACGGCATCGGTTACGGGAGTACGGTACATAACACCGGCTCCAAGCTCATGATCAAAATGAGCGATCAGCTCATTGGCCGTACCGTGGACGCGCTTGGAAATCCAATTGACGAAGGCGAACCAATTCCTGCCACAGATTATTATCCGATCAACGGCGTTCCTTCCAACCCGATGGGCCGCCCGAGAATCAGCACCCCGATTGAACTGGGCGTGAAAGCGATTGACGGCCTGATTACCATTGGCAAAGGGCAGAGGATGGGAATCTTCGCGGGAAGCGGCGTCGGGAAAAGCACCCTTATGGGTATGATTGCCCGCAATATCAAAGCGGATATCAATGTGATCGCGCTGGTTGGAGAAAGAGGACGCGAAGTTGTGGAGTTTATCAACCGGGACCTTGGCCCGGAAGGCGTTAAAAGGTCGGTGCTTGTGGTGGCGACATCCGATCAGCCGGCCATGATGCGTTCAAAATGTGCGCTTACCGCGACCACGATCGCGGAGTATTTCTGCGATCAGGGAAAAGATGTCCTGCTGATGATGGATTCCCTGACACGTTTTGCGATGGCGCAAAGGGAAATCGGGCTGAGCGTCGGGGAACCGCCGGTTGCCCGCGGCTATACACCCTCGATTTACACAGCGCTGCCGAAACTGCTGGAACGGTCCGGTAATTTTGAGCGGGGTTCTATTACCGGGATTTATACGGTGCTTGTGGAAGGCGACGACGATAATGAACCGATTTCCGATACAGTTCGCGGTATCATCGACGGGCATATCATGCTGTCCCGTAAAATCGCAATGAAAAACCATTATCCGGCAATTGATGTTCTGGCAAGCGTGAGCCGTTTGATGACCGACATTGTGGAGCCGGAACATTCGGAAGCGGCGGGCAAGATACGGAATATGCTTTCTATATACCGCGAAAATCAGGATCTGATCTCAATCGGCGCCTATAAAAGCGGTACAAACCCGGAACTGGATAGCGCAATCAGCCATATGGAAGCGATCAATGCATTTTTGCAGCAGAAGGTCGATCATAAGGTTGATTATGCGGACACAGTCAGAATGTTGAAAGAAATTGTGAAGTAGGGAGTTGCAAAATGAAAAAGTTTCAATTTTCGCTGAGCAAGGTTCTTGATTATAAAGGCCAGGTACTGGAAAAGGAAAAGAATTATCTCGCTCACCTTCATGCGCTCAAAAAACAAATTGAGGACAAGATAGACGCGCTTCAGGAAGAATTTCAGCGGGTGAACCAGAGGCTGGCGGAAAAGTCGGCGGAGGGGATCAGCGTGATTCAGATCAAATCTTTTGAATATCAGCTGCAAAGCATCCGTTACCAGATCAGGCAGTTACAGAGTGAAAATAATGCGATTTCCGCTTCGATAGAAAAACAGATCAAGGTAGTAGTTTCGATCTCTCAGGAGATTTCCGGGCTGGACAAGCTGGAGGAAAAGCAGCGGACCGAGTATAACCTGTTGGAAGCAAAGGGAAGCGAACTTCAGATTGCCGAATTTGTTTCCTCCAGCCTGATTCGAAAAAGGATGGTTGAAACAAATTCATATTAACCGGCATTTATGATCAATGTGTCACTTTCAGATGAAATAAAGCTGAAGTTTTTGTGAATTGAAAGGAGGTGAAAGAGATGGAAACAGTAACAATTCCCCAGACAATGGCAGCAATGATTCAGGCGGCGGGCCAGCTGGCACAGCCCGGAGCCGCGCAAACCCTGCAGGGGATGTTCGGCGGGGACGCATTTGCGCAGCTTCTGCAGCAGCTGCTGGGTCAAACAATCAGTGCGCAGTCGCAGAGCGAAGACTCTGAAAAGCAGGGCTCGCTGATGGCCGCGGACATGTTTGCCCAGCTTTTCTCAGGGATTCTGTCTGATTCTGCTGAGCTGACTTCTGCGCTCAGTGAGATGCAGGCAGGCGGGCAAATTGACGCTGTTACAGCCGAAAACGGACAGCCTCTTATGCAGACATTATTAGAAGCGATACAGACGCAGGGCGACGCAAAGTCTGCAAAAGCCGGAGATCTGTTTTTGACGCAGCTCACGAAACCCAATTCCGATGCCGGGCCGGAAATGCAGGTCGTATCCGCCTTGCAGGCACAGGGGCAAACCTCGGAAAAAAACACAAATGATCTTTTGGGTGGAGAAAACGAGTTCCGGAATTCTATTATGGCGGCGCAGAAATTGCTCCGTGGAGAGAATACCGGCAAAACGCAGAAACAGGAAAAGACCTCGGTCAATGTGGAACAGTTGCAGAACGCTGTGAACAGCGGTAAATTCAAACCAACGGTGCAAGTGGAGAAGACGGACAGCAGAACTTTTGACGTGCAGGATATCATGACGCAGGTCAAAACAGGAATCAAAGAGAATTTGTCTCAGGGAAAAAATGAATTTATTGTCAGACTGAAACCGGACGGCTTGGGAGAAATTACCGTCAAATTGGTGGAAGCGGACAGCAAAATCGCCCTGAGCATCGTCACATCCAGCCCTCAGGTTGCCAAGTTGATCAACGGCGAACTCGCAGGCCTTCGCGAAACACTGCGCCCGTTTAACGCGGATGTACATGAAGTAGTCAGTCAGGCGGATGCCTCTTACTCAGCGGCCCAAAACGGACAGTTTACGCAGCAGGATATGGGCCGGCAGTTCCAACAGTTCCACCAGAATCATGCCCAGCCGCTGCCACTTAGTCCTGAAGAGGATGAGTTTGACCAGGAAATTCTGGCGCAGGGCATGGCTCCTGTTTCAGAGCTGGACACCTACATTTGAGGAAAGGAGGAAAAACGCTTGAGTTCAGTCAGCACAGACACAAGCTACCGGGACTGGCTTTCCAATCAAACCAGCAGTACCAGTTCGTCAAGCGGAACAGGAACTACCTATAATGCTGTTTTCGTTGATGAAGAAGATACCGGCCTGAAAGTCAGTGATTTTCTGAATTTGATGGTCACTCAGCTGAAAAATCAGGACTTTTTAAATCCGGTGGATGATACCCAGTATGTTGCCCAGATGGCGCAGTTTGCAAGTTTGCAGCAGATGCAGGAAATGGCGGAATATTCCAAGACCAGTTACGCGATGTCGCTGGTTGGTAAAAACGTCACGGCGGCCAAATATACTGTGAGCGGCAATCTGGATAAGGTTACCGGGGTGATTACCAAAGTTTCATTGGTGGATAACGAGTATAAAATCTTCATTGGAGATAAGTCGTTTTCGCTTTCACAGATTATGGAAGTTAATTATTCGAAAGATTCCGACGCTCCCGAAGATCCCGACGCTCCTGAAGACCCAGATGCTCCTGAAGACCCAGATGCTCCTGAAGACCCAGATGCCCCTGAAGATCCTGACAGTCCTGAAGATCCCGACGGCCCGGATAATCCCGATGAAGTGATCGATCCTGATAGCACCACAGACCCGGACAACGCTGGGGGCACTGAAAATACAGAAAATCAGACGGGAGATGATACGGAAATATGAGTCCGGTCGATTTTAACCGTTTTTCAGTTCCAATAGTAACCGGGACGCCCCGGCCTATAGTCGGAAATCAGGAACAGCAGCAAAATACGGTATCCGGTGCAAATTCATTTCAGGAAATTTTTCAGCGGGAACTGGATACAAACAAAGAAGTCACTTTTTCCAAGCACGCTGCACAGCGGGTGGCGCAAAGGCAGGTCGATCTGTCGGAAGACAGCATTGAGCGTCTGAATCAGGGCGTTCAGCTTGCGAAGGAAAAAGGATTGAACGAAACATTGATCTTGGTGGACAAAACCGCTTTCATTGTAAATGTTAAAAACAATATGGTGGTGACCACTGTCAACAGCGGAGAATCCGTGGGAAATGTTTTTACAAATATTGACGGAACTGTTATTATATAGCCGGACCTTTTCAGGAAGCTATTGCCGGATTTCGAACGACAGAGAAACCCGGGCGGTTCCATAAGAAAGGATTGATTCCATGGTTAGATCACTTTACGCGGGCGTAACGGGCATGAAAGCCCACCAGATCAGGATGGACGTGATTGGTAACAATATTGCCAACGTCAACACCTATGGCTTTAAGAGCTCCCGCGCGACTTTCCGCGACGTATACTATCAGTCGCTGCGCGGCGCTGCCGCAGGTTCCAACAACAAAGGCGGCTTAAACCCCTCTGAGGTTGGCTACGGTTCTACGATCGGAAGTATCGATGTCCTTCAGACGCAGTCGACGATGTCCACAACCGGTAATCCGCTGGATATTGCGATTACCGGAGAGGGATTCCTTCAGGTTCAGGACGCGGACGGCAATATTTACTACACAAAGGCAGGCATGCTGGACATCGACTCCAATGGCAACTTGATTGATTCCAACGGTAACTTTGTTTTGGGAACCAGCGGAAACCCGGTTGGCAAAGCTGCCGGCAGCAGCAAAATTACATTTAATATCCCGTCGGTGGACCCGGCGGCGGGAAGCGCGACCAATACCATCAACGGCATTAAATATACCGTAAAGTCAACCAACCAGACGTCGGATGCAAACGTGACGCTTTCTCTCATGTCCGGTTCCCTGCCTCTTAACCAGAAAGCTAAGGCAACGGTAAGCAGTACCGGAATCAGCGTTACAATCAATAAAGATGAGACGTTCGCGAATCTGGGCGAGCTGCAGAGCGCTGTAAATGCGGCGATTAAAGAGGCAAACGGCGGTGTGGCGCATCCGGCGGGCGATTTTATCTTCCAAATGGATCCCGCTGATTCTTTCGTAGATTTGACCGGCGCGCAGATCACCAGTTCCGATACTTCGAATACGCCGGGTAAGGTTCCGGTTCCGACTGAGCTGGAAAATCTTTTTGAGGTTGTCGGAACGGGAGATTCTTTCTCTGGTACCGGTAAAGCTACATGGTCAATTGAAGATACCACAACTGCTTCTCCAATTAATGAAAACACGGTCCATACATACCATCTTTCGATCAAAATAGGGACAAAAACATATGAATCCGACCTGACTTCAGATCAAATGAAATCTTCCGGACAGATCATGCTGGGAAGCAACGGCGATACGATCACGGTCGGATATCCGAGCGAGTCTTCGATGCTTGCGGGACTTGCCTCAAATGCGCCGGATCCGGTTACCGGAGAACTTCCCACTGATACACTGTATACGTTTGACCCAATTCCCGAAACCACGGAGGAAGCGACGGCAACGGAGCCTTCCAAGAATCTGGGGCTCGGCAGCCAGCCGTTCAAACTGGAAAACGGAACGGTGGGCGGCGCACAGACTGTAAAGGATCTGACGGGTATCTCCATCGGTGCGGACGGCGTTGTGCGTGCGACACATCCAAATATTGAAGGAGACCTGGAAATCGGCCGGATTGATCTTGTCACGTTTGATAATCCGCAGGGCCTGGCACAGGTTGGCAATACCTATTTTGCGGCGACCGCAAACTCCGGTGACCCCAACCCCGTGAAGCCGGGTGAGGAAGGTTCGGGAGCGATTGCGTCAAGCGCGCTCGAAATGTCCAATGTCGACCTGTCACAGGAATTTGCCGATATGATCACTACCCAGAGAGGGTTCCAGGCAAATTCGCGGCTGATCACCGTTTCGGACACTATGCTGGAAGAGCTGATTAATCTGAAACGTTAACCAATCACAAAAGCAGTCCGTGGCGGCGACCGGAGAGGGTCGCTGCCATAGGCAATCAGGAACTACGGTTCCTGATTGCCTATGGCAGAACGAAAAGGATTGGATGGAGGCAGCTATGATTGTTTTATCGAAATTAAACGGGACGGAATTTGTTTTGAACTGTGAGCTGATTGAGACCATTTACGAAAATCCTGACACCACAATCCATTTAACGGATGGACGTATTTATATTGTGAAAGAAACCAGAGAAGAAGTTGTTCAGAAGTCTATTGCATATAAGCGGGAGATTTACCGGGATCTGCTGAACTGCAATTTTTGACATTTATTAAACGGGTGAGCTCGTAAAGCAAAGGGTGGCAATAGTTATGGACTTTATGTCAATTTTGGGTTGGGTATCAGGTGCGGCATTGGTCGTATTCGGCATCATTGTGCAGATGCCTGATGCCGAAAAGGGAATAGAGTTTGGACTAAACTGGATCAGCCTGGCAAATTTTTTTGATGTAAACAGTATCATTATTGTTTTTGGTGGAACATTTGCCGCTTTGATGGTGTCCTATCCGTTAAAGTATTTTACAAAGGTATTTAAGCATCTGAAAATCATCCTTTTTCCGACCCAGTATAATCCGCACGATTATATTGCACAAATCGTGGAATTTGCAAAGGAAGCAAGAATCAACGGTCTGTTGGCTTTGGAAGACAAGCTGAACGACACGCAGGACACTTTTTTGCGTAACAGCCTGATGCTTGTGATCGACTCGGTTGAGGCGGAAAAAGTGAAGGTTTTGCTGGAAACAGAGCTGGACTATATGGAAGAACGGCATGCGCAGGACAGGGCATTTTACGCAAAAGGTTCCGCTTATGCGCCGGCGTTCGGTATGATCGGTACATTAATAGGCCTGATTAACCTGCTTCAGAACCTGAAAGACGCGGATGCAATTGCGCCGGCGATGTCGGTGGCGCTGGTCACAACTTTTTATGGAAGCCTGCTTTCCAATCTGGTGTTTGCCCCGATTTCCAATAAACTTAAAGTACGGCATGACGAGGAATATCTCTGCAAAATGATTGTCAGCGAAGGCGTTCAGGCAATTCAGGCGGGCGACAATCCGAAGTTCATTGAGGAGAAACTGACGCAGCTGCTTCCCGGGAATCTGGCTGCTACAACAGGGGTGGATACCGATGATGACAGCAGGGGAAAAAAGAGCCGGAGAGAAAAAAAGGCCAGAAAAAAGTGAATCCTTTGACGAGAGGGTGATAAAGAATGGCGCGAAAAAAAATAGAGGAAGAACCATGCGGAAACTGGATGGATACTTATGGGGATATGGTGACCCTTCTGCTGACATTCTTTGTCATGCTGTTTAGTATGTCCAGTGTTGATCAGGAAAAGTTTGACGTAATTGTAAAGGCGTTTTCAAAAATGAATGCCGAGACACAGCAGATTGTAATGGCGCCTGTGGGCGATGGCACTGAGATGGCGACCAACCAGGGCGATTTTCCGCCTCCGGGTGAGCAACTGGATCTGCAAAAAGATCTGCCGAAAAATTTTGATGAGCTTTATCAATATTTAAAAGAATATGTGAAGCAAAATGGCATGGAAGGCTCGGTTGAAGTCAAAAAAGGGGACGGCGCGGTTTTCATACGCTTTGAAGACAGCATCTTCTTCAATCCCGACAGCTTTGATCTGAAGCCTACCGGAACAGATATACTGGATTTTCTGGGCAACTGTTTGAAAAATGTAGAAGAACAAATTTTAACTATTAATATCAACGGGCATACTGCCGCTGTTCCCAATGTGGAACATTACCGCGTTTCGGACTGGCGGCTGTCCAGTGAACGCGCTTCCAGTGTTGCGATCTATCTGGAAGAACAAAAAGGGATTCCGCCAAAAAAAATGATCCCGATCGGTTATGGGAAGAACTTTCCGACTGCTACCAATGATACGTCAGAAGGAAGAAAGAAAAACCGTCGTGTTGATATGATGATTATCAGTACGGAGAGTAATATGACCGATGAGGAAATTTTGAAAACCCTGCTTGCCGGAACATTTGATGAAAGCAAATACCCGGAGGTGGGGAGCAGCAAGGATATTCTGGTACCGCCGGATGGGGCGTCATCTGAGGACATGCAGGAAGCAAGCACCCCGCCGCCCCAGGATACTGCATCCAGTGAGGCGGGTCCATACGACGCACTGACTCCGGTGGACAGCAAGGAACCTTATAGTTCCGAAGGGAATGAAATCATTGTACCCTTTGAAGATACATAGCCGCGCATCTGCCACAAATTCAGCGGTGAAAAAGGAGTGAATTTAGAAGAATGGCAGAGAAACTATCACAGGGACAGATAGATGCGCTGCTAAAACGCATAAACTCTGGCGATGAGACTATTGAAGCCGAAGCACAAAAACAGGTTAAAGAATATGACTTTAAGTCTCCCAAAAAGTTTACAAAAGAGCAGCTAAAGACACTCGACGGTTTGCACGAAAATTTTTCCCGGTTGCTTTCCTCATATTTCTCCGGCCTGCTTCGTGTTTTTTGTGAAGTCAGTGTTCTGCAGATTGAAGAGCAGCGTTATTTCGAATACAGTAATGCACTGCCAGATAATGCGTTAATCGGAATGATCGATTTGAGACCTGAAAACAAGCAATATAACGACGCCACGCTGATTATGGACATGTCGACGACGATTGGCTATTTTATGGTGGATCGGCTGTTGGGAGGCTCCGGGGAAGGCTACAATCTGAACCGGGATTATACGGATATTGAGATTGAGATATTAAAAAATGTGTTTCAGAAGATATCCAGGCATCTTCAGGAAGCATGGTGCAATTATATCGAGGTTGAAACAAGCCTCTCCAGTATCGAAACAAACTCCCGGCTGCTTCAGGCATTAGCTCCTGAAGATATTGTGGTAATTGTTGCGCTGAATATGAAGATCAAGAACCTGAACGGCGGAATCAGCCTATGTATTCCAGCTGCGAATCTTGAGGAAATGATTAATAATTTCAGCGTCAAATATGCGCGAATATCGAAACGGCAGAAACCTGAACACGAAGAGGCCAAGCGGACGATGATTTTCGAAAGGCTTACAGATACAGATTTGGAAATCAAAGCGGTATTGGATAATTTCCAGCTAAATCTGAGCGATGTGCTGCACTTGCAGCCGTCGGATGTAATTCCTTTGAATAAAAGTATTAACAGCGATATCAGCATTATTGTTGATGAGGTTCCCTGGTATAGCGCCAAGCTTGGAGAAGTGAAAATGAAGAAAGCGGTCAAGCTCAATGAGTTGATCAGTTGATCTGGAGGAGTGATTATGGGGATGGATTATGAGCAGCGGGTAGTTGATCCTGCGGTGGCCCTTTCGAGCGAAGAGATCGATGCAATTGGAGAAATCCTGAATATCAGCATGGGCTCCGCAGCAACTGCCATATCCACAATGCTGGACAGACAGGTAATTATCACCACGCCAAATGTAAAAGAGCAGAAGTTTCAGGAAGTCGACTATAAGGCTTTGGAACCGGCGCTTCTTGTCAAGATCGAATACATAGAGGGTATTACCGGTTCGAACATCATGATGTTTCACCAGGAGGACATGCAGGTCATTCTGAATCTCCTTATGGGGAATGAAGATTCGCCTGAAAATTTCGCGTTTGACGAGTTGAGCATGAGCGCCGCCTGCGAGGTCATGAACCAGATGATGGGGGCATCGGCGACAGCTCTTTCGGAGTTTTTGGGGAAAACCATCAATATATCTACGCCAACTGCTTCTGTGTCGGACAGCGAACATGCACTGGAATTGAATATTCAGGAAGACGAAAGAATTGTTACGGTTTCGTTTAACTTGAATATCAAAGACGTCATGAACAGCGATTTTATCAGCATCATGCCGATTGACCTGGTAAAAATGATCGTCAGCCAGGTGATGGGGGATGCCGCTGAGGATCAGGCTCCGGTGCAGCAGGAAACTGAGAGCAGTGCGGCCCCGGAACAGCAGAATCAGCAGGCACCAAATATGCAGCAGACGCCGAACATGCAGCAGGCACCGAACATGCAGCAGGCACCGAACATGCAGCAAACGCCGAACATGCAGCAGATGCCTAATATGCAGCAGGCACCAAACATGCAGCAGGCGCCGAACATGCAGCAGATGCCATCATATATATCTCCCGAATGGCAGCAGCAATATATGATGATGGGACAGCAGATGCCATATCCACCTTATGCATATTCCTATCCCCCGATGATGCCACCGCAGAATGCTTCTTCTCCTGCCGGCCAGCAAAGCAATGTGATCAAGCAGACGCAGGCCGTACATGTGCAGTCCGCACAATTTCCGAATTTTACAAACCAGGCTATGCCGGGATTTTCGGCGCCTATTAACAATGCCAATATGGGACTGATGATGAATGTACCGCTCAGCGTTACAGTCGAAATCGGGAAAACCAAGCGTAAAATTCGCGATATCATGGAGTTTTCACAAGGCACAGTGATTGAGTTGGAAAAGCAGGCAGGCGCTCCGGTCGACATTGTTGTAAACGGGCAATTGATTGCACGCGGAGACGTAGTGGTCATTGACGACAATTTTGGTGTCAGAGTAACAGAGATTGTGGGCACCAAAGAACTCATGGATGCAATTGACAGCAATGCATAATCGCTTTATTATAATAACTTTTGCTATATGAAGGAGAATTTCAATGGATAAGAAAATCATGATTGTGGACGACGCTGCTTTTATGAGAATGACGATCAAAAACTGCCTTTCCAAAGCCGGGTATGCAAATCTGATTGAAGCCGGGGACGGACAGCAGGCAGTGGATGCTTATCAGAATGAAAAGCCTGATCTGGTCATTATGGATATCACCATGCCGAATTTAGACGGTATTCAGGCATTGCAGGCAATTAAAGCAACAGACCCGAACGCGAGAGTAGTGATGTGTTCGGCGATGGGACAGGAATCCATGGTCGTGGACGCAATCCATCTTGGCGCTTTGGACTTTATTGTGAAACCTTTTAAGCCGGACCGGATTTTGCAGACAGTTGGCAAAATTCTTGGATAATCAACTGATCGCAGGGGGGAGGGTAGACGTTTGAAAGAATGGCTGGATGCGGCGGGTTGGATTGTCGCGCTGTTGATTACATTTGCGCTTGTGGTGATTTGTGCCTATTATGCAACCCGGTTGCTGGGCAAACGATATGGCGTTCAAAGCTCCGGCAGCGGCCTCATCTCGGTTCTTGACCGTTCCTATGTGGGGCAGGACCGCCAGCTTCTGCTGATAAAGGTTGCCGATAAAATCATTTTAATTGGCGTTACAGCGAGCCATATTGAAAAACTGTGTGAGTTAGATCCGGAAAAACTGCCCTCTTTGCCCGTAAAAACACAGGAGGTAAATTTTGCGGAGTTGCTGAAAGGCTTTATAACAAAGGGCCGGAACAGTGAAAAAAGAGAGGAAGACGAGGCAAACCAATGAGAAATGCGGATGTTCGAAGAACCTCATTAAAAAAATATCTGCTGATTTTTATCATCTCAGGAATTGTCACAATTTTATTATTTGGATTTTGCTTTTCACTGCGGGCACAGGCTGCTCCGGCAATTACCATTGATCTGGATTCCGGTACAACAGGGGAAGGCTCGTTCGGGCCGCTGGAAATGCTCTTCCTGATGGCAATTTTAGCACTGGCGCCGTCAATCCTGATTATGATGACCAGCTTTACGCGGATTGTCATTGTGCTGTCCTTCCTGCGCAGTGCGCTGGGAACGCAGCAGTCTCCCCCAAACCAGGTCCTGATTGGCTTAGCACTATTTTTAACCTTGTTCATCATGCAGCCGGTTCTGCAACAGATCAACGAAGACGCTTATACCCCGTATAAGCAGGGCCTGATCGACCAACAGACTGCCGTGGAAAATGCTGTGAAACCAATGAAACAGTTTATGCTCCGCCAGACAAAGCAGAAAGACCTCAGCCTGTTTTTGTCCATATCCGGTGAGGAAGAGGATCTCGAGCAAATGGAGGCTCAGTCAGAAGATCAGACGATGGAAAATCTTGAAAAGCTGAGTTTAAGTGTGATTGTGCCTGCTTTTGTCACCAGCGAGCTGACACGCGCTTTTACCATCGGCTTTTTACTGTTTATTCCGTTCCTGATCATCGACATGGTCGTTTCCAGCACATTGATGTCAATGGGAATGGTAATGCTGCCGCCGTCTATGATCGCGCTGCCCTTTAAGATTATGATGTTTGTTTTGGTGGATGGCTGGAATCTCCTGCTGGGGACACTGGCACAGGGATTTCGATGATGTTGGTCTGCATGGTCCGGCGATAAGAAAGGGAGAAATGTTATGACGCAGGGTGAAGTGCTGGGGGTTTTTCAGGAAGCAATGCTGGTTGCGATTAAATTAGCATCTCCTTTATTGGTTGTCAGCATCGTAGTTGGATTGATCATCGCAATTTTTCAAGCCGCTACACAAATTCACGAGCAGACGCTTACGTTTGTTCCTAAGATTTTGGTGATTGCGCTGATGCTGATTGGATTAGGCTCGTGGATGATTGCAATTCTGACTGATTTTGTCAATCAGCTGTTTACCATGATGGCAACGATATAACGCGCTATGTGGGTTCTTTCATTTGAAAATTTCACGGCATACATATTGGTCTTTGTCCGAATGGCGGGGATGATTGCGCTGAACCCGCTGCTTTCCCGCAGAAATATTACCACTCAGGTACGTATGGGCCTTGTCCTGGGGATGACGCTTCTGATAGCGCCCGGTGTGGATAAAACGGCTTTGGCGGTGACAAATACATTTGGTCTGGTTATGTCCATGGGGCGAGAACTATTCGTTGGCTTCGTTTTATCCTATGTTTTTGGCATTTTCTATTATCTCTTGTTTTTTGCCGGAGACCTGATGGATGTTCAGTTTGGACTTTCCATGGCGAAGGTATTTGACCCTGGTACGAATATTCAGGTGTCTGTGTCCGGCAATATCCTCAGTTTGTTTTTCATTTTTTATGTTTTTGCAACCGACAGCCACTTATTGCTGATTAAATTGTTTGCGTCGTCCTATGAAATCCTGCCGGTTGGTATACAGAGCATCAATCCCGATATCTCCGGTTTTGCGATTACGCTGTTTGCCACGGCTATGTCACTGGTTATCAGACTGACGCTTCCCTTTATTGCTGTGGAGTTCATCATTGAAATGGCGATGGGGATTCTGATGAAGCTGATTCCTCAGATTCATGTGTTTGTCCTGAATATCCAGCTAAAGCTTTTAATTGCTCTTTTCATGCTGCTCGTTTTTGCGCAGCCTGTCGCTGATTTTATGGACCGCTATGTATCCATTATGTTCAAAAATATGCAGCAGGCGCTGACTGCGCTGGCCGGGTGACAGCAAATGATTCTTTGAGGAAAAGGGGGGATGATGCTTGGCCGGTGAAAAGACAGAAAAGGCAACGCCCAAACGAAAGCAGGACGAACGTAAAAAGGGCAATATTTTTCTAAGCCATGAGGTTGTCAGCGTTTTTTCCCTGCTGATTATGTTTTATTCGTTTAAACTGTTTGCCCCTCATTTTATTCAAACGATTGAACTGAACATCAGCGACTTTATTACCCTGGCGGCGACTATGGATACCGTAACGGCTTCCGATATGCAGAAATTTTTTATTGACGGCTGCATCGCGTTCGGAGTTACCGCGCTGCCCCTGCTGCTTGTCGGTTCGCTCGCAACGATTATTTTTACGGGTGCACAGACAAGGTTTCTGTTTTCCTCCAAGCTGCTTGAATTCAAGGGCAGCCGCATGAACCCCCTCAATGGGCTGAAAAAAATGTTCTCCCTGCGCGGCTTGATTGAATTGACAAAATCGGTTATCAAAATTGTTGTACTGAGTGTTATCCTCTATCAGGAGTTTAAAAAGCAGATTCCGCTCATTCCTCGTTTGATGGATATGTCGGTGCAGCAGTCAGTCGTACAGGTCGGCATTATCATTCTGAGCATTGTAAAATCGGCGGCAATCATGTTTATCTTCCTCGCGCTTTTCGATTATTTTTATCAGTGGTGGGACTATGAAAAAAATCTTCGCATGAGCAAGCAGGAAATCAAGGAGGAATATAAGCAAACAGAAGGCGACCCACAGATTAAGGGCAAAATCAAGGAGCGTCAGCAGCAGCAAGCGCGCAGGCGCATGATGCAGGCGGTTCCCAGCGCGGATGTGGTAATCAGAAACCCAACGCATTTCGCGGTTGCAATCCGCTATGACGCCCAGAAGAACCGTGCTCCGATCGTGGTTGCAAAAGGCGCAGACCTGATCGCACTTAAAATTGTCGAAATAGCAGAGCAAAACGGCGTGACTGTGATGGAAAACAGGCCGCTTGCAAGAGGCCTTTATGAAACGGTGGACCTGGATCAGGAGATACCGGATCAGTTTTATCAGCCGGTTGCCGAAGTGCTCGCTTTTGTATACAGCCTGAAGAAAAAGGATTTGAAACAGTGAAAGTATTTAATAATACCGTGTCGGCGTTTGTGGTCGGAATTATATTCCTGCTGATCATACCGCTTCCCACATGGGCTTTGGACCTGATGTTCATATTGAATCTATCGGTTTCGTTTATCATCCTGCTTACGACCATGTATATCAAGGAGTCGCTGGAATTTTCAATTTTCCCTTCCCTGCTTCTGATTACAACGTTGTTCAGGCTGGGCCTCAATGTATCTTCTACAAGAAAAATTCTTACGAACCACGGTGATGCAGGACAGGTTATCCGCACATTCGGCGCGTTTGTGATTCAGGGCAACGTCATCGTAGGGCTTGTAATCTTTCTGATCATTGTTCTGGTGCAGTTCATCGTTATTACAAAAGGCTCTGAACGTGTGGCTGAGGTATCCGCCCGCTTCACACTGGATGCGATGCCCGGCAAGCAGATGGCTATTGACGCGGATTTAAGTTCCGGCCTGATTGATGAGCAGCAGGCAAGAGACCGCCGCTCTAAGATTCAGCGGGAAGCCGATTTCTTCGGTTCCATGGACGGTGCCTCCAAGTTTGTAAAAGGCGACGCCATCATGTCCATCATTGTCACTTTTATCAACCTCATCGGCGGCGTGATTGTGGGATTTATCAACGGCGACGGTACATTTCAGGAAATCATGAACATTTATTCCACCGCTACGGTTGGAGACGGCCTGATGTCCCAGATTCCGGCACTGCTGATCTCGGTGGCAACCGGTATGATTGTGACCAGATCCGCTTCGGAGTCCAACCTGAACAACGATGTCGCCAAACAGTTTCTGTCCCAGCCAATTGTGCTGATCATGGCTTCTCTGGCGCTTGCTTCTCTGACCCTGATCGGATTTCCCCCAGTGCAGGTGCTGTCTGTTTCCATCAGCTTGTTTGCCCTTGGCGTCATTCTTCTCCGGCAGACAAAGCCGCAGCTCCAGACTGAGGAGGGGCTTGCACCTACGGAGGAAATTACCAGCGAGGCATCTTTTTATAAAAATATTGACAACGTTTATGGGCTCCTCAACGTTGAGCAGATTGAAATGGAATTCGGATACAGTCTGATTCCGCTGGTTGATGAGGGGAGCGGCGGAAGCTTTATCGACCGCGTTGTGATGTTCCGCAAGCAGTTTGCATTGGAAATGGGTATGGTTGTGCCGTCCGTCCGCCTCAAAGACAGCGGTCAGCTGAATCCGAACCAGTATGCAATCAAATTTAAGGGGGAACAGGTTGCGCAGGGTGATATTCTGGTGGATCACTACCTTGCGCTTGCGCCCTCCGACCTTGAGGATACCGTGGACGGAATTGAAACCGTAGAGCCTGCGTTTGGTATTCCGGCAAAATGGATCAGCGAAGATAAAAAGATCAAAGCTGAGCTTGCGGGCTACACGCTCATAGACCCGACTTCCGTAATCATTACACATCTTTCCGAGGTCATCAAAAAACACGCGTATGAACTGCTTACCCGTCAGGAGGTCAACAACATGCTGGCCAACCTGAAGAAGACCAACGAAATGATCGTCAATGATACCATCCCGTCAATCGTTTCAGTGGGCGAACTGCAGAAGGTGCTCTGCAACCTGCTGCGGGAAAGTATTCCTGTGCGTGATCTGGAGACTATTCTGGAGACGCTGGCCGATTACGGCACGACCGTGAAAGACAGCGACATGCTCACCGAGTATGTGCGCCAGTCGCTGAAACGCACCATTTCTCACCGGTTTGCAGAGGCAGGCCAGCTCAAGGTGATCAGTCTGGACGCGAATGTGGAAAACACCATTATGGCTTCCGTAAAGAAGGTGGAAAACGGGTCCTATCTGGCGCTTGATCCGAAGACCATTCAAAGTATCATTTCTGTAACCAGCAAGGAAATCGATAAAATCAAGGATTTGGTTCAGGTCCCGATCATTTTGACCTCCCCCATTGTGCGCATTTATTTTAAAAAGCTGGTAGATCAGTTTTATCCGGATACGGTGGTTCTGTCCTTTAATGAAATAGATACCAATATACAAATTCAGGCACTGGGCAGTATTGCAATCTCATAAGGTTTCGGGTGGAAAGGAGGGCTTATGGAGTTGAACACGATGACCGAGGAAAGCGTGACAATTGAAAATCCTGAAGCCCTGATGCTTCGTTATAAGGAAACGAGGGATGTTCAGACCCGCAATCAGCTGGTGATGCACTACAGTTTTATTGCAAAAACTGTAGCAATACAAATGCGGGGGATATCTGCGAATTATGCGCAGATCGAAGATATCGTCAACCAAGGCATCATCACGTTAATCGATTGTGTGGAGAAATTTGATCCGTCCAAGGGGATTCAGTTTAAAAGCTATGCGTTTATGCGGGTGCGGGGAGCGGTTATTGATTTCGTGCGAAAGCAGGACTGGTTCCCGCGCAGGGTGCGCATGGCGGCAAAGAATGTTTCCGCCGCTCATGACAAGCTCTGCAACGAACTGATGCGGGAACCTACGATGCAGGAAATGGCGGACTATCTGGAAGTCCCTCTGGAGGTGCTGAACAGAAATTTCGGAGAAATTTCCAATTCCGTCATGCTTTCCTTTGAAGGAATTATTCAGAATATTTATCAGGGCGGAAATGTGCTCAGCGACTATCTGGATGAAAATTTTGTCCCTGAAAACAGCATTTTCAAGCAAGAGCTGCATGATACGCTGCAGGCGGAAATTGAAGCGCTTTCCGAGCGGGAACGCCTGGTGATCACGCTCTATTACTACGAACATTTGAAGCTCTCAGACATTGCAAAGATTCTGAAGGTCAGCGACCAGAGGGTATCGCAGATCAATTCTAAAGCGGTGATGAAGCTCAAAAATAAAATGGAAAGATATATGAAAGGATGATTTGCAATGCTGGAAGGTTTTTATACGGCGGCATCCGGGATGATGATGCAGCAGAGAACCCTGAATACGATCACCAATAATATTACCAATGTCAGAACACCCGGGTTCCGGGCGGAACGTGTCGTTGCGACTACCTTTGAACATGAACTTCTTACACGTATGGAGGCAGGTGACACGGGAGTTGTCGGCGCAGGGACGCCGATTCGGATTGTGGACGATGTTTTTACCATTGCCGACGCGTCATTGCTGGAAGAGACCGGACGGCCATTTGATATAGCAATCAATGGGGAAGGCTATTTCAATATTCAGGGAACAGAAGAGGGACAGACCTTTTTAACACGCAACGGGCATTTTGATGTGGATGAAGAAGGATTTCTGGTTCTTAAGGGCGCTGGTCGAGTCCTTGGCGAGGACGGCGAAATTGAGGTTGGCGGCTCCAACTTTGCTGTCAATGAAGATGGGGAAGTTTATGATGAAAGGAACCGGCTGATCGACCGCCTGCTGATTACCGTTCCAGGGCAGGATGTGCAGCTGGAAAAATTCACGAACGGGCTTTATACCGTCGCTGACGGCGGAGAGATGGTTCCTGCCGAAAATATGACAGTCAGGCAGGGAATATTGGAACGGTCCAATGTGGATATGAACCGGGAGTATACGCTTGCTATGGAGGCGCAGAGGGCTTTCCAGTCATGCAGCCAGGCAATTAAAATCGTAGATCAGATGAATCAGAAAAGTGTTACGCAGATTGCGAGCTTATAATACAGGGGGAGGCAGACAGTTATGAATATTGCGTTTTACAGCGGGGTTTCCGGATTGGTGGCATTTCAACAGGATTTGGATAATCTTTCGCATAATATGGCCAACGTCAATACGAACGGTTATAAAGCAAGCAGAACAAATTTCAGTGACCTGCTCTATACCCAGATGGATGTAAATGAAGACGATAAGCCCTTGACAGGCCATGGCGTCAAGGCCGCTGACCAGGATCTCATGTACTCTCAGGGCACACCTGTTTCTACGAATAACCAGTTGGACTTTGCCCTGGTTGGGGATGGATTTTTTGCTGTTGAGCGCGGCGATCATACGGAATATACACGCAATGGGGCGTTTCGCATCAGTGTGGAAGGAAAAAACGGTTATCTTGTCTCGTCGGACGGCGGATACATACTGGACGCAAAGGGGAAACGAATTAAACTGGATCGCGAAGATAAGAACAGCCCTCTAAATTTGGACGATATTAACGAAAAAATCGGCGTATACCAGTTTGAAAATCCATACGGGCTGCAGCAGACTGAAAACAGCTGTTTTCTGGAGACAGCGACTTCCGGGGAAGCAACGGCGTTAAACGCGAAAAAGAATGCCGAACTGCCTTATAACCTGGTACAGAATGCGCTGGAAAGTTCCAATGTGGATATTGCGCAGGAGATGGTAGATGTTATGATCACCCAGAAAGCGTTCCAGTTCAGCGCCAAAATGGTGCAGACTGCCGATTCGGTGGAAGAGATTGTCAATAACTTAAGATAATGAAGGGAAGATGTGTTTATGCCCTTAAACTCATATAACGACTTGAATGACATTCAAATGGATGTCCTGCGTGAAATCGGAAATATCGGCTCCGGGAACGCGGCAACGTCCCTTTCCAACATGCTTATGCGGCCGGTGGGGATCAATGTGCCGCAGATCAGGATATTGGATTACAATCAGGTCGTTACAGCTTTGGGCGGCCCTGAAACAATGATTGTCGGGCTTTTGCTGTCTCTGAGCGGGGATGTCACGGGCATGATGATGTTTCTGCTGCAAAAGGATTTTGCGCATATGACTCTGAACGCGCTGCTTGGGCAGGCGTTTAATGACTTTAGTGAAGTTGATGAGATGGGATACTCCGCTATGACAGAGGTTGCCAATATTATGGCCGCCTCCTATGTCAATGCGGTTTCCACATTGACGGGATTGAATATCAATATTTCGGTTCCCGATATCTGTATCGATATGGCTGGGGCAATCCTGAGCGTTCCCGCGATTCATTACGCCAACATCAGTGATAAGATTATTTTCATTGAAGATGAATTCAGCAGCCAGGAGGAAAACGCAATCAGCCATATCCTGATGATTCCAGACGTGGAGTCTCTGCAAAAAATAATGACAAATCTGGGGATAGAAATATGAACACCGTAACCGTCGGAATTTCGGATTTAAACATTGTGAAAGCACCGGACGTGTTGGTAACCTATGCGTTGGGTTCTTGCGTGGGGATTTGTTTATACGATCCGGTTGCGAAGATTGCCGGGCTTTCCCACATTATGCTACCGTCTGTTTCCCAAATGCCAGGGGCGCGGGATTCCTATAAATTTGCAGATACTGCGATTGTGATATTGGTAAAGAAAATGACTGAGTTGGGGGCACGCAGTGCCAGGATGAAAGCTAAAATTGCCGGGGGCGCCCAAATGTTTGCGGCATTGTCCAATTCGTCCATTGCGAATATCGGACAGAGAAATGTAACGGCGGTGAAAAATACACTTGCTCAGTTGAATATTCCAATTATAGCGGAAGACACCGGAAAAAATTATGGCCGGACACTCTATTTTAACGCGGATACGGGCTTGATGCAGATCAAATCAGGCATACACGGGGAATGGGTCTGGTAGCTGCGGATTTGGCCAGCTGATATCTTTTTAATTTATGGCACGTAATTTGAGACATAAAATTATTGGCGGAGAGGAGCGGTATTATGGAAAAGAAGCCTTTGGAAAACCAGCAGCAGGACCCGGCGCCAGACTCGGTATTGTTTCGCTTGTGGAGTCATTTTAAAGACAAAAAACCTGAAACTGATCAGGCAGTATCCCCGGAAGATGGTCAAACGTCTGCTCAGGATTCCGAACAGGATTTGACGCCGGACGTCAGCGATACCGCTCTTCAGGATGAAAGAGCAGGTCCTGGCTCCGTCCTGTCGGAACAGGCCAATCCTGTTCAAACGCCGCCGGCGGAGGAAGAAGTCGGTCCGCAGAAAGCCCCCGAAAGCGGGCAGGAATCGGATGATGTGCTTCCTGAAGGGGAGAAGCAGGGCCAGGAAGAAGCGGAGGAGCCGCTTCCGGCGATTGATGCAAGCCTTCAGCTGAATATTTCAAAAGATGCCATGACAGCAACCGGAGTGGCATTTCCTCCTGAAAACGGCGGTAAAGACATCACGGAGGAGTTTATTCATCAGGCCCTGCTGGAAAAAGGAATTAAGGAAGAATTTTTCGCTTCGGGGATTAAGATGCTGTGTACCTTTAAGCTTTATCAAAAATCGGCTGTGCTTGCCAATGGTGTGTCGGCGGTAAATGGTAAAGACGGCTACATCGAAGAGCTATTCAGCAGGGACACTGATATTCATCTTGAAGCGGATGAAAACGATTCTGTCAATTATAAAAACCTGAATAAACTGCGTATCGTAAAAAAAGGGACTGTTGTATGCAAAATAATCCCCCCCGAACCGCCGGTTGATGGGAAGAATCTGTATGGGGAAGTCGTTGAGGGGCATCCCGGGAAGCCAATGAAAATCCATGTGGGAAAGAATATGGCGCTGTCAGAAGATGAAACGGAACTGATTGCTGCGTGCGATGGAAACCTTCGCTTTGCAGATGAAAAATTCTTTATCGAAGACGTCCTGCGTATTCCCGCCGATGTGGATAATGCTGTCGGCAATCTTAGCTTCTGTGGGGATATTGTCATAGATGGCGGTGTCAGGGAAGGCTTTACCGTACAATCCGATAAGAATATTACAATCAAGGGAGCAGTCGAAGGGGCTTTTATCAACGCAAAAGGCGATATCCTTCTGAATAAGGGAATGAACGGAATGGGCAGGGGATATCTGCGTGCGGGCGGGGATGTAAAGTGCCGGTTTTTAGAAAACTGCGCGGTCAATGCGGGAGGAACCATTAAAGCCGAATCCATTATGAACTGCCGCATAACGTCTGATAATGAAGTGCTGGTAGAGGGCGGCAAAGGCGTGATTGTTGGAGGAATCTGTACAGCGCGCAATACAATCAAAGCAAAAAATATCGGTTCATCCGCTTATGTCGCAACTACCATTGTTTTAGGCGTATCCCCTGAAGTATTGTACCAGAAGAAGCAGCTTACAAAAAAGATCGAGGAAGCGAAAAAGCAAGTAGATAATTTGGAAAAAGATTGCAGGTATCTGGAACTGGCAGCCCAGAAGAAACCGCTTCCGCCGGAACGAGCAAGCCAGCTTGCCCAAATGAAAAAGCAGAGGATGCTCTCCTCTGTGCAGATCAGTATTGATACCAAACAGCTTTTGGACATTGATGAATTGATCGAGAGCCTTGAAAGCTGCAAATTGAGCTGTTTCCAGCTTTATCCTCCGGTAAAAATTATGATGGCAAACGAATCCCTGCAGATCAAGGAAAGAGAAACTCATAAAATGTATTATTATGAAAACGGCGAAATTAAAGCCGGAAGTCTTTAATGCACGGATGTTTTGTCTTTCGTTTGCTCCTTCATGCAACTTTATAAAACCGTGGAAAAAAGGAGCAGATTCATCATCTGCTCCTTTTTTCTTCATTGACTTATTTTAGGGCATTTAAATAGCGAATAATTTCTCCGGCTATTTTGTCTAAGGGAAGCTGTCTTACAACGCCTCCCTTGTTAAACGCAACCATAGGCATCCCATAAACGACGCAGCTCTCTTTATCCTGCCCGATTGTGTAAGCTCCGGCCTGTTTCATTTTCAGCAGCCCGGAAGCCCCGTCGGATCCCATTCCTGTTAAAATGACGCCGATAGCATTTTTACCCGCCGTCGCGGCGACCGACTCAAACATGACGTCAACGGATGGGCAATGGCCGCTTACTTTGGCCCCCTGTTCGCTTTTGACATAATACCCTTTTCTGTCTTTTGCCAGTCGTAAATGGTATTCTCCGGCAGCGATCAGGACGGACCCCGGTACTACGCGATCGTTATTTTTTGCTTCACGGACATTCATCCGGCAAATTTTGTCAAGACGCTGTGCATACATATTGGTAAATACAGGCGGCATATGCTGTACAATGATGACCCCCGGCGTGGTAGGCGGCAGATCACGAATGATGGAGAGGATCGCCTCTGTCCCGCCTGTGGAAGCCCCGATAGCGATCACCGGATGATCGTTTTGCTTTTTCAAAGACAAAATGTCGGCAGAATGGACACAGGCGGCATGCTTGTTTACAATTCTGGCGGCGGAGGCAATTTTAATTTTAATGGTTAATTCACTGATGAAGCCATTCAGGTCTGCCGATGACTGGACTTCGGGCTTTTTTACAAAATCCAGAGCGCCGGCATCAAGTGCGTTTAAAGCGTTGGATGGCAGAGAACTCACTACAACGACCGGAAGGGGATTTGTAAACATCAGCTTTTTCAGGAAGTCGGTACCGCTTTTATGGGGCATTTCAACGTCCAGAGTGACTACATCGGGGTGAAGCGACTGAATTTTTTCCGCCGCATCATCAGCGTCCACTGCCGTGCCGACAATTTCGATATTCAAATCATTTGTGAGCTCCCGTTCAAGCATCTGACGGAACACGACAGAATCATCCACAATCAGAACTTTAATTTTTGAGAGCTCTTTCAACCGGGTTTGCCTCCTTTTTGATAGACTGCCGGTTTGATATAGCGATAATTGATTGTCTCCCGATTGATCACTTCGGAATGCCCGATAAAAAGGAACCCTCCGTTTGCTGTCGCATTATAGAACTTTTTAATCAGAGAGTCCTTTGTGGGGCCGTCAAAGTAAATCATAACGTTCCGACAAAAAATCAAGTCAAATGGCTTCTTAAAGGTAAAAGGATCCATCAGATTGAACGGACGGAAAATTACCTGCTTCTGTATCTTTTCGCATACCTGATAGGTTCCATCGGTCAAGCGGTTCATATAAATTTTTTTCCACTTTTCAGGCATGTCCTTCAAATTATCTTCTGTGTAAATCGCTTTTTTCGCTTTATCCAAAACATTCATGGAGATATCGGTGGCCAAAATCGTGGTATCCCACAAAGGTTTCTGAGCACCGAAATACTCGTCAATCGCCATGGCCATTGTATAAGCTTCCTGGCCGGCAGAGCAGCCGGCACTCCAAATGCGCAGGTCATGGCCAGGGTGGATATGCTCTAAAAAAGGAAGTACATGCGATTGCAGAAAATCAAAATGTTCCCGTTCCCTCATGAAATAAGAATGGTTTGTCGTCAGTTTATTCAATAAGGTCGTTACTTCACTGCCGGTATTATCCTGAAACAAAACATCTAAATATTGCTCAAAATTGGAAAAGCCACGTTCCCGCAGCATGTTGGACATTCTGCCCTCGATGAGGACCCGCTTTTTTTCCAGATTAATACCATATTTTTGCTTGACAAAAGTAATTAACGACAAAAATTCTTTATCCGTAATGCTAATTAAACCGGAAGGGGCGGCAATCGGCATTTAAACAACTCCCTTAGATCTTTGTATAATTTAAATCACTGTGAAAGAATTTATGGCAGTCAATATTCAAAACAACTTTTTCGCCGACTGTCGCAATCGACTGCAGGTATTTTTCGTTGCTGGTGGTTCCCAGTTCCGGCGGATTTGCCAGCTCCGCCTGATCCACTGTAACCACTTCAGACACACGGTCAACGATCAGGCCTACCTGCATGTCCTCAATCACCACCACAATAATACATGTTTTTTCATCATAGACGCGCTCAGACTGCTTAAATTTCAGACGGACATCGATCACAGGAACGATTTTTCCTCTGAGATTGATAATCCCCTTGATGTAGGTGGGAACATTTGGAATCCGGGTGGCGTTCTGGATACTGATAATTTCAATTACGTGCAAAAGCTCTATTCCATAGATGGTGTCTTCAATATGAAATGTCAAAAATTTTCCCTGAAGATCGTCCATTACAGTGCTAACAATGTTCTCTTCCATGACCATCACTGCCTTTCAAATATGCTCAGGAGGTTGTTGGCGTCCAGAATCAGGCTGATGCTTCCGTCACCCAAAATGGTACATCCGGAAAGCCCGCATTGCTTAATGTTGTAGCGGTTGAGAAAAGCGGGGAAAGGTTTGACAACCACCTGCTGCTCGCCGATCAGTTCGTCGGCGAAGATGCAGGCGACCTGGCTGGCGTTTTCAATCTGAATGACAATGCCTTCGGTCAAGTCCTTAATTGCGTTATCAATGGAAAACACATCGTGCAAACGAATGATTGGGAAGCATTCGCCGCGCAGCATAATCATTTCCGACCCGTCTGTATTATAGATGACCTGTTTCGGATCAAAGATTTTAAAGGACTGCTTGATGGAAGTAATCGGGAGGGTAAAGATACTGCCGCCAACCGAGATTTCCATGCCGTCCACGATTGCAAGCGTCAGCGGAATTTTAATTGTGAAAGTGGTACCGACATTTCGGGTGCTTTCCACGCTGATTGTACCGCCGACTTTTTCAAGATTTTTGCGGACAACATCCATGCCGACACCGCGCCCCGAATACTCAGTGACCGCCTCATTGGTGGAAAACCCGGGAAGCATGATCATGCTGAAAATCTCTTTTTCCGAATATTCGGATTCGGGTTTTGTCAGCAGCCCGTTTTTCTTTGCCTTGCTCATGATTTTTGCCGAGTCAAGGCCGCACCCGTCGTCAGAAATGGTGATCACAATTTCTCCGCCGATATTCTGAGCCGCCAGAGTAATTTTTCCCGTTTCCGGTTTACCAAGCGCCCGGCGTTCTTCTGCGGATTCAATCGCGTGGTCCATCGAGTTGCGGATCATGTGCATAAACGGATCGGTAATCGTATCGTTGATTGTTTTATCGACCTCGGTGTCTCCTCCGATGGTTTCAAGTTCCACTGCTTTATTCAGCTTTTTCCCCATATCGCGAACGATGCGGTTCATCTTCTGAAAGACGCCGGAGAGCGGGACCATACGGATGGACATCACGACGTCCTGCAGTTCATCGGTAAGCTTGCGCAGTTCGCGGGTCGATTTGTTGAAGTTATCCAACACAAGGCCTTTTAAGTCGGGATTGCTCGCCACCATGGATTCTGCTGTAACAAGCTCTCCTACCAAATCCATCAACTGGTCCAGCTTTGTCTGATTTACGCTGATCAGGCTCTGCTTGCTGCCTGCTTTTGCTGCGATCGCCGAGGTCTGTCCCTGATCGTCTTTTACCTGCACGGTTACAGTAGAAGCGGAGGAAGCAGCGGTGGCGTTTTGCGAAACATTTTCTTCCTTTGTTTCGAGAATCTCATAGGACTTTACATTAATCGAGTTTTCGATTATCTTATAAATATCTTCAGGGTTGGCCGTGGTTTTGAATTTAACGATAAATCCCTTATCAATGATTACCGAGGACAGTGAGGAGTCGGCTTCGGGATGGGGCGGAACGGAATCCAGCTCATCGCACCAGTCCTTCATTTGGGTAAGCAGCATAAACGCACGAATATTCTCCATCTGGCAGCCGTCCTCAAAAAAGACGCGCACCTGATGGTATCCGTCCCCTGTGGAAATGCCTGCGTCTGCCGGCGCGCGTTTGGGAACCGACTGCTGTTTTGGCGTCTGAGCAGTGGCAGTCGGAGCAACAGTGACCGGGACAGCCGCCCGCGGAGCAGCCCCTTTCATGATTGCGGCTTGCTCTTCCAGCAGGCCGATAATGGAGCTGGAGTCCTTGGGGGTATAGTCATCCGTCTGCAGGCCGTCAATTTCAGCTTTGATAAAATCAGAGGCCTGGAACAATAAATCATAGATCGAATCACTGATCTCTTTCAGCTTTGCCGGATTTTCGCGGACGATGAAAAACACATCTTCCACAGAATGAGCAAGGCTGGAAATGCTTTCCAATCCCATCATGGCAGAGGACCCTTTGATAGTATGCATGATACGAAAGATTTCGTTGATATTCTTTTCGCTGATATCTTTGGATTTTTCCGATTCCAGCATTATTTCATCGAGCTCTTCCAAAAGCGTGGTGCTTTCATAGATAAACATTTCCAACATGGATTCCATACCCGGATCGATAGAACTCATTGATACTCACCTACTAAATATGAATTAGAGCGGCAAAGCCTTCCTATATAGAAAGTCGACACTTTTTAAGATAACTTAATGTTTGTTATTAATTTTTAAAAAGAAAGTACGATATAGATTATAAGGGATTTATCAATCTCATTATAGCGCAATCTAAGGCGGTAAGCAAGGTGGTGCCTGAATGGCAGATATATTGAAAATCACGACTCCGCTGGTGAATAAAAACCAGATACAGCCGAATAAACAGGCAACCGACCCTTCTGTGCCGTTTAATTTGCAGGATGTAACCAAGGTAATTAAACCGGCGTCCAACGGGGAACTGCTCAAACAGAATAACGGGATGATTCAGAAGGAAGAAGCGTCCACGATCTTGTCAAATCTTCTGAAAGATCCGTCTGTTACGGTTAATTTCCTGAAAAATATTTTTATTTTGCAGGAAATTATCAAACTTCTGCCGGTGAATAACTCCACTGTGACACAGGAGATTGAACAGCTGTTCAATTCCCTGCTGATTAAGCCGGAGGATATCGTGGTAGAAATGATGCGGCAGGAGAACACCTCTACTGTGTTTAAAGGGGAGTTGTTCAATTTTCTGCGCGGTTTGATTGCCGGAAACCCCACACCGGAAATCCGTGCGGGAGTGGCAAACCTGTTAAAATCAATTAACGGGCTGCTGGGCAAGCAGGATGTGCTCAACGCAATTTCCAACAGCCTTCAGTTTCTCTCCGAAAATCTGGAGGCGAGCAAACTACTGTCCGGGCGGCTGCAGACATTGTCCGACCAGTTTCGCGCGCAGGATGCCGCTCAAAAATTCGGCGAGCTGAAGACGCAGGTTCTGGAGATTTTTAAAGAGGTTGAGGGAAGTATTCTGTATTCCCCGCGAATGGCAAAGGTGATTGCGATTTCGCTTTACAACCTGTCCAGGTTTAATAACAATCCGGACTTTTTCCAGGAATCTGTGTCCAATTTAATGCTTTTGCTGGACGGCAAACAGCAGCGCGGCGAACTGGCGGCGGGAATCGATCATTTTCTTGCCCAGATGACAAATGCCGGGGAACAAAACGAAAACTCCAAGATTATGGATATCCTTGCGCAGATCATCGGAAAGCAGGCAGACAATGCAGATTTTACGTTATTAAATTCGGAAAAGATTGAAAAAATTATTCACAGTTTGCTGTCGTCTCCCTGCAATTTCACCCCGCTGCTGCATTTTGTTATTCCGGTGCAGTACGACCAAATGAAGTCTTTTGCTGAAATCTGGATTAATCCAAATGGGTCGGAGGATGAGCGCAACTCTTCGGAACGTTCGGGCAAGCGAAACATTCATATGCTGATTGTCTTTGATATTGAAGGAATTGGACAATTTGAAGCGGAACTGAATGTTTTAGACCAGACAATCGATTTTTCTCTGTTTTGTCCGCCCGCCTATGTTTCTGAATTTTCCGGAATGAAAGACCGGTTTGTAAAGTGCATTTCTGCGTCCTCCTACCAGTTTGGAACGATTGCAATTGATAAGCTGGAACGTCCCCGCTCGCTCATGGATGTATTTAAATCGCTGCCATATAAAAGGACGGGTGTGAATGTCAAAATCTAAACAAAAAGCGGTTGCCTTAAAATATAATGCGGATGAGGACATGGCCCCTGTTGTGATCGCTTCCGGCTACGGCAGCATTGCAGAGCGCATTATCGGTATTGCGGAGCAAAAAGGAATCCCCGTATTCCGGGATGACAGCGCGTCCTCGCTGCTGTGTATGCTTGAGGTCGGCAGCAATATTCCGGTGGAATTGTATGAGGTAATTGCGGCAATCTATTGCCAGCTTTTGCAGACTTCTTCTGAAATTAAAAACAGGGAACCGGGGCAGACTTCTCAACCCCTTTCGGAACGTTCCGCGCAATTTGCGCGCCGTACGGCGGGCGCCCCTATGGGGGTACGCAGGAGAAAGGCGGCAGGGGAAGGAACAAAAACTGTGCGGGAAAAGAATGACTAGTCATTTTTGCTGAAAGCTTTTTTTCTCTTTTTATCTTGTTGATCCTGTGATAATATAATGATATCCGATGCCGGGGGAGGAATGGGCATGCTGCCTTTGCCAACAGAGTATATATCCTCAGTCTGTGAAATCAAGACATTGTCAAATGAACTGGTTGCCACAGGCACAATCCGAAAAATTACAGAGGAGTACATTGAAGTTTCCGACAAGACCGGACTCATGCCGATTGCAGCCTATGGGACAGAGGTAAAAATGAATGTGTTCAATTCAAAAAGCGGATTCCGGGTACTTGCAGGGAAGGTTTATACATCCAGCCTGAAGTCGATCCGTATTATGGAGGTTGTCAGCCTTCTTGATTTGGAAAGGCGGCACTTTTTCCGCGTGGAAGTAAATATGTCGGCTTATGTCGTCTTGCTGAAAAAGAAAAATGAAGAAGCTGAGAAAGAAAAAACAAAGGAAGAGCCGGATAAACAAAAAGAAACACCTGCGGCCCATGTGACGATCCGTAACCTCAGCCTTGGCGGCACTCTGTTTTCTTCAACGGAAAATTATGAGTCGGGCGACATCATTTCAATCAGGCTTAAATTCGACCGGAATGTTTTTCAGTTCAAAGGCGCCGTAAGAAGAACGGGGGATACCATTCACGGCCAGATGCTCTACGGATGTGAATTTATGGATGTCCCGAAAGCTGCGGCAAACGCACTTTGTGCATATATTTTCCAATGCCAGCGTCAGCAGATACATAAAAAACGGATGGAGCATCAGCAACTATAGATTCGGAGGATAATATGGAGGAAAACAAGGTGGAAAACAAAGGAGCGCCTGAGGAAGAACAGGTACAGACCCCGGAGCCTGTTTTTGCTTTGGACATCGGTACGCGCAGTATCATCGGCATTGTGGGTGCGCAGGAAAAAGACCTGTTCAGCGTATGGGCTGTCGCACAGGAAGAGCATACGCAGAGGTCTATGATTGACGGACAGATTGAAAACGTGGACCAGGTTGCCGCAACCGCCGACATTGTCAGAAAACGGCTGGAGAAAAAACTTGGCTTTCCACTCAAGAATGTCTGCGTCGCGGCGGCAGGACGGGCGTTGAAAACGCAGAAGGCTTCTTTTGAGATGGAGCTGGACCCAAAAGCGCTGATTACCCGCCGGCAGGTGTTTGAGCTTGAGATGGGCGCTATCCAGCAGGCAAGCAGCGATGTCGGCACCGGGGAGCAGGCGGGTGAACAGCCGCTTTACTGCGTGGGTCATTCGGTTATGAGATACTATCTGGATGACTACCCCATTTCCACTCTGATCAACCACCGCGGCCGAAAGGCGAAGGTTGAGATCATAGCCACCTTCCTGCCTACCGAGGTGGTGGAAAGCCTCTATACGGCGATGTCTAAAATCGGACTGAGCGTCGCCAGCATTACGCTGGAGCCGATTGCGGCGATGAATGCCATTATCCCGCAGGAACTGCGTATGCTGAACCTGGCGCTGGTAGATATCGGGGCGGGTACCTCGGATATCGCGATTTCCGACGGGGGCTGTGTGACTGCTTACACAATGGCTACGGTGGCCGGAGATGAGATTTCCGAGGCAGTTGTAAAAGAATATCTGGTGGATTTTGAAACAGCGGAAAAGATGAAGCTTGCTCTGAGCAACCATGTTGAAAAAATTTCCTACACAGATATTCTCGGGTTTTCCTATACGGTTTCGCCCGCGGAAATTATGGAAAAGCTTGCACCTGCGTCTGAAAACCTTGGAACGGTCATTGCCAGCAAAATTTTGGAGGTCAACGGCAAGCCGCCTGCCGCGGTATTTATGGTGGGCGGAGGAAGCCAGCTTCCACAGCTTTGCAGGCTGGTGGCCCAGAAATTATCGATTGATGAAAACAAGGTGGCTATCGGCGGGAACAACTACATGAAGCGGATGGTGACCGGAGAACAGGAAGTTTCCGGTCCTGAATACGCCACCCCGATGGGAATTGCGATTACAGCCATGTTATCCCAGGAAAGCAGCAGTTTCTCAGTATCTCTGAACGGGAGAAAGGTCATGCTGTTCAAAGGCAGTTCCGCAACTGTGATGGATTTGCTGATTATGTGCGGATATCGCCAGAATCAGATTATTGGGCGCTCGGGCAAAAGCATTAATTATGAGCTGGACGGCAAAAAGATGACTGCAAGAGGAGGGCATCCGACCGCTGCGGTCATTACAGTAAATGGCCAGTCCGCCAACATCTCAACGCCTCTACATATGAATGATCAGGTTTTGGTGGCCGAAGCTGTGCAGGGGGCGGATGCCGCCCCGGTTTTGTCGGAACTGGTGCCCGGATGGAAGCAGTTTTATGTCAGCCTGAACGGCTCCCAGATGTTTGCGGGGGCAATCGCCTTTGTGAACGGGGTACCGGCGGACGGAGACAGGCGGATTGGAAATCTCGACAGTGTGCAGACGCACCGGGTCGAAACACTTGCGGATCTTTGCATGGAGGCAGGGCTGAAGACTGGACAATACAGTTTTGTGGTGAACGGCAAGGCACAAAGCGATGATTATAGATTGGCCCCCGGAGACGAAATCCGTTATTTCCCTCTGGTTGAAGTGCGGCCGGTACCACAGCAGCAGGCAGCACTCATACCGGAGCCGGATGATTTGGAACAGAAGCCCGCGGAAGAGCAAAATGACCGGACGATCAGGATTATCCTCAATGGCCGCAGCGCGGAACTTGTGCCGAAAGAAGATCATACCCCGTATTTATTTGTGGACATGCTTAACTTTGTGGATATTGACCCGACAAAACCCCAGGGGGACATTATCCTTCGGCTGAACGGGCGTGATGCCTCTTATTTGGAAGTGGTACACGACGGGGATTCGGTGGACATTTATTGGGATAAGACGCAAAGAAAGCCAATGGATACCGCAAGCGGACTATTCAGGTAAAGAAAGGTGGGATTTATGTGCAGACTTATATTGTTCGTCAGCCGATCGTAGATGAAACCAATACTGTACAAGGATATGAAATATTATACCAGGAGGATGTCGACGGCCTTTTCAGCAAAGAAGACGTCAATGCCGCGAATGCGATTGAGAGTTTTCTGAATCAGCTCGGCAGCGAGAAATTTTTGGACGGAAAAACCGCCTACCTGACATTTACTCCTAATTTATTGCTGAAAAACATTCCTAAAATGTTTTCCGAATCAAAACTGGTGATTCAGATTGAGGACAACTCGATTATTCATCCGCTTGCTCAGAAGATTATTTACCGCTATAAAAAGCAGGGCTACCGGGTAGCTTTGAAAGGGTTTGAGTTCACGCCGCGCTATTTTGGAATTCTTGACGCGGTGGATATTATCAAAGTAGACTTTTGTGATACCCGGAATCCTTCCTTGAAAAACATTGTGAGCATCGCAAAAAGCTTTCATAAGGAAGTTGTAGCCTATAATGTAAACTCTGTAAAATCCTATGAGTATGCGAAGGAATGCGGCTGCAGATATATGCAGGGAGCGTGCGTTGCAATCCAGTATGCTTCCAAAGTGCATCGCATGGACCATATGCAGAGCAACTTCTTCCAGCTGATGGTCGCCATTACAAAGGACGAGCCCAATATTGACGAGATCGGCGCCATCATTTCCCGCGATGTAACTTTGGCGTTCTCGCTGATTAAACTGGTAAATTCCGCCTATTTTGCGTTGCGTAACCGGGCCAAGTCGGTAAAGCAGGCGCTGATTATTCTGGGATTGGGACAGCTCAAGCAATGGATTTATCTGCTAAGCTTCCGTCAGGAAAACGGCCAGATTCCGGAGGAGCTGGTGCGCATCTCTTTCCTGCGCGGCAACTTTTGCGCGGAGCTTTCTCAGTATGTCTCCAATCTGAATATTTCGAAGGCAGAAGCTTATCTTTTAGGGATGTTCTCCACACTGGGACTGTTGATGGAAGTGCCGCTGGCCGCAGCGCTTGGCGAGCTTTCGATTTCGGATGAAATCAAAGACGCTTTGCTAAACGGAACAGGAAGATGCGGCGATCTGTTCAATCTTGTGCTGTGCTATGAAAATGCGGATTGGGCCGGCATCACCAAATATGCTGAGTCGTTGGGAATCCCACTGAGCATTATCACTCAAAAATATTTTGAATGTGTTGAAACCGTCAATACCACATGGAGAAACCTGATGATGCCATACCCTGAGCAGGGAACAAAAGAAGACGAAGCGCATGTAGCGACACAGGAATAAAAATCCGCCGCATACATGATAAAAACCGTCCGGAATTATCCGGACGGTTTTTCTAGTTTATTTCTTTTTTAGGCTCTGTTTCCGCCGCAGGAACGGCAACTCCGCGGAACTGTTTATATTCCTTATAGAGCTCGGCAACATTGGATTCAAAATCAAGACCGAAAAGGGAAGGAACCAAAAAAGAAAAAATATGGTCGTGGTCTTCATCGCGCTGAATTGCCAGAACAGTCTCGGCGATCACGACGTTTTTTAAAAACTGCGCACCCGTATAGTTGCCGGAGGCAATATAATTATAAAGCACTTGCCTGACCAAATCGCTGCTGTTTATATCAACGATGCAGGAGACAGCTTTGCGCAAAAAAGGATCACTGAACTTAATGGAATCTTTATGAATGCGCTTATCCAGATCTAAAAGCCCAAAGTCATGGGCGTTGGTTGCCAGTTCCATGAGCTGGCGTACAATCGGGAGGCACTCCATCCGGTCTGTCCTGCTGCATTGAAGCCGCTGAGAGAGAAATTCTAAATCCATTTTCATTTACCTCTATCTCCACAAATTAGTTTTATGATAACATAACAGCAAGCCATTTCATGGTTTGCTTTGCGAGCGCATCGCCCTGGCCATAATTCGGTATAATAGCCACTTTATGGCTATTATACCATATTTGGCGCAAAATGCCTAATCAATCCGGATTAATATATTTTAACAGTAAAAATGTATTAATTTTTTATTTTTTGTGACGATTATATAAATAATAACACGCGAGAGAGGATGAAATCTATTGAAAAGTATCAGAAAAAAAATTACAGTAATCTTGATTTCGGTGATTGTGACTCTGAGCTGTATTTTTGGATTATTGAGCTGTTTTCTAACCTACACGTCCTCCGCAAACGTCTTGCAGCAGACGATGACTGAAACCGCAGAAATCGCTGCAAAACAGATTTCCAACAAGCTTCAGTCCTATGAAAGCGTTGCATACGAGGCTGGATGCTTGGAAACTCTCTCCAGAAGCTCGGTAACAAAAAATGAAAAACTGGCAATCATCAATCAAAAGTGTAAGGCATATCAGTTTGTCAGGGGCAATATCCTGGACACAACCGGGAACAGCCTTTTTGACGGCAAAAATTATGCCGACAGAGATTATTTTAAAGCCGCGATGAATGGACAGGCCGTGTGTTCCGACCCTATCATCAGCAAAATAACAGGTGAGCTGACGTTTATTGTGGCGGCTCCCCTTTGGGAAAATGGCGTTCCGGATTCCGAAACGGTCGGTGTGGTTTATTTTGTTCCGCAGGAGACCTTTCTGAGCGAAGCAGTGAGCGAAATGAAAATCGCCAGCGCCGGTTCCACCTCTATACTCAACAGGGACGGGATTACCATTGCCGACGAAATCCCGGAAAAGGTTGGTGTGGAAAATGTGATCGAAGCGGCGGAATCAGACGCCTCCCTGCGTGCAAAAGCAGAAATTTATCAGAAAATGATTGCCGGGGAAACCGGATTCGGGCAGTTTTCTGAAAATGGAAAAGCATTATTCAGTGCATATGCGCCAATTGAAAATACAAACGGCTGGAGTATTAGCGTAACAGCCAGTAAAACTGAATTTTTAGGCGGAGCAATTCTGTCGATTTGGATTACGGCGATCCTAGTTGCAGTCTTTATAGCTCTCGGCACACTGATTGCATTCCTTTTTGGCAATTCGATTGCACGCCCGATCAGGTCATCTGCGGAAAGGCTGAAACTGCTGGCGCACGGTGACCTTACTTCGCCGGTGCCTGAAGTTTCAACAAAGGATGAGACCGGTGAACTCCTGCGCGATCTGAAGATTACTGTTGAAACCCTGAACGGTACAGTTTTTGACATCTCAAACCATCTGGCAAAAATCTCCCAAGGGGATTTTACCGCAGAATTTTCGATGGAATACCCCGGAGACTTCAGCAGGCTGAAAGAATCCATCACCGTTATTCTGGATTCACTGAACAGGTCTATGGGACAAATTGGGATTAGTGCTGATCTGGTGGCGGATAGTTCCGGCCAGGTATCTGCGGGATCGCAGGCGCTTTCCCAGGGCGCGACCGAGCAGGCGGACGCCATAGAGTCTTTAGCGAAAACCGTAAATGATGTGTCGGGGCAGGTACATGACAACGCACAGAACGCGACCGATGCAGATTCGAAAGCGCGTGCGATGGGAGAAGAGCTGGCGGAAGGAAACCATCAGATTCAGAAAATGATGGCCGCGATAGAGGAGATCAGCAAATCTTCCGGCCAAATCGCGAAAATTATTAAAACCATTGAAGACATTGCATTTCAAACCAATATACTGGCTTTGAATGCCGCAGTGGAAGCAGCGCGCGCGGGCGAGGCAGGAAAAGGGTTTGCCGTGGTGGCAGACGAGGTACGCAATCTTGCCTCAAAGAGCGCGCAAGCGGCTAAAAATACCACTGCGCTGATAGAAGGATCTATCAAGGCGGTAAAGAACGGTTCTAATCTGGCGAATGAAGCCGCACAGACGATGTCAACCGTAGTGGAGAACGCAGATGTGGTGGTGCGGGTAATTGATCAAATTTCTCGTGCCAGCGAGCAGCAGACTGCTTTGATCGAACAAATTACAAGAAATATGGACCAGATAGCGTCTGTGGTACAGATGAATTCTGCAACCGCGGAACAAAGTGCGGCCGCGGCTGAGGAGCTCTCCAGCCAGTCCCAGATTATGAAGGATATGGTAAAAATATTTAAACTGAAGAAGAAACTGCCGGAATCCCCAAATACGCTGCAAAAGTCAAAAGAGCCTGCTAAAGTTCGCTGAGTACCGAAAAATCCTCGCCTCGAAAACGTGGCGAGGATTTTTTCTATTGTTTTGTCAGGCGGTCGATCACAGCAACCAGATTTGCAATTTCCGGCTTTGAGATCTGTTCGTCAGCGCCGACTTCTTTCCCTTTCAGTTTCATTTCTTCATTAATCAGTGAAGAGAACAACACAACAGGAATGCTTTTGAACACAGGATCGCTTTTCACCAGTTTGGTAAGCCGGTGGCCATCCATCAGCGGCATTTCAATGTCACTGACGATGCAGGAAACATGGTTGGCAATCGGGTCGCCGGAGGTTTTCGCCTCCTGCAAATAATTCCAGGCTTCCTGACCGTTGTCGGTTTTCACAGTATTGTTATATCCGGAACGATGCAGCGATTCCACAATCATTTTTGACAACAGCATCGAGTCTTCCGCGACCAGAATGCATTTTTCACTGCGCCCACGGGAGCCGAGCTTTTTCAGATCCTCATACTGAATGCTGGATTCAGGGCTGATTTCAGCAACAATCTTTTCGAAATCAAGAATGGTGATCAGCCTGTCTTCGAATTCGGCAATACCGGTTGCGACGCCTTCGTCTCCGCCGTAAATAATACGATCGGGTTTTTGCATTTTTGTCCAGGAGATGCGGTCAATTCCTACGACGGAATGGACATGAAAAGCGAAATTCTGATTGTTGAAATGGGTGACTATAAAAATATCACGGTCTTTGTTTTCGGAAGGAGCAAGATTCAGGTACTTTGCCAAGTCAATCACTGTAATGACTTCATCGCGGGGCTTAAAAATCCCTTCAATGACAGGATGCGCTTTCTGCATAGGTTTTACGGGGCTAAGCATCATGATTTCACGCACTTTTGCCACATTGATGCCAAAAAGCTCTCCCGCAATGGTAAACTCCATGATTTCCAGTTCATTGGTACCGGATTCGAGGAGAATTTCCGTCTGATTTAACTGTTTCATAAACCGAACACTCCATTCCAAAGCTGTAAATTTACCGGCAAAGCGGACAGTTCCCAGCCATCCGGGCCAATAAATTATCCTCTTTATTTATAATTATTAATTCGTCAAATAAACAGTTAAATAAAGAGCTCAGGTAAAAAAATAGAGTAGTTTTAACAAATTGTTGGTAAAATCGGGAAAAAATAAGAAATTTGATGAATACAATAAGTTTCGTTTGTATTATTTGTGCAAGGATGACAAGATTTGATAAATAATATAGTTTTGAATTTAGTTGATTAACAAACTGTCGAATTAATATTTAGATATTATATATGGGGGGCTAAAAATGTTTACAGACACTCGTACTGACGAGGCAGGCAATTCCGTGGAACAGAATCTGTCAGAGCATCAATATTTGACTTTTTGGATTGATGGACAGTTGTTTGCAATTCCGGCATCCGACGTCGCACAGATTGTAGGAATGCAGCGGATCACCCCAGTCCCGGAGTATCCGCAGTACGCCAAGGGGATCATCAACCTGCGCGGGGAAATTATCCCCGTGATTGATGTCCGGCTTCGGTTCCACAGAGAAGAAGCCGAATATGGCGAGCGAACCTGCATCATTATTGTATCAATCATGGAGCAGCTTGTCGGCTTTATTGTGGATACGGTAGAGGAAGTATCAGATATAGATGACGCGCAGATTTCCCCTCCGCCCAAGGTTTCAGGGGATATTACAAACGTTTATCTGAGTGGGATTGCGCAGCTTGAAGGGAAAATAATCCTGTTGGTTGATACGGAAAGAATCCTGAACGAGAATGAATTATCTGTTCTGAAAACAGACGGGGAAGAAAATGACGAGGGAGACAATATAGAATGACAGAGCGTATGAAAATTGGTAAAAAATTGACACTTGCTTTTGTGGGGGTAGCATTGGTTTCAAGTGTCGCCGGAATCATCGGTGCGGCTACAATGTATAACATGGATTCGCGTTATCGCTTTGCTCTCAGCAATTATGGATTTTCTCAGGGTGACGTGGGAATGCTGATTTCCGAGATGCAGGGAGTTCGCGTTTCAGCAAGTGAAGCGATTGTGCAGGACGCCAATCAGCAGGCGGTTGATACTTCCATCCAAACCATTGAAAGCGCACCCGATACCATCCAGAGTTTATTGGATAAAATTAAGCCGACCCTTATTTCTTCTCAGGAACAAGCCGCCTTTAACACGATTGAGCAATCGATTCCCCAATGGCTGGGGGCTATTCAAAAAGCGGTCGATATGGGTAAGGACTCGGAGAAGCTCAAAAATGACGCGGCATTGGAGATCATCAACGCAGAGGTAATGCCGGTATACGATCAGATTTATCAGGCCGCCAATACGCTGATGGCGCTGAAAATGACCGACGGCAACACAGTTTCCGGCAGTTTAAATGCGTTGTCGAGGATCATGCTGTTGGCGGTAATCGTGCTCGTTGCCGTATCACTGGTTTTGGGCCTTCTGTTGGGAACAAGCAGCGCGCGCAAACTGACGAAACCAATCCTTATGATCGAATCTGCCTCCCGGCAGCTTGCGGAAGGAAATCTGGATGTCGAAATCGCATATCACTCCAAAACAGAATTGGGAAGCCTGGCTGACAGTATGCGTGAGACGATTCAGTCGTTAAGAAATTATGTAAACGAAATTGAACGCAGCCTTGGAGAACTGGCAAAAGGAAATCTGAATGTGCAGTCACAGGCGGTGTTTAAGGGAAGCTTTATCGCTTTGGAACAATCGATTCAGTCCATTGCCGTGGCGCTGAACAAAGATATTGCGCAGCTCAGCCGGAGCGCGGAACAGGTGGCGTCCGGCTCCAATCAGGTCTCTTCGGGCTCACAGGCTTTGGCGCAGGGTGCAACCGAGCAGGCAAGTTCGGTTGAAGAGCTTGCCGCGACGATCAATGAAATTTCCGCACAGGTTAAAAATACTGCGGAACATGCGAATCAGGCCGGCAAAAAAATGGATGAAACCAGCGCCGAGGTGGATGTCTGCAACCGCCAGATGCAGCAGATGGTGGAAGCAATGGCAGAGATCACGGAAAGTTCCAACGAGATCGGCAAGATCATCAAGACGATTGAAGATATTGCTTTCCAGACCAATATTCTCGCGCTGAATGCAGCTGTTGAGGCGGCGCGCGCGGGTGCGGCCGGAAAAGGCTTCGCCGTTGTTGCCGACGAAGTCCGTAATCTTGCTTCCAAAAGCGCTGAAGCCGCGAAAAATACGACAGCTTTGATTGAAGGCTCTATCAAAGCTGTGGAACATGGAACCCAGATTGTTGGAAGCACCGCAGAGTCGTTGAACAAGGTGATTGAAAGCACGCAGTATGTCGACGAGCTTGTGGAGAAAATTTCGCACGCCGCGAACGAGCAGGCCAACTCTGTCACACAGGTTACACAGGGCGTCGATCAGATTTCGGGTGTGGTGCAGACCAATTCCGCCACTGCGGAGCAGAGCGCGGCTGCCGCACAGGAACTTTCCTCACACGCGCAGCTGCTCAAACAGCTTGTCAGCCATTTCCAATTGAAAGATGAATCCGTGCAGGAAGAAGCAGTTCCGGAGAGTATTCTCACTTACACTGCTGACAATGATAAATACTGATTTTTTAAAGTTTCGCTGGCTGCCCGTTTTTGTTACAAAAACTGGCAGCCAGCGGAAAAGCTTTCGGTAAGTGGACAAACCCGGTGCGAATGTGTTCCATATGGTATGATGACATTTACCTTATAGAATCAATAATGTTTAATTTTATCCGACAGGCGGTGCTTGGATGCAATTACCGAGAGAAAAGTTGCAGCTTCTCTATGAAAATCTATTTCAGCTCGTAGATTGCGGTGTTGGAGAGTGGGATCCGCAGACGCATAAATTCAGCGCGAACATTTATTGGGAAATCCTTTACGGTGGAAAGCCCCCTCAAACGCTTGACTTCGGCGGGCTGATCAATTTATTGTTCCAGTGGCATCCCGCAACAGATAGGCAGCGCTTTGTTCGTGCTTATGAAAGTAGGGAAACCTGCTACCGCACAAGCGGTTCTGTTGTAGATGAACGGCAGGGTGTCAAAGAGGTCTCCGAAACATTTTATTTTTTGCGC
Source organism: Marasmitruncus massiliensis (assembly GCF_900186535.1). GTDB lineage: Bacteria > Bacillota > Clostridia > Oscillospirales > Ruminococcaceae > Anaerotruncus > Anaerotruncus massiliensis_A. Next base: position 458,555 of record NZ_FYDE01000004.1, read on the forward strand.
GGCGATGATGGAACTCCGCTGAGAGTTCTTTGCTGCGTTTCTGACAGTGATCATTTTTATCTGAAAGACCGCCCGGATATGGGTCATTCCTACGACGCGCTTACCATGCTGCCCGACCGCAATTCCATGCTTGCGACACTAAGTGAAGTCGCTTTTCAGCCGGGCAGTATTTTTCAGCAAAATGCGCTTTTGGTGATTGATGTGAACCAGTTTGCCCGTGTGAATAACCACTACGGGTATTCTACGGGCGATTATGTCATTCAGGAGATTGCACAGCGGCTTGCGGCTCTAAAATCGTCGAGAGTCTGTGTTTACCGAGGGGAAAGCAATAACTTTACGATCATTTCCCGCAGCATCAGCCATGTAGATGAATTGGACTGGCTGGTAAAGCAGGTATATTCCTGTTTTGAGACGCCCTTTCCTGTCAATGCCGGAAAGCGTAAGCTCATGCTGACTGTCAGCGTGGGGGCGACCACCTTTTATTCGGACGGCGAAGAACCGGATACCATTATCAGCTGTGCTTTTGCCGCGCTGAAACGGGCAAAGCAAAATGGGAATTTCGGTAACAATTTTGCACTTTTTAATCAATCCCTGCTGGTGGGTATCCAGCAAAGGGAACGGATTATATCCGTTCTGGAGAAGCATCGGGAAAATCATTGTCTGAAGCTGTTTTTTCAGCCGCAGATCAACAGCGCCAATAATCGGCTGCATGCGCTGGAGGCGCTGCTGCGTATGGATAGCCCCCAGACGGGATTTGTGCTGCCATCGGACTTTATACCGATTGCGGAAGAAACCGGCTTGATTATTGATGTAGGATACTGGGTGCTGGAGGAATGCTGCCGGGCAGCGAAACGATTCCACTGGCAGGGGCTTCAGTTTCATACATTGGCAGTCAACATTTCGCTTGTACAGCTGATGTCGCCCAACTTTGTGGAAAAAGTAAAGAAAATTGTGACGGCGGCAGATCTGGACCCGAGTTGGCTGGAGTTTGAAATCACAGAATCAGTGCTGATGAATTCTGTGGAGTATGGAGCTCATCTGCTGATGGAGCTGAAAAAGTTTGGAATCAATATTACGCTGGATGACTTTGGTTTAGAATATTCTTCCCTGAATTATATCAGGGCGCTTTCGATTGATACGCTTAAAATTGATAAAGTGTTTGTGGATACGATTTGTAACGATTCAAAATCGAAATCAATTGTTGAAATGATTTTGAATATGGCCCGCCAGATTGGTATGGAGGTCGTGGCGGAGGGTGTGGAAACTTATGAGCAGCTTGAAGAACTGCGCAGGATGCTTTGCCCGATTATCCAGGGATATTATTTCTGCCGGCCGCTTCCTGAGTCTGAAATTACAGAAAAATATAAAATTGAAATACCCGTGCGCTGAAGCACGGGTATTTTTTGCGTGTTTGCAGATTTAAAAATAAAGTGAGGTTTTATTGGAAAATCTAATATCGTATGTTTATTATGGACAGCAGCTTACCGGAAAGGATGGTTCGCTTGAAAACACAGGAAAAACCAAATGCTCTGATCAATGAAACTTCACCTTATCTTCTGCAACACGCTTATAATCCCGTAAACTGGTACCCTTGGGGAGAAAAAGCATTCCAAAAAGCAAAATCCGAAGGAAAACCGATTTTCCTTTCGATAGGATACAGCACCTGCCACTGGTGCCATGTTATGGCGCATGAATCCTTCGAAGACCGGGAGGTGGCCGATTATCTCAATGCTCATTTTGTTTCCATCAAGGTGGACAGGGAAGAACGGCCGGATATCGACGCGGTCTATATGGGTGTTTGTCAGGCGCTGACCGGCAGCGGTGGATGGCCGATGACGATTTTTATGACCCCGGATCAAAAACCGTTTTACGCGGGCACCTATTTTCCGAAACGGAAACGTTATGGGCACCCGGGACTGTTGGAATTGCTGGAGGCCATTCGGCAGAGCTGGGAGACTGAAAAAGACCGGCTGTATGCCGCCGGTGAGGAAATCACCGCGCTGTTTCAGCCGGGGGAGGGAGCTGACGGAGAGGAGCGGCTGCCGGATGGTACGTCCGCGGAACGCGCCGCCGCATACTTTGAGAAGATATTTGACCGGAAAAACGGCGGGTTTGGCGCGGCGCCTAAATTTCCGACCCCGCACAATCTTATGTTTCTTTTGCGCTATTATCTGATCGGAAAAAATCCGCAGACTCTGCAAATGGTCGAGAAGACGTTACAGCAGATCTATCGCGGCGGTATTTTCGACCATATCGGTTTTGGCTTTTCCCGTTATTCCACCGACGAAAAGTGGTTGGTGCCGCACTTTGAAAAAATGCTGTACGACAATGCATTGCTTACAATTGCGCTGGCGGAAACCTATGGCGTAACAAAGAATCCGCTGTACCGGACAGCTGCGGAACAGACACTGACCTATATTGAACGGGAAATGACATCCCCTGAGGGGGGATTTTATTCTGCGCAGGATGCCGACAGCGAGGGGGAGGAAGGAAAGTACTATACGTTTACCCCCCGCGAAGTGGAGTCCATACTTGGAAAAGAGGAAGGTACGCATGTCTGCCGTTTTCTCGATATTACGCCGAAGGGAAACTTTGAAGGAAAAAGCATCCCAAATTTGCTGCAAAATCCTGATTACCAAACTGCGGATTCGATTCTCGAACGCGCAAGGCCGCGGCTGAGGGAGTACCGCGGCAAACGAACGGTTCTGCACAAAGACGATAAAATTCTGACTGCATGGAATGCGCTGATGATAGTGGCATATACAAAGGCTTACCGAACTTTTGGAGAAACGCCGTATCTTTCCTGTGCGATGCGGGCAAGGCAGTTTATTCAGGATTCCCTGACGGACAAAGATGGGTTGCTCTATATCAGTTATCGTGACGGAAAAGTATCCGGAGCCGGGCTTTTAGATGACTACGCTTTTTTAACCTGGGCGGACCTGGAATTGTATGAGGCAACGTTTCAGGTCAAATATCTGGAAAGCGCCCTCAAGCTGGCGCAAACAGTCGTTCTGCGGTTTGCTGATGAAGCGGGCGGATTCTTTCTCAACGCTGAAAACGGGGAAAACCTCATCTTCCGTCCTAAGGAGCAGTATGATGGGGCGATGCCGTCTGGAAACTCAGTTTTCGCCTACTGCCTTGTGAAATTGGCGGCGCTTACCGGAGAACAGAACTGGCAGCAGGCGGCTGACCGGCAGCTCGCTTTCTATAAAAGGCCATTTTCGGAACAACCGGGTGCGTATAGCTTTGCGCTGATGGCGCTGATGCTGTCTGTATATCCCACAAAAGAAGTGGTCTGCGTTTTTCAGGAAGAGCGGGGTGCCACAGAGCTGCATCGGGAGTTGTATGGCCTTTTTTCGCCGCAAACATCCATATTGGTGAAAACTGCGGCAAACGCGGAGCAGCTTTCCAAAGCGGCACCCTTTACCCGGGATTACTTTTGTAAAGAAGGACAGAAGGCGGCTTTTTATGTCTGCCAGAACCAAAGCTGCTCCCCGCCGGTAGAGAACGCAGGAGAACTGCTGCGGCAAATCAACCTGTAATAAGGCCGCTCTGCCAGCCGGACAAAAAGCTGGCTGACAGGGCGGTTCCCGTTTTACGCTTATAGTTTTTCCCTAACCCGAAGCGGAATTCCAAGTCCGGATGCAAGTTGCCTGCAAGCGGCAATCTCTTCTTCTGATAGAATATCTACCACGGTGAACATCACATGGGGGACATACGATTTACAGCTTACCGCAAATTGCAGCATCGAATCAAATGCCGGAAGCCCGTAAATACTTTGCACGACCTCATGATAACGCTGACGGTTGGGAGCATTCAGGCTAATGGAAACCGTATCGACCAATCCTTCCAGCAGCGGGGCTGTCGGCTTTTTGTGGATCAGGTCGGCGAGCCCGTTGGTATTTACGCGAATGGGAAGGCTGCTGATCGCCCGGATGCGGCGGCAGACTTCCAGAAGCACGTCGAGCTGCTCCATAGGTTCGCCATAGCCGCAAAAGACGATTTCCCGGTAACTGCCAAGGTCATAAGAAGCAAGGGCCTCCAGCACTTCATCAGTTGTCGGCTCTTTTTTGAGCCACAGGCTGCCTGAATCGCCTACTGTATCCTGCTCCTGCCGGATGCAGAAGACGCAGCGGCAGGGACAGCGGTTTGTCAGGTTCAGATAGATACCGTCGCCAACGGTATAGGCAATTTGATTCATAAAGGCTCCTTCTCTCTAAATAATCAGTTTGGATTTGATTTTTACCCGGTCAAGCAGATACCCACACAATACATAACAGAGGGAACTGCCTGCGGACTGCAACAGGGAAACAGGAATCTGCACCAGCCCGCCGGCGGCATCACCGGTCAGCAGTACCCCGGCTATATAATATCCAACGACCGTAATGACGCAGGAAAGAACAAGCGCGATAGAATTGCGCGTGCAAAGGATTGTTTTGCGGCGGCTTGTAAAGGATAGCGCGACGAGACTTTTTATGATCAGGGTTGCCGGCAGCCAGACAATCGCCCCGGGGGTGAGCACATCGGACAGGCCCGCGCCGATTGCACCCGCGGCGACGGCATAAGGGGCGGGAAGCATGCTGCCTGCCAGATAAATAAAAGCGTCGCCGAAATGCAGGTATCCTCCGTTGGGGCCTGCCGGGATATGAAAAAAATAGGCGGTGGTAAGATAGATGATTGCGGCGAAAAGGCCCGCCAGGCATAATTTTTTCGTCTTATTCAGATACATTTGGCACCAGCCTCCATAAGTATTGTTCAAACGGAATTCCTTCACGCGGGTCATTTTCGGAACTTAAATTTCCGAGAGCAAGTGAGATGAAATCTGCCGCCAGTTTGACGGCATCTGTCAAAGACATGCCGCGCATGACGGCACCGCAGAGAACGGATGCAAAGATATCACCGGTTCCGGAATAGCCAATACCTGTATCGGGATAGTTCAGCCGATAAACCGCCTGATGCTCAAGATCGATATGCAGAATTTGCGCCAGCTCTTTGCTTCTGCATCCGGTGACAATGATCTGCTTTAAAGTCTCGGAGGCGATTCCAGACGCAATCTTCAGAAAATTCTGATCGGACAGCTTGCTCCAGTCTGTATCAGGCGGCAGATCGGACAGCAAAAAAAGTTCGGTCGGGTTGGGCGTAATCAGGTGCGCGTGTGCCATCAGTCGCTTCATTTCACGGACATAGTTTTGGTCAAAACAGGAATACAACTCTCCCTCATCCCCCATAACAGGGTCAACCAAAACAAATGCGTCGGGGTATTGGCTGATTAGTAGCTTGGCAATCATGGCAGGCTGGGCACCGCTGCCAAAAAAACCCGTGTAGATTGCGTCCGGACGCAGATTGCGCCGCTTCCAATGTTCCAGATAGGCCGGGACTTCGCCGGTTAAATCCAGATAAGAATAATCTCCGAAGCCGGTCTGATTAGAAAGGATTGCGGTAGACAGCGGAAGACAGTGATGCCCCATTGCCGACAGGATGGAGATTGCGGCGTTCAGTGAGCATCTGCCGATCCCGGAAAGGTCATGTACCGTCACAATACGCGGCATAGGTCACCTATTCTTTCTCATCATATTAAATCCAGTATAAATTGGAGGAGAACGGTTTGCAAATTGGCAGGCCGCTTTCTTTCAAACTTAAAATTTGTGATTTATCACAAATTTGATGCGATCATATTAAAAATAAATTGTAGTTATCACAATGAAACTGTCACGCCAGTTTAACCGGTTCGAAGCGAAATAAAAGCCTGATAAAATGAAAGGTTTGCACAAACCAGTTTTTTATTCATTTTATTAAAAATAAAGAATAGGACGTACGCCGCATATTTGCTCACAAAATAAAAAGCAACGCCGATTGCAGTCGGCGCTGCTTTCTTGCAGCTTTAGGCGCCACAGGATGGTGACGCGGTTAAGAATTTTGAATGTCAGATTATATTGGGAGAGAGTTTGTTTCAGTCATGGAACGATTTACTTCTTTTCTTATATACTTACTGCACGGAAAACGATACATCATCGAAGTCGACAAATTCTGTGGGACCGCCGGTGGTGACAGTAATATCAATTCTTGCCGCAGTCGTATTGCATGGAGCGACAGTCGTGATGATCTGATAAAAGCTGAATCCGGCAGTGGCAGGCAGGAATCCGGCAGGCACGGTGATAGCCCCGCCAAAAGCGTCTCCGTTCGGAGTTACAAAATGGACGGAAGCCGTGAACCCGGCGGTTGGAGCAAGCCCTTCCGCACGTGCGAACAGGGAAAGCACATAGGCCCGCCCGCCCGCTACATTCGGGATAAGTTGTGTCAGGTTCGCCCCGTTTTGGAGCGTGACGGAAGAAGTACCGGAGTGTACGCGCCCGGGCGTTGTATTCTGAGCTACCAGGGTGGGCGTTGTTGTGGTCCAGCCCGTAGGAACGGTTCCTGTAAAAGATTCCATCCCGCCGTTTACGACCAGCTCACCGCATCTGACAGGAACGATCGGCTCCGGAATGGGGCAGCAGCGGGAGGATGCGTTTGTGCAACATAAAGACATTCTTATACCTCCTTATGAGATTCATTACATGTTCTTTTCATTCAGACAGAGGAACGTTATCTATCCAAAACATCTTATGCCAGAAACTTGATATGCGTTCAGGTTCCCGGCCGCCCGGGGGCGCCGTTTGCCTGCGGCATGAATAGCAAAATAAAAAAGGAGACCGCAGTGGCTGCGGTCTCCTGACTGTGAAGAACGTTGCGTCAATATTTACCGGTCAATGGATAATGGGGTTCCGGAATGGCCTTGGCTTTCTGGTTACTGACTGTGAAAACAGAAAGACGGTCCCTTTTTCTCTGTTTCCCCGTATCAATAAGACGTCAATATAAGGCCGTATTTACCATGAAGAGGCTATGCCCCTTTTGTTCTCAGATGCATTGCAACTTTGACGTCCTCTTTTTTGATGTGATTAATCAGCCATGATGCAATAACGCTGTTCACTTTGGCCACCAGCTGAATGGTTGCACCTTCTTTATCAAATTCCGCCTGAATTTGCTTCACCGATTGTTTAAAGTCTTCATGATACTGCTTGTGCTGAGCATAGCCCGGATAGCCGTACTTTTTCTGAAGCGTTTCCTCATCGCCAAAATGGCGTGTTATGTAATCGCTCAGAAATTTCAGGGTATTTCCGATTTCGGACCGGCCTTTTCCCTTTGCACAGGATTCCAACAGATCATTGATTGCCTGAATCAATGCCTGATGCTGCTTGTCAATCGCGGTATTCCCGGTTTCCAAGTCTTTTGTCCATGCGTACGCCAAGTTGATCAACTCCTGCTCTATTATATATTATTGAATACCGATCACAATACAAAAACGAATAGGATCATCCTTCGGGCCGCAGTTTCATTTATGATTATGATTAATATACCTTTTTTGTAGAATTTTGTCAATCGGTTTGTCAGATCACAATGCCGCCGTTAGGGCTGATTACCTGCCCGGTGATGAAATCACCCTGTTCCGAAGCAAGGAACAGAATCAACCCCGCAATATCTGCCGGGCTGCCAATCATGCCCAAAGGGGTTTCTTCACACAGCGCGTCTACGGCAGCCTGATCCAACTGAGCGTTCATTTCAGTAGAAACTGCGCCCGGAGCAACACAGTTGACCGTAATTTTTGACGGCCCGAGCTCTTTTGCGAGCGCTTTGGTAAACCCGATTACCGCAGCCTTGGATGCGGAGTAATGCACCTCGCAGGAAGCGCCTGAAATGCCCCAGATGGACGAGAGATTGATGATTTTACCCGATCTGCGGCGAATCATCTGTGGAAGCACCGCCTGGGCGGTATAAAACATCCCGTCCATATTGACAGCGAACATCCGCCGCCATTCGTCGCCGGTGATATCGGTAAACAGCTTTTGCTGGGCGATACCCGCGTTGTTGACAAGCACATCGATCTGGCCGAAACGCGCAGTAACCTGACGCACCATGGCGTCCACCTGAATCCGGTCTGAAACATCCGCGCAGAAAACAGCGCAGTCCGCCCCCGTATTTTCCAGCTCTTTTTGCAGGGTTTGGGCTGCCTCGCGGTGAGTATAATAGTTGATGGCCACACGATATCCCGCGTACGCAAACTGTGTTGCGGTTTTGGCCCCGATGCCGCGGGATGCGCCGGTAATCAAAACGGTTTTTGACATGATGAAGCCTCCCAAAAATAAAAAGCTCCCGCCGAACGACGGGAGCGGAGCAAAACCAATTAATCGTCCAGATAATTTTTGACGAGCAGCTGCAGCAATTCATCGCGATCAATTTTTCTGATCAGTGCTCTGGCGTTGTTATGCGTTGTAATATAGGTCGGGTCTTCTGAAAGGATGTAACCCACGATTTGATTGATTGGGTTATACCCTTTCTGACGGAGCGCGTCATAAACCGTTGTCAGGATTTCCTTGAGCTGCTGCTCCTTGTCCTCATGAATCGAAAACGATATGGTTGGCTCGTGCATTACATCACCCCTTTTCTTTTCTCTATTTTACAACATATTTCGCTAGGAGGCAAGGATAATCAGAAAATTTATCTTCTGAAATAGTCTATGATATTCAAAGCCGGAATATACGTTTAGCGGGAGCCGGCTGGATAGCCGGCTCCCGCATGCAGTTTGTCAGGAACGGATTTCGGCACCGATGGATTTGAGCGCTTTCAGCGCACGCTTCACTGCGGCGTCGGCCTCCTCGTCAGTCAGGGTGCGGTCCGCGGCACGAAGCACCAGATTGTAGGCGACGCTTTTTTTGCCGGTTTCTACCTGCGCGCCGCGATAAACGTCAAACAACCTGATCTCTTCGAGGATGGCGCCAACCGCTGTTTTGATCGTTTTCTGCAGTTCCGCGACCGGAAGCGCGTCGTCGCAGAGCAGCGCCAAATCACGGGTTGAAGCGGGGAACTTGGGCAGCGGGCGGTACCCCTTTTCCGGTGTGATAGTTTGGAACATCGCCTTCATATCCAGGCAGGCAACATACGCCCTCGTCCCGACTGCGTAGTTTTCAAGAACGGTGGGATGGATTTCTCCGATTTCGCCGAGCGACGTCCCTCCAATACGGATTGCCGCGCACCGTCCGGGATGGAAGGTCGGATGGTCTTTTTTGGCTGTGAATTCGCAGCCTTCGATACCAAGCACCTCCAGAAGCATTTCCACGATGCCCTTCAGGCTGAAGAAGTCATGCTCTTCGCCATACATTCCCATGACGACCATCGGATTTTCTTCCGGAAGCGGTTCTCCGCTTTTGGGGATATAAACGTTCCCGATTTCATAAAGAGCAGCCGCTTTGTTCCGGTTGTTATAGTTGCGGGAAAGCACCTCGAGCATGGACGGGACAATTGTCGTGCGCATTACGCTGGTATCTTCGCCGAGCGGGTTGCTGATGACTACACAATTTCGGTACGAGCTGTCCGCGGGCAGGTTGATTTTGTCATAATACTTCGGGCTGATAAACGAATAGGTCGAAACCTCATAAAGCCCCTGCGCCTGGAGTATGCGGTTGATGCTGCGCTCAAACTTCTGCTCCGGGGTATATTTTCCGTTGGCGACGCCGCGAATCGCGGTAACCGGTATTTTATCGTAACCATAGAATCGCGCGATTTCTTCGGAAATATCAGCCTTGTGCTCCAGATCGCTGCGGAAGGAGGGCGGAATGACATCGTCTCCATCAATTTTGCATTCCAGCCGGGTGAGGATACGGTGCATTTCTTCGACCGGCACATCAATCCCGATAAAACGGTTGATCCAATCCGGTTCCAGGGGAATGCGGCGTTCCTGACGGCTGGAATGGTCGACATCGATCATCCCGCCGACGACTTCACCGGCTTCCAGCAGTTCCACCAGTTCACAGGCGCGTTCCACGGCGGGAATACAGGTTTCCGGGTCGAGCTGTTTTTCAAAACGTCCGGACGCTTCCGTGCGCATGCCGAGCTTTTTGGCGGTAGTCCGAACGGATGAGCCATTGAAGCAGGCGGATTCAAACACGATGGTATTGGTGTCGTCGGCAATTCCGCTGTATTCGCCGCCCATGACGCCCGCGACCGCAGAGGGCTTCTTTACGTCTGCGATTACCAGCATGTCGGGTGTCAGGGTACGCTGAACCCCATCGAGCGTTTCCAGCGTTTCACCCTCGTGCGCGCGGCGTACAATGATCTTCCCGCCATCTACAAATTTGTAATCGAATGCATGCATCGGCTGGCCGTATTCCAGCATGACATAGTTGGTGATGTCGACGATATTGTTGATTGGGCGGACACCGGAGGCACGCAGGCGTTCCCGCATCCAGCGGGGCGACGGGCCGATCTTGATATTTTTCACCATACGGGCCACATACCGCGGGCAAAGGTCCGGCGCGGTGACATCCACTCCCAGCAGAGAATGGATGTCACCCTCTGTTTTGCGAATGACAGGCGCTTTGATGTTCAGCGGACGGTCGAATGTAATTGCCGCTTCCCGCGCAAGCCCTGTCACAGAGAGACAGTCCGGGCGGTTGGAGGTAATTTCGAATTCCACGCAGATGTCGTCCAACCCGATGGCGGACTGGATGTCCTGACCCGGCTTCAGGTCCGGTTCCTGAATGATAAAAATGCCGTCCTCAATCGCATAGGGGAAATCATGGACGGTCAGCCCGAGTTCACTCAGGGAACAGAGCATGCCGTTGGATTCCACCCCGCGCAGTTTTCCTTTTTTAATGTGCTTTCCGCCGGGCAGGTCGGAATCGTGAAGCGCCGCCGGGACAAAATCACCGGCATGGACATTCTGCGCGCCGGTAACAATCTGGACGTTTTCACCGGTGCCGACGTCTATCTGGCAGATAAACATGTGGTCTGAGTCGGGATGGCGTACAATTTCCGCCACTTTGCCGACGACCACATTGCGGATTTCGCTGCCTTCCTGTTCCCAGCCCTCTACTTTGGAACCGGACATCGTCATTGCTTCCGCGAATTCACGCGGGGTTACATGCCCGACGTCCACATAGTCGGACAGCCATTTCATTGATAAATTCATGTTGCAAACCTCCGTACACTATTTTCAGCAGCGATTAAAACTGATCCAGGAAACGAACGTCGTTTTCATAGAACAGACGCAGGTCGTCAATGTTGTAACGGCGCATGACGATTCGTTCCAAACCGATTCCGAAAGCAAAACCGCTGTATTCTTCGGGGTCGATGCCGCAGATGGAGAGAACATTGGGGTGCACCATGCCGCAGCCGAGAACTTCGATCCATCCTTCTCCCTTGCAAAGGCGGCAGCCTTCGCCGTGACAGGAAAAGCACTGCACATCCAGTTCGGCGGAAGGTTCGGTGAACGGGAAGTGGTGCGGACGGAAGCGGACAACAGATTCTTCCCCGTAAAGGCGCTTGACAAACATTTCAAGCGTCCCCTTCAGATCGGCCATGGTAACATCTTTGTCGACTACAAGGCCCTCGATCTGGTGGAACAGCGGGGAATGGGTGGCGTCAACCGCGTCCGAGCGGTAAACCCGGCCCGGCGCGATAATCCGGATCGGCGGCTTCTGCTTTTCCATTGTACGCACCTGGACAGGCGAGGTCTGGGTACGCAGAACCACATTATCCGAAATGTAGAAGGTGTCCTGTGTATCACGTGCAGGGTGGTTTTTGGGGATATTCAGGGCTTCAAAGTTGTAATAATCCAGTTCCACCTCGGGGCCTTCCGCAATGGAAAATCCCATCCCAAGGAAAATCTCTTTCACTTCGTCCAGAACCTTTGTCAGAGGATGCGCTTTTCCGAGCGGCATCGCTTTTCCGGGCATTGTGACATCCAGATGCTCCGATTCCAGCTTCTTTTGCTGGACCGCAAGTTTGATTTCCGCGGCTTTTTGATCAATCAGCTGTTCAATTGCGGTACGCACTTCGTTTGCGAGCTGGCCGACCTTGGGCCTTTCCTCAGCGGAAAGCGAACCCATCTGCTTTAAGATCGCGGTCAGTTCCCCCTTTTTGCCAAGATATCTGACACGCAGTTCCTCCAGCAGCTTGGGGTCGCTGACAGCCGCCAACGACTGGGCGGCCTGCTCCTGAATTGTTTTCAGCGCGTTTAACATGTTTGTCATCATCCTTTATCGCATATTTTTCCGGATAATCTGCATAAACTAAAAAAGCTACCCGCCCCAAAAGGGACGAATAGCATAACAGCATCCGTGGTACCACCCAAATTTCCGGCAAAGCCGGACACTTTCGCGCCGTTTAACGAGGCGAACCGTCACCGCCTACTCCAATTTCAGCAGCGCCGCTCACGGGTGAACTTCACAAGCATTCGCCGCAGCCTGCTTTCAGCCGGTGACAGGCCTCTCTGATGCGGTTAGGGACATGCTACTCTCCCGATCTGTGCGTTTTTCAAATTTAATATTAACATATGGTTGAAAAAAATGCAAGCGGGAATCAATTGTGATGGAAAGTTCATAATTACGCCCTTGAATTTTTTGGCAAACGCTGTATTATAAACTGATAGAAGTATGCTTAAGCATGAATTCGGGAGTTGATCTTTTGGCAAACTATGTAGGCGTGCATTGCCCTGTCTGCGACAAACGTTTTGCGGATGGCGATGACATTGTAGTATGCCCCATCTGCGGGGCTCCGCATCATCGGGAATGTTATCAGAAAACCGGACACTGCGCTCTGGAAGAACTGCATCTGAAAGGGCATACATGGCAGGCTTCTGAAAAACAGGCGCAGACGGATGGGAACGGAGCGCCAGGGGAGGCCGTCTGCCCGGCCTGCGGTGCTCACAATCCCCGAAGCGGTATCTTCTGCCAGGTGTGCGGCGCTCCTTTGGGACATGGCGGCGAGGGAAGAATGGCCAACCCTTACGGAAACCCGTTTGCGAAAGGGAACGCAGCGTCCGGTACGGCCTATACGGCGGCTTTCGGCGGGCTGTCCCCCGATGAGGAAATCGAAGAGGAGAGTGCGCGGGATATTGCGCTTTTTATCGGCAACAACTCTTACTATTTTCTTCCCCGCTTTAAGCTGCTCAGCAGACACGGCGGCATCACCTTTAACTGGGCGGCGCTGCTGTTTCATGCATTTTATTTCTTATATCGAAAAATGTATCTGGCCGGGGCGTGCATTTTTGGCGTCTTGCTGCTCACCTATATTCCGGAATTTATGACATTGAAGGAACAGACTTTTTATCTGATGCAGAATATGGCCGACCTGTTTAACGGAAACCCCGTGGCGGAGTTTGTCCCCACGGAACATCTGTGGGCATACAAGGTGGTTCCTGTCATCACGTCGCTGCGCATTATGATGATGGCCGTGCTTTCAATGTTTGCAAACCGGATTTATATGAGGCATGTTCTGACCCGCGTGCGCCAGATCAGAGAACATTTTTCAGATGAGTCCGGCAGGATCAATGACGGGCCTTATGTGAAAGAACTTTCCAGTCAGGGAAGAACGATGGGTGCCGGCTGGATGGTGTTACTTGTTGTAACTTATTTCATCGTTTCCACGGCGATTAAGATGCTGTTTGTCCTGCTTGGATGATGATTTCAAGTCAGAAATATGGAGGATTTCCAATGAAGGTACGCAAAGCAGTTATTCCGGCGGCGGGTTTGGGCACTCGTGTGCTGCCCGCTTCCAAAGCGGTTCCCAAAGAGATGCTTCCCATTGTGGATAAGCCTGCGATCCAATATATTGTGGAAGAGGCGGTTGCGAGCGGGATAGAGGATATTTTAATCATCACCAACCGCGGCAAGTCCCTGATCGAAGACCATTTTGACCATGCCCCGGAGCTGGAAGAAAAGCTGCTTTCCTCCGGCAAGCAGAAACTGTATGACGATGTGGTTTCACTGGCACATCTCGCGAATATCCAGTACGTCCGGCAGAAAGAAACACGCGGCCTGGGCCATGCGGTCTGGTGCGCAAAATCGTTTGTAGGGAACGAGCCGTTCGCGGTTCTTTACGGCGACGATGTCATTATTTCCAAAACGCCGGCAACCGGTGAACTGATCGGCGTCTATGAAAAGTACGGCAAGAGCGTGGTCGGCATCAAGCCGGTGGCAACGGAGCTGCTTCCAAGCTACTGCACGCTGGGCGTAAAGCCGGTGGAAGGCAAAACTTATGATGTGTTCGATATGATTGAAAAACCGCTCCCGGAGGAGATCATCTCCAATTTCGCGATTTTGGGACGCTGTGTTCTGACACCGGATATTTTTGAACTGATTGAGAAAACACCGCCCTCCCGGAACGGGGAAGTGCAGCTCACCGACGCCATGCGGGAGATTGCCCACCGCGGCGGCATGATGGGGATTGAGTATACGGGCACCCGCTATGACATGGGCAATAAGCTGGGCATTTTGCAGGCGATTGTAGAGGTCGGGCTGGAACATCCCGAAATTGGGGGTGCCTTCCGCGAGTACCTCAAATCCATGGCTGCGACACTGTAAATAAAACAATAGGAAACAGCCACCGCAGCAAAATCCGCTGCGGTGGCTGTTATTGTCATTGCTTCTATCTAGGGTTTGGTTCACAGAAGGCCGCTGCAAAATTAACGCCGCCATATAGCAGCAGGAAATAATCGGCTTTCTTAAAATAGGCCATCATAAAGCCGGGAAGCTTTTGATTAAATATGATAAATCCCAAAAAGCAAAGGATGCAGGCCAGTGAGAGTATCAGATAAAAGGGATGAGGCCGTTTTGCTTTGAACAGGCCGCCGCGATGAATGACAGAGAAAAAGATGCCCCAAAGGAACGCGAATAGGTAAATCAGAACGAGCCCCAACAGGGGAGTTTTGAAATAATATTTCTGTATCCTGTCATAATGGGCGGAAACGATAAAATATAAAACAGAAAAGCCGAGGAACAAAAGAAGTTCGAGCAGTGGCCTCAAATACTTTTTACGCCAAAAAATCATAGTTTAAAAAATCATCTCCTTTTGAAAATAAAATGATAGACGGAGTTTCACCGTCTATCATTTCATAGGTTATATTGATTCTACTTAGGATATGACGCTCAAGTGTGAACTTAATTTGCTTTTACATGATCAGATGCAATATAGGTATCTGCGATCTTAGATATTTCAACTTGGAAGTCATTTCTTGTATCGTCATTCCACTCACTTATGCTGTTTTCTTTTGCAAATTTCGCTTTTTGTGAACTCACATATTTATTGGTTATCATTTCTTTTTTTAAATTATCAAACTGTGAATCCCAATATTCATCTATGGTCATTCCCATACCCTCAAAATAAGCATTCACATCCTCAGGGTTTAAATCAACTGTGTGATAATCATTTTTTTGTTTTTCAATCATAGCATATACTTCATCATCTGTTACGTTATATCCTGCGGCCAAAGCCTTTTGGTATAAAGCCTCTCGATGAAGCAGATATTCTTTAGCACGCTCTTCAGCGTTATCATTTCCTGTTAACTTATTTCTTTCCGCTACTTGCTGTAATTCACCTTCAAAAACAGAAATAGAATCGCCATGAAGAATAATTTTACCTTTTTCTGAATCAGTTAAAGGACGCTCACATTGCCCAATTTTTTTAATTAAATCTAGGTTATCTGAGTTATTTTCAGCATATACAGATGGCATACAAAGACATACAATAAATATTATAATTATAAGAACAAATTTTTTCATGATATTTCTCCGTTTAAATCTACTGGGAATTGCTGTTTGTTGCGGGAATTAATTTGGAATGGATTCTCTCATAGGCGACAACACGTTAGACAGCCGTTTTAAGGACTCGATATGGGCGTCCAACACTGCATCATAGTGTTCGCCATATTTTTGTGTGACGGCTTGTTGGAGCCTCAGTTCGTAATCCAGAACAGATTGTATCGTCCCATAAAGGTCATCATTCGGGTTCAGATCAATCGGTAGCTGGAGATCCTGATAAGCGATTGCCGTAAAAGCGTTTTCTGCGTCCTCGCCTGTCAGAAGCCCTTTTTGCACAAGGGAATTTAAGAACAGGCGCTGTGCACGTTCTGACTTTCCCAAAGACTGATATGTTTTCGCCAGCTCATCCAACTCTTCAAATGTGACTGTCCGAACCGGTTTAGTATTGCCAAACGCTTGTTTTTCCATGTCGTACAAGGTACGAATACTATAATCCGATTGTAATCCGCTGTTGCTGGTGGATGATTCCACCGACTGATTGTGCTCTGCTTCATTTTGCAGAGAAAATATGATGTTTTTAACGGATGGTACAGATGCCCGGCCTGTGTTATAAGTAGGGACTGTTTGTCTGATTCCAGTGACTGACATAAGAGACATCCTTTCTAATGTATCAATTCAGTTTTATGAATCTATGGATACGTGATTTTGCTTTCTGTGCGCTTGACAAGCAGCAAGCAGACAAATGATTATAATATTGAACTGATTCCAAATCTGAAAAGACCGATTCAAGGGGAACAGCGGGTACATGAACACGTATATTGTACCAATCGACAAGTACAGGTTATAGGTAAACAATTGATTCAAGTTACCTATTTTCGATTTTTGTGTGATGTATAAAATAATTGCGGTAGAAACGAGCGGGAGTAAATATAAGAAAGGCTGAAGCACAACCGTTTCTTTGTCAAATAAGGACTGGCGCACAACAGCATAGTAAGCAGCGTTGCAGGATAGCAGTGTGCCTACAAACAGCACAAACGGTCGGAGCTTGCGGGATGGGTACAGGGAAGCGTGAAATACCGCAAGGAATACGGCGTTTACAACCAGAACGTTAAAAAAACCAATCCAGAAACCTCTCCATCCGTTTCCGTTAAAGCTCAGATAGATCATTTTCGCGTCGGAAAACAAAAAGAAAAAACACGCGAAAAGGCCTGCGGCACGGAAAAAAAGGGCGGTGGCTTTTCTTGCGGAAAATGGATGACTGACGAAAGAATGCAAAAAGCTGATAAAATCCATATGATGCTATCTCCCTTGGATAGAATTAATAGGTCAATTACTTACCAATTAAACTGCCTATGTAAAAAAGTATGATAATGTGAACAGGATAGAATATATAAAATATATATTTTAACTTTTTCCCTTGCTTTCCGTTATAAATAAGCAGAAAAGGTAAGGCGGCAATCATCATCCATTGAAAGTCTTTGTAAATTAACGAACCGCCTACATCCATTGGATTTATCCCAATTATTGTATCTAAAATATACTCCAGCATATCAGGCAATAAAGTAAATCCCAAATGATAAAATTTTCCTAAGACCACAGATATAAGATTCGTTGCTGTAGCTATAAAGTAAAACATGCAGAAAACAATGTACCCAATGATCAGAAGTTTGCGGTTATCTTTGGTAAGATAAAACAATACACCTAAAAAGGTAAAAATTATACCGCCTTCTAAGCAAAATATATTTCCAAATAATGCAGACAGAAAATAGGCATCAAATTCCTCTGATATAAATAATGCATTCAAAAATAAAATATTTATACTTATGCTGAAAACTTGCCATATGATATATGCAATCAATAATTTCTTGAAATTCCGGTCTTTATTTTTATAAGATTCCAGTAAAGAAAGCAGTACACATATAGAAAACAAAGTTCGAAAATAATTATTTTCAATGAAAATAAAGCACTGAATGATAGACATGACCAATCCAGCGATGTATAGTCTAAGAAGGTAGAATTTTTTGTTACTGGTATATGAATAGGCCAAAACTGAGCAGAACGTAAAAATTGGCGCAGCAAGTCGCCCGATCCAGCGCAAAAAAATGGGGGTATTCGGTATAAACAGGCCAATATGGTCTGCAAGCATGGTTAAGAGCGCAAATATTTTTAATGTTATGAATGACAATTCAAAACCCCCGAAAATGATTGGTGCCTCGAATAAGCCCCGAAAACGGATGTTTCGGGGCTTATGGAATTAGAAATCAGTTATTCTATATATCCGCTGAAATCCTGCGATGCCCCTGCGAAATATATATAGAATTTGGTTGAAGCCTTCATACCTGTAACGCTATAATCTGAAGTAGTGTTTGCTGCTAAAGTATTCGTCGAATATGTATGTGTACGAGTTTTTACTTTAACAGTGAGTTTATAGTTTGAGTTATTTGTTATATGAATGGTATAGCTATCTTTTCCGGTTAGCTTATATTCAGTATATAACGGTTGTTCATACGAGTTACCGGCAAAATCATAACGACCGTCATCTGAAATATCCCAAACCTTAGATGGAATGCCAGTGCCATTCGGACTGATATCTGAGGGTTCATAAGGAGAAACTCCAATGTTGGCTGAGTTAATATATTGACTGGAATCAGTGCTATTACTGGCCAATATAGGTATTGAATTCCCCATTATGATAAGAACGGTAGAAAGAATAATGGATAGTAATTTTTTCATACAGTATATCTCCTTAGTAAAATTCAATTATTTTCAACCGTTTGTACACGAACGTATTGAATCTTTTGCTTCTATAATTACGATAGTCCTGTTAACAAATAAATGCAACTCAATCAGGTAAAAAATAGCAAACGAAACAAAAACTTTGTGATAGAATTGTGACAGATTAAAAACAATTTTACTTTGTTTATCAATAAAGCCGTGCAGCTTTTTTAATTTAATAGTCCAATGGATCACCTCTTTTACTCTTCCAATGTTTTGTATTCAAACACACGATTTTTAAAATCTTTCTCCACGGTAATTTCCTTCTGTTCGCCGGTCATCACGTTGTAGATGTAGTTGAACCACATCGGATAATTCGGTGCGTTGTCGACATCTCCTGTGCGCTCATAGTATTCAAGCCATTCCGGATTGTCCTGCGTCCACCAAATTGCCACATTCGAAAGCGGCATCATCAGCCCGGTCAGGCGCTCGTCCTGATAGATTTGTTCCAACGTTTGGGAGGGCATGTGGTATCGGTAGATTGCATTCCCTATACGGAAAAAGATCAATACGTCGCCGACAAACAGATCCATAATCGGGTCAGTAAATTTCCCACCTACATCCAACAGCACCGTTCTTCCCGTTGTATCCGGATTGAACCTCAGAATCTGTCCCTGAACAGTGGCACAATAGGTTGTTTTGGTAGGATTATAAATACATGAAACCTGTTCCGGAAGGAGCAGCTCGTCGACGGCAGGGTTCCAATCAAGCGTTAAAGTCTTGTAAATATGCCCATCTTCCAAATAGCAATAATACCCTTCTTCATCGCTGTTGTAGCCGGGAGAAGTGTCCCATTTTCGTTCCACCGAAAAAAAATCTTCGTAACTCATTTCCTCACGGGAGATATCAGGTTCTTCTTTGTTTAAAGCTGCATCTACTTCTTTCTCGCTGGATGCTTCACTGCTTTGGTTGGCCACAGAGTTGCTTGCCTCGCTGGACGGCTCCACTTCGGGGTTACAGCCGGTCAATGAAAAGCATAGCAACAAAACACTTACAGAAAGCGCACATGTTAGCAGATATTTTAAGCACAATTTGATCATCTCCAAATAAATTTTGACTTATAATAGTCCAACGGATTCACTTCTTTCAGTTATTTTCAACCGTTTGTGCGCGAACGTATTGGATCCTTTTGTTTCCATATTTACGATAGACCTGATTCCAAATAAATGCAACCCAATCAGGTGAAAAATAGCAAACGAAACATAGGAAACAGCCACCGCAGCAAAATCCGCTGCGGTGGCTGTTGTTGTCATTGGCTCTTTTTAAGGGGTGGTTCACAGAAGGCCGCTGCAAAATTTGCCCCGCCATACAGCAGCAGGAAATAATCGGCTTTCTTAAAATAGGCCATCATAAAGCCGGGAAGCTTTTGATTAAATATGATAAATCCAAAAAAGCAAAGGATGCAGGCCAGTGAGAGCACTAAATAAACAGGATGGGGCCGTTTTGCTTTGAACAGACCGCCGCGATGAATGGCAGAGAAAAATACACCCCAAAGGAATGTGAATAGGTAAATCAGGACGAGCCCCAACAGGGGAGTTTTGAAGTAGTATTTCTGTATCCTGTCATAATGAGCAGAAACAATAAAATATAAGATGGAAAAGCCGAGGAAAAAAAGGACTTCGAGCAGTGGCCTCAAATACTTTTTACGCCAAGAAATCATAGTTTAGAAAATCCTCTCCTTTTGAAAAGCACTCAGCCGAAGAATTCTCTAACAAAGTTCTTCGGCTGAGCGGATATTAAGTTAAGTACTTAGGTTGGAGGATTCACCCCTTCAATATAGTCAAATAATGTGGCGAATTCATCATAGGTAAACTTCGTCAAAGTTACCTTATTATATTTAGTAGAATAGTTAGCATGATAAACAATAATGCCATCTGTATAAACAGAGGTACTTACAGTAATCATTGTGTGCATCTGTTTATCATCTTTAAAGCCAGTTATTCTAGTGCCATTTTTTAAAGATTTCAGTTTTCTTTCTGCCACATCTTTAGAAGGTATAGATGCAGTAAATGTAGTTCCAGATCTGTTATTCCACAGTGTATTATAGACATATCGGGCGAATCCAACACATTCATTGGAGCCATCCCAAATGCTATTGATCGGATAATTATAGAGGGGAATAGTATGACCGTTAATTGCATATTCTCCAGAGATATCACTATAATATGGACTTATTAAATTATTTGGTTCTATATCTTTTCCTAAAATCGGGACTCCCGCAGAGTTATATTTAACATTTTTCGGTAAGTTCTGAACATTTTTATATTCTAAGGACGGCCCATAACTACGAGAGGGATTTTCTGCGAAGGCAGGGATGCTTAATGTCGTAGATAGAATGCACATTGTTACAAAAGTTGCTAAACCAACTAGAGATTTTTTGATTTTCATTATTTTACCTCCTACTTATTCTTCTTCAATGGTGTATTTGAGAAACCCATCTGCGTCGTAATCGGAATCTTCAATTTCCCGTTTTTCGCCAGTCTTAGAATTATAAAAATAACTATCGCTTTGTCTTATTCCGGGAGGGGCATCTTCCCATAGCTTACCTGTCTTTAAAAATTCTTTCCATTCCTCTGTAAATACGGACCAGCGTATAGTATAGTTGGAAAGCGGCCGATAAGAGGAGATTTCTTCTGTTGATGAGATGAGTTCGTCTGCAACATCGGATTTTCTATGAAGCCGTAAAATTGTAAAATCTGAGTTTTCTCTCACAAAATAAATCAGTTCACGGCTTGCCAGAATGTGATCGATGGGATATGGATCTTCATAAATGAATTGCTGATTTTCCCCATTCTCATCCGTTTGAATGATTTTATGATGGTCTACAATAAATATAGGCTTCCCATATACTAATGTATAAGCGTTTACTGAACCCAAATGGTCAGAAATGATTGTTTGGTCTATCTGCTCATTGGTCAAACTAAATTTAAATCTGACAACGGAACCATCCTCTTTCACATCATAGAAATATTCGTCGTCTACTGTTCGCGACTCGTCTATCCATTTACGCTCTTTTGAAAAATATTCATCGTAATCCATTTCTTCAAGAGGCAAATCAGACTTTATTGAACTGGATATTTCACTGTTCTGGCTAATACTGCTTTCGCTGCTATTAGCAACTTCACTTTTGCCGCAGCCCGCTGATATGCAGCAGAAGAGGATACAGCTACAAAGCCGGAGGATCGCCTGTCGGTTAAATTGTTTTATTTTAACCACTACTTTCAAGTTTCAAAATCAATGATAGTTCTTTATTTGGATGAGAAAATATGTTTATTAAATTTACTGGCCCAACGGACTCACCTCTTTCACTTGTTATAATAAGGGTAGCACAGTTCTTTCCATAAAAGCCAAAAAATGCAGAATTGACCGGTTTTCTTGTCTGTCTTACATCGAGTTCACAAATTGTTAATAAAGTAAATAATCTATTCATATTTTCGCCGGATTATGAAACTGAAAAATAGAATATTTCCTCTGCTTTACAAGCGGCTGAAAAAATAGTATACTAAAATATCTGGGTTTATCAGAATGATTGAAGATAAGGAATGGTGGAACCATGTTACAGTTTGAAGAACTGCGGCTGCGGCTGGAAGGGCGCAAGGCGGAACTGGAAGACCTTGCAAATGCCATCGGCTATGAAGGGCTAAAGCGCCGCGTGGAAGAACTGGAACGCCGGGCCGGTGAGCCGGACTTTTGGAATGACCTGGAGAAATCTCAGGCAAACCAGCAGGAAACCGCACGGCTGAAAAATAAAATTGCCGCATATGACGGGCTGAAAACACTGTATGACGACACGCTGACGCTGATTGAGCTGGCCGATGAGGAGGGGGACGAATCCTCCTACCCGGAAGCTCTGGCGGACTGCGAGAAGTTTGAAAAAGATCTGGAAAGTCAGAAGCTGGCCACTTTACTGATCGGCGAATACGACTCCAACAATGCCATTTTGACGTTCCACGCGGGCGCAGGCGGCACCGAAGCGCAGGACTGGGCGCAGATGCTTTACCGCATGTATACCCGCTGGGCTGAGCGGCATGGATTCCAATACCGTATCCTCGATTATCTGGACGGGGATGAGGCAGGGCTGAAAAGCGCCTCCATCATGATCGAAGGGGAAAACGCCTACGGTTTTCTGCGTTCGGAAGCCGGGGTACACCGCCTTGTGCGTATCTCGCCGTTTGATGCTTCCGGGCGCCGGCACACCTCTTTCGCTTCGCTGGAGGTGATGCCGGAGCTTCCCGACGACCTGACGGTGGAAATCAGGCCGGAGGACATTAAAATGGATGTGTTTCGTTCCAGCGGCGCGGGCGGCCAGCATATCAACAAAACTTCCTCCGCGGTGCGTCTGACCCACATCCCGACCGGCATCGTGGTTTCCTGCCAGAACGAGCGCAGCCAGTTTCAGAACAGAGACATGTGTATGAAAATGCTGACTGCAAAGCTGCTTGAAATCAAGGAGCGCGAGCATCTGGCAAATATCAATGAAATCAAGGGCGACCAGATGGCAATCGGCTGGGGCAGCCAGATCCGTTCGTATGTGTTTATGCCGTACACACTTGCGAAAGACCATCGCACAGGGTTTGAAAACGGCAACATCAATGGGGTGATGGACGGAGACCTCGACGGATTTATCAATGCCTATCTAAAGGCTGCCAGCTTAGGAACACTGGGACAGGTTGATTAAAAGAATAGGAACCGCCGGAAGGCGGAAGCGGGAAGCTTGCTCAATTTGATGAAAATTGAGTAAGTTTTTCTATTTTTGCCAACAATACTATCTGCCGGAAAATTTGAAAGCAGGTGATTTTGATTGGGAAAAAGGACAGTTGCAATTTATTTTACAGTCATCATTCTGTTTACAGGGATTCTTTGCCGCATCTACGCGCTTTCTATGGGGGATTCCCTCGCGTCCGTCGCCCATGCGCAAAGCAGCTATCTCTTAGATGTGGATAATACGCGGGGAATGATCTATGACTGCAATTTAAAGCCGCTTGTAGGGACAGAGCGGCGTTCGGTTGCCGCTGTGCAGCCGTCGCCTGAAGCGTTTACCGCACTTGCCGAGGCGGCGCAGGAAACCGGTGAGGCGTTTAACCTGGATGGGAAAAACACAAAGCCCTATCTGATTACCCCGGAAAAAACAGCTGTCTACGCCAAAGGGGTTGAAATGTTCGATGCTGTCAAACGCTATGGCACCTGGCAGATCGCGCCGCACATCATCGGTTATCTCAATCCCGGAAAAACAGATGGGGCCGCCGGAATCGAGATGGCGTATAACGCGTATTTAAAGCAGCACAGCGGGAAGCTCCAGCTGCGCTATCGGCTGGACGCGCTTGGGCGCGCGATGCTCAGCGAAGCCCCTGAGATTGTTCAGGACAACTATCAGGATAAGGGCGGTGTGGCGCTGACTTTGGACGCGGATATCCAGCGTGTGGCCGAACGGGCGATGCAGCAGGTTGAGAAGGGCGCTGCGGTTGTCATGGATGTCAATACCGGCGATATCAAGGCTTCTGTTTCGGTACCCGTATTTGACCCGAACAATCTTGCGGCAAGCCTCAAGAATCCGGCCAGTCCGTTTGTCAACCGCGCTTTTTCCCAGTACAGCGTAGGCTCGACCTTCAAACTTGTAACGGCGGCCGCGGCGCTGGAAAACGGGTTTGGACGCTATACGCCCTATTACTGCAACGGATATATTGATGTGGAAGGGAATCGTTTCAACTGCCACTGGCGTACGGGGCATGGGGAGCTTGATCTGCAGCGCGCGATCGAAGTATCCTGCAACCCGTTTTTTATCCATCTGGGGCTTGAGACAGGGGGCAAGCGCATCGCTTCTCTGGCCCGCGATATAGGATTTGGGAAGGCGGCTGTTTTCAGCGACGACATCCGCACCCAGAGCGGGACATTGCCCCGGGACGATGAACTGGAGCAGCCCGCGGCGGTTGGTAATTTTTCTTTTGGGCAGGGCAGGCTGACTGCTACCCCCATCCAGATCGCTCAGATGATTTCCGTAATTGCCAACGGGGGCTATACGGTGACGCCTCGCCTTGTGGAGGGCTTCACCGAGGATGGGGAGACTATTGCCCAGCACACAACGGTTTACGCGCCCAACCGTGTCATTAACGAGCGCACATCCCGGATTTTGAGGGAAGCGCTTGTTTCCAATGTGGTAAACGGGAGCGGCAAAGCGGCAACCCCTATGAACGGTTTGGCGGGAGGGAAAACCGCTTCCGCGCAGACCGGCATCTATGAATCAGACGGGGAGACGGAAATCGTCCATGCGTGGTTTGCGGGCTATTATCCGGCTGAAACGCCGCTCTATGCGATCGTTGTGCTTGTAGAGGGCGGGGACTCAGGCGGGGATACTGCCGCGCCGATTTTTAAAGAGATCACCGACGGTATCTATCTTTCCAAACTTTGATATGCTCTTGTAATGGCAGCCGGATTACGGTATAATGAAAAACAAATAACAGTTTATTCCAAGGCTATCACCTGCTGGTGTTTCCCTGCGCCGCCCGGCCGAAAATAAAGAGACGCAGCCATGGCAAGCGCTCTGTTTTCTTGGTATGATTGGTATTTTGAGGGAGGCCAGACAACTGTTTGGAGGGTAGATGATGAACCCATTTGTTTTAGTAACAGATTCCAATGCGGATATGGTCCCGGGGTTTGCTGCAGCAAATCATGTGACAGAAATGGAGCTCACCTATACAATAGACGGAAAAACCCATCGCTGCCATGACCCGGAACTGTCCAGGCCGGATTTTTATGCGCTGATGCGTTCCGGCAAAATGCCCATAACGGCTCAGATCAACCTGGAAGACGCAATAGCAAAACTGACGCCGCTTTTGGACGCGGGGAACGACGTGCTGGCAATCATGTTTTCTTCGGCGTTGTCGGGAACCTTTAACAGTGTGCGTCTGGCGGCGGAGGAATTGTCGGCAAAGTATCCGAATCAGCGGCTGGTCGTTTTGGATTCCCTGTGCGCGTCGGCGGGACAGGGGCTGCTGCTTGACCGCGCCGTGCGGTATCAGGAAGCAGGGATGACATTGGAGGAATGCGAGGCAAAAATCCGGGACGATATTCCCCATATGGCGCACTTGTTTACGGTGGACGACCTGTTTCATCTGCACCGCGGGGGCCGCGTGTCGGTTACCGCCGCGGTGGTCGGTTCCATGCTTGGCATTAAGCCGGTTCTCCATGTTGATGACGCCGGACGGCTGGTGCCGACAGGAAAAGTGCGGGGGAGGAAAGCCTCTTTACTGACGTTGGTAGACAATATGGAAAAACAGATGGACAGAGAGCGCTGCGACAGGTTTTTTATCAGCCACGGGGACTGCATTGATGACGCGCAGTTTGTGGCGGATGAAATATCGCGCCGGTTTGGAATCAAAAATTACAGCATCAGCTATGTCGGCCCGACAGTCGGGGCGCATTCGGGGCCGGGTACCGTGGCGCTTTTCTTTTACGCGAAGCAGCGATAACGTTCTTTTGCAAGGGCTTGAAATCTGCCCGACGCTGTGTTATAATAGCACAGCGTCTTATGAATAAGATTCAGCATGACCGATGTGTGCCCAGACATGCGGGTATGCGGGTCCTGTGCGACAGAGCACCGTGAACCATGTCAGGCGGGGAACCGAGCAGCATTAAGCGGTTTGTGATGTGCGCCGCAGGTAATCTGCGTGCCCGCATATGTGGGCATACATTTTTTATATCCGGAATGGCAGGTGAGGAATATGTATCAGGCGCTTTATCGAAAATGGCGTCCGCGCGATTTTGATGATGTGGTGGGACAGGAGCATATTACCGTCACGTTGAAGCATGAGGTCGCTTCCGGAAAATTTTCACACGCTTACCTGTTCACCGGTTCCCGGGGAACGGGTAAAACGAGTTGTTCCAAAATCGTGGCAAAGGCGGTCAACTGTCTTCATCCAAAAGACGGAAACCCCTGCAACGAGTGTGAAATCTGCCGCGGGATTGATGACGGTTCCATTTTGGATGTGGCGGAAATTGATGCGGCCAGCAACAACGGCGTGGACAACATCAGGCAGCTGCGCGAGGAAGCGTACTTTATGCCTGCTGTGGCAAAATACCGGGTTTACATTCTCGATGAATGCCATATGCTTTCTCCCGGCGCGGTCAACGCGCTGCTGAAAATTCTGGAGGAGCCTCCCGAGCACGTCATTTTTATTCTTGCCACTACGGAAATCCATAAGGTCTTGCCAACCATCCTGTCCCGCTGCCAGCGATTTGACTTTAAGCGGATCAAATCCCGCACCATTGCGGACAGGCTGCTCTATGTCTGCGGGCAGGAACAGGTCGTGATTGATGATGACGCCGCGATGCTGATTGCCCGTCTTTCCGACGGCGGCATGCGCGACGCGCTGTCCCTGCTGGACCTGTGCATCTCCTATGGCGATGCGATTACCGGGGAGGTTGTGACAAAGGCGGCCGGGCTGTCCGGGCAGGAGCCGCTTTTCCGGATGGCGGACGCGACGGCGGCCGGCAACCCGTCGGAAGCGCTGGTGATTCTGGATGCGCTGAGCGAAAATTCCGTGGACTATGTCCGGCTGTGCGAACAGCTTGTCAGCCACTATCGGAATCTCATGATTGCCCGGACGGTGAAAGAGCCGGACGACCTGATTCAGGCGACACCGGAGGATTTGCAGCTGCTGTATAAGCAGGCCAAGGAGATTCCGCTTGCCAGGGTGATGTATTCCATTGACGTGCTGCAGGAAACCATGGGAAAGCTGTCCAGAACCGCGTTCAAGCGCACGGAATTTGAGATGGCTTTGATCCGCCTGTGTGACGCCAGAATGGGCAACGGCATGGAAGGCCTTGCGGAACGGATTGACAAGCTGGAAAAAATGATCCGGACAGGTGCAGGCACTGCGGCGCCCCAGCCTGTTCAGTCTACCGCCGATGTCAGACCGGTTTTGCAGGCGGAGCCGCCGGTTGCTTCCGCAAAACCGGAGAAAAGCGCTAAATCGGCCGTTCAGGCCGCAGGCAAGGAAGTGGAACCCTTTTCTCAGTGGGCGGAGGTTTTATCGGAGCTTCAGAAGATCAACGGTGCGCTTCATGGCGCAATGATCGATTCCTGCGCTTACACTTCGGAAGACATGATGCTCATTGACTGCAAGAACGAAATGTTCCTGACGCTGCTCCGTACCAGCATGGCGGCCAAGGAAAGCCTGCGCAGCGCGATTCTGTCCGTAACCGGACAGAAATATAATTTAGGCCCTTATAATCCCGAAAAGCATGCCGTGGCTCAAAAGGCTTCCGACCCGCTGATGGGGATGTTGAAGAAGGCAAGTGCACTGAGTGTGCCGGTCGATCTGAAATAAAAGATGAAATTTTGGAGGAACTTACCGTGAAAGCAAGATTGCCACAGGGGATGGGAGGCGGCCCCCAGAATATGAACGCCATGATCCGCCAGGCTCAGAAAATGCAGGAAGACATGAAGAAAAAGCAGGAAGAGCTGGAACAGATGGAATTTACCACAACTTCCGGAGGCGGCATGGTTGAGGTTGTCATCAGCGGGAAGAAAGAGATCAGGTCCATTTCTCTGAAGCCGGAAATTGTTGACCCGGAAGATATTGAAATGCTGCAGGATTTGATGGTCGCCGCCGTGAACGAGGCAATCCGGTCTGTTGAGGAAAAGTCTGCCGCGGAAATGGAGAAAATCACCGGGAATCTGAATATCCCGGGGATGTTTTAACAAAAACAATGGCGTACAACGTTTTGCCGCTCACCAAACTGATCGAGCAGTTTGAACGCCTGCCCGGGATCGGCAGGAAATCCGCTCAGCGACTGGCGTTCTATGTGCTGTCTCTTCCGAAGGAGAGGGCGCAGCAGTTTGCGGATGCAATTGTGGAAGCCCATGAAAAGATCAAAAAATGCAAGGTGTGCCAAAGCCTGACGGAAAGTGAGCTTTGCCCGATTTGTGCGGACCAGGCCCGTGACCGGAGTATCGTCTGCGTGGTGGAAAACTCGCAGGATGTCATTGCATTTGAGCGCACCAAAGAATATCACGGGCTCTATCATGTGCTGCATGGGCTGATTTCGCCGATGGACGGAATCGGGCCTGATCAGCTTTATATAAAAGAACTGATTGCAAGGATGGGCGACGGCGTGATCAGGGAAGTGGTGATGGCCACAAGCCCCACTGTGGAGGGGGAAGCTACTGCAATGTATATTGCCCGGCTCCTGAAACCGATGAATGTGCGGGTAACACGGCTTGCCTATGGGATTCCGGTGGGCAGCAACCTTGAATATGCGGATGAGGTAACGCTTTATCGCGCGCTTGAAGGCCGCAGTGAAATCTGATGCGGGGAACAGCCTTTGCACAACTGTGCAAGGCTGTTTTTATGTCAGGAATCCGATGATGCGATCTTATTTTGGGACAGAGGGGTTTATTCAGTATGACAACAATGCAAATGATTCTGATTGTTTGCCCGCTTGTTTTTCTGGCGAGCTTTGTGGACAGCATCGCCGGAGGAGGCGGACTGATCAGTCTGCCGGCGTTTATGCTGACGGGAATGCCGGTACATATGGCATGCGGAAGCAACAAGTTTTCGGCTTGTGCCGGGAGTATTATATCCGCGGTTCGGTTTTATAAAAATGGCAAGATGCACGTCCTTGGAGCTGTCATTTCCGGAATTCTGGCGCTGGCCGGCGCGGCGATCGGCTCTAAACTGAACCTGATGATTGACAGCAGCACGCTGAAAAAGATATTCCTGATCATCCTTCCGGTTGTAGCGGTGTTTGTCCTGTTTGGAGGGAACAGCCGGCGAAGGAAAACCTTGCTGGAAGGCAAAAAGCTGTACCTGAGCTGTGCGCTGATTGGCTTTTTTATCGGGGCCTATGACGGATTGATCGGGCCCGGGACAGGCACCTTCATGATTTTCTGCTATACCACTTTCGTGGGATTCGATTACGTAACCGCAAGCGGAAATGCAAAGGTTGCCAACCTGTCGTCCAATTTTGCAAGCATGGTGCTCTATCTTTTTGCGGGACAGATCCTCTTTTCAGTGACGGTTCCAGCGGCAATCTGCTGTATCTGCGGCGGCTGGCTGGGAAGCGGTATGGCCATTCAAAAAGGAAGTAAATTCATTAAGGCTATGCTGATTGTCGTGCTGATCGGGATTTTTGGAAAGCTGATTTGGGATTTACATTTATTTGGCTGAAACGGCCCGTGTTGACGAACTATCGGAAAAATGCTATGATAATCTGCGCGAAGCAATCTTTTTGCATCGTTTTTGACTCAATCTTCTGACTGCATGCTCACTCAACGCTGACAGAAGATTTGATTAAATTAGATATTTCGTGGCAAAATAAGGAAAGAACGGAAAAGAAAGGCTTTCAATCAATGATTGATTTTTTTCATCTGAATGAAGACGAATTCAAACGTCTTCTGAAATTCGGTGTTACAGGCGTGGCGAATACACTGGTAGACGTCGGGGTATATTCGCTTTTGTCCGTGGCGCTCGGCGTGAATGTTTTTTTTGGACAGTGCTGCGGATACGCGACCGGAATGCTTAACAGCTATCTGGTCAACCGCAAGTGGACATTCCAAACGTCTCACCGCTTTTTCAGTCTGCAACTGGTACGTTTTATTATCACTAACCTTGCGGTGCTGGCGGTCAGCCTCCTGCTTTTAAAGGTTTCCATGGACTATTTTGGAATGGGAAAACTGGTTGCCAAACTTGCGACCACCTGCATTACACTGGTGCTGAATTTCATCATCAGCCGTCTCTGGGTGTTTCGATAACAATTGTCATCTTGCGGGTGGATGAAAAGACAGAAAGGACTTGTGACCGATGGAAAAGAAATCGACCAAAACCATCAGTGTGAACCGCAAGGCACGACATGAATATTTTGTAGAGGAAAGCTTTGAAGCGGGTATAGAACTGTTTGGCACTGAGGTGAAGTCCCTGCGCGCCGGTTCCTGCAATCTGAAAGACAGCTGGTGCGATATTTCAAACGGGGAACTGTATGTTAAACAGATGCACATTGC
Organism: Marasmitruncus massiliensis; assembly: GCF_900186535.1. Classification (GTDB taxonomy): domain Bacteria; phylum Bacillota; class Clostridia; order Oscillospirales; family Ruminococcaceae; genus Anaerotruncus; species Anaerotruncus massiliensis_A. The sequence goes on from NZ_FYDE01000004.1 coordinate 488,900, forward strand.
GCCCTATGAGCACGGCAATATTTTTAACCGTGACTCCTACCGTGAGCGCCGTCTGCTGATGCACAGGCGGGAGATTCATAAGCTGATGGGGCTGGTGGCTCAGCAGGGCTATACGCTAATCCCGCTTTCGCTCTATTTTAAAGGTTCGCGTGTGAAAATGCAGCTGGGGCTCTGCAAAGGAAAACAGCTTCATGATAAGCGCAGTGACATGGCCAAGCGCGACGCGCAGAGAGATATTGACAGGGCTCTGCGGGATAGACAAAAAGCATAAAGCGTGTTATACTATTGATACAACCTGACTAGGGTTGTCTATCTGGGGATGTAAAGGTTTCGACGGGGATTTTGAAGTCTGAGCAGCGAGTAGAGGAGCATGCACCTCTATAAAAGTATGACGTTTTAAATTAGACGACAATAATAATTTAGCTTTTGCTGCTTAATTAAGCAGCCGTCTTACCGCGGAGTACCACGGCCGCGGATAAGGCGTCGATTAGTGGTGAACGATCTGTCCGAGCGCCTCGTAGGATAAGATCGTATCGGGGGCTACCAAACTGTTTAGCCTGTCTGCCGGCGATTCGGTGAGGGAATTTTAAAAGACTGACTGCACTCGGAGAAACTTGGATGAATGAGTTTTCGGACGCGGGTTCAATTCCCGCCATCTCCACCAACACAAACCTGCATGGATGGCTTATCCATGCAGGTTTTTTATTTATTATAACTCATCTCTTAACACATCAGATTGCAGTCAGATACGGGCTCGTTATTCCAAACCCGAAGCACGTTGTATTTTATTTTGAGAAAACGGGAGAACAAAAATAAACACATAAAAAAGCCTGCTTATTACAGCAGGCTATCATTTATATTCATTAATAGCGGCAGGAACAGGATGAATCGTTGTCATTTTCGCTCGCTTGCAAACAATTTTCACAATATTCCTTGCAGCAACGATTACATTTGCGGCAGCAGCATTCCCAATGCTGGCAGCAGCGGTTGCTCTGTTCGTTGTCCGATTTTTCGTAATAGTCCGGCGAAAGTTTTTTATTCATAGAAAGACTCCTTAATTTTTTAGCAGATGTACCTGCTTAAGTATCCTATGTAAAACGGCTTTGACTTGTGATAAAAATGTGATGGAACTAATGCGCGATGATTTGGTGTTTTAAAATAAAAAACGCCTTCTGGCGTTTACCCGTATATTTTTTATGAGAATACTACCCGACAATATTTTTTAGAGCCGGGTAGGTATAGCTCAAACATTTTTAATCTCCGGTAGGGTCTTCGATCAAGGTCGCTAGCCGGAATGCATGTTTGTGCCCATCGTTCACTGAAGTCACAGACTCTAAAAAATGGACGTGTCTGTCACCAACTTGAATTGCTCCGGAAGTTTTTCCTGCAAATTCATGGAAATGATTCTCATAGAAATCGGTACAAAACCTAACCTCATGATAATGGTCATTGCTTCCTATGGGAATTGCTTGGCCTGAGACAGTTGCAAAACGATGACCGTGAGGATCTTCCTGAAGTTCGGCCAATTTTACACTGCCTTGAACTTCATGGACATGGCGCTGCGTTTGATTCCCGTAATACGGGGAGCACATATAATTCCTAGACATAATGAACTCCTTTCACTGATAAATTGTTTTATGGTGCAACAGTTTAGCTTGTCAGACTCGGCAGAAAGTCTACAGATCAGTTTATTCCAAAACAAAGTGTAACGTGATGAAAAAGTATTGATCAAGAGAAAGACGGGAAATGATTGATATTGCTGACCCAGACGAAAATGACATGAGGGTTATGGCTTTTAAACTGCTTGACGTACCGCACGATGATGGAACGGAGGATGAATAATGAGGCCGGGGATTCATAGCGGCTGCTTTGCCGTCCGGATATAATATTCATTCAGAAAGAGCCGTGATCCGGCGCGGTAAAAATGTTCTTGAAAAAGTGGTAAGGTTGCTAAATCTTTCAAATAAAGAGTTGCAGGAAATAAAAAGGAGGGATAGCCTAAAAAATGGCTACCCCTCTCTTCGGATTTTGCAGAGTAAAATTTGTAAAGCTGAGAATGCCCAATCCTTTTTATTTTTATTGAGATGTTTTTGCTCTTTCCAGCATCAGTTTCACACGATTGATCTGGTTAATTTCACTGGCACCCGGATCATAATCTACTGTTAAAATATTTGTTTGCGGATATCGTTCTTTTAATGTTTTAATCATGCCTTTCCCGGTAATATGGTTGGGAAGACAAGCAAAGGGCTGCATACAAATAATATTATTGGTTCCTTCCTCAATTAACTCAATCATTTCCGCGGTGAGGAGCCATCCCTCTCCGGACCGGTTACAAAGGGAAAGGAAAGGCTCAGCCTTTTGGGCCATTTCAAATATTGTGCTGGGAACCGTAAACCGTTGGCTGTTTTGGAGAGCATTTCTTATATCCTTCCGATAATGTTCTACACACCGAATCAAGGTGTTGTATAGCATCCGCCGCGTTTTGCCGCCGCCCAAAAAACGGTTGTCCGATTCTCCGCCATAAGCACAGTAGAGGAAAAAATCCATAAGACCAGGAACAACCATTTCGGCGCCCATATCCTCGATAAAATCAACCATATTGTTGTTGGCAACGGGATGATATTTTACGAGAATTTCACCGACAAGGCCAATCCGTGCTTTTACTTCATTCCGTATGGGGATATTTTCAAAATCTTTCACAATTTTATAAATGTTTTCACGAAAGACAGCGGAATTTCCTTGACGGATATTGGCTTTGCATCTTGCTATCCATTCGGAAAAAAGCTGGTTGGATGCCCCTTTATTGATTTCATAAGGCCGGATATGAAACAGGATTTTCATGAGCATATCGCCATACAGAATCGCCATAATAGATTTTTTTATGAAAGGTACGGTCATTTGAAGGCCGGAATCTTTTTCAAAACGGGCGACATTTAGCGACAGGATCGGCACTTGTTGAAACCCGGCGGCAAACATCGCTTTTTTTAATAAAGCCAGATAGTTGCTGGCTCTGCAGGGCCCTCCCGTTTGGCTCATGATTACCGCGGTATGACCAAGATCATATTTGCCAGACTGCAGAGCCCGAAGGATTTGCCCAATCACAATAATGGAAGGGTAGCAGGAATCGTTGTTTACATATTTCAGCCCGATTTCGATATCTTCCTTATTCGCATTAGGAAGGATTTCAAAACAATAGCCTTCGGAACGTACCGCCTCTTGAAGCAGTGCAAAATGGATAGGAGCCATCTGCGGCGCCAAAATAGTGTATTTGCTGCGTATTTCCTTTAGAAAGAAGTTGCTTTTTAGTATAGGAATATGCTTTGTTTGGCAAATTCTATTTTCTTTTTGGGCTTCCATTGCCGCTTTCAATGACCTTAGCCGGATTTTTATGGCGCCAAGATTACTGGTCTCATCAATTTTTATTAAGGTATAAATTTTGCCGTTATGATTTAATATTTCGCTTGCCTGTTCCGAAGCAATGGAATCCGGCCCGCAGCCGAAAGAATTCAACTGTACCAGTTCCAGATTATCCTGTCCGGCTACAAAATCCGCCGCCTCATAAAGACGGGAATGATACATCCATTGATCCAAAACCCTTAACGGCCTTTCGACATGTCCCAGATGGGCAATAGAATCCTCCGTAAGCACCGCTAACCCCATTGATGTTATTAAGTTTGGAATACCATGATTGACTTCTCTGTCCAAATGGTAGGGTCTCCCGGACAAGACAACACCGCAACTCCCTGTTTCCTTCAAATAACGCAGGACTTCTTCCCCCTTCTTTTGAATATCCGTTTTGAACTGCCGATCTTCTATCCACGCAAGCTCAAGCGCGTTTGCCACTTCATTTTTTGTGATGCCAAACGCTTCGAATTCATCGAACAGCCTATGGGCCAACGCTTTCTTGTTGTCATACGGCAGGAAGGGAAAATGCAAAACCACATCATTTTCACGCAGCGCGTCTATATTAGCATGAATAACCTCCGCATAAGCGGTTACCATCGGACAGTTGAAATGATTGTCAGCCCCGTTGATTTCCGCTCGTTCCTTCGGAATACAGGGATAAAACAGATGCTTTACATTTTGCTTGATGAGAGCCATGATATGACCGTGAACAAGTTTAACGGGATAGCAAGCCGTATCGGAGGGAATGGTGTCCATCCCCAGTTCAAAAATATGTCGGTTAGATTCCGGGGATAGTTCTACCCGAAACCCAAGAGTAGTAAAAAAGGTAAACCAAAAAGGATAATTTTCATACATATTCAAAACTCTGGGAATGCCGATTGTTCCTCGGGGTGCCTTTTCCGCTTCCAGTGGCTGATACTGAAATAACCGTTTATATTTATACGCAAAAATATTCGGTACGTTTTGCTGTCTGTCAAGTCCCGCGCCTCTTTCACAGCGGTTCCCTGTTATCAGTTTTTTCCCGTTGTTAAAAAGATTTACAGTTAGCAGGCAGTTGTTGGTGCATTTCCCGCAGCGTGCAATTCTTGTATCCACTGAAAAGACATCCAGCTGAGCAGCGCGTATCAGAGAGGATTGCGTTTCTTCTTTCCAAGCGTTTTTGGCCAGCAGTGCCACCCCGAAAGCCCCCATCAGTCCCGCTATATCCGGTCGTATAACATCTTTTCCGGAAATCATTTCAAAACTGCGCAAAATTGCATTATTTAAGAATGTTCCGCCCTGAACGATTATTTTGTCTCCCAATTCGGAAGGGCTTTTCAGCTTAATTACCTTATACAGCGCATTTTTAATAACCGAATAACATAATCCGGCCGAGATATCTCCAACGGAAACTCCCTCTTTCTGAGCCTGTTTTACTTTTGAATTCATAAAGACTGTACAGCGCGAGCCCAGATCAATCGGATTTTTTGCTTTGATTCCAAGCGTGGGAAATTCCTGTACCGACAACCCTAAGGATTTTGCAAAAGTTTCGATGAAAGAACCGCAGCCGGAAGAACAAGCCTCATTTAAAACGACAGTATTGATAATGCCGTCACGTACACGCATATATTTCATATCCTGCCCGCCGATATCAAGGATCGTTTCAACGCCTGGTAAAAAGTACTTCGCTGCTGTACAGTGAGCAACAGTTTCAACTTCACCAAGGTCGCAGGAAAATGCCGCCTTGATCAATTCCTCTCCATAACCGGTAACGGCGGAATAAGCGATAACGGCTCCCTCAGGCAGATGGGAATAGATTTCCTTTAAAATAGATGCGGCCGATAAGAGCGGACTGCCATCGTTATTACGATAACAGGAGTAGATCAGAGAGCCGTCTTTGTCAATCAAGGCAGCCTTACTGGTTGTAGATCCGATATCCAAACCGAGATAACAGAGCCCCCTGTAACCTTCCAAATCCGCTCTTTTTACTTTATGGCTGGCATGTCTTTCGATAAATTTCTTATATTCGATATCATCGGAAAACAGCGGTTTCAGTCTGCCTTCCGAAGGCTTATTTTCTGCTTTGCCTGTTTTACAGCGGTTTAGCAACTGCATGAGTGAAATTGATTGTTTTTCGGCAGAAAGGGCTGCGCCGATGGCCACATATATCTGCGCATTCTCCGGTATAACCATATCACTTTCCTGCAAATTTAAAGTTTCCTGAAAACGGCGTCGCAGTTGGGGGAGGAAATGCAGAGGGCCTCCCAGAAAGCCAACTTTCCCTTTTATTTTTCTGCCGGAGGCTAATCCTTCGATTGTCTGATTGACGACAGCCTGAAAAACAGAGGCGGCGATATTTTCTTTCTTTGCGCCCTCATTCAGCAGCGCCTGTATATCAGTTTTTGCAAAAACCCCGCACCTTGCAGCGATAGGGTAGATGGCATTGCTATGTTCCGCAAGCTTATCGAGCCCTGTGGCATCGGTTTTCAAAAGGATTGCCATTTGATCGATAAAAGCGCCGGTTCCACCAGCACAAATTCCGTTCATCCTTTGATCGGTGCCGTTTTCAAAAAAAGTGAGTTTTGCATCCTCTCCGCCGAGTTCAATGATAATATTGACGTCCGGAATATACCGTTCAGCCGCTTTACAGCCAGCAATCACTTCTTGTATAAACGGTAAATCCAGCCGTTCGGAAATGGAGATACCTCCTGACCCTGTTACAGCCGCTTTAATTTTTATATCACCAAGGTAGTTATATAATTCTTTAAAAAGTTTCTCTAAAGTAAGCCAAAGATCGGCATGATGCCTGCAGTAATTGCTATACAGCAGTCTGTCTTCACTGTCCAAAACGGCAAGTTTAACGGTTGTTGATCCAATATCAATACCGAGACGAACTATTTTGCTATCAGAATTGATTGCTTCACCCATAAGAAATCTGGTCTTCCCCCTTCGCATGAGATACATAATTGATTGCTAACATATACATAATCAATTACAATTTTCTCAGGAAAAAGGAAAATTATTCTAGTCATGTAATAATTAATTTATAATTCATTAAATCTAAAAAAGTGGATATTCAGAAGAGATAGCAACAGCGTGGGTAAGGCCATAAATTTTAAGACAAATATTTGCTTATTTAATAGGTATATAGTAGAATATTTCTATAAAAATTTTGTTATGCTCTGAATAGAGGGATAATAAACGTCTATGTCAAGCCTTCATTGCCAATGGAAGCGTCAAAAAGGTCACTCTTGATGATTCTCGCGTATCTACCATGTTTCGGTACATTGTTTGCGGTGTTTATCCCTGAAATAACCGTTATTCCTATACAAGCGCTTGAGATAGCTTTACTTTATGCGCTCGTTAACGGAACCATAGAAGAACTGTTTTGGCGCGGTGTTCTTAAGAATATGAAATATCAAGGCGGCTTTGCTACATTGGTTGGAGGTACAGTGTTTATGGGCTTTCTTTGGGATTTGTTGCATATAAGGCAAAGTCTATTCGAGTAGTCACGATAGCCCATATTGTTACAAATTTTTTCGCCTTTAGCGGGATGATATACGATAATTGATTTGTCAGGTAATTTTGAAAGAATTCTTTTTCAGCGTAGAATTGCCACTAATGTTTATGATAACTTAAACTACAGAAGTGTTATTTTCTATAAGTTTATAAGCCCTCCACATAGGAGATTATCGAATCTATGGTTCGCTTATCCTCAAAATTCACTTTTGAATTATAAGTATTGAGAAATTCTTTGTCATCAACTTCTCGCTCAGATTCAGGCTTTCTTTGAATCATGCCTTTCATCATGGCCATCATGACTTTATGGACAGGACTAAGCTTTTTGTAGTCTATCCCTCCGCGCAGATGGAAGAATTTTGTTCTTTCGAGAAGCTCTGGTGTAAAGTTCTTATTAATGATTGCACTATAGTCTGTTGAGTGGGGATTGGCCAACCCAACGGTAAACATAATAAGGTTTTTGCAGGGATTTTGAGTAACCAGTTTTACACCTGCAATACCGCCTGCATACAGACCACCACCATATATAATGATGTCGTATTGACTTAGAACTTTTGGTTCAACCGTTTGGGCTGCAAATAGATCTGCATTCAGTGCCGAAGCAATCCATTCAGCGTACTTGCGAGTTGAGCCGTACTTCGATGTGTATGCGACTAAAATCTTTTTAGACATTAGCTGTCCCCCCGTTTATGTTATCTAAATTTTCAAATATCCTCATTAACGAACCGCTTAAATCAGCAATTTCATCCATACTCATGCCAGAGAACATGTTGTCAATAAACTGCGTTGCAATTTCTTCATTATCTTTGTCCCACTGCTCACATTGATCGCTTGCTGCTATCCGCATGGCTCTGCCGTCTTTCTCGTCGTTATAGACTGTCACAAAGCCCTTTTCGGCCAGCTTCATTACAAGTTGCTTTGTATTTTGGTGAGAAGTATCGCAAGCTGCCGCAAGTTGCTTTAGCGTCGGTGGCTGTTCAAATAATTCCAATGCCAGAATTACAAACCATTGCTTGGCAGTTAGGTCTTTCATCTGCGAATCCATTTTGCTTTGAAGACGATTAGCAACGCGAAACAAATAGCCAAATACTGTCAATCTTTTATCCATCGTATCGAAATCGTACACTGACATCCTCCATAATAAGTAATATACTCCCTATATAGGTATTATATTATCTATCTACATCCTTTGTCAATAAACATATAGGAAAAGACGATAGACCTGACGCTTCCTGCAAGGAAGCGTTCGGCTCGCAGGTAAAAGCTACCCCTTGACATGGTATAATAGATTCATCTAAACTATAATTTAACGGGTAGTCTGAATTACTCGTTATGAGCAAACCGGGTAGCCCGGAAGCAGATTTGAGCTGCGCATAATGTTTAAAATGTTTATACCGATTGGCTATTTATATTACGCACAGCCCAGAGGTCTCTTTAAACTCCGCATAAGGCAAGTAATCCATCTATAAGGGAGAGATATAATATGGCAAAGGCTGCAGCTCAAACAGGATCAAGTCCAACCATGATAGTCGCAATTGAGCAATACTTTCCGGAGGAGAAACGTATCATTAAAGATGATTTAGCCTATCGGATCCTGCCGTCCAGCATGAAAGGTATTGTTGGGCAGATGCAGCTGGACTCTGTCAGAAACTGGATGATTCAAACAAGCGAAAAAGAGTCCCCGGGTATTTGGGGAGGTATCATGTGCAGGAAGCGGTATATAGATGAAAAACTAATTGATTCAATTAGTCAGATTGACGCGGTAGTTAATCTGGGTGCAGGATTCGATACCAGATCATATCGTTTGGAAGGTCTTTCCTCCATTCCGATTTGGGAGGTAGACCAACCCGAAACCATTAAAACCAAACAAAAACAACTGCTAAAGATTTTTGAAGACATTCCTGCCCATGTTAACTTTGCTTCGATAGACTTTGACCACGATAATCTGAGCACTATACTGAGCTCTCTTGGTTATTCTTATGAGAAACGTACTTTTTTCATATGGGAGGGTGTTACTCAGTATTTGACGAATACGGGGATTCAATCAATCTTTGATTTTTTAGCTAAAGCGGTTTGTGGCAGCCGTATCGCTTTTACATATGTTTGCAAAGATTTTCTTGATGGACGGAACGCAGATGTCTGGGAAAAAGGATACGATGATTATGTAAGAAGAAAGATTTGGATTTTTGGAATGGAACCGGAAATATGGCCAAGCTATTTGAAAAAGTACGGTTGGCAGATAATTGAGGACTTAGGTTACGATGAAATGGCAGAGAAATATATAAAGCCTACCGGCCGAAAACTTTTTACATCGCCGATTGAGCGAATGGTCTATGCGGAAAAGTTATAAAAGCTAAGAAAGAACTAGTCGTGCGTGGACATCTCAGTCTCAAATCGGGCCGACAATTCACCGTGCTGCCATTTCTCTGTCCAATTATTTATAAAACACGCGGGAAGGAGGCAATTTTACAGTGGTAATATACTATAGCGCAACTGGTAATTCCAAACATGTTGCTATCAAATTACATGAAGCATTTCAAGGGAAACTGGTAGATGTCTGTAACTTTGAGGAGCCTGCCACATTTTACTTGGAAGATGGGGAAACTCTATTTCTGGTAACCTTTAATTGTTTTTGGGGAATTTCAAACCACATGGAATCATTCCTCCAAAAAAGTGGATTTAATAATGTCAGTAAAATAGTTGTTATTATCACATGCGGTGGATATTTAGGCGGAGGAGACGCCTCAATAGAAAAGCTATTTTTAGAAAAAGAACTTCCTAAGCCAACCGTCTACGCACTAGCCATGGTCACAAACTATTCAATATTGCATGACATACCATCGTTGGAGATACAGAAAAGGAAATTGATCCATGCAGAAAAAGCTCTTAGTAAGATTATTCAGGGAACGCAAAAACCTTATCGCAGTAGCTGGCTCATCCGACGATTAACGCCGAACATTCACGCTCGATATGAGAAAGCCCGGATCACTTCGCTCTTTACCGTGGACCGTTCCTGCATTCGTTGTGGACTGTGCGTGAAGAATTGTCCGGTTCATGCGATTGAAACGAAAGAAAACAAACCGTTTTGGGTGTCCCCGAAATGTGATAATTGCTTACGTTGCCTTCATCATTGTCCGGTTGCCGCTATCAACTATGGAGATTCCACCCGGAATTGTTTGAGATATACTTATGAGTCTTGTGAGAGGTAGATATGGACGAAAGAATAAAGAAAGTAATTTTTAATTTGCAGCGGAACAATATTGCTGGATACTTTGTAAAGAACAAGGAAGAATTGCTTCAATTAATGGATACGTTGATGAAAAATGGTGAAAAGGTTGGATGCGGAGATTCCGTCACATTAGAGGAAACAGGTGTATTTGATTTTGTTCGAAGCAATGACTTTGATTTTTATGATAAGCATCGATCCGGGCTGACATCGGATGAAAAGCGTGCAATCTACTTAAAAAATTTCGAGGTCGATACATTTTTAACCGGTACGAATGCCATTACACTTGATGGGGAGCTATTCAACATTGATGGCAATGGGAGCCGCGTTGCCCCTATGCTATACGGGCCAAAGCAGGTAATCGTTGTAGTCGGTATCAATAAGTTGGTAGAGACCGTGGATGATGCAGTCTGCCGTGCAAGGCAAATCGCTGCACCTTTAGATGCGAAACGGCTAAAAAAGGGTACGCCTTGTACGAAGCTGGATAAATGCATCGATTGCAGACACGAACAGAGGATTTGTAATGACTTTGTTCTTATTACGGGACAGTTTGTCAAGAATAGAATAAAAGTAATCATTGTAAATCAAGCATATGGGTTTTAGTCGGTAAAGATGACCTTATGCTGATTATGAGCATAATCGGCAATCAAATGAGAGCCATATTATTTATATAACAAGAAGGAAGATTCCTTAATGAAAAAATATGCTTTTCCAGTTTTAATGTGGGTGTTGTTTGAAACCTTAGCCGCCACATTATGGCTGACACTTGACAATATATTCTATCTTTTCAATTTTTCATACATAGGTACCTTTCTTGCTTTGGGCATAGCTTTTTATTTGGAAAAGATAAAATATACCCGCAGCATCGTACAATTCGCTGTCGGTCTTTATATGCTTGTTTATTTTGGTATACTCTCCAATGAAAATATGCAGATCGAGGGTTTCTGTTATTATTTATTCTTAGGGGTATTGTTTGTATTGTACCCTTCTAGAGCCATTCAAGCCTCCGGCTTAGCCGGAGGTTTTGACTCTTTGTACAAGCAGTTTCAGCGGTTTCAACTAGAGCTTTGCCAAAATCTTCCAGCTTCAGTTCGTGGTAAATGATTCCGCCGATGACAACTGCATACGATTTCTGTCAGCCGTGCGGATTACAGCGGTTCCACAGCGCCTACTCCCACGCTCGTCAGCAAAACGGACACACAGGTAGTATTGAATGCCGTCACCGTTTCCGGCCAGAACGTGGAATACGGCAAAAGCCTCTCAAACACCACGCCGACCGGGTGGCAGGATGGCACAACCTTCACCGGCCTGACAGCGGGCACGACCTTTTATTTCTTTGCCCGGGTCAAGCAGACCGCAGCGGTTGAAGCGGGTGGCGTCAGCAGTGCGCTTTTCTTTACCCTAAAGCCTTTATCTCCAAGACGTTAGCACTTTGTTAACAGTATTGGGAGCAATACTAAAAGTTGCTCCCAATACTGCATCAATTGAAATGGTCTGTCACGCTGATTTCTGCTCCGGAATTTCTTTGTTGAGTTCGTGCCAACGCTTAACTACTTTAACAGTTGGGCTAACGCCTGCGGCGTGGGAATATCTCCGGCGGACACGCCGTAATGGACATAATCCAACATCAATTTAGGGGATACCACAAACGTGGCAGGAAGTTGCAGTTCATTGCCTTCATATGCCCCATGAGTAAAGCCGGCTGCGGTGGCCTCTTCAATTTTTTCCATTGTATATGCATCGCCCATTTTCTCCATAGATTGTGCAGGTCCAATCTCAAAGCGCTTATAGAGTGTCTGGTCCGGGTCGCAAATGATATCAAAGGGCAATTCCTCCCGCTTGAGCTGCCCTGCCAGCCGCAGTGGATCGGATTGCAGAACGACCAGCATCTGTCCGCCGGAACGTGCGATAGCAGAATGAGCTCGAGCGAACTGGTGGATATCGAATTGGCACAAGGTACAGCCATAATAGCGCAGAAACAGCAGAGCGGTCTTCCCGGTCACCCGGCTCGCGGTCTGGGACAGAGTACGTCCGCTCTCAAAGGGTGTGAAAAAAGTAAAATCCGGCATCTGAACGCCTACCATGAGTTTTGACATAGAAACATCCTTTCAGCATGCGCATCGGCAGGCCGCCTGGCTTCGGCGTATTAGAACATGTCTTTATGCCGGCCCATCAGTCGAAAATATCCATACCTTTGACGGGCGTAATGCCGAGCATCTCCTCTGTGGCCTGCCGCAGCGCGGCGATATCAGAGTTAATGATACAATTGTATATTTTATTGTGGGTATCGTTTTCTCCCAACGGCGGAAGACCAGCCTCAGCCCGGCGGTGGGCGCGGGTGCTTAGCAGCTGGGTAATATGACTGCGGATTAGCTGCTGAACCATGAAGTAAACGTCCTTATACAGCTTGTTGTGGCTCATTTTTACCACTTTATAGTGGAAATTAAAATCGGCGTCCACCACACGTTCGAGCGCTGCCTCATTGTCCAAATTGAAATTATAGTCCAACGCAAGGCTGTTATAGTATGTCAGCGCGACACGCAGCTCCTCCTTCTCCGCATCAGTGGCGGAAAGGGTCGCTAAACGCATACACTCATATTCCAGTAGGTTACGCAGCTGCTGAACGTCGTGGTAGCGATCATCGCCACTATAAAAGACAGAAATCTCACTGAGCACAGGCTTAAGAGAAAAGTTACAGACGAAGGAACCCTCACCCACACGGGTTTCGATAATGCCAAGGGTGCTGAGCTTCTGCAAAGCCATGCGCACACTCAGGCGGTTGACGCCGAAGATGTCGGCAAACTCAGATTCCGAGGGAATCTTGTCTCCCGCTTTCCAGGTACCATCCGCGATATCCTGTTTAATGGATGCGCAGACCTGATCCACCACGGAGATCCGGCTGATTTTCATTTTTCGGTTGGAAGCCCGGCTGCTAAACTCTTTTTCCACACGGTTCACCTAAAATCACTTATATTTATATATTAATTATAACGCTTATTATATAAAATGTCACTCCTTTTAAGAAAGTGAACCTACGGAAAAAGAGCAGCTTTAAAATTCCGGCAGTAAAAGCAGTCCATAATAGGCCAACGTCATCCCGTAAAAGATATCAGCCCGAGGCAGAATTTTGTGGATCAAGGATACTTAAAAATATTATAATCCTCGGCACACACCGCCAGCTATATGTGGATGCTCAGATTAGGTGAGAACAGAAGGACAGCCACCTTCTTGCCGGGAGGCGGAAGATGGCTGTTTACTGTGGAAAGGGGAATAGCGCAAAAGAGCGCGCGGGATTACTTGATAACGACCTTCTTGGCCTGGGCCATGTACACCTCGCTCATCTCCTGACCGATGCCGGGGAGATCGGGAACTTCATAAAAGCCGTTCTTGGGCGCATAGTAGTATTTGCCTGCTGTTTTAAACTTGGTGAGCAGGTTAGCGTTGTGCTCTTCATGGATAACGAAGTTAGGGATGATAGCCTCTACATGGAGCGCTGCGGCAGTAGCAATGGGGCCGCCGCAGACGTGTATCTGAACGCCTACATCGTAAACCTGAGCCATATCGCAGATCTTTTTAGTCTCCGTGATTCCGCCGGTGTTGGCCAGGTCGGGCTGGATGATGTCCAAGGTCCGATCCTCGAAGAACTGACGGAAGCCCCAGCGGGTATAGCTGCGCTCGCCGGTGGCCAGGGGCAGGGAGCAGCGCTCCTTAATATGCTTGAACACCGAGGGGTTGCAGGGCATGGTGGGCTCTTCGTAATACATGATCCGGTAGGGCTCCAGCGCCTTGCCCAGCTCAGCGGCTGTGTTGGCATCCAGCAGGGAGTGGATTTCCACAATAATATCCATATCGGGTCCGCCCGCCTCGCGGGCTGCGGCGATTCGTTCTACGGAGCGGGCCAAATCGTGCTGACGGTAGCAGCCGCGGATCTGAGTCCCCTGAGTGGCGAACACCTCGGTAAAGGGCTTTTCTATGGTTGGGGCAAAGACCGGATCGATCTTAACAGCGTCATAGCCCTCGGCCATGGCGTCCTTAACAACGTCGTAATAGTCCTGCGGATCATACAGCAGGGTTAAAGCATCATTCTTTTCAATGAGTTTCCGCCAGCCAAACTGGAGCTGGGAGGCGTAAGCGCGCAGCTTGTCATTGGTCTTGCCGCCAAGCAGCTTATAGACGGGCTGATTCAGGGCCTTACCCTTGATATCCCAGCAGGCGATGTCGATGGCCGCCATGGCGGAGGTGACGACTACGCCGCCGCCCATGCCCCAAAAGGTGTGGCGGTGCAAGTGCTCCCAGATTTTTTCGGTATCGAAGGGATCAAAACCGATAACCAGCTTGGCAAAGTCCTGGCATTGGCCAAAGGCCGCTTCAGAGCAGTTACCGTAGGCCAAGCCGGCCTCGCCAAAGCCGCTGATGCCCTCGTCCGTATTGACTTTGAGGGTAACGAAGCCCCCGAGCGCGCCGTTGCCTAAGTAGCATTCAATGCTTGTGATTTTCATGAGTATTTGCTCCTTTCTTTCACTATGAGTCCCTCACGGCTAAATACAATTTAGCCGTGGGAAGGCCATTAATTTTGTGGTGTGGGTTGCTTCTGGTCGTCAGCCCACACGGAGGTATGTATCTCAATATTGCCGCGCTTGGCACGCCAGACGCCTATGGCTGCCATAGCCAGCAGAGCCGCCACGTTGGTGATAGCTAAGGCGGGTGTCATGGATAGGCACGACTTCCAGAATACCACGATAAATCCGGATAGAGACAACACACAGACCGCGAAGTACAGCCCGTCGGGTATATGGAATCGGGATTTTTTCCATGCCTCGGGATACTTTCCAGGCAGCCTGATGAGTGCCACAAAGTTTAAAAAGGCAAAGAAGGAAGTAAAGAGCTGTACCATGTTGGTGATGACAGTAATGGAAAGACCAAAAATGATGGGGATAATGCCTAAGACGTACATGAAGGTCAGAATGAGAACGCGGGAACCCTGGGCGTTCTTTTTTCCGAAGCTGGCGGGGAGCCAGCCGTCGTCGCAGGATTGCCCGATGGTGATGGCATTATAAGCAAAGCTGGAGTTCAGCGTGGACAGCAGCGCCATAATGGGGCCGCCGATGATGAAGAAATAAAACAGCCATGCGGGGAAGATACGCTGGGCGGCAAAGACCAGCGTCGTGGAGGCACCGTATTCGCTCACGCTCATAACGCCGACGCCGGCCATGGCCACGCCCACATACAGAACAGTCAGCGTGGGGGCGGACAGCAGCAGGACTACAGGAATATCCCGTTTGGCGTTCTTGGCGTCACGGCCATAGGCGGTGGTCATGTAATAACCCTGGCAGGAGTATACGAACAGCAGGACGGCACCGGTAAAGCCGCCGGAGATTTGTCCCCCGGTAAAGGTGATGCCCCAGCCGTTGATAAGAAAGTTGGGATCTGCAAAATCAAAGATTGGCAGCTTCATCTTGAAGATGCCCACAATAGCGAAGAGGAGCAGGGCGGCAATGAGCAGCCATGTCATCAGCTTTTGCGCCTTTGCCATGACGTCTACGCCCAGCAGATTGACGACGAAGAAGAAGGTCAGCAGGGACACGCCTACGATAATGCGGGGTATGGTACCGCCCAGGGCAGGGATAATGTCACCAAAATAGGCGGATGCAGAGGCGCCGAACAAGGATAAAGACAGGCACTGGGTCAAATAGGCGAATGCAAAGATGCCGGAAGCGGTGGGACCGGCCAAATCGCACAGCATGGAGTAGTTTCCGCCGCCAAGGCGGAGGGTGGATGAGACAAAAACAAAGGGAAGGATCATAACGAACCCCATAATGATAGCCATGAAATAGGCAAGCCAGGCTGAATAGCCGGTCATTTTGATGGCGGGAACAATGAGTGTAATGACGCCGGCACCGATAACCTGCCCAATGGCCAGCGCGTAGAGTTCAATTCTTCCAAGTGTTCCGGACTTTGGTGCGGGTTCCTTGATAATATTGACTGCCATAACAAAAACCTCCTCATTTTTTCGCCCTATTTTGTGGTAATGCGGTAATATTGCGTTAGCAGAGGCTTATAGCGAAGGCTATCCTTGCCCCTTTTATTTTTACACCTTCTTCTAAACTCATAGCGACCTTCTCACGAGGGAGATCATTCCACCACTTTGTAGAGACGCGCCTTGTCAATGGCCTCCTGCAGGAACTCGTTGCCGATGCCTGGCAAGTCGGGGATGGTGAAGTACCCGTTTTCGGGCTGGAGGTTGTGCTTGGTGAGGCCCAGACATGTGTCCATCCGATTGCAGGTGTGATGCTCGTGAATGATGAAATTGGGGATAACGCACTCCAGATGCAGCGCCGCGTTGGTGGACAGTGGACTGCCTGCCACATGGATTTGGATGCCTGCATCAAAAGCATGAGCCATGTCACAGATCTTCTTCACCTCGCTGATACCTCCGCAGTTGCCGATGTCGGGCTGGGCCAACTGCAGGAGATTGCGCTTGAAGTACTCGGCATATTGCCAGCGGGAGAAGATGCGTTCGCCGTTGGCAATGGGCACGCTAGTGTATTTGGTGATATATTCCACCGTCTGGACGGTAGGAGTGTTGGGCTCCTCGAAAGCCAGAATATGATACTTCTCGGCCAGCTTGCTCAATTGAACCGCGCCCAGAGCGTCGGGATAAGAGTGATTTTCCATGATGATGTCCACCTCGTCGCCAGCGGCCTCCCGGGCGGCTTTCATCCGGGCTTCCACCATCTTGAGCTTGGTAGGGGTAAGAAAGCCGGTGGTGTCCAGAAAATTCAGAGGTTTGCCCGCCTCATCCCGGTCGAAAAAGTCAATCTTGACAGCGTCAAAGCCCTCGGCCACGGCTAGCTTTACATTATAGGCGTAATCTTCCGGCTTCACGGCCCAGAGGTGTTCGCTTACACCAACCTGACCCCAACCAAACTGCAGCTGGCTGGCATAGGCGCGGAGCTTGTCGCGAATTTTACCACCCAGCAGCTGATAAACCGGAACATTAAAATACTTACCCTTGATATCCCAAAGTGCCACATCGATGGCGGCAATGCCAGAGAATACTACCGGGCCGCCATTTTGGCCCCAGAAGGTCTTTTTATGCATGGTCTCCCAGATGAACTCGGTCCGCAGAGGATCCATACCGATAATCAGTTCCGCTAAGTCGCACACCATACCGAATGCCGCAGAACCACCCACGCCATAGGCCATGCCGGCCTCGCCGTCACCGCATATGCCCGCATCGGTATGGATCCGGCAGCCGATAGGGCTGTTCATTTTGCTATTTGCAGTGGGCAAGCGGAAGACCTCTACCTTGGCAATTTTCATGCTCGTCACTCCTTGTTTGCTAATCGCTTGTTCAGTTGTTCGCCATGTAGTCAGCATATATATTTCCGTATGTAAAGTCAAGTGAGATTTGTTATTTTTGTATGATATTAAGATTGTAGCTTTTAAATTTTGTTTATTTTCACTTTTGAATGAGCCTCACTTTTCAAGTTTTTTTAGAAAAGTGAGGCTCCCAAACCTTATTGCTGGATTTACGATTTTGTGGTATGAATCTTCGGAAGAATTTGGTATAATATCCCTAAATTCGACTGAGGTATATAAATCCTATATGATGCCGGGATCCCGTGTGTATACGACGTTCATCCAACGGTAGGCCATAGCAATTATCCTGCCAAGACTTGTCAAGCAATTTTTAATATTTTGCTTCTTTCAGAGAAGAGCATAACAAACAAGGCCTGTTTCCAGACCTAAAAAAGTTTATTTGTTTATACGTTGCTTATCGATTATTATGCCTTTACATTGAAGCAAGACGCAATCCGTCTTGTTTGGATGAAAGACTCAGGGAGCTATTATCAACCATAGGGATATATCAACAATATCAGCAAATTACAGATTTTATCTCGTGGTGTAATTCACCAGATGATGAAAGCACTGACACTACTGCCGTAGGCGTTTAGCGCTATATTCATATACCGAGGACAAGTCCAAATGCCTTGACTCCCCATGCAGGACTTTTATGACAATCAATAATGGTCATATATTTGAGATTCACATTATGTTTAATTTATTGATCAAGGAGATGAAAATTAAATGGAAAGCGAGATAAAACCAGGCCGATATCGCCATTTTAAGGGTAATGAGTATAACGTTTTATACATTGCCAAGCACTCCGAAACTCTGGAATCGATGGTTGTGTACCAGGCTTTATACGGGGATGGCGGAATCTGGGTGAGGCCCGCTTCCATGTGGAATGAAGAAGTTGAAATGGATGGCGCTATTTATAAAAGGTTTGAATACATAGATGAAAAAAATAATTTGTCCAATAATTGGTCTTGAAAATAAAGATACTAATAGTTTTACAGAGTTAGGATTGAGAAGAAAACAAGGCTCAATTATTTATATTTTGTGTGGAGCGCAACTTTGAATTGGCAGAAAGCAAACATTAGGTGATAAAATTCAAAGCGTCCATCCGTTAAAATTTAATGTATACTTCAAAATGTGAGGTGGAGAAATTGTGACAGACAAAAAAATCATAGTACAATTTACGATGCTGACATTTTGCATAGCCTATCTTGTATCAGGTGCTTTAATTGCTCTTGGGCAATTCGGATATTCGGTTCATAATTGGGTTCACTCGTTACAGCAATTCGGGATGAATATTCCTTTTGCAATCTACATTCTGTCGCCTGCTATTGCTTCCTATATCGTTCTAAAGAAAAATAACAAAATAGCAGATTTTAAGGAATGGTTGAAAACTGTTTTTTACGCCAAAAATAATATATCTCTCTATTTGTTCGTTGTTGCAGGGCTTGCACTGTATTTTTTGATACATATTGCAGTTTCAGGCCGCACGGAAATGGTGCTTCCATTTTATACGTTCTTCCTTTCCCTACCGGGTAATCTTTTTATCGGAGGTTTGGAGGAAGCTGGATGGACGTATATCATGCAGCCAGGGCTTGACAAAAAATTTGGTTATGTTTTATCTTGTGTCCTTGCCGGGATTATTTGGATCTTATGGCATATCCCGCTTTTCTTCATACCGGGGACAAATCACGGAGAAGGACTTATTAACTTCTGGATGTTTGCCGTTCAATGTATGGCTTTTAGATTTTTCTTTGGAGCAATCTACAAAGTATCAGGAAAAGGCCATGTGTTTATGTGCGTATTATACCACACCATGTTCAATGCGGCATCCCCCATCTTTGGCACCATGACTATGACTTGGGCGGGAACAATTGCCGCAAATGCTGTGATTGTTCTTGTTTCAATTGTAACCGTTGTGATATACGACAAAAAGAACAGGCGAATAGTATGAGCATATTCGATATTTGAAAGATCAAACTTAGTTGCGTATTATGTTTATGATGGCCGTTACGGGTAAGATCTAATTATTCATATTTGACGAAAGAAAATAGGTGAATACTATGGTTGAAACAATATATTTTGCAGGTGGCTGTCTATGGGGTGTACAAGCATTTATCAAAACACTAAAAGGTGTTATTAATACTCAAGCAGGACGAGCAAATGGTTATTCAAATACTCTTGAAGGCGAGTATGATGGTTATGCTGAATGCGTAAAAACAGTATTTGACCCTGAAATTGTAACTGTTTCTCAACTAATGGATTATTTTTTTGAGATTATAGATCCTTACAGTATGAATAGACAAGGTAATGATGTGGGAAAAAAATACCGCACAGGCGTATATAGTAAAGTGCCTCGACATTTGGAAGATGCCAAGAATTATATAACAGAAAGAGCAGATAGGGACAAAATTGTAGTGGAAGTCCTTCCACTTATGAATTACGTTAAAAGTGCAGATGAACATCAAGATAGATTAGATAGATGCCCTAATGACTATTGTCATATTCCTAAAGAGTTATTACACAAATATTCATAACCCACTGTTATGAGCAAACTGGGCATTTCAAAAGAAAATGCGAGTTGCCCATAACGTTTAAAGTGTACTTTTTGTCGAGATAAAAATCCAATTATTTATATGACACACAGTAAAAAAATTTATAAGGTAATAAATTATTATGGCTTCTAATACAAATCTCACGCGAGAGATAGCGGTTCGGCTTATAAAAGGACAAGAAATAATATGCCCCAATTGCGGCAAAGAAAAGTTGCGTTCTCGCTATACTTATAAAAATCAGAATGTGGAGTATATGTGTCCATCCTGTAAAGAGGTTTATCACCCAGCCAAGTTAATATAACGAGGTGAATTCAATGGTTAAAATTGTGTTCAGTGACAGCGCGGGCGGATGTTTAAAGCTGGCACAGCATTATGGTGAGGGAAAATACCGTGGCGGAGCAGTCGGAGTTATCATAAGTCATTCAGACGGCAGCAAACCGACAAAAACCGAGATTGAGAACGCACAGCGCCAACTTGGGGAAAAGGAACGCCGTGCTTGGGAAAAAGCTGTCCCCCTGGGCGGCGACTCTGCGGATGTGTTCAGTTTCAATCTTGTATGGAGCATTGGAAGTATCGGAGACAGCGGCGTTGGCATAGAACGCCTTGCCGCACTGGAGCGGCTTTTCAGCACCTATCCTGAGGATGTTGGAAAACCGGCTGCAGAAGAACTATATCTATCGGCCACAAAAAGTCTGGATGCTATCCGTAATCGGGCAGAGAATGGCGAGACTCTGCGTGTGTGGTATAGTAATCAACCGGACGAAATATGTGGGTTATATTGGCTTATGAATCTGTTGAAAAGTTGGAAACAGTCCTCTATCAAGGTCGTCCTTGTCAAACTCCCGGAATGGGAAATGGAAGAAGCAACGATTATCCGGCATAGCGGCTGGGGTGAGGTTGAACCGGGAAAGTGGCATAACTGTCTTGGTTTGCAAAAGGCTGTACCGGAAGCCTTGATCAATGCTATCGCTTCACGCTGGTCGGAACTTCAAAAAGAAAATGCGCCATTGCGTGCCGTCATAAACGGAAGACTGCAAAGTGTTCCCGAGAACTTTTATGATGATTTTATCCTACGTGAGATTGTTTTAGAAAAAAATGAATTCCGCGAAGCAAATTTGATTGGCAGAATTCTTGGGAAATATCAACTTGGCATTGGTGATGGCTGGTTGGCACTGCGTATCGAAGAAATGATTCGTGCAGAAAAGTTGGCAGTCGTCTCGTCTGCGCCGGAGGATGGACCAAGCTATCACCGGATACTGAAAAAAACGACTTGGAGATAATGAGCATTATATGAAACTTAGATTAAAGATGGACAATGTATCGGAGGAATAAGCCATGCTTGAGAAAGCACCAACTAATGAAGAAATGATTTCTTTAATTGGAGAATCCTTATTTGATGTATGGGTAAAGCTCACCAATTTAATTGAATCCAGATACGATATGGAGCGCCTTTGGAACAGCGGCGGGAAAAGATGGACATATGAGTATAAGTATCGCAGAGGCGGTAAAACTCTGTGTGCTTTATATGCGAAAGAAAATGTTCTTGGCTTTATGCTTATCTTCGGCAAAGATGAAAGAGCAAAATTTGAAGCAGACAGGAATAACTATTCATTGGAAGTGCAAAGGATTTATGATGAATCTACAACCTATCATGACGGGAAATGGATGATGTTTGAGTTAACTGATGCATTGCTATTCTCAGACATGGAAAAATTATTAATGATTAAACGAAAACCCAACAAGAAATAGCGTTTCGGCGGTATTGTAACAGGAACAGGCAGTTTAATCATCTATATGCCGATAAGGAGAGAATATCAATGGTTCATTTAGTGTATTGCGATAATACCGGAAAACGTGGAGAACGTATGTTGGATAAAATTTTAATCGGAACAACCACAATGGTGATATGAGGTGCGGCAGGCCGAAAAATTCCTCATAGCAGAGTATTTGAAGGTGAAATTCTCTATTTTATGGAGAAGGGCACGGCTGAAATTTCTGCTTATGCAGCTGTAAAGTTCGTACGAAATTATGTAAAACTTACGGATGCCGAAATTGTAAAGACTCTTGCAGATAATCAATCAAAACTTAATTTAACAGATAAACAAAAAGTCCGCTGGCATAAAAAGTGCCTGTGCCTTGTAGAATTTGAAAAAGTTCAGCAGATTGATCCGCCATTTGCGTTTGATCACCAAGGCAACATGGACGATTGGCTGATCATTGAAAAAATTGAAGATGTGGTTGTTGGAACCAGCATTCCATACAACTATGAAAAGTCAAGGTTTTAAATGATGGGTATGTGGAATCCATGGCGAGGGTGTCATAAATATAGCGAACTGTACATAGCTATATTCTAAATCAGCTCGCAGGGTTTTTGATAAGGCTAATAAATAATAAAACCTTCAAAAGGATGTTAATCTCTTGAAGGTTTTATTCAATACAATTGTCATCTTGCAGCTAATCATTGCTAGATTTAGAACTTTTAAGCTGTGATGAAATTTTTGGGCAATGAATCTAGTAAAGAAATGAACTAAAGTGGTTTTATCTCAAGAATTGCTCTGGTGCTGTGGCCCATAACACTGTAATGGTTGCATAGGTGACAACCAGTATCGCCGTCATCAGTGCCACAAACAGCTTGGCGGACAAGCGGGCGTAGTTCAGCCCTCCGTTTAGGCCAAACCGGTCTTCCACAAATACGCTGGGGTCCTCTTTATTGTAGTAGAACAGACCTAGCTTCCAAAATCGGTCGTCATCCCGGCCTGAAAAAACCTCCTTAAGCACGGGAGCATATTTCCCGTCTGCGTCTTTGGGGAGTATGGCGGGTTTCAACTTAAAGCCGGATTGCCCTGCTTTCAACGAAATAATGACAATGGGAATAATGGTCAGCAGTAGATAAACGGTCAGGCCGGTGAGAAACGGCACCGTCTCCAAATTGGCCAGCCCCATGGAAGATGGTGCCATCAGGGCTATTCCAACGGCAGTCGCCAGTGTGATCAGGCCCAAGTAATGGCTTAGAATCCGCCGGTATAAACGGTGCTGGGCGAAGGACAGTGCGGGATTTTCGGTGCTGACCTGCAATTTCATTTTGAAGATGGCCACATTGCTCAGTATAAATACTATGATCATGGCGAACCCGATCAGCGGCATGGTCAGAACCGTCAGCACGCTTTTATCGGAATATTTGTCGGGCTGCATATCAGGTCCCCAGTGGGTGGGAAACCGGTTGGGAATATGGGGGTATTGATAAGCCGCATAGGCGCAGATGCCCAACAAAACGATCAGCGAGGCAATGTACCAGCTCCAGGGCAGCCCCTTCAGCGTTTGCTTGATGAGGGCACTGGATGTGTCCGCTTTGATACGCGGGTCGGGTTGCCAGTTGTTTTTTTGCTTCATCGCTATCGCCTCTTGATGACAGGGGTAATAAATCACCAACGACAGCGCCGCATAGATAAGCGGCAGATACATCACGGTCAACATGGTGGCACCGGGCAGCAGGACAAACTGTAATATAGCTGCAGCGGCCATGACTCCCAGCAGCACAAGTCCGCGCACGGCGTATTGCTTTTTGAGTGCCTTCACCTCTGGCTGCTCATGGACCGCTTCGGGCACACGCGTGCCGAAAAGTAATGAGCGACGCAGGATGTATGGGGTGACAATGGTCATGCCCCCCATTAATAAAACTATCAATATATTGATGCCAAACATCACAGAATTAAACAGGCTCATATTCCGTTCTCCTCCTTAAACTCCTCGAAAATTGATCTGCATATATCCAAAAACGCCTGCTCGGAGACCCCTTTGCAGATAGCCTCGGCCGCCATGGGCCGCAACCGGTCGGCCAGCTTATTGGTCAAATCCTCCGCCGGGGGATTGGTCACCACCGCACCGATTCGGCGATCCATTTTGATATACCCCTCATCCCGCAGCATTGCGTAGGCCTTGTTAACGGTGTGTAAATTCACCCCAATTTCGGCTGACAGCGCCCGCACCGAGGGCAACGATTCCCCAAACGTCAGCTGACCGGACACCATGCCGATGATGATTTGTTCGTATATCTGGGTATAGATGGGAATATCGCTGTAAAATGAGATAGAAAGCAACACAGTTTCTTCCCCTCCCTTTTTTGTTATAACTGTTATACATATAATATAACAGATGATTAAAAAATGTCAATAGGGCGAAAATATTTTGCGGTAAAGCAATTTTGTATAATTGTAAAAGCAATATTCTGGATGTTTCTATCCATCTTGATTCTTCGGTAACATCCCAAGTATCTGCCAGTCAATATTTACATATGGACGCTGGGAAACAAAGATTCTTTTATTAAGACTTGACTACTCCCTTGGGGGATGGTTTATAGTGTTTTCAGAAGGAGTGTTGCATATGTTGATAAAGGAAGTATGCCGTGTATGTGACTTAACCAAAAAGGCCGTTGAATATTATGAGCAGCAAGGATTTATCAAGCCTCAGGTGTTGGATAATAGTTACCGAGATTATACAGATGCGGAAATCGCTACGCTAAAAGAAATATCGGTGCTGCGTAAGTGTGGCATTGGTATCCAAGACATCCATATAATTTTAAGCAGCAATGATAAATCGGTAGCGCTTGCACGTTATAAGCACTTAAATGAACTTAAAATGCAAAAGCTCAAGGCGGCACAGAACTGCATTGATGTCTTGATTAAAAACTACGATATTGAGAACAGCTTTCACCGTTTGCAACAGCTTGATGAGGAATGCCTGACCGTTCAGGAAAAATTGGTTCTGGCTTTTCCAGGTAACTATGGCTTATACCTTTCGTTGCATTTCGGACGATTTCTGAGAGAGCCAATCAAAACGGAAGAACAGCGTGCGGCCTACAACAAGATAGTCGATTATTTGGATAACGCGGCGTCTCTCATCCCGGATGAACTGAGCGCCTTTATGGAAGAGGCCATACAGCTTAATGAAAATGTGAATATGGAAAAGTACGAGGATGCAATGAACCTTTTATTGGAGGAAGCCATACGTGACCCGGATGCTTATTTCCGGAATCTGAAGGTGGAGGAATATATCGCTTACCGCACTTCTGCGGAATTCAGGCAGTCTCCGCAAGGAAAAATGACGGATTTAATGCTGGAATTCCAGAAAAATAGCGGCTATCATGACGTGTTTCTTCCCAATTTAATGATATTGAGCCCGGCATATAAAACGTATTGCGAGAGACTTGAGTCGGCAAACTCGGCATTTGTAGAAAAATACCCACAGGCTGGAGCTATTTACGGAATTGAGTAACGCATGGGCATGCTGGCTTCACAACCAAGAAGCCAGCATGCTTACTTACATATATCCCTACAACGCTCCAGTCAAAACTTGCATAAAGACGGTGTACAACTGCAGCTATGGATGGTATGATGATTATAGGAAAAAGCTTAAATTACTCATTATTGATATGACATACCAATAGGAGCCTAATTTAGGCTGCGCATAATGTTTATACCGATTGGTTATTTATATTACGCACAGCCCAGAGGTCTCTCTAAACTCCGCATAAGCCAAGTAATCCATCTATAAAGTAGAAATTTATTATAGCAAAGGCTGCAGTTCAAACAGGATCAAGTCCAACCATGCTAGTCGCAGTTGAGCAATACTTTCCGGAGGAGAAGCGTATCATTAAAGATGATTTAGCCTATCAGTTCCTGCCGTCCAGTATGAAAAGTATTGTTGGGCAGATGCAGCTGGACTTTGTCAGAAACTGGATGATTCAACGCAGCTGTCTGGGAAAAAGAATACGACGATTATGTAAGAAAAAAGATTAGGATTTTCGGAATGAGACCGGAAATATGGCCAAGCTATTTAAAAAAGTATGGTTGGCGGATATTGGCGGATAATAGAACAGATAAATTATATATCCGTTTCGAATGAATGCCTATGTACATCTGCAAGAGCAAGAAACGCCGGATAGTCCTTTTTATACAGCTGCATAAGTTCATCATTATAGCCGCTCAGCACATGCAGAGAGCCTGCTATTTTATCAAGAAGTTCCGGTGTGATTTCCCTATGATAGGAAGTAATGATAGCAGGTGTTCTCAGGCCCCGAAAATACAAAACAAGTTGCTGACTCTTCGCAATGGTTATAAAATATTGCTTATGACGAATTGTTTTCAAATGAGCCCATATCAACTGCTTCGTTGGAAAGACACGCCATTTCCCGCCCTGCAAAGCGACAATATAATCCAGCGTAATCAGTCCTGCATTCAAAACTGAACTGGATTGGCTAATATACAGGGGACAACCCATTTCAATATTTAAATTAATAGTGTACTCAATATTTTCAGGATTTCCCATCCTTGCCAGCTGGCGAAACAGCGAACCTTTCCGGTAATCTGCTAAATGCCATGCTTTTACAGAGATCATCACGGTAGAGATTATCGCCATCAAGAGGATCACTGCCGACAGCAGCTGATCTTCCAATCGTCCATAGCGGTTTATTGTCAACATCATGGGCGGCACAAATTGCATCATTTCTTCAAAGGATAAACCGTAAATTTCCGCCAGTATGGAAATAGTTCCTTTGTATTTTTCGTAGCTGTCACTACTTGAATACAGCGGACTAAACTTGACGTCTGCGAAATAATCCAGAATTACGGCATCATTTTGATCCTTAAGCGACGCAGGAACCAGTGCAAACAGATAGCCATCGTTATATTCTATTACAGAATATATCTGATCTAATTCATCCTCATTTCGAAAGATTTTTCGAAAAATATCGGGAAAGCTGTTGACGGAGCTGACTCCATAATCAGTAAAATAGAGCCTTGCATTATTTACATGGGCATATATGCTTTGATTTTCAAACAGCTTTTTGGCATCAGCCATACTGTTAATCTGGCAAAACGGTGAAAATACAGCCAGCATTTCGGTCCACCCTGTAAAGATATACAGCACGGATAAGAGGAAAAAGCATAGGCTGAAAAGGAGCGTTCTCTTACTTAATTGGTTTTGCAGGCGTTTGATGTAATTTTCTGTCATATAAATCTATCCTTATCGTCGTATGTTTTTAATAACAAGTATTTTAAGAACCTGATCCTTTGCCAAAGTCTGGATTTAAACTCCTTCAGCGGGTCTCTTAATATTAGATCGGTCAAAAGTTATGAAAATTAAACATAGAACATCATGCTGCTCACCACGCGGAACATCATGGCTTCAGCCGGAGTCGGTCCAATATCGAACAGCTTGTTGCCCACGCTGCTAATTCTTTGAATCTTATTTGTCTCAAGGAAA
The DNA here is from genome assembly GCF_900186535.1 of Marasmitruncus massiliensis. Classification (GTDB taxonomy): domain Bacteria; phylum Bacillota; class Clostridia; order Oscillospirales; family Ruminococcaceae; genus Anaerotruncus; species Anaerotruncus massiliensis_A. Next base: position 516,206 of record NZ_FYDE01000004.1, read on the forward strand.
ATTTTATGATACACTGATGACGTCCGCCGGTTTATATAACTTTTTATAGGAGAAAATTAAGATGTTCGATGTGATAATTATTGGTGCAGGCCCGACAGGCTGTACCGCCGCACGCGAATTAGCCTGCAATGGATATAAAGTATTACTGATTGAAAAATTCAAAATGCCAAGAAATAAATCTTGCTCTGGTATCCTTATAAAAAAGTCAATGAATTTGGTCCGGCAATACTTTGGCGAAGATGCACCGGACTTTACTATGTGTGCACCGACTGATAACCGAGGCATGATTTTTACCAGCGATAAAGGTCATGAGTACCGTTTTGAACAGGAAGGATTAAATATATGGCGCAGTTCCTTCGATTACTGGCTGGCAACAAAAGCTGCCGAAACTGGTGCCGAACTGCGCGACGGAACCACAGCCCTGTCATGTGAGGAACAGGAAAACTATGTCCTTGTAAATCTTAAGGGCACTTCTTTCTATTCTGAAAAAGCAAAAATAGTTATTCTATGTGACGGTGTTGTAGGCTCTGTTAAGCGAAAACTTGTACACGCGCCGCAACGCTATATAACCACTTACCAAACCTTCAATAAAGGGTCCATCGATTTGGATCACCATTATTTTTATGCTTATTTACAGCCGCATCTATCGGAATATGATGCGTGGTTTAACGTAAAAGATGGCTACCTCATTTTTGGCGTGTCTGTTAAGGACACAAGTAAACTTGAAAATTATTACTCCGAATTTATTGCCTATATGGGAAAACACCATAACGCAAAAATTGAAAAGCAGGAGAAAACCGAAAAATGGCTTATGCCACACATTATGTCCGGATGTCCTATAGAATACGGAAACGGAAAAGTGTTGTTTGCAGGTGAAACAGCGGGATTTCTAAACCCTATGGGCGAGGGCATTTCGGCAGGAATGGAAAGCGGGTATGCGGCTGCAAAGGCGATTGAGGAAATAGATTTGAACAGCGATATAGATATGGTAGAGTTATACACTTTTTATCAAAACAACACTTTTGCATTGAAAAACTATATGGAACGACAATGGAATTTTGTTGCGAATATGTCGGAAACTTTCAACTACATGAAATTATGAGCATAGTGTATGAGAGAAAAGGAGAAAATTCAATCATGAATATAAAAAAGATCAAGGTCAGCGATACGGAAATAGCGCTTGTCAATAGTGATGAGGTTTGTATTTCGGATGGGCAAACTGCACTGGACTTTATGATGTCTGTAAATTATGAAACAGGATGCCATTCCATTGTAATAAACAAAGCTGCTGTTGTTGAAGAGTTCTTTGTTTTAAGCACAGGGGTTGCCGGTGAAATTTTACAGAAGTTTATCAATTATCATTTCAGGCTTGCGATTATCGGCGACTTTTCAGGCTATATAAGCAAACCGCTGAAAGACTTTATTTATGAAAGCAATAAAGGAAAAGATATCTTTTTCGTATCTTCCGAACAGGATGCTATAGAGAAGTTGGGCAGAGTATGAACTTAGTACTATAATGTACACCCGATGTTGTCATATCCGACCAAAAGGATGTTATTACCATTGAAGTCTAAAGAATTATAAATTCAAATTGTACTTTTTAATTAGCTAACATAATGAAAATAATAAAAGAAAAAGTGGCTTAAACGTAATGTTTAAGCCACTTTTTGGTAGTTGCGGAGATGGGATTTGAACCTACGATCTCTGCAATATAAGAACATCTCATTATTTCCACTAGGCTTTGTTGCAAATAAACCAACAAGAAATTTGTCTTTTGCTTTAAATTTTGGGTTGTCGGTGGAGCTTGCAAAAATTTCACCTTTCCTTCGTTTAGCAAACGATATGTAGCATTTTTCCGATCATGTTCTTCGGTTTATTAACGCTATGTCTGCTATGAGCTACTCATTGAACGGATATTCCTTATTCTCATCTTTTGATTAGATATATTCACTAAATAATATCAACTAATGTTTGGAATTACTGTGCATTGACATTGCGGAATGATATTATATAATATTAACATAGTCAACCTGTGATACAGGTAGTCATCTTATGAGTAGTGTAGTAGGGCATAAACCATCAGGAAATGCGGTGATTGCGGTGATTGAGCGAATTGAGCATGTCAGCCTGAGCGGTCAGGTGCTGGAACAGATGAAAAAAATGATACGTTCACACGAATGGCCGCCGGCGTCAAAACTGCCGTCGGAGAGCGATTTGAGTGCGATGTTCGGGGTTTCGCGGGTGACGATACGTAACGCGCTGCACAGGCTTGTCGGGCTAGGGCTTATTGAAACGCGATTCGGTGACGGATCGTATGTTGCGCGGATTGACGAAAGCAGCGGGCTGAACAGCTTAATCCCGGTCGTGTACTTAGAGGAAAACATCGAAAGCATACTTGAATTCAGACGCGAGTTTGAGTCCGGTGCGTGCGCGATAGCGGCGGGACGTGCCGAGACGGAGGATATAGAGGATTTGCGGCGGATGCTCGCGAAAATGCTTACTTTGCAAAACGACCGCTCCGCACTCGCGGATGCTGATTTGAAGTTCCACTACCGCATTGCCGCGATATCGCGCAACAGCCTGATTATCAAGACATACGAAATTATCAGCGAGGTTTACGCAGCGCATATGAAACGGGTAGTGCGGGCTATCGGCGGAGAAGCGGGTTGCTATTACCACGCCATAATCGTGGACGCGCTCGAAGCCGGGGACGCGGAAAAAGCGCGTAGATTTATGTATGAACATATTGCGTCGAATGAGAAAATTCTGCAAAGAGGAAAATAATAAGGTCTTAACTGCCAATTCTCTATTTTAGGGTTTATGCGCCGTCCTGGCGCTGAACGATAATATCGTGAAATCGAAAAGGAGATGCATTATGAAAAAGAAACTGGCACTTATCCTTGCTGCGATTACGGCACTTTCCGTCACGGCGGGATGTTCCGGTGACAAAGCGTCATCGTCGGCAAGCGAGGCGGCTCCCGCAGCGTCAAGTAAAGCAGCTTCCGCTGATACGGCGGCATCAGGCGATCCTGTCAAGTTCCTTGTTTATGCCTGCGTATCGGGCGGCACGTCCGAATCGGGCCGTCAGTGCACACTCGCGGCTGAAACGGCGCAATGGTACATTAATGAAAAACTCGGCGGTTTCCCATCTTTGGGCGGACGCCCCATCCAAATTGAAGTCCTCGACTCCACATCCGATGCGGCTACGGCGACTCTGCCGCTTGAACGTGCTCTTTCCGCAGGCGGCTATACGAGCGTTATTGGCAACTCCAACTCGTCCATCGCGCTGACAATGCTCCCGATACTTGAAAAATACAAGGTGCCCACAGTCACGGGCGCGGCGGCAAACAAGGCTGTTTCTGAACAGGGATGCTCTTTTGTGTTCCAGCCGGCGGCTACGTCAAGTTCGTTCATTCCCACACAGCTTGATTTCCTCGCCGAATACGCGGATCTCATCGGTAAGGACGTCAAAGACCTGAAACTCGGTCTGCTCTATTCCAATGATGCGTGGGGCACAGACCAGTCCAACAATACCCGCACACAGGTCGCGGAGCGCGGACTCAACCTCGTTTCCGACGAAGGCTATGAGGGCAGTTCGTTTACAGACGCGACACCGCTTATCACCAAGATCCAGAACGCGGGCGTTGATGTTATCCTTCCGAGCGCGTACCCGAACGACCTCAAACTGATCTTTACGGCGATGAATACGCTGAACTACCACCCGCTCGTAGTCGGCGGCGGCGCGGCTATGACCTGGCCGTCACTCTATAAAGACCTTGGCGACAACGTAAACGGGCTCACTTCTGTTGATTCCTGGTGCTGGGACCAGAAGGGCGCAACCGAAAACACCGGCTGGATGGAAATGAACGCCTACTATGAAGAGAAAAATAACGAATTCCTTGCAGGTCAGGGCGGACCGACTCTCTTCTCGATTATGCTTGCTTATGAAGCGGTTGAAAACGCGAAATCCGACGATCCCGTCGCGGTTCGCGACGAGCTTCGCAAGCTCAACAAAGACAACAGCAAATGGTTTGGCGTTATCAACGGCGACGGCGACTTTGATGACACAACAGGTCTTAACACTGGTTCCCGCGCTATCATCCTGCAATGGCAGAACGGCAAACCCACAAGCATCTATCCGCCGGAATACGCGACAGGCGTAGTGCTTAACCCGGACACAATGAAGCCTTTCACATTAAGCTAAAAGTTTAAGCGTTTACGGGCGCGCGCCGCGCGTGCGCGCCCGTCCTTAACCCTTCGTCTACGCATCGCGTACTTGGGAAATCACCCCCCGTAAAGAGGAGAATGATAAAAAATGCTTCAGGTTATAATTAACGGGCTGTTAATCGGCGGGGTTTATTCGCTGGTCGCCGTGGGAATAACGATGATTCACGGTGTTATGAAAATAGTCAACTTCGCTCAGGGCGATTTTCTGGCTATGGGACTTTATTTTACTTACGCGATGTATTCGCTTATGCCGCAGGGGAGCCTGCCTTACTGGCTGCTTGTTCCGGTGGGCGCGGCGATGTACCTCGCGGGCTGCATCTTCTTTTCCACCACCATCAGGAAGGTTATCGGCAAGGGCGACAGCAACTATATTTTGCTGACGATAGGGCTGTCTTATATTATACAGAACCTTATTCAGCTCATCTTCGGGCCCGACTTCAAGAGTGTGGCGGTATCAGACCAGCTCCGTAATGGGGCGGTCGCGATCGGGGGCGTGTCGCTTTCCACCGCGAGAATTATCGCGTTTGTCGCGGCGGCGGCGTTTGCCGTGTTCGTCAACTGGTTCCTCGGCTCAACCGACATCGGCAGGGCAATGAGAGCGACGAGCGAAAACCGCGTCATAGCCGAGTCCCTTGGAATAAAGACGAGCGTCGTCTTTATCACGGCGTTCGCTATGGGTACTGTATTCGCGGGGATCTCGGGGCTGCTCATCTCACCGATCTTCCTGCTTTCCCCGAAAGTGGGCTCGCAGTTTTCCATCATAGCGATGTCCGCGATGGTTCTCGGCGGATTGGGCAACATCAAGGGAGCGCTTGTCGGCGGGCTGATTATCGGGCTGGTTGAATCGCTGACAAGTTCATATGCCGGCGTGCTTCTGGCTCAGGCGGCAATTAACGCCGTACTGATGCTGGTGCTGATCTTCAGACCGTACGGACTTTTCGGGAAGAAAGGACGTGCGTCGTAATGATTAAGGATATTTTTAGCCCGGCAAGTATCAAAAAACATCCCATTGCGCTGATATTTATCGTAGCATGCCTGATTTTCCCGTTTGTGATAAGCAGGACTTATTTTACGCGCGTGCTTATGGAGGTCTTCTTCTTTGCCGCACTCGGCAACGCCTGGAATATCATCGGCGGATACGGCAAGCAGACATCATGGGCTTCGTCGACTTTCTTCTCAATCGGCGCGTATACCACCATCATACTGTTTGCCGGTTCGGGGCAGGCGGGCGGGAAGATTATCCCCGCGCTTGGCGTTTCCCCCTGGATAAGCGTATGGCTCGGAATCGCGATTGCCGTTTTGTTCGCCGTAATCATCGGCTGGCCGTGCTTCAGGCTTCGCGGAGTGTTCTTCTCCATAGCGACCATCGCCTGCACGACAATCTGGCGGCAGCTGTTGATTTACTATGAGCGTTTCACAGGCGGGTCGCTCGGACTTACTTTCAAAATTCGCAGCGGCAATACGCTTTGGGGGCTGCATTTCGACACGGATTTGCCTTACTATTTCGTGGCGTTCGTGTGGATGATTATCACCACGCTCATTATCGTGTATATTGACAGCCACAAACTCGGGTATTATCTGAGGGCTATTTGTGAAGATCAGGACGCGGCGGAATCACTGGGAATGAAATCGCAGAACGTCAAACTGCAGGCGTTCATTATAAGTTCTGCGATGATGGCGTTTACAGGAATGCTCTACGTTTTCAAGACAGGCTTTGCCGATCCGAATACGCTGGCGTCGCAGGATATGTCCGTGCGTATCGGCATCGTGGCAATTCTCGGCGGTATGGGCACAATCTGGGGGCCGACGGTCGGCGCGCTTATCACGATACCCCTGCTGGAACTCTCCAATGCCTATTTGCAGGACTTCGGTGGCGGCGGCGCGGGCTGGGCGCTTTACGGTTTGCTCATCGTGATTATGGTTCTGTTCAAGCCGAACGGTATCGTTTCGCTTGTTGACGACATCAAGGCGAAGTTCCTCGCCAAAAAGGCGGTCGGGGGTGACAATGTTGCCTGATAACTGTAAAAAGATCATCGAACTGAAAAACGTGGATAAGTCTTTTGGGGGCGTACACGCCATCAACAATTTGAGTTTCTCCGTATACGAGGGCGAAATTCTCGGGCTTATCGGACCGAACGGCTGTGGCAAAAGTACGTCCGTCAACCTTATGACAGGCGTTTATATTCACGATAAAGGCGAAATCATCTATTACAACGCCGACGGCGGGGCTGTCGCGCTCAAAGAGCAGTCCGTGCCGGACAGGGCGAAACTGGGTATGGGGAGAACTTTCCAGACCCCCAAACCTTTCGCGGATTTGACCGTGTTTGAAAACATTTATACGATCGCTATGCTGTATAACCGTACGCTCAAAGAGGCGTATAAGGCAGCGGAAGAGATTGTGAAGTTTGTGCAGCTCGACGACATCGCGGAGCAGAAATGTACCAAGCTGCCCATCGAAAAGCGCAAGTGGCTTGATATGGCGCGCGTGCTTGCGACACGCCCGCGAATCCTGATGCTGGACGAGTGCCTCGCGGGGCTTACCCCGAGCGAGATGGAAACAAGCCTTGATATGGTCCGCAAAATCAACAAGCAGGGCATAACGGTTCTATTTATCGAGCACGTTATGTCCGCCGTGACCAAACTGTGTAACCGCGTGGTCGTTATGGAGGAAGGTCACTTTATGACAGAGGGCGATCCCCTTGAAGTGATGAAAAAGCCTGAAGTGATCAGAGCGTACTTAGGGGAGGATTACAAATGAGGATACGGGATTTGATGTTTCGGGGACTGGGGACAGTGAGGGATCATGTGAGAATTCCGGGGAAGATGGGGTGGACTGTATATGGAGATGCTTAAACTCGAAAAGGTCTGCGCTGGTTACGGCGACCTGAAAATTCTCTTTGACATCAGCCTTTCGGTAAACGAGGGTGAAGTTGTGGCGCTTGTCGGCTCAAACGGCGCGGGCAAAACAACAATCCTCCGCACAATATCGGGCGAAGTAAAAATTCAGTCGGGCTCAATTTCCTGGTTCGGCGGCGACCTCGCGTCAAGGCCCGCCCATTCCCGCGCCGAGATGGGCATCGCCCACATCCCGCAGGGGCGCGGAATCCTCAGCAGCCTTTCCATAATGGATAACCTGATTCTTGGCTCTTACACAAAGCGCACAAAGTCAAAACGGCAGGAACTGCTGAAAACGGTTTTCGACACATTCCCGATTCTCAAAGAGAGGGAAAGCTACCCTGCCGGTACGCTGTCGGGCGGCCAGCAGCAGATGCTTGCCATCGGGCGTGCGATGATGATGGAACCGCAGCTTCTCATCCTCGACGAGCCGTCGCTCGGGCTCGCGCCTATCGTCGTGGACGAGGTGTTCCATATCCTGAAAAAAATGAAAGAAAACGGTTCGTCAATGCTTATCATCGAGCAGAATCTCGTCAAGGCGCTGCAAATTGCCGACAGAGGTTATGTCCTTGAAACAGGCAAAGTCGTAATGGCCGACAAGAGCGCGGAACTGCTCGCCAACCCCGATATACGCAAAGCGTATTTGGGAATTTGATCATTGATAGTTGTCAGTATATGAGCCGCTTTGCGGCGGATTGTATTGGCGAAACGGAGGCAGATTCTGAAAGCGTTAGTATACAAGGTCCCCAATCGCCGCGCTGAAACCCGGAGGAACCTGCGTATGGATAGGCAACAGCGCGAAAAACGTCGAGGTCAATATGCAGAGCGTGGTTACGCGCGCGCTTAACGTCAAGGGAACGTACATTTACTCGCACTCGGAATTCGGAGAGGCAATCGAGTTTATACGCGACACAAGCCCGATCTTTCCGCGCTTATTTCCCGCGAGGTTTCCCTTGACGAAGCCCCCGGAATGTTCAGGGAACTTGCGGAGCACACGGAAAGATATCTCAAATGTGTGGTTAAATTTTAATTGGTCTCGCGGCGGTGTTCGATCACCCGCATGAAATAACTGCGAAATTTATATTACGGGTCTGCGGCAAAATTACGCCGCGGGCGTGAAATCTGAAACGGAGGTCGATTTTTATGGCCTATCCAAAGGAATTATTGGATAGCATCAAAGCAAAGGCGCAGACTTTACGCCGCGACGTGGTAATCAGTATGGGAGTGGGTCACGCGGGGCATCTCGGCGGCTCGGGCTCTTCTGCAGACATTGTCGCGGCTTTGTATTTTCACAAGATGAACCATGACCCCAAAAACCCGAAGAAACCCGACCGCGACCGTTTTCTGCTCAGCAAAGGGCACGCGGCGATCCTGCAATATTCGGCGCTTGCCGAGGCGGGATATTTCCCTGTTAATGAGCTGAAGCACACCAAGGAAATCGGCGCAATGCTGCAAGGGCACCCCGATGTCCGCAAAACTCCCGGAATTGAGGCCGGCACAGGCTCTCTCGGGCAGGGGCTTTCCATCGGGCTTGGTATGGCAATCGGACTGAAAGAGGACAAAATTCCCGCGAAAGTCTATGTAATCTGCGGCGACGGCGAAATTGCCGAGGGCCAGATATGGGAAGCGGCTATGGCGGCGAAGGTTTTCAAAGCGGATAACCTTGTGGCGATAGTAGACCAGAACACATTGCAGGCGCAGGGCAAGGTCTGCGACCGCTTTGACACAAACCCCCTGCCTGAAAAATGGAAAGCTTTCGGCTGGAATGTCATCGAGATAGACGGGCACAACATCGCGGAAATCCTTACCGCGCTCGACGCCGCCGACGAAGTCAAAGGCCAGCCGACGGTGATTATCGCACACACAATCAAAGGCAAAGGTATCAGCTTTGCCGAGGGTGTCGTAGGATTTCATAACGGCATTCTGACGGATGAAACATACCAAAAGGCTCTTGACGAGCTTGAAGCGTAAGGGGGGCTTGACAATGGGCTATGTAAACCAAAGAATGGCATACGGCGAAACGCTTGTGGCGCTCGGTGAAAAAAATAGAAATATTTTCGTGCTTGACGCTGATCTGGGCGGCTCTACGATGGGCAAACTTTTTGAGCTTAAATATCCGAAACGCCACCTTGAAATGGGGATCGCGGAAGCAAATATGACCTCTGTCGCAGCGGGGCTTGCCCAGACGGGCAAGATTCCTTTCATCAATACCTTCGCCGTATTCGCGGCGGGACGCGCCTATGACCAGATTCGCCAGACAATCGCGATAGGCAAGCTCAATGTAAAAATCGTCGGCTCGTCCGCGGGGCTTTCCGATTTCGGCGACGGCGCGACACACCAGAGCGTCGAGGATATGGCGATTATGCGGGCCATTCCGAATATGGTTGTAATCAACCCCGCCGACGCCAACGAAACGGTAGAGGCGACAAAGGCGATAGCGGATTACGACGGCCCCGTCTATCTGCGTGTTAACCGCAACGATTACGATAATGTCACCCCCGAGGGCAAACCGTTCAAAATTGGCGAGCCGTCTGTGCTCAAAGAGGGCGGAGATGTTGTTGTGTTTGCGACGGGTTATGCGGTGAGCCTTGCCCTCGCGGCGGCGGAAGCGCTTGAAGGCAAAGTTTCCGTTAAAGTTGTCAACGTCAGCACAATTAAACCGCTTAACAACGAGAAAATCATCGCGCTTGCCGCCGATTGCGAAGCCGTTGTCACAGCGGAGGAGCACAGTGTCGTCGGCGGACTGGGCGGCGCGGTCGCGGAAGCGCTGCGTAAATCACGCAAGCCGATTGAGTTTGTCGGCGTTGAGGATACATTTGGTTGCAGCGCGCACAATTACAATGAGCTGCTCGAACATTTCGGCATTACGAAAGACCACATTGTCAAGGCGGTTTTGTCGGTGAAATAGATGACCGGCAACGGCGTCAACTGAAAGGGATTCAAAAGGGACAATGCCCTTTTACGGAGGTTTATGTTATATGAAAATTGGATTTATCGGGCTTGGAATCATGGGCAAGCCTATGGCAAAAAACCTGCTCAAAGCGGGATATGACTTGACCGTGTTCGACGTTGTGAAAGCAAATGTTGACGATGTTGTCGCCGCCGGGGCCAAAGCTGGCGCATCCGCGAAAGACGTGGCCGCTGTTTGTGATGTCGTGATCACGATGCTGCCAAACTCCCCGCACGTCAAAACGGTAGTCTGCGGCGCTGGCGGCGTTCTCGAAGGTGCGAAATCCGGGCTTATTCTGATCGATATGTCCTCTATCGCCCCGCTTGCTTCAATTGAGGTTGAAAAAGCCTGTGCCGAAAAAGGCGTCAAAATGATTGACGCGCCTGTTTCCGGCGGCGAACCCAAGGCAATCGACGGAACGCTCGCCATTATGGCGGGGGGGGACAGGGCAGTACTTGAAAGCGTCAAACCCATACTTTCCCAAATGGGATCAAGCGTTGTATATTGTGGAGAAATCGGCGCGGGCAATACGACAAAGCTCGCCAACCAGATTATAGTCGCTGTGAATATCGCGGCTGTCGCGGAAGCGTATACCCTTGCCCAAAAAGCGGGCGTAGACCCTGCTCTCGTCTTTGACGCGATTAAAGGCGGGCTTGCCGGTTCAACCGTTATGAACGCCAAATCCCCGATGATGCTTGATGGCAACTTCAAACCGGGTTTCAAAATCGATCTGCATATCAAAGACCTCGGCAACGCGCTTGATACGGGTCACGGCGTAGGTTCGCCGCTGCCGCTCACCGCGTCCGTTATGGAAATGATGCAGACTCTGCGTGCCGACGGCTGCGGTCAGGATGACCACAGCGCGCTCGCGAAATATTACGCGAAAGTGTCTGGAACAAAAATTGGCAAATAAAAAACAACAAGAGGCTATTACACACGGAGACGGCTTTGGCGGCTGTCCCCGTTCAGGGGAGGAATATATCATGGGTATAGCTGAAAATTTGCTCAAACTGTTTTCACTTGAAGGGAAAACAGTCCTGTTCACGGGAGCGGGCGGCGGTATCGGCGGGGAACTTGCCTCGACGCTGGCGGGGGCGGGCGCGTCCGTCGCGCTGTGCGATATAAACGCCGACGCTTTGGGCAAGCGCAAAAAACTCATTGAAGACGCGGGCGGCAAAGCGTCGGCCGTTATTCTTGACGTTACAAAGCGCGAGAGCATTGACATAGCGGTAAAGGCTGTCGTAGCTGAATACGGGAAAATAGATATTCTCGTAAACTGTGCGGGAATCAACAAACGCGAAGGACTTGCCGACGTTGACGAAGCCACCTACGACAAAATTATGGCGATCAACCTTAAAGGTGCGTTTTTTGTTTCGCAGGCTGTCGCGCCTTATATGAAAGAGAAAAAGTACGGAAGCATCATCAACATCGGTTCGCATAATACGGGACCTATCCTAGGCGGGTGTTCCGTTTACGGCGCGACAAAATGCGGGCTTCTTTCGCTGACGCGTTCTATGGCGGTAGAATGGGCGAAATACAATATCCGCGCCAACTGCATCAGCCCCGGGCATATCAAAACGGACCTTACAACCGTGACCTGGGCGCACCCGACGCGCAGCAAGTACCTTCTCGACCGCATTGCGCTTAATCGCCCCGGCTATCCTGAGGACATTTCGGGCGTGTGTCTGCTCCTTGCCTCGGACGCTTCATCCTATATCACCGGCTGTGAATACCGCGTTGACGGCGGTTGCGTCTGCGGCGGTCAGCCGTGGGATTATGACACAAACTTTTAACCGTTCGGGATTAAGAGCGGTTACGAGCATTCAGATCAGGGAATCTGTTGTTCTTTCGTAGGGGCAGGTTTTATCGCCTTCGGTAAAACTGTTGGTTGCGATCATGTTTTATGTGATAACAAAATGGCAGCAAGAAGCGGTGGTAATGTTACCACCGCTTCTTGCTGTAAAAATAACTACCGGGAAAAATCTATTATGGGGAGAAACGAGCAGAGAGAGGAAACCTATTGATTGCACAGTTCTTATCAATCGGTTATACTAGAAACCAAGGAGGTGTTTTCAAGTGACTGAACGTACAAGAAGAAATCTTGAATATACCCTGTCGACTTTCGCAGTGGAGGGATTAAAGCCGAGCAAAGAAGCGGTTCGTCTTTATGAGCGCATGGATGAGGGGAAATTGTCCCTGAAAGATGCCATAGCGGCCATTGAACGCAAGCATGGCGTAGCGGGTGAAAAGCGTGCCTAACAGTTTCGGAAAATATGATGTCTATACCGAAACGGGGTCTTTATACTGTTATAAGGATACTCATGTCCTGTGTCCTGAAAAATCGGTATGGTATTCGTGACACGGATAAACTGAAACAGGTCGAACAGGACATTGTCGGTGCAAAGCAGCAGTATCTTTTGTTAAATCCTGTGCAGGGGCGGTATACAGCCAGCCATCTATCCTTGTTACACATAATCCTAATATTGCAATTGCATGTGATGCTAAACAAATTGTATACTGTCACATGGATAAAGAATCGCATACCCTTAGTTATATTTCTGGAGCTATCGAGGATCCCATTACAAAAAAGCATGTTGTAGATGTTCTTGAGGGCACTATGCTAGCTTTTAATCTTAGGCAAAAAAAGTATGATAAAGTTAAATAATGCTGTATTATATTATCAATAGGTATGAAGTGCTAATTTTCCATTATGTTTATGACATGCCTCGATTGTATGCTATTTATAAAATAATAACTCACAGAGAATTGGGGGACAAACAAATGATACAAGCAGTGGTACATATTGCTTTGGTAGTAAAAGATTATGATGAAGCCATAGATTTTTACACAAAGAAACTCCATTTTGAATTAGTGGAAGATACATATCAACCAGAACAGAACAAGCGTTGGGTCGTTGTGTCCCCGTCGGGTTCAAATGGGACTACTATTTTACTTGCAAAGGCTTCAAAACCAGAGCAGGAACCATTCATTGGAAATCAGGCTGGCGGAAGAGTATTTTTGTTTTTAGGGACGGATGACTTCAACAGAGATTTTGAAGATATGAAACGTCGTGGAATCGAATTTGTCAGAGAACCTGCTGCACAAGAGTATGGAGTAGTCGCTGTATTCAAGGATTTGTACGGAAACTTATGGGACTTAATTCAATTTAGCCAAAGCCACCCTATGTTACATAGAGTTAAATAAATTTTTATTTTACGAATAGGCCGAATTATTTATAAAATAGTTACTTGACTAATGGAAACTGCAGAGAAGTTGAAGTTATAGTACGGGCTCAATCTGTACTTCGAATAATGGTACTAACTGTATAACTAAGAGTCATGTCTAACAGATGAAGCGAATTCCAACACGGTATCAAAAGGGCGTTTCCCACGGTTTCTGTAACCCCTGTGAGGTCGTTGGGTGTTATAGTGGACGAGCCACTGGTCTAAGTCCTCCTGCAGCGCCTCCACATTTTCATAAAAGTTCTCACGGAAAGCAATACGAAAAAACTCGTCCAGCACAGTCTTATTGAAGCGTTCAATAAAGCCGTTGGTTTTGGGGGATTTGACCTTTGTCCGCCGGTGCTCGATGTCGTTTAGGGCAAGGTAAAGCTCGAATGGATGGTTCTCGGTTCCACAGAACTCCCTGCCATTATCGGTCAAAATGGCACCGACAGATAGTCCGTGTTTCTGATAAAACGGGAGCACATCATTATGGACCAGCGCAGCGGCACACTCCGGCTTTTTGCCGGTATGAAGGAATCCAAAGGCATAGGAGCCGTATGTATCAACGCAGGCATGCAGATATACTTTTCCGACCCCTTTCAGGTTACCGACAAACATGGTGTCCTGGCACAAAAGTTCACCTGGGTGCGACGATTCCACATGCCGTTCCTTGAAACAGGGGTTGTATTTTTCTATCTTAGCCACCCTGCTCGGCAGTCAACTCTATGCCTGTCTCCAGATGGCGTTCTTCCACCTTGAGCCAGCGATCGTAGACACTCGCCATGTCATTGCGGGTGAGGATCTTTTGTACGGTAGGAGAACTGACCGAAATCCCTTGCAATTTCAAAAAATCAGACAGTTTCACGCAGCCCCAGGACGCATGAGCGAGGCTGCATTCCAGAATAGCAGCTTCTGTTTCGGGGGTTGTCTGATTGGGCTGCGACTTGGGAATAGGCGGCATGTCCTTGAGCCCCTCCAGCCCATGCGTCTGAAATCGCCGCTTCCATTCATAGAAGCTCGTCCTGTCCATACCCCCGCGACGGCATGCTTCAGAGATATTCCCGAGCATCTCGGCCATTTCCAATACGCTCAGCCGCTGCTTTGCTATTTTGATTGTCGGATCTTTTTCTACAATCTTTCCTGCCATCTTTCCTGCCATCTTTATCTCCTCCAACATCAATATATCATCTGTTTTGATGTTAGACAAGACCATTAGTCATACATCCATGCCGCTCAAAGTTTTGCCTTATCTGCGAATATTCCATAAATTCGTCTCCGACCTCACTAGTATTACTTTTATGCGAATTCCTGTTTAGTTGCGCACTATATAAAAAATCTGAATTTATACTGAATACTATTTTGCTTACATGTGCTGAATTGGAATAAGTAAACATTATGCGAAGTTCGGAGAGTTTACTGAGTTTCTCAATTTTCTCATACTGTGCCCTACTATTTATAGGTATTTTTAATCGGTTTGCTAAATGTAAATTCTATTATTTTTATTCCAAAATAATCTTTTAATTGTTTTTCTGTAAGTGGAGTATTTTCTATGCGCGTTACGTTTGAGGATTCACTATATTCTTCGAGATATGCAATTCGAGGTTTGTCTCGTGTGCGCCCAGATATATCCTCTCCCATATAATAATCTCCTGTGCCATAGTCAAGCCAAACCTCACTTCTATTATTAACCCTTGCAGGGTTTAGAACAGATGGAACGTTTTCAATACTTATAATTGAAATTCTTTTTGTTCCGCTTTTTAAATGCTCATCCCAAGTTCGAGGTTTAGTAAACCAAGTAGAATGATCAAATCCACTAAACTTGCACACAACAGTATCTTCTATGTCGGACGTTTCCCATTAAATTCATATATAAAGTGAAATGGAAACTCACCATCTTCTATAGTGGGAACTGTCTGTGTTTCTTCATAACCGCAATGCGTCATTGCCAATAAAATAACTATAATAGTAGTTATTATATAGAAGAATTTTCGAATACTAACACCACCTAGTATAAATAATGCGTTTTAAGAGCTTAAGCAGGTCATAAACATAATAAGCAACTTAGATTAATTAATCCTAATATAAAAGCATTACAACTAAAACAATGAACAGAACCATGATCTCTATAATCCAAATAATATAAGTATATTTGTAGTTCAAATTGCAAATATAAACTTTAT
Organism: Marasmitruncus massiliensis; assembly: GCF_900186535.1. Classification (GTDB taxonomy): domain Bacteria; phylum Bacillota; class Clostridia; order Oscillospirales; family Ruminococcaceae; genus Anaerotruncus; species Anaerotruncus massiliensis_A. The sequence continues at coordinate 531,682 of NZ_FYDE01000004.1, forward strand.
TAGGGTATTTCTCCCAATATTTTATTTTCATTATTTCATTTTTATTCCCAGGTAATGTATAAAGAGGAATTTTTGACGATATTTTTATTGATTCTTGATATAAATAAAATTGAACTGTATAAAAATAATGATATGGTATGCGGTAACTCTTTTCTGCTTCAATTAATTTTGCTTCTCCCTCAATCCCATATTTAAGTATTTCATTATTTGCCTTTATATAATAATAAGAAACTATAGGTTTAATTATTACGTAAACCATGCAAAATAATATTGCTATTAGCTCTTTTACATCTATAATTGCTCATATGTATGACTAATGGTCTTGTCTAACATCAAAACAGATGATATATTGATGTTGGAGGAGATAAAGATGGCAGGAAAGATGGCAGGAAAGATTGTAGAAAAAGATCCGACAATCAAAATAGCAAAGCAGCGGCTGAGCGTATTGGAAATGGCCGAGATGCTCGGGAATATCTCTGAAGCATGCCGTCGCGGGGGTATGGACAGGACGAGCTTCTATGAATGGAAGCGGCGATTTCAGACGCATGGGCTGGAGGGGCTCAAGGACATGCCGCCTATTCCCAAGTCGCAGCCCAATCAGACAACCCCCGAAACAGAAGCTGCTATTCTGGAATGCAGCCTCGCTCATGCGTCCTGGGGCTGCGTGAAACTGTCTGATTTTTTGAAATTGCAAGGGATTTCGGTCAGTTCTCCTACCGTACAAAAGATCCTCACCCGCAATGACATGGCGAGTGTCTACGATCGCTGGCTCAAGGTGGAAGAACGCCATCTGGAGACAGGCATAGAGTTGACTGCCGAGCAGGGTGGCTAAGATAGAAAAATACAACCCCTGTTTCAAGGAACGGCATGTGGAATCGTCGCACCCAGGTGAACTTTTGTGCCAGGACACCATGTTTGTCGGTAACCTGAAAGGGGTCGGAAAAGTATATCTGCATGCCTGCGTTGATACATACGGCTCCTATGCCTTTGGATTCCTTCATACCGGCAAAAAGCCGGAGTGTGCCGCTGCGCTGGTCCATAATGATGTGCTCCCGTTTTATCAGAAACACGGACTATCTGTCGGTGCCATTTTGACCGATAATGGCAGGGAGTTCTGTGGAACCGAGAACCATCCATTCGAGCTTTACCTTGCCCTAAACGACATCGAGCACCGGCGGACAAAGGTCAAATCCCCCAAAACCAACGGCTTTATTGAACGCTTCAATAAGACTGTGCTGGACGAGTTTTTTCGTATTGCTTTCCGTGAGAACTTTTATGAAAATGTGGAGGCGCTGCAGGAGGACTTAGACCAGTGGCTCGTCCACTATAACACCCAACGACCTCACAGGGGTTACAGAAACCGTGGGAAACGCCCTTTTGATACCGTGTTGGAATTCGCTTCATCTGTTAGACATGACTCTTAGTTATATATGTTAAGTGCTTTGCTGTTTTCGCTATAAATTCCGTTCATCGTGAGCGGCGGCGTATTTCCGGCATTGTAATGTTGCAGGAAATCGCCATCTCCACCAATCAGGTTCGACCGTTTAGGTTGAATCAAGACAGCGCTGGCTTTGTTGTCAGCGTTGTTTTCTTTTATGGAATTATTTTAAAATAATCAAAGGTACCGTTCGGCGGTAAGCCGAACGGTACCTTACTTGTTTTTTGTATTTATTAATAAAATAATATAGAATCAATCTCCGATGGCAGACTTGCTTTTCCACGAGCCGCTCAGAAAACGGCCCCCTGCAATCGAAAGGCCAACCAGCCATCCGAGCGGAATGGACCACCAGATAGCGGCTTCCCCAATCAAGGCAGAAAGGGAGTATGCACCGACAACACGGCAGAAGAAATTGGCGAGCGTGCAGAACATAAACATCCGCAGATCCCCTGAACCGCGCAAAACGCCATTAAAGGAAGCCATAGACCCCATGAGCACGTAGAAAGTACCCACAACGCGCAGATATTCTATGCCTACAGCAATGACCTCGCGGTTGGTTTCGGTATCCACAAACAGGCCTACAAAGCTGCCGCCAAAGAGATAAAGCGAAGCTGTCAGCAGGCCGCCGATGATGAACACCATTAAAAATGCGGCGCGCAGGCCCTTTTTGACACGTTCCGGCTTCTTGGCACCGATATTCTGGGCTGTAAAGGCGGAAACTGCATTCCCGATGTTTATCATGGGCATAATGGCGATGCTGTCGATTTTGGTCGCTGCGGTGTAACCGGCTACAACATTTGTTCCATACCGGTTGACCAGAGCCTGCACAAATACGACACCAAAAGAGATAATCGACTGCTGAATAATAGAAGGAATTGCCACTTTCCCGATATGAGAGAGCATTGCCCCGTCAAATAAACGCGATTTTTCGTCCGTATTGATTTTATGAAGCCGGAGAAACAGAACCAACAGCGCCAGCAGGGAAGCAATCCCCTGTGAAATCAGGGTCGCCCATGCCACACCCGCCACGCCCGCATGAAACCGGATAACAAACAGCAAATCCAAAACAATGTTGGTCATGGAAGAAAAAATCAGAAAATAGAGCGGCGTGCGGCTATCACCGAGCGCATTAAAGGCGGCAGTACAGATATTATAGAGAAACATAAAACCGAGTCCCATCAGATAGACACGCAGATAAATATCCGCGTCCCCCATGATCTCGGCAGGCGTGCTCATCCAGCGCAGGATGGAACCGCTCATCAGCAAGCCGATTGCCGTCATGAGCAAACTCAGAAGAATAATGGAAGTCAGGGCGGTGAAAACTGCCGTTTTCATCTGCGCCAGCCGTTTGGCACCGAAAAACTGGGAGATCACTACCGAGCATCCGATGGACGACCCCGTGGCAATCGCGATGAACAGAAACGTGATGGAAGAGGATGCACCGACGGCGGCCAGCGCATCCGGGCCGACAAAGTTGCCGACAACCACCGAATCTACAATGTTATAAAGCTGCTGAAACAAATTCCCGAGAATAATGGGAATCGTAAAGAAAATCATAATTTTGGACGGGCTGCCTTGTGTCATATCCCGGATCATGCATTATCCTCTTTCAATCATTTTCTCTATTTATTGTAAAACAAACAAGTTGCTGTTTTTCTTACAGCAACTTTATTTTGCCCTTAGTTTATTCGTTTTCGTTATACATGCTGTACATCCGATAATAAAATCCTTTTCGCGCCATCAACTCCTCGTGAGTGCCCTGCTCGGCGATACCGTCTTCCGTCAGCACAAGAATCAAAGACGCGCCCCGGATAGTTGTCAGACGGTGTGCAATGGTAAAAGTAGTGCGCCCGGCCGCCAGTTTTTCCAGCGACTGCTGCACAAGCCGCTCGCTTTCATTGTCAAGCGCAGAGGTCGCCTCATCCAAAATCAGGATCGGTGGATTTTTCAAGAAGACGCGCGCAATGCTGATGCGCTGTTTTTGCCCGCCGGACAGCCGGACACCGCGTTCTCCCACATAGGTGTCATAGCCGTCCTCAAACTCCGAGATGAAATCATGTGCGCCAGCGAGCTTGGCGGCTTCTATGATTTCTTCCTCAGCTGCTCCGGGACGCCCGTAGGCAATATTTTCGCGGATACTGCCGGCAAACAGATAAACGTCCTGCTGCACAACGCCGATCCGGCCGCGCAGGGAATGCAGCGTAAACGACCGGATATCATTGCCGTCGATCAGGATGCTGCCGCTTGTGACATCATAAAAGCGGGGGATTAAATTGCAGAGGGTGGTTTTTCCGCTGCCGGACGGGCCCACCAGCGCCACATTCCCTCCGGGCGCTACATGCAGGTTGATATTCGCAAGCACGGCGTGTTCGTCTCCCGCATAGTGAAAGCCGACATTCCGGAATTCAATCTCGCCGCGGACATCCCTGAGTTCCTGTGCGTCCGGCAGATCGATGATATCCGCAGGAGCATCCATCACCTCGAGAAACCGTTCAATGCCGGTCATGCCGCGCTGAAACTGCTCGGTAAATTCCACGATTCTGCGGATGGAAGTCAGCAGGGTGGTGACATAGAGCAGATAGGCAATCAAATCCGCTGGGGTGATTTTCCCGTCAATCATAAACAGCGCACCCGCGACGACCACGGTGATGTACATCACCCCGTCGTACAGGCGGGTTGTGCTCTGAAAGCCCGCCATATAGCGGTACTGTTCCTTTTTGATGTCCAAAAACAGCTCGTTGCCTTCCTCGAATTTCCGCTCTTCAATCTCCTCGTTCGCGAAGGACTTTACAACCCGCACGCCTAAAAGGCTGTCCTCCACCTGCGCGTTCAGTTCGCCTGTCTGGTTGCGTGACTTTTTGAACGCATGTCTCATCCTTGTTCTGAAAAACATCGAGCTGAAGATCATAAGCGGGATAATGGCAAAAATAATCAGCGTCAGCCAGAAATTGACTCTTGCAAGGATGATAAAGGATACCGTGATTTTCAGCGCCGCAATAAAAAACTCTTCCGGACAATGGTGGGCAAATTCCGTGATTTCAAAAAGGTCGCTGGTGATGCGCGCCATAATCTGCCCCACTTTGGTGCTGTCAAAGTAAGCGAACGAAAGCTTTTGCAGATGCGCGAATAAATCCTTGCGCATATCCGTTTCAATCCGCGCGCCCATTACGTGCCCGATATTCGCCATGTAATAGTTGGCGCAGGTATCAATGATGCGCAGAATCACATAAAGCCCGCCGATACGCAAAATTATGCCGACCGTCAGGCTTGCCATATCGTTCATTCCCTGGTTGGTGATATAACGCACCATCAGCGGAAGAACGAGTTCGCACAGCGTTGTCAGGGCGGCGCAGAACAAATCCAGAAGCACCACCCATATATACTTTTTAAAATAGGGAGAAAACCGGCGTATCAGGGTCCCGGTCTTCATATGTTGGTTCATTTTGTTTTCCTCATTCCAATGTTAGTTATTGTTCATCATAGCATAAACCGTGTGGAAAATCATGGTTGATAATTCACAAAAATTAATTACCGGCCAAGCAGAATTTTAACCAGTCGCATTTTGGGACAACTTCTCATCATTTTATGCCCGGCACTGTCAAAAAATAAAGAACTGTGGTAAAATATAGATAAATTATGAACTGGGAGATGTGTATTTTGATCAAAACAGAGCAGCCTTATCAAACGATCTGCTGCATCTGCGAAAACCTGCGGGTTTTCCTGAAATGGCTTTTTGTGGCATTGATTACCGGCGGTTTGATCGGAGGGGTGGGGAGCCTTTTCCACATTGCTTTAAACTATGCGACAGAGCTTCGTATCACACATGGCTGGATGATCTGGCTGCTGCCGTTGGCAGGTGTGCTGATTGTGTTCCTCTACCGGCTTTGCAACATCAGGGAACCGCGCGGAACGGATTTGGTCATCGAAGCGGTCCGGACTTCCGAGGAACTTCCGGCAATTATGGCACCTCTGATTTTTGTTTCGACGATTCTGACCCATCTGTGCGGCGGCTCTGCCGGACGTGAAGGGGCAGTGCTCCAGATTGGAGGCAGCATCGGCAATAAACTGGGAAAATGTATGCGGCTGGATGACGAAAAATCAAAAAACATTATGATTATGTGCGGAATGAGCGCTGCTTTTTCTGCATTATTCGGCACACCGGTAACCGCGACGGTCTTCTCGATGGAACTGATCAGCGTAGGGGTAATGTATTATGCCGCGCTGGTGCCCTGCGCCGTTTCCGCGGTGATTGCGCTGGAGGTCGCGCGTGCGTGCGGCGTTGCGCCGGAAGCGTTTCAAGTATACGGCATTCCCGACACGAATATCGGCAGCATTTCCAGAGTCCTGGTGCTGTCGCTTCTTTGCGCGGGTCTGAGCATTGTCTTTTGTTTCTGCCTGCACCAGGCGGGACGGCTCTACAAAAAATATCTGTCTAACCAGTATCTGCGGGCGGCGGCGGGCGGCGCGCTTGTTTTGCTGCTTGTGCTGGTGTTCCAAACAAGGGAGTATCTCGGCGCAGGCATGGATGTGATTGAACGCAGCATACAGGGAGAAGCGCTTCCGTGGGCGTTTGCGCTGAAACTGCTGTTCACCGCAGTGACACTGGGCGCCGGCTATAAAGGCGGCGAAATTGTGCCAGGCTTTTTTGTGGGCGCTACGTTCGGATGCGTTGTGGGCGGTTTCCTTGGGCTGCACCCGTCCTTCGGCGCGGCGCTTGGCTTGGTGGCGCTGTTCTGCGGCGTGACCAACTGCCCGATTACCGCGCTGATGCTGGCGTTCGAGCTGTTCCATTTTACAGGGGTTCTCTTTTTCCTGCTTGCGGTTGCCGTCAGTTATATGCTGTCGGGCTATTTCAGTCTTTACAGTGCCCAAAAGTTTGTTTACGCCAAAACAAGACCGGAATTTATTAATCGATGCGCGCATTAACTCGATTTATATTTTACATAGAAATTTGAAATATCTTGCAAAATTGATCGAAAATGGTATAATTAGTTTTATCATGGGGGAATGTTTCGAATTTTTATTTAGGAAGTGTCACAATGACTTTTGGCAATACGAACAAAGATTTTGATGTAATCAGTTTGGGAGAAATTATGCTGAGGCTTTCGCCGACGGGCCTGGACAGGCTTTCCCAGTGTGAAACGCTTGAAAAGAGGCCGGGCGGAAGCGAACTGAACGTGGTTTCCGGTATTTCGCTGCTGGGCCTGCGTACAGGTATTGTAACGAAAATTCCGGATAATGACATGGGGCGTTTCATCAAAAATAAGATCCGTTTTTACGGCGTCAGCGACGATTATCTGATTTATGACAGTTCGGAGAATCGCCGCATCGGCATCTATTACTACGAGAGCGGCGCTTACCCCAGAAAACCCGCTGTGATGTATGACCGCGCGTTTTCTTCGATCAACAGCATCGGTATTGATGAAATTGACCCCAAGATTTACAGCGATTCGCGGGTGTTCCACACCAGCGGCATTACCCTGGCACTGAGCGAAAACTGCCGCAAGACAGCGGTTGAAATGATCAAACGCTTTAAAGAAAAGGGCGCGCTGATTTCTTTTGATGTCAATTACCGCGCAAACCTTTGGAACGAGGAAACAGCGCGCAAAACCATCTACGAAATCCTGCCTTATATTGACATTCTGTTTGTTTCTGAGGAAACGTCCCGCCGCATGATGCAGCGGCAGGGCACGATGGAAGAAATTATGCGCGGCTATTGCGCGGAATTCGGATGCAAAGTGGTGGCCTGCACCCATCGGAAAGTGAAGAGCCCCAAATGCCATTCGTTCAATTCGACGATTTATCTGCATGAAAACGATATGGTTTATACCGGCATTCCATTTGAAGACATTGATGTGATTGACCGTATCGGCAGCGGAGATGCCTATGTGGCGGGCGCGCTGTTCGGCCTGCTGAAATATAACGATGTAAAAAAAGCGGTGGAATTCGGAAACGCGATGTCTGCGGTGAAGAACACCATTGTGGGCGATATGCCGGCTTCTGATTTTGAAGAAATCAGCCGTGTGATTGCGCTGCATAACTCCGGAACTGCCGGAGACGAGTTGAATCGATAGCATTTGTGCCGGATATCTGCTGTTCGCGGCAGATATCCGGTATGATTTTTATGTAAGTTTTTGCAAATGGGTTGACAGATGACTGTTGTTTGTTATAATGAAAGAAACTATTCAGGGTTATGGAGGCCGCTATGGACCACCTGTCCGCAAAACAGAATCGATTTTACGGCTTTTTTAGCTGGGGCTTTTTCTTTAGCACCGGCTTTATTTGCTGTGAAAAAGATTGTGTTTGTGAGTAGAGGCGTTCCTGGGCCATATCAGCGATAGGAATGATACAAGAGAACTCATTGACGCAATGGGTTCTCTTTTTGTATGCTCAAAAAATGAACCCATGCAACTAACACATTTTTGGAGGGTATGCAATGATCGTAATCATCAAACGCGGAACACCGCAAAAGGAAATTGACGACTTAACAAACCAGCTCACCGCAAAAGGGGTGGAAGTCAATCCGGTTGTGGGCAAGGACCTGATCATCCTCGGGCTTGTGGGGGACACCAGCAAGATCGACGATTCCTGGATTGAAGCAAACCGGAATGTGGAACGGGTGATGCATGTCGCGGAGCCGTTTAAAAAAGCGAACCGTATGTTCCATCCGGCGCCGACTGTCGTAGAAGTCGGGGAAAACCGGATAGGCGGAAAGAAACTGGCTATGATCGCGGGCCCGTGCTCGGTGGAAAGCGAACAGCAGATCTGCGGAGTTGCCGAAGAGGTCAAGCGTATCGGCGCCAATTTTCTGCGCGGGGGCGCGTTCAAGCCCCGCACAAGCCCTTACGCCTTTCAGGGGCTGAAATATGATGGGCTGGAACTGCTCAAAGAAGCGAGGGCGGCAACCGGACTGCCGATTGTCACCGAAATTATGTCGCCTTATGATATCGAAATTTTTGAGCGGGATGTGGACATTATTCAGGTGGGGGCCCGCAACATGCAGAACTTTGAGCTGCTGAAAGAACTGGGACGCACCAGAAAGCCCATTCTGCTCAAGCGTGGGCTTTCCGCCACAATTGAGGAGTGGCTGATGTCCGCCGAATATATCATGTCCGGCGGCAACGAAAGCATTATCCTCTGCGAACGCGGTATCAGAACGTTTGAAACCTACACCCGCAATACGCTGGATCTTTCCGCGATACCCGCAATTAAAAAACTCAGCCATCTGCCAATTGTTGTGGACCCCAGCCATGCCACGGGAAAATGGTGGATGGTAGATCCTCTGGCAAAGGCGGCAGTCGCGGTGGGCGCTGACGGGCTGATTATTGAAGTGCACAACGACCCGGCCAATGCCCTCTGCGATGGGCAGCAGTCGATCAAGCCCAGCGTATACGGCGAACTTGTGGAGGAACTGCGCCCGATTGCCGCCGCTGTCGGACGCGAATTATAATGATCAGGGAGACGGAAAATGGCAGATTTGAACGATTACCGCAGAGAGATAGATGAAATCGACGGCCAGTTGATTCCGCTGTTCGAGCGCCGGATGGAAATTGTGCGCGAGGTTGGCTGCTATAAAAAGGAGCATGGGCTTCCTGTCCTCCAGGCAGGCAGGGAAGAAGAAATTTTGCAGAAAGCTGCCGATTTTTTAAAAGACAAGGGCTATGCGCCGGATGCAAGGCGTTTTATGCGTGCGGTTATGGAAATCAGCCGAGGGGCGCAGTCCCGCAGCTTGCAGGCCGGCGGACAGCAAACGCAAGATACCATAAAACATGGAACGGTCGGCTATTACGGCATCCCTGGTTCCTTTTCGGAACAGGCCCTGATCGATCTGTTTTCCGATCAGCAGGACCGCATGGCCTACGCGGAATTCCGCGACGTGTTTGAAGCGCTGAAGGATGCAAGAATTGACTATGGGGTACTGCCAATCGAAAACTCCTCCTCCGGCGCGATTTCTGCGGTCTATGATCTGCTGGGCAGCTACGGGTTTTATATCGTGGGGGAGCGGCGTGTCAGAATCAGTCAGAATCTGGCTGCTGCTCCCGGGGCGTCACTGGATAGCGTCACACAGGTCTATTCCCATGAGCAGGGGCTGATCCAGTGCAGTGAATTTTTGTCCCGCCATGGGCATTGGGCGCAGGTTTCCCATCAAAGCACGGCGACCAGCGCGAAGCTGGTGGCAGAAGCGCAGGACCCGGCAAAAGCCGCAATTTGCAGCCTGCGCGCCGCAAGCCTGTACGGGTTGCAGATATTGGCCTCCGATATTCAGAACCACCAGGAAAACACGACCCGTTTTATCTTAATCGGCCGTGAACTGGAATCGCGCAGCGCCGACAAGGTCAGCCTCGTATTTACGCTTGACCATGAGTCCGGCACGCTGTATCAGACGCTGCGCTATTTTGCGGAGCGCGGCATCAGCCTTGTTAAAATTGAATCCCGCCCGATTCCAGATGTTCTATGGAACTACCGGTTTTATCTGGATTTTGAGGGGGATATCGACAATCAGCAGGTGAAAACCGCTTTGGATGCCATCGCGGAGCATGCAAAGGATTTTCGCGTATTGGGAGCGTACCGGTCGGACAAATCCTGAGTAAAGTGTATAAAAAGAGCCGTCTCAATGCGAGACGGCTCTTTTTAGTCCAGCACAAGCGGAAGAAATTCCATCAGATTTTGAATGGTATAATCGCAGGTTTCATTTCCGCCGCCGCCCTGCGGAGCATACAGGCAGGTGGTCATTCCGGCGTCGCGGCCGCCCTTCATGTCGGAAGAAAGTGAGTCTCCGAGCAAAATCATCTGCCCGCGTTCGTCAGACGGAATATCCAGCTCCCGGAACATATGGTCGAAAAACGCGGGATGGGGCTTCTGCCAGCCGATTTCACCCGAAATAAAAATGTGATCGATATAGGGGGCCAGCGCAGACTTTTTAAGACGGGGCGCCTGAATGTCCGGTATGCCGTTGGTCACAATGATCAGCGGGCATTTGCCATGCAGCGCGCGACAGATGTCCAGCGCGCCGTCAATCAGAAACGTGCATTCGGAGAGACGGCGGGAATAACAGCGGTTCATGGAGGCGGCATCGCCGGAAATTCCCGTTTCGGAAAACAGCTTTTCAAACCGAAGCCGCCGCAGCGCGGACTGGTCGATTTCCCCGCGTTCAAGCTGCCGCCAGAGCTCCGCGTTGATCGCGCGGTATTGCTCGTAGAGGCCGGGAGAGGCGGGAATGCCCTGATCCGCGCAGGCGGCGGCAAAGGAATGCCGCTCGGAGCGGTCAAAATCAAACAGCGTCCCGTCAGCGTCAAAGAAAATCATTTGATACTTCATTTTTAACCTCCAGATTTTATCGGCGCATTCCCTGCCTGCGCGCGAGATATTCTTTCGTCAGAGAAAAAACTTTGCCGGACAGCAGCAGAATTGCAATCAGATTGGGAACTGCCATCAGGCCGTTAAAGGTATCGGAGATGCTCCAGACCAGCTTCAGGTCCGCGACACATCCGACGCAGGTCATACAGATATAGACCAGCTTATACAGGAAAACGGATTTCCGGCCGAACAGATATTCAACCGCCCGCTCGCCGTAATACGCCCACCCGAGGATAGTGGCAAAAGCAAAACAGGTGATGGCCAGCGACACAAAGAGGCTGCCGAATTCCCCCAGCCCTTCGGAAAAAGCGGCAATTGAAAGCGCCGCCCCGTCTTTTCCGTCGGAAAGCGCCCCCGAGGAAAGAATCACAAGCGCGGTAATCGTGCACATCACAATCGTGTCCGCAAACACCTCAAAAATTCCCCACATGCCCTGCCGGACAGGTTCCTTTACGTTGGAAGCGGAGTTGACGATGACAGAACTGCCAAGCCCGGCCTCGTTGGAAAAAATTCCCCTTGCCACACCGAACCGGACTGCGTGCATCATTGCGTACCCCCCGGCGCCGCCGCCCGCCGCGCGCAGGCTGAATGCCCCGGTAAAGATGGAGGAAAGCGCCTCCGGAATCCGCTGCCGGTTTATGACTAGGATTGCAAGGCCGCCTGCGATATAGAACAGTGCGGCAAACGGAACGAATTTTTCTGTTACAGAGGCGATCCGCCTGACCCCGCCCAAAATTACCAGCCCGGCCAGCAGAGCAACCAGGATGCCGATGGACAGGGGAGAAACGGAAAAGGAGGAAGTGAGCGCGCCCGCAATGGAATTTGCCTGTGTCATGTTGCCGATGCCAAAGGAAGCAACTGTACAGAACAACGCAAACAGAACCGCCAGCCATCTGCAGTGCAGCCCCCGCTCGATATAGACCATCGGACCGCCGACCCATGCCCCTTTTTTGTCCTTATAGCGGTAATAGTTTCCCAGAACATTTTCGGCGAATTTGGTCATCATTCCGACGAACGCTGATACCCACATCCAAAAGATCGCGCCCGTCCCCCCGGCGACAATCGCGGTGGCAACCCCCACAATGTTGCCGGTCCCGATGGTTCCGGCGAGGGCGGTTGAAAGAGCCTGAAACTGCGAAATTGTGTGCGGGTCGCGCTTATCACGCACGGTCTTGTCGCGGAAGATTGCAAACAGGGTTTCGCTGATCCAGAGGCGAAACCGGCTGAACTGGAAAAAGCCGGTTCCCACTGTAAAATACAGACCCGCAAGCATCATGAATGCAATCATAGCGGGTCCCCAGACGAGCCCGTTCAGCCGACTGTTTAAGCCGATAATTGCAGCGACCAACTCCCGCATACCTGTACACACTCCAAGCGTTGAATTCTATTATACCATAAGGGTCAAATACCTGCCATCCGACTTTACACCATATGAGAAACCTGCGGTCTTCATGCCAGCCGGTTCATTTGACGATGCATAGGGATCGGTAATAAGGATGGAAAGTGGAAGGAAGCATAAAAATTCACAAATTGTACATGATTTTTTTGGGGAGCTGGTTTACAATAAATTTAGCAGTCAAATACATAGAGTGCTAATAGACTTTACTGAACGAAATCAATTGTGATGAAGGAGGAGTGTTCCTTGAATGCTCAGAAATTTACCCAGAAATCTTTGGAGGCGCTCCAGTCCGCTCAGAATCTGGCAATAGAATATCAGAATATTCAGATTGAGCAGCAGCATCTGGTTTATGCGCTGCTGATGCAGGAAAACGGGCTGATCGGGCAGCTGCTGAAAAAGATGGAAATTGACCTCGCCGTGGTGCAGTCCGCGGTGCGCGTGGAGCTTGAAAAGCTCTCACGCATGAGCGGGCCCGGGCGGGAAGAAGGAAAAATCTATGTTTCGCAGGAAGTGGACAGGGCGCTGGTCGACGCTGAAAAAACTGCCGAGCGCATGAAGGACGACTATGTTTCGGTGGAGCATGTCATGCTTGCCCTGCTTGATTCGCCGAACAGCGCGATGAAACAGGTTTACCGCCAGTTCGAGATTACAAAGGACCGGTTCCTTGCTTCCCTTGCCGGCGTGCGCGGCAACGCCCGTGTGACTTCCGACAGCCCGGAAAGCACCTATGACGCCCTGAAAAAATACGGTTCCGATCTTGTGGAGCTGGCGAGGAACCAGAAGCTGGACCCGGTGATCGGGCGTGATAATGAAATCCGCAATGTCATCCGCATCCTGTCCCGCAAAACCAAAAACAACCCGGTGCTGATCGGCGAGCCGGGCGTTGGTAAAACCGCGATTGCGGAGGGATTGGCGCTGCGTATTGTGCGCGGGGATGTTCCGGAAAACCTGAAAGACCGCACCATTTTTTCGCTGGATATGGGCGCGCTGATCGCGGGCGCGAAATTCCGCGGGGAGTTTGAGGAACGTTTGAAAGCTGTCCTGCAGGACATCAAAAAAAGCGAAGGCAGGATTATCCTGTTCATCGACGAACTGCATACGATTGTGGGCGCGGGCAAAACGGAAGGCTCCATGGACGCCGGGAACCTGCTCAAGCCGATGCTGGCACGCGGGGAGCTGCACTGCATCGGTGCCACCACCCTCAACGAATATCGCCAGTACATTGAAAAGGACGCTGCGCTGGAGCGCCGGTTCCAGCCTGTGCTCGTGCCGGAACCGACGGTGGAGGATACGATTTCGATTCTGCGAGGCCTCAAGGAGCGGTATGAGGTGTTCCATGGCGTAAAAATCCACGATCAGGCTTTAATTGCCGCCGCGACCCTTTCCAACCGCTACATCTCCGACCGGTTCCTGCCGGATAAGGCAATTGACCTGGTGGATGAGGCGTGCGCAATGATCCGTACCGAAATGGATTCCATGCCGACCGAAATGGATGAAATTTCCCGCAGGATCATGCAGCATGAAATTGAGGAGGCGGCGCTGAAAAAGGAAACCGACCAGCTTTCCCGCGAGCATCTGAAAGAAATCCAAAAAGAACTGGCCGAGATGCGCGAACAGTTTAAGAGCATGAAAGCGCGCTGGGAAAATGAAAAGAGCGCGATCTCAAAGGTGCAGAAGCTGCGCGAGGAGCTGGAGCAGGTGAACGCCGATATTGAAAAGGCGGAGCGTAGCTACGACCTGAACAAAGCGGCGGAGCTGAAATACGGTAAACTGCCTGCGCTGCAAAAGCAGCTGGAAGCGGAAGAAAAACTGGCCGCTGAGGCGGAAAAAGGGACGACGTTGTTACGCGACAAGGTGACCGAGGAAGAAATTGCGCGTATTATCTGCCGCTGGACAGGAATCCCGGTTGCGCGGCTGATGGAGGGTGAGCGTGAAAAGCTGCTGAATATGGAGTCCATCCTGCATCAGCGGGTGATCGGCCAGGATGAAGCGGTGACAAGCGTCGCGGAAGCTATCCTGCGTTCGCGGGCGGGTATTCAGGACCGTAACCGCCCGATCGGCTCCTTCCTGTTCCTCGGGCCGACGGGCGTCGGCAAGACCGAACTCGCCAAAGCGCTGGCGCAGGCCCTGTTCGATGATGAAAAAAATATTGTACGTATCGATATGAGCGAGTACATGGAGAAATACTCGGTCAGCCGCCTGATCGGAGCGCCTCCGGGATATGTGGGCTATGAGGAAGGCGGCCAGCTGACGGAAGCGGTCCGGCGCAAGCCTTACGCGGTTGTACTGTTCGATGAAATCGAAAAAGCGCATCCCGACGTATTCAATGTGCTGCTGCAGGTGCTGGACGACGGACGGATTACCGATTCGCAGGGAAGGACTGTGGACTTTAAAAATACCATTATCATCCTGACTTCCAATCTCGGTTCGCCGTATATACTCGACGGCATCAATGAACGCGGCGAAATTACGCAGGAAGCGCGGGACAGCGTGGACAGTCTGCTCAAACAGCAGTTCCGTCCGGAGTTTCTCAACCGTCTGGACGAGATTGTGTTCTATAAGCCGCTGTCCAAAACGGAGATCAGCCGCATCGTCGACCTGCTGATGGCGGACCTGCAGAAACGTCTGAACGAAAAGCAGCTGTCGCTCACCCTGTCGCCGGAGGCAAAGGCCTATATCGTGGAGCAGGGATATGACCCCGTGTATGGCGCCCGTCCGCTGAAACGGTTCTTACAGCATAAAGTGGAAACGCTGCTGGCGAGAATGATGATTGCTAACGATCTGGCGCCCAATACCCGGCTGGAGGTTGTCCTGCAAAACGGCGAACTCGCTGTTCGGCAGAGCGCTGCTTCTTAAAAACAATTACGGCGGGCATCTTTCCGGATTCTTTGGAAAGATGCCCGCCGATTTTAATATTCAGAGATAGATGCTGTTCCCCGGATTATGCCCCCTGGGTAAGAGCAAGCGTAATCAAAAACGCCGCGGCCAGGATACCGAAAAAAAGAACGGGGTTGTTAGCGTAATGGCTGACCATTTTTTGAAAAAAAGAACGGTTATCCGGTGCGTTGCCGGACATCCGCGTCGGCTGTGAACGTCTTTTCTTTTTGGACAAAATATCACCCCTCGCTTATTATAACAAAAAAGCTGTGCGTTGCAAAGCGCAAAATCCGGATGCTGCAAAGAAAGTTCACTATTTAAAGATGTTCCGGAACCACCTGAAGTCCTCCCGGGTGATACAGGCAGAGAGCGTCAGGAACAGCCCGTAAATCAGCAGTGTCAAAACGATCTGCGCGGACAATGAAAAAAAATTCAGCCGGGAGGGGAATTCCGACAGCCGGAAGAGTACTCTGGAGGCGCAGACAGCGCCGACAATGCCAAAAACAGGCTTGATCAGAAGTTTCATCAAATCGACACGCAGCTGTGTAACCACAACCAGCCGCCCCGCGCTGAGGGCAAAATTCAATAGTTCCGTGACAAAAATGGTTACAATGTAACCTTTGATGGCGTACTTCGGCAGCAAAAACCAAATCATGACCACGCCTACGAAAGAGTCGATGATATTGTAGCGCATGGAACTTACCTGCTCACCCAGGCCTTTCAGCATACCGTCCACCGTTTCGTCTATGTAAATAAAAGGCACAAGCGGCGCCAGCAGCCGGATACATTCGGCAGTTTCGCTGCTGTGGTAGATCAGCAGCGAGAACTCCTCCGCAAAACTGTAAAGCAGCCCGGACATTCCGATCGCGAACAGCGCGGTAATTTGAAGCGCCCTGTTGACCGTATAATGAATGCTTCTGCGCTTCCCCTGCGCATAGAATTCCGACAATTCCGGAATCAGCAGGTCGGAGGCCGCGTGAAGAAACGAGGCGGGGAAAAGCAGAATCGGCATGACCATCCCGCGAATGATTCCGTATGCGGACAGGGCTGATTCGGTGGAAATCCCGGATTTTTTCAGCCCGTATGGGGTCAGCAAAGATTCCGCCATGGACAGAGCGGCGCGCACATATGCGCTGAACGCAATCGGCAGCGCGATTCCGAGCATTTTGCGCGGCATGCCCGCCGGAGGGGCCTTGCTCGTTCTGTATTTGCGGCGGTCCAGCAGATAAAGCAGGCAGGAGATCCCGCAGGAAATTGCTTCTGCCGCCACCGAACCGGCGACCATCGCAAGGCAGGCATATTTCAACCCCTTCGGCATCAGCAGCGTGAAAATGGTCACGACGAACGTAATTTTAGACATCTGCTCAAAAATTTGAATCAGCACATTTTTCACAATGCCGCGCACGGCGATAAAATAGCCGCTGATCACGCAGGAGATAGATACGGTGGGAAGTCCGATGGCAAGCAGCCGAAGCGAAGGCAGCGCATCGGCGCTGAGCCAGCGGCAGCTAATGAATTCTGCGCTGTTATAAAGCAAAAATGCGGCGCCGGTCCCAAAAATCAGGGCGTACAGAATGCAGCACCGCATGGCTTTTTTGACTCCCGCCCGGTTGTCCACGGCAAGCTCCAGGGCCACCAGCCTTGTCACGGCAAATTTAATCCCTGAAACAGCCAAAGTGACCGCCAGAAAATAGACGGACATCATCAGCTGATACAGTCCAATACCTGCCGAGCCGATTTTTCCGACGAGATAGACCTGAAATGCAACCCCGATAAAGTGCATCAGAACCGTACCCGCCGCAAGGAGAAGAGCATTCATAAAAAATAATTTAACCCGCTTCATCGCAACCCCTCATTCTGCATATACAAAGTAGTATATGCGGGCAGTACACCGCATTATGGCGGCATAACAGTTTCAAGGGAGGAATTTCGATGAATTATCAGGATTTTATCCGGCCGGAGCTGGTTATTTTGATCCCTGTCCTGTATTTCATGGGGAAACTATTAAAGGCGTCGAGAATACCCAATTACAGAATTCCTGCTATCTTGGGAGTCACGGGAATTTTGCTTGCAACGCTCCATGTGGTGGCGACAACTCCGCTTCATAACCTTCCGGAAATTGCAATGGGGCTGTTCGTTTCGATTACACAGGGGATTCTGGTTGCGGGAACCAGCGTCTATTATGACCAGCTGAAAAAGCAGTGGCACAACAGCAGGGAAGACGTTCCGGCAGTTTATGGACAGGAAAATAAAAGTTTGCATTAAAAAATCGCGCCCATGCAGAAAGCATGGGCGCGATTTTTTATGTCTTTAATGAACGTGGCAAGCGTCGCATTCACCAATCTCGCCTACAATCGGAGTCGGGTCTACCCCGTTCTTGCGGTAGTAATCAGCTAAGGCGGACTTGACAGCCTGTTCGGCCAGAACCGAGCAGTGAATCTTGGAAGCGGGCAACCCGTCCAGCGCTTCCACCACCGCCTTGTTGGAGATTTTCAGAGCATCCTCAATCGAGGCCCCTTTAATCATATCGGTCGCCATGGAACTTGTCGCGATTGCGGCCCCGCAGCCAAACGTTTTGAATTTTGCGTCCATGATGACGCCGTCCTGAATTTTCAGGTACATTTTCATGATGTCTCCGCATTTGGCGTTGCCGACTTCGCCGACACCGTCCGCGTTTTCGATTTCACCAACGTTGTGAGGATTGGCGAAATGTTCCAATACTTTATCAGAATACAGCATATAGAATACACCCTTTCTATCTCAATACAGATTGCAGTCAGTTAAAACCCGGCTGATTATGCCAGTACCAGTTCACCCTTCATGATGTGCTCCCACATGGGGGACATGCTCCGGAGCTTTTCAATGATCGGCGGGACAGACGCGATGATGTGATCTGTGTCCTCGTCGGTTGTCCAGTCGTTGATGCTGATTCGGAGGGATCCGTGGGCAACCTCATGGCTCAGCCCGATGGCAAGCAGAACATGGCTCGGATCGAGGGAACCGGAGGTGCAGGCGGAGCCGGAAGAGGCACAGATTCCCTGCAGGTCCAGCGACAGCAGCAGTGCTTCGCCTTCCACGCCCGGGAAAGAAATATTGATGTTTCCGGCGAGACGGTGCTCACGGTCGCCGTTAAGCCGCGCCATGGGAATTTCCAGCAGCGCATCGATAATACGGTCGCGCATAGCGCGCACACGCTCGTTTTTCTCCGGTAAATTGGAGCATGCAATTTCAATTGCACGTCCAAGCCCGACGATAGAAGCGACATTTTCGGTCCCCGCGCGGCGTCCGCGCTCCTGTCCGCCGCCGTCGATCAAATTGGGAAGAACGATCCCTTTTTTGATATAAAGCACGCCGACCCCTTTGGGCGCGTGAATCTTATGCCCGGACATGGAAAGCATATCGATCTTCTGTTCCACAACATTGATTGGCACATTCCCGACCGCCTGAACCGCGTCGGTATGGAACCAGACGCCCTTTTCGCGGCAGATCTTGCCGATTTCCGGAATGGGCTGGATGGTCCCGATTTCATTATTCGCATACATGATGGTAACGAGGGCGGTGTCGGGACGGATCGCGTCCGCTACCTGCTGCGCGGTAATCAGACCCTTTTCATCCACAGGCAGATAGGTGATTTCGAAGCCTTCCTTTTCCAGCGCGGCGCAGGTGTGCAAGACGGCATGATGCTCGAAAGTCGTCGTAATAATGTGCTTTTTACCTTTGGCTGCCAGCTTGTGCGCCGTACCTTTGATCGCCCAATTGTCGGCTTCCGAGCCGCAGCCGACGAAAAAGATTTCAGCAGGCTGCGCGCCCAGCGCGGCGGCAACCGATTTACGCGCGTCTTCGATTGCATGTCCCGCGTCACGGCCTTTTGCATAAATGCTGGAGGGGTTGCCATAGCCCTCCTTCAGCCAATACTCCATAGCCGAAAAAACCTCATCCGAAATCTGCGTGGTTGCGGCGTTATCGGCATATACAAATCTTTTCATATCCTAACCACCATTCTGTTATGAAATTCACCAATACAATATTAGGTTTCCTGATGCTCTTATTGTATACCTTAATGGTATGAATTTCAATAGCTTTTTAAAATTTATTAAAAAATTCACAAATTTTCTTTTATTTTCACAATTGCATGAACAGCCAAAGCGTCACAGCGTTCATTTTCGGGATGTCCGGCATGCCCCTTCACCCAATGAAATTTCACATGATGTGCTTGCAGGAGAGGGAGAAGCTGTTTCCATAAATCCACATTTTTTGCCGGTTCTCCCGGCGCGCGCATCCAGCCCTTTTTCTGCCAGCCGTATACCCAGCCCTTCTCCACGGAATCCACAACATATTTGGAGTCGGTCGTCAACAAGACCTCACAGGGCTCCTTTAAGGCGGAAAGCGCCATAATAACGGCCATTAATTCCATACGGTTATTGGTCGTCATCGGTTCGCCGCCCGACAGTTCTTTCTCATGTCCGCCGAAACGCAGAATTGCGCCCCAGCCTCCCGCGCCCGGGTTCCCGGAACAGGCGCCGTCTGTAAACGCTTCAATTTGCTTAGGCATAAGGCTCCTCCTGCTTAACTTCCCGAATTAACTATCTATTGTATACGATATTGCTCTTTTTTACAAGCCTTTCCTGAAATTTTTTGAGGGTGCAAAACGGCATAAAATGGTTTTGGAAGAGCAATACTACGATCAATAGAATCGGTGCGGAAGTTTCATGGGAACGGTGTGCGGAGGAATAGGATATGAAGGCGATTATAATCGCGGGCGACATTGGGGAACAACTGCAATCGCTGGCCGGCGGAGCACCAGCCTGTATGGTCCGGCTGTGCGGCCGGCCGCTGGCAGAATATGTTCTGGAGCAGCTTGCCGATTGCGGTTTCAACGAATGTACATTTGTGCTGGACGATCCAAAGGCGGCGGCAAAGCGATATCCGGAACAACGCTTTGCAGGCATTTCCCTGTGCTTTTGTACAAGCATAGGATGTCCAGAGGAAAAAGTCGGTATTCAGGACACAAAAGAA
Source organism: Marasmitruncus massiliensis (assembly GCF_900186535.1). Classification (GTDB taxonomy): domain Bacteria; phylum Bacillota; class Clostridia; order Oscillospirales; family Ruminococcaceae; genus Anaerotruncus; species Anaerotruncus massiliensis_A. Next base: position 551,769 of record NZ_FYDE01000004.1, read on the forward strand.
CAGCCGGTACTTGTGATGGATGGAAGGCTGTTGTGTGATTTTTCGCTGGACGAATTGGTTAGAGCACATCGAAAGAGCAACGCGGATATTACTGCTGCAGTTCTTGGAAAGAGCGGAACGGGCGTTTCAGAAACAAGCGGCATCGAATCGGACAGGAACGTTTGGAATTCCGGTATCTATATGATATCCCCGCGCGCGGCAGATATCATGCAAAGCGAAGAAAAACCCCTGCTGGGAGACTTTATCAAAACGTTCGTTAACAAAGGGATGAAGGCCGCGCTTTGGAGCGGCAACGGCTACTGGAGACGTATCGACAGCCTCAGTTCCTACCAGCAGGCGCAGAAGGACCTGCTGGATGGGAGAATCAGATGCAGGCTCAGAGGAATACGGGACGAGCAGGGGAATCTGATTGCCGGGCGCTGCCCTCCCGGGCATTACAGATTGACAGCGCCGGTTTTTATCGGCAATGGCGTATATCTGGGCGAGGGAGCCGTAATTGGTGCCGGCAGTGTCCTTGATGACGGATGTACTGTGGCCTCCGGCGCAGCGGTGGAAGCGGGGACGCTGCTTCCGCACAGCTTTGTGGGGGAACGCGCCTGCATACAGTCCAGCGTCGTCTGTGCCGGCGCTCCCGTCAGGTCGGGAGCCGTATTGATGAAAGGAGCGGTGGCAAAATCCGTCGTACAAACGGCGTTTTCTGATGAGGCATCCGCCGATACGGACCATAACAATACGGTCGGCGGGGAGATCGGAATGGAATTGACTCCGGAGTTCGCGGTACAAGCGGGATGCGCGTTGGGGACGATACTGCGCGGCCGGACAATCGGTGTGGCGGTAGATGAGTTTTGCAGTTCCCGTGTGCTGGCCGACGCCTTGATTGCCGGTGTTCGTGCGACAGGGACGAATGTGCTGGATTTTGGCTGCGCGTTTCAGGCGCTGTTCCAATTTGCCGTCCGCTATAACGCAGTTCCCGGTGTGCGTATCAGCAGCGGAAAAGCCGGATGGATTCAAATGGTGGAAAGCGACGGCCAACCTTTTGACGGTTTACTGATGAAAAACTTTCGTTCTGTTTTATCCCATAAAGAGTTTTCATACGCCCCCTGGAACGGGTTCGGCGGGCATGTCGAACTGTCCGGAATCAACATGATCTATCGGGGGGAACTGCTGCGCCTCGCTTTGGAGGGGCTTCCAGGAATGTCTGCACAGACTGTTTCCCCCAATAAAGCGGTTGAAAAACTGATGAACGAAACCCTGCAAAAGCTGGGCTGTAATTTATCCGGAGGGGTGCTGCTCCGTATTTCCGCTGACGGTACGGATTTGGAGATCTGCGAAGGATATTGCAAAATGGAAGGCGAGCGGGTGCGGGCAGTCGACAGATTCCTGCAGTTAAAAACAGCCGGCGGCATGGATAGCTGTCCACCGGGGATGCATAGATGCGCGCTGTCGGCACAAACTGAAAATACTGGGCAAAAAGCCTGGACAGCTGTTGAGCGCCAGCCGATGCGGGACGGCATGATGACTGCAATCCGGATTTTAGATTACCTGCACCGGCAACGGCTTACCTTGCCGGAATTAAACGGTATCGTGCCTAAAAGCGACGCAAAGAGCAAAAGTCTGCAAAGCGAGCGGCAAGGCGGGAACGATTCCGGCGTGAGAAATCCGAAAAAGAGTGTACTGCTGCTATGCCCGGCTCAGCGCGCGCCGCTTCACGCGTTGGCGGAGGTGTCCGGCTGGGAACTTGCGCAGGAGCTTTACACGGATTCCGGACGGTGCCTGGACAGTTTGCTTGACAATGAGCGGCGGAACGGTTAATATAAATAATGATGATGTGTTCGGTTTTTGGTTTTGTGAGCTTTGCGCCACGAAACATGCGGCTGCTTTTTTTAAAGCGCGCGATCAAAATTACGGCTGTACTGCTTGCGTCGGTACGAGGCCTTGTTTTCTGATTGATTAACTGAATAGCACACGCCTATCCCGTTTTGTTCTTGATCGGCAAAAAGTACAAAGGGATGGGTAATTATTTAAGTTTGCCTAAAATGAAATTTTTAGTAAAAGAACATAATGAATTGCACAATATATGGAGGTATAATTTGTGACAGATGAAAAAAAAGTCGGCGGGAAGCTGACAGATGAACAACTCGGGCTGGGGCTTGACCTGCTGGAAAAGCGTGCCTCTGTGGAACGCGCTGCACCGCAGAAAAAAAAGCAGCGGCAGTCCGGGGCACCTTCTGCTGCGAAAAACCAGCAGGAAACACTGGTTAAGCACGAGAAGAAAAAGGAACAGACACAGACACAAACACGGAAAGCGCAGCCGGCAGCGGTTTCTGCCGAGCAGGAAAAACCGGCGCAGGAACAGGCGAGGCAGGAAGGCGCCAAGCCGCAGCAGCGACGGGGCCGCCGTCCCGGAAACAACGGCCAGAAGCAGGCGGTTTCTAAAACTGCCGCAGCGAAGACGAGCGTACCGGCCGCCGTCGTAAAACCGGCACCGGTAAACGCCGTACAGCCGGCTTCTAAAACCAACACGCGTCCTAAAAAAGGGCGTTCCAGGGAGAAAGAACAAAGCAAAATTCCGGTCAGGATTACCCCCTTGGGAGGACTCAACGAAGTCGGCAAAAACGTAACCCTGTATGAATGCCAGAATGACATGTTTATGGTGGACTGCGGCATGACATTTCCGGATGAACAGATGCTGGGTGTCGACCTGGTGCTGCCCGACCTCACGTATGTGGTCAAAAACCGTGAAAAACTCCGCGGCATTGTGATCACGCACGGACACGAAGATCATATCGGCGCGCTGCCTTATTTTCTGAAGCAGGTAAATGCTCCGGTTTACGCGACCAAACTGACGATAGGCCTGATTGCAAACAAACTGAAAGAGCATGGCCTTTTCGGAAAAGTCAAGCTGATGCAGATAGCCGCGGGGGAAACCTTTAAAATGGGCTGTATGGAAGTGGAATTCATCCGGGTCAATCATTCCATTCCCGATGCCGTATCGCTTGCGATCCACACACCTGCCGGTGTGATCATCCAGACTGGCGACTTTAAAATCGACTATACCCCGATTATCGGTGGAATCATAGATTTGGCTCGATTCGGCGAACTGGGCAGCCATGGTGTTCTGGCGCTGCTTTCCGACTCCACAAATGCCGAACGTCCGGGATTTACCCCGACTGAGCGGACCGTCGGAGAGAGCTTTGATAAGCTTTTTAAGCAGGCACACGACAAACGTATCCTTGTTGCGACCTTTTCGTCGAATGTCAACCGGATTCAGCTGATCTGCGAAGCGGCGGCAAAGTGCGGCCGAAAAGTGGCAGTTTCAGGACGAAGCATGGTAAACGTGGTCGAGGTGTCGATTGAACTTGGATATCTGAAACCGCCGAAAGACGTGATTATCGATATTGACGATATCAACCGTTTTCCGCCGGAACAGATTGTGCTGATCACGACCGGCAGTCAGGGAGAGCCTATGAGCGCGCTTTCCCGCATGGCCAGCAATGACCACCGCAAGGTCATGATCACATCCGGAGACTTCATTATCATCAGCGCGACCCCGATTCCAGGCAATGAAAAGACAGTAAGCCGTGTGGTAAATGAGCTGATGCGCCTTGGAGCCGAAGTGATCTATGAACGGATGTATGAGGTGCATGTATCGGGCCATGCCTGCCAGGAAGAACAGAAAATTATGCTTGCCCTGACACGTCCGAAATTCTTCTTCCCGGTGCACGGCGAATACAAACAGCTCAAACGCCATGCCAGCCTTGCTTTCGGCATGGGGATGGACTCAGACCATGTGATTATCGGTGAAAACGGAAAGGTTTTCGAACTCGACGGCGTTTCTGTCAAATGTGAGGAAACCGTGCCGTCCGGACGGGTTCTGGTGGATGGTCTGGGGGTTGGCGACGTCGGCAGCATCGTACTTCGCGACCGCAAGCATTTGGGGCAGGACGGTCTGATCGTGGTTGTGACCACAATCGAACAGGCAACCGGACAGATTGCTGCGGGGCCGGATATTATTTCCCGCGGATTTGTTTATGTGCGTGAAGCCGAAGACATGCTTTCGGAGGCCCGTGAGATTGTCCGCCAGACAATCGAAACCTGTATGCAGAACAATGTGCGTGAGTGGGGCAACATCAAAACGCAGGTGCGTGATGCGCTGTCCTCCTATTTCTACAACAGAACAAAAAGAAGCCCGATGATTCTTCCGGTGATTCAGGAAGTATAATCAGTCAGTAAATAAAAAACACCCGCCGAGCGCGGGTGTTTTTTCTGTTTAATAGGAGAGGGAAGGATCAAGCTTTTCCAGCCATAATTCACCCAGGGCTTCGATGTCCGCTTTGAATTCTTCCGGTGTCTGCGTTTCTTTTTGTTCAATTTCGTCAAGAATCTCAAAGGTAAACGCATCCTTGCCGTAGGCGTCCCAGTCTTTTTGCAGTTTATAGTGGATGCAGGAGCCTGTGGAACAGGAAAAGGCAAAGCGATTCTGATTGCCTTTGGGGTTGGGCCCGATTTCCAGCAGGTATTTCCCATTGACGGTGTTCCGGATGATACAGACCCCTCCCTGCAAGGGTCTCTGCTTATATTCCCGGATCAGTTCTTTTTTGCGTTCATCCATCAGTAGCCCATCTCCTTTAAAATACGAGCCAGCACCGACAGCCGTTCCCCAAGCAACTCATCATCATTGGAAAGTGCCTGGCTGAACAGTTTGATGTCCTCGTCGATCATCGGATTTTCGGTACATACCCCTACTGTCATGGCGTCGCCCTGCAAACCGATGCGGTCAATGACCGGCTGGTCGGGGTCATACATTTTTTGGTACCGGTATCCTTCTTCGCGGAAATATAGTTTGGTGCGGCAGATTAAGATTGCAAGATCGATGATACGGTGAAGAGGGAGTTCTTCCGATTGCCTGGACCACTTTTCTCCCGTATATCTCCAGACTTTTGCGGAAATATCCAGACGGCCGCGATCGTTCCACTGGGCTAAGCCGAGGGAAATCCCTTTCGCATCGCTGTTATAGGCATAACGCCCGTCGATATGCTCATAATCTTCCGAAGCGATCACAGGCTTGTGCTTAAGTGTGACCGGTATTTTCATGGTTAATGCCTCCGATTACTAATTTACTAAATTACTGATTTAGTAAATTCATTATAAACCGCTTCTGCGCCGAAGTCAAGTACGAAATGCGATTGCAACCCCAATCAGAACGTGTTATAATAAAGACCGATTGGCAATATGGAGCGTGCCTTGCTTTTTCGTCCGTTTCAAGTTGTCTGCCATATTCAAAGTCCATTCGATCTGTGAAAATGAGGTTTCAAAGTGAAGAAGAACTTGAACTTGTTCCGGCCTGTTTTCTATATTTCAGCCGGTTGCTGCATTTCAATGACGGTCGCGTCTCTGTTTTTCAGTCTGCGGCTGTTCTATATTTGCGCCTCAGTAACCGTTGTCTGCATTGCGTTGATCGTGTGGCAGATGCTGTCCATTCGGAACTCGGTTACCAAATTTCTGATTCAGATGGGCCATCTGCTGACCACCGTCCAGCAGGATGCCCTGATTAATTTTCCCATCCCTGTCATGGTCTGTGACAGCGACGGAGAAATCCTGTGGGCAAACCAGCAGGCGCAGCGCGGCGTCCTGGATGGGGAAAACATCTATTCCAAAAGCATTTATACGATCCTGACCGGTCTGGATATTACCCGCCGCTGCCCGGACAACGGATACGAGGTGGATTATAAGGGGCGGCACTTTGTAGCATATGTTACCCGTGCGGTCAACAATCATCAGGACCTGTATATGGTCTATTTCTTTGATAACACCGAGTTGAAGCAGTTTGCCCATGAATATTTTGAAACACGCCCTTCCATCATGCTTCTGGTTGTGGATAACTATGAAGAGCTCCAGCAAACCATGAAGGACAACGAGCGTTCCCGCCTGATGGGGCAGATCGAATATACAGTAAGCAAATACGTTTCGGAAAACGGCGGGCTGATGGTAAAAACCGAGCGGGACCGTTTTATCGTTATTATTGAGGAACGCAATCTCAGGGGAATTATCTCTTCCAGATTTCAGATTTTGGAAGAGGTGCGCGCCATTGAAAACGAGGCCAATCAGGTTCCCACGCTTTCCATTGGCGTGGGGCGGGATGCTTCAACCCTCAGCGAAAGCGAGCAGTTTGCGCGGCAGGCTGTGGATATGGCCTTGGGGCGCGGCGGGGATCAGGCCGCCGTACGCAGCGTTTCCGGCTACGAATTTTTCGGCGGGGTTTCCAATGGGGTTGAAAAGCGCACCAAAGTAAAAACCCGTATTGTAGCGACGGCTTTGGCGGAATTGATGAACGGCAGCGACAATGTGCTGGTCATGGGGCACCAGAACTCCGATTTGGACTGCTTCGGCGCTTCTATCGGGATTTTAAAGGCCGCCCGCCTGATGGGTAAGGATGCATGGCTGGTCATCCGTCGCGACAAAAACCTGGTGGGTCCTTTATATGACAAACTGCTGGAAAATGGCTATAACGGGCTGTTCATCGAGCCGGAGGAAGCACTGTCCCATATCAGCAGAAAAACGCTGCTGGTAATCTGCGATACGCATGTGAAGACGTTTCTGGAATCGGCGGAAGTATTTGAGGCCTGCAAATCCGTTGTGGTGATTGACCATCACCGCAAGATGGTGGGGCATATTGAAAACGCCGTGATCTTCTATCATGAGCCCTATGCGTCCAGCGCGTCGGAAATGGTGACGGAGCTGGTGCAGTATTTCGGCGAACGTTACCGCATCGGCCGCTACGAGGCGGAAGCTCTGCTGGCCGGCATTATGCTGGATACCAAAAACTTTGTGATCAAGACGGGCGTCCGTACCTTTGAAGCGGCTGCTTATCTGCGCAAAATCGGTGCGGATACGGTGGAGGTGCGCAAGCTTTTTGCCATCCAGATGGGAGCGTACCAGCTGAAGGCACAGCTGGTTGCCAACGCTGAAATTTATAAAGGCTGCGCGATTGCCGTTTCTCCCAACCGGGAAATTTCGGATATTCAGGTGACTGCCGCGCAGGCGGCGGATGAACTGCTGAATATCAGCGGGGTGCAGGCGTCGTTTTTGATCTTCCGCATTGGCGATGGGATCTCTTATTCGGCGCGGAGCATGGGGCAGCTGAATGTCCAGCTGATTATGGAAAAGCTGGGCGGAGGCGGGCATCACACGATGGCCGGAGCCCAGATTGCAAATATCAGTCTGGAAGAGGCAAAATCCAGGCTGACTGCGGCAATCGACGAATTTTTTGAAGAAAACAGCCGGTAGTCTGTTTTACGGCATTTATTTATTGCCAGACAGTCCGAATTTATATAGATAGGGGTTTTAAATATGAAAGTAATTTTGACAAAAGATGTACAGGGCAGCGGCAAAAAAGGTGACCTTGTGAATGTCTCAGACGGATACGCCCGTAATTTTTTGCTGCCAAAAGGGCTTGCGGTCGAGGCAAACGCGCAGGCAATGGGAGAACTGAAGGCAAAAGAGGCTGCCGCGGCTCACAAGGCGGCTGTTGAAAAACAGGCGGCGCTGGATCTCGCTGCGAAACTGGAAGGCAAAACTGTCAAGCTCACTGCAAAAGCGGGGGCAAACGGCAAGCTCTTCGGTTCTGTTACAGCCAAAGAAATTTCGGAGGAACTGAAAAAGCAGTTCGGCGCTGAAATCGATAAACGGAAAATTTCGCTGGATTCCGATATCAAGGCGTTTGGAAGCTATACGGCTGTGGCGAAGCTCCACCCCGGTATTACCGCAAGCATCTATGTGGTAGTTGGGGAAGCGGAATAAAATTCATGAAGTAATTTGCATAAGGGGGGCAGAGCTTGGCTGATTTTGACATAAGCGGACAGTACGGCCAGCAGATGCCCTATAATCTGGAAGCGGAACAGAGCGTGCTCGGCGCTGTTCTGATCGACCCGGCATGCTTCCCTGTGGTTATGGAAAACCTGCGTACGGATATGTTCCACCGCCCGCAGCATCAGCAGATCTTTGATGCGTTCCTCGGCATGTTTACCCGCAACGAGGTCATGGACTTCATCACCATTTTGGAAGAGGTCAAACGGCAGGAAGTTTTTGAAACCGCGGAAGACGCGAAAATCTACCTGACAAATCTTGCTCAGGTTGTGCCGTCTTCGGCAAATGTGGAGGCTTATTGCCGGATTGTCCGCGAAAAGTATTACATCCGCAGGCTGATTACCGCCTCGCGGGAGATTATAGAGATGGCGCAGGAGCCGCAGGCGGATTCGGACATGCTGCTTGACAGCGCGGAGCAGACAATCTTCGATATCCGGCAGGGGCGCAATACCAGCGCGTTCAAGCATATCCGTACGGCAATTACCGAAACCTATGAAACCCTCCAAAGGCTGTCCGGTGAGGACAGGGATCGATATAAAGGCATCTCCACCGGCTACCCGGCGCTGGACCATGTGATTACAGGGCTGAATAAGTCGGATTTGATCCTGATTGCCGCCCGCCCCGGTATGGGCAAGACTTCTTTCGCGCTGAACATCGCGGAAAATGTGGCGACAAAAACAGATAAAACCGTCGCAGTGTTTTCCCTTGAGATGAGCAGCGAGCAGCTTGCGCAAAGGCTGCTGTCCTCTCAGGCGTCTGTGGAAGGCAAGTCCCTCCGGACGGGGGAACTCTCCGGCGACGACTGGGTCCGCATCGCGATGGCGTCGCAGGTGCTTTCCAAGGCGGACATCTATCTGGATGATACTCCCGGCATCACCATCGGGGAGATGAAGGCAAAGCTGCGCAGACTCCGTAAGGTGGATGTGGTAATCATTGACTACCTGCAGCTGATGTCGTCCGGACGACGGATTGAAAACCGTGTGCAGGAAATCTCTGAAATTACCCGAAACCTCAAAATTATGGCGAAAGAATTAAATGTTCCGGTAATTACCCTGTCCCAGCTTTCCCGTGGCCCGGAGTCCCGTGCCGACCACAAGCCGATGCTTTCCGATTTGCGTGAGTCAGGGTCCATTGAGCAGGATGCGGACATCGTGCTGCTATTGTACCGTGAGGACTATTATGCGCGTGAAGAGGCGGAAGAACGCAACATCGTGGAATGTGATGTTGCGAAAAACCGCCATGGCGAAGTTGGCGTCGTAAAGCTTGGATGGGACAACCGTTATACAAGATTTACCAATTTGGAGTTATCGCGTCATGAACCATAAGGCGAGAGCTACAATTGAACAATTCGCAATGCTTCGGCAGGGCGACACGGTTACGGCGGCGGTTTCGGGCGGCGCCGATTCGGTCGCGCTGCTCGATTTTTTATGTTCGGTCACGGATCTCGATCTGCATGTGCGCGCCTGCCATCTGAACCACTGCCTGCGCGGGGAAGAAAGCGACCGCGACGAACAGCTGGTCCGCACCATGTGCGGGCAGTATGGCGTTCCGCTTGATGTGCGCAGGGTGAACATCAAGCAGCTTGCGGGAGAACGCGGAACCTCGCTGGAAGTAACCGGCCGTGAGGAACGGTATGCGTTTTTTACTGAACTGGCCGAAAAGTATCACAGCAAAATTGCAACGGCGCACACGCTTTCCGATACAGCGGAAACAGTTTTACTCAACCTTTCCCGCGGTACCGGGATTACCGGCCTGTGCGGGATTCCTCCGGTCAGAGGCCCCATTATCCGGCCGCTGATTGCCTGTTCACGCGAAGAGATTGAACGTTACTGCACTATGCATAACCTGTGCTATGTTACGGACAGCACAAATCTGTCCAACGACTATACACGAAATCATATCCGGCATAACATTGTGCCTCTGCTGGCCCGCATCAATCCAGGCGCTTTGGATGCGATTGGGCGTTTGACTGATCTGCTGCGTCTGGACGCAGATTACCTGCAGCAGCAGGCGCTGGCGGAAGCCGGACGGTGCGCGGCGGAAGGCGGGTTTTCACTGGAAAAACTGGCTGATCTGCATCCTGCCGTCCGCTCGAGAATCATTTCGGGGATGCTGGAAGATCATGGAATTGAGCGCAGCGCGGAACGGATCAGCCTGATTGAGGAAATCATAATAGGTGGAAAACGCCACGTGCTTCAGGTCGGGAAAAACTGGTATATTACGGCGCGCGGGGGAATCCTGCGCGCTGAGTGCCGCACAAGACGGAAAAGCGACCCGCTCAGGCAGGTGGCGGTCAGAAAAAACGGTCTTGACGGACAAACGATTCCGCTTGGAAACCGGAAAACAGTGACTTTTTCCGTATTGAATTGTGCAGATTATGAAATTTTTGAGAACAATACCGATTTGGTATTAAAAAATGCTGCGGATTATGATAAAATAAATTCTGATATTTTTTTACGTTCGCGGCAGGCGGGAGATAAAATGAAGCCTGCTAACCGCGGCTGCACAAAATCGCTGAAAAAACTGTTCAGTGAACTTGCCCTGCAAGACAGGGATCAGCTGTGTGTGGCAGCGGATAGCGAGGGTGTGGTGTTTGTTGAAAATATCGGTGTGGATGCGAGGGTCAAAGTGGACCGCAGTACCCGCAATGTGTTAACGTTTACGATTACTCAATCGGAAGATTACGGAGGGCGACAGGCGTGACAGACGATATCTTAAAAGTGCTCATCAGTGAAAATGAAATTAAACAAAAGGTGCAGGAACTTGGCAAAACGATTTCTTCAGATTATGAGGGGAAGAATGTGCTTGTGCTCGGGGTTCTGAAGGGCTCGTTCGTCTTTATGGCGGATCTGATCCGTGAGCTGAGCATCCCGGTTGAAGTGGAATTTATGGCGGTTTCCAGTTATCATTCCGGCGTAAAAACATCCGGAGTGGTTAAGATAATCAAGGATATTGACATTAACCCTCAAAACTTACACATATTGATTGTCGAGGATATTCTGGACAGCGGCCTGACTCTGAGCTATCTCAAAGGGCTGCTGATGCAGCGGGGTGCCACGGATATCAGGATTGCGACTCTGCTCGATAAGCCTGCCCGCCGGATTGCGGATATCAAAGCCGATTACACCTGCTTTGAAGTGCCGGATGAGTTTGTTGTAGGGTACGGGCTTGATTATGCGGAACAATACCGGAATCTCCCCTATGTCGGCGTGCTGAAGCCAGAGGTATATGGACAGCCTGCCGGCCAGGAAAAGCAAGCTAAGGGCTGATGCCCAATGATTTTGACAGGAGTGAAAAAAATTTGAACAAAAAGTCGAAAGGCATCGGTATTTATATTTCGGTATTCCTGCTGCTGATGCTTATGGCGGTCATGTTGCTTTCATCGAGCATGAAAACTCCGACTTCCGTGAAATATTCCGAGGTGATCGGGTATTTCCAGAGGCTGGAAGTCAAGGAATTTGAGCTTGATCAAAACACAGGAAAACTGAATCTGACGCTGATTGATGATAAAAAGCTGGCGGATTATAAAATTCCGAACCTCAGTATTTTTTATAACGACGTCAACGGAACGCTCGCTGATGGGAGCGACGACCTGATTGCCGCTTACAATAAGGCGAATCCGGACGCGCCGATGAAATATGACTATATCCCTGTGAAAGAATACCCGGTATGGCTCAGCTTTATCCCGACTCTGCTGCTGGTCGGCATGCTGGTGTTTTTCTATGTGATGATGATGCGGCAGGCGCGCGGAGGCGGCACCGGCGGGGTCATGAGCTTTGGAAAGGCCAAGCCCCGCGCTCCGGAAGAGGGCCCGAAAGTTACGTTCAATGATGTTGCGGGTGCTGAAGAGGAAAAAGAAGAGCTGGTTGAAATCGTTGAATTCCTCAGGAATCCGAGTAAGTTCAACGCGCTGGGTGCGCGTATTCCCAAGGGCGTTTTGCTGATGGGCCCTCCGGGAACCGGTAAGACGCTGCTGGCCAAGGCGGTCGCAGGTGAAGCGGGTGTCCCGTTCTTCTCCATCTCGGGTTCCGACTTTGTAGAAATGTTTGTGGGTGTCGGTGCGTCCCGTGTCCGTGACCTGTTCGAGCAGGCAAAGAAAAATGCCCCCTCTATCATTTTCATCGACGAAATTGATGCGGTCGGCCGCCATCGCGGCGCCGGACTTGGCGGCGGACACGATGAACGTGAGCAGACACTGAACCAATTGCTGGTTGAAATGGACGGCTTTGGAACCAACAGCGGCGTCATTGTGATCGCTGCCACCAACCGCCGCGATATTCTGGACCCGGCTTTGCTGCGCCCCGGCCGTTTTGACCGCCAGATCGCGGTCGGATATCCGGACATTAAGGGCCGTGAAGCAATCCTGCGCGTCCACACACGCAATAAGCCGATTGGTCCGGATGTGGACCTCAAGACGATTGCCGCGTCTACGGTAGGCTTTACCGGGGCAGATCTGGAAAATCTTTGCAATGAGGCTGCGCTGCTTTCAGCAAAAAAGGGCCTTAAAGCAATCACAATGACGGAAATTGAAGAAGCGACCATTAAAGTGATCGCAGGACCGGAAAAACGTTCCCACGTTGTTACTGAAAAAGACAAAAAACTAACGGCTTATCATGAGGCAGGCCATGCGGTCTGTACTTACTATCTGCCGACACAGGACCCGGTTCACCAGATTTCCATTGTTCCGCGCGGAATGGCTGGCGGTTACACGCTGTCTTTGCCCGGTGAGGATAAATCCTATGTGACCAAGCGGGAGATGAACGAGGATATCGTCACGTTGCTGGGCGGGCGCATGGCGGAAAAGCTGGTGCTGGAAGATATTTCGACAGGGGCTTCCAACGACATTGAAAGGGCTACAAAAGTCGCCCGCAATATGATCATGCGGTATGGCTTCTCCGAAAAATTAGGACCGATCGTTTACGGCCATGATGAGGATGAAATTTTCCTGGGGCGTGACTTTAACAATACGCCCAGCTATTCTGAGAATGTGGCGGCAGAAATTGACGCTGAAATCCGTGAAATCATCGATACTGCTTATGAACGCGCCCGCGATATCCTGACGGAACATATGAATCAGCTGCATCAGGTGGCGCAGTTCCTATTTAAACATGAGCGGATGGAAGAAGCAGAATTTGCCGCAATGATGCAGGGCTTGCCTGTTCCGGGAGATACAGAAGAGGAAACACCAAAAGAGGAACAGGATATCAATCAGATCCCTGAAGCGGACAAAACAACCGAATAGCTTTCAAAATATGCGTGCGGACGGCATCAAGGCCGTCCGCCTCCTATGTCCTCATAGATAAAGGGAGGTCGGCTATTTTATGATGTTTGATAAGATTATTACATTATCCCTCAACCCTGCGGCGGATTCTACCTGTTATATGAAGGAATTCATACAGGGGGAGAATAATGTTGTGGAAAGTGAGCTGTATGATGCCGCAGGCAAAGCGGTTGATGTGTCCCGCGTGCTGCAGTGTTACGGGATTGCCAATACAGCGTTGATTGTTGCCGGGCAGGATGGAAGCCGCCGCTATTTTGAACGCCTGAAAGACGAGAACGTTACGACTCGCGTGATCTACACCGAAGGGCGTCTGCGGGAAAATCTCTGCATAGTGACAGCGGATGGTACGGAAACCCGTTTGGTCCGCAACGGTCCCAGAATCAAGCAACATACCATTCAGGAGCTGGAAACGGTTCTCGCGGAAGAAATTAAGCCGACCACGCTGGTTGTGGTTGCGGGGCTGATGCCGGAGGGCATTACCAATGTGAACCTTTGTGAAATCTGTGCGTTCATCCAGGAATGCGGCGGCATCATCGCGCTCGATACCCGTTCCGTTACGCTGGAAGATGTAGCGAAAATTAAACCATGGGTGATCAAGCCGAACTATGAGGAACTGTGCGCGCTGGTGGGGAAAGAACTGCACTCCATCGAAGCGATCAAAGAGGCGGTGCTTCAGGTTTCAAAGGCGGGCGTGCACCATGTGCTGGCCAGTTTCGGAGAGGATGGAATGATCTATACGGACGGTTCCGTTACATATAAAGCGGACGTGCCTGTGCTTTCCGAGATCAAGTCGTCGATCGGGGCGGGGGACGCAGCGCTGGCGGGATTCATTATCGCTCACGATTTTAAGTATGACCCCAAACGCTCCCTCCAGTATGCGGCCGCCTTTGGGACTGCGTCCTGTCTTGTGGAGGGAACCAATCCTCCGCGCAGAATTTCGGTGGCCATGATTAATAACCAGATCACAGTTTCGGAAATTTAATAAGCAGTTTCAAAAAACAAGGCGTTGCGGGTTCGGCGCTTTGTTTTTTTATGACGTAAAACAATTTGTTAGCATCGTTTTTTATTGACTTTGACTCTGGAATTTAATTTCAACAGATGGTTATCACATTGTTTTCCTTGCTGGTCACAGGCAAAATAAAACCAATGATTTTATTAAATATTATGTTACTTTCCTATAAAAAAGAAATTATTATGTCGATTTTTGCACGAAAACATGTAAAAATATGTCGAAAAAACATTGAAAATAGTTTTTATAATGCTATAATAACAAAGTAAAAAGAAATTCCTGTTAGCATTGAAACCGATTGTATAGGAGGCTATTCAATAATGAATATACCGCTGATCGCTGCCATTGAAGAACAAATGGACTTTCTGACAGATGCGGAAAAAAAGGTTGCGCAGTTTATTGTAAATAACCGCGAGGATGTTATTTACCTGACTGTGAGCGAACTTGCCAATCAATCCGGATCCAGCGAGGCAACGATCGTGCGCTTTTGCAAATCAATGGGTTATCGGGGCTTTCAGGATTTTAAAATCAATGTTGCAAAAAACACAACCGATTCCCAAAGCGGCTCGAATGAAGCGTTGAAGCAGGATGACTCGACGTCTGCAATTAAGCGTAAGGTCTTCAATTCACGCATCCAGGCTTTGTCGGAAACGCAGAGTGTCCTGAGCGATAAAGAGTTTGAGCGCGCTGTGGATGCGCTCGTAAAAGCGAAACGGATTGAATTGTTCGGGGTAGGGGCTTCCGCTTATGTGGCGGTGGATGTGAAACATAAATTTTTAAAGTACGGAATAAAATGCGGTGTTGACCTCGACGCGGATACCCAGGCAATGTCCGCCAGCCTGCTTGGCAAAGGTGACGTTGCGATCGGGATTACCTATTCGGGGCGTTCAAGTCTTACCATCCGGAATCTGCGCCTGGCAAAGGAACGCGGCGCAACAACGATTGCACTGACGGGCCATGCCCGCTCTCCGGCCTTAAAAGTCAGCGATATTGTATTATTTACAACGGCGAAGGAAACACTGTATAACAGCGATGCGTTCGCTTCCCGCATAGCGGAAATTACAGTGCTGGATGCGCTGCTTATGGCAATTTCGTTGCGGCGTTACGACGAAACACAAAATGCAATCTGTCTCACGAGGTATGCCTCGTCACAAGACAAACAATAAACAGATCGACTCATTCATTTTTAACTTTTCTGAATAACACTGGAAAATCACGGAAAAATCGTATATACTAAAGAGGAGGACACCACACGTCTGAATAGAATGCTTCAAGGGAAGGGGCTGGAATGATGGATCATTTTGTGGTTACCATTGCGAGAGGATATGGAAGCGGCGGCAGAACCATTGGCAGGATGCTGGCGGAAAAGCTCGGAGTTCCTTACTATGATAAGGAGCTGCTGCATCGTGCTGCGGATGACAGCGGCATCAATGTGAAGCTGTTTGCCCAATCGGATGAAAACCTGAAAAGGCCCAAGCTCTTTAAAACGGGAAAGGCAAACTATTCCGGTGAAGTCATTCCTCCTGACAGCGACGATTTCATATCCGAAGAAAATCTGTTTAATTACCAGGCGAAAATCATCCGGGAGCTTGCTGAAACGGAATCCTGTGTAATCGTTGGGCGCTGCGCGGATTTTATTTTAAAGGATTATGATTACGTCCTGCGCATCTATGTCCATGCGCCGATGGATTACTGCATCGAAAAAACGATGGAGATTCACGCCAATTTCAGCAGGGAGGAAGCCGAGCGGTATATTCACAAAACCGATAAACGCCGTGCCGGATACTATCGCTATTTTACCGGGCATGACTGGAAAGATGCCGACAACTACGATTTGTGCATCAACAGCAGCATGCTTGGATGGGACAAATGTGTTGCGCTGGTAAGGTCGTATCTTTCCATTAAATTATCGGAAGACTGAAAAGATAGAGAAAAAGCCCGTTCGGATAACATCCGAACGGGCTTTTTAAGGTACGTTCAAAGCAGTATGGAAACTTCTCCTGAATGAAGCGTTTCCATACTGTTGTCCGGATAACGGACAAGCAGTCCACCGTCATGATCGACTTCGCAGGCGACCGCTGATTGTTTTTTACCGGACCGGTAAAGCGTAATTTCCCTGCCCAATATCAGAGAGCGCTGGCGGTATTCTTCCAGAAATGTTCTGTTTTCCATCGAATTGCATAGTGCGTAAACGTGGTTCAGAATGGCCCCGGCGAGCCGGCTGCGCGTAATGCCGTCCGGCTTCTCCGCAAACAGAAAACCGGCCTGCTCCCGAAGTTCCGGCGGGAAACCTCTTTCCGGCCGGCTGAAATTCAAACCGATTCCCAAAATCACGCATTCGACGGAGCCGCTTTCAAACCCTGTGAGCGCTTCGGTCAGGATGCCGCAGATCTTGCGCCCATTCAGATAAATGTCGTTTACCCATTTGATTTGTGTTTCGGCGCCCGCAATTTCTTTTACCGCGCGGCAGACCGCGACCGCTGCCGCCGTGGTGATGAGTACCGCTTCGGAGGCTTTCAGATCGGGCCGCAAAATAACGCTCAGATAGATTCCAGCGCCGGCGGGGGAAAAAAAGGAACGCCCAAGGCGCCCGCGCCCCAGCGTCTGCTCTTCGGCTAAAATGACGGTGCCTTCCTCGGCGCCGGCAAGAGCCAGTTGTTTGGCGGTGAGATTGGTGGATTCCAGCGAAGAAAAAGTCTGAATCTTTAACTTCTGGCAATGCTCACCTAAAAACGGGGCGATGCTTTCCGCCGACAGCAGATCGGTATTTGCGGCGATTCGATATCCTTTATGGGTGACCGCTTCAATTTCATATCCGGATTTTTTCAGCGATTCCACCGCTTTCCAGACTGCGGCACGGGAAACACCCAATTCTTTTGCCAGAAGCTCTCCGGAACAAAAGCCATTCCTGTGCTGTTCCAGATAAGCCAGAATATCATTTTTGACAGCCATGGCACACCCCCATTGTTTATTACACTTTATTATAGTCTGTTAAGTATTTTGCGTCAACTCGGGCAGATACAGTGAAAATAAAATTCGGAAAATACGTTCTTTCGGTGTTTTCGTGTGCTGTATTCATGTGCTATAATAGAAAACAACATCGAAAAATCTTAGGCTTCGGAAGGGGGCAAAAGCAGATGAAA
The DNA here is from genome assembly GCF_900186535.1 of Marasmitruncus massiliensis. Lineage (GTDB taxonomy): Bacteria > Bacillota > Clostridia > Oscillospirales > Ruminococcaceae > Anaerotruncus > Anaerotruncus massiliensis_A. Next base: position 569,068 of record NZ_FYDE01000004.1, read on the forward strand.
AAACCAATAATTGGGGTTACACCGCTTTTTGATGAGGAACGGGACAGCATCTGGATGCTGCCGGGGTATTTGAACGGCATCGCAGGCGCGGGCGGGATTCCCGTTATTTTGCCGATGGCCAAAAGCAGGGAGGACATTCTGCGTCTTGCCGTTGAACTGGACGGTTTCCTGTTTACAGGCGGGCAGGACGTTGCCCCTTCCGTTTATGGGGAGGAACCGCTTGCTTTCTGCGGAACACCCTGCCCGGACAAGGACAGGCTGGAACTGCTTTTGCTGCGGGAGGTGATCGGATTGGATAAACCCGCGCTTGGGATTTGCCGGGGCCTTCAGTTTTTCAATGCGGCACTTGGCGGGACGCTCTATCAGGATTTGCCGCAGCAGTTGAAGCTGAAAAGCCCGCTGAACCATCACCAGAGCCCGCCTTACGATCAGCCGGCACACGCTGTGTCCATCCTGCCTGACACGCCGCTGCGCGCGGCTACCGGGTGTGAAAAGATACAGGTCAACAGCTACCATCATCAAGCGGTCAAGTCGCTGGCGGCGGCGCTCAAACCGGCTGCTGTCGCTCCGGACGGCCTGATTGAAGCGGCATTCCATCCCGGAAAGCGCTTTCTGATAGGCGTCCAGTGGCATCCTGAATATATGTATCGAACCGATAAGCCTTCTGCCGATCTGTTTGCAGAATTTGTGTACTGCTGCAGGCAGGGCTGACTCGCTAATTTTTCAATCAAAAGAGGACAATATGAACTTATCCGATATCATTGAGCCGTTGCTGAACTGGTACGAGGCTGAAAAACGTGATCTGCCGTGGCGCGTCAGCAAAGATCCTTACCGCATCTGGATCTCCGAGATTATGCTCCAGCAAACCCGTGTGGAGGCGGTCAAGGGATACTTCGCCCGGTTTTTGACCGCTTTGCCGGATGTGTCCGCGCTTGCCGGGGTACCCGAGCAGCAGCTTCTCAAACTTTGGGAAGGGCTCGGATACTATAACCGCGCGCGCAATCTGCAAAAAGCCGCACAGCAGGTAATGGAGCGCTTTCAGGGAGTCTTGCCGGAAAACTATGAAGATCTGCTGACGCTGCCCGGAATCGGCAGCTACACCGCAGGCGCAGTTGCTTCCATTGCTTTTGGAAAGCCGGTACCCGCTGTTGACGGAAATGTACTGCGCGTTCTTTCCCGCCTGACTGCGAATTACGATGATATTGCGGACCCCAAAACCAAACGCGCCGCGGAGGACACACTGCGCGCGGTCATGCCGGCGGGGCGCTGCGGGGAGTTTAATCAGAGCCTGATGGAACTTGGCGCCGTGATTTGCGTGCCCAACGGGCCGCCCGATTGTGGACGCTGCCCTCTGGCGGGCCTGTGCGAAGCGAAGAAACGGGGAACTGCTCTGGAACTGCCCGTAAAATCCGCGAAAAAGCCGCGGCGTATCGAGCAGCATACAATCCTGCTGCTGGTGCGCGACGACCTTCTCGCGATCCGCAGGCGCAAGGGGAAAGGGCTGCTGGCAGGCCTGTGGGAACTGCCTTCCGCGCCGGGGATGCTTACCCGCGAACAGGCCGTATCGCAGGCCCGCACGTTCGGCTTGGAGCCATTGCGTGCCGAGGAGCTGTGCGGTGCGAAGCATATTTTTACACATGTCGAATGGCAGATGACCGGATGGCGCGTCACGGTTGCAGAGAGCAGCCCGATGCAGTCGGGACTGATTTGGGCAAAACCGGAACAGCTCCGGGAGGAATATCCGCTGCCGGCTGCATTTCGAGCCTATCTGGCACCTTTTTTGGAAGAAAACCCAGAATCTTCTCAAACTTCAAAAATATAGATTCCTTATTTTCCGATTGAATCTGATTTCTTTTTTATCCGCAATCTGCTATAATAAATTATTCTACAAAATGAAAGATGAGTAAAGGAGAGTTGCATATGCCGTTCAATCCGTTTTCCGAAGTAACCCAGGAAATTCTGGAGCTTACGGAGCTCTGCAGAAGAAGCAGTGCGATTGACCCAGCACTTTATGAAAAGTACGACGTCAAACGCGGACTGCGCGACATCAACGGAAAAGGCGTTCTCACCGGCCTGACCGAAATTTCTGAGATTCAGTCTACCCAGCGGGATGAAAACGGAGCGGAGGTTCCCTGTGAGGGCCGCCTGTTTTATCATGGAGTAGATGTCAAGAACCTGGTGAGCGGATTTATCCGTGAAAACCGGTTTGGCTTTGAGGAAACAACCTACTTACTGCTGTTTGGAAAGCTTCCCACGCAGGAGCAGCTTGACCAGTTTACCGCTCTGCTTACGCGGTACCGTTCGCTGCCCACCAGCTTTGTGCGCGATATCATTATGAAAGCCCCCAGCCGCGACATGATGAATACACTGGCCCGCAGCGTCCTGACGCTCTATTCCTACGACGACCGCGCCGACGACATCTCCCTCCCCAATGTTCTCCGCCAGTGCCTGCAGCTGGTTGCGCTGTTCCCCATGCTGTCCGTCTACGGCTACCAGGCATATAACCATTACCATGAGGGAAAGAGCCTGTTCATTCATGCGCCGCAGCCCCATCTTTCCACGGCGGAAAACATTCTGCACATTCTGCGCCCCGACAGCAAGTATACCAAGCTGGAGGCGCGTGTACTGGATGTGGCGCTTGTTCTGCACGCAGAACACGGCGGCGGCAACAACTCCACCTTTACCACGCATGTGGTAAGCTCTTCGGGCACGGACACCTATTCGGCGGTGGCGGCTGCGATCGGTTCGCTGAAGGGGCCGCGCCATGGCGGAGCAAACATCAAAGTTGTGCAGATGTTTGAAGACCTGAAGAAGACGGTCTCCGACTGGTCGGATGAAGAAGCGGTCGCATGTTACTTAAAGAAGCTCCTCCGCAAGGAAGCGTTTGACAAGGCGGGGCTGATCTATGGAATGGGCCATGCGGTTTACTCGCTGTCCGACCCGCGTGCCGATGTGTTCAAATACTACGTCAAGAGCCTGTCCGAGGAAAAAGGGCGGGATAAGGAATTCGGCCTGTATTCGCTTGTTGAGCGGCTGGCGCCCCAGATCATCGGGGAGGAGCGCCGCATCTATAAAGGCGTTTCCGCCAATGTCGATTTCTTCAGCGGCTTTGTCTACAGCATGCTCGATCTGCCGACCGAGTTGTTTACCCCGATTTTTGCGATCTCCCGTATCGCAGGCTGGAGCGCGCATCGGATTGAAGAGCTTTGCAATTCCGGGAAGATTATCCGTCCCGCTTATCTCAGTATTTCTCCGCACTATGATTATGTGCCGATCGATCAGCGGACGGAAGGATAATAAAGGGCCCTCCGGCGAAAAAGAGCGTTCCCGTTTTTCGGGAACGCTCTTTTTCTAAGATTATTGACCGGTGATTCCGGAAATCAGCCCTTTGCACCAGTCCAGAAAGCCGCTTTTTTCTTCTGTAACAGGTGCGGTTTCCTTTTCAACCTCGGGGGCCTTGATTTCATCGGTCTTCATGATGAATTTCAGCTCGGTGCCCAGTTCGGCGGGCGCGTCAGTAAAGATCCGGTATTGATCGGACAGCGCCACAAGTGCCTCCTTGCGATCGAACAGCTCATCGGCATCATCCATTTTGTTCAGCGAACTGCCGACAGTGTCTTTTGCCTGTAATCTGTCCAGCGTTTCGATCATGCTCCGGCCGATGTCAACGTTTTTCGGCAGCAGTGCCCATCTCAGAGAATCGCTGATATCGCGATGATTTTCCAGGTCGTCTTTCATTTTCAGAAGGGTGGTGGTGGTTTTGGGAGACTGATGCAGACTGACATTGATGTCGCCCTTTTTCAGGTCGCGGTTGAGCGCTTTCACGATTGGGCGCAAATCCTGCATGTCCTTGCGGAGATCGTCAATATATTCAATATCGTCCAGCAAATCTTCTTCCTTCAGCTGGTTCATCAGCAGGATGAGAGAGGTGAAGTTCTCCTGATTATAGGCCAAATCCTCTGTGAGTTGTTCCATCGCAGCCTGAATCATCTGCGCCTTTTTTGCGGGGTCTGTCTCATTTTTCACCAGCGGCGCAAAGCAGGCTTCCGCAAGCGGCTGCAGGCTTTCCACTTTGGTGAGCAGGCTGTCGGCAAATGCCATGGCGGCGGGCAGGTCATCGTCCGAAGTAATACCGTTTTCCGCCATTGCCAGCTTCAAAGCGTTCGTATGGCTGCGCAGGGCAATCAGCGATTGAAAAGACGCGTTGTCTTTCAGCATTTCGCAGACGGCATCAAGCTTTTCAGGGTCGCTGAAGATGCTTCCCAGCGCGCTGACAATTTTTGCGCGGGGGGTGCTGCTGCTGTCGGCTTCAAGCTCGTGGGTTACAGGAGATAAGTCGACGGTGTCTGTTTCTTCAGCATTAGTTTCTTCTTCTGCTTGTTCGCCGCCTTCCGGGAGGGATTCATCTGCCTGAGAAGAGGCGTCCTGCCCGTCACTTTCCACATAGGCGGCGAGTACAGAGGTATGCGTATCTTCGCCGTCGGTTTCTTCGGACGGCTCAGGGGTCTTTTCCGGCTGCTCCGATTCCTGAGATTGGGCTTCGGATTCTTCGTCCGAAGAGCTGTTTTCGGGTTCGCTGGAAACGTCGGAACTTTCTTCAGAATCGGGAACGGAAGCATCGGAGGAGGATGAGTCCGCTTCCTCGGGCACCGAAGAGGAAGCATCGGGAACGGCACTTGGAGATATCTGCTGATGATCTGCGAAGATGTCCAACCCGGTGGAAGTGATGCCCGCATCGGCAATATAGCCTGCGGCCATATCTTTGTCAATCTCCTCGGAAAGAGAAGGCAGCAGCGCTTTGAGCAGGACTTTCAGGGATGCGTCCTCAATTTTTCCTGTTCCCGGTATCTGTGCGGCAATGCCTGCATACAGAAGCTGCCCGAAAGCGGCGTCGTCGAGCGTCTGTACATCTCCCAGAAGGGCGAACATCGGCTCTCGGCAGGCAGCCAGCTTTTTCAGGGTTGCAATATTTTTCTGCGCGTCTGCGGTGCCGAAAACAGAGGTGAGCTCGCTGCATCTGCTCATCAGTGTCCGCAGTGCTTTCATGTCCATCTGATCGAAGTCATCCGCGAGAGCCTGCAATTTTGCGGGGCTAAGCTCGTCAACGCGGTCAAGAAGATCAAATACAACATCGTCGTCCAGCAGGGTGTCGAGGGTGCTGTCCTTTAAATCGTATTTGATGCGGTCGTAGAGCTTGATGTTTTCGTCTGTAACGTACTTTGGCAGGATATCCAGCATATCTTTGTTTAAATCATAAAATGCGAAAATGTCGTCCACCAGAAGCTGAGCGGCTTCTGTGCGATCGGGGTCGGTAATCAGGGAGCGCAGATCCCTGTCGGGATCGGCGCGGTCCAGATCGTCCTGCATATCCTGCAGATCGTACAGGTCCCGCCGCATATCGTCAATATCGTCGCTTTTCTTGATTTCGTCCAGATTCGGAAGCTCTGAGGTGACGGCAATTCCGACAGGACCCATTTCAAATTCCTTTGCGTCGGCCGTAACGGTAAATTCCTCCGGAAAATCGAGATCATTGATTTCTTTCAGGCTGTATTTCCCGAGCCCGAGGCTTTCCGACAGTCCCGGCATGCAGACGATGGAAACCGCCTGATTGTTGCCGTCCGCAACAACAGAGCCGTCGCTGACCTGCAAATTGGAAAAGTGATCGTCGGAGAAGCTCATTCCCGCAATCACCATGAGCGGCGTATGCATAACCGTTTGCCTGCCTGCCACCGTCACTTCATTGGCGGTGGCATTTTTAAAGCACAGTTTCATCTCCATCTTACCGGATTTCCCCGCCATTTCCTCGGGTGACAGCTCCCTGCCGTCCATGGAGTAAGTAATGGATATTTCCAGCGGCAGCGGTTTGCTGGTGGTACCGCGGTAATAGAGGTCAGTCCCATCCAGTTTCCACCTGAGGGAATCTCCCTCTTTCTGCGGTGTTTCAGTTCCTTTCACGTTGGTCAGCCCATCAATATCTGTTCTGTCGGGAAGTTCCGCGCCGGGAGTGTCGCTGTGCAGCCAGTCGGTAACGATGGATTCGCGCACGCTGCCGTCCGCGTTCAGGTTCACATAAACAGTTTCGCTCTTTTTCCCAAGATAAGCGGGTTCCTGCTGCTCCTGCCCGGGCTGTGGTTCCGGGGCCTCCGGCGCATCGGTGCTTTCCTGCGGCAGAGAGTCGGAAGGAGCGCTGTACGCGGAAATCGGAGGCAGGGAATCGGCGGTTGCGGCGGCGGCCGATACGGTGGTCGCCAGCACAAGCGCCATTGACCCGCACATGACCCTTAGGGTGTTTTTTTGCAGTTTCATCGGTATTCCTCCAGTGTATTCATGCTTTTTTCTCAGGCGCGGCTGCCTGCTTAAAAATCCAGCCCCGCGAAGTTTTCCTGAACAGCTTTTCACATGCCAGCAAAACCGACGGGAGGATGAACATGCTGACGAATGCGCTGATGATGGCGCCGCGGGCCAGCATGGAGCAGATGCTTTTGATGATTTCAATGCGGGAAATCAGGCTGACGCCGATATTCGCGCAGAAGAAAACCAGAGCGCTGGTGACGATGGATTTGTCAGCCACATTGGACGCGATTTTGATTGCGGTGACACGGTCGTACCCATTATTCAGTTCCTCGCGGAAACGCGTGGTCAGCAGGATTGCGTAATCGACGGTTGCGCCGAGTTGGATGCATCCGATGACGATCGGCGATACAAAGGGGATCACGGTTCCAGAAAGGGATGGGATTCCCTGGTTGATGAAAATTGCCAGCTCAATGGCGGAGACAAGCACAACCGGGATTGTAAATGATTGAAAGCAGATGCCAACAATCACCAGAATTGCGACAATGGACAGGATATTCGTGACCTGAATATCCACCGTGGTGATTTCGCTCAAATCCTTGGTCATTGCGCCTTCGCCGGTAATCAGGCCGTTCGGATCGTAGCGCTTTACAATTTCGGTAATTTGATCAATCTGCGCATTTTCTTCCGGCAAGGCGGCTTTATAACGGGAATTGACCATGATCATCTGCAAACCGTCCTTTTTGCAGAGATCCTTCACGTCATCCGGGATGAATTCGTCCGGTACCAGCGGCCCGACAAATTTGTCATATGCCAGCATGCTTTCGATACCGTCGACCTTTTCAATCTCCTTCTCCATCGCGCTTAATTGATAGGGAGGCAGAGAATCGTCCACGATGATAAAATGCGTGGTGGCCATTTTGAACTGTTCCTTCATTTTGTCGGTAGCGACGGTGGAAGGAAGATCAGCCGGAAGGGAACGGTCGATATTGTAGTAAATCTGCGTCCTGCTCTGAATGATCCAGGAGGGAATAAACAGGACCAAAAAGATGAAGACGAAGGATTTTTTATGATTGATAATCCATTCGTTCAGTCTGGAAAAATCCGGTGTAAGTGTGCGATGCCGCCATTTGTGAATCGGTGCGTCAAACTGTAAGACCAGCGCAGGCAGCACAAAAATGACGACCAGGATACCGATGACAATGCCTTTTGCCATCACCAACCCCAAATCGGGGCCGAGTCCAAGGCGCATGGCACAAAGCGCGAGAAAGCCCGCGACGGTGGTCATGGACGAACCGGACAGTGAAACAAACGCGCTCTCGATAGCGCTCGCCATCGCGTCGCGCCTGTCCGCAAATTTGGGCTTTTCCTCGTCGTAACGGTCCACAAGAAAAATCGAATAATCCATGGAAACGCCCAGCTGCAAAATAGCGGCGATCGCTTTCGTGATGTAGGAAACCTGCCCTAAAAACAGGTTGGTCCCGAAGTTATAAGCCACAGCAAAGCCGATCCCCATGATGAATACAAACGGCAGCACATAGGATTCCATCGTCAGCATCATAGCTAAAATGGAAAAGATAATAGCCAAAATCGTGTAGGTTGGCATTTCGCTTTCCACGATATCTTTTGTATCCTTCAAAAAGATGGACACGCCGGCTAAAAAGCACCGTTCGTCGCAAACAGCGCGCACCCGGTCTATTGCCGCCAAAGTTTCATTGGAGGCGCCCGGGCGGTCAAACTGAATAATCATCAGGGTTGAATCCTGATACTGCTCGCTGTAAAAGATGTTTTTGATATCATCCGGCAGAATTTCTTTCGGCACACTGATGTCCATCATGCTGGAAACCCAGAAGGCGTTGCTGACATTTGGAATCTGCTCAATCTCATCCCGCAGCTTTTCCGTATCACGTGCCGGCATGCCCTCCACTACCAGCATGGCGGTAGCGGCGCTTTGAAAGGTATCCTCCAATATGGTCTGCCCCTTTGTAGAATCCAGTGTGTCGGGCAGATAGGACAAAATATCGTAGTTGACTTTTGTGCGTATCGCGCCGTAGATGCTGGGAATCAGCAGCAGCAGGGCAATCGTGACGATTACCGCAGGACTGCGGGTCAATACCCGCGCAATTTTTTTCAACAACTAAAGTACCCCCTTGCGATGTCCTGAAAGCCGCTCTGCCGCGGCCGAAAAAACCATTTGAAAACAGTCTGCGTTTAAGCTATGATAAGAATGGAAAAATTCTGAAAAAAGGGGATCGCATATGGCCGAGGTTTCTCTCACGAAGCGGGTGCTGGCTCAGTCGATTAAGGAACTGATGCAGAACACGCCGCTTTCCAAGATCACAGTGGGCGATATAACCGCGCACTGCGGGGTGAACCGCAATACCTTTTACTACCATTTTAAAGATAAATTTGAACTGGTAAATTGGATTTACTATACGGAAACGCTCGAACAGATGAGCTCCTTTACGGACTACCGGCACTGGGAAGAAGGGCTGCGGAACCTGTGCCTCTATATGCAGCAAAACCGGAAATTCTATATCAACGCATTAAGCACGATGGGACAGAACTCCTTTTCGGATTATCTGGTCGATTTTTATAACAACCTGCTGATCACCTGCATTGAGGAGCTTACCGGCGGGCAGAAGGTGGACGAGCGGGATGTCCGGTTTATTGCGAAATTCTATACCTATGCTTTTGTCGGTATCATAGAGGAATGGGCGAAAGGCGGCATGGAGGAAGACCCGGCAAGGTGGATTTCCCGCGTGAAGGAATTGATTGACGGCAGCATGGCGCGGGAACTGCTGGGCGACCGCAGACTAGATTAGCGGCTGCTCTCCCGCAGGATTGCCTCAAGATCGAATTGGTGCCGCAGGACAGCGTCTTCATGGATGACCTGATATCCGCTGCCCGGGACGATCTGCCCGCCGATTTCCGGCACGTCCCGCTGGAGATCGATCAGCGCGAGCGGGATACGCCGTTTTCCGCTTGTATAGAAAAAGCGCCGTTCGCGCTTACCCGCCGCGTTCAGGGGAGCGGCGCCTGTGTAGACCCCGAACAGGCAGCCGGACGCTGTCATTGCGGAAAGAAAAGCGCGATCATCGAACGGTTTGCGGTCGCGGCACAAGAAGCCATACAGCAGCCGCTGTGCCTTCAGCGGTTCAAAAGGGAAGGCGGCCGTATCGGAAACTTCCGCAATGACGACGATGTTTTTTAATTCCCGGACGGCATGAGAAGTCTGCACGTCCGCGAGAAAAGGCGGAATGACCGCCCAGAACAGGCATTCCTGAAATTCTTTTGCCAGCTTTGCCAGCACTGTGAACTGTTCCCGCGATCGGACGGAAAAAATGTAAGACAAAATGCCGTAATTGCCTCCCTCGCGCAGGACCCCGGAAAGCTGCCCGGCGGAACAGCCGGGGCAGTCAAGCTGAATCATCCAGGGAAGCGGGACTGCCCATTTTGCGGAATAGTTCTGCAAAAGGCCGGAACCGCAGGTGAGGGCGGTGTAACCCAGATTGACTCCCGCGCGCTTTACAATTCCTGTGTCTGTCTCATTCACGGCACGGATTAACAGAGCGCTGTACGGATTTTTAGGGTTGCGCGCAATCTCCTGCAGCTTGCAGAAAAACGCTTTCTGGCGTTCACCGGACGCAAACTGGGCGCCGAGGTCGACGAGGCTGCGGATGCCCCGATTGTGGTCCTTTTTTAGTTTGGGAATTGTGCGCTCCACGGCAGAATCAATGGCCAGCCGCATCAGCCTGCGTTTAAACTCCATTCATCCGCACCTTCTTTCAATTCCTACGGAATTTAGTATAGTAATTTTGGGAAAAATGTGTATAGGCACTTTTGGCTTTTGTTTAAATTTTGGGCAAAAGAAGAAAATTGCCTAAAAGAGCGTCTTCGTAATTAGCGAAGACGCTTGGTTTTTTAGATCGTTCTTTTCTAAAGAGTTGAATCATTCGGGAATCTGCGGTATGATAGCAATATGTAGATAATAGCCTGATTAAAAAACTGGAGGGGTTTCTTCATGCAAAACTTTCTATTTTATTCGCCTACCGAAGTGGTTTTCGGGAAAGACGCGGAACTGCAGACAGTTCAGGAGATTCAGAAATTCGGCGGGCATCGTGTGCTTGTGGTTTACGGCGGCAGCAGCGCGGTAAAAAGCGGGCTGCTGGCAAGGATAGAGGGGAACCTGAAAACAAAAGGGATGGAATATGAGCTGCTGGGCGGTGTCAAACCCAACCCGCTCCTTTCCTTTGCCAGAAAGGGCGTAAAGCAGGCGACTGCGTTCGGCGCTGATTTCATCCTTGCGGTCGGCGGGGGCAGCGTGATAGACACGGCGAAAGGCATAGCGCACGGCGCCGCCAACCCGGACATCGATATCTGGGAATTCTGGTGCGGGCGGGAAATTGAAAAAAGCCTTCCGGTGGGCGCGGTGCTCACGATTTCGGCGGCGGGAAGCGAGACAAGCAATTCCGCTGTTCTGACCAATGAGGAAACCGGAGAAAAGCGGGGACTGCCTTCCGACTTTAACCGGCCCAAGTTTGCGATTATGAATCCGGAGCTTACCTATTCGCTCCCGTCTTTCCAGATCGCCTGCGGAATCACCGATATTATGATGCACACGCTCGACCGCTATTTCACGCCGACCGAGGGGAACCAGCTGACGGACGGAATTGCGGAGGCATTGCTTCGCACTGCCATTGAAAACGGCAGGATTGCCATGAAAAACCACAGCGATTACGACGCCATGAGCGAACTGATGTGGTGCGGAAGCCTGTCCCATAACGGCCTGACCGGGCTGGGGGCGGCTGCCGACTTCGCGCCCCACAAGCTCAGCCATGAACTGAGCGGAAAATTTGATGTGGCGCACGGCGCCGCGCTTTCGGCGGTCTGGGAGGCGTGGGCAACCTATTCCTGGAAAGAAAAACCCGAACGGTTTGTCCGTTACGCCGATAAGGTCTGGGGCATCCAAAAGGAAAAGCCGGAAGACGCGGTGAAAGCCGGCATTGACGCCACGGTTTCGTATTTCCGGTCGCTTGGGATGCCGACCTGTTTTACGGAACTCGGCATCGGCGTGCAAAATAACGAAACACTGCGGGAGCTTGCGGGACGTGTAACGGGCAACGATGCTTATACAGTGGGCAGCTTTAAAGTGATTCATACGGAAGATGCCTACTGCATTTACCAGCTTGCCAATCACTAAAAAATGGGACGCGGAAATGTACATTTCCGCGTCCCATTTTTGCATGTTGATTATAAGGTAATCACTTTGTCCGCCTGCTGCATCCGTTGAGTAATGTCGTACATATTGCTGACGGTGCCGACTTTCAGCTGGTCCGCAATTTTGTAAAAATTCAGGCAGGTGCCGCAGACGAGGATTTCCACGCCCTTGTCGGCAAGAACCTTGAGATGTCCGATAATCTGTTCATCACCGGCCGGAAGTTTTACCCCCCCGTTCATAAATAAAAGGCTCGTTGGGAGCTGGTCGGACTCTGTCATCGTGTAAAAATACATCCGCATCAGGTTTTTTCCCAGTTCGGAATCCCCGTCCCCGATGATCTCTTTCCCAATAAAAACCGCCCACTTCCCGGTGCGGGGCTTCGGTGAAAGCAGCTGCTCCGCTTCCTCGCAGGCAACACATCCGGTTTTGGAAAAAGCCAGCTGGAAACCGCCGGGGACTTCCTGGACAGCGGCGTTGAATCCCTGATTGTCAGCGAGACGGCGCAGATTTTCCACAGCGGTTTGGTTATCGACCTCAATCGTAAATGTACTGATACCGTTATCAATTTCTTTTTTTGCCAAAACGACTGGAATGGGGCAATTTTTCCCCTTAGCATCGATGAAAGTCATGTTAAGTTCCTCACTTTTTCAGATTTTTGCGAGCTCTTATTTTCAGAATAGATTCCTGATCCCGTAAAGTCAACGGCTTGAAGGCATTATAGAAATTATTGATAAAATAGAGAATCCTATTGAAAAACGCCTCTCGACTTTTTTGTCAAAAAAGCCTATACTAAAATTATGTTTAAAAGCCAGTTGGTCAGTAATGACTTTTTCAAGGATTCTTTAGGGGGACAATTGGTGGAATCTCAGTTTTATCTGATGACCTTTGATTCTGTCACGCACAGCATGCAGACAGAAAAGCTCGCGAAGCGGCAGTTCCCGGTCATTGTCATGCCTGCTCCGAGAGAAATTACGCAGAGCTGCGGGCTTGCTCTTAAATTTTTAATATGGGAACCGAAAAAAATTGAGCAGTTTTTTCAGTCACTTTCGGTTCCATGCAGGTTATATAAAATGGGAACTTCCCATGTAGATGGCAAACGTCCGCTGGAATTGGTTGCCGAGGTCCAATAGAAAAACCTGACGGCGCACGGTGGGCTTCCAAGGTCATTTAAGGCGGTGCAATCGATTGAATTCAGGCGAAAGACGGGACAAAATCATCGAAATACTCAGGGGAGGCAGCCAGCCTGTCAGTGCTTCCGCCCTGGCAAAAAAGCTCAATGTCAGCCGGCAGATCATTGTCGGGGACGTTGCGCTCCTGCGCGCCGCCAATGTGCAGATTTCCGCCACACCGCGCGGCTATGTGCTGGAGGAACAAAAGGACAGGCCGGAAACGGTTTATACCATTGCCTGCCGCCACAGCAGGGAAAATCTCGCGGAGGAGCTTTATACCATTGTAGACAATGGCGGGGAGGTGCTGGATGTTATTGTCGAACATCCGGTTTACGGCCAGATTTCCGGCCAGCTCCGCATCTTTTCCCGGTATGACGTGGATATGTTCCTGCAGAAACTGGATAAAAGCAAAGCGCCGCCGCTTTCCATGCTGACCAACGGCGTGCATCTGCATACCATCACCTGCCGGACACCGGAAATTTATCAGCGGATTCTTGCGGCCCTTGAAGAAAGGGATATTTTATTCCACACCTGAAATTGTACAGTTTGCATACGCAATGCTTGACTTTTTCGTTTCGCTGCGATAATATATACACAGGTGTCAAGACACATGTAAATGTTATTGAAGTGAGGGCTGAAAAGTGAAAACAAATCAAAAAATTAAAACAATGGTTATCGCTGCGTTATTATGTGGAATCGGGATTGCAATCCCGATGTTTATGCCGAAGGTTGTACTTGGGCCGATGTCCTTTACGCTGGCAAGCCATGTGCCGGTATTCCTCGCCGTATTTATCTCGCCTCCGGTTGCGGCGGTGGTTTCCGTCATTACCGGATTCGGGTTTTTGATGGCCGGTTTTCCGATTGTAATTGTTCTGCGCGCGTTCAGTCATCTGGGGTTTGCGCTGGTCGGCGCTCTGCTTCTTAAAAAGAGGCCGGAAACGCTTTGCTCGGTTGGCGGGACACTGGGGCTGGGTGCCTTAACCGCCGTCATTCATGCCATATGCGAGGTTTTTGTGGTGACCGCTTTCTTTTTCAGCGGCGCCATGGGGGAAGCTAGCTATCAGCAGGGCTACTGGTATACGGTGTTTTTCATGGTCGGCGTAGGTACTCTGATCCACAGCTCGGTTGATTATTCCATTTCGGTATTTGTCTGGAAGCATGTTCAAAGCGTCATCCATATCCCTGTCTGTGCCCGCGTGAAACCGCTGGCATCCGGTTCTTCCGGCGAAACCTGTTGACGATAAGGCCGCCTTTATCGTAAAATAGGCCATGGAGGTGCGAAAGATGAAACTGATGATCGCTTCGGATATCCATGGTTCCTTATACTATTGTGAAAAGGTCCGGGATATCTACCAAAAGGAAAAGCCGGAAAAGCTGCTGCTGCTCGGAGATCTGCTTTACCATGGTCCGAGAAATGACCTGCCGCGGGATTATAATCCCAAGGGGGTCATCAAACTGCTCAACGAAATGAAACAGGAACTGCTGTGCGTGCGCGGAAACTGCGACGCGGAAGTTGACCAGATGGTGCTGGAATTTCCGATCATGGCAGATTATATGATCCTTTATCTGGAAGGCCATCTGATTTTTGCGACGCATGGGCATATCCACAATAAGGAGCATATGCCGATGCTGAAGAAGGGTGATGTGCTGCTTCATGGGCATACCCATGTGCAGGCGATGGAAGACCTGGACGGGGTCTTTTATCTGAACCCCGGGTCCGTTTCGCTGCCTAAAGAGGGAAATCAGAACAGCTACATGATTTATGAGGACGGCTGTTTCCAGATTAAGAATTTGGACGGGCAGTTAATCAAAAGCTATCAGATGAAATCATGAAAGACCAAAAAAGGGCTGCATATACAGCCCTTTTTTGGTGTCTTATAGGAATGAGGCAGTGGTAAGCAGGTTCAAACCGATTCCAGAATGTTCTTTTCCGGTTTTTCGACTTCCATGTTTTTCGGAAGCACCAGATTGAGCACCAGTGCGACGATAAATACGATCGCGACACAGTTGCTTTGCAGAACCTCTCTGGCCATAGTCGGCAGGATGGAAAAGATGCCGGGCACCTGCGTGAATCCGATGCCGATACCGATGGATAAGGCCACAATGGTGGTGTTGCGCTGGTTGAAGCCGCAGCGGGTAATCATCTGCACGCCGCTTACAACAATGGAACCGAACATCATAATGGTGCAGCCGCCAAGGACCGCGTCGGGCAGGGTGGCGAAAATAGCGCCGATGGGAGGGAACAGGCCCGCCAGAATCATGCAGGCTGCGCCGGTCATGATCGTAAATCGGTTGACAACCTTTGTCATTGCGATCAGGCCGACGTTCTGGCTGAAAGAGGTGATCGGCAGACAGCCAAACAGAGCGGAGAAAGAACTCATATATCCGTCGCAGCCAAGGCCGCCTCTGATTTCTTTTTCCGTAACGTCGCGTCCAAGCCCGGTCACGGTCATGGCGGAGATGTCACCGATGGTTTCCGTCGCGGAAACCAGAAAGATCACAGTAACTGCCAGGATCGCGCTGATATTGAATTCAGGGATAAACGGCAGAAATCTCGGGACTGAAATGAAACTTGCCTGTGTTATAGTGGAAAAATTCACCATTCCCATAAAGGCGGCCGTGATATAGCCGACCGCAAGCCCGAATAAGACCGAAAGTTGTTTCCAGAACGATTTCGCGAAGATATTGAACAGCAGACAGGAAATCAGGGTGATGCTGCCGAGCAGGATATTTTGCGCGGAACCGAAAGCCGGGTTGCCCGAGCCGCCGCCGAAGGACGATGCGCCGACACTCAGCAGGGAAAAGCCAATCGAGGTCACGACGCATGCGGAAACAATCGGAGCGACAAACCGCCTCCAGTATTTTGCGAACATGCCGAGTGTTCCTTCAATGAGGCCGCCCACCAAAGCGGCGCCGATCATAGCGGGAACGCCGTAGGTTGCGGCGACATAGCAGAGGATGGTTACGAAGGTAAAACTGACGCCCATAACAATCGGCAGCCGCGCGCCGATTTTCCAGAGCGGATACAGCTGAACAAGCGTGCCGATCCCCGCGACAAACATTGCGTTTTGAATCAGCATTGCCTTCTGCGCTTCATCCAGACCCGCAGCGCCTGCAACAATAATAATCGGTGCGATATTTGCCACAAACATCGCAAGCACATGCTGCAATCCGAATGGAATCGCTTTTGAGAGAGGAACTCTTCCGTCCAGTTGATAAATATTTTCTACCGTGCAGTTGGCCTGTGTCTTTGTTGACATAACGCACCTCCAAGTTTGATTCCCAATCAGTAAAAAATGGTAATAGGTAATAGGTAATACTAATAACCTATTACCTACATTATAATCAAACAATTAGAGAAATACAATAAAAAATCCTACAAATATTTACGATAATTATTGATGTTTTCCATAAAATAAAAAGCAGAGACTTCCATTATGGAAATCTCTGCTTTTTATATCTTAAAAAACTATAAAACAGGCTCCCGGCTGCACTGTTCCCGAAGGAACGCAAGAAACCGATTTTGAACCTTGTTAAACTGGTGCCCTCTGCGAAAAATTAAGACGTCTTTATTCAGAAGTTTCGAAAGCGGGCATGCCCGGGTTACCATTCCGCAGCGGTCTAAAATCTCTTTCGGCATGGGCGAAACCCACATATAGGACCCGGCAACACGATGCAAAAGGTCAAACTGGCTGCCGCGCTCATAGACATAGATTCTCCGCGCGGGCGATTCCAGCCCCGCGCCGACGGCAATTTCGGAAAATGACAGGGAAGGTACCTGCAAATCGCCGTGCACGATTTCCGTATAGCCTCCGAGCATGTGGTAATTAACTTCCGGCAGCTGTGCAAGCGGATGCTCCTTCGACATCAAAAGCTGCATGGTGAATTCCCGCAGCGGCTCGGCGGTCAGCTTGAGGTCATGCAGATAGGAGACAAAATAGGACTCGTAAATCACCTGATAACGGATAACCCCCAGGTCGGATTCCCCGCAGCTTACGTCATTGGCGGCGGCCATCGAATTTGTTTCCCGATAATGGATATCCATATGTTCTTTCACGTCAAGACGGCTGACAAATTCAGCAAACAGGGAGGAAAGATATGTCGCTCTTGGAACCGACAGGCTGAGTTGAATTGCATGCTGCGTCTTCGGCTGGTAAAGCGATTCCAATTCATCGATCTGGGAAAGAATCGTATTGGCATACGCCAGAAATTCTTCCCCTTTTCTGGTTGTCTCAACACCTTTGGCTGTGCGGCGGAAAATGGTGATCCCAATTTCCTTTTCCAGCTCCTTGATAGCCTTGCTCAGGTTCGGCTGCCCCATATAAAGATTTTGTGCAGCTTTCGTAATCGAACCGCTTTTTTCGACTTCCGAAACATAGCGTAGGTAGGCGAGATTCATGATGCTTTCCTCCATCAATATAAGACATAAGTGATATATAAATTATACATTACCCGACGGCAAATGACAATGATAAAATAATAACAAGCTTAAAAGATCGTATAAAAACAAATCATATAATCAAAATCGAGAATTTGGAGGAATTAGTTATGGCACGCTTTACATTACCGAGAGATATTTATTATGGGCCGGGAGCCATCAACGAGCTGAAAAACCTGAAGGGTCACAAAAAAGCAATGCTGTTGACCGGCGGAAGCTCGATGAAAAAAGCCGGATTCCTTCAGAAAACGGAAGAGGTTCTGAAGAGTGCGGGCATGGAAGTGCAGCTGTTTGAAGGTATTGAGCCGGACCCGTCCATTGAAACCGTTTTCCGCGGCGCGGCTGCGATGAGGGAGTTTCAGCCGGATGTCATTGTTGCCATCGGCGGCGGTTCTCCAATGGATGCCGCGAAAGCCATGTGGGTTTTCTATGAGTATCCGGAAAAAACCTTTGACGATATCAAAGATCCGTTTACCATGCCGAAACTGCGCCAGAAGGCGATTTTCGTCGCGATTCCGTCCACTTCCGGCACCGCTTCGGAAGTGACCGCTTTCTCAGTCATCACCGATTATTCCACCAATATCAAATATCCGCTTGCGGACTTTGAAATTACCCCGGATATTGCGGTACTGGATACCGATATTCCGCTAACCATGCCCAAGACACTGACCGCGCACACCGGTATGGACGCGCTCACTCATGCAATTGAGGCCTATGTGGCAACCGCGCGTTCGGATTTCTCCGACCCGCTTGCCATGAAAGCGATTTCCGATATTTATGACAGTCTGCTGGATTCCTATCACGGTGACGTGGAGGCGCGCGGTAAGATGCATATTGCGCAGTGCCTGGCCGGTATGGCGTTCTCAAACGCATTGCTCGGAATTGCGCACAGCCTTGCCCACAAAACCGGCGCCGTATTTGAAATCCCGCATGGCTGCTGCAACGCGATCCTGCTGCCCGCTGTGATCCAGTATAACTCAAAAGTCTGCATGGAAAGATATGCGCAGATTGCCCGCGCGATCGGCCTGCCCGGCAGCACAGACAAACAGCTGGTCAACTCGCTGGTTGATTCCATCAAGGCGATGAATAAAAAACTCGGAATTGCCCAGACCTATCAGGAAAACGGCGTTTCGGAGGAGCTGTTCAACGCGAATGTGGATAAGATTGCGGAAAACGCGGTAAAAGACCCCTGCACAGGTTCCAATCCCCGCGCGATTGATGTTGAAAATATGAAGAAAGTACTTACCTGCGCCTTCACCGGCGAAGATGTAACTTTCTAAATATAAGGCATTTTCATATTCTCCTTTCTGAAAAGGGACGCTGATGAATTCAGCGTCCCTTTTCACTTGTTTTAAAAAGCGAAACTGAATGGCGCCTGACGGTTCAGGGCATATTTCTGTGAGATTGTTCAGGAAGAATTATGGCTTGGAAATGATTTTTGATCATTTTGATAAATATCGGGGACAGACATAAATCTTTACAAATCCTAGTTGATTTTTATATATCTTAGTGTCAAAATGAAGAAATTAAAATTGCGGGAGGATCAAATAAAAGCCTCCTGTATCAGGGAAAAGATGTCTTGATTTTTTTCCGCAGCACTTCAATTTGAAGACAGCGGACAGGGAAGCTCGTTATATCACCAGGAGGCGATTTTGTGGCAATTCTATTGGATTTAAAACATCTGGCATGGACTTTGAGTTTTCTGTTTACAATTTATATCGCATATTACGCTGTTTTTTCCCTGCTTTCCCTCAAACGCTCAAAAGCGCTGAAAGAATGTGCCCCGCAAAACAGGTTCGCGATTGTCATTGCCGCGCGGAATGAGGCGTGCGTCATTGGAAATCTGGTGGAGAGCCTGATGGTGCAGAATTATCCCAAAGAACTCTACGACGTTTATGTTGTGCCGAATAACTGCACCGACAACACCGGGGCGGCGGCCAGGGAAGCGGGAGCCCTTCTGCTGGAATGCCGCGTACCGGTAAAATCCAAAGGCCAGGTACTGAACGATGCCTTTGACCAGCTTTTGTCCGGAGGCGGCTATGATGCATTCTGTGTTTTTGACGCCGACAACCTGGTGCATCAAGATTTCCTTAAATCCATGAATAATGCCCTTTGCGCCGGTGCCAGGGTAGGACAAGCGTACCGCGACAGCAAAAACCCTTATGATTCCGTCGTATCCGGGTGCTATTCCGTCTATTACTGGATGATCAATCGTCTGATTAACCATACGCGAAGTGTGGTTGGCCTTTCGGCCATCATCAACGGCAGCGGGTTTATGGTGCGTGCGGATCTGCTTCAGGAGATGGGGGGCTGGCATACCTTTACCATGACAGAAGATATCGAATTTACGACCCAGTGTCTGCTCCGCGGCGAAAAAGTCATGTGGGTGCCCGACGCCCGGATTTATGATGAACAGCCTGTAACGTTCGCCCAATCCTGGAAGCAGCGCAAGCGCTGGTCCACCGGTCTGCTTCAGGGCTTTGAACTATATTTTACCAAGCTGGTGAAAGCAGTCTTCGTGGAGAAAAAAGTGAACTGCATTGACCAGATGGTCTTTTTGTTGGCCCCATGTATGCAGGTTATTTATATTGCATCCCTTGCGGTAGGGCTTCTGTTGGATTTGTGCTACGTCAAATATGATCTGTTTCCGGAGAAAGTGCTTTACTATAAGATGTTTGTTTCGCTTAATGTTTCTTATCTTACGACACTGGCTTTGTCGGTCTATACGATCATCATGGAACGTAAGAGCAGCCTTCGGATACTCGGCGGCGCGGCGGCTTATTGGCTGTTTATTGTAAGCTGGATTCCGATCAATATCATCTGTCTTTTTAGGAAAACGACAACATGGGATGAAATCAAGCATACCAGAAATGTTTCAATCGATGAAATCAGCGGCGGCCGTAAGCAGCCGTCCTTTTTAAAGATCACCTGACGGTTCTCAGAACTTTGCTGCATATTGACAGATTTTAAGGGGACTGTTATACTAATTTACAGTTGAATAGCTGGGGAGCTTGTATCGCAGGCTGAGAGGAAGTGCTCAAACTTCGACCCTGATACCTGATTTGGATAATGCCAACGTAGGAAAAAACAGACGCCTTTGCGGGATATGCCTACGTGCATATCCCGCTTTTTATGTGAAGGAGACAAAAATGATGAACAGTTCAGAAAAAACATCCAGTATCAGTCAGGGATTTTTGTGGTTTGGGGCGGCTGTCTCGATTGCGGAAATCCTGACCGGCGCTTTGCTTGCCCCGCTGGGCTTCACATGGGCGCTGCTGGCAATCCTGATTGGCCATGCAATTGGAGGAATCATCTTCTATTTTGCCGGGTATATCGGTGCGAAAAGCGGTTTGTCCGCGATTGAAACCACACGGATTTCCTTTGGAAAATACGGTTCCTTCTGGTTTTCCATTCTCAATGTGGTGCAGCTTTTGGGATGGACGGCGGTTATGATCATCAACGGGGCAAAAGCGCTGAACGCCGCCACTCCGACGATACAGAATGAACCATTATGGTGCGTGGTGATCGGAGGCCTGATCTGCGTCTGGATTCTGGTTGGAATCAAAAATCTGGCAAAGGTGAACGTGATTGTTGTTTCAGCTCTGTTTATGTTTACGCTGGTACTTGGCGTTGTTGTATTCCGCGGCATGTCAAGCGGGCAGGCCGCGGTATCCGACGCACTGAGCTTTGGCGCGGCAGTCGAATTAAGTGTGACCATGCCGCTTTCCTGGCTGCCGCTGATTTCCGATTATACCCGCACCGTAAAAAATGCAAAGGCGGGTTCCGCCGTGAGCGCGGCAGGCTACACCGTCGGAAGCTGCATGATGTATGTCATTGGGCTGGGTGCCGCAGTATATACCGGGTCGGACGACATCGCCTCTATTCTGGTAACTGCGGGCCTCGGATTGATCGCACTGTTGATTGTGATTTTTTCCACCGTTACGACGACTTTTCTGGATGCGTGGTCGGGCGGTGTCAGCCTTGTCAATCTAAACCACAAAATCAATGAAAAAGTCGCCGCGCTTGCGGTCTGCATAGTCGGCACCGGAATGGCGGTTCTGATTCCCACGAGCCAGTATGAGAATTTTCTCTATCTGATCGGCTCTGTCTTTGCGCCGCTGTTTGCTGTGCTGATCACAGATTATTTTCTCCTCGGAATCAAAAACGCAGATGACAGCAAGGTGCTGAATGTCAAAAACATGGTGATCTGGGCTTTGGGTTTTGCGTTTTACCGTGTGATGCTGAATGTGGATACCCCTGTGGGCGTCACGCTCCCGACAATGCTGTTCGTATCGCTCCTCTGCCTTTTGGCAGCAAAACTGACAAAAAAACAGCGTTCTTAACTGCACACTGTTTTCGTTTGGAAAAACGCCCGGAATCCCGGGCGTTTTTTTATGCAATCGCTTTTGCTGCGACGATGGCGATTTGTGCAGTTTTGCTCTTGAAGCCGTCTGTCTGCGTGATACAATAGATATGAAACTATTTTAGTGCTGATTATTTATTTTTAGATTGGTGGCATAAAGATGTATGATCTTGTTATCCGGGACGGAACGGTCATAGACGGCAGCGGCGCACCGGGAATCCGTGCCGATCTGGCAATCAAAAACGGAAAAATCGCTCAGATTTCGCGACAGATTTCCGAATCCGCGCAGCAGGCGATTGACGCCGGCGGACGATATGTTACGCCGGGATTTATCGATATCCATCGCCACGCGGACATCAACTTGTTTCTGCCGTCCTTTGGGGAAGCGGAGCTGCGGCAGGGCCTTACGACGATCGTCAATGGGAACTGCGGATTGAGCGTGGTGCCCTGTCCGCCGGCACATCGGGCGGAAATTTTCCGGTTTTTGCAGCCGGTTATCGGGGAAGCGGCCTTGCCGGCTGACTTTTCCACGATGGGGGAATATCTTTCGCTGGCAGAACAGATGCCGCTGCCGCTGAATGTCGGAATGGATATCGGCAACGGCACCGTGCGCGCGGCGGTAAAGGGCTACCAGACCGGCCGCCTCACGCGGGAAGAGCTGGCCGCTGCTCGGAGGTTCCTGCACGACTCGCTGGAGGCGGGCGCGCTCGGTGTTTCGCTTGGCATCGTGTATGCACCGGAAAACTGTTATGATGCGGACGGTTTTGTGGAAGTCCTCCGGCCCATGAAGGAGTTCGGCGTTCCGCTTGTCACCCATATCCGTGGAGAGGGCGATTTGTTTCACCAATCGCTTTATGAAGTGATAGACATTGCGCGGCGGCTGGAGGTTCCGCTTCATGTCAGCCATCTGAAGTGCATCGGGAAGCGAAACTGGGGGCATGGCGTAAAAAAAGCGCTGGAGATTCTTGCAAAGGCCCGTGCCTCCGGCATGGACGTTTCCTACGATGTTTACCCCTATACCGCCGGTTCCACGCAGCTGATTCAGATTCTGCCGCCCGACTATCTGGAAGGCGGCGTGGAAGAGATGGTCAGACGCCTGAAGGACCCCGCCAAGCGGCGGGAACTGGCCGAAATACTGAGACAGCCACAGGATTATTTTGAGAATCTGGTTTCCTCCATCGGCTGGGGAAATATCCGTATGAGCACCCTGACGTTGCCGGAAAATCAGAAATATGTTGGGAAATCCGTTTCTGAAATCGCGGCGACGCAGGGAAAAGACCCCTGCGAATGTGTCTGCGACATGCTCGCGGACGAACAATGCAAGATCTCGATGGTGGATTTTATCACCTCCGAGGACGATATCTGCACGATCCTGCGCGACCCTTACAGTTCGGTGATTTCCGACTCGGTCTATCCGACCGGCGGCGTTCCCCACCCCCGGCTTTACGACACCTTTCCGCGCATTCTGCAAACCTATGTGCGGGAGCGCGGGGTGCTCACACTCGAGCAGGCGATTCACAAAATGACGGCTTTGCCAGCTTGCGTATACCATCTGAAAAAAGGGTTGCTTCAGGAAGGCGCAGATGCCGATGTGAATGTCTTTGCGCTGGAGAATATCCAAACAGATGCAACCTATGAAGACCCGAAGCGTTTTGCGACGGGATTCGATTACGTCCTTGTCAATGGAGAAATTGCGGTCAACCACGACAGAATGACGCACAAGCCCGCCGGAAAGGTGCTCCGCAGATAAAGAAAAACCATGCCGTTCTCATAACGGCATGGTTTTGTACTGTATGCATTCAATTCCGTGACATAGCGGCCGGCGCATCCGCATAGACATAGAACGAGAAGAATAGGAGGTCGAATACGATGGTTGAAGAAAAGAAAAAAGCAATGCCGCATAACGTCATACTTGAAGACCGTAAACGCCTGTCTGTATCCGGCGTTACCGATATTGACAGCTTTGATGAGCAGACGGTGGCGCTGTTCTGTGATTCCGGGGAACTGGTGATTCACGGCCAGGGGCTCCATATTAACCGGATTGACGTGGATACAGGGGAACTGAATCTGGAAGGGGAAAGCATCGACGGCCTTTCTTATACCGATAACCATCCGATGCACGGAGGATTTTTCAGTAAGCTGTTCCGCTGACAGGCCTCATCCATATACCGTTCTGTCTATAGCGGGCAGGAAGAATCGGCCGCCTGCATACTGCGGCCGGTTTTGTTATGCGGGTCATTTTGATAAGCCGGATTTCAGCGAATAAGGAGGGTATTGCTTTTGGAGATCTCAGTGGCGGAACAGACATGGATGTTTCTGGCGTCTGTCGCCCTTGGAGCGGCGCTCGGCGTCTGTTACGACGTGTTCCGTATCCTGAGAATTGCAATTCCGCATCGGACTGTGGCGGTAGTGGCGGAAGATATTCTGTTTTTTGCGCTCTGCGCGGCCGCAACCTTTTGCTTTTTGCTTGCTGCCGGTGACGGGCAGCTGCGTGCGTTCATAATAATCGGGGAAGCGGTCGGGGGGATCCTGTATTATTGTACAATCGGCGTGCTGATAATTGGCATAGCCAGATGGATCATCGCGGCAATCAAATGGGTTTTTCATATGATTTGGAAAATTTTTATCCGGCCAGTCTGGAGCATGGCAAAGAAAATAGCGGGATTCTTTAGGAAAAAGCTGGGAAATACAGCAAATTGTATAAAAAGCAAGGTGAAAAATTCAAATTCACACTTGAAAAACCACAGCCAGATATTGTATAATCTAAAGAGTAATATTATGCGGACCAAAAAGAAAACCGGAGACGGCAACAGCCGTAAAAAGCGGAGCGAAAAGTGATATGAAAAATGTCAGGACGGGGAAAAAAAGTCTGTTGATGCGGCTTTGCCTGTTAGGCTTTGCCGCATATATTGCTGTGTCTCTTGTGACGCTTCAGATGGAGATTAATTCCAAGCGTTCACAGCTTGCCGATGTGTCTGAAAAATGTGAGGAACAGCGGTTGGCCAATAAAGAAATTGAGCGGCTGATCAGCTTGGGAAATGATAAATCCTACCTTGCCCGCATCGCTCGGGAAAAGCTGAATATGGGACTGCCTGAAGAGCATGTTTATAAGGATGCTTCGGGTTCATAAAACCCGGCAGATATAGAGTTAAAAAGCTAAAGGATTTGAAGGAGGCAGCGTAATAGATTATGCAGCTTGAGGTAGGGAGTATTTTAGAGGGCAAGGTAACCGGCATCACAAAATTTGGGGCGTTCATTGAGCTGCCAGGCGGCAAAACCGGAATGGTGCATATTTCGGAGGTGGCTTCGTCCTATGTGAAAGAAATATCCGATCATCTGACCCTGAATCAGACGGTAAAGGTCAAAGTGATTGGCATTACGCCTGAAGGAAAGGTAAGCCTGTCGATGAAACAGGCGGCACCGGCTCCTGCCGCTACGCAACAGCAGTATTCTCCGCGTCCGGCCGGCGGCGCTCCGCGCCCGTTTACTGCAGCAGGCGGACAAGGGGTTCCTCCCCGCAGGCCGCAGGCTTCCCGCAGACCTGTCCGCGAAGTCAGCTATGGCTTTGAACGCAGGCAGCCGATCAGCAGTGAAAACATGTCTTTTGAGGATATGATGAGCAAGTTCAAACAGGCCAGCGACGATAAGATATCCGACCTAAAGAAATATACAGATGTTAAGCGCGGCACATCGAGAAACCGCAATACACCGAAATAATTCGAAAGGGCGCTGAGGCGCCCTTTTTTTATACGAGGAGAACCAAATGGTCATTTATAACGCAAGGGTACGCACGATGTGCGGTATGGATTTTGAAAATGGATATATTCAAATGGAAAATGGGAAAATTAGTTCGGTTGGCGATATGTCGGACTGCCCCGCTTCAGAGGAACGGTTTGACGCCTGCCGTGCGGTAGCGCTGCCTGGCCTGATTGATGCGCACTGCCATATCGGTATGTGGGAAGATGGGATGGGTTTTGAGGGGGACGACGGCAATGAGGATACCGACCCCTGCACGCCGCATTTACGGGGCATGGATGGCATCAATCCACTCGACCGATCCTTTTCCGAAGCGCTTGACTATGGCATCACCACGGTGGTGACGGGGCCCGGAAGCGCAAATCCGATTGCGGGACAGATGTGCGCAATGAAAACTTATGGGTGCAGGATTGACAAAATGCTGATTAAGGAGCCGCTTGCCATCAAATTTGCGCTGGGTGAAAATCCGAAAAACAGCTACCACGAAAAAGAGCAGGGCCCTGCGACCCGCATGGCGATTGCCGCGATTATCCGCGAGCAGCTTGCGAAAGCCAGACAATATGCAAAACAGCGTGCGGAAGCAGCGGAAGACGAGGAACTTGATGAGCCGGATTTTGATGCCAAATGCGAGGCGCTGCTGCCTTTGCTTGACCATCGTATTAAAGCGCATATTCATGCGCACCGGGCGGATGATATTTTTACGGCAATCCGAATTGCAAAGGAATTCGACTTTGAGTATGTCATTGTGCATGGAACGGAAGGGCACCTTGTGGCGGAAGAACTGGCGGAAGAGGGGGCAAGCGTGCTGACGGGGCCGCTGATCGGATCACGTTCCAAGCCCGAGCTTGTCAACGCCAGCGTTGCGGGGGTGGGAATTTTGGACCGGGCGGGGGTGCGCGTCGCGATCACAACGGATCATCCTGAAGTGCCAAGCCGCTTTTTGCTGATGAGCGCGCAGCTTGCCGTGCAGGAGGGGCTTGCGCCGGATGCGGCCCTGCGGGCGATCACTTCCCAGGCTGCCGCGATTGTCGGTATAGAAGACCGTGTGGGAGCGCTGAAAGCCGGGCTTGACGCGGATGTGGCGCTGTTTTCCACGGACCCCATTCAGGAGCGCGGTAAACCAATCGCCGTCTTTGTGGGCGGAAAACAGGTAAGAGGTTAAACTTTACAAATCATTTTGAAAACCTTTGAATATCTCTTGTAAATTCAGACAATATGATGTATAATAATGACGTAAAATCTAGATGATCTGTTAAAAACAGCGACAACTGTACAAACAGCTGTTCTGTTTTAGATAAAGCAAAGGGGTTGAACGTATGAACATTACCATTACTGCAAGAAAGACTTCAGTCCGTGATTCTTTTAAAGAAAGAATTGACCGGAAGCTTTCAAAGCTGGACCGCTTTTTTGATGAGGGTGCAAGCGCAACTGTCACGGTAACCAACGAGGGCGACCGCGATACAGTGGAGGTAACGATTCAGTCGCGGGGCATGTATTACCGCGCGGAAAAAACAACTTCCGACCGGTTTGATTCTTTGGAAGCAGTTGTTGATAATCTGTTCCGTCAGATCGTGAAAAACAAAAACAAGCTTGGGAAACGCCTGAGAGATACAGCGTTCGCTCCCGCCAATCTGGAGGCCGGTGAGGAACAGGAACATCAGACCGGGGAATATGACATTGAGCGTGTCAAGCGGTTTGTAATGCGTCCGATGGATGTAAACGAGGCGATTCTTCAGATGAATCTGCTCGAACATGAGTTCTTTATTTTCCTGAATGCCGAGACAAATGAAACCAATGTGGTCTATAAACGGCATAACGGCACTTACGGCGTTCTGGAACCCACAGTGGGCTGACGGCTAAAAACAACATGAAATTGCGGCGAAAGCGGATTCATTCCGCTTTCGCATTTTTTGACCTTGTATGCACGTCCTGTTTATGGTAAGATAAAGAAAAAAGCAGACTTTGGAGGTGGAGGAATGTTTTGCACGGAATGCGGAAAGCCTGTAAAAAATGACTATAAGTTCTGCCCGCATTGCGGAGCCCCCCGCGACAAGGACCTCATGGAGAATCCGGGGGAAGAAACATTTCCCCGCGCTTCCGAAACGTGGGCGGTGGAAGAATCTCCGGCTGATCACGCCGATGCTGCGGATGATCTGTATTCTGAAACTGCGCGTACGCAGGATCCGGAGGCCGAAGAGCCGTCCGAGCCGGAAGTGGAGAGCCGCGATTGGTCCGCTTCCCGGTTTGAGATAAGCGAAGAGGACGACCTGGACCCGCCGCTTTCTTTCAGCTATGAAGAGGAACCGCCCCGCCGGTCCGCGCAAAATCCACCCTATTTTATATATCATCCTGATCCGGACAGGCATAAGGTCAAGACAGGGCCGAGAGAAAAGCCGGATAGGTTGGATCTCCACGCGGATGAATCTGCAAAGAGATCCCCCATCGCATTTTCACCGGCCGTAAGCAGGGGGCCGTCATGGGGAATCAAGGTGCTTGTCATTCTTGCCATGGTTGCGCTTGCACTGGTCGCTTCCGTATTTGGATATCAGTATCTGTTTGCTTCCAAACCGTTTGAACCGGGCTGGTTTTTTGGCCTGCATTTTGTTTTATAGACCGTAAGTATGTGATCTGGCCCGTAAATTCTGTATTTCATTACAATCTGTATGATAAGGCTGAAACACATGTCGGAACATATCTGGAGTTCGGAGGGGGGCTTCCAGTGGAGGCAGCCGAAAGGGTAGAGCGATGTGTGCGGAATGAAACAGGTGAAGTGCGCAAAAAGCGGCTTCGCCTGTTCCATTTTTACCGGAAAAGGGTGATGCGCTTGAAAAAACTGTTGGCTGCCATAAGCGGCAGCGTGGGCAGGCCGTCGCTTTTTATGATGGAAAAGAAATTTTGGGAGGTGCCGTTATTTTATGACACTTGCAATACCGATTTTGATTATCATTGCGTCAAATGTGCTGTATAATTTATTTACCAAAAGCATGCCTGCCGATGCAAATCCTTTCGCAGCGCTTGTGGTGACCTATCTGAGCGCTGCTGCTGTTGCGTTTTTACTGCTGCTGGGCAGTAACCATGGGAAATCGCTTGGCAGTTCCTTCGGCTCTGTGAACTGGACAAGCGTCGCGCTTGGATTTGCCATTGTGTGGCTGGAATTCGGCTATATCAGGGCGTATCGGGTTGGCTGGAATATCAGCACCTGTTCTCTTGTGGCAAACATTGCTTTGGCAGTGATTTTGCTGATCATCGGCGTTCTGGCCTATCGTGAACGCCTTGCGGCCACACAGATATTCGGAATGGTACTCTGCGTAGCCGGTTTATTTTTCATCAATAAACATTAAAACAAGGCTCTGCGCAAAGCGCAGAGCCTTGTTGACTATTTGACCGTTATTTCAAGCGGACACGTCAGTGTATCAACCAGATCAAGTGTACCGGCATCCACCGCGTTCAAATAAGCGGTTGCCCTGTATTCACCGGAGGGAAGCTGCTTTTGCAGGTCAATGGAGCTGATGTACTGGTTCGGGGCAATATATTGGGATCGATATACAGTGCCGTCTGTTCCGTCTACTGTGATTTCCAGAACCATCAGGTAACGATTAAAGGAAGGGTTCTGAACCTTGATATCCCCGCCGGAACCATTCGACTGGAATACGGGGGTGGGATTGATACGGTAGCTGAACATCCCCTCTCCCGGTGACTTTTCATCCTTCGGAACCCCGGGCAGTCTGCCGTTCTTCGCGTCCGGGTCCAGATTTTCGACCTGAAACTGTTTCTGGATCAGATTGCCGGATGCGGTGCTGTGAAAGAAGTAAAAATAATAGATGGCTGCCGCAAGGATTCCCGCAAGCAGAACAGAGAAAAGTACAATCGGAACAATGTGCACACGTCTTTTTTGTCGAAGCACCAAACCAAAGGCACCCGCTTTCAGTAAAATTAAGGAATTTTCCGCAAAATACGGGGACGGAACCAATGAATATAAATAAAAAGCACCTTGCTCAAAAGATAATCATACATGAAAAACGTGTAGTTTGCCAGGCCGATCGCAACGTAAGAGGTATATTTCCCCAGAGAGCCCCAGTCGGACAGCAGGTCAGGAATGCCGAGCAGGTAGATTGTCGCGTAGTAGAACGCAACGATGACCACGTTGAAAAGCGCCAGCTTCAAAAGATATACAAAAGGCTTGGGAATGCGCTCCA
Organism: Marasmitruncus massiliensis; assembly: GCF_900186535.1. Classification (GTDB taxonomy): domain Bacteria; phylum Bacillota; class Clostridia; order Oscillospirales; family Ruminococcaceae; genus Anaerotruncus; species Anaerotruncus massiliensis_A. The sequence continues at coordinate 598,502 of NZ_FYDE01000004.1, forward strand.
GTTTGGGCTTGATCATAGGATAATACCCGAGCAGCATGATAAATAAAAGCACAGACTCCCGGTCAGGCACAATAAACAGGGAGAGCACGGAGGTTGCTACAAATACCAGCAGCGCGGTCGCTCCGCCGATTTCGGTGGCAACCGCAATCAGGACGATGCCCGCCATCCCGGGAAACACATAGGTGGAAAACGGAATCAGTCCTGTCATAAACATCAGCAGGACGCAAAGCGCGGAAGACAGCCCTCCAATTGCCACCTGTGTACTTTTCTTCATATAAACGCCTCCATCAGAAACAGCCGTTCATACAGCAGTCCGCGCACCACAGCGCCGCGCAGATATCACAGCAGCTGCAGCCGCCCAGACTGGCACCACCTTGCGGATAACTGCCGTAACCGCTGGGGCGCCCGCTTTGCCGCTGCCAGACCAGCTGGTTATAGGCTGCGGCATATTCCGCATTCTGCGGGCTCATGGAGCAGGCTTTCTGGAAACACTGCAGAGCGTCGTCCAGCCAGCCGCGGGAATAATGGATACTGCCTCTCAAAAAATACCATTCGGCGTCCCTGTTGGCCGCCGCGACACCGTCCAGAAGTTCCTGGGCCTCGGCGATTCTGCCGGAATTAATCAGGCGGCGGATATCGGCAAATTGCGATCCGCCGGAACCGTAACCGTAACCATAGGATGCTGTGTTGCCGTACGCTGTACCGCCTGCCTGCGCATTCTTCCGCTGCTTGGAAATCTCATCATATGCGCGGTTGATTTCCTGCATTTTTTCTTCCGCCAAATCCGAGAGGGGATTGCCCGCGTAATTGTCAGGATGATACTTTTTTGCAAGTTCGCGGTATGCGGCCTTGATTTGCTCATCGCTGGCATTGGGAGAGACCCCTAGGATTTTATATGGATCTGTCATTGGTGTTCAGTCTCCTTCGGCATCATGATTCGTTCCACGGTTTCGCGCAAACCAAGGTGGATGATATTGTCCAGAATTGGCTGATAAGTATGCAGTTCAAGCAGCTCATAGGTTTTAATCAGTTCCCCGATGGTAAGAAACAGGGAGCCTTTTGCGTTTTCACGGATTTCAGCCAGTTGTTTTGCATCAGGCGAGGTCAGATGCTCTCTGAGCAGAAAGGCATTGTAACTGCCCTGCCGCGCATCCTCTTCCAGATCGTCCAGGGCATCCGCCAGATACACATAACGCCCCAGCAGATAGCCGAACCGTTCCAGAATGCGCTTCTGGCTCTTATCGTCGGAAAGCAGCCCGCAGATTCCGGAGAGGACAAGCGCGGTAGGCTCGCAGGCCTGATCGACACTGTCGCACTGCTCCTCCTCAATCAGGCTTTGCTTGCTGATGGCTTCATAAATAATCTGTGCCGCTGCGGGGTACTGTTCCGAAGCTTTCCGGTAAGCAAACCGCGCGAATGGCATGCAGAGCGCAGCCAGCGCCTTGTCGCGAAACCCGCCGTCATTAAAGTTGTCCAGAGCTTTGTAGTAAAACATCATCATCGCCACGCCGGAAGAAAAATTCAGTTCCAGCCCGTCGTTCAGACAGGGAAGCCTGCGAAGAGGATTGAGCAGACATCGCTTCCGGCAGAACTGAGCAGTATTTTCCGGCTTCAGGGAAAGGCCGAGCAAAGCAAGGAAGGTGAAATCATAGCTGAGAGTCAGGCGGGAAAAAGGGCCGTATTTGCGCCCCAGCTGTTTGCAGAGCCCGCAATATACCGCTTTATAAGTTTCATATTCGCATACGCGCATTTGCGGTTTGCAGGGTTTGATATATCCAAACATAGCAATCTCCAAATGACAGTGACCATACTTCTGTTAACTTTTTTATTTTACACGAATTAATGGCCAATTTGTTTAATAAACTATGAATTTGTCGTGGAGATCAAGCAAATCAACCTGTTTTTGCTGCATATCAGGCCCCTGAAAGATTAGGGTGCGTATGTTTGCCGGTATTATGTAAATACAAGCGTTTTGAAAAGCGGATGCTGAAAATACTTCAAAACAAAAAAAGCCGCCCCTGCGGGCGGACAGTCAGGCGTAGGTATCGAGAAGATGTCCGGATAAAGGCGCCGGAATCGTGTTGCGCAGGCTGTCGATCATCTGCTCACTTTGTGCTGTCGTTGTGTCCATTGCTTTCTTCAGCATTGCGACGGATACCGACTGCTGCGTTTGTGCAAGATGCATGTCGATGCTGACAGCACCAATCGAAGAAAGATCCATCCAATCAACTCCTTTTATTTATAAATCGACAGGTTAGCGCAAAAGGAAAGCAGATGACGGACAAAAGCTGTAAGACTTTTTCAACAATCAGATCGGATCATTGAGAATAACTGCCCAAGGGGTTGATTTTGGGGGCTGACTTTGTTATGATAAGAAGAATGGATTTAACAGATAAATGCGTTAAAGTGTTGTGTGTTTCGGTGCGCATAAAGGAAATGGAGTGAAAACCGTGATCTATAACCCTGAAATGGAAACCATGCCGCGGGAAAAGCTGGAGGCTCTCCAACTGGAACGTCTCAAGAGGGTTGTGCGATACTGTTACGATCATGTGAAATTTTATCATGACCGCCTGGACGCGGCCGGCCTGGACCCGGATAAATTCCGGGCGCTTTCCGATATCCAGTATATCCCGCCGACCACCAAGGCCGACCTGCGCGACCATTATCCGTTCGGGCTGTTTGCCGTTCCGCAAAAACAGGTCGTGCGTCTCCACGCGTCTTCCGGGACCACCGGAAAACCGACCGTGGTGGGCTATACCAAAAATGACCTTGGCATGTGGTCGGAGCTTATGGCGCGGATTATCGCGGCGGCCGGAGTCACGGACGAAGACATCGCGCAGATATGCTTCGGGTACGGGCTGTTTACCGGCGCGCTTGGCCTGCACTACGGGCTGGAACGCATCGGCGCGACGGTCGTGCCATCCTCCAGCGGGAACAGCGAAAAACAGATCATGCTGATGAAGGATTTCGGCACGACTACCCTGATCGCAACGCCCACGTATGCGCTTTATCTTGGGGAACTGGCGCACGAAATGGGTTACGATCTTTCCGATTTTAAGCTGCGTATCGGCTTGTTCGGCTCGGAGGGCTGTACCACGGAAATGCGCGCGAAGATTGAACATCGCCTGGGCCTCTTCGCGACCGACAACTATGGTATGTCCGAACTGATGGGGCCGGGTGTCTCCGGCGAATGCGAACAACGGTGTGGGCTACATATCGCGGAAGACCACTTTTTTGCGGAAATCGTCGACCCCGGTACGCTTGCCCCGAAAAACGAGGGCGAAACAGGGGAACTGATTGTCACCACCATGACGAAGGAGGCGTTCCCGCTGCTGCGCTACCGCACACGGGACTTAACCCGCATTGTGAAAACCCCATGTGCCTGCGGGCGGACGGCGGCGCGGATGGATAAAGTCAAGGGGCGCAGCGACGACATGCTGAAAATCAAGGGTGTGAATGTGTTCCCATCCCAGATCGAAAGCGTGCTGATGCCTATGGAACAGATCAGCCCACATTACATGCTGTATGTGCGGCATGAAGGGTATACGGATACGCTTGAAGTGAAAGTGGAACTTGTGGACGCTTCCCTGCTGGAGCGTTATTCGGATCTGGAAAAGCTGACCTGTGTCATCCGTTCCAGACTGCGCACCGTGCTTGGAATTGACGCCAGGGTGACGCTGGTGGAGCCGAAATCCATCGAGCGGTTTGCCGGAAAAGCCAAACGTGTTGTCGACCTGAGAGAAAACGAATCAAAATGATGGTAAGGAGCAGGATACATTGAAACAGTTGATGTTGGGCAATCAGGCGGTTGCCAGAGGCCTTTTTGAGGCCGGATGCAGGGTAGTTTCCAGTTATCCGGGAACCCCCTCCACCGAAATTACCGAATATGTGAGTCTTTATAACGAGATTTATGCCGAATGGGCGCCGAATGAAAAGGTTGCCTGCGAAGTGGCGCTCGGCGCCTCGATCGGCGGCGCGCGCTCGTTCTGCGCGATGAAGCATGTGGGGCTTAACGTGGCGGCCGACCCGCTGTTTACAGCTTCCTATACGGGAGTGGGCGGCGGTTTCATTCTCTGCGTTGCGGACGACCAGGGAATGCACAGCTCCCAGAACGAGCAGGATTCCCGTCACTACGCCGTGGCGTCAAAGCTGCCGATGCTGGAACCGGCGGATTCTCAGGAATGCATTGATTTTGTGAAGGCGGCCTATGACCTTTCGGAAGAATACGATACGCCGGTCATCCTGCGCACCTGTACCCGCGTGGCACATTCCCAGAGTATTGTGGAGACCGGCGAACGGGCGGAAGTTCCTGTCAGGCCGTATGTGAAGGACCCCAAAAAATATGTGATGATGCCCGGCAACGCGATCGGCCGCCATGTGGTGGTTGAAGAGCGTATGCGCAGGCTGGCGGCCCTTGCGGAAACAACGGGGCTGAACCGCATCGAATACGGCGACAAAAAGATTGGGTTTGTCACCGCGGGCATCTGCTATCAGTATGTCAAAGAAGCGTTCCCGCAGGCGAGCGTCCTCAAGCTCGGCATGGTGAATCCCTTGCCGGTGGATTTGATCCGCCAGTTTGCTTCGCAGGTAGATACACTCTACGTTGTGGAGGAGCTTGACCCCGTCATTGAAACACATTGCAAGGCGAATGGCATCCAGACGGAAGGGAAGTCCTTGTTCGGCCTGCTCGGCGAGCTTTCCCAGCGGAAGGTTGCGGCGGCTCTGGGTCAGCCTGTGCCGGAATCCTTCGGGTTCGGTGAAACAATTCCGGTGCGCCCGCCTGTCCTCTGCCCGGGCTGTCCCCACCGCGGCCTGTTCTATACGCTGAACAAGCTGAAAGTCATGGTAAGCGGCGATATCGGCTGCTATACGCTCGGCGCCCTTCCGCCGCTGAACGCGGTGGACACCACCATCTGCATGGGTGCGTCGGTATCGGGCCTGCATGGGTTCAATCTCGCGCGCGGCGGTGATTCCGCCCGCAAATCGGTTGCGGTCATCGGAGACTCGACCTTTATGCATTCCGGTATTACCGGACTGATTGATATTACCTATAACCGCGGCAATTCCACGGTGATTGTGCTGGACAATTCCATCACCGGCATGACCGGCCACCAGCAGAACCCCACCACCGGGCTGACGCTGAAAAATCAGCCTACACCGCAGGTTTCCATTGAAAAAATCTGCGAGGCGGCGGGCGTCAGACGTGTGCGCGTGGTCGACCCCAACGAGCTGAAAGAACTGGAAGCGGTTATCCGGGAGGAACTCGAAGCGGATGAGCCTTCGGTCATCATTACAAGGCGTCCCTGCGCACTCTTAAAGTGCGTCAAGCACAAGCCCGCGCTGGCAGTTAATCAGGAAAAATGCAAAAGCTGTAAAATGTGCATGAAGATCGGCTGTCCCGCGATCAGCATCGTCGGCGGCAGAATCGTGATCGACGATACGCTGTGCGTGGGCTGTGACCTGTGCAAAAAGATGTGCGGTTTCGGAGCAATCCAATCCGCTGAGGAGGCGGCAAAATGAGCGTGAAAAAGATTATGATTGTAGGTGTGGGCGGTCAGGGCTCCCTGCTGGCTTCCAGGCTGATGGGAAATGTGCTGATGGCGCAGGGCTTTGACGTCAAAGTATCGGAAGTGCACGGAATGGCACAGCGCGGCGGTTCGGTCGTTACCTATGTCACCTACGGCGACAAGGTGTATTCCCCGGTTATCACGGAAGGGGAAGCAGACGCGATTGTCTCCTTTGAAAAACTGGAGGCCGCGAGATGGCTGTCCTACCTCAAAAAAGGCGGCAGGCTGATCGTCAATGACCAGCAGATTTCCCCAATGCCGGTCATTACCGGCGCAATGGAGTATCCGTCGGTTATTCTGGAAAAAATCAGGGAAAAGGGCGTTCAGGTAATGGCGCTGGACGCGCTGGCTCTGGCGCATGAGGCCGGCAGCGCAAAGGCGGTCAATGTGGTGCTGATCGGGGTGCTGTCCGCCATGCTGGATTTTTCAGACGAAGTATGGCAGAAGACGATTGAAACGACCGTCCCTGCCAAATTTCTTGAGCTGAACAGAAAAGCGTTCGAGCTTGGACGCCACGCAGTTTCAAAATAAATTTACAGGAGTGATCATTGTGCCGCAGTACCGCGATCCCATTGAATGCGCCCCGCTCGGGGAACTTCGCGCGCTCCAGTCCTACCGTTTGATCAAAACGGTGCGACATGTCTATGAAAATGTTCCGTTTTATCGCGATCGGTTTGACAAGCTGGGGCTGAAACCGGAGGATATCCGGTCGGTGGACGATTTGAGCAAGCTTCCTTTTACCTATAAGCAGGATTTGAGGGACAACTATCCGTACGGCCTGTTTGCGGTGCCGCAGGACCAGGTGGTGCGTATCCACGCGTCCTCCGGCACGACCGGAAAGCAGACGGTTGTCGGTTACACCCAGAACGATCTCGACGTCTGGGCGGAGATTACCGCGCGCGCGTTGGTGGCCGCGGGCGGTTCGAAAAACGACTTTGTACATATTTCTTATGGCTACGGCCTGTTTACAGGCGGATTGGGCCTGCATCAGGGCGCAACCGCGCTGGGCGCGTCGGTTATCCCGGTTTCCACCGGCAACACCAAACGCCAGATTCAGATTATGCAGGATTTTGGTTCGGACATCCTCTGCTGCACCCCGTCCTATGCGCTTTACATGGGGGAGACGGTGCGCGAAATGGGTATCGACCCAAAAACCCTGAAACTGCGCGCGGGCGTTTTCGGCGCTGAGCCGTGGACGGAGCATATGCGTCAGGAAATCGAGCGGATGCTGGCGATCAAAGCCTATGACATTTACGGCCTTTCGGAAATCATGGGCCCGGGCGTTTCCTATGAATGTCCGGAACAGTCCGGCATGCATATCAATGAAGACCATTTTATCGCGGAGATCATCGACCCGGATACCGGCGAGGTGCTCCCGGAAGGCGTCATGGGCGAACTGGTCTTTACCTGCATCACCAAGGAAGCGCTGCCGCTCATCCGCTACCGCACCCGCGATATCGCGATGCTCACCCGCAAGCCCTGCTCCTGCGGGCGCACGTTCATCAAGATGACAAAACCGGCCGGCCGGACCGACGACATGCTGATTATCCGCGGCGTCAATGTGTTCCCGTCGCAGGTGGAAAGCGTTCTGCTCCAGTTCAGCGGCACCACGCCCAACTACCAGCTGATTGTGGATCGCGTGGGCGCACTGGATACGCTTGAGGTGCAGGTGGAAATGGATGAGCATATGACCTTCGACGCGGTACGCCTGATCGAAAAGCGCGAAAAGGAAATCCGCGGCGCGCTCGAATCCACGCTTGGAATCGCCGCCGTGGTGCATCTTGTTTCCCCGAAAACGATCGCGCGCAGCGAAGGAAAAGCAAAACGCGTTATCGACAAACGCTGCCTGGAATGATATAATAAAACCATAAAGTGGCAAATAAAAGCCGGATATCGGCAGAATGGGTGTTGAGCAATGATCATTAAGCAGTTATCCGTTTTTGTGGAAAACCAGCCGGGCAGGCTTGCGGAGATTACCGACGCACTTTATAAAAAAGATATCGACATCCGTGCGCTTTCTATCGCAGATACCACGAATTTCGGTATTCTGCGCCTGATTGTCAACCATCCTTCGCGCGCGGAATCGGCGCTGAAAGAACAGGGGTTCACCGTTTCGCAGACCGATGTGATCGGCGTGGGTGTTGAGGACCGCCCCGGCGGGCTTGCCGCCGCGCTGGAGGTGCTCAGGGACGCGAATATTGCGGTGGAGTATATGTACGCTTTCGTCAGCAAGGCGGAAAAAACCGCTTTTGTGATTCTTCGCGTGGAGGATAATGACGCAGCCATCCGGACGCTTCAGGAAAAGGGCGTGAAAATTCTCAGCGCCAATGAGATTTACTGAAAACAGGTTCTTTCGAAAAACGGGCGGAAATGCTTCCGCCCGTTTTTATCATTCTGTCAGATACTTTGGATTCAAAAAACGCATCTCTACATTTGCAAGGTCGGAGTAATAGACAAAGCAGTCGGGCGTATTCTGCGCAAGCATCAGGGTAGGCTGGTCAACAAGCAGCAGGCTGTGATTATATCCCTCCTCTCCGGAACCCTCGTAACCACTTGCGCATACCTGAATCAGACCGCCGGGCTTTAACTGTAAAATCGTGTCCACAACATCGCCTTTAAGCCCGTATTCCATCTCTTCCGACGCATACCCCCAGAAATGCGCCACATTTTCCCATGCGGGTGACCCGCCCCCTGATCCCGCGAACCATTCCCCGGTCATTTCGTCCCGCCGTTCAACCGCGTCCTGCTCCCCTCCGCTGAAGCCATACCAGATGCACTGCGATGTAAAGTTGGAACAGTTCCCCATCCAGTCGCTGATCCGGTAAAAGGCGGGGTTCGGCGTTTCCGTGTAAGCTTTTGCATAACGAACGGCCTGTCTGCTGTTATAGGGGATGGAACCGGGCGGCCGGTCTGTTTGCTGAACGTCATATCGAACTGTCTCTTTGCGAAACTCGTTTTGCAGGCTTTTCAGCAGGTCCTGTTTTGATGGCGGTTCAAGCAGGGAATCCCGGCCGAATTTGCGTTCCGATCCCGGGTAGTAGTGGAAAGTAATGACCCATCCGCCGCTTATCTGCTTGAGCTTCATCGTGTGCTGGGCGTTTACTGCGAAAAAAGGCGGGTAGGCGCGCCCTTTCTCACCTGTGATTGTAAAATGGATGATCGTTTCCGTGCTGTCCGCGAATTCTTCTTTTTCCCAGAACTCCATACGTTCGTCATTTGCGTCCCGGTCGAAGTGAATGGTATATGGAAAATGGCGGGTTTCCACATAGCAGAACCGATTTTCGGCGATCAGTTTTCTGCGCAGGATCAGCGTATCCAGCCATGCCGCTTCATTGCGGTTCTGAATTTGGCCCATATCCATCAGGCGGCTGTAATCGGCATTTTTCAGGCTGGTGTATGCCTGATACTGTAAATCCAGAAATAGTTCGATAATCTCCCGGGGCGTAAGCCCCGCAGAAGGTAATAGAGCCTGTTCCGCTTTTTCAGAACGATGATCGGATCTTTGCAGTATTTTGGCAAAAGCCGTGCATTCCTCTTTCACCGCGCAGCCCGCCAGCAGAATGGAGGCAAGAAAAACAAAAATCAGTTTTTTCATGAACAACCTCCTTGATTCCAGATTCCCTTCTATTCTTATGAATGCTGATTCCGATCTTTTACTGAGATACGGCCGCTTTTAAAATTTTGTGGTCCGGTTTCCAACAAAAATCCCCTCGCCCGCGACGCGGGCAAGGGGGATTTTGCATGGCTTTCTTGTTTGGTTTCCATGGGAAAGCTTCTTGAGGGACTCAGCCTGTTTATTGAGCCCTGCCGCACACCGGGCGACGAGGCCCTCTCGGCGAATACGGGATCACAAATTCGCGGATTCCGGCGACATAAGGGGCGATTTCATAAAGCTGGAAGTAAATCACCAATCCCTCCGGTTTCAGATAAAAGTTGCTTTCGTCAAAACTATTGGATACGTTTTCCTCATAATCCTCGAAATATGGATTGTCACCGGCTTTAATCTGGTCAGCGATTTGTTTTTGAATAGTTTTGATCAGATATGTTCGATAGTTGGCGTTTCCGGGGAACAGCTGTGAAAGCGAAAGCCTGCGTCCGCTTTGCAGATTCCAGGTATCCGAGCTCCTTACCGTATTGCCGTGTGCCCCTCCGGTATATTCGTACCGGTCATAGTAAAGGCTGAGTGCGCAATTCTGCCGGTAGGTGACGGTATAGTCCTGCTCCGCCTGAAATTCCCTGACTGGGTAATCATGCTCCATGGATTCCCTGTATTGTTCTACGGCCATCCGATAAAGCCTGGTCCTGCAGTAATGCTCAAACGCGAGCGCGTTAGCCTGATAAAATAAACTGATTCTGAGCGCGGTTCCCTGAAATACCGGTGAAATAAACAGCGGATAATTGATTTTATAGCTTAAAACCGCCGTTTCCCGATAATACATCGTATCTTTCAGCGTATTGTTCCTTACGATTACGCTTTGAACTGGCATTGCCAAACACCTCCTTACATGCAGGATATGCCGCACGGCGCCGTTTTGACTATCAGCCAAAAACAGAAGAACCACCCCGATAACCGGAGTGGTTCTTCTGTTTTTGCCGCGACACCGGCGGCTTATCCTTGTTTCTATCTTTTCAGCATCATTTTGGCACATTTGTTGACGTCGCCGCAGCCCAGTGTAATAACCAGGTCTCCGGGCTGGGCGTTCGTCGTGACATAATCGGTAATTTCTTCAAATTCAGGGAACCAGACCGAACCGGGGATTTTTTCGGCAAGCTGGCTGGTATAAATACCGTCCGTATTTTTCTCCCGGCTCCCCATAATTTCAGACATCACGACTTTGTCGGCCAGCGACAGCGCCTTTGCGAAATCATCCATCAGAAGCTTTGTACGGGAATAGGTAAACGGCTGGAATACCGCCCAGACCTGATTGAAATGCAGCTCCTTGGCGGCTTTCAGCGTAACGGCAATTTCTGCGGGATGGTGGGCGTAGTCGTCCGCGATCGTGATGCCGCGTACCTTTCCCAGAATTTCAAACCTGCGTGCCGCGCCGCGGAATCCGGCGAGCTGCTCTTTCATTGCTTCGACAGGGGTTCCAACGTAAAGGGCGGCGGCAATGGCTGCGACCGCGTTGAGAATGTTATGCCGTCCGGGAACATGGATGGTAAAACGCCCCAGTCTATTTTTGCCGGAATACAGGTCAAAAGAGGACTCCGCGCCTTCATGCACAATTTCGGCGGGGTAGTAGTCGCAATGATCCGACCAGCCAAACGTCAGCAGCTCTTTGCCGGATATGCCCTCCATTGCCTTAACGGTATTCGCGTCGTCGCCGTTATAGAAAACCGCTTTCTGCGCCAGGGACGCAAATCGGTGAAAGGAACGGATGACATTCTCGATCGTTCCAAAATAGTCGAGATGGTCGGCATCGACATTCAAAATGACGGCAATATCGGGGAAAAGCTGCAAAAAGTGATCGTTGAACTCGCAGGCTTCGCAGACCATGATGTCACTTTTACCTACACAGCCGCTTCCGTGAATCAGCGGGAGCTTTCCGCCGATGACCGCAGTCGGGTCCAGCCCGGCGCCGACCAAAACCTGCGTGATCATGGAAGTCGTGGTGGTCTTGCCGTGGGTGCCGCAGACACAGATGCAGTTTTGATACCGCGAGGTCAGATAACCCAGCAGCTCCGCGCGTTCAATCGTGGGGACGCCGCTGCCCTTTGCGGCGCGAAGCTCGGGATTGTCGCTCATAATCGCAGCGGTGTAAACGATCAAATCGGCGCCGCCGATATTTTCGGCGCGCTGCCCCAGAAATACTTCCACACCCATCTCCCGTTCAAGCGCAAGGGTGTCGGTTTCATTGTTATCGCTCCCGGAAATGCGGTAGCCTTTGCTGTGTAAAATCTGGACGAGCGGATACATTCCTGACCCGCCGACCCCGATAAAATGAATATGTTTTGCGTTTTCCAACAGTTTTCCGTCGAACATTGCAAGCTCCATTCCGCCGTCCTGCACGGCACGTAGAATTCACCTATACTTTCCCCCAAAACAGGTAAATGGAAAAGTTTGTATGCGCACCGTTTCCGGCGTGGGCCAGACCGATGCGAAAACATAGCAGAAACAACCGCCAGCCTAAAAGATTTCTGTACAAGCCGCCAGTTTTCAATAGTGATCATTGGTTATCATGCTTTATCTTATCCAGTATAGGGTGTTTTTGTGAAAAATTCAAGTGGACAAGCAGCTGCTGCATAACTTTCCCCGGCCTGCCAAATACTATCATTGACAAACATTTAGGAGGAAATGCAGCATGACCATCACCGATATTAAAATTCGACGTACCTATCAGGACACACGGCTGCGCGCGTTAGTTTCACTGACCATCGACGGAGAGTTCGCCGTGCATGATATCAAGGTAATTGAGGGGCCGGAGCGCCTGTTTGTTGCGATGCCCAGCAGAAGGGACGAAAATGGAATTTTCCGCGATATTGCCCATCCGATTACCACCGGGGCGCGCCATATGATGGAGGAGAGTATTTTGGCAGCCTATCACGAACATATCACAAATCAGCAGGCTCATGAGCATGAATCGGCGGAAAAAGAAGGGAACCCGTAAGGGTCCCCTTTTTGTGTCTTATTTTACACTTTTTTCACAAATTTAGACGGCTTTATGGTATATAATAATATCGATTGTTTTTTGATATTTTTTACTTTTCGATAGAGGACTTAGAAATATGCTGAAAAAATTAGCCTGTATACTGGCGTCTTTGATTGCTTTTTCCATATACCCCAATTACATATCGGCGGCTGAAGTACCGGTTCCCCCGAGCCTTTACTCTGAAGCCGCAGTGCTGATGGACGCGGATACCGGGCAGGTGATTTATGGAAAACAAATGCACGCGAGAAAATATCCGGCGTCAACGACCAAGCTGCTGACCCTGCTGCTTGCCATGGAGCGTGGCAAGTCGTCGGACATTGTTACGATTAATGACGAATGTGTCGAGACCGTTCCGCGCAACACCACGCACATTGCCCTGACGCAGGGAGAACAGCTGACGTTTGAACAGCTGGAATATGCGATGATGGTGGAATCGGCCAACGACGCGGCGAATGCCATTGCGATTCATCTCGCCGGCACGATCGCAAATTTTGCGAAACAGATGAATGAGCGGGCGGCGCAGCTTGGCGCGAATGATACGCATTTCACCAATGCCAACGGGCTGCCGGATGACAATCACTATACCAGCGCCTATGATCTGGCGCTGTTTGCAAAAGAGGGACTGACCCATCCGGAATTCCGGAGCCTGGCGGGTACCCAGCATTATGAGATCCCGCCTACCAATAAACAAAAGGATACCCGGATGCTCAATAACCAGCAGTACATGTTTTGCCTGAACGACACCTACCCGGGCGCGTTTGCCGGAAAGACCGGGTGGACGGAAGAAGCGGGCAAGACGCTTGTCACTCTGGCCGAGCGGGACGGCGTTACGCTGATTTCCGTGGTGCTGAAAGCCGCCGGAACGGTGGACGCGGAGTTTAAGGATTCCACCGCATTGCTGGATTATGGATTTGATCATTTTAAACGGGTGGCGGTTCCGCCGGATTTTGTGACCTCCCGCATTGATACACAGCAGGCCGCCTACTTGCCTAAGGCGCAAATGCGCGTACTGCTGCCCGATGCGGTCAGCCTTCAGGATTTAAGCTGTGCGCTGAATACCTCAGGACAGGAGGTTACGCTGCAGGCGCCGGCAAGCTCCGATTCGTTTATGGATACCACAGTAGGTGTTTTCCCGCTCGAACAAACTCTGGTTCAGGGAACACCTGTGGAGGTGACAGCAATATCCGACCCGCCGTCCCAGAAAAAGGATTCCGGGCGAATTTGGATGATTGTTGTGGCTGTCTGTGCCGGCATCCTGCTGTTGGCTTTTTTGGGGATTTTTCTTCTCAGGCTGTACGTTCTTCGGAAATATCGCGCAAAAATGCGAAGGAGAAACCGGCTGGAGCGAAAAATGATGCAAAAGCAGCGCCCTCAGGCATCGCAGATCATCGATGTCACACAGGATAAAATGCAAAAAAATAAAATCAGGGTAATTGATCAGGACAAACAGTGAATAATCACCCAAAATAAACGACCCTCATAGGATATGGTATCTGAAAAGATGTCAGAAAATCCTATGGGGGTTATTATTATGGTTCCATATAAAACATATGCCGTAATTGGCGGAGACTTGCGGCAGGCACATATTGCCAACCGGATTGCCGCGGAGGGCAACACGGTCTATCCGCTGCTGCTGGAGGAAAATCCGACTCTTCTTCGGGAACTGATCTGCGAGGAACCGCTGGAAACTGTGCTTCCCCGCTGTGACGTCGTGATATTGCCGCTGCCCCTTTCAGTTGACGATAGCAATATAAACGCTCCATTCTCCAAGCGTAAGCTTTCATTGAAGCATTGTTTTGAGTCAATTAAGCCGGGGACGGCGATTTTTGCGGGAAAAGTGGATGCTGCCGCCAAACTCGCCAAGAAGTATGGACATTCCATTACAGATTATCTGGAGCGGGAAGAACTCGCTGTTAAAAACGCGGCTATTACCGCGGAAGCGGCTGTTGCAATTGCTGTGGAGGAACAGCCGGTCGCTCTGTTTGGGTCGCATTGCCTGATTGTCGGTCATGGGCGCATCGCAAGATCATTGATGCGCATATTGAACGGAATGAGCGCAAGCGTGGCGGTAGCTGCGCGGAAATATGGCGACCTTGCGCAAATACAGGCCGAAGGCTGTGAACCGATCCCATTCGGGGAGCTGAAACGTTATCTGCATGATGCGGATATCGTGTTCAATACAGTGCCGGCTAAAGTTTTAAACAGAGAAGAGTTGAGCTTAATTCGCAGCACAACGCTGTTGATAGATTTGGCTTCCCGTCCGGGAGGTATCGATCTGGATGCAGCCGGAGAACTGGGTGTCAAAACAATATGGGCGCTTTCACTGCCCGGGAAAACGTCTCCGATTTCAGCGGGAGAGTTTATTTGGGAGACGGTCGAGAATTGTTTGCGTGAAAGAGGCGATGCATAGTGGGAAAATTAAGAATTGGATTCGGGATGACCGGCTCCTTTTGCACTTGGGAACAAGTAATATCGGTTTTGAAGCAATTAGGAAACACCTATGAGATCACTCCGATTCTCTCATCAATCTCCTGCGTATCGGAGAACCGTTTTGGAAAGGCATCTGACTGGATCAAACAGATCGAAGAAATCTGCGGGAAAAAAATCTGGAGCACGATTGAAGAAGTGGAACCCATTGGACCCCAAAATCTCCTGGATGCGATGGTAATCGTGCCATGTACCGGAAACACACTGGGAAAGCTGGCAAACGGGATCAATGATTCTGCGGTCACAATGGCTGCCAAATCGACACTGCGCAACGGAAACCCTCTGGTTTTGGCGGTGTCCACAAACGATGCCCTTGGAGCTTCTGCCCGCAATATAGGTACCCTGCTGAACGCAAAAAATGTCTATTTTGTGCCGATGCATCAGGATGATCCGGAGCGAAAGCCGACCTCTATGGTAGCTAACTTTGATCAGCTGGAGCCGGCTTTAAAAGCGGCATTGCAGCATCGCCAGATACAGCCGATGTTCTAATGTCCGAATACAGGAAACAGGGAAATACGCCCTTGCCCTGTATTTTAAATAAGCGCCGGTGCAAATATGCACCGGCGCTTCAGCTTTATGCAATTGGTTAAGGGAAAACCTGTCTACCGCCCAAATGTGATGTCCGGGGTGCTGTCTGCCGCACATGCCGCCTGCTGGGAGGCGATGATGCCAAGACTGTCACCGACCGCGTTGAAAAAGTTACATAAAATATTAAGATCGTCTGTATCCAGCCCTTCTGATATTGCAACGGCGGCAGTCGCAGCAAGATAGGCTATCTTTTCTCCGGAAAGACATTTCAGCTGTGACATAAAATTTCACCTCATAATACCATATGCTGGATCCATCGGTTTGTTCAAAAATACGGTCTGCCGATAGACGAAGATAGCCGGATCACTTATCCAGCATGTCAGAGAATTCTTCGTGTTTTAAAAACCAATTCTCGGCGTATGGGCAGGATGTCCTTGTTTTCATTCCCTTTACCTGGATATCCGCGACAGCGGCACGCATCAGGGAATCCGCGACGCCCTGCCCGCGCAGGGAAGGGTCCACAAAGGTGTGGTCGATGTCAACCGTTTTGTCAGAGACAGCCGGGAAGGTGATCTCCGCAATGACCCGCCCACCTTGATCGATGGCATAGATGCGATGATTTTCATGCTGCAAGGAAAGTTCCAAGATGATCCCCCCAATTGAATGATCAAAAATCAAACCGGCCTGCATACAAAGGCACGCCTGAAGTGATTTACATTATTTTTTACTGATAAACAGCACAGCGCCCACTACTATGACAGCAATTAATATTACAATACCAAGCATAAATATACCGCTGAAAGCCATAGGAATCCCTCCTTTTTTCTTTTATCATAACATACCGCCCGGCCAAAGTCACCAAGGATTGAAAAAACGCATGAAATACTTTCTTGACAGCGTCTGGACATCCCTTCGCCGGGCTGTTATGATAAAAAGCGGCATTGGGGGCGGTTCATATGACGCGGACAACTGGGAATATCAGCTACCAGTTAACTTATAAAAAGGTGAAAAACCTGAATATGCGGGTGTATCCGGACGGAACTGTGTGGGTATCCGCTCCGAAGCGGGTCCCGGTTTCGGAAATCGACCGGTTTGTGGAATCGAAAGCAAACTGGCTTGCAGCTGCGCGGGAACGGCTGCGCGGCCGGACAACGATTCCTAAGGATACGCACTCCAACCAGGAATGCCTAGCGCTGTTTACAATGATCAGCGACCGGATTTATCCGATGTTTGCTGCAAAAATCGGAGAAAAGCCGGAACTGCGCGTACGCTGGATGAAATCCCGATGGGGTGTATGCTACCCGGCAAAACATCGCATTACGCTGAATCAGCAGCTTTTTGAAAAGCCGCTGGCAGCGGTAGAATATGTGGTGATGCATGAATATATGCACTTCCTGTATCCCAACCATCAAAAAGGATTCCATGCGGCGATGGCAAAAGCAATGCCTGACTATCAGGAAAGGCGCAGTCTCTTAAAATGAGCTGATACAGCAAGGTAACCGTGGAAATCGGCGGCGAAAGGAACAGATTTCTGGTTGTCAAAATATTAACAATATGATAAAATAAGAATCAGACCCAAATAGATAGATCCCGTCTGTTTCTGGAACATAACCTGGCGCATTGAAAAAACAAAAATTTTGTAGTATCCTGTTAATAGTGTGATGGAGCATTCTGATATTTTGGACAGTTTGTACAGAACTCCCATCGAAATGACTGAACGGGGGAAACGCTATGGAAATCTATATCTGCATTGGGAGCTCCTGCCATCTCAAAGGCTCCTACGATGTCATCAAAGCATTTAAAGATTTAATTGCGCAAAATCATCTGGAAGACAAGGTCAGCCTGAATGCTTCGTTCTGTTTGGGATACTGCCAAAACGGTGTGTCCGCCAAAATCGACGGCCAGCTTGTAACCGGCCTCAGCCGGGACAATGCGGAAGATGTGTTCAATAAGATGGTTCTGAAGGAGCTGCGGTAAACTTATGACGGACGTTTTATCCTTAAAAAAAGCCAACTGTAAGAATTGCCATAAATGTATCCGTGCCTGTCCGGTCAAGTCCATCCGCTTTGCGGATAACCAGGCGAAAATTATTAACGAGGAATGCATTCTCTGCGGACGGTGTGTCGTGGCCTGTCCTCAGAATGCGAAGAAGGTGCGCAACGATCTGACCGAAGTGATCGGCGCGATCGGCAGCGGGCGCCGGGTCATTGCGACTTTGGCCCCATCCTTCATCAGCGAGTTCCCCGTTTCCGGTATTGAAAAGATGGAAGCCTGCCTGAAAGAGCTGGGCTTTTTCGCCGTACGCGAAACCGCAGAGGGCGCTTATATTGTCAAAAGCGAGTATGAGCGGATGATCCGGGAAAACAGTCAGGAGGTCATCATCTCGTCCTGCTGCAGTACGGTTGTCACGCTGATCCAGAAATATTACCCCGCGGCAATCCCGTTTATCGCGCCGGTCCTCTCGCCGATGATGGCGAGCGCCCGGCTGATCAAGCAAGACTATCCGGACGCTTATGTCGTATTTATCGGGCCATGCATCTCCAAAAAGAAAGAGATGGAAAAAGTCCCCGGCTATGTGGACTGTGTGCTGACGTTTGACGAGCTGGAACAATGGTTTAAGCAGCGCGGAATTGTTCCGGAACGGGAAGCTGTTGCGGAACAGGAGGGGCGCGCGTCCCGCTTTTTCCCGCGCGTCGGCGGTATCATCAAATGTATGCACACCGAGAATACCGGCTGGAACTATCTCGCGGTGGACGGGGTGGAAAACTGTATCCTTGCGATTGAGGAGATTCAGCGCGGCGGGCTCAAAGGCTATTTTGTCGAGATGAATGCCTGTACCGGCAGCTGCATCAACGGTCCGTCTACCAAAGCCTATCAGGAAAATTTTCTGCGCAGCCATGTGCGGGTGGACAGCTACGCCCAGCCGGATGAACGCAGGAAACCGGATTTCAGTGCCGAGGCACGGTTCGGGCTGCTGCGCTCCATCCCCAATGAATTTGTGCATGAAGTGCAGCCCCCCGAAAGCGCAATTACGGAAATTCTCGCAAAGATGGGAAAAACAAAGCCGGAGCACGAGCTCAACTGCGGCAGCTGCGGCTATCCGACCTGTCGGGAAAAAGCGAAAGCGGTGTATAACGGCAAGGCGGACATTACCATGTGCCTGCCGTTCCTGCTGGAGAAGGCAGAATCCTTTTCCGATAACGTGTTTAATGTCAGCCCGAACGCGATTTTTGTTCTGGACGACAAGCTGTGCATCCAGCGGATGAATATGCCGGCCTGCCACCTGTTCAATGTCAGCGCGCAGACAATGGTGGGCTCGATGATTATTGACCTGATGGACCCCACGGACTTCCAGAACGTACTGGACACCGGAAACGATATCATAGACAAAAAACTGTATTTGTCGGAATACAATAAGTACATTGAACTGACAGTCGTTCTGGACGGGGAACATAACCTGCTGTTCGGTATCATCAAGGATATTACGGGCGAGCAGAGGCGCCGTGAGAAATATCGGGAAACCCGTGCGCAGACGATTGAAATCACCGACAAGGTAATTGAAAAGCAGATGCGGATTGTGCAGGAAATTGCTTCCCTGCTCGGTGAAACGACTGCGGAAACGAAAATAGCACTTTCAAAGATCAAGAACACGGTGCTCTCGGAGGATGAATGATGGACCGACTGTTTATGGAAAACGGCTACGTCAGCCTCAATAAGGTAGGGGAAGAACTGTGTGGGGACCGGGTCATGGTAAAAAACCGGACGCCGGAAGGCGACTTTACGATGGTGCTGGCGGACGGGCTGGGCAGCGGCGTCAAAGCAAACATCCTTTCCACGCTGACGGCGCAGATCATCGCTACGATGATGGATTCCGATATGCCGATTGAGGAATGTGTTACGACCATCGCGCAGACCCTGCCGGTCTGTTCGGTGCGGCAGGTCGCTTATTCCACCTTTACGATTATCAAGGTCTACCGCAACAAGGATGTTTATCTCATCCAGTATGACAATCCGGATGTTGTCCTGCTGCGTGACGGCAAAAATTACGATTACCCCAAATATGAAAAAATCATATCCGGCAAAAAAATTTTTGAATCCCGCTTTCAGATTCATCTAGGAGACCTGTTTCTGCTGATGAGCGACGGCGTCATTCACGCCGGCGTCGGCCAGTCGCTCAACTTCGGCTGGGAAAGGCCGAATGTAATTGAATATCTGGAGGAGCGTTACCGCCCTGACATGTCGGCAAAAACGGTGGCAAAACTGGTGAGCGGTGCCTGCCATGATTTATATATGGGTAAGCCTGGGGACGATACGACGGTCGGGGTGCTGCGCATCCGCGAACGGCAGCTGGTGAATCTGATGATCGGCCCGCCGGTCAATCCGGAGGATGACGAAAAGGTGATGGAGCTTTTCTTTTCCAAGGATGGGAAGACCATCGTCTGCGGCGGGACAACCTCCACACTGGCCGCCCGTTTCCTGAAAACCGCGGTAAAAACCAAAATTGATTATCTCGACCCGAGCATCCCCCCCATCGGATACATAGACGGCGTGGACCTCTGCACCGAAGGAGTGCTTACTATGGGACGCGTGGTGGAACTTGCCAAGCGGTACGCCTCGTCTCCAAGCGCCAACTGCGACTGGGAGGGGAA
Organism: Marasmitruncus massiliensis; assembly: GCF_900186535.1. Lineage (GTDB taxonomy): Bacteria > Bacillota > Clostridia > Oscillospirales > Ruminococcaceae > Anaerotruncus > Anaerotruncus massiliensis_A. Next base: position 618,383 of record NZ_FYDE01000004.1, read on the forward strand.
ACGCGACGGAGCTTCTCTCATTGCCAAAATGCTGTTCGAGGATGCGACCGATGTCAACCTGTTTGTAGGCCGGGCGATGAACCCGGCCCATCAGAATCCCAACATGCCGATTGATCTCTCTATTAAACTCCGCTTAATGGAAGACCTGCAAAAACATCTGGAAAAGATGGGAAAGCACGTCAAAATGAGCTTTTATTAAAATCAGGGCCTTTTCAGGCACTTTTATAAAAATGCAGGGATTTGAAGAAGTTCCTGCATTTTTACTTGCTGATTTTGCTTTCTTGCTTGATTTTTGCAGGAATTTAAGATATGATATGATGAGATATGAAATAGGGGTAAGAGAGGATTCCGGAAATGAATAGTGATTTACTGACGGTAATCGGGCAGATGATGCCTAAATTTTCGAAAGGACAGCGGCTGATTGCCGGATTTATTGTCAATCATTTTGATAAGGCCGCGTTTATGACCGCATCCAAGTTGGGCGCTACAGTTGGGGTGAGCGAATCCACAGTGGTGCGCTTCGCTTCAGAGGTTGGCTATGAAGGGTATCCGGAACTGCAGAAAGCGCTGCAGGAACTGATTCGGAACAAGCTGACCACGGTGCAGCGCATGGATGCCACAAGTGAACAGCTGGAGTCTTCCAACGTCCTGCCCAAGGTATTGGGGAAAGATATCGAAAAAATCCGCCGCACACTGGAGGAAACCAGCGGCAGGGATTTTGAAGCCGCCGTGGCAGGGATCTGCGAGGCAAAAAATATCTATATTATCGGCGTCCGGTCCTCCTCCGCACTGGCACAGTTCCTCAGCTTCTACTTCAACCATATCTTTCCGAGCGTGCGGCTCATCAACACAACCAGCCGCAGCGAAATGTTTGAGCAGATTATGCGCATCGGCCCGGGCGACGTGTTTATCGGGATCAGCTTTCCGCGTTATTCCAAACGGACGGTACAGGCTTCGCATTACGCAAGGACGAACGGCGCGAAGGTCATTGCAATCACCGATTCCATGAAATCTCCCATAGCGGAGGTTGCCGACCATGTCCTCATGGCGCGCAGCGACATGGTTTCGTTTATAGATTCGCTTGTCGCGCCGCTTTCGCTGATCAATGCACTGATTGTCGCGGTCGGGCTCAAAAAGAGAGACGAAATTGCGCAGACCTATGCGCGTCTGGAGCGTATTTGGGACGAATACGAAGTTTATGAAAAACATGAGGAAGATGTCGGTGAGCAATAAAGCGGTTATCATTGGCGGGGGAGCCGCCGGGCTGTTCTGCGCGGGGCTGGCGGCGCAGCGCGGTTTGGACGTTACGGTATTGGACAAAAACGCAAAGCCTGCCCGGAAACTGCTGATTACCGGAAAGGGCCGCTGCAATGTGACCAATAACTGCACCCCGGAGGATTTTTTGCAGAATGTGCGCACGAATCCCCGATTCTTATACAGCGCAATCCATGCGTTTGCGCCCGCGGATACCATGCGGTTTTTTGAGGAGCGGGGCGTGCCGCTGAAAACGGAACGCGGCAGCCGCGTTTTTCCGGTCTCGGATAAGGCTGTGGAGATTGTTGACACCCTGACGGCGTTTGCAAAACAGTCCGGCGTCAAAATCGTACCGAAAACGCGGGCGGCCGCGGTCAGCTGTGAAAACGGCGCAGTCACCGGCGTTGTATGCGAAGACCGGCAGAAATTTGATGCCGCCGCCGTGGTCATTGCAACCGGCGGCGCCAGCTATCCGCTGACCGGCAGCAACGGGGACGGGTACCGGCTGGCGGCGCAATTGGGCCATTCTGTGATACCCTCGAGGCCGTCGCTGGTTCCTGTGGTGACCGCCGAACCGTGGTGTGCCGAGATGATGGGGCTGTCTTTGAAAAATGTGACGCTCACTTTAAAGAATGCAAACAACAAAGTTGTCTATCAGGAGCTTGGCGAAATGCTGTTTACGCATTTCGGGATATCGGGGCCGCTGGTGCTGTCGGCTTCTTCTTATATGACGGAACCGCCCCAAACCTACCGGATGAGCATCGATATGAAGCCGGCCCTGGAGCCGGATCAGCTGGATGCCCGTATCCTGCGGGATTTCGAGGAACAGAAAAATAAAGACTTTGCGAACTCGCTGGACGCCCTGCTTCCACGCAAAATGATTCCGGTGGTGGTACGCCTGTCCGGCATTCCGGCGGATACCAAGGTAAATTCGGTTACGCGCGAACAGCGCAGGAAGCTGGTCTCACTGATCAAAGCGCTGCCGCTGACACCGATCCGTTTCCGGCCCATTGAGGAAGCGATTATTACGTCGGGCGGGGTGTCTGTGAAAGAAATTTCGCCAAAGACGATGGAATCAAAGCTGATAAATGGGTTGTTTTTCGCCGGGGAAGTGATTGACGTGGACGCGTTTACCGGCGGATTCAATCTGCAGATTGCGTTTGCAACCGCTTTTCTGGCCGCTCAGAGCCTGTGCCCGGAACAGTAAACCACAATTTTCATTTGGAGGTTATAGCGATGACGGCAATTGCCATCGACGGACCGGCCGGAGCCGGAAAAAGTACCATTGCACGCGCGGTTGCGCAAAAGCTGGGCTATCTTTATGTGGATACAGGCGCGCTTTACCGGGCAATCGGGCTCGCTGTTTTTGAGCAGGGCGACGATACCGCCGATCCTGATGTGGTCATTCCCGCGCTGAAGCAGATCAAGGTTGAACTTCGTTTTATTGACGGCGAGCAGCGTGTATTTCTAAATGGCCGGGATGTCTCGGCAGATATCCGCCGCAACGAAATTTCCATGGCTGCCAGCAATGTCAGTGCGATTCCCGCTGTCCGGGAATTCCTGTTTGAGCTTCAGCGCAGTTTTGCGAAAAACAATCATGTCGTCATGGACGGGCGCGACATCGGAACAGTGGTTCTGCCGCATGCGCAGGTAAAAATCTTTCTGACGGCTTCCGCGGAAGAACGCGCCCGGCGGCGGTTTGAAGAGCTGACGCAGAAAGGGCAGCAGGTGGACTATGATACGCTGCTGGCGGAGGTCAGGCAGCGGGACTATAACGATTCGCACCGTGCGGTTGCCCCGCTCAAACAGGCGGACGACGCGATACTTGCGGATACGACGGGTAACCGTATGGAGGAATCAATTGAGCAGATTTTGAAAATCGTTGAGAAGAGGCTGTGCGATGTTATATAAAGCCGGACGGAGCCTTTGCATGATCCTTCTGCGGATTCTGTTTTCCGTCAAGATTGAGGGCAAAGAGAACATTCCTGGCACAGGATATATTTTGGTGGCGAACCACCGCACAAACTTTGACCCTCTGTTTGTGGTGACAGGCATCCGTGCGCAGGTCTGCTTTATGGCAAAAGTGGAGCTTTTCCAGAATCCTTTGCTGGGATGGCTGCTTAAGCACCTGGGCGCGTTTCCGGTGGAGCGCGGAAAAGGCGATACCGGCGCGATTGACTGGGCAGTCGACCTGATCCGCGGCGGAAAGGTGCTGGGCATGTTTCCGGAGGGGACGAGGTCGCTTACCGGAGCTCCGCAGAGGCCTAAATCTGGTGCGGCGCTGATTGCCATGCAGACAGGGGCGGATCTGCTTCCATGTGCCGTGTGTTACGGCGAGAAGCTGGGCTTTCGCACAAAGGTTACCGTGCGTTACGGAAAATTGATTCGCGGCGAAGAATTAAACTTTACGCCGGGCACACAGTCGACCGCTGAAATCAAAGCGGCAAGCCGGCTGATCATGGATCGGATCATCGGCCTTCTGGAGGGAAAACAGTGATTACAGTTGCCAAAACAGCCGGGTTCTGTTTCGGCGTGCAGCGCGCGGTGGACAAAGCGCTGGAACAGGCGCGGCTAGGGGAGCCTACCTGCACGCTGGGGGAACTGATTCATAATACACAGATTGTGGAGCAGCTCTCTCATACCGGCATAGAGCCCATTCAGCATCCGAATGAGAGCTGCGGACGCACGGTCATTATCCGCTCCCACGGCGTGGCTTTATTCGTTTATGAGGAATTGAAAGCCTGCGGGTGCAAAGTCATCGACGCAACCTGCCCGTTTGTGGAAAAAATTCATCGGATTGTGGCGAACGTACCGCCCGAAACACTGCTTCTGATTGCGGGCGATTTGCATCATCCGGAAGTGGAGGGCATCGCGGGATATTGCCGCGGGCGCTTTTTGACGTTCGGTTCTGTGACCGAGCTGGAGCAACTGCTGAATGAGATTGAAAAATATGGAAATTCAGAGGTTGTTTTGGTGTCACAAACAACTTTTTCCCAGTCGGAGTGGCAAAAATGTGTAGAAAAACTAAAAAAGGTGTGTACAAAGCTAAAAATATTTGATACAATATGTATTGCTACTGAAAAACGTCAGTCCGAAGCAAGAAAACTTGCTGCCGAAAACGACGCGATGATTGTTGTAGGCGGGCGGCACAGCTCCAACACGGCAAAGCTTGTTCAGATTTGCAGGGCGTATTGTGACACCTTTTTTGTGGAAAATGCAGGGGAATTGCATGAGGTGGATTGGAGCGGTTATAATAAAATTGGTGTTACAGCTGGTGCGTCAACGCCGGCTTGCATAATTAAGGAGGTACATAAAACAATGAGTGAGATTTTAAAAGATCAGGACGAACTTTCTTTTGAGGAGATGCTGAATCAATCCTTCAAAACAATATATAACAAGGAGAAAGTAACCGGTGTCGTCACGGGAATCGCCCCGAACGAAATTTCTGTTGATATTGGAACAAAACATGCGGGTTATGTTCCGCTGAACGAACTCACAGATGACCCCAACGCGAAAACAGAAGATCTTGCCAAGATCGGCGATGAGCTGGAGCTGCTGGTTGTCCGCGTCAACGATGTGGAGGGTACTGTTATGCTCTCCAAGAAGCGCCTTGACCAGATCGCGGGCTTTGAAAAGGTGATGGGCGCCGCCGATACCGAGGAGATTCTGGAAGGCGTTGTCGTGGAAGTCATTAAGGGCGGCGTTCTGGCTCTGACCAACGGGGTAAAGGTATTCATCCCCGCTTCCCAGGCTACGATGTCCAGAAACGACAGCCTTGAGGATCTGCTCAAACAGAAGGTGCAGTTCAAGATTCTGGAAGTCAACCGTCAGCGCAAACGTGCGGTCGGTTCTATTCGTGCCGTCCTGCGCGAGCAGAAAAAAGAGCTTGAGGATCAGTTCTGGAAAGATGCCGAGGTCGGCAAGAAATATACAGGAACCGTCAAGTCCCTCACAAGCTACGGTGCATTCGTCAACCTTGGTGGCGTTGACGGTATGGTGCACATTTCCGAGCTGAGCTGGAACAGAATCAAACATCCGTCCGAAGTCGTCAAAGTAGGCGACACGGTTGAGGTTTATATTAAAGACATCGATGCTGAAAACAAGAAGATCTCTCTGGGCTACAAGAAAACCGAAGACAATCCGTGGGAAATCATGAAGAATCAGTATGAAGTCGGTGCAGTCTGCACGGTGAAGATCGTTTCGATGACTCCGTTCGGCGCTTTTGCCCAGATTATTCCAGGTGTTGACGGCCTCATTCATATCAGTCAGATTGCGAATGAGCGGATTAATAAGCCTTCGGATGTTCTTTCTATTGGTCAGGAAGTTCAGGTCAAGATCACCGAGCTGGACATTGAGAAAAAACGTGTCAGCCTTTCGATGAGAGCTCTGCTCGAGGAAAAGAAAGAGGAAGCGCCGGTTCAGGAAGAAGAATCTCCTGTGGTTTATGAAGCCGGACCTTCCACAGAATCCGCTGAATAAGAAAAGACCAAGAAAGCCACCCTTCCGGGTGGCTTTTTGTTTGCTTTGCAGGGAACGTCGGCCATATGTCAGCCATATTGTGTTAAGCATAAAAAAGTGATATAATGAAGAATCATGTAATAAAACAACGGAGGAATAGGCGTGCCGATTAAACGATGGAATAGAAAGCAGCCCGATGAAGCGCTGGCAGCCCGGCTTGCCGCGGAACAGAACCTTTCACCAATCGTTGCCCGGGTCCTTGTGAGCAGAGGATATGACACGAAGGAACAAATTCAGGCTTTCCTTTCTCAGGATGACCGGTTTTCCGACCCGATGCGCCTGAAGGATATGGATAAAGCGGTGTCGCGTATTCGGCAGGCGGCCCGCGACGGCGAAAAGGTTGCGGTTTATGGCGACTATGACTGCGACGGTATTATGTCGACTGTACTGCTCTATAGCTATCTGGAATCCGCCGGTATCAATGTCTGCTATTACATCCCGCAGCGTGACCGGGAAGGCTATGGGATGAACATGAATGCGCTCAAGCTGATTGCCGATGACGGTGTTTCCCTTGTGATCACAGTGGACAATGGCATTACGGCAATCGGCGAAGTGGAATATGCTTCTTCTCTCGGATTGGATATTGTCATCACCGATCATCATAAGCCCCGTGAAGTGCTGCCGGATGCGGTTGCGGTGGTGGACCCGCACAGGCTGGATGACGAAAGCGGCTGCGAGTATCTGGCGGGAGTCGGCGTTGCTTTCAAGCTGGTCTGCGCGTTGGAAAATGATGACGGCGGTCTGATGCTGGACCAGTACGGCGACCTTGTGGCAGTCGCCACGGTGGCGGATATTGTACCCCTTGTGGGGGAAAACCGGATGATTGTCAGACGAGGAATCCAAACCTTGCAAAACACCGATAACGAGGGGCTTGCCGCCCTGCTCAACGTTTGCGGTATGTCGGGCAAGGAGCTTTCCTGTGAAAATATTGCGTACGGAATCGTCCCAAGAATCAACTCCGCCGGACGGTTTGACTGTGTGGATCACGCAATAGAGCTGTTTGTAGGCGCAGGAGAGGAACTGGAGGAGTTGGCGGACGGGATTAATTCTCTGAATGAAAAGCGCCGTCAGGTTGAGGATCAAATTGTGGCGCAGATTATGGCACAGCTGGAAAATGATACTGCGGTTCTGACGCAGCGTGTGATTGTCATTTCCGGGGAACACTGGCATCATGGCATTGTCGGTATCGTGGCGTCCAGAATGGTGGAGCGGTTTGGGAAGCCCTGTATTGTGCTTTCGACGGAAAATGATACGGTACGCGGTTCCGCGCGTAGTGTAGAGGGCTTTTCTATTATTGACGCGATCAACGCATGCTCCGAACATCTCGAGCGGTACGGGGGGCACAATCAGGCAGCCGGCCTGACGGTAAAAGCAGGCCATTTGGAGCAATTTACACAGGCAATCAATCGCTGGGCGGCAGAGCATTTTCCCGAAATGCCCCAGCAGGCGCTTACAATAGACTGCCGGATTTCGCCGCGCTCCTTAAATGTCGAAAGTATACAGCCGCTTTGTGCCTTGGAGCCTTTTGGCGCGGGGAATGAGCTCCCGGTGTTTTTAGTGGAGAACTGCATTTTGCAGGGGGTTTACCCGATCGGAGACGGAAAGCATGTACGGCTGCGCCTGTGCGGCGAGGATACCGTTTTTTACGCGGTTTGCTTTGGCGTTGCGGCGCAGGATTTCCCGTACAGTATCGGCGAAAAGGTTGATCTTGCGGTTACCGTTGATGTCGGGGAATGGAATGGAGAACAGAGGCTGTCTGTGAAGGTCAAGGATATTCATCTTTCCAATATTGATTACAATAAGATTCATCACTCCGAACAGATCTACCAGCGGCTGATGCGCCGTGAGAGAATCGACGCGCCCGACCGGGAGCAGTCGGTTCCGAGCAGGGACGATATTGCCGTTGTGTATCGCTATCTGCGCGCAAAGGGTAACCTGAGCGCGCCGGATGAGGTGATCTACGCAAAATTGTGCGGCAACATCTCCTGCCTGTGCAAATTAAAGATTGCCATTGATGTGCTGGATGAAATGAAGCTCATTACGCGCAAACCAAGCGGTTCGGGCAAGTGTGTTTCCGTAGTGGCAAATCCCGCCAAAGTCGATATTGCGAGTTCCAAAATTTTACAGACTCTGAGATAACAGTTTTGTTGCGAAGGCGGGCCTGAGGGGGTTGCAGGTCGCGGGCAATCGCTCGTGATGGAGGGGCAAGATGAAATATTACGTAATAGATGAATTGATGGACGCCATTGAAAAAAGCGGCAAAATTTATGACCGCGAAAAGATCATGGCGGCCTATGAGCTGGCAAACGCGGCTCACAAGGGGCAGTGCCGCGTTTCCGGCGAACCATATATTTCCCATCCGATAGCAGTTTCGATCATTCTGGCGGATTTGGGGATGGACAGCGACTGTATTGTGGCGGCGCTTCTGCATGATGTAGTGGAAGATACCAATACGTCGCTGGAAAGCATTGAAAAGCAGTTTGGTTCCGACGTTTCGCTGTTGGTCAACGGCGTGACAAAGCTTGGAAAAATCAGCTATACCTCCCGCGAGGAGCAGCAGGCCGAAAACGTGCGCAAGATGCTTCTGGCCATGGCACAGGACGTGCGGGTCATCATCATCAAGCTGGCGGACCGCCTGCACAATATGCGCACGATTGAAGTGATGCCGGAGCAGAAACGCCGGGACAAAGCCCTGGAAACCATGGAGGTCTATGCGCCGCTGGCCCACAGGCTTGGTATCCGCGCGGTTAAAGAGGAACTGGAAGACCTGTCTCTGCGCTATCTGGACCCTGTCGCGTATCATGATATTGAAAAGATGCTGGATCTTAAAAAAGGGGACCGCCTGATTTTCCTGGAAAAGATCAAACAAAAAATCCGGGACCGCCTTTCCTCCGAGTACAGTGAAATCTATATCGACGGCCGCGTCAAGAGCATCTATGGGATCTACCGCAAGGTTTATATGCAGGCGCGCGCCTTTGAAGAAATTTTTGATATTTACGCTGTGCGGATTATCGTCGATTCCGTGTTTGAATGCTATAATATTCTGGGCATTATCCACGATATGTTTCGCCCGCTTCCCAACCGCTTCAAGGATTACATTTCCACACCAAAGCCCAATATGTACCAGTCCCTGCATACCACGGTGATCGACAAGGAAGCGATTCCGTTTGAAGTGCAGATCCGCACCTGGGATATGCACCATACGGCGGAGTACGGCATCGCGGCCCACTGGAAATACAAAGCGGGCATTTCCGGCAAGGATAAGCTGGAGGAACGTCTTGCGTGGATTCGCCAGCTGATTGAAAACCAGAAGGAAGCAGACGATGTCGAGGACATTGTGCGCTCGATCAAAAGCGACCTGTCTCCCGAGGAAATTTATGTGTTTACGCCGAAAGGGGACGTGATCAGTCTGCCGACGGGCGCAACCATCATTGATTTCGCTTATGCGATTCATACAGAGGTCGGCAACCGGATGGTCGGCGCAAAAATTGACGGACGCATGGTGGCGCTGGATACCCCTCTGCACACCGGACAGATTGTCGAAGTGGTGACCACGAACGCCAAAGACCATTCTCCCAGCCGCGACTGGCTGAAGCTTGCGCGTACCACCGAGGCGCGCAATAAAATCCGGAACTGGTATAAGAAAGAGCGCCGGGAAGAAAATGTTCTGCAGGGCCGTACGGAATTGGAGAAGGAGTTCCGCCGCAACATGATTACGCTGCCTGAGGGAAAGATACAGGAATTTTTGGCTGGCATTGCCAAACGGCAGCATTTTGACGTGGTTGACGATTTTCTCGCGGCGATCGGCTACGGCGGTGTGTTGTTGTCCAAAATCATGCCCCGCGTGAAAGACGATTTTATCCGGCAGTACCGCTCCAACCAGCCCTCTGACCCGACCGAGCTGGTTCTGGCGCAGAAAGCGCCTTCACGCCGCAGTAAAGGCGCATCCAGCGGCGTGATTGTCGAAGGCCTTGATGAGTGCCTTGTCAAGTTCGCGCGCTGTTGCAACCCCCTTCCGGGGGATGAAATCATCGGATTTGTCACCAGGGGATTCGGCGTGTCCATCCATAAGAAGGACTGCCAGAACGTCCTGAACTCCATCAACGATCCCAACAATGCCGAACGCTGGGTGCATGCCGAATGGGCGATGGATTCCGCGAAGAAGGAGCATTTCAAGAGCACTATAGAAATTCTGACGGACGACCGCATCGGCGTACTCGCGGACATTTCCGTTGCGCTTTCCTCCATGAGGATTGCCATTACCACCCTGATGGCCAGGGAGGTCAAACAGGGTACGAATATTGTGACGGTCACATTTACCGTCAGCGATATTGACCAGCTGAATTTTATCATCAATAACCTTTCCAAGATTGCGGGAGTGGAGCGGGTCACTCGTTCTGTTCAGTAAAAGGAAGGAATAAGTATACCAGGAGAGGGATTATGAAAGCTATTTTGCAGCGCGTACGCCGCGCCCGCGTGGAAATCGAAGGGAAGCCTGTCGGGGAAATCGGTCAGGGGCTGATGGTTCTGCTGGGCGTTTTGGAAGGCGACGGCGTGGAACAGGCTGACTTTCTGGCGGAAAAAGCGGCGAATCTGCGCATCTTTGAAGATGAGAACGGAAAGATGAACCGCTCTCTGCTCGATATCGGCGGCGGGATGCTGATTGTATCGAATTTTACCCTCTGCGCCGACGCGCGGCACGGCAGGCGCCCCTCCTTTACGGCTTCCGCGAAACCGGAAACCGCGAATGCCCTGTACGAGCGGTTCATTGCCGCGGTCAAGGATACCGGCGTCAGCCCGGTGGAGTCGGGCCGCTTCGGGGCGGATATGCAGGTGACCCTCCAGAACGACGGCCCGGTAACTATTATACTGGATACGGACGAAATTATGAAACGATAAGGAGTGGCGGGAATGAAGCTATATGTAAAACCTGTGGGAACGCTTGGCACCAACTGCTATATTGTTGCCGACGACAGCGGAAAATGCGCGGTCATCGATCCCGGTGCTCAGGCGGAAAAGCTGCTTGATTTTTTGGAAACCCATGGCTTTACGCCGGAATATATCCTGCTGACCCATGGGCACTATGACCATATCGGCGCGGTGAAGGCCATTGCGGAAAAATACGGCTGCAAGATTGCCATAGGGAGAAACGACGCCGAACAGCTTACCGACCGCGAGAAAAGCCTTGCCACTTCGCGGGGACTGAGCGAAAAGGACTATCTGATGGCGACTGACCTGCTGTTGGCGGAAGGGGACCATCTGACGGTCGGAAACCTGGCATTTTCGGTTCTCGATACGCCGGGGCATACCCGCGGCGGAGTGTGCTATCTCTGCGGGGACCTGCTCTTTTCCGGGGACACCCTGTTCTGCGGGGACGTCGGGCGCTGCGACCTCTACGGCGGCAATTTTATCATGATGCAGGAGTCTCTGAAAAAACTGGCCGCACTGAAAGGCGATTTCCGGGTGCTACCCGGACACGGCCCGGAAAGCACCCTGGATCAGGAACGTATGCAGAATCCATACATGAGGGAGCATTCGGATGACGGTCTTTCTTAGAGGACATCACTTCGGTTATGAGCTGCAGCGCGTGGCGCAGATGTTCTTTTTCGGGGAAAAAGTCGAGATTGCCGACGGGGAGCCGGAGGCCGGACAGCCGGACGGTTATCTCTTTGCGGAACTGGACGGCGGGGAACTGCGGGTTTCCGGCTGTCCGTGCGGGGACAAGCATTACCGGCTTCTGGATACCGTGCAGCCGGAGGACAGGCAGAATGATGTTGAACATAAATTCGGCGTCATGATTTACCGGATTTTATCAGATGCCACCGGTATCCGCCCTCCATGGGGGGTGCTGACCGGAATCCGGCCTGTGAAGCTGTTTGCTTCCCGCATGCGGCGCGGCGAGGATGACGGGGCGCTGCGCGCGCATTTTACCGGCGGCTGCCTGATGAGCGAAGAACGGTTTTCCCTGGCCATGCAGACCGCGAAGGCACAAAAGGAGCTTTTATGCCGGTCTACGCCCGACAGCTTCTCACTTTATGTTTCCATTCCGTTTTGTCCGACACGATGCGCTTACTGCTCCTTTGTCTCCCATTCGGTGGAAAAGGCCGCGAAGCTGTTGCCCGTCTATGTGGACAGGCTGTGTGAGGAACTTCGTTATACCGCAGAAATTGCTTCTTCACTGGGGCTTTCGCTTCGTACCGTTTATTTCGGGGGCGGAACGCCGACTACACTATTGCCGGAGCAGCTTTCCCGTATCTGTGAAACAATCTCCGCTTGCTTTGACACCAAAAATGTATGGGAATATACGGTGGAGGCCGGACGGCCGGATACAATTACGCGGAAAAAGCTCGAAGTAATCCGCGCCGCCGGAGCGGACAGAATCAGCATCAATCCGCAGACGCTGAGCGATTCCGTGTTGGGAGCCATCGGCAGGAAGCATACGACGCGGCAGACGCTGGAGGCGTTTGCCCTTGCGCGTTCCTGCGGATGCGACAATATCAATATGGATTTGATTGCAGGGCTTCCCACAGATACGCCGGAGGGGTTCCGGGCGTCTGTGGACGGGATCCTGGCGCTTGCACCGGAAAATATTACGGTGCATACCCTGACTGTCAAACGTTCGGCGGAGATGACCTTCGAACGCGCCCGCGCGGAACTGGCAATGGTAGGAGACATGGTGGATTATGCGCGGAATGCGGTACAGGCGGCGGGCTACCGCCCCTATTACCTTTACAGGCAGAATGGGTCGCTGTCCGCATTGGAAAACGTGGGCTATGCAAAGCCGGGGACCGAAGGGTTTTACAATGTCTACATTATGGATGAAACCCATTCGATTTTTGCGGTCGGCGCCGGCGCTTCCACGAAGCTGTGCCACCCGGTTACAGGCGAAATCAAACGGATCTATAATTATAAATATCCCTATGAATACGTGGACCGTTTTGAAACGGTAAAAGAACGAAAGCTGGAAATTCCGCGCTTTTATGGGTATGATAAGAAAAAGATTCCGGAAACCTGCTTGTAAACGGTTTCCATTCAGTGTATAATTTATATGATCATCGAAATTATGACAGGAGGGTCATTTTAATATGAGTAAACTGGATGAGCTGATTTTAAAGGCAAAGGATTTGGCCGGAGTTGCCGGCAGCAAGACCCAGGAAGTTGTGGAATTGACCAAGCTTCATCTGCAGGTGACCCAGCTGAAATCTGATATTGACGCGAATTACCAGAAGCTTGGTGAAATTGTTTTTGAACTGAATAAGGCTGGTACGCAGAATGATGAGCTTATTCATATGTGCGTATCGGAGATCCAGTCTCAGCTCGACGAGCTGGCTGCCCTGAGCCATAAAATTGATGAAATGAAAAATGTGGTGAAATGCCCCCAGTGCATGGCGGCAAATCCTGTCGGCGCGCTGTACTGCTCCCGGTGCGGATTTTCGCTCAAATCTCAGGCGCCTGAACAGCAGGATGAAGATGAAGACACCGAGGACCCGACACTTTGAGAGCCTCTTAGCGGTTACAGGCTGATGAAACATTGCAATCAGCGGCCACCCGAGCGGGTGGTCGCTTTCTGTCTGCTAAAAAATGCGCGATGGGCTTCAGACAATGAATGATAAGGATTGGTTAAATGGAAGAAAGAAAAGAAAATAAGATGGGGACCATGCCGGTAGGAAAGCTGTTGATTTCAATGTCACTGCCGGTCATGATTTCGATGCTTGTGCAGGCGCTGTACAATATTGTGGACAGTATTTTTGTCGCACAAGTCAGTGAAAACGCGCTCACCGCTGTTTCGCTGGCATTTCCGGTGCAGAATTTGATCATAGCCGTCGGAGTAGGCACCGGGGTTGGTATTAATTCGCTGCTTTCCAGGCGGCTAGGAGAGAGAAACTATGAGGATGCCAACGCTACGGCGGAGAACGGTATCCTGCTTGCGATTATAAACTGGCTGGTATTCGCGGTGCTCGGCGGGCTGTTTTCCGAACCATTTTTCCGCATGTTTACGCAAAACGCGGAGATCGTTGAAATGGGAACCCAATATCTGCAGATCTGTACGATTTTTTCGTTTGGCCTGTTTATGCAGCTCACCATAGAACGGATTATGCAGTCGACCGGCGTCACGATTTACAATATGATCACGCAGGGAGTCGGGGCGATTTTTAATATTATTTTTGACCCGATCCTGATCTTCGGCCTGTTTGGGATGCCCAGAATGGGGGTGGCCGGCGCCGCCCTTGCAACAGTATTGGGGCAGATTCTGGCGATGGGCCTGGGCATTTTGTTCAACCATTATAAAAATCATGAAGTACGGATCCATTTTAAGGGGTTCCGCCCGAACCCGCGCATCATCAGGGAGATCTATCAGGTGGGGGTTCCCTCCATTATCATGCAGTCCATCGCTACGATTATGACGGTTGGCATGAATAAAATCCTGCTGATGTTTACGGAAACGGCGGTTTCTGTTTTCGGTGTCTACTTTAAGCTGCAAAGCTTCATCTTTATGCCGGTCTTCGGCCTGACTAACGGGCTGATCCCGATTGTGGCCTATAATTTCGGCGCCCGCAAAAAGGCCCGGATCATGCATGCGCTGCGGGACGCGCTGATCTATGCGGTAGCGATTATGTCGCTGGGCGTTCTGATCTTTCAGGTGTTCCCCGAACAGCTGCTTGCCATGTTCAAGGCTTCGGATGTCATGCTGTCCATCGGCGTTCCGGCACTTCGCATCATCAGCATCAGCTTTTTTGGCGCGGGGGTCGCAATCGTGCTGTCGTCGGTGTTTCAGGCGGTGGGGAACGGTGTGCTCAGCCTGCTGATGTCGGTTGCGCGTCAATTGGTGGTGATTCTGCCGGCGGCCTATCTTCTGGCGAAATTTTTCGGCCTCAACGCAGTGTGGTTTTCCTTTGTCTTGGCGGAAATTACTTCGGTCGGAATGGCAATTTTGATGTTCCGAAAGGTATACCGTAACCGGATTCAGCAGATGCCTGATTGACAAAATGGAAAGGAGCCGGTTTCCTCTGTTGGGAAACCGGCTCCTTTGCCGTGTTTTTGCTTACAGACGCTCAATCAGAGAAAGTGTAATTTTTGCGCAGCGTTCGGCAGCGTGCACCACAAACGTATCAAAATCGGTCGCGCCCTGATCGTCGGCCCCGTCGGAAATGCATCGGATCACCGCGAAAGGGACCTTGTTCAGATAGCAGACATGCCCAATAGCGGCGCCCTCCATTTCTGTCGTCATTCCCTGTGTGTCCGCGATGATCTTTGCCTTCACAGTGGAGTCGGTGACAAACTGGTCGCCGGAAACGACCCTCCCGCGCAGACAGGCAATCCCTTGTTCCGCGCAGACTTTTTCCGCGAGCGAGGAGATGCGCTCGTCGGCGGGAAAATGGTCTGCGCCCGGGAAATAATCGCCGGAAAGAAATCCGGAATAGAGATCATGATAGGCCACATCGGTGGCCGCTACGATATCCATAATATGGAGCTTGTCCGAAAGCGCTCCCGAGACTCCGCTGTTGATGATGCAATCAGCGTGGAAATTCGAAATCAGCATCTGCGCGCACGCGGCGGCGTTTACTTTGCCGATGCCGCATTGGACCGCGACGACCTGCTTTTCCCCGAGGCCGGCGGTATAAAACGTGTAAAGCCCAACCTGCTCGGGCCTGCCGCCAAGCGCTTCCCGGATGCGCTTCAGTTCGCTTTCCAGCGCGCAGATAATGCCAATGGTTTTCATGATAAATCCTCCCAACTGTTTATGGAGCTATTTTACATCATGGCGGGCCGCATTTCAACTTTATGCGGGTTATAATTCTTTTTCTGTTTTAATATAGCTGTAATGTTGCAGAAAAGGGGGGATGAGGATGGGCAGACAGCATAAGCAGGGGTATCTTTATGGTATGATGGTGCTTGCGGCGGGAACCATAGTGGTGAAACTGATCGGTGCGCTGTTTAAAATCCCGCTTACGAATATTCTCGGCGGGGTGGGCATGAGTTATTTCAATGTTGCCTATGACCTTTACTACCCCCTTTATGCACTGTTTGTATCGGGAGTGCCGGTTGCGGTATCCAAACTGGTAAGCGAGAGCATGGCCCGCGGGCAGGCGCGCGATGCCAGAAGGCTGCTGCGGATTTCGGCCGTTATTTTTGTTGGGATTGGGCTTTCGGGTTCTGTTGTCATGGTATTCGGCGCGAAATGGTTTGCGGCGGTTGTCCATAATCCGGACGCGAGGTATGCAGTATGGATGCTGTCACCCGCTCTGTTCTTCGGCTGTGTCACAGCCGCGTTCCGGGGGTATTTCCAGGGCCTCCAGGACATGAGGCCGACCGCTGTGTCGCAGATTGTGGAGGCGGTCGCAAAGCTGGTGCTGGGGCTGACACTGGCCTATCTCATCACGCAGGCGGGCCTGCGCCAGTTTGCACGGCAGGGTACGGTGTTTGGAATCCCCTGCCCGGGTGCTGAGGAAGCAAGGCTGGCGGTCTTGCCGTTCGCCGCCGCCGGAGCAATTCTGGGGGTAACGGCCGGCGCCCTGTGCGGCAGCATCTATCTCTATGGCTACCATAAGCTGGGCCGTGGCGGTATCCCGCTGGCACTGTGGAAGAAAGCTCCAAAGGCAGTCCCGGCAAAGGTGCTCGGGCGGCGCCTGATTGCAATTGCCCTGCCCGTCTGCTGTGCTTCCGTGATCACCAACATGACTTCGTTCATTGATCTGGTCTCCGTCATGAACCGGCTGGTCTCGGCCATTGAAAACAGCCCGGAAACGGTGCTGGGGATGTATCGGAATGCGATTCCGTCCGGTGTGGGGCTGGAGCAGCTGGCCTCTTACCTTTACGGGTGCTATTCCGGGCTGGCGGTTCCAATCTACAATCTGGTCCCGTCTTTGACGGCTGTGATTGGAGTCAGCCTGCTGCCTGCGGTATCAGCCTCATGGGCGACCCATAGCCAGGCTGCGTTGGAACGCAATGTCGCCAGCGCTCTGCGGGTGGCTTCCATGATCGCGATGCCTGCGGGCATCGGTATTTCGGCTATGGCGGAGCCGATTATGCGCCTGCTCTATTTTTCAAAGCCGATGGAAGTGGCGGCAATTGCGCCCGCGCTCCGGCTGATGGGAATCAGCGCGGTATTTGTCGCGTTGACGCTTCCAGTCAACGCAATTTTACAGGCGGTCGGGCGTGCGGAACTGCCGATGAAGCTTTTGCTTTGGGGTGGGCTGATGAAACTGGCTCTTAACTATTTTATGGTCGCGGTTCCCCAGCTGAATATCCGGGCCGTCCCCGTCGGGACGCTTTTCTGTTACGCGTTTGTGCTTGCGGTCAGTTTATCGGCTTTGATTCATACAACCGGTGTACGCCTTTCCATTTCCGGAATATTCGGGAAGCCGCTTTTTGCCGCGCTGTGCTGCGGCGTCACGGCGCGGGCTGCTTATTTACTATTGCTGAGTACCTGCCAGGAAGCCGTTTCCACCCTTTTTGGGGTGGCTGTTGGAGGCTTTTTTTATCTTGTAGTGCTCATTTTTACAAAAACCGTGACAAAAATTGATATTTTGATGCTTCCCAACGCAGAAAAGTTTATAAATATACTTGAAAAGCACAAACTTTTAGGGTAATATAATAAAAGCCGTCTTACAATAAATTTCCGTTTTTGAGACGGCAAAGAAAAGCTCATGGAGGCGTTTGAATTGCCAGTGAATTTCCCCCAAAAACAGTCCTACGATATTGGCGATCTGCTTAAGATCATGGAACTGCTGCGGGGAGAAGACGGCTGCCCATGGGACAGGGAACAGGATCACCACTCGATTCGCAAAAACTTTCTGGAAGAGACGTATGAAGTGATGGAAGCAATCGACAAGGAGGATTCCGAACTTTTAAAGGAAGAGCTCGGAGATGTCCTGTTGCAGATCGTTTTTCACTGCCGAATGGAATCGGAATCAGGCCGGTTTGATTTTGGGGATGTGTGCGACGGAATCTGTAAGAAACTGATTGTACGCCACCCCCATGTTTTTGGCGATGTCACTGTGGAGAATTCCGGGGAAGTGATTGTCAACTGGGATCAGATTAAACGGCAGACAAAAGGGCAGAATACCACAACGGAAACACTGAAAAGTGTTCCGGCGGTGTTTCCGGCTTTGATGCGCAGCGAAAAGGTCCAGCACCGCGCGGCAAAGTCCGGGTTTGATTATCCGTCCCTGGAATATGCAATGAGCGACCTCGACAGCGAGATAAACGAGCTGAAAGCAGCAATCGCTGAGAAAAATCAGGCGCATGTTGAGGAAGAACTTGGGGATTTGCTTTTTGCGGCTGTAAATGTGTCGCGCTTCACGCAGACAGATGCGGAAAATGCGCTGGCCCGTTCCTGCGAAAAATTTATCGCCCGGTTTGAGCAGGTGGAGAATCTGGCAGTTTCTAACGGCGTAGACATGAAGCAGGCTTCCATTGAGGAACTGGACAAGCTTTGGAAGCAGGCAAAAATGCGGGTATGATCACAGGAGAGAGTCCTGATGGCATATTTTTATTAAATAATTACGGAGGTCATTTCAATGACAAAAGCAGAACTTATTGCCGCGGTGGCAGAAAAATCGGAACTTTCCAAGAAGGACAGCGAGAAGGCGGTTGTTGCAGTAGTTGACGCAATTACAGAAGCTCTGGTTGCCGGCGAAAAAGTTGCTCTGGTAGGCTTTGGTACTTTCGAGACCAAGACCCGTAATGAAAGACAGGGCATCAACCCGATTACCAAAGAACCGATGACAATTGCGGCGGCGACGGTTCCTGCGTTTAAAGCTGGAAAAGCTCTGAAAGATGCTGTGGCCGGCAAATAAATTTTAGAAATAAAACCCGCCGGATGATTTACAGTCGGCGGGTTTTTTCTATTTGTCTGCTTGTGGGACGCGTGTAACGCGACTTACGGCAATGATGTGGAGGACAATGATGCGACTGGATAAATATCTGAAGACAACCCGGCTGATTAAACGCCGGACAGTGGCCAACGAAGCCTGTGACGCAGGACGTATCATCGTGAACGGTAAGCCTGCCAGAGCGTCTTACGACGTGAAAGAAGGGGACATTGTGGAAATCTGTCTGGGGCAGAAGCCGCTCAAGGTGAAAGTGGCCAAAGTCAGCGAGTACGCCACGAAGGATACGGCGTCCGAGGGATATGAAGTCATAGAATAAAACAGATTATGCCGCTTTAAAGCTATCCGGGCAGGCGCTTCTGCATTGCGTCTGCCCGGATAGCTTTAAAGCGGCAGGATGGATTCCGGCAGTAATCGGACTGCGCGGGGATATCCGCCTGTTTGGCGGGAAAACAGGACTGAATGAGTGACAGCAGCTAAAATGATAATTGTTGCAATTTCGGCTGTTAGAGCCTGATAGGTATCGTCTGTATCAATATATGATGCCGAAGTGTCGTTTGTGATGGGCGGACATGGATATATGGAAAAAATACTTTTCATTGAGTGGAAAATGTTTAAGAACGGATAAAAATTGCGCCTGTAAATTTTACAGGCGCAATTTTTATCTGTTCTTAAATCGTCTTTTCCAGTTCTTTTTTCAGCTTTTTAATAATCCGTTTCTCCAGACGCGATATATAAGACTGGGAAATCCCGATAATATCGGCCACTTCTTTTTGCGTTTTTTCTTCCGTTCCCATAAGGCCGAACCTCAGCTTCATAATCGTCTGTTCCCGTTCCCCCAGACGGTTTACCGCATTGAGCAGCAAATTTTTTTCCGCTTCATCCTCAATCGGACGATTGATGCTGTCGGCTTCCGTTCCGAGAATATCCGAAAGCAGCAGTTCGTTTCCATCCCAGTCGATGTTCAAGGGCTCGTCAATTGAGATTTCATTTTTATGGTTCTGATTTTTCCGCAGATGCATCAGAATCTCATTTTCAATACATCTGGACGCATAGGTAGCTAGTTTAATATTTTTCTGCGGACAGAACGTATTGACGGCTTTAATCAACCCAATGGTGCCGATCGAAATTAAATCCTCCACGCAGATGCCGGTGGATTCAAATTTTTTGGCAATGTACACCACCAGCCGCAGATTATGTACGGTCAGCGTTTCTTTGGCGGACTCGTCGTGCGCTTCCAGCCTGAGAAATACAAGCTTTTCTTCTTCTTTGGAAAGCGGAGCGGGCAGGGTTTCAGGCCCGTTTATGTAAAAAATCCGTCGGAGCCTCAGCCGCAGGAGCAGACTTTCCAGCAGCAGTTTCCATTTTAGAACCCATTGCATTACAAACACCCTTTCCCTTTATGTAAAAATGCCGTTCATTATTGTTCGGACAAATAGCACTGCGCTTTTCAGGCAGGGGTTTATCCGCGGTCAACCAGCTGGGGGTTCAGCAGCGCCTGATATTCCCCATGAATCGGTTCCCTGCTGGCTGCTATGTAAACATCCGAGGTTCTTGTTTGCAGATTCTCCCCGGAAATCGAAACCTCGTCCGGGCGGAAGCCACGCAAAGCGCCCTGTCCGGTAACGGTAAAGCAGGGGATCACGCGGTAACGGGTTTCCTCCGAAGGGGCGATGCGGCTCGCAAGCTCTTTATCGCAGACAATGACCGGCGCGCCGGAAAAAGGCTCTTTCAACTGGCAGCCGGTATCGGCCAGCCCCTTCATGGCAAGTGTTTTGCCGTTTACCATGACCGATACGTTATATAACTTTTTTTCACTTGTGCGGCTGAACAGCAGCCGTTCAAATAAAAGCAGCAGAAAATAGGCGGCCGTTGTTGTGGCAAGCAGCATAAGCATGGAAATGTCGAAATAGACAATACCGTTGTAAAACAGGACATTGAGCGGTTTGATCAGGTAGGAAACCGCAAGCAGAATGCCGGCAAACAGGAAACTGACGGAGAGCAGAACAAACAGAGACTTGGCCAGCCGTTTCCATGACTGGCAGCCGAAAGCCGCAGCGGCCATCGCGCCCGACAAAAAGATTTTATAAAAGAGCTGGAACCACCATCCGATGTAGGGCAGAAAAATAATCAGCGAGCCTGCCGCCCCAAGAAGAGCGGAAAGGCAGGCCCGTTTTCGGCTTAAAATAATGCCTAAAATTTTGCCGGAAGCCAATATGATCAGAAGATTGATGATATAATTCACCACAACCAGAACATCTGCATAAACTGTCATGTCAAAACACCGCTTTCCAGAAGAGGAAGTCCTCGGTCTTTATTATAGGAAAGGGACAAGTTTTGTTTGTGTCGAAAAAGCGTGGCTTAAAAGATTCTTGCGAACCTCAAACACACGGCATGCATACTATGAAAAAGAACGGCACATGGCGCTGCCGTGTCAGGTATACATTTATTTTTAAGACAAAAGGTGTGATAATTCATGGCTTGCTGTAACAACAGATACTGCAATTACAGATGTGCGGTCCCTGGCTGCGGCTCTAAGGAGAATTGCATTAGATGCAAAAACAGCTGGTATCCAATTGTGGACACGGAATCCGTCGAGCGTAGAATGAGGATGTGCTGCGATCAGGGTGGCTGCTGCGGAATGTTTCCGGTGGATTGCAGAAATACGTACTGGCCGTCTTTCTCTCACCCCCGTTGGCTCTGCTGCAAAGATCTGTATTGCGCGCGTTAAAGAACCACGCGTTTGTGAGGCACAATAAGCCGGCGGTAAAACGCCGGCTTATTGTGTGCGCAATGCAAAATCGATGCCGGATTCTTTCAATGGGTAATTATTGGAAAGAGCTCGGTTTTGCATGTTTGATGATACCCGCGCCCATACTAATTTCTGAAAAGAAAATAGAAAACGGGGTGCGGGACGTGTATATCAATAAGGTTGAAATTTGCGGGGTAAATACGTCTAAGCTAAAAGTGCTGAAGGAGAAGGAGAAGATAGAATTACTTCGGCGGATTCGGGCGGGCGACAATGCCGCCCGAGAGGAAATGATCAACGGAAACCTGCGGCTGGTGCTCTCGGTGGTGCAGAAATTCACAAACCGCGGTGAAAATCTGGACGACCTTTTTCAGGTAGGGTGCATCGGGCTGATCAAAGCGATCGACAATTTCGATCCGAACCAGAATGTACGCTTTTCCACCTATGGCGTTCCCATGATTATCGGTGAAATCCGCCGCCATCTCAGGGATAACAACTCGGTACGTGTCAGCCGTTCCATGAGAGATATGGCTTATAAAGCCATGCAGGCAAAGGAAGCACTTGTAAACCGCAATGCAAGGGAGCCTACCATCGATGAAATTGCCGAAGAAATGGGTGTTAATAAAGAGAATGTCGTTTTAGCGCTTGAGGCAATTGTGGAGCCGATGTCGCTTTATGAACCGGTCTATTCGGATGGCGGAGATACCATTTACGTAATGGATCAGGTCGGAGATAAAAACGGCGAAAACGATTGGATGGATGAAATCGCAATCCGGGAAGCAATGAAAAATCTGGGGGAACGTGAGAAAAAGATCCTTACTCTGCGTTTTTTTGTTGGTAAAACCCAGATGGAAGTGGCGCAGGAAATCGGTATTTCGCAGGCGCAGGTGTCCAGATTGGAAAAGGGTGCGCTTGATTGGATCAAAAAACATTTATAAATACAGCAGCGGCCACCTTTTCGGGCGGCCGCTGCTGTTGCTATTTTGTGATTTAGGCCTATGCAAATATCGCGGTCAACTGTTCCAAAAGATGAAATTTTTCGTTATAACCTTGCACAAAAATATACAGGACAATGACGGGCAGGATATAAGAGACATAAATACGGGTCCATGCCGGGAACCGGATGCCGTTTCCGGTGTCCGCTTCCTTCAGAAAATTCTTCCACCCCCAGCCATAGCGGGAAGTGCAGAATGCCAGATAAACCAGGGAACCCAGCGGCAGCAGGTTGCTGCTTACAATAAAGTCCTCAAGGTCCTGAATATTGGTGCCGGCGCCCAGCGGCTGAATACTGCTCCAGAGATTGAAACCGAGCACACATGGGATAGATAGAACAATAATAAGAACAGTATTGATCAGAACGGTTTTCCGGCGGGACCAGCCCCACAGGTCCATCCCGAAAGACACAATGTTTTCAAACACTGCAATGACGGTGGAAAGCGCGGCAAACGTCATAAAGATGAAGAAAAGAGCCCCGAAAATACGGCCGCCCGTCATAACATTAAAAATGTTGGGAAGCGTAACAAAAACAAGCCCGGGTCCCTGACCGGGGTCCATGCCGAACGCCGAACAGGCGGGGAAAATAATCAGTCCCGCCATCAGCGCAACACCGGTATCCAGCAGTGTAATGCTGATGGATTCCCCGGTGAGTGAACGTTCCTTGCCGATATAACTGCCGAAAATTGCCATCGCGCCGATTCCGAGGCTCAGCGTAAAAAATGCCTGCCCCATTGCGGCAAAGATCACAGTGGAGATTCCCTGCTCCGCCATTTTGCCAAAGTCGGGCAGCAGATAGAACCGCAGCCCGTCACCGGCCCCCGGCAGGGTCACCGCTCTCAGGACAAGGACAATCATCACCAGGAACAGGCACCCCATCATTGCTTTTGTGATCCGTTCCACACCGTTTTGAAGGCCGAGCGAGCAGATGCCGAACCCGATCAGCACCACGGCAACCATCCAGAAGGCCATAAGCCCCGGCCGGGCAAGCATATTGCCGAATACCGAAGCAACCTCGTCCGGTGTTTTGCCGACAAACTCGCCCGTCGCTGTTTTCAGAAAATAGATGATCATCCAGCCGCCGACCGTGGTATAGAACATCATCAGCATGTAGTTGCCGAGCATCGCGCCATAACCGTACAGGTGCCACCGCGTACCCTTTGGCTCCAGCACGCGGAAGGAGAGCGCCGCGCTTTTCTGGCTGGCACGTCCCACAGAAAATTCCATGACCATAATCGGAAGCCCCAAAACCAATAGGAAGAATAGATAAATCAGCACAAAAGCGGCGCCGCCGTACTGTCCCGTAATATAGGGGAACCTCCACACGTTGCCCAGCCCGATGGCACAGCCCGCCGATATCAGCAGAAAGCCCAGCCGGGAAGCAAATTTCTCTCGCTGCAAAATAAACACCTCACATTTGATTTACGTGCGCGTCTGCGCCGCATTACACACCATAAGTTTGCACAACGGGAACTAAAATATCTTACCTTTCTTTTGCGGGAAAGTCAATCACGGGAGATCATCCGGTCTATTTTGCATTGCCGAGGCATACAGTATAGATACTCGTGAGTTCTGCGCAATGGAGGAGGGGACGCGATGTACTGCAGGATCAGTGATCTGAGAAGCAAATTTGTCATCAATGTCCGCAACGGTGTGAAGCTGGGCTATGTTTCTGACGTGGAGCTGGATACCGTAACGGCGACGGCTTCCGCGCTTGTCATCAGAGGAAGGCTGCGCCTGCTTGGTTTGCTGGGGCGGGAAGACGATATTGTGATCCGGTGGGACGACATCGAAGTCATCGGTGAGGACACCATCCTGGTGAACCATACGCTGCCCGCTCCCGGAGAGAACCGTAAACGCGGGCAGGGATGGCTTCATATTCTCACAGAAGACTAAATGCGCCGGAATGCAAATTTCCGCTTGCATTTTTATCTCTTTTGTGCTATTATTATCCGGCTGATGGATTGATTCAGCAGAACACACACCGTGCGATTGTCTTGTCGGTGTCCCGCGTGGGATGATAAGGCGAGCTTGAAGCAGGGTGGCGGAAAATAACCGAAAGAGAGGAATTTATCATGGGCGTAGTATCTATGAAACAATTATTGGAGGCCGGCGTTCATTTCGGACATCAGACCAGAAGATGGAACCCGAAAATGGCGCGCTATATCTTTACGGAGAGAAACGGCATCTATATCATCGACCTTCAGAAAACCGTAAAGAAACTGGACGAGGCTTATATGTTTGTCCGTGACCTTGCAGCGAACGGCGGCAATGTCCTGTTTGTCGGCACCAAGAAGCAGGCGGGCGATTCTGTCCGCGAAGAAGCAACCCGCGCCGGCGCATACTTTGTAAATGCAAGATGGCTCGGCGGCATGCTGACCAACTTCAAGACCATCCGCCGCAGAATTGAACGGCTTGCACAGCTGCGCAAAATGGAAGAGGACGGCACGTTTGAGCTTCTGCCGAAAAAAGAGGTCAGCAAGCTGAACCTTGAAATTGAAAAACTCGAAAAATTCCTGGGCGGCATCAAGGACATGAAGAAACTCCCGGCTGCTCTGTTTATCGTTGATCCGAGAAAAGAAAAGATTGCTGTTGCGGAAGCTCATAAACTGGGCATCCCCATTGTGGCGATTGTTGATACCAACTGCGACCCCGATGAAATCGACTATGTGATTCCCGGCAACGACGACGCGATCCGTGCCGTCAAGTTGCTGTCTGCGACAATGGCTGACGCGATCATTGAAGGCAGACAGGGGAGCACCGCTGTGGCTGAAGAAGAAGCCGCCGCGAAAGAAGAGGAAACCGAAGAGGCTGCTCAGTAATCTTACCGGAAGAAAAAACGATACGGAGGAATTAAAATGGCATTTACCGCGAAGGATGTACAGTCCCTCAGAGAAAAAACCGGAGTCGGCATGATGGAATGCAAAAAGGCGCTTTCCGCATCCGACGGCGATATGGATAAAGCAATTGAAATCCTCAGAGAGAAAGGCCTCGCCGCCGCTGCCAAGAAATCCGGCAGAATTGCTGCCGAAGGCGTTGTTCTGGCGACTGTGGATGAAGCCACGAAAGTCGGCGTAGTCATCGAAGTCAACTCCGAGACGGATTTTGTTGCAAAAAATGAAAAATTTATGGAGTTCGTTGAGTCCTGTGCCAGGACTGTCGCGGCCAAGAAACCCGCCGACGTGGACGCGCTGCTGAAACTGCCTGCGGTCGGCCTGAATATGACCGTCGAAGAAGAACTGCGCGATAAGATCCTGACCATCGGCGAAAACATGAAGATTCGCCGCTTCGCGTATGCGGAAGGAACTGTCTGCACCTATGTGCACGGCGGCGGCCGCATCGGCGTCATGGTCAGCTTCGACACCGACCTTGCCGGCAAGGCCGAGTTCCAGGATTACGCGAAGGATGTCGCGATGCAGATTGCCGCGATCAATCCGCTTTATCTGGATGAAACCGCTGTTCCCGCTGAAGTGATTGAGAAAGAAAAAGAAATTCTCACTGTTCAGATTGCAAACGATGAAAAGCTCAAGAATAAGCCCGCTCAGATCATTGCAAAAATGGTCGAAGGCAGAGTCGGCAAGTATTACAAGGAAAACTGCCTTGTTGAGCAGCAGTTCGTAAAGAACGGCGACATCACAGTTGGCCAGTATACTGCCGAAACCGCCAAAAATCTCGGCGGTTCCATTAAAATCACCGGGTTTGTCCGCTATGAAAAAGGCGAAGGCCTTGAAAAGAGAGAGGACAACTTTGCTGATGAAGTTGCCGGAATGATTAAATAAGCGGTATTTTATGAAAGCCCGCCGGGGTTTCCCGGCGGGCTTTTTCTGATGAGAATCTGCCGATTGGTCTTTACTTTATTTTCTGGTTATTGTAAAATATATAAGATATAAGCACAAAATGAAAGTAGTCTGATTTTCATATATCTGGAGGTTGAAAATGCCTATTCAATATCGACGCATACTCTTAAAACTCAGCGGCGAGGCGCTTGCCGGCAGTAAAAAATTTGGAATTGACTACGATGTGGTATCCGCTATCTGCAGAAGTATTCAGAAAAGTGTGGAGATGGGTGCCCAGATCGGAATTGTTGTCGGTGGCGGGAATTTTTTCCGCGGGCGCAGCAGCGGGCAAATGCAGGACAGAACCCGCGCGGACCACATGGGAATGCTCGCTACCGTTATGAACGCGCTGGCGATTGCGGACGGGCTGGAAGCCCTGAATGTGCCGGTGCGCGTGCAGACCGCGATCACGATGCAGCAGATTGCGGAGCCGTATATCCGCAACCGGGCAATCCGCCACCTTGAAAAAGGGCGCGTCGTCATTTTCGGCTGCGGGACGGGCAACCCGTTTTTCTCGACCGATACCGCGTCTGCGCTTCGTGCCGCTGAAATTGAGGCGGATATTATGATGAAGGCCACGATGGTGGACGGCGTTTATGACCGCGACCCGAACCGTTTTGCGGACGCGGTAAAATATGATGAGATTTCCTTCCAGGAGATTCTGGAGAAACAGCTTGGTGTGATGGACAGCACCGCGGCAGCCCTCTGCAAGGAAAACCATATCCCTGTGCTTGTGTTTAGTCTTTCCGATTCCGACCACATTGTGGAAGCAATCGAAGGCAAAAATATTGGAACAATCGTTAAGGAGGCATAATCATGAACGAAAAGGTAAAGTTCTATAACGAAAAGATGGAAAAAACCATCCACGCGCTGGAAAAGGAATATGGCGCAATCCGTGCGGGCAGAGCCAATCCCGCCGTGCTGGACAAAATCATGGTTGACTATTATGGAACACCTACCCAGATTCAGTCCATGGCTGCCATTTCTGTTGCGGAGGCAAGAATTCTTGTCATTCAGCCGTGGGACAAATCCACCTTGAAAGCGATTGAAAAGGCGATTCAGACCTCCGACCTTGGAATTAACCCCGCAAACGACGGAACTGTGCTGCGTATTGTCTTCCCACAGCTGACAGAGGAACGCAGAAAAGACATCTGTAAACAGGTCCGCAAAGAAGCGGAAGAAGCCAAAGTTGCAATCCGTTCGATCCGCCGTGATGCAAACGAAAAGTTCAAGGCGATGAAAAAGGCCAGTGAAATCAGTGAAGACGAGCAGAAGGACCTCGAGGATTCTACCCAGAAACTGACGGATAAATTCTGCAAAACGATTGACGACCTTTCGGCCAAAAAAGAAAAGGAAATCCTTGAGATCTGATTCCAGAACGGAGTTGTCAAATGGCACAATCATTGCTTGCGCATGTGCCGGCGGATACGCTGCCGGCACATATCGGGATTATTATGGACGGCAACGGCAGATGGGCGACCAAGCGGGGATTGCCCCGCAGCGCCGGCCACAAGCAGGGCGCCGATACATTCAGTAAAATTGCAAGACACTGCAGGGAAATTGGCATCCCGTTTCTGACCGCCTATGCTTTCTCCACGGAAAACTGGCGGCGTCCGGCTGATGAAGTCGGCGAAATCATGGGACTGCTGCGCAGGTATCTGAAGGATACGAAGCTGCATCAGGATGAAAATGCGAGAATTTGCTTTTTGGGCGACAGGGAGCCGCTTGCGGACGATATCAAAGAGATGATGGAACAGGTTGAGCACGAAAGCGCTCACCGGACAGGCATTACGATCAATCTGGCGCTGAATTACGGAGGGCGGGACGAGATCATTCATGCGGTTCGCCGCCTTTCCGCCCAATGTGCTTCCGGCGAATTCAAGCCGGAGGACATTGATGAAGACCTGCTGTCAAGGCAGCTTTATACCGCGGGGCAGCCGGACCCCGATCTGATTATCCGCCCCAGCGGAGAGATGCGCACTTCCAATTTTCTTTTATGGCAGTCCGCCTATTCGGAACTGGTCTTTATGGATGTGTTATGGCCGGACTTTACGCCGGCACATCTGGATCACGCAATTCTGGAGTATCTGAACCGCACCCGGCGCTTCGGCGGCATTTAATGCGGCCGCGTATTTCCAATGGCGCATCGTGCATGCGGCAGAATGGAGCTTTTTATGAAAACAAGAGTCATCAGTTCGTTAATCGGACTGGTTGTCCTGATTCTGGTATTGCTGATGTTCAATACGATCGTGCTGAATATTGCGGTGGCGGTGATTTCTCTGATTGCTGTGTATGAATTACTCTGCGCCACCGGATGCCGTCAGTATCGCGTCCTTTTTTTCCTGTCTATGACATTTGCCGCTTTGGTTCCATTTTTCCCGGTTCGCTTTGTTGCGCAGAACCTGATGGTGATCTGTTATGTCTATGTATTGGCGGTTTTCCTGCTCCTTTTAAAGACGCATGAACATCTGCGCGTCGAGCAGGTGGCAATCAGCGTGATGTGCAGCCTGCTGATCCCGTTTTCGCTGACGACACTTGTATATCAGCGGGACAGCCATGGTGCAACACTTGGGATTTTTTATGTGCTGATCTCTCTGGGCAGCGCATGGCTTTCTGATACAGGGGCTTATTTCGCGGGGCGCGCTTTCGGCCGCCGCAAGCTGGCGCCTCAGATCAGCCCTAAGAAAACGGTGGAAGGAGCGATTGGCGGCGCTGTTTTTGCGGCGTTCACCATGCTGTTCGTCGCGTGGCTGTATGCGTTGATGGTGTCTTATGTAGGATATGAAATGGATGTTTTTTATCTGAGACTTCTTTGCATGATGCCCGCTTTAACGGCGGTCAGCATTTTGGGAGATTTGTCGGCATCGGTGATTAAACGCCAGTTCGGGGTTAAGGACTATGGGTCTATCATGCCGGGCCACGGCGGCGTCATGGATCGTTT
This sequence comes from Marasmitruncus massiliensis, assembly GCF_900186535.1. Lineage (GTDB taxonomy): Bacteria > Bacillota > Clostridia > Oscillospirales > Ruminococcaceae > Anaerotruncus > Anaerotruncus massiliensis_A. The sequence goes on from NZ_FYDE01000004.1 coordinate 647,507, forward strand.
TGACAGCGCTTTGACAGTGGCGCCTCTTGTCTATCTGATCAGCCAGTGGATTCCGCTGGCACAGCTTGTGGTAAAGTGAGGTCCCCTATTGAAAAAAATTGCTTTATTGGGGTCAACCGGTTCCATCGGTACCCAGACATTGTTTTCCTGTAAGAATTTGGGATATCAGGTGAACGTTCTCGCGGCAAACAGGAATGTATCACTTTTGGAGCGGCAGGCGAGGGAGTTCACCCCTCGCTATGTTGCAATTATGGATAAAAACGCGTATTCCGATCTGAAAACCCGGCTTGCGGATACTTCTGTCCGCCTGCTGGCCGGTGCGGATGGTTTGTGTGAAGCGGCAGCACTTGACGGCAACGAGCTTGTGTGCAACGCCGTAACCGGTATAGCCGGCCTCCGGCCTACGCTTGCGGCGCTGGAAGCCGGCAAGACCCTGGCCCTTGCCAATAAGGAAACGCTGGTCGCCGGGGGAAAACTCGTTTTGGAGACGGCGGCAAAAAACGGCGTAAAAATTCTGCCGGTGGACAGCGAGCATAGCGCCATTTTCCAGTGCCTGCAGGGAAACGAACAAAAATCTTTACGCAAGATCATCCTCACCGCGTCGGGCGGCCCGTTCCGGGGGAAAACTTATGCGGAACTGGAAGGAATGACCCGCATGGACGCGCTGCGCCATCCAAACTGGTCCATGGGCGCAAAAATCACGGTGGATTCCGCCACGCTTATGAATAAGGGGCTCGAATTTATCGAAGCCATGTGGTTGTTTGATTTGGCTCCGGAGCAGATTGAAGTGGTCGTGCACCCGCAGAGTGTGCTTCATTCGGCGGTGGAATATGAGGACGGTTCGGTCATCGGGCAGTTGGGCGTACCGGATATGCGGATTCCGATTCAATACGCGCTGACCTATCCCCATCGCGCGCCGAGCGGTGTGAAGCCGCTTTCCTTAACGGAATGCAGCAGCCTGACCTTTGAAAAGCCGGATATTGATACTTTCGTCTGCTTAAAATATTGCATTGAGGCGATTCGCAGGGGCGGGCTGTATCCCTGCGCGGTAAACGGTGCCAATGAACAGGCAGTGGCGCTGTTCCTTGAGGGTAAACTTGGCTTTAACGGCATTGGGCGCTGTGTGAAGCATGTGCTGGACAACCTCAAGTGTGAATCACAGGGTGCCTATACATTGGAGCAGGTGCTGGAAACCGACCTTGCCGCGCGGGAGCAGGTGCTGGCATATTGCCGGGGAAATCGAGAATAGTATATAGGGGCGGGATGCCCCTATTTCGTTCTGATGGAAAATGAGAGGTTTCGTATGAATATTGTCTTTCAGGTAATCATAGCGGTTTTGGTGTTCGGGGTTTTGATTTTTGTACATGAGCTCGGGCACTTTACAGTCGGCAAGCTTTCCGGCATGCGTGTCAACGAATTTGCAATCGGTATGGGCCCCGCGATTTGGCACAGGCAGAAGGGGGAAACCAAATATGCGCTGCGCCTTTTTCCGATCGGCGGTTATGTAGCGGTGGAAGGGGAGGACGAAGACAGCTCCGACCCCAGGGCGTTCTGCAATGTCCGCCTTTGGAAACGGATTCTGTTTGTCTGCGCCGGGGCAATCATGAACCTTTTGCTGGGATTTGTCATTTTGTCGATTCTGGTGGGCCTGCGCACTTCGCTCCCGACCACGATTGTCTCCGATTTCCGGGAGGGCGCGACGAGCAACGCTTACCTCCAACGCTACGATAAAATCCTCAAAATCAACGGAAACAGCGTTTTTACCGCGAATGACGTTACGTTTTCCATGATCAGCGATAAGGATGGGATTGTGGATTTTACGGTCCTGCGGGATGGTAAAAAGCTGGAGATTCCGGGCATAGACTTCGGCATGCAGGTAGAGGAGGACGGAACCCGCCTGATCAATCTGGATTTTTACGTGTTTTCCGCGCAGAAAACTTTTTGGGGCAGTGTGAAGTACACGTTCCTGTGGATGTTCTCCATTGTCCGGCAGGTTTGGCTTTCGCTGGCGAATTTGCTGACGGGGAATTTCACGATGTCCGAATTGTCGGGTCCCGTGGGGGTTTCCACAGCAATCGGGCAGGCGAGTTCGGCCGGTATGGGCACGCTTCTGCTGCTCATTGGGTTTATTACGGTCAATATCGGCGTTTTTAACCTGCTGCCGGTTCCGGCTTTGGATGGCGGACGCCTGATTTTCCTGCTGATTGAACTGATTTTACGCCGCCCGGTCAATCCGAAATACGAGGGCTATGTGCATGCCGCCGGTTTTGTCGCCCTGATGGGGCTGATGCTGGTGGTTACGTTTAATGATATTGTAAGACTTTTTTAGCGGACAGATAGGATGGTAACATGTCAAGGACAGTGAAAGTAGGAAACAGAACCATCGGCGGCGGCGCGCCGGTCACCGTGCAGTCGATGCTGAATATTCCGGCGGAAGATCTGGAAGGGAGCGTCCGGCAGGCAAAGGCGCTGGAAGCGGCGGGCTGTGAAATCATCCGCGCGGCGGTGCCTGACCTGAACGCGGTCAGGCTGATTCCCGCGCTCAAGCAGGCGGTAAAGGTTCCGGTGGTGGCGGATATCCATTTTGATTACCGCATCGCTTTGGAATGCGTGGCGGCAGGGGTGGATAAAATCCGAATCAATCCCGGCAACATCGGGGACGACAGCCGCGTGAAGCAGGTTGCGGACGCGTGCCGGACAGCGGGCATCCCGATTCGAATCGGCGTCAATTCAGGCTCGGTGGAAAAGCAGCTTCTTGCGAAATACGGCTCCCCGACCCCGCAGGCGCTGGTAGACAGCGCGCTCTACCATGTGCGCCTTCTGGAAAAATATGATTTCCGGGACATTGTGATTTCCATGAAATCGTCCAACGTGCCGGATATGATTGCGGCCTATCGTCTGGCGGCACAGCAGACCGACTATCCGCTGCACCTCGGCGTGACAGAAGCCGGAACCAGCAGGATGGGCCTCATTAAAAGCGCGGTCGGCATCGGCTCGCTTTTGTGCGACGGCATCGGGGATACGATTCGTGTTTCGCTGACCGCCGACCCCGTTGAGGAAGTCTATGCCGCGCGGGATATTCTCAAAGCGATCGGCAGACCGGGGTGCGGCGTGCAGATCATCTCCTGCCCGACCTGCGGGCGCACCAAAATCGATTTGATCCCCCTTGCGGACAAGGTGGAAAAAGCGCTGTCCGGATGCCGCAAGGACCTCAAGGTAGCGGTGATGGGCTGCATTGTCAACGGGCCGGGAGAAGCCCGCGAGGCCGATATCGGCATTGCCGGCGGAAACGGCGAAGCGCTGCTGTTTAAAAAGGGCATAGTTGTTGGCAAATACCCCGAGAGCGAAATATTGAAGATTCTTCTTCATGAGATAGAAACTATGTAATCTTTGAGAAATAGATCTGTTTGGAGTGTTGTACCTTGGCATCGTTTATGGAAATTTTTGGCGGATATCTGACAACACCGCCAAACGGGGGGCTCCTGTGCGGAGAAGTCTGCGGCCTGACCATTTGGCAGGAAAAACGGGAAATGACTGTCCGGCTGAGTCTGGATGAGCTGCAGCCCTATTCGGAGCTGGCGCAGCTCCAGCGCAGCCTCTGCGCTACCCTGCAGCTACACGAAGTACATATCTGCCCCAGTTATCCGTCAAAGCTGTTTACCTGCGACTATGTTCCCGAAATCATTGCGCGTCTCGGGAACATGGGTGTGCCGGTCAACGGCTTTTTCAATGGCTGCAAATGCGATTATATCGGCTCGACACTGCGCATTTACCTGACGCATGGCGGGCAGGAACTTTTGGAGGGAATCCACTGTGCAAACCGAATTGCGCAGGTTATTGCCGAAGAATTCTCCCTTTCGCTTCAAGTGGAGTTTGACGGCGTGCTGGAGGTTGCACCGGACAGTGCGTTATATCAGGATGTGGTGGAGAAGGTTCGCCCTGCGCCGATCGCCTATGTGCCGCCCGCGCCGCAGGACAAGCCCGCGGATTCCGTGGCTGCCGAGCGCCCTGCGCCCGCGAAGCTCAGTTTTGACGCGGAATCTTTGCCGTTTGAGCCGAATTCCATGGTGGCGCTTTACGGAAATCCCCCAAAGGGAAAACCGCAGGAGATGGCGCAGGTCAATATTGAAAGCGGAGCGGTCACTGTCTGGGGCGACGTGTTTAAAATAGACCGCCGGACAAGCCGTGATGAAAAAACATTGATTCTTTCCATCTATTTTACCGATTATACCGGTTCTTACTGCGCGAAAGTGATCGGACGCTTTGATAAAAAAATGAAGGACCTTGACGAACTCAAGGAGGGCAATACCGTAGTTATGCACGGCATGATTGAGTTTGATCGCTTCGATCATGAAAACGTCCTGCGCCCGGACAGTATCGCTGTGGTGAAAAAGACAGTGCGGCGGGATTTAAGCGAAGAGAAGCGGGTTGAACTGCATATGCACTCCAATATGTCCGCCATGGACGGCATGACGCCCGCCGCCAAACTGGTACAGCGCGCGTATGAATTCGGGCATAAAGCGGTTGCCATCACCGACCATGGCGTGGCGCAGGCCTTCCCGGACTGCATGAATGCGGTTGGAAAAATTCGAAAGGGCGGCGGCAATATCAAAGTCATCTATGGGGTGGAAGCATACTTTGTAGATGATGTGGTACATGCCGTCAGCGGGACGGCACAGCGGGGATTTGAGGAAGAAATCATCGTATTCGACATTGAGACGACCGGCTTGTCGGCCGCGACCGAGCGCATTACGGAAATCGGCGCGGTGAAGCTGCGGGGCGGCGAAATCGTCGACCGGATGGACACATTTGTCAATCCGGAGCGCGCGATTCCGTATGAGATCACAAAGCTGACTGGAATTACCGATGATGATGTGCGCAGTGCTCCCTCGGAAAAAGAGGCACTGAACCTGTTTTACGAGTTCTGCGGAGGCGACGACGCGGTGCTTGTCGCGCATAACGCCCCGTTTGATACCAGCTTTATCAGACAGGCGGCAAAGCGCAGCGGCGTGGGATATCGATTTACTGCCGTTGACACGGTGGTGATGTCCCGCTCTTTGTTTCCGGAACTGAAACGGCATAAGCTCGACCTTGTTGCAAAGCATCTGGGGCTGGAAGACTTCAACCACCACCGTGCCTGCGACGATGCGGAGATTCTCGCGAAGATCTTTCAGAAGATGATGGGCATTTTGAAAACGCAGAAAGGCTGTGACTGCATCGAACGAATCAATACTTCGCTTGCCGCAGTTGACGTCAAAAAATCGCCGATCTATCACCAGATTCTGCTGGTGCGCAACTACGAAGGGCTTCGCAACCTCTACCGGCTGATCTCCCTTTCCCATCTGGATTACTACGCCAAGAAGCCCCGTATCCCGAAAAGCAAACTGATGGAGTACAGGGAGGGGCTTCTGGTGGGGAGCGCCTGCGAAGCCGGACAGCTTTACAGGGCAATTACAGAGGGAAAAAGCTGGGGAGACCTCTGCGAACTCGCAAAATTCTATGATTATCTGGAAATTCAACCGCTTGGGAACAACGAATTTATGGTGCGCAGCAATCAGGTTCCGAGTGTGGATACGCTGAAAGAATATAACGAAACGATTGTGAAACTCGGTGAAAAGCTGCATATTCCGGTTGTCGCAACCTGCGACGTCCATTTTCTGGACGCCGGCGACGCGAAATTCCGCGCGATCCTGATGGCGGGCATGGGGTTCTCCGATGCCGACCAGCAGGCTCCGCTGTTTTTGCGCACCACCGATGAAATGCTCAAAGAGTTTGCCTATCTCGGTGCCGAAAAAGCGCACGAAGTGGTCATTGCCAACACCAATCTGATCGCCGATATGATTGAGGAGATCAAGCCGATTCCGGACGGAACGTTTACGCCGACCATCCCAGGTTCGGACGAAGATATTCAGCGTATCACCTGGGAAAAAGCAAAATCCATGTACGGTTATGAAGGGCAGGTTCCCGAGCTTGTGGAGAAGCGTCTCAACCGGGAGCTTGGATCGATTATCAAACATGGTTTCGCGGTTCTGTATATGATCGCGCAGAAGCTGGTGGCCAAGAGCGAGGAGGGGGGCTACCATGTCGGTTCCCGTGGCTCCGTCGGCTCTTCGTTTGTCGCGACGATGGCGGGCATCTCCGAAGTGAACCCGCTTCCGCCGCACTATTACTGCCCGAACTGCAGGCACAGCGAATTTATCACCGACGGGTCGGTGGGTTCCGGTTTTGACCTGCCGGAGAAAGTTTGCCCCAAGTGCGGGACAACCTATAAGCAGGACGGCCACGATATCCCGTTTGAAACGTTCCTCGGATTCGACGGTGATAAGGCGCCGGATATCGACCTGAACTTTTCCGGCGAGTACCAGTCGCAGATTCACAAATACACCGAAGAGCTGTTCGGCTCCACCCACGTATTTAAGGCGGGCACGATTTCTACTGTTGCGGAAAAGACCGCCTATGGCTTTGTCAAAAAATACGCGCAGGAACGCGGGCTGGTGATGACCCGCGCGGAAGAGGAACGCCTTGCATTGGGCTGTACGGGTGTCAAACGCACGACCGGGCAGCACCCCGGCGGCATGGTTGTCGTGCCCTCCAACCATGAGGTTTACGACTTTACGGCGGTGCAGCGCCCGGCGGATGACGCGACATCCGATATTACTACCACCCATTTCGACTTCCACTCCCTGCACGACACGATTCTGAAGCTGGATGAGCTTGGCCACGATGTTCCGACCATGTATAAGTATCTTGAAGACATGACAGGCATCAATGTCAATGACGTTCCGATGAACGACCGGAAGGTGATGAGCCTTTTTGTGTCCACCGAGGCGCTCGGCGTCACGGAGGAGGAGATTGGCTGCAACACCGGGACGCTGGGCATCCCGGAGTTTGGCACCAACTTTGTACGGGGCATGCTGATTGAAGCGCAGCCGAAGAATTTTTCCGACCTGCTCCAGATTTCCGGGCTTTCGCATGGCACGGATGTTTGGCTTGGCAACGCGCAGGAGCTGATCAAAAACAAGACCTGCACGATTTCCAACGTGATCGGAACGCGTGACAGTATCATGACCTACCTGCTCCACAAAGGTCTGGAACCCAAAATGGCGTTTAAAATCATGGAAATTACCCGTAAGGGCAACGCCCCCCGCCTGCTGACCGAGGAGCACATGAATGCGATGCGGGAGCATGGCGTCCCGCAGTGGTATATCGACAGCTGCCTGAAGATCAAATACATGTTCCCGAAGGCACATGCCGCGGCCTATGATATCGCGTCCATCCGGCTGTGCTGGTTCAAGGTTTACCACCCGCTGGCGTTTTACGCGGTCATCTTTACCGTCCGCGGGGATGATTTTGACGCTGAGGCGGCAGTCGCGGGTAAGCAGGCCACGCGCAATAAGATGCAGAATCTGATTGCCATGGGAAACGAGCGCTCGGCAAAAGACGACGGCGTTCTGACGATGCTCCAGATTATCCATGAGTGTCAGGCGCGTGGCATCCAGTTCCTGCCGGTCGACTTATATCAATCCCATTTCAATATTTATCAGGTTGAGGACGGAAAGATCCGTTTGCCCTTTATGGCGTTAAAAGGGGTCGGGGAAGCGGCGGCAAAGAACCTGTGGGAAGCGGCCCAGAAAGAGGTCTTTATCTCTGCGGATGATATTGTAAATCGCACCGGTGTTTCAAAATCGGTGATTGAAATGCTGAAAAGCATGGGGGCATTAGGTGACCTGCCTGAAACATCACAGGTTTCTTTTTTCTAATTCAACAAAAAATGCAGGGGAAAACGGTTGACAGCATGAATTCAATGTGCTAATATATTAGCAAGCTAAAGCAATGCACGACAGCTGGAGGTTTCTATGAAACGCTACAATAAGAGTACTCCCGACGGCACGCGCGACCTTCTTTTTGAGGAATGCGAGGCGCGGGATGAAGCGGTATTCCGCCTGACGGCGATGTTCCGCTCCCGCGGCTACCGGCAGGTCATGACCCCGGCAATCGAATTTTACGATGTGTTCGGGTCATCCGGTACTTATTTCCCGCAGGAAAATATGTATAAACTGACTGATAACCGCGGCCGGCTGATGGTGATGCGGCCCGACTGCACGATTCCCATCGCAAGACTGGCGGCGACCCGCCTGACAGCCATGCCGATGCCGCTGCGGCTGTATTACAGCCAGAATGTTTACCGAATGGGACATGACGAGCGCGGCAAGCGGGATGAAATCTTCCAGACAGGCGTGGAACTGATCGGCAGCAATTCGCTGCGCAGTGATCTGGAAATCGTGGAGCTTGCGGCTTCCGGGCTTTCGGACCTGAACGGGGAGAGCTTCCGCCTTGAAATTTGCCACATCGGCTACTTTAGGGCGCTGATTGACAGCCTTGATACCGATGACGCGACAAAAGAGGAAATCCGTCAGAGCGTGGAACAGAAAAATTACGCGGCGCTCAACGACCTGCTCGAGCAGTTTGGCTCCAGCAAAGCGGCGGCGGCGCTCAAATATCTGCCCAGGCTGTTTGGCGGGGAAGAGGTCTTTGAGAAAGCCTACTCCCTGTTTGATGAAAACGGCGCGAAGGAAAGCCTGGATTACCTGAAATCGATCTATGAAGACCTTTGTCAGCTCGAGCTGGAAGACCGTGTGCTCATTGATCTCGGGCTGGTCAATCAGGCGGAATATTACACGGGGATCATCTTCCGGGGCTATCTGGACGGGATTGGGGAGCCGGTCTTATCCGGCGGGCGCTATGACAACCTGATTCATGATTTCGGCGTCAGCCTTTCCGCCACAGGGTTTGCGGTAACGGTTGACCTGGTAACCGGGGCTGTCGGGCATCCCGCACAGAAGGTGCCGGATATTCTGGTGTTTGCGGACGAAAACCATCTGCCGCAGGCGATCAACTATATCAAATCCCTGGCGCAGAATGGTCTGACAGTGGAAAACTGCGTATTGGACGATTTTGAAGCCGCCGCCGACTATGCTCGCCGCCGCGGAATTGCACAGCTGCATGTCGTGGATGACGAGATTGAACTCATTGATGTGGATACGCTGTAAGGGGAGGGCTGTCAGATGAAACCGATTCGGATTGCCCTCACAAAGGGCAGGCTGGAAGAAAAAAGTATCGAGCTGTTTGAACAGCTGGGCTATGACTGCACAGCGGTGCGGGAAAAGGGCAGAAAACTGATTCTTCCGCTGGCGAATGCCAATATTGAAATTGTGCTGGCCAAAGCGGCCGATGTTGTCACTTATGTGGAAAACGGCGTATGCGATATCGGAGTCGTGGGCAAAGATACCATCATGGAGAAAGGCGGCACCTTTTATGAGGTCGCCGACCTCGGGTTTGGAAAATGCCGGTTTGCGCTGGCTGTTCCAAAGGGCGTTGATTTTTATGAAGGCTATCACACCCGCTGCATTGCGTCCAAGTATGTGAATGTGACCCGTACGTTTTTTGAGCGTAAAAACATGGACGTCAACATTGTAAAGATTGAAGGGTCCGTCGAACTGGCGCCCATTCTCGGCCTTTCCGACGCAATCGTGGACATCGTGGAGACCGGAACGACGTTAAAGGAGAACGGGCTGGTCATCGCGGAATACGTGTGCGACATCAGCGCGCGGATGATCGTGAATATCGCCAGCCTGAAACTGCGAAAAAATGAGATTGAGCCGTTCATCAACCGGATCGAGCGGTATTTGGAAGGGGAAGCGGAATGATCAATGTTGTCAGGACGGACGGAAACGCGGAAAAGGAACTGCTTTCCACACTCCGAAGCCGCAGTGGCAAAGTGAATGAGGAAGTTACAAAGACCGTTTCGGGCATCATCAGCGATGTGCGCGAGCAGGGGGATGCCGCCGTGCGGGCGTATACCAATCGGTTTGACGGGCATTGCCCTGAAGTTTTTGAGGTGGACAGGGAGCTCATCAACGACGCGCTGACAGAGGCGGACTCCGCGTTTGTCGACGCGCTGCTCAACGCGATGGAGAACATTTCCGTGTTTCACCAGAGGCAGAAACAGCAGGGCTTTATTGATGCAAAGCCAAACGGCGTTATTATGGGGCAGCGAATCCGGGGGCTTGACCGGGTGGGGCTTTATGTGCCCGGCGGCACTGCGGCCTATCCCTCTACCGTGCTGATGAACTGTGTGCCGGCAAAAATTGCGGGTGTGCGCGAATTAATTATGGTGACCCCGCCGCGTAAGGACGGCACCGCGAATCCCGACATTTTGGTCGCTGCCGCGGTAGCGGGCGTTGACCGCGTGTTCCTGATGGGAGGCGCACAGGCGGTCGCCGCGCTTGCTTTCGGAACCGAAACCGTCCCGAAGGTGGATAAAATCGTGGGCCCCGGTAACATTTTTGTGGCGACCGCGAAAAAATTGCTGTACGGCGTTGTCGACATCGACATGATTGCGGGGCCGAGCGAAATTCTGATTATTGCCGATGAATCCGCGAACCCCGTTTATCTGGCGGCGGATTTGATGAGCCAGGCGGAGCACGATGTTCTGGCCTCCTCCATCCTGCTGACGACCAGTGAAACGGTCGCCGATGCGACAGCCGCGGAGCTGGAACGGCAGGTTGCCGCGCTGCCCCGCGCGGAGATTATCCAAAAAGCGCTCACAGACTACGGGGTGATCATGATCTGCCAAAATCAGCAGGAAATGATTGATCTTGCCAATGAGCTGGCGCCCGAGCATCTTGAGGTGATGACCGCCAACCCGTTTGACTATCTGGGAAAACTGGATAATGCGGGCAGTGTTTTCCTCGGTCAATATGCGCCCGAACCGCTGGGGGACTATTATGCCGGCCCCAACCATGTCCTCCCGACCTCCGGGACTGCCCGCTTTTTCTCTCCTCTGGGCGTGGACAGTTTCATTAAAAAATCCAGCTACATTTATTATACGGAAGACGCTCTGTGTGAAGCAAAAGACGATATCCTTCTGATTGCCGGAAAGGAACAGCTGACGGCACATGCGAATTCGATTCAGGTGCGGTTTCCTTTGTAAAGTGCTTTGAAAAGGAGTGTTTCCCATGTACCAGCTTCCCCAAAAGCTGCAGGCTCTGGTGCCTTATGAGCCGCTCACAGGCAGTTATCCGGTTCGGGCGGATGCAAACGAGAGCTTTTTGGCTCCGCCCACAGGTCTGCGTGTGCAGATTGCCAAGGTCGTCTCCTCCCTTGATTTTAACCGCTATCCGGACCCGAACTGTACGGAACTCTGCAGGCGGTTCGCCGATTTTTTTGGGCTTGAGGAAAAGCATATCGTCGCCGGAAACGGGTCGGACGAATTAATCGGGCTGATTATTTCATCGTTTACCTCCGCCGGGGAATCTATGGCTGTGGTCAGCCCCGACTTTTCCATGTATGCGTTCTATGCGCAGATGAACGGCGTGCGGGTCGAGACTTTTTCCAAGGAAGATTCCGGACTGGCGCTTGACGCGGATGCGCTGATTGCGTTTGCAAAAGAAAAGCAGGTTTCCCTGCTGATTCTCTCCAACCCCTGCAACCCTACGTCGCTTGCGGCTTCGCGGGAGGAAATCCTGAACATTGTGGACAGCCTCGACTGCCTCGTGGTGATTGACGAGGCCTATATGGATTTTGCGGAAGGCTCTATTCTGGATATTGCCGACAGCCGCGACAATCTCATCGTGCTCAAGACCTGTTCCAAGGCCTTTGGCATGGCGGCAATCCGGCTGGGGTTCGCCGTGGCGAACCAGACCATAATCAATGCAATCCGTGCGGTGAAGTCGCCCTATAACGTCAATTCCATGACGCAGGCGGTCGGCTGCCTTCTGCTGGAACAGAAAGACTATCTCCAGGATTGTATTCGGCAGATCAAAGATTCCCGGGACACGCTTTATCAGATGATTTGCGGGCTGAGGCAGGAAAAACAGGAAATTCTGGAGGTCGCCAATACCCGCGCAAACTTTGTATTCCTCAGGCTGACCGAGCCTGAACAAGTGTTCCGGGCAATGCTCGGCAGAGGAATCGCCGTGCGCTGTTTGGGGCGTTATCTGCGGATATCCGCCGGCAGCGAAGCGGAAAACAAGGCAATTTTGGCCGTTCTGTGTGATATTTTAAAGTAGGAGGGAACGAACGTGAGGGAATGTACCATACGCCGCGCTACAAAGGAAACGGATATCACGCTTTCTGTCAATCTGGATGGAACGGGCTGTTTTTCCGGTTCCTCCGGTATCGGTTTTTTTGACCACATGCTGACCGCTTTCGCTGTTCACAGCGGGATCGATCTTACTTTGCAGATGACCGGGGACCTGGAGGTAGACTGCCATCATTCGGTGGAGGATGTGGGCATTGTGCTGGGACAGGCATTTGCGCAGCTTCTGACAGACAAAAGCGCGATCGCGCGCTACGGCAGCTTTTTCATTCCCATGGACGAATCGCTCGCGTTCTGTTCTCTTGACATCAGCGGACGCCCGTTCCTTGTGTTCGACTGTGCGTTTACAAATCCGTCCATCGGCAGTTTCGACTGCTGCATGGCCGGGGAGTTTTTCCGGGCGTTCGCTATGAATGCGGGGATGACCCTGCATATCCGCCTCCTGTACGGTGAAAATGACCACCACAAGGCCGAGGCGGTCTTTAAGGCGGCGGCACACGCGCTGAAAGCGGCAATCTTGCCGAACACCGGCGGGATTCTTTCTTCCAAGGGGGTGCTGTAACGGATGATCGCAATCATCGACTATGGCGCGGGCAACCTGTTCAGCGTCAGGAATGCCTTGGAGTATCTGAAGATCGAACACACCATTTCTGCCGATCCGGCTGTTCTGGAAGCGGCCGATGAGCTGATTTTGCCGGGGGTAGGCGCGTTTCCCGATGCGATGAGAATGCTGCGGGAATCCGGTCTGGTGCCCGTTATCCGGGAACAGGCGGCGAAAAAGCCGCTGCTGGGCATCTGTCTCGGCATGCAGCTGTTGTTTGAAAAAGGCGTTGAGTTTGAAGAGACGGAAGGTCTCGGGCTGATTGAGGGCAGCGTCCGGCTGATTGACGCGGGCGGGCTGAAAATTCCGCATATGGGCTGGAATGATCTGACGGTGCTCAACCCCTGTGCGCTGACTGTTGAAACCCAAAACGGGGATTATGTCTATTTCGTTCATTCCTATCGCGCCGAAACACCCGATGAAACTATTTCCTGCTACACGAACTACCACGAGCGCATCCCCGCACTGGTACACCGCGGGCTTATTTACGGGGCGCAGTTCCATCCGGAAAAAAGCGGATCGGTGGGTCTGGCGATGCTTCGAAATTTCGCGGGACTGGCAGGTGAACGGAAATGATTGTTTTGCCGGCAATTGATATACAGGGCGGCAACTGTGTGCGCCTGCTTAAGGGGGATTTCTCCACTGCACATAAGGTCGCGGAGAATCCGGAGGACACGGCTGCGGGCTTTCGCGCGGCGGGAGCGTCGTGGATTCATATGGTCGATCTCGACGGCGCGAAAAACGGCGGTGTCGTCAACGCGCCGGTATTTTTGAAGATCGCGGCCGCTTCCGGCCTGAAAGTCGAACTGGGCGGGGGCATCCGCACGATGGAGACGGTCTCTTATTATCTGGAAAACGGCGTTTCCCGCGTGATTCTCGGTTCCGTGGCGGTGAAAAATCCCGCGCTGGTGCGGGAAGCGGCAGAAAGATATGGGGACCGCATCGCGGTCGGGATTGACGCCAAAAACGGGATGGTCGCGACGGAAGGCTGGCTGGACACCAGCAGCGTTTCCTATCTGGAGCTTGCGAAGAAAATGGAGCAGGCCGGGGTTAAAACCATCATTTTTACCGATATTTCAAAAGACGGCACGCTGCAGGGCGTCAATATGGAGCAGCTTGCTTTGATCAATGAAGCGGTCTCCTGCGACATCATCGCCAGCGGCGGCGTGCGCGATCTGCATGACATCGCCGCCTGCAAGAAGCTGGGGCTCTATGGCGTCATCTGCGGGAAATCCATTTACTGCGGCAGTCTTTCACTGCCGGATGCGATAGAAATGGCGGGTGAACAGACATGCTAGCAAAAAGGATTATTCCCTGCCTGGACGTGCAGAACGGGAAAGTGGTCAAAGGCGTGAACTTTGTCGGTATCCGCGAGGTGGGGGACCCGGTGGAATGCGCCGTGGAATACGACCGTCAGGGTGCGGATGAGATCACCTTTTTAGACATCACTGCGACCCATGAGGGGCGCAGCACCATGATCGACGTGGTGCGCAATACCGCCCGCAGGGTATTTGTGCCGCTGACTGTGGGGGGCGGCATCCGCACCGTAGACGATTTCCGGGAAATCCTGCGTGCCGGAGCGGATAAAATTTCTGTAAATTCCGCCGCGGTACGCAATCCCCAGCTGATTCACGACGCCGCGGAACGGTTCGGCAGCCAGTGCGTGGTGGTTGCCATCGACGCGAAGCGCCGCCCTGACGGCGGCTTTACCGTGGTCGTGAACGGCGGGCGCATTGATATGAAGCTGGACGCAATCGAATGGGCCAAGACCTGCGAACAGCTTGGCGCGGGGGAAATTCTGCTGACTTCCATGGATACCGACGGCTGCCGGAACGGCTTTGACCTGGAACTGACCAACGCTGTCACAGAGGCGGTCCATATTCCTGTGATTGCGTCCGGCGGCTGTGGTTCGCTGGAGCACTTTTCCGAAGTCTTTGAAAAGACCGGGGCCGACGCGGCGCTTGCCGCTTCCCTGTTTCATTTCCGGGAACTGACGGTGGAACAGGTCAAGGATCACCTGACGTCCCGCCGCATTCCGGTCAGGAGGTAAGCTATGAAAGATCTGGACCGTTATTTTCAAAAATCCGAACTCATTCCCGCGATTGTGCAGGAGGCGGGCAGCGGCGAGGTGCTGATGCTCGCCTATATGAACCGGGAGAGCCTGCAAAAAACCTTCGAAACGGGGTATACTTGGTTTTACAGCCGTTCCCGTCAGGAGCTTTGGAACAAAGGCGCGACTTCCGGGCACCTGCAAAAGGTGGTGGATTTGCGTGCCGACTGCGATGACGATACGCTGCTGGTGACTGTGATACAAACCGGAAACGCCTGCCATACGGGTGCGCACAGCTGTTTTTTTAAAGAAATTTGGAGGGATACCGATGAATGATGTGCTGAAAGGGCTTTATGAAGTGGTGCTTGAGCGCCGCGACCACCCACAGGAAGGTTCCTACACCTGCTATCTGTTTGAAAAAGGGCTGGATAAAATCCTGAAAAAATGCGGAGAGGAATGCAGTGAAGTCATTATTGCCGCCAAAAACAGAAAAAATGAGGATACCGCGGAAGAAATCTGTGATCTGCTTTACCACCTGCTGGTGATGATGGCGCAGCAGGACATCCCGCTGGAACAGATCGAAAGCATTCTCGAAACCCGCAGGCAGAAAATCGGAAATCTGAAAACGTTCCATGAAAGCGACCATAATTCCTGATGACTGTCCCGGCAGAAGATTCTGAGCAATTCTGGAAACAGAATTGCTCTTTTTCGTTATTGTTGCTATAATGAAAACAGCACAAATGAGGCCGCTTTCGGCTGGGAAGATGTGATACATTCCATGATACAAGTGATCTCCATCAATATGATTTTGGAACTGAATCAGCTGCTTCGCGACAAGGGGCTGATGTTTCAGGTACATCTGCGGGATGCCTGCGGCAGGCAGTCCATGTGGGCGGAAGCTTTGGACCCCCATGCATTCGAGAATTCGGGACGGCTGTTTTATCAGGAATTGGAAGCCTATTTTTCCCGGCACAAAATGGGAATTTCCTATGCGCCGGACAGGATGACATTTTGGATTTTGCCGGAGAAAAAATAGAGCCTGCAAAAAATGCGCTCTTTTTTCCCGGCGGGGGTGTAGGATAATCAGTAGGGAGGAATCGATATGGCTGGAAAACGAATGCAGATCAAAAAGCCCTATATAGCTGCCATTATTGCGGCGGCCGGTTCGGCTGCGCGGATGAACGGGCTGGACAAGCAATTTGAAGAGATTGACGGGGTGCCTGTTCTTGTCCGCTCGATGTTGGCGCTTTCCGACAGCGATTGGGTTGATGAACTGGTCGTTGTGGTCAGGCAGAGGGATATTCCTGACCTATACGCTTTAATCAGGGCTTATGCAGTCCCGAAAGTGCGCTCGGTGGTAGTTGGCGGAGAGACCCGGCAGCAGTCGGTCAGGAACGGGGTGGCGGCTGTCAGCGAGGAAACGCAGTATATCGCTGTGCATGACGGGGCGCGCCCGTTTGTCACCCAGCAGGTGATTGCGGACACGGTACTGGACGGTGTGCGTTACGCCGCCGCCGCCGCGGCTGTGCCTGTGGTGGACACGATCAAACTGGCGGATGCCGACGGCAAAATCATCAGCACGCCGGACAGAAATCGTCTCTTCGCGGTGCAGACGCCGCAGGTATTTGAAATCGGCAGTTACCGGGAGGCGTCTGAGGAGGCGCAAAAGGTCGGAAAGGACTATACCGATGATTGCCAGATGCTGGAGGCAATCGGCAAGCCTGTGTACCTGTCGCGGGGCGACAGCTCAAACCTGAAAATAACAACGCCCGCCGATTTGATTTTTGCGCAGGCAATCGCGATGGAACTGGAGGAACGGAATGGATTTCAGAATCGGGCATGGCTATGATGCGCACCGTCTGACACCGGACAGGGCGCTGATTCTCGGCGGCGTGGAAATTCCCTATGAGCGCGGCCTTCTGGGACATTCGGACGCCGATGTGCTGACGCATGCCGTGATGGATGCGATCCTCGGGGCGCTGGCCATGGGCGATATCGGGACCCTGTTTCCGGACAGCGACCCTGCCTACAAAGGCATCTGCAGCATTAAGCTGCTGGCAAAGGTCCGGATGCTTATGGAAGATATGGGATGGGAAATTGGCAATCTGGACGCAACCGTGGTTGCACAGGCGCCCAAATTGAAGCCATACATTGAACAGATGCGCGGAATTTTGGCGCAGGCCTGCGCATGCAGGCTTGAAGATATCAATATAAAAGCCACAACGGAGGAGCATATGGGCTTCACGGGCAGCGGAGAGGGAATCTGCGCCCACGCTGTCTGCCTGCTTTCCCGCCGGTAGTTCGTGGCAGATGATTTTCCCCCGGCATAAGATGATACAGCGGCACTCTGTTGTACCGCTGTATTTTGTTATGTGAGGGGGACTTTTCCTATGGCGAGCAGCACGGATTACGTTCTGGCGGTACGTTCTTCCACCAGCGCGATGAGAGGGCAGCGAATCCTGGAAAGCAAGGGCATTCCTGCCGAGATACAACGCACTTCAGCGCCATCGAGCCAAAAAGGCTGCGGTTATGGAATTAAAATAGTAGGAGATCTTACCACTGCTGTCAACATTCTAAATTCGGAGGGTGTAGAAGTCGTGGAGATATGGAGGTGACCCCGGCAGATGGTTTATTTTGACAATGCTGCCACCAGCTTCCCCAAACCGCTGCTGGTAAAAAACGCGGTGGATTCCGCGATCGTGCGCTACGGGGCCAATCCGGGACGCAGCGGACATGACCTTGCGGCGGAAACAGGAAAAAAGGTATATGATGTACGCGTAAAGGCGGCGGAGTTTTTTGGGGCCCGCAACGAGGAACAGGTTGTTTTTATGCAAAACTGCACGTATGCGCTGAACACGGTTATCAAAGGGCTTCTGCGCCCGGGGGACCATGTGATTACCTCCGATATGGAGCACAATTCAGTCATGCGGCCGCTTCACACTCTGGAAGCCAGAGGGATCATCACTTACAGTTGCGCGGTTACTTCTTACGACGACGAGGAGACGGTGGACGCGTTCCGCTGTCTGATACGGGACAATACCCGCGTTATTATTACAACGCACGCGTCCAACGTGTTCGGCATCAAACTGCCGGTTCAAAAACTTGCCCTGCTTGCCCGTCAGTACGGACTGTATTTTGTGCTTGACGCGGCCCAGACAGCGGGTACAGAGCCCATTCATGTAACCGATATGGGAATTGATTTCCTGTGTACGGCCGGCCATAAGGGGCTGTATGGCCCGGCCGGGACCGGCCTTTTGATTACCCCCTATGGGAACTGTCTTTCTCCGCTGGTTGAAGGCGGCACAGGCAGCCTCTCGTTTGATTTGGCCCAGCCGGATTTTCTGCCCGACCGGCTTGAATCGGGTACGCTCAACACGGTTGGGATCATCGGGCTCGGCGCGGGGCTTGACTTTGTAAATCGGTGCGGCCTGGCAAATATTGCACGCTGTGAATGCAAAGTAGCGCGCTGTGTCTATGATAATATCAGCAAGGAAAAAGGAGTCATACTTTATACGCCGCCGCCCGAGTATGGCGTCAACCTTCCGGTCGTCAGCTTTAACATTGAAGGGCTCACTTCGGAAGAAACAACTGCGCGGCTGAACAAGGCCGGGTTTGCGCTGCGGGGCGGGCTGCATTGCGCGCCTACCGTGCATAAAAAGTTCGGAACCGACTCGATCGGGACTGCAAGAATCAGCGTTGGAGCATTTAACACAGTTGAACAGGCGTGCGATCTGGCAAATGCGATCTGCAAAATCGCACGCTCATCCAGACTGGCTGTAAAAAAAGATTGATTTCATGCTTGAATGTGATAGAATAGATAATAGGATTGTGCGGCCGGGCTTTCCGGCCGCAGTCTCCTAACGGCGAAGGAGAATTAAGCTTATGTCTGCACTGTGGTATTGGATCGTAAATGCGTTTAACGCATTTTCCTGGCGTGATGCAGTGGATATTACGGTCATCGCGTACTTAATTTATCAGGCCATCAAGCTTGTGCGTGAAACGCGGGCCGCACAGCTCGTCAAAGGCATCGCAATGCTGCTGGTGCTTTATGTGATTGCGCGCGCTGCCGAACTGCGCACAATGAAGTTTTTGATGGAAAATTTGATGCAGCTGGGGTTCGTAGCGCTTGTGGTGGTGTTTCAGCCGGAACTGCGCCGGGCGCTGGAACAGGTTGGGCGTTCCCGGATTGGAAAGCTTCAGGTGTTTTCGTCGTCAATGGGCGAGCAGGACGCGAAAATCGGCTGGACAAAGTTTATCAATGCGCTGGTGGAAGAAGCGTCCGCCCTGTCCCGCCAGAAAATCGGCGCGCTTATCGTGATTGAGCAGAATACAAAACTCGGGGATATCATCAAGACCGGTACAATCATTGATTCTGACCCTTCCGCCGAACTGATTGGCAACATCTTTTTTCCCAATTCTCCTTTGCATGACGGCGCCATGATTGTTCGAAACGGACGGCTTCATGCGGCTGGCTGCTTTTTGCCACTATCCGACAATTCCGAGATCAGCAGGGAGCTCGGTACCCGCCATCGTGCGGCGCTTGGCATGAGCGAAATGAGCGACGCTCTTGTCATCGTCGTTTCGGAGGAGACGGGATATATTACTGCCTGCCAGAACGGCAGGCTGGACAGAGGGCTCACACTGGCAGAACTGCGGGAGCGGCTCAGCAGTGTATTGATCCCTGAAAAGTTTGCATCGGAGCCTTCCGACAAGAAGTTTGACTTCAGGAAGGGGAAAAAGCAATGAAATTAAATTACGATAGAATTTTTAGCAATAAAAGTTTATTAAAGTTGATGTCGCTTCTTCTTGCGGTTTTGGCATGGCTGTTGGTTGTAAGGACGATCGACTCCATCACCACCAGGACCATCAAAGATGTTACCGTGGATGTCACCGCGCAGTCTTCCAAAATTGACCCGATGAATCTGAGTGTAGTGGAGGAGCAGGGTCAGGAAATTGCGGTGGATGTCCTGATTGAAGGTGATCAGGGGGTTATCGGCGGTGTTCGGCCTTCGGAACTGAGCGTTGTGGCGGATTTGACCGGCATCACGCAGCCCGGCACCTATAACAATGTAAGATTGATCTGTACCGACTTAAACAGCGTCGGCGCTACAAATAAAAGGTTTCAGGTCGCGAAAATTACGCCTTCCATGATTACTGTAAAAATAGACCGGATGGTAACCAGAAACTTTGCGATTACCACTGATGTGGAAGGGCTTTTGATTCCGGACGATTATGTGGGCTTCGAGACGGCCACCACGCCGAAAGAAGTGACAATCACAGGCCCGGAGAGCGAAATCAGCAAGATAAACAGCTGCGGGGTCTCTGCAGCCTTTACAGACCCCTTAACCAAAAATACCACGGTAAAAAGCGATATTGTGCTTTATGACAGTGAAGGAAATGAACTTGAGAAAAATCTCTTTACACTGAGCCCCGAGACCGCAGACATTACCGTGCCGGTGCTCAAGCGCAAAAAATTGCCTGTCAAGGTTGATTTTATCAATGTGCCGTCCGGTTTCCCGATTCAGGATCTGGATTATAAGCTGTCGCAGGGGTATATTAATGTTGCGGGGCCGGAGAGCGGGATTGACGCCTATCAGGATTTGTCAATCGGGCATATCAACCTGAGCGAAATAGGGCTGAACTATGTGGAAGTCTTTGATATTTCTCTGCCAAGCGGCTTTAAAAATCTGGACAACGTGGACGGCATCAGCGTGGAAGTGGATACGGCCGGTATGACGGAAGCAAACTTTGTGGTGAAAAACATCAAAGCGGTGAACGTTCCGGTGAATTATGAAGTTTCAGTTGATACCGTGCAGATCAGCGGTGTCCATATGGTTGGTTTGGAAGAAGCGATGGAAAACCTGTCAGCCGATGACCTTGTGGCCGAGATAGATATCTCCGAACGGGAAGTTTCGCCCGGCCCGTATAATCTACCGGTTAAAATTACCGCACCGGGCAAAGGGCTGGTCTGGGCGGAGGGCGAATATACCGCCGTGGTCACCATCAAAGAAAAATAACAACAGGAGGAGTGCCCGGCACCAGCCGGACACTCCTCCATCATGTCAGAGGAAATCAAATGTCAATTCTAATTCATTCGATCAGGACATCTATTCAGGAAGACCGGCAGGAAGCGGTGAGAAAAGCAATCCGTCTGCTCGGGGTGCCGGGGGACGCAGTCAAGTCCGCACATATTGTAAAAACATCGTTGGACGCCCGGAAACGGACGGACGTGCATTTTGTTCATTCGGTCTCCGTTTCGCTCGAAGGCGGGGAGCCGGAGACGGTCAACCGTTTTTCGGGAAACCAGGTCTGTCTTCAGGTGGAGCAGCCGCTTGAAGTTGTTACCGGCTCGAAGAGACTCGAACACCGCCCGGTTATCGTGGGATTTGGACCTGCCGGCATGTTTGCGGGGCTTCTACTGGCCCGTCAGGGATACCGCCCGCTGATTTTGGAGCGCGGAAGTGAAATGGACCGGCGGGTTGCTGACGTGGAGCGGTTTTGGAAAACCGGAACCCTGAATTCTCAGAGTAATGTGCAGTTCGGCGAGGGCGGGGCCGGAACCTTTTCGGATGGGAAGCTGACGACGCGCATCGGGGATTCCAAATGCGGATGGGTTTTAAAGGAGTTTGCCGGATTTGGAGCGCCCGGGGAAATTCTGTATAAAGCAAAACCCCATATCGGAACCGACCGTCTTCGTGAGGTTGTAAAAAACATCCGGAAGGAAATTATCGCGCTGGGCGGAGAAGTCAGGTTTGACACGATGCTGTCCGATCTGGAAATCAAAAACGGAAAGCTGGCAGCGGCTGTGACCCCCTCCGAAACCATCCCTGCCGGCGTGCTGATTCTGGCAGCCGGACACAGCGCACGTGACACTTTTGAAATGCTGCTCCGCCGGGGGCTCACCATGGAAGCAAAACCGTTTTCGGTGGGGGTCCGCGTGGAACATCTGCAGTCGGATATTGACCGGGGGCTGTATGGGGAGCTTGCCGGACATCCCGCATTGCCGGTGGGAGAATATCAGCTCTCCCATCGCATAGGGGAACGGGGCGTCTATACCTTCTGCATGTGCCCGGGAGGCTTCGTCGTGCCGTCTGCGTCGGAGCAGGAGATGGTGGTTACCAACGGCATGAGCTGCTATGCGCGCGACGGAGTAAATGCCAACGCTGACGTAGCCGTTTCTGTGACGCCTTCGGACTTTGGCAGCTCCCCGCTTGACGGCATGCAGTTTCAGCGCAGGCTGGAGCGCCTCGCGTGGCAGGCCGGGGGACGGTCCTATCAGGCGCCCGCGCAGGATGTCGGCCACTTTCTGGACGGCAAGCCGGGGCTTACAGTCGGAAAAGTGCGGCCGACCTATCATCTGGGCGTACAGCCCTGTGATTTTAACGCGCTTCTGCCCGCTTTTGTGGCGGATATGCTAAAAGCGGGGCTTTTGTCCTTTGACAGGAAGCTGAATGGATACGCGGCCCGGGATACGCTGCTGACCGGCGTGGAAACACGTACGTCCTCGCCTGTGCGCATCCTGCGCGGTGAGAATATGCAGTCTCCTTCCGTTTCGGGCCTCTATCCCTGTGCGGAGGGCGCCGGATATGCCGGCGGTATCATCAGCGCCGCAGTTGACGGAATTCGCTGCGCACTCGCTGTAATGGCTGAATATCACCCGATTGCGTAACAAAATGCATAAATTTCGCATAATATGGCAGTAAAATTGAGCCTGGGAGGGGTCTGCCATGAAAATCGGAGTTGCATTTTCCGGCAGCGGCGCGGGGGCGCCCTGGTCACATATCTTTGCAGAGGAGCTCCGTTCCTGTGCGATCCCAATTGCGATGCTGTCCGCGACCTCATTGACTGCGGTTCCCGTTTTGCTTTGGTCCAAGGGGTGCTCCGATGAGGAAATACAGCTGTGGATGCAGAACATTTTTCAGGACCCCGCGCTTGGGTGCAGACAGTTGGCCAAATCGGAACTGATCAAAAGGCCAGACGGATATTCTGTTGCAATCAGTAGTGTGGATATCCTGAGCGGGGTCTCCGTGTTATATTCGGATGAATTGCAGGCCGACGCCTGGAATCTGAAGGTTCACCCGCTTGCCGGAAACGAGGAATATGCGCTGATGTCCGCTGTCAGCCCTTTTGGCGGGATGGAGCCGCCGATTGTAGATAAAATGAAACTGTGTGATTTTTCAATGCGTTACGGATGCCCTTTCTTTCCACTGAAAATGGCGGGAATCGAGCGGATTTTATCCGTATCGTTTCCCGGAGGGGATATGCCGGTGCAGGCGGCAGGGGATAATATGACAGCGCTGACAGGGCGCAATGCGGACCTCCACTTTTCGATCAAACCGGATTCTCCGGAACGTGTGGAAACCTATATCCGCTCGTTTGTACAGAACAATATTGGCGCGATCTATCAGAAACTGCTGTTTTAGGCACTTATAAAGGAAATAAAACTTGTATTGTATGACGTTAAAAGAAAGAGGATTGCTGGATGAAAAAACTAACGTTAGCCTGTCCGTGCCTTTTTGGGCTGGAAAGCGTGCTCGCATTCGAAGTTCGCAAGCTCGGGGGAGAAAATGTAACGGTAACCGACGGGCGTGTTACATTTGAGGGAGATCTTTCCATGGTGGCTAAGGCGAATATCTGGCTGCGCACCGCGGAGCGGGTGGGGATTGTCATTGGGTCTTTTAAGGCGGAAACATTTACGGAGTTGTTTGACCAGACGGCTGAACTGCCATGGGAAGAGTTTATCGGCATAGAGGATCAGTTCCCGGTGAAAGGCTCTTCCATCAATTCAAAGCTGTTCAGTATGTCCGATTGCCAGCGGATTATCAAACGCGCGATTGTCCGCAGGTTTGAAAAGGTCTACCATAAGGAGCAGTTTTCAGAAACAGGGGCTTTGTATCAGGTGCAGTATTCCATTCATAAGGATATCGTGACTTTGATGCTCGATACAACGGGCGCGGGGCTGCATAAGCGGGGCTACCGTGCAAATTCAAATGAAGCGCCGATTAAAGAGACCATTGCGGCCGGTATTGTCGACTTTGCGCGGGTACGCGGCGATTCAACCGTATATGACCCGATGTGCGGTTCCGGAACGCTGGTCATTGAGGCCGCGCTGAAGGCGCTGAATATTGCCCCCGGCATCCGGCGTCGTTTTGCCGCACAGAATTGGGCCTGTTTTCAGAATTACATTTTTAACGATGTCCGCAAAGAAGCAAATGAACAGGTACGGCGTGACGCGCCGTTCATGGCTTATGCCGCCGACATTGACCCGCATGCCGTGCAGCTGACAATGGAAAATGCGGCAAAAGCCGGTGTGGCGTCCCGTATCCGCGTGCGCCGGGCGGATTTAGCGGATTTCCATATTGAGCCCGAACAAAAAGGGATTGTACTCACCAACCCGCCATACGGGGAGCGTATGCTGGCAGTATCCGAAGCGGAAACGCTCTATCGCACGATGGGAGAAGTGTTTGTGCCTGCCGAGCATGCAAGCTATTACATCATCAGCCCGCATGAGGAGTTTGAGGAACTGTTCGGCCGCAAGGCAGACCGCCGCCGCAAGCTTTATAATGGGATGATCAAGTGTCAGCTGTTCATGTATTTCAACAAAGATGAACGTTCCTTCAAAAAATAAAAAGTGCTGACAAAACGGGTCGCGGCAGTTTCGTGGTCCGTTTTGTCTTATCCGGCTGAAAGTTTTAATACAGGGATATTTGCATGCCCAGAAATGGCAGGAATATTACAAAGGGATGGAAGAAGAGGACTCCAATATCTTGAAAATTTATGTTTTGTACAATTTTTTAATCAAATTAAAATGATTATATGTGAATATAGGACTACAATTATTACAATTTGGTAACAAAAACCTCTTGAAAAAGCAGGGTATCTCCCATATACTTGGCTCATTCCAAGCTGTTCGTGTGACGAAACAGGACGGAAATGATTATTTTTCAGGAGGATTTAAAACATGAAAAAAGCGATTGCAATGTTGCTCGCGACCACCACCGCGCTTTCCCTTGGCGTGACTGCTCTGGCTGAAGACGTCTCCTCTTCCGAAGCTTCCTCTTCTGAGGTCTCTTCTTCCGAAGCGTCTTCCTCTGAGGCTTCCTCTTCTGAAGTTTCCTCTTCCGAGGCATCTTCCTCTGAGGCTTCCTCTTCCGAGGTTTCTTCTTCTGAAGCATCCTCTTCCGAGGCATCTTCCTCTGAGGCTTCTTCTTCCGAAGCGGAAACCCCTGTGGGTGATCCGACCGCATTCCAGTTTGACGCTGACGAAGACGGCGCAATCCTGGGTGAAACGATTCTTGAGCCCGGCACAGAGTACAAGTTCCCCGCTTATGTAACCATTGGCGGCCAGAAGGTTGCGATTACCGACAAGCTGCTGGAGACCTACAAATTCTCTTACACCAGAGTATCTTCCAAGAGTGCCGAGACCTTCAAAATTGACGATTACAAAGGCACCTACTACCTGTATGTGGAACCCAAAGACGGCACTCCGATTGAAGAAATTGAGCTCAAGTACAACATCAAGCTCGTGAAGAAGTCCGACAACCTGTCCCTCTTCACCCAGCAGGTTAAATTCTCCTACGGCTACACCGAAGCGAACAGCGACTACATCAAGGGGCTGGACAAGGGCGATGAAGTTGAGATCGACAACAACAACCCGGTTATCACCGAAGACCAGTTCGAGAAGATCGCAGAGATCAACGATTACAAGAACGTGACCCTTTCCGGCCCGTCCTGGAAGTTCACTGTTAACGTCACCGACGAAGAAACCAAAAACATGGTTTCCTCCAACGCGGGCGTCAAAGAGATCATGGCTCAGTTCCCTGACCAGGATTTCAAATTCTACAAATTTGCCGGCAAACCCTCCTTCGCGGCAACCGGTACAGTTGCGCTGGATGTGGAAGACATTGTTGACGAGTTCGACAATATGTACACCTACCGCTATGCGGACGGCAAACTGTACAGACTGAACGCAACCTACAATGAGGATGACGAAACCCTCAACTTCCGCACCAACACGCTGGACACCTTCCTTGTCACCAACAAGCTGATCAAAGACGGCACTGTCATTGAGAACGCCGATGTCGATGATGATGACACCTCCAGCGATGTGGATGAGACCGATGATGGCAAAGGCAACCCGACCACCGGTGCAAGCGACATGATCAACGCCGCTGTTATGGCTGCGATCGCTTCCCTGGCTGCTGCCGGTACCGTTGTCTGCAAAAAACTCTCCAAGTAAGATATTTCTTCTTTAAAAACGGCCGCCTTCGGGCGGCCGTTTTTGTTGTAAAATTCCCCAAAAGGCTGTCGATCATCTTGACAATCCGGTGGGAATCATAGTAATCTAGTTAGGATTTAAGGCAGAGAGCCTCCCGCCGGATGAACCGGCAGGGCAGTATTCATGGATTCTAATTTTATAGACGCCGTTTTCGGTGTGACAGAAACTGAGGCGATGAATCGTTTGAAACTCAATGGACAAAACTATCTGGAGCGCGGCGCGGGCATCCTGCTTCCTGTCACCAGTCTGCCATCCCCATATGGAATCGGCAGCTTTGGAAAGGAAGCCTATGCGTTTGTCGATTTCCTTGAAGCGGCGGGACAAACGTATTGGCAGGTGCTGCCGCTCGGCCCGACCAGCTATGGCGACAGCCCTTATCAGAGCTTTTCCGCATTTTCCGGAAACCCTTATTTGATTGATCTGGATCTGCTGATACAGCAGGGGCTCCTCACCCAAGCGGAAGTGGATGCCTTTGACTGGGGGGATGATCCCGCGTCGGTGGACTATGCGAAACTATATGAAAACAGGTTCCAAGTGCTGCACTCCGCGTTTTTGCGAAGCCCCTGCCAGACGGCCCCCGAATTCGCGGTATTTTGTGCGGAAAACCGTTTTTGGCTGGAGGATTACAGCCTTTATATGGCGGTTAAGAATTATTTCGGCGGGAAAGAATGGCTGGCATGGCCGGAAGATATCAGGCTGCGGACGGAAGAAGCGGTAAAATCTTATTCGGCGCTGCTGAAAGAAGAAATTGCATTCTGGAAGTTTTGCCAGTATGAATTTTTTCGGCAGTGGTTTTCACTTAAAACCTATGCAAATCAAAAGGGAATCCGTATTGTCGGGGATATTCCGATCTATGTTGCGCTGGACAGCGCGGATGTCTGGGTCCATGGCGACCAGTTTCAGCTGGATGAGCGCCGCCGTCCGGTTCGGGTCGCGGGGGTGCCGCCGGATCTGTTTTCCGCTGCGGGGCAGCTGTGGGGAAATCCGCTTTATGACTGGGATTATATGGAGAAGGACCAGTTCACCTGGTGGAAAAACCGGATGGCGGCTTCCGCAAAGCTCTATGACGTGATCCGGATTGATCATTTTATCGGAGTTGTCAACTATTACTCGATTCCGGCAGGGGACGATACGGCCCGGAATGGGGAATGGATGCAGGGGCCGGGCGAAAAACTGCTGGATGCAATCGAGAATGTGTTGGGAGATGCGAGAGTGATCGCGGAAGACCTCGGCGTGGTTACACCGGCGGTGCGCGGGCTGCAGCAAAAAAGCGGCTATCCGGGCATGAAGCTGCTGGAGTATGCCTTTGACTCGGATGGAAAAAACGGCAACCTGCCTTGTCATTATGAAAAAAATACGGTGGTTTACGGCGGAACGCATGATAACGAGACGCTTAAAGGCTTTTTCGAGAGACAAAACCAATCGGTTTTGTGGTTTGCGCACAGCTATCTGAATACCCGCACAAACCACGAAATTCCGCAGGCGGTTATTCGCGCGGGCTATGCAAGTTCGGCGGATCTGGCGGTTTTCCAGATGCAGGATTTTCTCGGGCTGGATAACCGGGCGCGCATGAATACCCCCTCTACCATCGGCGGCAGCAATTGGCGCTGGCGGCTGACAAAGGGCGAACTGACGCCGGAGCTTGCACAATCCATGCGTCTGCTGGCAGAACTTTACGGCAGATAGAACCGGGAGGATACCATGCCGCAATCTGAATGGGAGATCACAAAGCGCCGTGTTTTCAAAACACGGCGCTTTGTGATCCCGGATATATGGATTGCAGATCTGACAATCCGGGTGTACAATACGGATATAGCAAAATAATCATGAGGGCGGTAGATCACTGATCATGTTTGAGAGAAGCGGAATGATTCAAAAATCGTTTGTAACCAGTATGCCGGATAAATCCGGTACTTTTCTGCGCGCGTCCAGAATCATCGCAAAACACAGCGGGAACATTGCCAGGGTCAGCTACAACAAGGCGGTAGACCTTCATATGCTGTTTCTTGACGTGCTGGCTACAAAGGAGAATCTTCAGAAAATAGAAGAGGATCTTTTAAATATTGGCTATATCAGTAATAAAATTGCGGAGACCAGGATCATTGAGGTATCCGTTAAAATTCCGGATACCCCGGGCGCAATCCTGCCTGTTTTGGAAATTTTAAACAGATATGAGATCAATATTTCATATATGAATTCGTTTACGAATGGAAGCGCCTGTCAGGATTTCAAATTCGGTCTGCTGATTGAAAATCCGGGTATTATCAAGACCTTGCTGGACAGTATCAGCGAACTCTATTCCGTTGATATTATCGAGTGTGAAAGCTCCGAGGAAAATCTGGATAATACGGTTTTTTATATCCGGCTCGCCAATGAAATGCAGACGCTGCTTGGAATCAGTACCGAAAAAACCATGCAGTTTATCTCTGAATCAAACCGCATCCTGCAGGTGCTTCAGGCAGAGGGCGAAAATGCCGGGAAGGTGTTTGACTATATCCGCCGGTTTGCGCATACCGTAAGCTCTTACCGCAAAAGCGCATTTAAAACCACGATCCAGAAATTATGTCCGAGCGAGCTTGTTACGATCTACAGTATCCAGCCCTATTGCGGAAGCAATACCTATCTGCTGGTGGCGCCGGGCGAACTGCTGATGCTTGATACCGGCTATACGATTTATACGGATGAGCTGCTGCGGGTCGTCAAAAGTTTGGTGCCGGACTGGGAGGCGCGGACAAAGAAAGTTTACATTACGCATGCGGATGTCGATCACTGCGGTCTGCTCTCCCAATTAAAGGATACGAAAATCATTGTAAACCAAAAGAGCGCTGAAAACTTTGAAAGGCAAGCAGCGGGGCTTCCCGACTACCGCGAACAGACAGCGCTTCATTTGGGTTACAGCAAAATCAGTCAGATCATCTCCGGCTACCAGGTTCCGGATGAGGCTCAGTTGAAGGTATTGGACAGCGGTACCCCAAAGGAGCATGACAACCTGCTCCCAATCGGGAAGATGCGTGCGGGAGATTTGGAGTTTGACATTTTGGAGGGAAGCGGGGGGCATCTCTACGGCGAAATGGTTTATGTGTGCGAACGAGCCGGTATCGTTTTTACCGGGGATATTTTAGTCAATATCAGTGGGTTCTCCAGGGAGAGAGCAGAGTTTAATTCGCTGGCCCCGTATTTGATGAAAAGTGTGAATGTCAATTCGCAAAAAGCCAAAGAAATGAGAATACAGGTTTTGTCTTTGATTCAAAAAATTATCGAACAGAATCACAGACCCTGTATGATATGTGGTGGGCATGGGCCGCTGTCTGAACTAATAGATGGAAAAATGGTCAGCATTGATCCCGAGTAAATCAATAAAGCCTCCCTTTCCGCTGAGGAAAAGGGAGGCTTTATTTTAATCCGTGGCAATGCCGGCCATGCGGCCGGACAGTTCATTTTAAATTCAGCAAGAATCAGCTGATTGCAAGTCCTGCGCTGGCATAGCCCGCGACTGTGGTGGCAACGTCGATACCGGCCGTTACACTTGCGGAAAATACAAGCAGCAAGCGGGTTTCTGTGGTGACAGGAATTGAAAGCCCGGTCGTGGAACCGCTGCTGATCGTACCGATGGCGACAATGCCGGTGAGAGGTGGCGCAAGGGTAACCACAGCCCCCGGGATGGGAGTAAATACATTGTCAGGTGTTGTTGAGCTGTAAAGCTGAGCTGTAATGGTAACGGTTGAGCCCACAAGCGTCAAAGCGGCGGTCGTGCTGAAATATGCTGCCATCGACGTAATGGTGCCGTCCTCGGGCATGGAAAATGCGTAGTTGGTAAGCGTTGTGGTGTCGATTGTCCCGCCTACCGCACTTACAGAAGCAGTGGAACTGCCAAAGCCAACTACGGTGGATGTTCCTAACAGGCCGCCTAAAACAGTTGTTAAAACTGCGGGGGCTCCGGATGCGAATGGAATAATAGCGCCTACTGCGGCAGGGCCAGTGGGTCCGGTATCGCCGGTAGGCCCAGTAGGTCCGGTATCACCGGTAGGGCCAGTGGGTCCGGTATCACCGGTAGGGCCAGTGGGTCCGGTATCACCGGTAGGGCCAGTGGGTCCGGTATCGCCGGTAGGGCCAGTGGGTCCGGTATCACCGGTAGGGCCAGTGGGCCCGGTATCGCCGGTAGGCCCAGTAGGGCCAGTGGGTCCAGTATCGCCGGTAGGGCCAGTGGGTCCGGTATCGCCGGTAGGGCCAGTGGGTCCGGTATCGCCGGTAGGGCCAGTGGGTCCGGTATCGCCGGTAGGGCCAGTGGGTCCGGTATCACCGGTAGGGCCAGTGGGCCCGGTATCGCCGGTAGGACCAGTGGGTCCAGTATCACCGGTAGGGCCAGTGGGTCCGGTATCACCGGTAGGGCCAGTGGGCCCGGTATCGCCGGTAGGACCAGTGGGTCCAGTATCACCGGTAGGACCGGTAGGGCCGGCAAGACCAATAGGTCCGGTAGGACCAGTAGGTCCGGTAGGTCCGGGATCACCAGTAGGACCGGTAGGTCCGGCAAGACCAATAGGTCCGGTAGGACCAGTAGGGCCAGTAGGTCCGGGATCACCAGTAGGACCGGTAGGGCCGGCAAGACCAATAGGTCCGGTAGGACCAGTAGGACCAGTAGGCCCGGTAGGCCCGGTAGGGCCAGCAAGCCCAATAGGACCAGTAGGCCCGGTAGGACCAGTTGGTCCGGTAGGACCAGTAGGACCGGTAGAACCAGAAGCAGGACCAGTAGGTCCGGTAGGACCAGTAGGTCCAATAGGACCGCCAGGTCCCTGTGGGCCAATTGGTCCCTGTGGACCGATTGGACAGAAAGGTTTACAGCAAGGGTTACAATTACAATTGAGCATATTAAAACTCCTTTTTCATCAATTCAATAAGGCTGTTAACTTCGTGGTGCATATCGTCCCATCAACATTCTATGGTATAAGCCTCAGTTCGGTTACCTGCTTTTACAAAGGGAAATTCCGGGCATTCTTGTGCGGCAGGAAAATTGAAACAATGTTGTTTTTTGCAGAAAAGCCCGCTGCCGTTTTGGCAGCGGGCTTTTCTGTCTAGGTCAATGAAAAATAATTTTAAAATAAAAATATTAATAATTAAAATAATTATTATAAAATCCGAATTTGTAATGATAATCCTTATAAGCTGATGAAAGACAAAAAAATATCCGCAGATAACTATCTGCGGATACCTCGTGGGAAGCGAAAAAATTTTTCGTTTCAATGATAGCAAATACAGTGGAAAAAGTCAACGGTCTAATCAAAAGTTTTTAAGATATCGGATTATGGAAACTATGTTTCGAGCAGAGTCGGACCACGGGATTTTTAAATCTACATAATATCTACAAATCGTTTTGATACCATGCAACTAACAAAACAAATTAGGAGTTAACATGATGAAATTGTGGAATCGCATCAAAAAGTCTTTTCAGAATTATTTAACACGGCTGGAGAAGGAAAATAAAGAACTATTTGGGAACGAAAGGCCGAATTGCTGCACTTTAAACCGCAGGGAAGAAAACCGCAGAAGATAATTGCCTGTGCACGTCTTACTGAAATCGTGCACACAAATAGTTGAAAAGAGGATGGTTTATGGAATCTGGCAAAAAAACCTCTATGCTGCGCATCGGCGGCATGACATGTGTAAGCTGTCAAAACAAAATTGAAAAAAAGCTGAAAAATACGGTTGGCATCGAAAACGCCGAAGTCAGTTATAACGATGGAACGGCAGTCGTTACCTACGATACCGGGATTATAACGCTCAAAGATATCGGGGCAATTATCAGCAAGCTCGATTATCAAGTCCTGACTGGAAAGGAACAGCAGGAATCAACGGGCCGAATTGCCGGTATTGTCATCATTATTGTCGCCTTGTATGTGATCCTGCAGCAGTTTGGCGTTTTACAGTTGTTCGGCTCTTTTCAGCTGGCCGAAGCCGGCATGGGATATGGAATGTTATTCATTATCGGACTGGTGACTTCGGTTCATTGCGTGGCCATGTGCGGCGGCATCAATCTCACGCAATGCATCCCGCAGGCTGAAAAAACCGACAGTAATGGCCGGTTCGCCTCCCTGCGCCCGAGCCTTCTGTATAATCTTGGCAGAGTGCTCTCCTACACGGCTGTCGGCGGTATCGTCGGCGCACTGGGGTCGGTCATTTCTTTTTCAGACGGCATGAAGGGCATCGTACAGGTTATCGCGGGTATTTTTATGGTTATTATGGGAGTCAATATGCTTGGCATATTTCCCTGGCTCAGAAAATTGAATCCGCGTATGCCAAAGTTTATCTCCCGTAAGGTTCAAATTCAAAAAGCGGACAGCAACAGCCCGCTGTATGTAGGGCTGTTAAACGGCCTGATGCCGTGCGGCCCTTTGCAAGCCATGCAGATTTATGCGCTTTCTACCGGCAGCCCGTTCGCGGGTGCATTGTCCATGCTGGTCTTCAGCCTTGGGACCGTGCCATTGATGTTCGCACTTGGGGCGCTTACCTCCGTCTTAAGCAAAAAATTTACCAAAAAGGTCATGACAGTCGGCGCCGTTTTGGTTGTGGTCCTTGGCGCTTCCATGTTTTCAAACGGCTGGAGCCTGTCCGGGTTTTCGCTTCCTTCTCTGAAAACTTCAAATGCAGCCGCTCCTCAGGGCGGTGAAGTACCGGTCAAAGTGGAAGACGGTGTGCAGATCGTAAACAGCACCCTCTCATCCGGCAGGTATCCGGCGATCACAGTACAGGCCGGAACTCCGGTGAAATGGATGATCGACGCCCCCCAGGGCAGCATCAACGGATGCAACAACAGGATGCTTATTCAGGAGTACGGGATTGAATATCAGTTCAAAACAGGGGAAAACGTAATTGAATTTACACCCGACAAGACGGGGACGTTTCCATACAGCTGCTGGATGGGTATGATACGCAGTTCCATCACCGTAGTGGAGGCGGGGGCGGAAATCGCTGAATCAAACGGTTCAGATGCGGAAAATCCTGTGCTGTCCCAGGCCGGGCTGAACCCAACACCGGCGGGATATACCATTCCGACAGAGCAGGTTGCCGTTGCAACGATTGCTGACGGGGTACAGCGGGTTACAATTGACATGACGGACAGCGGGTTCAGCCCCGCGGTTATCGTACTTCAGGCAGGCCTTCAAACCGAATGGACCATTAATAACACTTCTTCACGTACGGGCGACACATTGCTTTTCCCCATTTATTATGCAAAATTCCCCGCATTGGACGGTGAAAACCAGATCCGTCTGTATCCCACTGATGATTTCGATTTTTCGACCGGGGACAATTCGTTCTATGGATATGTGAAGGTTGTGGAGGACCTTAATTCCGTAGACCTTGACGCGACTAAGGATGAAGTGGGCGGTTACGAGACTTTGATTTGGCCGCCGGAGTATTTTGAAACAGGCGGCGGCGCTCCAAGCTGCCATTAAATAATCAGAGGCAATTTATGATTTATTTGGCATGAATGGATGTTGTAGGGAGAAAGTAATATGGAGTTATTATTAAGCCATTGGCACTGTATACTGCCAATCGCGGGTCTTATAGTAGGCATGTTTTTTATCAATCGCGGAAAGTAAAAAAAAAGAGCAATAAAAAACCATGAGTGCTAAGTTTCCTTAGCACTCATGGTCATGGAACAGGAAATCTGGCGGCCGGTGTCGTGCATATACTGCGTTCCCCAATCATACATCGCAAACAAAAGAGGCTTGAGGCTTTTCCCGAAATCTGTCAGGGAATACTCCACCTTGGGAGGCACAACGGGGTAAACCTTGCGTGTCAGTAAATTATCGTTTTCAAGTTCCCGAAGCTGCTGTGTCAGCATTTTCGGCGTGGCCTGCGGTATCATTTTTTGAAGCTCGCCGTGGCGCATGGTACCGCTGATCAAATGCCAAAGGATCAGGGCTTTATATTTTCCTCCTATCAACCGGAGCGTGGCGTCAACAGGACAATTCAGATCGATGCCATGACAGTTCATAACGTTTCCTCCTTACTATCATTTTGTATACTATAATACAAAATAGTGCGTACTTGTTTTAAATATAATTACAGTTATAATAATATCATGACAACCACAGTGAGTCAAGAGAGCAAAAAATTGAAGGAGTGAGGTGCTTTATAGATGGAAAATCAGGTTTTAAGTATCAGGGGCATGACCTGTGCAGCTTGTGCCCAGCGCATAGAAAGAACAGTTCGGAAGCTGTCGGGCATCGGCCAGGCGTCTGTAAACCTTGCAAGCGAGAAGCTGTTTGTGGAATATGATGCGGGCAGCCTTTCGCTGACTGATATCAAACAGGCGGTTACAAAAATCGGCTATGAAGTGGTGGAAAAATCCGAAAATACCCACATTACCATTCCGATCGGCGGCATGACCTGCGCGGCCTGCGCGCAGAGGGTCGAGAAGGCAATCCGCAAGCTTGACGGCGTTGCGACTGTTTCGGTAAATTTTGCGACCGAGAAAGCCACAGTCGAATACCAACCGCAGACGGTGCGGCTTTCCGCTATTAAAGAAGCGATTCAAAAGGCCGGATATCAGGCGTTGGAGGCTTCCAAATCCGACGCTGCCGACGAGGACCGGGCGCGCAAGGAAAAGGAAATTCGCACGCTGTGGACGAAGTTCATTGTATCAGCCGTGTTTTCACTGCCGCTTTTATATATCGCCATGGCGCCGATGATTACATTTGTCCGGCTGCCTTTCCCCGAAGGGCTGTCCCCGATGCGGTATCCGCTGATTTACGCGCTGGTTGAGCTGCTTCTGGTGATCCCGGTGATCGGCGTGGGATACAGGTTCTATGTGGTTGGCTTCAAAGCGCTGCTGCAGCGAAGCCCGAATATGGATTCGCTGATTGCTGTCGGCACCACGGCGGCCGTCGCATATAGCGTATGGAATGTCTGGAAGATTACAACGGGTGATTTCGGCGCAGCAGAATCTCTTTACTTCGAAACAGCCGGTGTTATTATTACCCTGATTCTGCTTGGAAAGTCTTTGGAAGCAGTATCCAAAGGCAAAACCAGCGAAGCAATTAAAAAGCTGATGGGGCTTGCGCCTAAAACAGCAATCATTATCCAGGACGGCATAGAAAAAGAAATTCCGATCGACGAAGTGGAAATCGGCGATGTCATTTTAGTAAAACCCGGCGCGAAAATCCCGGTGGACGGAACCGTGCTGGAAGGGCACACAGCCATTGACGAATCCATGCTGACCGGCGAGAGTATGCCGGTTGACAAAAAGGCCGGGGACGCGGTATACGCTGCTTCTCTGAATACAAACGGTGTCATCCGGTTCCGTGCGGACAAAATCGGCAGCGACACAGCGCTTGCCCAGATCATCAAGCTGGTGGAGGACGCGCAGGGCTCCAAGGCCCCAATCGCGCAGATGGCGGACATCGTTTCCGGCTACTTTGTACCGATTGTCTGCATCATTGCTGTTCTTGCCGGAGTTGCATGGTATTTTGGCACGCGGGATCTGGAATTCGCCTTGACCATCTTTATCTCCGTACTCGTGATCGCCTGCCCCTGTGCGCTTGGCCTGGCCACACCGACCGCTATCATGGTCGGAACAGGGAAGGGCGCGGAAAACGGAATCCTGATTAAAGGCGGAGAAGCGTTGGAAACCGCACATAAAATCAACACCATTGTTTTTGATAAAACCGGTACCATCACAGAGGGGAAACCGACCGTGACGGATGTGCTGACCGCAGAAGGCGTGAAATCTGATGATCTGCTGCAAATCACCGCTTCGGCGGAAAAAGGTTCCGAGCATCCTTTGGGTCAGGCGATTGTGCTTGGCGCACAGGAAAAAGGACTTGCATTCCTGTCGGTGGACCATTTTGAGGCAATCACCGGACGCGGTATCGAAGCGCAGATAAACGGAGCGGCCGTTCTTGCCGGAAACCGCAAGCTGATGGATGAGCGGGGCATTTCCCTCTCAGGGCTGGAACAGGCAAGCGACAGCCTGGCCGAAGAGGGCAAAACCCCTATGTATGTGGCGCTGGACGGCAAGCTGGCGGGAATCATCGCGGTTGCCGACGTCGTAAAGAAATCCAGCCGTGCCGCCATTGAAAGCCTGCATAAAATGGGCGTTCAGGTTGCGATGATCACAGGCGACAACCAAAAGACTGCCGCTGCCATCGCGAGACAGGTTGGAATCGACAGGGTGCTTGCCGAAGTTTTGCCGCAGGATAAATCCAACGAGGTCAAAAAGCTGCAAAATGAAGGACATAAGGTTGCCATGGTTGGCGACGGTATCAACGACGCGCCCGCGCTGGCACAGGCCGACATTGGGATTGCTATCGGCTCCGGTACGGACGTGGCGATGGAATCGGCTGATATCGTGCTGATGCGCAGTGATCTGATGGATGTGCCGACCGCCGTGGACCTCAGCAAAAAAACTATCCGCAACATCAAACAGAACCTGTGCTGGGCGTTCGGGTACAATGTGATCGGCATCCCCATCGCGGCGGGCGTGCTCCACCTGTTCGGCGGCCCCCTGCTCAACCCGATTTTTGCAGCCGCCGCCATGAGCCTCAGCTCTGTATCGGTTTTGACAAACGCGCTGCGGCTGAAACGATTCAAAGCCGCGCGGATTGAAAAGGGGGTGCACTGAATATGAAACGATATAAGAAGGTTTTCCTTGTCTCGATGTGTTTTATGATTCTGGGTTTCACAGCGGCCTGCCAGCAGCTGGATGTGATTGGGAGCGATGCCCTCAAATCGTTCCAGGAGGTCACTAATACGGTGCCCGACCGCATAGAAGCCGATGAAATGAACGGCGGATGGGCTCTGACCGCTCCTGATGACAGCGTAAGGTTTATCTGGAGTAAGGACTTCAGCAAAAGCCCGCTCCACGATGTGATGCTTGAATTCAGCGCGCAGCCGTTCCTTGATGCAGGGCTGGATACCGGCAAGCTGCCGGAAGAAATCGTGGTCTATGAGGACAAAATCATGGTAGGCACCAAGCTGGGTGAGGAGGCGTTCACCTATCGCGGCGACATAACACCGTACGCATCCTTTGAACAGATTGTCAGGCTGAAAGGCGACAGCATCGGTTATCATACAGCGCTTGACCATTACGGCATCGATTTGGCCGGCGGCAACATGTTTGAATGGGCCAAAGACATGAACACAAATGACAAAGACATTGTATTTGTCCTGAATCCCGAACCTTTTATTGAGGCTGGCGCAGACCCGGATAAGGTTGAGGGCTGGGCTTTCGCCAAGGTGCCTACGATGGATAAGGACGGTAAAAAAGTAGAAGTGGATAAACTATTGAAGCCATTTAATTTGAAATAATTCGAACGAAATGGAAAAATAAGTTAATTGGAGGTTTTGAACATGGAAAAAACAGTATTGACGGTGGACGGGATGTCCTGCGAACATTGTGTGAAAGCAATTACGAACGCGGTAGGATCTTTGCCCGGCGTGGCAAGCGTCGCTGTGGATTTAAAAAAGAAATCGGTAGCGCTGGAGTACGATCCTGCGAAGAGCTCACTGGATAAGATCAAATCTGAAATAGAAGATCAGGGCTACGAAGTAGTCGCATAGCAAAGAAAGGAACCGCCGTCATGGCGGTTCCTTTCTTTGCGTTCCGGCATAACCGGAAGCCGTCAGTATCTTCATAAAATCTTCATAGCGGCTTGCTATGATAAGCAAAACGAATGAAGGAGTACTGATCATGGCAAATTCAAAAAAACAGCCTGCCTATGGAAAGTCTAAATCTGCGAATCTTGGGGTCATCATTTTAGCCGTGCTTGGCGCACTGATTGCATTGACCGCAGTTCTTTATCTGCTTCTTGGAAGGACTGGAGCACAAGCAGGAGTGCAGGATGCCCAGATACCGCAGGGTGGAAACATTCAAATTGTGAAGAATGAAATAACCGATACCGCAAGTTTTATCCCGTATGATGCGGGCGGAATGAGCATGGAACTCATCGCCGTGAAAGCATCTGACGGGACTGTCCGGACAGCTTTCAACACCTGCCAGGTCTGTTACGATTCCGGCCGCGGGTATTACAAGCAGGAAGGGAATGAACTTGTTTGCCAAAACTGCGGAAACCGGTTTCAAATAGATCAGATTGAAAAAGAGAAAAATGGATGCAACCCTGTCCCGATCCTTGAAGAAGACAAAACGGATGACGGAACGACCATTACGATATCGGAAACCTATTTAAATCAATATAAAGAGTTGTTTGGAAACTGGAAAAAGGTATAACAACCGCAAAGCGGTTATGATACGTTTATGGCCGGGGCGATGCGCTCGCAAAGCTCGCTTCCGTCCTGATGGCCAATGATACCGCTACATGTTTGCATTTGTGGTATAATATCTTTGGGGTATCAAACAAAATTCAGACTGACCCCATTTTGGACGGGTGAACTATATGAGCAACATGGCAAACCGCATTCTTGTAGTGGATGATGAGCCTAAAATCGTGGACGTTGTAAAATCGTATCTGGAACACAGCGGCTATCTCGTCTCTACCGCGGAAAACGGCAAAACGGCTTATGAAAAGTTTGACAGGGAAAACCCTGCGCTGATCATTCTTGACTGGATGCTGCCTGATATTTCGGGTGAGGAAATCTGCAGAACGCTTCGCCAAAAGTCAAAAGTACCAATTATTATGCTGACTGCAAAAGTGGAAGAAGAAAATGTCCTGCAGGGGCTTCACAGCGGCGCCGACGACTATGTCACCAAGCCGTTCAGCCCCAGACAGCTTGTAGCAAGGGTGGAAGCTGTTCTGCGCAGGGCAGGGAACCATACCCCTCATGTTCTTTCTTTCCAAAATGGGGAACTGGTGATTGATCTGGACAGCCATGGTGTAAAGAAAGACGGAAACCCTGTCAGCCTTACTCCTAACGAATATAAAATCATCAGCACGCTTGCCTCCTATCCGGATAAAGTGTTCACGCGCGATGAATTGATTGCGATTGTGATTGGGGATGACTTCGATGGATTTGACCGAGTGATTGACACTCATATCAAGAATATCCGACAAAAGATCGAAACGGAGAGCAGAAATCCCCGCTATATTCTTACCGTCCACGGGTTTGGCTACAAGTTCGGAGGCAGCTGAAAATGAAATACAGTTTAAAATCGAAACTATCTTTTTCCTATGCTGCAATGTCGCTTCTGCTTGTTGCCCTGATCAGCTTTTGCATCAATGTCCTGCTGCAAAATCAGTTTAAAAATTATATTATCAAGCAGCAGGAGCAAAAAAACAGGGAGTTCGTCAGTCTTGTGGAGCATCAATATAGTGCTGCCGGACGTCTCTGGAATATCAATACGATCGAAAATATCGGAGTAAATGCTTTGGAACAGGGTATTATTCTCAAAATTAAAGATAAAAACGAAGGCACTATATGGGACGCTACTATTCATAATAACGGCCTTTGTGTACAGATGCTTACAAATATGGCGAATAATATGCAGCGCCACGATCCGAACTTTAAAGGCGGGTACGAACAGGCGAGTTACCCGATGATTGTGGGCGATCAGAACATTGGAACTGTAGAAATCGGGTATTACGGCCCTTATTATTACAATGACAATGATATCGCCTTCTTGAATACCGTCAATGAGGTTTTGATTGCCGTTGGATTTCTTTCTCTGCTCATGGCTGTTTTGCTGGGCACGTTTATGGCAAAAAGGGTCAGCGACCCGATTTCAAAATCCATAAAAGCCGCGGGTGAAATTGCAAAAGGAAACTTAAAACAGAGGCTGGCCGAAAATTACAGCACGCTGGAAATGATGAAACTCACAAATACCATCAATAATCTGGCGGATTCCCTGCAAAACCAGGAGGGTTTAAGGAAAAGGATGTCTGCCGATGTTGCGCACGAACTCCGGACACCGCTTGCCAACCTGCAAAGTTCGCTTGAAGCAATGATCGACGGGATCTGGCAGCCAAGCAGGGAGCGCCTGAAAAGCTGCCACGAGGAGATCCTGCGAATTAACCGCCTGGTGGGGGATCTTGAAAAGCTCGAACGAATCGAAGCGGAAAACAGGGAGTTAACCATTTCGGAATTTGACATATCGGAACTGGCGGGGCATATCATCAAGAATTTTGAACCGGAATTTTATAAAAAAGGGGTCCAGCTGTGTTTCTCCGGCAATGCGGAAATGATTGTGGCCGACAGGGACAAAATCAGCCAGGTGCTTGTGAACCTTATTTCCAATGCATTGAAATACACATCCCCGGGAGGATGTGTTGAGGTGCGGGTAGCGGGAACGGAGCACACAGTTGAAATTGCCATACAGGACAGCGGGGAAGGGATATCTCCCGAGGACCTTCCTTATATCTTTGAACGGTTCTACAGGTCGGACAAATCGCGGAGCAGACTGACCGGAGGGTCCGGGCTGGGGCTTACGATTTCCAAGGCGATTGTGGAATCGCATAAAGGAGAAATCAATGTCCGCAGCGAGCCTGGAAAAGGAACAATCTTTACAGTCTGTCTCCCCAAATTACATGGATAAAAATTTTAGAGGACGCCCATTAAGGCGTCCTCTTTTGCGGGGTACCGGGATTACAGGCTCCACTCCTGACTTTCACGCTGTAATTCGACCATATGGCGGAAAATACCGTTTGTTTTTATCAGTGCATTCGGGGCGCCCATTTCGGCGACTTTTCCATCCGATAATACGACAACCTTGTCCGCTCCCATGACTGTCCGCATTCGATGTGCGATAATCAGCACGGTTTTATTTTGCACCAGACCGGACAGAGCCGTTTGGATTGCGGTCTCGTTTTCAACATCCAGACTGGCTGTCGCTTCGTCCAACAGGACCACCGGGGCATCTTTCAGCAAAGCTCTGGCAATCGAAATCCTTTGCCGCTCGCCGCCGGAAAGGGTGGAGCCGTTTTCCCCGATGACTGTTTGATATTCTTCGGGCAGCTGTTTGATAAATTCATCACACTGGGCTGCTTTTGCTGCCGCCAGCACTTCCGTATCGGTGGCATTCCTGCGCCCTAAGCGGATGTTTTCCATTACAGTGTCATGGAACAGCACGACATCCTGAAAAACAATTGCATAATTTTTAAGAAGGGTTTCCGGGTCTACAGAAGAAACGTCCACTTCACCCAGGCAGACTTTGCCGCCGTTCACATCCCAAAACCGTGCTGCCAGTTTAGCCGCTGTACTCTTGCCGCCGCCGGACGGGCCGACGAGGGCGGTGATTTCCCCCTGTCTGGCGGTAAAGGAAACATCACGGAGGACGCCTTCATTTTCATGATATGCAAATGTCACATGGTCAAAGGCAATGTCATAACCGTTTGGCGTGTACTCTTTTACACCGGTTTGTATCGGCTGTTCCTCAATGGAACGCATCCTCTCGATCTGCAATTTCGCATTGAAGGTAGCGGCGAGATTCATATAGCATACATTGAGCGGATCATAAAACCGGGAAGCAACAATCAGAAAAATTAAGAATGTCGTCAGATCCAGCTGTCCGGAAATCAAAAGGCTGATTCCTGCCAGAATAGTCGTTGCAATTCCAATCCGTAACAGTGCCTGTGCGGAGGACACAAAAACGCCTGTTGCAAGTTCGGAATGGATGGCTGCTTTTTCCGCTTGCGTCAGCTTGTTTTTCAGCCTGTTCAGATAGATTTCTTTCTGATTGCAGGCTTTAATATCTTTTATGGTTTCCAGCAGTTGCTGCAATCCGTCTGTCGCGGCGCGCTTTTTCAAAATGCTTTGGGTGCCGAATTGATCCTGAATCCATTTGGAACCGATAACAAGAAGTGCCGAAACGGGGACAACCCAGATTGCCGCCAGACCCATCCGCCAGTCCATCAGTAAAAGCCCGATGGAGATTAACACTGTAGAAATGACTGTGCCGAACAGCTGTGGAATGAAATGAGAAAAGGCCTGTTCCAGCGAACTGCAATCGGACATGATGGTCGAGGTCAGATCGGATAGATCACGCTGACCGAAAAACGACAAAGGAAGCTGCCGCATTTTTTCCGCCAACCCGACACGCCTGTTGGCACTTTCTTTGTAAGTGGCAATATACAGACTTTCGTACTGGAACCAGTGAATGATGTAAATAAGAACGGTCAAGAAGGCTGCAACCGCCGTATACTTCCATATACCGGCTGCCGGATTTTCCCCGGTTTGAAGCGCTTCTATGATATGCCGCAGCACCATAATCAGCAGCCCGACCGGGAACATCAGGCTTAAATTCGCCGCTACCGTGAGAAGGGTCGCTTTTACTAAATCTTTTGCACCTTTTTCAGTCAAAACAAAAATATTTTGTAGTTTTTGAATCATAAACGCACCTCTTTTCCAACCTTCCATTGCGCCGAGGTCTGATAATCTTTCCACATGGCGGCATAAAGACCATTTTCTTTAAGGGTTATCACCCACAGGTACAATTACTGAACCAAGGGGGTAACCGGTACGGGGCACCAAGAGAAGCAGACATCCATTCACGATTATGTGGCTGGATGTCTGCTTTCGTTATTGAAATGCTAACATTTATAAAAAATTCAAGACTGTATCGCATATCATGCGGTATGCATTATAAGCATCAGTGGGCTGGCTTCGATATTCACCTAACGCCGCAAATTGTAGACATGTAGATGCGGTGCCGAAAAAGCCTGTAGTTATAGTTATGAGCTTTTCTGGTATTGCTCAAGTTTTAATAATGTGTTCCTGATAATGCTGTTTCGAGTGTCGGGAACCATCACAAAAGCCGATTTTGTCGCGGAATGGCTGAAAGTTGGCGTGCAACTCCCAAGCAATTATTTTTTCAAGGTTCCATCGCAAGCATATTGTCATATCTCGTATCTGCTGAAAAAAATAACGAAAAGCGAAAAGCCTACAGCTGTAATGCCGATAAGCGCGGCACCGACAGCGGCAAGCTTATTCTTTTTTATCCAGTTATACCTTGCGAAACTTAAAATATAAAGCAAAACCGCGAGTAATAAAATTGTTAGAACATATTTCATTTAGCCACTCCTACATAATTTGTTATACTGTTATAGATCAGTTTTTAGCCTGTGTGCCCGTTCTCCGGATAGCAAATTCAACATTGACTGTTATGTCCGCTTCCTTAAAACGGTTGTTCCAGTCATAGCTTTCCCAATCATTTATCGTTAAGAAATTTTTAACCGCATAATCTCCAAACAGTAGCGCATCCGTATTTAAGTCCTTGCATTTATTAATGAGCTTCTCAATCCCATCTTTTACGATTTGTCGGAAGGCTTGCTCCAA
Organism: Marasmitruncus massiliensis; assembly: GCF_900186535.1. Taxonomy (GTDB): domain Bacteria; phylum Bacillota; class Clostridia; order Oscillospirales; family Ruminococcaceae; genus Anaerotruncus; species Anaerotruncus massiliensis_A. The sequence continues at coordinate 690,759 of NZ_FYDE01000004.1, forward strand.
CAATTCCTTATGCTCCGGTTTTTCATAGTCGATGCCGCTTTGAACCGCAAGAAGGTCACCATCCAATAGAACATTCAGCCGTATAATAGGCTTTGATCCGTCACACGTAACTTTAATCTCAGGTTCTCTGGAACTTCTAATGTCTAAGGAAATTACCAATTCCGGTTTTTGGGGGTCTTGTATCGTGAAAAATCCCCGTTCAAATTCACCCCGTGCCAAAAGCAAATAACGGGTTTCATCGCCGTCCAACTCTCCCACCATCGTGTCTCTGACAAATAGAGCGGTTCCCCAAATTTCAATTTTATTATCCCCGGTACGAGGTATCCGGCCAGCCGAATATTCTCCTCCTGTTTTGAATTCCGTTCCCGAAGGCTCTCCATTTTCTATAAAACTTTTACCGTTATTCACCGCTGCAATGGCTGCGATCGGCTGATGATAGGTGGACTTTAACCCTTCGGAGAAATTTTCAAGCGTCACATGCGGGAAATACCCTGTCATGGCACCTTCCTTTATCAGAAGCTGAAAACTTTTGAACAGCAGGTTCCCGATAAACGGTTTATTCTCCTTCATTAAATCGTATGCCTTGCCTTTTACGACAAATACATGCGAGGTTTTTCGGATTTCTCTGAACCGATTGATCGGAGCAATATACTCGTTGATCAACCCGGATTCCGCCAATTCCTCCGAGAAAAGGATGATTTGGGCATGCATAAAATTCAGCTTTCGCGGCAGGGAGGTATTCAGCATATTGATACCCGCAAAAAAGGAAGGGGCGTCGATCGACACGCAGGTATATTCTTCCTGACTTTTTCCGCTTCCGCTGCCGGACTGTTCCGAACCGCCACTTTCCTTCATCGTGGGGAATTGAATTGTTAAACGCCATTGATCCGAAACGCCCTTATCAATCCCAATCGCCACAACATGGATTATATCGTCGAATTCATTCGCGTCGTAACAGGATGTCAGGCTCATAGCCATTAATATTAAAATTAGTGTTATAACTGCTTTACGCATGTGCCTTCGCTCCCTTTTTCCTGATAAAGGCCGTGGCGAGGGATACGAGCGGCAAAATAAAAACGAAAATCGCGCCGTAGTTTCTGAGCCATTGCACATAATCCAATACCGTTTCTATATCCTTGTGCATAAGCACGGCAGCGTAAAGGAGAATACAGCCCGCGATGCAGATCGGCTTCTTATCCTGCATTCTGAAGATCCGGCAATAAATCCAAATAAAGGAATAAGTGACGATGGTGGAGGATATCAGCGTACTGGTTATCCAGACAAAGAGGAAAATCGGTTCGACTCTTTGCAGAAATCGTCCGTAGTCGATAAAGGTTGCCATTTCATACATCGGCGCCGTAATATCCCGCTCCGTATAATACGGAAACGTCAATATATACGACAGCAGCGAAAGGCTGATCAAAACGGCGGACAGCAGGATGCCGATAACACCTTCTTTTTTGATATGCTTTAAACCCTGCAGCGACTGAGCGAAGACCGCCAGAAGGATGACTTCGCCGTAAACCGAGCTTCTGACAACACCGTGGAGTAATGTCTTATCCAGGCCGTAGCCCAATATCGGATAAAGGTAATTCGGATTATAATTCTGGCTACTCAAAATCAATACGACCAAAAAGCCGGCAAGCATAAAATAGATCAGCAGTTTTGCAAACCGCGCGATACTTTCCAAACCCAGTATGCACAGCGTGAAGACACAGATGACATAGATTCCGGTGATCAGCCAATTCGGGCTTAAAGGGAAAACATAGACTTTGATGACCTCGTTGAATTCGGCAATTCTGGTAACCGCTTTGAACAGTAGGTAGATTGCCAGTATCCCGGAAAAAGCAAACCCCAGAACGCGCCCCAATGTTATATCAAATATCTCCATGATGTCCCTTCCGGGAAAGCGCTTTAATAACAGATAGATGAACATGAAGCCTGCAAGGGCTGTGACCGCGGAGATCAGCGTCATATACCAGCCGGTATTGCCAACCAAACCGACCAGCATGGAGGGACTGGCAAAAAACATCTTTGCGGATATGGCCAAGGTCACAAGCCATATGGCTTCCCGGACGCCGATTTTACCTTCCGTTATCATTATCGGTCTCCTTTTCGTCCCGCGCAACCCAGCCACGCACGACTTTACCCATCCGTGTCCTGTCGGACGTGTTTATGAAATCCGGCCTCGTTTTCTGCATCCAGGGCGGCATTCTTACAATGGTGTCGTGGCCGGATGTTGTCTTGGGTGCAACGGGGCTAAAGTATGGTACCCCAAAGGACTTTAGGGAACAAGCGAGTCCGCCGAATATAAATATTCCGGCCGCTATCCCATAAAACCCTGCAATGGCTCCGCAGATAATAAAGATGAACCGTGAGATGCGCACGCCGAAAGCCAGAGAAAAATTAGGAATGGCGAAGCTCCCAAGTCCGGTGATCGATATAACGATGATCAGCACGGGGCTTACCAGGCCTGCAGTGACGGCGGCCTGCCCCAGAATGATCGCGCCGATTATACCGAGCGTCTGTCCGATGACCCCAGGTACCCGTATACCCGCCTCGCGGATCAGTTCAAACGAGATCTCCATCAAAAGGATTTCAATAATCGTGGGGAACGGCAGATGCTCTCTTGCTTTTGCAAGGGAGACCAGCAGTTCAGTGGGGATCATTTCGTGATGATATAGGGTTAGCGCGACATACATACCGGGTAAGAATAACGCGATACATGCGGCGATCATCCGCACGATCCTTAAAAATGTGCCGTATTGCCAGCGAAGCGCGTAATCCTCGGAGGTATGAAACATATCAAAAAAGGTCACCGGGATCACGCTTGCATACGGCGTGCCGTCACAAATAATTGCAGCCTTGCCTTCCATAAGGAAGTAGGCCGTCCTGTCCGGCCTCTCCGTACTTAATATCTGGGGAAAAAGTGAAAAAGGATGGTCCTCGATCAATTGGTCGAGCGTCCCGTCTCCCTGAATTTGATCGACATCGATGCTGACGATCCTTCTTTTTAATTCCCGAACAACCTTCGGGTTCACAATCCCTTTGATATACATGATCCCACAGATCGTATTGTCGGTTTTGCCGGTCGGCAGCAGTTCAGTCACGAGATCCTTATTGCGGATGATCTTGCGAACAAGGGTGATGTTTGTTCTCAGATTTTCGATAAAGGCTTCGTGCGGGCCTTTGATAATCGTTTCCGTCAGTGGATTGGATACGTTTCTCTTATCGAAGCCGCGACTTTCGATCAGAATGCATTCCCCGGCATCCTCTACAAAAAGGGCGGTCAGACCGCTTAAGACCTGTTTGATAATTTGGCCGTATTCCGTCTGCCTTGTCACCTGATTTACAGACAGCAGGTTGTTTACCAGGCAATCGATCAGATCCTTGCCTGAACCCGCAGTTTTGCTCGGATTCGGCGCCATAAGCTGCCGCAGGATATAATCATTGATAGTCGTCTTATCGACCATGCCGTCTATATAAACGATAAAGGCGTCGCTTTTTTGCATGATCTTGAACTCACGGATCACGACATCCTGATTGGTGGGGAAATTGAGCTCATTCTTTATGATTTCAAGGTTTGTGCTGAGCTTTTTTGTCACCTTTCCGTCACGGTTTTGACCCTGCTCCGGTTCTTGCTCGGGTTTTGCCTGCGTCCGTTTGAAAATCCCGGTTCTTGATTTAACTTTTGTCTTTATTTCCGTGATAGGCTGAGCAGCATCTTCATTTTCTTTCTGATCCTTGTCTTCGGGTTCGTCCTCCAGTAGCTCGAACCGGTCATATTTCGGGGGCTCTTTATATAAAAGAAGATTCAAAACAGTTGACAACAAACTCATCTTTCCACGACCTTTGAATCATTTTACCTCTGAATAATTTTCTCCTTAATAATCCGATTTATTCAAATTCTGCCTGAGAATAGGTCACTTTTTGTTACCTCTCCTCTCAATTTAGAATCTGCTGAAAAACATGATAGCTTTCTTTCGGATTATGTGCTATCGTGTGTTGCTGAAGGGAGGCGGCACGCATGGACAACATACTGAAAGTACAATACGACCATTTCTACCGAGCGCCGAAAAACATGCCGGAGGCAAGGCGGATTGAAGCAAACCATCGGCTGTTAATTCAAAGGCTCAGCAAACGAAACCGCAAACTGGTATTGCAGATTATGGACGGCAAAGACCTTATCTGTTCGGATGTTTCTCTGGACATCTTTATTCGAGGTTTCCGGCTAGCGTGGCAGATATCAAATCAAATACAAAATTTTGACGGACGTTCGGATTGCAGCCAAAGAGCTGAACCGGACGCCCGTTTTGTATTTTCAAAGGAGGTTTCCAAATGAAAAAGCGAATTATCACTGTAATTGCTATTATCGCCTGTGCCGCGCTGTGTGCCGCTGTGTGGCTGCGAAGCGCCGAGGGCGGGGATTTACCCGCCGAGCCGGTAAAAACCGCCGTAATCGCCGAAATTGAGGCTCGCTCAGAGGAAAAAGCGGAATTTTTTATCTCTGCCGATGCTCCTGCTCCTGAAGCGGAGGCTGTAGCAGAAAGTGAGCCAGTAGAAACTGAGATATCGGCAGAAAAAGAAACACAGAAACCAGCGCCAACGCAGACGGCACAATCGGTTAAGCCGAACACATCATCAACCGGGCCGCACATGAGAGATGTTCGTATCGTTAACGGTGAGAAGCAAATCTACATCCTCGGTTTCGGCTGGATTAAAGACGAAGGCGGCGGGAGTGTCGGCACAATGGTCGGAAATCCCGGCGACGAGCTCACCGGCAACAAGGTCAGTATCATGGGAGGCTGTACGACTGTTGACGATAAAGGCGACATCAATAAGCAGGTCGGCATAATGGGCGGTGGCTCCGTCGCCGAGGACATGTACGAGAACGGACATAAGATAGGGATTATGGGCGGAGAAGAATGTCCATCGGGTGAACTAACCTCTCCACCTTCAGAGCAGCCGGAGCCGACAGGCGACGTCATATACATCGAGTTGCAACCAGTACCCACAAAGGACAGCCCCCTGCCGCCGTATAAACCAAACGGAGAGCCGACAAACCCGTAACAGAATACATAAAGGAGTGCATTCAGACTATATTCACTGGTTGGATGCATTCCTTTTTCTGTTCGTCTCAGCGTTGCTCTGAAGCTGTCAGCTACATCATAAACTGTACGCCTTCGACGGATTTGGTACGCTGTGGGCGAACTACTATGCCTTTTAGAATTACTATACCTCTGCCCTTTGCGCCGCTTGCGTTTTCATGATATAATTTTACAAAATTGTCGAAAACGAGGTGACTGAAGTGAAAAAGAAGAAAAAGACTTTGCTTGACCTTAACCGCGTCCCGACGCTCGATGAGCTCCGCGCGTACTTTAAGGAAAACGACTTCTCCGCGGCAACATACATAGATATCGACTATGACAAGATGGATGCCGAGAGTGTGGAAGCGCTCGAATACATAAAAGGCCTGGTGGAAGAAAAATGGGAGCCGCTGTCGCGTGAGATGGGCTTGAAATCCGATTCGTCATATTATGGCAAGGAAAATCCTCTAATCGCCATGCGCGACAACATGGAAAACCTCGTCGCAGGCGGCGTGATGAAACTCCTTAATGAAAAGCCTGAAATGGTCGCGGAGATATTGGATCACTTCAGTCAAGACCCTGACGTGGAAAAGCACGCCGACGCTTTTTTGAATAACGCAGTTAAAACCATGATGGAAGTCATGAACTATGAAGAGCTCGCGCAGGTCGTTCAGAACAACGCCGCATACGAGGACTTTAATCACGATAAATTCAACAATTACCGCTCTAAGGATTTTGACCGCAAGTGGAATCATACCCGTTCTAAAGTAGAAACCGTCTCGCTCAATGAAATGGAGTCTGCGGTTAACGACGAGGGTGAAAGCGCACCCGCGCAGGTTGCGGACAGCTCTGTGAGTGTTGAGGATGAAGTTATTTCACAGTTGACCGGCCAAACCTTTTGGGACAACATCTCCGAGGATGACCGGATGCTGCTCCGAATAAGGATGAGCGGCAAAACCCAGCAGGAGATTGCCGACGCGCTCGGTTACAAAACTCACAGCGCCGTCACAAAGCGGCTGCAAAAGCTGAAAGAGATATTTGAAAATAGCGATCAATAAATCATGTGCATGTCGATGTGTTCGGCAGGCATATTTTTTTGGTGTGCCCGATGGGCACACGTTCTAATGGGTGAAAGTCCCAATCCGCCCGGCAGTGGGAAGGATACAGGCGAAGCCAGGGGTGTCCATCGTGAGATGGAATCTGAAGAAAGGATTAGCCAAAACCCTGGCTTGTTACATCAGAGGCTGAGCACAAGGACAAGGTTGCCAAACAAATCAAAGTCCAATAACTGCACGGAATTGTGTACAGTATTTATGGAATGAGTATAAGAGGGAAAGAACGTGTGAGTACTCGGGGATGTCTCGTGGACGTGGTTAAAAGCAATATAAAATTAGCAACTGCGGTTGAAACAAGATTTATCACGAGAAGTCAGCAGAGGTCATATTACCAGAACGGCTTAAGACGTACTGGGAAGGACTGAACTTTAGGAGATGTGAGTAAATGAATGTAACCGAAGATGGATATAAGGACAGACAACTTCAAAAAGAGGGCTATCTGCAAAAGGTATCTGCGGAACAGAAAGAGTATGCAGAAGCGTCCGCCCATACAAGGATTGCTGAAAACAACCGCATCAACACAAACTTTCAGACGGACAACCTTCTGGAGAGGATTTTACATAGAGATAATCTCAACATGGCATACAGTAAAGTAAAATCCAACAAAGGGGCAGGCGGAATAGACGAGATGAGTGTGGATGAACTTCTGCCGTATCTGAGAAATAACCAAAAGCAACTAATACAGAAATTGAAGGAAGGGAAATACAAACCCAACCCAGTCCGCAGGGTAGAAATACCAAAAGAAACAAAAGGTAAGTACCGGAAATTGGGGATACCAACCGTAGTTGACCGAGTTATCCAACAGGCAATTACGCAGGTATTGACACCAATATTCGAGGAAGAATTCTTGAGAAACAGTTTTGGATTCCGACCAGGCAGAGGAGCGCATGACGCATTAAAACAATGCCAAGAAAATGTAAATGATGGGTATGTATACGTGGTAGATATGGATCTGGAGAAGTTTTTGATACGGTCTGCCAAAGCAAGCTCATAGAGGTTCTATCACGAACCATCCAAGATGGGAGAGTCATATCTCTTATCAATAAATACCTTAATGCTGGAGTTATCAGTAGAGGTATATTTGAGAAGACGGAAGTCGGTGTGCCCCAAGGAGGGCCGTTAAGTCCGTTGTTGAGTAACATTATGCTGAATGAGTTGGATAAGGAACTTACGGACAGAGGTCACAGATTCGTCCGCTATGCGGACGACTGTATGATTTTCTGCAAAAGCAAGAGAAGTGCAAACAGAACCTTAAACAACATAGTGCCCTATATCGAAGGTAAACTTTTTCTACGAGTAAACCCAGAGAAAACCAAGGTAGCACATATAAGCAAGGTAAAATATCTCGGACACGGATTTTACAGGCACAAAGGGAAATGTAGATTAAGAGTCCACTCAAAGTCAGCAGAGAAGATGAAAAATAAAATCAAAGAACTGACAAACAAAAACAATGGATGGGGAAATGAGTATCGGGCAAATAGGCTCAGACAATTTGTCAGGGGATGGGTGAACTATTTCAAAATGGCAGATATGAAGAACCTATTGCTCGAAGTAGATGAATGGGTGCGCCGGAAGGTGAGGGCGGTTTACTGGAAACAATGGAAGAAGGTAAAAACCCGCTACAAGATGCTGAGAAAGTATAATATACCAGAATGTAAAGTGCATGAAATAGCAAACTGCCGCAAAGGCTCCTGGCGAGCATCTATTATGCTAAACAGTGTACTCACCAATAAAGAAATAGTCAATCTTGGCTACATAACCATGACTGACTATTATCTGAAAGTAAGTGTAAACTAGAGAACCGCCGTATACCGAACGGTACGTACGCGCGGTGTGGGAGGTCGGCTAACCAATTAATGGTTAGCCTCCTACCCGATAAAGTTCAGGAACAATTTATTTTCCTTATGTCGTAAGCAGGTAAGGGAAACACTATACACGTTGAGCATCCGTTGAAAAACGGGTGCTTTTTCTGTTGCGGTTTTTCTTGAAACCAATACGAACGGGAGGAAAGCAAAATGAATAATGAAAACAAAAAGAACGAAAGGATGTGCTTCGATACCATCGGCGGCGCGACGCTGATGAGCACGCCACTCCAGCCGCTGCGGTTCGTGGTGGACTCGCTCATCTCACAGGGGCTTCACGTCCTCGCCGGTTCTCCGAAAGTCGGAAAGTCGTGGCTGGCGCTCTGGCTGTCGGTCACGGTGGCAAAGGGCGAGCCGGTATGGGGTATGAGAACGCGACAGGGCACGACGCTCTATCTCTGCCTTGAGGACAGCAGACTACGCATCCAGAACCGGCTGTTTGAAATCATGGAGGACGCGCCGCCCAGCGTTCACTTCTGCACCGACGCCTTCATCATCGGTGACGGTCTGGATGAACGGATCGAAACCTTCATCGATGAGCACCCCGATACGGTATTTATTATCATTGACACGCTGCAGATGGTGAGAGGCTCGGGATACGACAACACCTACGCCAACGACTACCGCGACTTGTCCGTTCTGAAAAAGCTGGCGGATAGGCATGGCGTCGCAATCCTGCTCATCCATCATCTTCGCAAGGAGGGCGCCGATGATGTGTTCAATCGCATCTCGGGTACGACCGGCGTCCAGGGCGCTGTCGATTCCAGCTTCACCCTCATCGAGGACAAACGCGGCAGCGGCAAGGCGAAGCTCTCCTGCATCGGCAGGGATATCGAGTATCGGGAAATCTGTCTTGAGCGTAACGAGGATAACGTCTGGGAGAAGGTATCAGACAGCCGAGAACAGCCGGAGCTACTTAGCGACGCCATTATTTCTCTTCTCTCTGCATTTATGAAAACCGCTTCTCATTTTATCGGCACTCCGACTGAGTTGGCGGATAGGCTGTTCAGTCAGAGCGGCGATAAGATATCTCCGAAGAAAATCTCCCAGAGAATTCTGCAAAACACCGATGCGCTCATGGACTCGGGAATCACTTTCGACATCCGTCGTAGCAACGGCAAACGCCTCATTGAGCTAACCCGTGCCGATGGTGACGATAGTGCCGATAAAACGGGGACTACTCCAGATACCCCAAACATCGTCCCTATCGACCCTGTATGCGGGGGCTTGGATACGGAAGCTCTCCCTTTGGGAGAGGCAAGCAAAGCGTCCGGCTATACGCCGGTCGCAGTAAGCGGGGCGCTGCCCCACACCCCAGTGACGAAAGGAGCATGACATGGAGAAATTAAAGGATAAAAAATTCGCGTTCCGAGTAAGGGAGCGCGACCTGAATCAGATCAGATTGAAAGCAAAACGGGCAAAGATGACGGTCACGGATTATCTTGTTGCCTCGTCTCTGGGCAAGGATATCGTCGTCATAGATGGCGTGGAACCGCTCATCGGTCAGCTGAAAGCTGTCGGTAAAAACCTCAATCAGCTCACCACACTGGCGCATATGGGCAGGATTCAGGCCGTCAGACTGGACGAGGTCAAGGAGGCCTTTGGCGATATCGCTGCCGCCCTTCGTGACCTGACCGGGGAGGTGAAATGATGGCGACACTCACAAGAGTCAAGGTAAAGCACGCCTCCTGCGGGAGGATGCTCGGCGCACTCTCGTATGTTCTTCAATCCAAAAAGGTGACGTTCGATGGCGTCCGCGTCGAAACGGGACATAATTGTACACCCTACACCAGCTACCTTGAAATGATGACGACCAAGCAATCCTTCAAGAAAACCGACGGCGTCAATTTCTTTCACTATGTTCATTCCTTCTCCAACAAGGAGAACATCACGCCGTGGCAGGCTAATGAAATCGCACGCGAGCTTGCCGAAAGGCTGTTCCCCGACAACGAATGTGTCATCGCCACCCACAACGATACCGACAATCTCCACTCGCATATCATCGTCAATTCGGTCAGCTTCAGGGACGGCAAAAAGCTTCATATGTCTCCGACTTCATTACAAGAGCAGCGGCAGGTCAACGATGAAATCTGCAGAGCGCATGGGTTCTCTGTACTGGAACCCTATGACGGGCAGAAAAGAAAGAAGCGGCTGACGCCGGGCGAATACCGCGCCGCCATGCGGGGCGAGAGCTGGAAGTTCTGCCTGATGAAGGCCATCGACGAGGCTCTGGAATACTCCCCCGACAGGAAAAGCTTCATCCTGAACATGGAATACGAGGGCTATGAGGTGCGCTGGGACGATGCGCATAAATACATTCTATTCACCACGCCGGAGGGCCAGAAGTGCCGTGATCGCACTCTGCACGATGACACCTACCTCAAGGAAAATCTTGAAAAGCTGTTCGCCTACCGCACCGAGCATGGATTCACTCCGCAGACACCAGAGCCACCGGAGGGCTGGCTGGCCCAGGTAAATTCGATGGGTAAGCTCGCCTCAGATGCTGTTTGCCTCGGCAAAAGTGTTGAGAAAATGATGGATGTGCCGTCAGCATTAAAGCCTTTTACCCCCACCGACAGCAAGCAGAAAAAGCGAGAGACGCTCAAAAAGCTGGCGCAGGGACACAAGCTCCGGAGCGAGCAGGATCAGGATATGAACCTGACAATGTAACCCGTAATGGAGAAAGGAACTTTTATGGACAGAGAAAAAATAATTGCAAGGCACTATCTGGAGACAGGAATTCTCGGCTCTTATGAAACCGCCGAGGTAGTACACGAGGAAGAAGAAAACGGAAAATATGCCCCTTGCTTTGAGGACGCTACCGTCTTTTTTGATAAAACGCAAACGACAACCAATCGCTCCATGTGCATTGAGGGCAGGCGGTATCGCATCTGCTCGGTGTTCCCGGTGGAGACGAAGCAGACCCCCACGGGCAAGCTCCTCGCTCTCATTGACACCGAGCTTGAAAAAGAAACGCACAGTGCCTGAATTCAGTAGACTTGCGGAAACCGGTGCGGTATGATGTGGTTACCGTACCGGTTTGCCTCAAAAGAAGGAGGTTAAATACAAGATGGCAAACCAAAAATACAACATACTTTATGGCAGGCTAAGCCAGGAGGACGAGCTCAAGGGTGACTCCAACAGCATCCAGAACCAGCGTATGCTCCTTGAAAAATATGCGAGAGAAAACGGCTTCACCAACGAGAAATTCCTGTACGACGACGGTTATTCGGGCACCAACTTCAACCGCCCTGCATGGAACGAAGTAATGAAGCTAATCGAGAACAGCGAGGTGGAAACGCTTATAGTGAAAGACCTTTCGAGGCTGGGACGTGAATATCTGCAGGTGGGCTATTACACGGAAATCTACTTTCCCCAGCGGGGTGTCCGCTTCATTGCGGTCAACGACGGCGTCGATTCACTCTATTCGGAAACCAATGATTTCACCCCGATGCGCAATTATTTCAACGAACTTTACGCCAAAGACTCCAGCAAGAAGGTACGCATAGTGAAACGGGCGCAGGCCGAACGCGGCGAGCTCCTCGGCGGCAGGCCGCCTTATGGTTACAAGAGGGATGAAAACATACGAAAGGGCGTCGTACCCGACGAGGAAGCGGCGGGCGTTGTAAAGCGCATCTTCGGCCTCTGCGCCGAGGGAAAAGGCCCGAACCAGATCGCGAGGATACTGACAAAAGAGCAAGTGATGAATCCGTGTAATTATTACTACCGGAAGACCGGCGCCTCACATAGAGGGCTGGATACGACCAGACCGTATCATTGGAGCGGCAGCACGGTTACCGGCATCCTCGACAACAAGACCTACCTCGGGCACATGGCGGGACTTCGATCCACGACGCTGTCCTACAAGAACAAGAAGCTCATCCGCCACCCGGAATCGGAGCAGATTCTGGTGGAAAATACCCATGAGCCGCTGATCACACAGGAGTTATGGGACATCGTGCAGGACGTCCGCCAGCACAAGAAACGGACGCCGAAGCAAATGGACGAGCCGAATATGTTCTCGGGACTGGTGTACTGCGCCGACTGCGGAAAGACGCTGGTGCTCCACCGGGCACACACGATGAAGGCGACACAGAACAACTTCATGTGCTATACCTACAAAAAGAAGGGCAAGGAAGTCTGCACGGCACACTATATCCGAGAACAGGATTTGACGCAGATCATCCTTGACGACCTGCGTAGGGTGACGCACTTCGCGAGACAGAAGGAAAGGTTGTTTGCCGAGTACATCAACCGGAAGAACAGCGCGGAGCTTCGCCGGGAGATCAATACCGTGCAGAAGGAACTGGATACCATGCGGCACAGGAACACTGAACTGACGGCGCTTTTCAAACGGCTTTATGAGGACAACGTGCTGGGGCGTGTTACCAACGAACAGTTCCGCATCCTCTCCGGCGATTATAACGTAGAGCAGAAGGAACTCTCGGCCTCCATTCCTGAGAAAGAAGCGCGGCTGGAGAAGCTCAAGGATTCCGCCGCCAACGTGGAGGCGTTCATTGAGAAGGCCAAGCGGTATACGGAAATCAGTGAGCTGACACCGGAAATTCTGAGGCTGTTCATCAGTCGTATTGAGGTCGGGGAACGCGGTGAAAAATACTCCCGCACCGCCGAGCAGAGCATCCGTATCCTCTACCGAGACGTGGGTGTAATGGACAGTGTGGTGCCGATTGAAGAAAATATGGAACAGGAAAACATTGCATAGGAACGCATGAGGCGAACAACTTTCGCCGTCCGCCTCATACATATAGATTTAGTTCACAAAATGTCCCTATGAACGTTAACAGAAGCAATTCGTGGTGTTTCCCTCTTTCCGCAATCTTTCCGTTTTTAAATACCAGAATCAGATCCGCATTTTGAATCGTAGATAAGCGGTGCGCAATCATCAATACTGTTTTGCCTTTCGTCAAAGTTTCGAATGCTTTTTGAATGAGGGCTTCATTTTCCGGATCCGCAAATGCGGTGGCTTCATCTAAAACGATAATGGGAGCATCTTTCAGAATCGCTCTGGCCAGTGCAATTCTCTGGCACTCGCCTCCGGACAGATAAATTCCTTTGGTTCCGATGACCGTATCAAGGCCGTCCGGCAGCTTTTCGAGTAGGTCCTTGCACTGGGCCGAGTAAGCCGCGGCAAGCACCTGTTCACGGGTTGCGTCAGGGCGGGCGGCCCGGATGTTTTCAAAAAGACTTGTCTTGAACAGGCGCGTGTCCTGAAATACGAATGCGACCTGATTCATAAGCGCTTTTGAAGAAAGCCGGCGCACATCCATGCCGCCGACAAGAACGCTGCCCTCCTGCACATCCCAAAACCTCGGGATCAGGCTTGCCGCTGTGGATTTGCCGCTTCCGGAGGGGCCGACCAGCGCCACCGTTGTTTTTTCCGGGATTCGGAAACTGATCTTTGACAGCGCGGGAACAGCAGCTTCCGGATAAGTGTAAGTCACTTCCTGAAACTCGATCCCCGCATTTAAGGGGACTTTCGGCTCTGACGGTTCCTCCATGGGGGAAATACTCATAATCTCTTCGAGTTTACGAACAGCTTCATCGGCCTGCATTTTCGCTTCGCTGGCATACATAATGCGCATCATCATCAAGGCACACATAGGAGTAAACAGAATATAAAACAGGAGATCGATCAGCACAGCCCATCCACTTGAAGCGACGCCGCACAAAAGCATCCCGGCAGGAATCAGAAGAAGAAATGTCCCGTTCAGCACAGTCGTAAATCCGGTCATCGGGTTTCGGCAGGACATTGCATAATCTGAAGCGAGATCACGGTAACTCATAATCGAGGAATAGAACGTTTTAAACGAGTAAACTGTCTGCTGGAACACCTTGACTACAGGGATACCTCGGACGTATTCTGTGGCTTCCGCACTTAAATTTTCAATTGCTTTCTGATAGCGGCTGAAGAATCTGGCGTTTTTACCGCCCATCATGCGGATTAAAAGAACTACGGCAATGACTATCGGGACAAGGCAAATGAGCCCCATCCTCCAATCAAAGACAAACAAAAGAACGATTGCCGCAACCGGGGTGACAACCGCGCCTACTAAATCCGGCAGCTGGTGTGCCAGGAGGGTTTCTGTCATGCCTGCATTATCATCAATGATTTTTCTCAGCCGTCCCGACTGGTTAGCGGTAAAATATCCAAGCGGGACGTCTACCAGGTGTTCCGCGGCGGACTGCCGCATATTTTTAGCCGTGCGGAAGGCGGCAAGATGTGTACACATCAGGGCTGCGAAATAGATCAATAAACTGGCGGCAGCAAGCCATAGCGCAATCCATCCATATTGAATCAGCCCTCGTGCGGAACTTAGGTTTGTGAGCGAACTGAACACACCTCTTGCCACAAACCAGATGCAGATATACGGGGCCATAGCCAGAACGGCCGATACGCCTGAAAGGGTACAACCTAATATGGTCAGTTTTTTATGGCCGCCCGCATAGGTCATGAGCTGAGAAAGGCTGCTTTTCTTTTTTTCTTTCCAATCCATGAGATCACTCCTTTTTATCATTTATAGTTAGTTACAACTAACTATATGTCAAAAATAATAGGACTTAAAGCCCCATGATTTTTTGCCATCCGGCAGAATAAAATGTTCTCAGTTCTTTTACATAAGCGATGGCTTTTTCTTTTGGCATATCATGAATAACCGTCTCAAAAAATGCGGAAAACAGGCCGCTCGCAAGGATATGCTCCAGCTGAGCGTCTAAATGATTTACTTCGTGTCCTAATCTTTGCAGAATGGAAATGAATTGGTTTGTAGCATTGACTTCAATCTCTACCATCGTGTGAACGAAATGTTCGTATTCAGTTCCTTCCGAACAGCATAAGATCAATTTAAAGGGTTCAAAATGTTCATAAATATACCCGACCATCCAATCCATACAGTCGCCGGATATTTTGCACATTTGCGCCAGCTGCTCATCCGGCGGGAGATTTGCAAAAACGTTTTGCGCTTCATTGAATTGATCTAAAAATACTTTTGCGGGTCCCTGTACAAGGGCGTCAAATAACTCTTTTTTACTTTTGTAGTATCCGTAAAAGGCACCGGTGGTCACACCGGCTTCCTTGACAATGTTTCGAAGGGAAGCGGAGCGGAACCCTTTTGCCAAAAACTCCTTTTTCCCTGCAAAGAGGATGTTCTCCTGTGTATTCGGAATTTGGCTGTCCAATAAAATACCTCCATATAACAATGTTATATGACACTGTTATATTATAATGAAAATTTTTACTTTCGTCAAGAGGCTTTTTAAGAAAAAAAGACGCGTGATAATACGCCCTTTTGCTTTATAGAGTTGATAATCGCTCATGAGTGAGGTAGTATAGAAGAAGAAACGGAGGTATCTGAAATGAAAGTATTGATGATCAACGGAAGCTGTCACGAAAAAGGCTGCACATATACTGCGCTCTCTGAAATTGCGGCCGTACTGAATGAGCAAAAAATCGAAGTTGAAATCTTCCAACTGGGAAGCAAGCCGATCAGGGATTGTATCGCATGCGGAAAATGTGCTGAATTGGATAATGCCTGCATTTTCAATGACGATTTCATCAACGAGCTTATTATAAAAGCCGAAAAAGCGGACGGATTTATCTTTGGCACGCCCGTTTACTATGCCCATCCCAGCGGACGTATTCTTTCGGTGCTTGACAGGGTGTTCTATGCGTCGAAAGGCGTATTCTCCCACAAGCCCGCGGCGGCGGTTGCTTCGGCAAGACGTGCCGGAACAACTGCTTCTCTTGATGTCCTCAATAAGTATTTTACGATTGCCGAGATGCCTGTTGTCTCTTCCAGTTACTGGAATATGGTGCATGGCAACACTCCGGAGGAAGTGAAGCAGGATGAAGAAGGACTGCAGTCCATGAGGAATCTCGGGAGAAATATGGCCTGGCTGCTTCGATGTATTTCCGCTGGCAGGGAGCAGGGTGTAAAAATACCTCAAAATGAAAGCGATCACAGGACCAATTTTATCAGATCATAAGGGTAAAAGCAAAAACGGAGCGTTTCTTCATCAGTGTGAAGAAACGCTCCGTTTTAGGATCAACGCCTTTAGACATCATATTCAATACGTTTTTTAGCCTGCTCCAAAAGTTGAAACGGGGAATCAATCTGTTCAGAATAACGTATGGTCCCTATACGCATATCCAGGGCAATTTTACGTTTGCCGGAGGCATCCCTTAAATCAATTTTTTCCAGCTGTTTTTCCACACGGTCAATTATAACATGTATGGAATCGGAGTCGGTAAATAAAAGGGTTCCCCAAAGGTAAGGGCTGCTGTCAAGGAGGTAAACCGCGTCTTCTTCTCTCAGGCAGGAAGTGATCACCTCTGAAACCTGTTTGACCAGACGCTCCAGTCCTCCCGGCCCTATCATCTGAGCCAGTTCACGCTGGAAGCGGAACTGCCACAAAAGCAGCACAAGCTCCATCTTGTACCGGCGGGATATCTTCATATACACATGGCATTCTCTCTCATAGCTGCGCATATTTTTCAGTTCGGTGAGTGAATCGACGCCTGAAAGCCTTACAAGCTGTGACCGAAGCCGCTCATTCTCCTTCTCCTGTAACAGCGTACGTCTGGTAAACAGATGTGTGGCAGCAGTCACACAAGGGGACCATACCATCCAGAAATAAACATCGGGCGTAAACGAGACCCCTTTGAGTGCGGAAAACAGGATTAGATAGGTCACATAGCCGAAGATCAAGACCATGTTTAAAATAAGACCTGCGGTGAGGGAAGAAAAGTACGTGGCGATTGCCACTGCAAAAACAACAGCTAAAATGATGGCGTTTTTCAGTAGATAATCGGGAGATGCCGCGACAAATAACGTACAGATGAAAAGCAGAAGCAATATGCATACGAAAGAAAGATCAGCGATCAGAGCGTTTTTATCACCCCTCATAGTTCCCCTTCTTTCTGTACTTGACAAGTAAGGACGCCGCCGCAACAGCCAAAAGGAACAGGACGAGCGCCGTTGCCAGCAGCAGCCGCTTCACGTCGCCGCGTGCAGCCAGCTGATCTAAAACAGGAGGCCTGTCGGTGTTGTCTTCCGGTTTGAAACGGTAGGCAAACACCTGCTTTGCGTCAGCAACAAAGCCATCTCCATAAATCTTCCAGAGGTTTTCTGAAGAGCCGATATAGTCTGCCGCGCGCAGCATCGCTTCATCGCTGGCGCCTGTTACAGGCATCAGCGCACGTTTGTCCTCACTGTAAGGGGAATCGAGCAGTTGTACCGTCCCTAAAGAAGTGCCGTAATTGGGGTCAATCAGCATTTTTTCATTGGAAAGCAGCGTTTTCCCATCCGCGCTGAAGCGGAAGAACAGGGCATCGTTTACCTGCTGAGCAAATTTGTTTTCGCTGAAACGGCCGATGCTGATAATATTTGCCTGCTTCAAATCCCCGGGCTCGGACATATGGGCCACGCACAGCGATCCGGTGTTGTCCTTGAGGGACTGCCCAAAGGTCAGCATGATTTTTCGAAAGGCTTCATAATCGGCGGAAACCGGTTTGTCCGGCATGACTACCACCACATGATTGAAGCTGCCGTCTTTCATAAACGGACTGGGATAATTTTCAAAGAACAATGTATCAATCTCCGTGGAGGACAGTTTGAGCATACTTTCATTGGAAATCCAAGCCCAGGGCGTTTCCGATTGATTAACAGCACACCAGAGGTCCTTCATTTCGAGATCGAACGAAACTCTTACGGTAAAGTTGCCGCTGATTTTCAAATCTGAGGGAATGTCCAGCAGGAGGGTATCCCCCTGCGCCTTTTCCCGCGTCAGCTTTTTGCTTCCTACCGGATTCTCATTCATGTAAACGGTGACCAGAGAACGATCAAAATCAAGGTTTTCCGCGTAACGGATTGCCAGGCTGATTTGGCTGGAATACGAAAGCCTTCGGTTTGCGGGATATTGAATAAAAAAAGAAGCGCTCTGACGAAAAGGGCCCTTTACATAGCTGCCGGATTCATCCGTTAACCTCAGATACTGCTGCGGTTCCGATTTTGGACTGCGCACATCCTCCTCTGCGCTTACGGGGCGAAAGGCAGTCTGCAGCTGTGCCATATAAGAAGCGTTTCCAAGCAGGCGGGCAGCGTTCAGAAGGGCGTCGCCGCTGTTTCCGGTAATCAGAAGCACAACCGCCCCGGCATCGTTTTGAACAAGGGTTATGATGGCGCTTTGTTCGGCGGCCTGTCTTTGTTCGAGCGTCAGACGGTCTTTGACAACAGGAAAAAGAGAATCGTACCTGCTGATGAAAATGCCGTATTTTTCTGAAAAAAGCGTTTGCTCATCCGGAATGGTCCGAAATGCGATATTTTCGTAAAACATCTGTGACTGGCCGGAAATCCCGGCTAATACAGCAGCCGCGGCACTCAGTTCCACATCATCAGGATCTGAACCGATTACAACTGCGCTTTGCCGGTTTTCCAGCGCGTCAATCGCAGTAAACTGCGCGTAGTAAGCGGCAAGTGTGTCGGAGGATGCCCGCGGAAAGTAGGAAATCGCGAAAGACGATTCCTTCGATAGTTCCATCCAGTTTGCTTTGGAAACATCGTCCACGCAGGGCGACGAATCTCTTGTACGGACAGAAGCTTCTATGACCAGATCGTTGGAACCTTGCCGGATTGCCTCTGCCGGAAGGGTTACCGTAAGCTCCTGTTTCGTGCCTGTATCGGGAAAAATACGGGCAGAATAAAAGTTCTGTCCGTTTAAAGACAGCGTAAGATCGGAAATTGTATTGTCCGCCAATTGGGAAGCGCTGAAGCGCAAAGTAAGCGAAGCACTTAGAATCTCCCAGTTTCCTGCGGAAAAATGCTCTGTACATTGTGAAAATAAGCCGGTCAGGCTGTACGCGCTGTCAAATGCCTCCTGATGCAGATAGGGAGCCGGTTCCTCCGGTGCGGGAGATACGGACGCAGCCGGAAAATCTGCCGGAGACTGATCCTGTACGGCTCTGTCCGGAGAGATGTCTTCTGCGTACGCAGCCAAAGATCCGCCAAAGGCGGCGGACAGCGCTATCACAAATGTCAAGACGATCAGCCGGATTCGTTGATACTTCAAGACTGCAATTCCTCTGTTCTTTATTGAAATCGTTCTGTTTTGTACCATTTGGTCTCATGGTGAAAGAGTTTGTCCTTTAAATACTGGAAAAGTCCATAAGCGGCAACCACCATCCACATTTTTGAGTAGGTAAAGTACATCGCGCCGATCATTGCGGCATTGGAAAGCGTCAGTTCCCCTTTTTCCGTGGTAACGGTGACAAATGTCCCCAGAATGAATAAGATGATTGCCAAAATCCAGAGGAGGTTGCTGAAGCTGGCAAGGGTGGTGTGGATCAGCCCGCTTACATTCATCAGCAATACACTGTCGGAAATGATGAGTGAGGTGAGCAGCAGAAAATAAGTGGATAAAAAATAACAGATATCAAAACGGATATGGCCCGCTCTCGGATTAAAAAGTAACGGAAGATTTTTCACAAGAACATAGATATTTCCTTTTACCCAGCGCGTCCGCTGCCGAAACCAGACTTTAAACGTTTGGGGCTCCTGTTCCCATGTGACCGCCTGGGGTAAAAATTTGATAAAATATCCCATCAGATAAATTCGAAAGCTAATTTCAGTATCTTCTGCAATTGCGTGAATATCCCAGCCACCCATCTGTTCCAAAATTTCGCGCCGAATAATAAAATTCGTACCCGGGATGGTGCATAGTTTCATGAGTTTCCACCGCCCTGCCTGTGCCATCCACTGAAAAGCCAGCGTTTCAATATTAATAAAGCGGGTTAACCAGCTGGCATCTTTATTTCTCGTACGAAATTTTCCGATCACGGCACCAAGAGAAGGATTGGAGCAGATTTCTGACACAAGCAGTCTCAAAGCATCGCGTTCCGGGGTGTTATCCGCATCATAAATAACAATGTAACTGCCGCAGCACTGCTGAAAACCGATGTTAAGGGCATTGGATTTTCCTTTTCCGCCTGTTAAGCTGTCCGTGTTGATAATTTTAATGGTTCTGCCGGGGTTTTTTTCACGGATATCTTCTAATAGCTGTGCGCTGTTGTCGGACGAATTATCATTGATTACAATAATTTCGTATCGGTTTTGCGGATAATCAAATGCCAAAAGAGAAAGCAGAGTCTGGGAAATTACAATCCCTTCATTGTGGGCGGGAACCATAATAGAAACCATAGGAAAATCCTTCGGCTGCACAGGAACATACCCGATACTTTCCACGTAATACCGGTATCCTCCTGCAATCAGAACAACATTAAGCAGCAGCAGAGACCAGATACAGACTAAAGAAGCCAGCATAAGCCAGTCTACAAGATTCAAATTGCCTCCCTCAGTCCCGATAAAATTTCTGCCGGTTTATTCTGCGCCCGATATGGAGCAAGATGACGAACACGAGAATACTGATTCCGACGATTGCGATGAGTATGCGATTAGTTTGTGTAAAAAAACCGGCCATATTTGCCTGTTCCACAGGCCGGTAAACAAACTGTGCGTCTTCGGGCGATTCGTCGTAAACAGGTGTGCTTTCCCCCAGTACTGACCGGTAGTCTGACAAAGTGAGCCAGCAGGTTTTTATAGATTCGATTGCCTGCGAAAGTGCTTCCTGAGATTCAAACAAATGAAAACCAATCATGGTATTGATCGGCAGCGCACCAAAGTTTTTTTGTGCTGGAACTATATTTTTAAGTTCTTCAAAGGGAATTTCGAAAGGAGGAAACTCCATATCCAAAATCAATACCCCCTCCTCCGAAAATGCATTTTTTGCTCTCGCTATCTTTTCCTCAAGGGGTTCCCGTTCTGTTTCATACTCTCGAACAATCGGCTCATGCAGCACGACAGAACCACCTTTTGACTGTACATACCGCAGCGCCTGCGTATAACGGTGGAAAGCGGGATAATCAAGATTGTCATAAACAGGCATCACTCTGACAATAAAAGGAATGCCGTTTTGATAAAACTGATCAGCAGTCAGATAAAGCATGTCAAGATCTGAAAAGGGATACACTTCGTCAATCAGAACGTACATTTGGCCTGTTTGCTGGTGGTCATCTCTAAACAGGCGGCTCATCACTTCGCCGAGCACTACGGCGCCCAAACCATCCTCCTGAAACCACGGAAGGTAAGCGATATTGCCAGACAGTACGGCATATGGAATGGTTTCTCCGGAAAACAGTTCCAGGTTTCCGTATACTTCTCCGATATAGGTATCAATCAAATCAGCCGGTTTCCGCATAAAAAAAGTTTGTGCATGTTGTTGGTAGGTAAGACGGATTTGTTGATTTTCCATCGAAATCGTATGAATTCCATCCACCGGGCCAGCCTGTTCCCCAATACAGATTGTCGGGATTCCATCGGCCAGCGCGTCTCGATAGGGCCGGTTGATTGTTGTAACCAGATACTCATAATTTTTCAGAAACCCCTGCCGGTAATTACTTTCTGAAATCGCATCTACACTTTTTCCGGTGGAACGGATCAGTTCTTCTAGTACCGCGCGCCCATTGTTTTCATCACAGACTAAGAGAACCTGTGCTGTTTTTTGATTATTTTCCTGTGGGGAAGCAGCAAACACATTGGCTGGAACAAGCAGGATTACGGCCGCAGCAAACGCGATTGCCCGAAAAAACAGCTTCAATAAAATCATCCTTTGCTGGTATTTGTGGTGACAGCCTGCGCACGCAGAGCGGCAAGCGCCATTAAATTATCAAATGAATAGGCTTCCCGGGTTTCAGCATTTGCAAATGCCCCATAAAGCTGGCTTTGTGTATCGGTAATCTGAAAAGCTTTCATGCGGTCAACTGCCAGCCGCAGAAGCTCCGAATCCTTTTCAGAAGCCCCTAATAAAACGCACAGCGCATACACGGCAGTGGATTCCACTTTGGACACGGGATGCCCCTCCTGCGAATATTCCCCGTAAACAGGGCCTTCTTTCAGCCTTTGGCGCAGCCATGCCGAGGTAGAGGGCGGGCAGGCGCCTGCCTCTGATAAATGCAGGGCGGTCAGCAGCGCTTCCGCCATGCGGATGGTTCCAGAAGAATAGGTCGCGGAATCTATTTGATAGCGGGTATGAAAAAAGGGAAAGAAGTCCCCGAGGTAACCGTTCAACAGAATTTTTCGCATGTTGGATTCGACTTTCAGCCAGCGGCGATCCGTTTGACCAAGCAGCCGCATGGTTTTCAGATCGGAAAAGCAGAGGGTGCTGGTCTGCCCGGCTTTTTCGTAAGACTCGTCATAAAAATCCAGCAGGAAACCGTCCGCAACATTCGTCTGATAAAGCCTGCCGGCATATTGTTCGGACAACGCTTGATACGAAGCCTCCGAAAACGCTTGCGCACCCTCCATCAGGCCACGCAGGATACGCAGATCGTCTATGGACGCGTTGACCGGATAGCGGTTTCCGTCTTCCCGGACACGGTAGGAAATGATGTTTCCGGAATCCATTGCTTCCCGAATAAATGTAAGCGTGCGTGTGAATTGCTGTGTGTCTGCGGTCATCGCGTAATATCGCAGCATCAATCCCTGCGATTCGCTCAGTACCTCATGTCCCGACGCAAGTGCGCTTCCCGGAGAGCCGGGAAGATAGTTTGTGAAAATGCCGCCCCGGCTGTCCGTCAGCTCCGTCTGTACAAAGCGCAGGCACGCCGATTCTTCCACTCCCGCCGCGGCAGGCACAGATAAAAACGGTTCCTTCAAAGCGGAGGATTTTTCCTCCGCCCGGCATCCGGTGCATAAAATGCAGCCTGCAAAAAATACCCCCAGCAGGCGGGAAAGCGCTATTTGCATAATACAGCCTCTTTTTTGAGCAGTTGTTCAGCGGCTTGCTTTCGGGAAGAATGCCGGCTTGCCCGCCATTGAATCCATACAGTGGAAATTAAAATAAAATTTGTAAAGTCAAAAGCCGCGTTATATAAAAAGATATGTTTGGACAGATCTGCGTCTCCCGCGCCTACAATCGAAACGCCGATTTGCGAAAGACCCATCAATACTGCGCACGCAATGACCCAGGTGCGTTTTCTGTCCCGGAAGCTGATTGCCAAAACCGCTCCCAGCCAAAGAATCATAAAACCAACCGTGCGTGGAACCAGCCGCTCTTTCATCATGCTGTGCAGGGTAAAGAAAGAGGTCTGCGCGCCCGGTGCTTTGCCGGCCGATCTTTCGTAATTCCCCATAGCGGCTGGGCGGATGGAATAGGCATTTTGTGCCGCATGGTCAAGCATTTGCAGCAGGCTGTCCGGATGCTCCATGTAATAGGCGGCTACCGAAACAAAGCCGTAATTCGGGTAAAACCGTGTTTTCAGATCTTCGCCCTCCACATCGGCCGCGGGGTAACGCTCAAAATAAATGGAACCGTCAAGCAAAGCGTACTGGGGATCAATGTGAAACTGCGCAAGCGCCTCCTCGGGATTCTTCGAGGACGGAAGCACGCCGCGCGTCATGGCGTGATATTGATTAATCTCTACAAAATTCTGCGGGATAAGCAGGTATACGGCCGCCCCGGAAGCACAAAGTAAGGAAGAGCACGCAATAACAGAAATCCGCCTGATTGTCCTTTGTTTTTTGGATGGCCGCTCATCCGGATTTTTTCTGCGGAGCATGACAGGCAGACACAGCAGTCCCAGCAGAATTCCCAGCGGCGCGTTCTGCTGCTTGGCGCAGACCAGTACGAGACTATTCATCATATAGGCTGAAATCAGCACCCATGAACGGTACCTGTGCTGTCCCAGCAGCAACATGCAGGCCATAGCCGTTAAAAAGCTGACAAAGACAATCCCCTCGGCATAAAAGGAATTGAAATAAGCCAGATAACCGGTATCCGCAAAAAGCAGCACCGCCAAGGCGGCAATTACGTAACCGTAACGACGCTCAATTCCCCAACTGGCGTAGTCAACCAGCAAATAAATTGCAATCAGTGCCCAGATGCAGAGCGGCAAGGCAAGAAACCGGATATCAAAAATTTCATCGTTGCCGGTGAATAACCGGTCAAGCAATAAAGCGCCTTTTATAAACGGTGTCTGGGAGGACAACAGGCTGTCTGTGTTCTCATTGAAGTACTGGTAAATTCCAAATTTGCTGGAAGAATAATCAAAGTACTGGTCTTCCTGATATTTGTCTAATTTATAGATTCCATTTCCCTGTGTCACACGGAAAAAATCTCCGTTGTCGGCCATCCCGATGATGGGATGGACGAATAATACAAAAATCATGATACAGGCGGCGGCAATGGCCGCAGCTACTGGCGGAGACGGAGCAGAAAACGTTCGTTTATTCAAAAAATTACCTCATTTCTGCTTTTTATCCATCAACGAAAAAGGCAGGTTTTCGTACAGCGGGTTTGCAGCTGTCAGCAGAAAACGCCCTAACATCAAGTTTCTCTGTTTATAAAACAATAGAAAGCGGTATAACCGATAAATTCTTTTTGGTTTGGCTACATTATAACATTCAAATTTTAAACAATAAATTCGTTTCCCTTGATCTTTCCACGGATGGAAAAAGTTTATTAATTAAAAATTTGGATTTTGCCGGAGGAGATAGGAAATGGAGAACTATCTGTGAAACAATTAAAAACGATGATGGTGTTTGGCACACGGCCCGACGCTATTAAAATGATGCCGCTGGTATATGCGTGCCGAAAACGTCCCGAAATTGATCTTTCTGTTTGCGTCACTGCACAGCATCGGGAACTGCTCGATGATGTGCTGTTTCGTTTTCATGTGCAGCCGCAGTATGATTTAAATATTATGAGGCCGCGTCAAACTCTGACAGAAATTACCACGCGCGTGCTGACGGGGCTCGCATCCGTTTTTGAACAGGCCAAGCCTGATGTTGTCCTTGTGCACGGAGATACCACCACCGGTCTAGCGGCCGGTTTGAGCGCCTTTTATCATCAAATCCCCGTGGGACATGTCGAAGCCGGGCTGCGTACCGGGAATCCCCATTCGCCATTCCCGGAGGAGATGAACCGCACAATTCTCGGGGATTTATGCAGCGTCCATTTTGCTCCCACCGAGCAAAACAGGCAAAATCTTTTGGACCGGCATGTTTCAGGTAAGATTTATGTCACAGGAAATACTGCCATCGACGTATTGCGTTATACGGTGAGCGAGACTTATGTGTTTTCGCAGCCCGTGCTAAATACGATTGATTATCGCCAAAAAGTTATTTTGCTCACTTCTCATCGAAGAGAAAATCTGGACGGGGGCTTGTCAGAAATTTTTTCTGCTGTGCATATGCTTCTGGAGGCTTTTTCGGATATTAGCTTTTTATTTCCGGTACATCCGAACCCCGTGGTGCGCAGGCAGGCCCAGACCGCCTTTCAAGGAAATAAAAGGGTATGTATGCTGGAGCCTTTAGACGTGTTTGATATGCATAACCTGATGAACAGATGCTATTTTGTGATGACTGATTCCGGGGGAATTCAGGAAGAGGCGCCCGCGCTGCATAAGCCTGTACTGGTGCTGCGCAGAGAGACTGAACGAATCGAGGCGGTACTTGCCGGAACAGCGGTGCTTGCAGGCGTGGAAAGAAATGAAATCTTTACCTGCGCGTCCCGCCTGCTGCGAGAACCGCTGGCTTATCAGAAAATGTCGCTGGCAAAGAATCCGTTTGGTGACGGCTATGCGAGCGAGCGAATCGTTGACGCGCTGGTGAAAATCGTATGAATGATAAATTGGATGTTTCATTTTTAGCAGTTGTTTAATTGGCCGCTATTGCTATTTTGGTTAAATAACGCAACCTCCATGCGAAGCTCATCTTTATACAGGTATTTTTAAATTAAAGAACACCAAAATACCCTCAGCATAATAAGATGCTTGGGGTAAAAACTATTGTGTGATACAATATTCTTACTTAAGGCTTATGAGAGGTTTTTTCTGTTGGTCTATCACAGCGAAGATATAATTCAAGAGGGCTTAAAGATGTGTTTGATCGCGCATCTTTAAGCCCTCTTTTTATACAAAAAATAATGCCGCCCCAGCTATTGCCGGAACAGCACCCCTGGTGGACGGTAACGGGTTCGAACCGCTGACCCCCTGCACGTCAAGCAGGTGCTCTACCAGCTGAGCTAACCGTCCGTTTATGACCATGTATTTTGGCGACTCGTTTATTATATTATACTTGTCCGTAAATTGCAAGTAAAAAATTCATAATATTTTTAAATTTTTCATTTTAAGAAAAAACACCAAAATATACCTTTTTCCGCAGCTGCTTGTTTGGGCAAATTGCAAAAAAATGTCCCCCTAAACTCGGTAAAACCGATGGACAAGGGCTTGTTACATGCTACTGCAGTATGATATAATTAATCAGATATGCCGATAGGTATGCCGTCAGCGCGGGAGGACTTATGATTATCTTAGGAATAGATCCCGGATACGCGACCGTGGGGTTTGGAGTGGTGCAGTATCTGTATGGCCGATTCCAGCCGGTGCGCTTTGGCGCGATTACGACTCCACCTGATCTCGAGTTTCCGGCCAGACTGAAAATGATTTATGACGATATCTGCCTGGTTTTGGAAAAGACCTGTCCGGAAGCATTATCCATTGAACAGCTTTTCTTTTCCAACAACAAAACAACAGGAATTGATGTGGCGCAGGCAAGAGGGGTAATCCTGCTGGCGGCTCAGCAAAAAAACATACCTGTTTTTGAATATACTCCCAATCAGGTAAAACAAAGTGTGGTTGGTTACGGACGCGCGGAAAAAAAACAGGTTATGGAAATGACACGTCGGATACTCGGGCTGGAAAAGGTCCCCAGGCCGGATGATACCGCCGATGCGTTGGCGTTGGCCGTATGTCATGGGCACTGTTCCGGCTCACTGCTCAGCTATTTAAAATAGCCGGTTAAAACAGATACATATAGAAATGGATGGGAAACGCCATGTACTATTCTCTTACCGGAAAACTGGTTCATACGGAAGCATATCTCGCTGTGGTTGACTGCGGCGGTGTGGGCTATAAATGTATGACCACAATGACCACGCTGTCCTGCCTGCCTCCGGTCGGAGGGCAGACAATTCTGTATACCCACTTAAATGTAAGGGAGGACGCACTGGATTTGTACGGGTTTTACACCCTGGCGGAGCTGTCTTCCTTTAAAATGCTGATTGGCGTTTCGGGGGTCGGCCCCAAATCTGCGCTTGCCATCCTTTCGGATATGACGCCGGACAGGCTTGCGCTGTGCATTGCTTCCGGTGATTCCAAATCCCTGACAAGGGCCCCGGGAATCGGCCCTAAAGTGGCGCAAAGGCTGATTCTGGAACTGAAAGATAAAATTACAAATGAAGAGCTTGCCGCAGGTGTGGGAAATGTAAGTGCGCAGTTATCCAACGAGTCTTCCAAGGTTGGGGAGGCCGTTGCGGCGCTGTGCGCGCTTGGATACAGCCAGTCCCAGGCCGCGCAGGCGCTTGCCGGCGTGTCCCCGGATGCCGCGGTGGACGAGATGATCAAATACGGGCTGAAAGCCATTGCGAAAATGTGACGCTAGGAGAAGTTGCGGATGTTTGACAAGGAAATGGATTTTGAAAACCGCATCGTAACCCCCGACTACGCGGCCGAAGACGGCGATGCGGAGCTTTCCCTGCGCCCGAAAACGCTCAGCGAGTATATCGGACAGGAAAAGGTCAAGGAAAATATGAACATTTTCATCCAGGCCGCAAAAGGGCGTGGGGAGCCGCTTGACCATGTGCTGCTCTATGGCCCTCCGGGGCTCGGGAAGACGACGCTTTCCAATATCATTGCGAATGAAATGAATGTAAATATGCGCATAACCAGCGGTCCGGCGATAGAAAAACCCGGAGATTTGGCCGCTTTGCTCACAAATCTTGCTCCAAACGATATACTGTTCATAGATGAGATCCATCGGCTCTCCCGCGCGGTGGAGGAGGTACTTTATCCGGCGATGGAGGACTATGCGCTCGATATTATTATCGGGAAAGGCCCGTCGGCGCGTTCCATCCGGATCGACCTGCCGCATTTTACGCTGATCGGGGCTACGACCCGTGCGGGACAGCTGACCTCGCCGCTGCGCGACCGGTTCGGCGTCATCCAGCGTCTTGAGCTGTACACGGTGGATGAGCTGTGCACGATTGTACAGCGCAGTGCGGGCATCCTGAATATTCCGTGCGAAAAAAAAGGCGCATATGAGCTGGCCCGGCGCAGCCGGGGCACCCCTCGTATTGCCAACCGTCTGCTGAAACGTGTGCGGGATTTTGCGCAGGTGATGGGAGACGGGACGATTACGCAGGAGGTTTCCTCCATGGCGCTCGACCGGATGGAAATCGACCAGCTTGGCCTGGACTCCATCGACCGCAGAATGCTCGAAACCATTATCAGGCATTACAGCGGCGGCCCTGTGGGGCTGGAGACGCTGGCGGCGGCTGTGGGCGAGGAATCGGTGACGCTGGAAGATGTTTATGAGCCTTATCTGATGCAGATCGGATTTTTGGCGCGCACGCCGCGCGGGCGCTGCGCCACCCCGCAGGCATACGGGCATTTGGGTATTAAGATGCCCGGCGCCTGCGCCGATCCTGACCAGCTGAGCCTGGAATGAGCGGGATGCCCGGGGATCTCACGATGATTTTGGAAGGAGAACGGAAATGGGGAGACTATTTGGGACAGACGGTGTAAGG
Organism: Marasmitruncus massiliensis; assembly: GCF_900186535.1. Lineage (GTDB taxonomy): Bacteria > Bacillota > Clostridia > Oscillospirales > Ruminococcaceae > Anaerotruncus > Anaerotruncus massiliensis_A. Next base: position 719,478 of record NZ_FYDE01000004.1, read on the forward strand.
GGGATTGCCAACGGCGATCTGACTGTCGAGCTTGCCACAAACATCGGCAGGGCGGCGGGAATGGTGGTGGAAGAGGCAATCAACCGTCAGCCGACCTTTCTGGTAGGAAAGGATACCCGCCTTTCTTCCGATATGCTGGAGGCGGCGCTGGCCGCCGGGCTTTGCAGCACGGGGGCAAATGTAGTGCTGCTGGGGGTGGTTCCCACACCCGCAGTCGCTTATCTTGTAAAACGCTATGGGGCAGATGCCGGAGTGATGCTTTCGGCAAGCCACAACCCGTTTGAATACAACGGAATCAAAATTTTCAGCAATGAAGGGTTTAAACTGCTGGATTCGCAGGAAGAGGAGATCGAACAAATTGTGCTCGACCAGCTTAAGCCCTACCAAATTCGTTCAGGCGGGGAGATTGGAACGATCACCCGTGCAAAGACTGCGGCCGACGATTATGTGGAGTATCTGAAGACAACGGTGGAGTGTGACCTGACCGGCCTGCGGGTGGCGCTGGACTGCGCAAACGGAAGTGCAAGCGTGACCGCGCAGAAATTGTTTGAGGGATTGGGTGCCCATTGCGATGTTTTTCATGCGAATCCCACCGGGCGCAACGTGAACGACCACTGCGGCTCCACCCACGTGGAGGAACTCGGGAAGTTGGTCAGGGAAGGCAGCTACGACGCGGGGCTTGCGTTTGACGGCGACGCCGACCGCTGCCTTGCTGTGGATGAGTGTGGCGAACTGGTGGATGGCGACCGGCTGATCGCGCTTTTCGCATACCATTTGAAAGAGCAGGGCAAACTGAAAAATAACACGTTTGTAGCGACAGTCATGAGTAACCTGGGGCTGTTTCAATTCGCAAAATCGCATGGCATTGAGACACGGGCCACAAAGGTGGGGGACCGGTATGTTCTCGAATGCATGCGGCAGGAGGATTTCTGCATCGGCGGGGAACAGTCGGGACACATTATCTTCCGCGATTACATGCCTACCGGTGATGGACAGCTCACAGGCATACAGCTTTTAAGCCTGTTGAAACTCTTCCAAAAGCCCCTGTCGGAAGCTGCCGGCGTCATGCGGGTCTTTCCGCAGACGCTGCTGAACATACGGGCCACCCCGCAGATGAAAGCCGCGCTGGACAGTGACGAGCAGGTGCAGTCATGTATCCGCAGCCTGAATGAAAGCCTCGGGGAGAACGGGCGGATTCTGGTGCGCCCTTCCGGAACGGAACCTTTGATCCGCATCATGGTTGAGGGGCAGAATCTGACGGAAATTGAGCAGATTGCGCAGAAAATTGCGGCGGTAATCCAAAATTAAGGAGATTGAAACATGCGGGCAGCAACCGATTGGAAGGATTTTGAAGTGCTGGATACCAGCAGCGGGGAAAAACTGGAGCGCTGGGGTGATGTCACGCTGATCCGCCCCGATCCGCAGATTATCTGGAACACGCCGAAAGACGGCGCGTGGCAGAAGGCAAACGCGCGGTATCTCCGCTCCAATTCGGGGGGAGGAAACTGGGAAATCCGGTCCATGCCGAAAGAGGAATGGGTCATCGGCTACCGGGACTTGAAATTCCATATCCGTCCCACAGGGTTTAAGCATACCGGGCTGTTTCCGGAGCAGGCGGTCAACTGGGACTGGATGCGGGAACAGATTGCAAAAAGCGGGCGGCAGCTGAATATTCTCAACCTGTTCGCCTATACGGGCGGCGCCACGCTGGCATGCGCGGCGGCGGGTGCAAAAGTCTGCCATGTGGACGCCTCCAAGGGGATGGTGCAGTGGGCGCGGGACAATGCCGCGCTCTCCGGTTTGTCGGAGAAGCCCATTCGGTGGATCGTCGACGACTGCAAAAAATTCCTCGAGCGGGAAATCCGCCGGGGAAACCGCTATGACGGCATTGTGATGGACCCGCCGTCTTATGGGCGGGGGCCGGGGGGAGAAGTCTGGAAGCTGGAGGACTGCATCTATGAGTTGGTTTCCCTGTGCACACAGGCACTTTCCGAAATGCCGGTATTCTTCCTGCTCAATTCTTATACAACCGGCCTTTCGCCTTCGGTGATGGCGTATATCCTTTCCTGCACAGTCAAAAAAACCTATGGCGGAACCGTAACAGCCGATGAAATCGGCCTGCCGGTCAAAAAATCGGAGCTGGCGCTGCCCTGCGGCAGCACGGCTGTCTGGGCAAAATAGGAGGGCTTTCCGGTGAAAAAAGTTCCTTTTTCCAAATTTCAGAATGGGCTGGAAGGTGTGTCACTTTTTCTGCTGGGCTATCAGGGCTTCTACCTGATGATGGGGTGGGATTCCATCCCCAATAAGATCCCCACCCACTTTAATGCCGCCGGAATTCCGGACGGCTGGGGCGGGAAAGGAACTTTGTTGACACTGTTGGGCATCTGCCTGCTGATCTATCTGCTGATTACCGTTGTGCTGTTTGTCCCCAAAATGTGGAACGTCCCGGTTACAATCACCGCGGCGAACGAACAATTTGTCTATGGGAATATGAGCAGGATGCTGAGCACCATAAAACTCAGTATCACCGGCTGTTTTACCTACATAAATATTCGGTCGGCGCAGGGAGGGTCGCTGGGCGCATGGTTTATGATCATTTTTCTGCTTGCCATGTTCGGCTCAATGGCTTATTATATTTTAAGAACTGTGCGGGGCGCAAAGAAGTTCCAATAGAGGCTTGTCCGCCAAGAATCCAATCAAAAGAGGAATGCAAATGCCAAACATCATTTCCGCTGAAAAGGTACGTTTCGGCTACCAGAAAGAAAATAATGAGTTCAATCTTGTTCTGAAAGATATCAGCCTTGAAATTCCGCAGGGGCAGTTTTTGGCTGTTCTGGGACATAACGGCTCCGGCAAAAGCACGTTTGCAAAGCATCTGAATGCCATCCTGCTTCCGCAGGGCGGGACAGTCACCGTATGCGGGCTCAATACGGCGGATGAGGACAAGCTGTACGATATCCGCCAGCAGGTGGGGATGGTGTTTCAGAATCCGGATAACCAGATTGTCGCGACCATTGTGGAAGAGGATGTTGCGTTCGGCCCGGAAAATATGGGGGTGGAGCCGTCTGAAATCCGCACGAGGGTGGATGAAGCGCTCAAGGACGTGGGAATGGATGAATACAAGACACACGCGCCGCACCAGCTTTCCGGCGGACAGAAGCAAAGGATTGCGATTGCCGGGATTATCGCGATGAGGCCGAGGTGTATTGTGCTGGACGAGCCGACCGCCATGCTGGACCCGCGGGGCCGCAGCGAGGTCATTTCGACCGTCAAACGGTTGAACAGCGAACTTGGCATTACGGTTGTCCTGATCACGCACTATATGGAGGAAGCGGCGCAGTGTGACCGCGTGGTGGTGATGAACGACGGGGAAGTCCTGCTGGATGATACGCCGCGCAGGGTTTTTTCCCATGTAGAGCAGCTCAAATCTGTGGGGCTTGATGTCCCGCAGGCAACCGAGCTTTGCTGGCAGCTGCGCAAAAACGGCTTTGACCTGCCCGACGACATTTTGACTGAGGACGAATGCGTCGAGGCAATCTCCGCGCTATTGGAGGCTAAAAAATGATTGCCATAAAAACTGAAGACCTGACCTATGTGTATTCGGCAGGTACTCCTTTTGAAAAAACCGCGATTGACCACATCAATCTGGAAATTGAACAGGGGGAATTCGTCGGGGTGATCGGCCATACCGGCTCCGGAAAATCCACTCTGATTCAGCACTTTAACGGCCTGCTGAAACCGACTTCCGGCCGGATTCTGATCAATGGAGTGGACCTGTGGGCAAAAGAAACAAAAATCCGGGATTACCGGTTCAAGGTGGGCCTTGTGTTCCAATATCCCGAATATCAGCTGTTTGAGGAAACGGTTTATAAGGATATTGCTTTCGGGCCCGCGAACATGGGACTATCCCCCGCGGAAATAGACGAGCGTGTACGCGAAGCGGCGGAATTCGTCGGGCTCAAGCCCCACCACATGCAGAAATCACCGTTTGAGCTTTCCGGCGGGCAGAAGCGTCGGGTGGCGATTGCCGGCGTGCTCGCGATGAATCCGGAAATTCTGGTGCTTGATGAGCCGACCGCCGGTCTGGACCCTAAGGGACGGGACCGGATTTTGGGCCAGATCAAGCAGTACCATAAGGCGAGGGGTACAACGATCCTGCTGGTTTCCCACAGCATGGAAGATATTGCGCGCTATGCGCATAAGGTGCTGGTGTTAAATCATTCGGGGGTTGCAATGTATGACGACGTTGCGGCGGTCTTTTCCCGGGATAAGGAAATCATCCAAATGGGGCTTTCTGTTCCTCAGATTACCAGGATCTTCTCCAGGCTGCGGGACCGCGGCTACCCGGTCAGCGAAAGCGTATATACAATGGATTATGCAAAGCAGGAGCTTCTTTCCCTGCTTTCGGGAAAGGAGGGATGAACCGTGCTGCGTGATATTACGATAGGGCAGTATTTTCCGGGGAAATCTGTGCTGCACCGCCTTGATCCGCGCGTTAAAATTGTGCTGACGCTGGCTTTCATCGTCATGCTGTTTATTGCCTCCAACCCGATTGGGCTTCTGGTAGGAATTTTGTTTCTGGTGCTCACCTACGGGATTTCCAGAATTCCGCCCATTATGATTCTGAAAAGCCTGAAACCGGTTTTGCCGATCATTCTGTTTACATCGATACTGAACATGTTTTTTATCGAAGGGACGCCCCTGTTTCAATGGTGGATTCTTAAAATCACACTGGAGGGGGTTACAACCGCCATTGTAATGAGTATCAGAATCCTGTGCCTGATCGCGGGTACATCGCTTCTGACCTATACCACATCCCCAATCGCGCTGACCGATGGCATTGAACGCCTTTGCAGCCCGCTCAACCGGCTGAAGCTGCCGGTGCATGAGCTGGCGATGATGATGACTATCGCGCTGCGCTTTATCCCAACCCTGATTGAGGAGACGGATAAAATCATGTCCGCGCAGAAAGCACGCGGAGCCGATCTGGAAACGGGCGGCCTGATGCAGCGCGCCAAAGCACTGATTCCGATTTTGATTCCGCTGTTTGTGTCGGCGTTTCGCCGCGCGGACGAGCTCGCCGTCGCGATGGAATGCCGCTGTTACCGGGGCGGCGAAGGGCGCACAAGGATGAAGCAGCTGAAAATTCAGATGTATGATATCTGGTGTTCTGTTTTCGTCGGTCTCTGTATTGCCGCGGTCATCTTCATTAATCTGTTTGCACCTGTCGTCCTGCATATGTGAGGCTGTGGATATGCAGGAACGCCAGCTTTTATTAACGGTACGGTTTCGCGGGACGCATTATCATGGCTATCAGGTGCAGCCCAACGGGGTGACCGTTGCGCAGGTGATACAGGATGCCGTAGAGCGGGTATTTGGGAGCAGGCTGGACATTAAGGGCTGTTCCAGGACCGACGCCGGCGTCCATGCCAACGGGTTTTGCCTGTCGCTGCATACCGTTTCGGGTATCCCCTGCGATGCGGTGATTCGCGCGATGAATGTCAACCTGCCGGACGACGTGGCCGTGATCAGCTGCCGTGAAGTGCCGCTTGGGTTTCATCCGCGCTATGACTGCACCGGAAAACGGTATCTGTATCAGATCTATAACGGCCCTGTGAAAAACCCGTTCCTTACCGATCTTGCCCTGTTTCATAAATATCCGTTGGATGAGCATCTGATGGATGCGGCGGCCCGCAGCTTTTTGGGCACACATGACTTTTCAGCGTTTTGTTCTGCGGGAAGCAAAATTGAGGATACGGTGCGTACGATCACAGCGGCTTCCGTTACAAGAAATGGCGAGATGGTGACTTTTTCCGTAACCGGGGACGGATTTCTTTATAATATGGTGCGGATCATGACAGGCACACTGCTGGACGCCGCCCGCGGTATTTTTACGCCGTCGGACATCTCCCGTATCATGGAGGGACGCGACCGTTCTGCGGCGGGCGCTACGGCACCGGCCCATGGGCTCTATCTTGACGAAGTTTTTTACGAGGGAATATGATCATCCAAATTACTTAGCAAAGGGGGCTGCGGGATGGCGAAGCTGACAGATTTGGAGAAGGTGCGCCGCCAGCGGCAGCGCCGCCGCACAGTCCGCAATCTGCTGCTGCTGGCAGTGTTTGCGGGCGTGGTCTGGCTTGGCATGTGGGTGGTTCAGCGCGCGGGCGACCTTGACCTGAAGACCGCTTACAGCGATATTAAGGCGGAAATTACAACCGGTTCCGGCTATCCCGTTCCGCTTCCCGGCGGCAAAATTGCCCGTTTAGACGCTGTGGATAATGTCGTAGTGCTTCTTTCTGATACAAATATGTATTCTTATAATGCGTCCGGCAGGCAAATGCTGAATGTACAGCATGGAATTATTAACCAGGGAATGGTGACGGCGCAGGACAGGATGCTGCTTTACGACCGTGGCGGCAACAAGCTGTCGTTATATTCAAAATCCGAGCTGCTTCAAACGCTGACAACAGAGTATAAAATTTATACAGCCGATTTGGCGCAGACCGGGAATTATGCGGTGGCAACCTCGGCGCGGGAGTACATTGCACATGTCAAAGTATACAATAAGTCAAATCAGGAAATTTTTAACTGGTATTCTTATCAGAAACCGGTCGTGAGCGTGTCGCTTTCTGATTACAAAGAGGAAATGATGGTGGGCTGTGTGGATGCCGCGGACGGCAGCTACCTTTCCAGTATCAGCAAGTTCCAGTTCAGCATCAATCAGGAACTTGGCCGCGCAGAGTTTCCGGACGAGCTGTTGTTTTCTGTGGATTATGAAAGTGCCGCACGGGTGCGCGCTTTGACGGATCGCCGCGCAATTCTGCTGAATCAGGAACTGAAAGAACTGGCCTCCTATGATTACGGCGGGCAAAAGATCAACCGGACCGCGAGCTCTCCGGACGGGATGCTGGTCTTGGTACTGGGCGACTATGCCGAGGACAAGAAGCTCACAGTGGTGTCTCTCGACAAGGAATTCAATCTCCTTGGCAAATTTACAGTTGACCATGATATCTCGGATATTGTATGCGCGGAAAGCCATGTGTTCCTGACTTCTAAAAACCAGCTGGAGATTTATGAACCCGGAGGCACTCAATTGGTCAGCAACCAGATTAACGGTATTCAGAAAATATGCCCGGCGGGGGGACAGCTCTATTACGTATCCGTATCGGAGCTCGACAGCATGAATATCCGGGAAATGATTGCGCCACCGGAAGAAACTTCTTCCGGCAAACAGACAGCTTCCGATGGGGGCAGTTCTGGCGATGCGGTTTCTCTTTTGCCGGAAAGCAGGGAAGAATCAGATGACGATTCCGGCAGCAGTTTGGAATCTGAGCTCGCAGGCAGCTCTTCGGAGCCAACTGCGGAAAGCGGGGAAAGTGATTCTCCCTCTGAACCGGAAGCGTAGCTGAGAATTTTATTTGTAAGTTCTGCAAAAATTTGGTACAATAACAGGATAAGGAAAGATTTTCCCGGCCTGGTTGAGTCCTGCAGGAAAAAGGAGGATTTATGGAACAGCTGATGGCCATCTGTCTGGACATTATTGCAGTTGGAATTGTGCTTTGGTGTATGAACGCAGCGGCGAAAAAAGGCTTTTTGCGCACGGTTGTGCAGATGATTGCGTATATTGTCATTCTACTGGCTTCATCTTTTTTAAGCCGCGCGGCTGCTCCGGTCGTTTATGATCATGTAGTACAGCCAATGATTTTTGAAAGTGTCCGGCCTGAGCAGGAAAAAAATCCGGATAATGCTGCGCTGATTTCTATGGCTCCGCGGGGTACACTGTCTATGATGGACACTGCATTGGATTCTCTGGATTCTCTGCTCTCCGACAGTTTAAAAGACAGCGGTGTTCTCGATGACCTCGCAGAAGCTGCGCTGAGACCGCTGATGATCAGCGCAATTTCGATGATTGGCTTTTTCGTTATTTTTGCGCTGCTTTCCCTTTTATCCAATCTGCTGCTGTCCGCACTGGGGATGATTGACCATATTCCCGTCATTGGAACGGTCAACGCTGTGCTGGGCGGTGCGATTGGGGTATTTCAGGGGCTTTTGCTGGTATTGGTGCTGTGCATCCTGCTCAAAGGGCTGCTTCATTTGCATCCCGGCGGCTGGCTGCTTCTGAATGAGGACGTGCTGAACCGCACCTATTTGTGCCGTTATCTGCTTAATTTAGATTTGGTCGGACGTCTGCTTGCATGATTGATTTTGGGGGTGCCCGTCATGAAACTCAATATTCCGAACACGCTTTCCCTCATCAGAATTTTGTTGATTCCCTTGTTTTTGTGGAAATTCTTGAGCGCGGACACCCAGTTGGATTATACCTTTTCGGCTGCGATACTCGCTGTTTCCGGGTTTACCGATACGGTTGACGGTGCGATTGCGAGAAAATTCAATATGATCACGCAGCTTGGGAAAATTCTGGACCCTCTGGCCGATAAACTGACGCTTGCCTCTGTGATTACAGCACTTTGGATCAAGCGTCCATATTTATGGTGGCTGTGCGCGCTGCTGATTTTAAAAGAATTGCTGATGCTGGTCGGCGGCCTGCGGCTGCATACCCGGAAGGTAACCATTGAGGGTTCCAAATGGTTCGGAAAATTGGCTACTGTCATGTTCTATATCATCATGATTGTAATTGTGGCGGTTCCTGTTCTGGAGGATCATACAATTGCCGGGCTGCTGCTTTTTTTATTGATGTTTATGCTGTTTGCGTTTTTGCAGTATGCTTTACTGTTCAGGCGCTTGCTCACAAATATGCATCATAATGAATAAAAAAATAAAATAGAGGCATTTAGTATAAATTTTTCATCAGGCATTAATATGGTGTTCATATGAAGCATATAGAATATAATTCGGGGAATTACCCAACATATGCGAACTTCGCATCGCATATGTAAAGAAAAAGGTGAAGATTCTATGGATATGATGTGTTCAAGGTGTAAAAAGCGTCTGGCAGTGGTGTTTATGACCCGTCTGGAAGGCGATAAAACAATTAATGAAGGGCTTTGTCTCAAATGCGCCAAAGAGATGGGGCTGAAACCTGTCAGCGATTTAATGGATAAAATGGGAATCACTGATGATGATCTTGACAATATGTCGGATCAAATGATCGATATGTTCGGTTCGGACGGCGAAAGCGGTTTTGAAATGGGCGGGGCGCAGTCCATGCCATTTCTTCAGAATATCATGGGGATCGGCAGCAACGCAATTGTTCCGCAGGAAGAGGAAAAAGACGGAAAAAACCGTTTGGAATCGGACGATGGAAGTTCCCCTGTCCGCGAACGCACAAAAAAGGAACGCCGGACAAAAGGGGCGCCCGAAAAAAAATACAAGCATCTCGAAGCGTATTGTGAAGACCTTTCACATAAAGCGGAAGAGGGCAAAATTGACCGGATTATAGGCCGTGACCGTGAGATCGGACGCGTCATTCAAATTTTGAACCGTCGGACCAAGAACAATCCCTGTCTGATCGGTGAACCCGGCGTCGGAAAAACTGCCGTGGCCGAGGGAATTGCCCAGCGGCTTGCAAGCGGCGATGTCCCGTTCCGCCTGGCAAATAAAAAACTGTATCTGCTTGATCTGACCGCTCTGATTGCGGGAACACAGTTCCGCGGCCAGTTTGAAAGCCGTGTCAAGGGCCTTGTGGAGGACATAAAAGAAGCAGGGAATGTCATTCTGTTTATTGACGAGGTGCACAACCTTGTCGGGGCAGGGGATTCCGAAGGGTCCATGAACGCTGCCAACATCTTGAAGCCTGCACTTTCGCGGGGCGAAATTCAGGTAATCGGTGCGACTACGTTTAACGAATACCGTAAAAATATTGAAAAAGATGCCGCGCTGGAACGTCGTTTTCAGCCGGTTACAATAGAAGAACCTTCGATATCCGATGCAGTGGATGTGATCAAGGGTATTAAGGGTTATTATGAGCAGCATCATCGGGTAGTGGTAAGTGATGAACTGGCCCGTATGGCGGTGGTTCTGTCCGAACGCTATATTACCGACCGTTACCTTCCTGACAAAGCGATTGACCTGTTGGATGAAGCCTGTTCCTGCGCTGTTCTGCGCAATAAGCAGCTTGCGGAATATGATAAGCTGTATAAGGAAGAGGAAGACACAACCGAAAGCCTGGAGAATCTCGAAGCCCAGACCGACCGGCTGGATTACGAAGCAATCGCCAAGCTGCGCGGTGAAAAAATTGTGCTGGAGGAAAAACTGAAGGAGCTTGCGCCGGCCGCAATCAATCAGCCGGTCACGCTTGACGATATGGCAAATGTCATCGAGCTGTGGACAGGGATTCCCGCCGCCAAAATCCGCGAAACCGAAATGCGCCGGGTTGCGAAGCTCGAACCGGCCTTGAAAGAAAAAATCATCGGGCAGGATGAAGCGGTTGAACTGGTCGCGGCGGCTGTACGCCGTAGCCGTGTGCAGATTTCCGCGCGCCGCAGGCCTGCGTCGTTTATCTTCGTCGGGCCGACAGGTGTCGGAAAGACCGAGCTGGTCAAAGTGCTTGCCAAAGAGCTGTTTGATGCGACAGACCCGCTCATCCGTCTGGATATGTCCGAGTTTATGGAAAAGCACAGTGTCTCCCGGATCGTAGGTTCTCCTCCGGGCTATGTTGGTTATGATGAGGCCGGGCAGCTGACGGAAAAGGTGCGCCGTAAGCCGTACTCGGTTGTATTGTTCGATGAGATCGAAAAGGCCCATCCCGATGTTTTAAATATCCTGCTGCAAATCCTCGACGAGGGGCGTATCACCGATGCGCACGGACGGGTTGTTTCTTTTGAAAATACCGTCATTGTGATGACATCCAATGCAGGCAGTGAACATAAGGAAGGTGCGGTTGGCTTTAACCGGCAGCCGGGCGAAATTGCAAAAGAAAAGGTCATGAAGGCGCTTTCCGATTTTCTTCGCCCGGAATTCCTCGCGCGTGTGGATGAGGTTGTTGTGTTCCGTCCACTTGACGAGCAGAATTATCAGAAAATTACCGCACTGATGCTGGGTGAACTGAAAGACCCGCTGAATGAAAAAGGGATCAAATTCGGCTGGGATGAAGCCGCCATTTCCTACATTGCCCATAAGGCTTATGGCAAAAAGAGCGGGGCACGTGATCTGCGCACCATTATCCGCAAGGAAGTGGAGGATGCGATCAGCCTGAGGCTGGTGGAGGACCCCGACAACATGCCGGCGCTGATGAAGCTGACTGTTGAGGACGAACAGCTCAAGCTTCTCTGTCAGTAATTGATAAACTTTACAGAAAACAACTGAAAAGAGGATCCTTCCTGTATCGGAAAGATCCTCTTTTTGCATATCTGCGGAAAAAGGAAGGCATCATTTTATTTATTCGTGCTTGATGGCCTCCAGTGCGGAGATCTTCATGGCACGATTTGCCGGCAATATGCCGGAAAGAATTCCAATCAGCGTGGCAAAAACAATCGCAAGCCCGACCAGCCAAAGCGGGATTACGGAAATCGGCGCTTGGGAAGCCGCGTCCATCCCCATGCCGCCCATCATATAAGCGCCGGACATCATTCCTCCGCCAGCCATATCTTCCGCACTTTGCGCCGCGCCAAAATAATTCATCGCGGTTGATATGGCAAAGCTGATACCAACCCCCGCAATGCCGCCCACAAAACCGATGACTCCCGCCTCCATCAAAAAGATGGAACGGATATTGTCGACCTTGCAGCCAAGCACCTTCATAACGCCAATCTCTCGGGTGCGCTCATAGATTGACATGATCATCGTGTTCATAATGCCGATGGCGGCGACAAACAGCGATATCCCGCCCATAATGCCGAGAAAAAGCTGCTGCTTCCGGGCGCTTTCCTGCATGGGCTTGCGGATGGTTTCCATCGATTGGGTCTCAAATCCCATAGCCTTGATCTGTGTCTCCACCGGGTCAACATCTTCCATCGTTTTCACAAGAACAGTTGCCTGATTATATCCCTGCTGTTCCTCGTTTTTGTTCACACTGATTTTGTTTGCTTTGATGTATTGCTCTTCCAGCTCCTTCACATCGTCAATATCCATCAGAATGCCGCGGGATGTTTCATATCCTTTGTCCCAGTCCTCTTTCATGCGTCCGACCGGATGCAATACTCTGGTAATGACGGTGGAATCGGCAGAATCCTCTTCCATTTTTTCGCTTCGCAGGGTAAGCTCATCCTGATTAATATCTACAAAAGGCTCCTGAAGCACTTTGCCGGAGGCATCTGTTTCCGGCCAGCGGTAGTTGTCAAACTTCTTTTTTGTATCCTCAAAGTCGTAAGCAAGATATTCGCCAATCAGTATGTCAATCGGTTTTTTTGGATTTAACTGTGGACCTTCGGGATAGTTCCCTTCCAGCAGCTGGTAGCCCATTTTCGGCATAGCCGACGAATAAATTCCCTGAATATTTAAATACGGGATGCGGTAACGGTCATCTTTACCGGCGTAAAGGCATGCATTCAGATAGCGCGGATTATAAATCGGTGTAGCCACCTCCACGTTTGGAAGCGCCTGCATTTTAGCAATGGCGGCATCGTCCAAAACCGCCTTTTCCTCGCCCTGGCCGCTGTATCCGTAATTCATGACATTGATCATGGTGAGCCGGCTGCCCATCTGCGCGATTGTCAGATCGAGCTGAACGTTCATCCCGATGCCGATTGAAATCATAACCACGATGGAACAAGTGCCGACAATCACGCCCACAACAGTGAGGAGGGTACGCATCTTGCGGCGCAGCAAATTCCCTATGCACATGGAGATGATGTCAGAAATCTTCATCCTGCTCCTCCATCTTTTTTTCTTTATGTGCACGGTACAGCTTTTTGGCAAAGGCAAATAGTATAATCAATACAACGCCTGCGGCCACCCATGTCCAAATCGGAATTTCGCTGAGCCAGGTGACCGGCTCAGCTTCCATACCTTCCGGATTCATTGCGAGTTCGCCGTCGTCGGGCGGCATGACATTATTTGCCTGAGCGGTCGCGCTGAAAGGCGCCCGCAGTTCTCCGACATGCATGTTGGCGTCTTCATAAGTGATCACAACCTCGCCGGAAATTTCACCGGGCATGTCCGCACTGATGGAAAAATCGGCGGTTTCTTCTTTACCGGCTTCTATGTTGCCGATGAACTGCTTTTGTCCCGGTTTGGAAATGTTTCCGGTGATTTCGGCGGAAACATTATAAACGGGGGTTTTCCCTTTGTTTACAAACGTAGCCTCAATGTTTGTGCCTTCACCGACAAATATCATTTCCGGCACTTCCAGCGGATTCAGTGAAAACCGGTCCAGCTGGACAACGGGAATGCTGATTTCTTCTTCGGATGTAAACTGCTTGCGCGTTTCGTCAATCACCGCTTCAAAAGAAAATGCCAGCTTGATGGATTGGGAAATCGGCTCCGCATTCGGTTTCACAGAGAGGCTCATGGTGCGCTCTATTGCGCTGTCCCTGCCCAGCTTTTCCACGTAAAAGGTATTGGAAGAGCTGGTCATGGTGAATGCTTCCGGTACGGTAACTTTCATGACAATGTTATCAATCGGCAGTTTTTTGCTCGTGTTTTTAAAGGTGACTTTGAGTGTGAAATTGCCGGCGGCCGGTACATTGCCGCCGCCGTAATCATATTCCGTGACAATAATGTTCGGGGTAGGGGGCGCGATATCCGCTTTGCTGGAACTGTCGTCATCGTCATCATCATCGTCGTCGTCATCGTAATCATGATAATATGTATCCACCACACATTGGTTGATTGTTTTTGTCAGCGTATGGCTCGTGGCACCTTTATCAAAGCTCAGTGATATGGCAAACTGCTTGTTTCCGCCCAGATATTTGACATTATTAAAGCGGATGTAGAAATTTTTTGAAACGTTGCCGGATAAAACTTCATAAGAATAATTACTTGCTTCCGAAAAGCTGCTGCCAGTAAGTGATACCTGAATCTTTTTTTGGATCTGTTCCCATTCTTCAGCTGTCAGATTACTTTTAATAATTTCCACTTTTAAATCCAGAATCGTTCCCGGATAGATGGATGAATTATATTCGCTGCTGCCATCATAAAACTGATAGCTTCCGATACTGCAATTTTGAGGATCGGGACTGGAAGGAAGGGCGATATCGTGTGACAGATTATATACGTCGTTGTTTTGATAGGTAATAGTAAAGCTGATTTTGTCCTGCTCATTCTGTGTATAAGTGATATTTGTGAGTTTAATGTCATAGGTAAGCCCAGAGCCGTCTTCCAACATTTTTTCATTTTCTAATGATACGTCAGAAGGTGAAACAGAATAAAAATTGTCGGAATTGAATTTGAAGTCAATAACTGACTGATATAAGTTACTGTGTGTTAGTTCAGTATCCTTAACCGTTATTACCAAATTTTTGATAGTCTTGTTTGATAAAACATTAGAAATGATATCAATATCGTCGGCTTTTACAGCAATGATTGACGCGTTTGTTGGATTCTCACCCTCCGCTAATACCTTCGAACCGCCCAGCACAACAAAAAACGAAGTCCCCGCGGCCGCCAGCAAAAAAATAACGGCCAGTACTAACGGAATTATCCGATTGATAAAACGGCTCATAAACTGGATTCTCCTTTTTCTTCTATCCGATCCGGCAGTTCAATATCGAGGGGAAGTGCCGGCGGGTCCTCCATTAAAATGGGTAGAACAGATTCCGTTTCTTTATCCGGAGTGTCGGCCTCTGGCGGGCCTTCAGCTGGAGCAGCTTGTTCCGAATCGGATGCGGGAGCGTTATCACCATTCCAGTTGTAGACAGGAGTGTGCAGCACATCGCTGGTAATTTCGCCGTCAATCAGGGTGATGACCCGGTCGGCATAATCGGAAAGCTCCGGATCATGTGTAACAATAATCAGAGTTTCGTGGTGTTTACGCGCGAAACGGACCATCATTTTCATAATTTCAAGGGTGGTCTTGGTATCAAGGTTACCGGTCGGTTCGTCTGCAAAAATCACATTGGGCCGGGTCACGAACGCGCGGGCAATGCCGACACGCTGCTGCTGCCCGCCGGACATCTGGGTCGGCTTGTGGTAGGCTCTCTTTTTTAACCCTACGGCGGCAAGCATTGTCAAGGCGGCTTTTTTGCGCTTGCTTCTGCTGATGCCTTTGAAAATGAGGGGCAGAGATACGTTTTCCAGAGCTGTCATGGTAGGCATTAGGTTATAAGACTGGAAAATAAAGCCCAGATGCCGCTGCCTGAATTCCGCCAGCCGGTTTTCCGAAAGCGAAGAAATGTTGGTTTTCCCAATAAAAACAGAGCCTTTTGTCGGCTTTTCCAATCCGGCAAGCTGGTTGAGCAGGGTGGATTTGCCGGACCCGGAAGTCCCCACAATACAGCAGATCTGCCCCTGAAGGATCTCTAAATTGATATTTGCAAGAGCCACCACCCGTTCATCCCCGATACGGTAAACCTTGCGCAGCCCCTTCACGCGAATCACTTTTTTTGGCTGGACTTGTTCCAAAGCCTCCAAACCAGTCGCCTCCAATCCCATCTGCCTTAGAGAAGGTGTCGGGATTCTAAAAAATTACTGCATAAAATAATAAAAACATCACGTAGACTTCATATTTCCAACACAGTCGATCTATAAAAACCGGCTAATTGTAAAGAGATGTGTGTTATGCTACAATGAACTTGTGAATGGAACTTACTGTACTTTGCCAGATAGTACACATTAGTATAGCACATATCTTTCCAAAATAAAAGGAACATCCGGGAAGTATTTTTCGTTTGTTCTGTATAATAACGTGCGGGATGGAATTAGGAGAAAAGGCCATGATGCAGAAAAATCAAATCATTTCGATGGAAATAACAGGTATGTCCCACGACGGCAATGGCGTTGGCCATTTTGATGGAATGGCGGTTTTTGTTCCGGATTCCGCTGTGGGCGATGTTTTGTCTGTGCGGATTGTCAAGGTTAACCGAACCCATTGTTATGGAAGAATCGAACAGATCGTTGCACCATCTCCGGACCGTATCAGTCCGGACTGCGCGGTCAGCCGGCGATGCGGCGGATGCAAGTTTCGCCATGTCAGTTATGAAGCTGAACTGCGTTATAAGCAGGAGTTTGTCCAGAGTAATTTGCGCAGGATAGGCGGGTTTTCACTGGAAGTGGAGCCGATCGCCCCGTCTCCGCAGCAGGACGGCTATCGTAATAAGGCGCAATATCCGGTCCGCCTGCAAAAAGATGGACTATGCGCGGGTTTTTTTGCGCCGCGCACGCATGAAGTAGTTGACTGTCACAATTGCAGGCTTCAGCCGCAGAAATTTGAAACGATACTGGAAACCGTGCTGGATTTTGTAAAAAAATATGAAATTACAATTTATGATGAAACAATGGGGAAAGGACTGCTGAGGCATGTTTATCTGCGGCACGGGCAGGAATCCGGTGAAACCATGGTTTGCCTCGTTGTGAACGGGGACAAGTTTCCGCATTCGGATGAACTTGTAAAAACATTGCTGAACTGCGATCAGCAAATTGTTTCCATTATTTTAAATGTAAATACGCAAAATACAAATGTTATTATGGGCGGAGCGATAAAGCTCTTATATGGAAAACCATTTATTACAGATACACTTTGCGGCGTCAGTTTTAATCTGTCCCCATTAGCGTTTTATCAGGTCAATCATGACGGTGCACAGCAGCTTTATCAGATTGCGGCGGATTATGCGGGGCTCACAGGCAAGGAAATCCTGCTGGATTTATATTGCGGAGCCGGAACAATTGGGCTCTCCATGGCTCATCGCTGCAAACAAGTGATCGGCGTCGAGATCATCCCTGAAGCGATCGAAAACGCAGTCTCAAATGCCGCTAAGAATGGAATCCGGAATGCGCGATTTTTTTGTGCCGATGCGGCAAAAGCTGCCGAGCGCCTTGCAAGTGAAGGTGTCCGCCCCGATATCATTGTGCTGGATCCGCCGCGCAAAGGATGCGACGCGGCAGTGCTGCAATCTGTGGCGCAAATGAGTCCCGACCGTATTGTTATGGTGTCCTGCAACAGCTCCACAATGGCGCGGGACTGCGCCATCCTGCGGGATTTGGGATATCGTATGCAAAAATGCCGCCCGGTTGATCTGTTCCCGCGTACCAACCACGTTGAAGCGGTGGTAGGACTATGTCGCGTATAATCAATATATGATTTGTCGGAGTTTTACCATTTTGAAAGGAAGATTACAATGGATAAACTTGATAGAGAATTCTATAATCGGGACTCAATCTTAGTTGCCAAAGAGCTTCTGGGGAAGGTACTTGTACACGAAATAGGCGGGCAAAGAACTTCGGCTAAGATTGTCGAAGCAGAAGCGTATATGGGCTTTGAAGATAAAGCAGCGCATTCCTATGGCGGTAAAAGGACATCTAGAGTGGAGGTTATGTATGGGAGTCCGGGATTCTCTTATATATTCATGATCTATGGCATGTACTACTGTTTCAATATAGTAACTAATGAAAAAGAGAACCCTCAAGCGGTTTTAATAAGGGCGGCCGAGCCGCTGGAGGGAATGGAATGGATGGCGCAAAGGAGATTTAAACGGTTATACGAACAGCTGACAAAAAGCCAACGCAGAGGTCTTACCAACGGGCCAGGAAAACTATGTGGTGCATTATCATTCGATCGGAGTTTTAACGGTATAGATTTATGCGGTAATGAAGTATATGTTGAGGAAGGTAAAAACGAGAGATTCAGTATAGTTACAACAAAACGCATAGGAGTTGACTATGCTGAGGAAGCAAGAGACTATCCTTGGAGATTTTATATAGCAGACAATGAATATGTATCCGTAAAGTAACTATGGTTGATTAGAATATGGGAAAATCAGTGGGATTGTTTCAGAAAATGCACCTGCTTCCAAGGAAGGCCAGTGTCGGGCAAATTAATTTCTGACCGCTCGCATTAAGCGGCAGAACGCAAAAACGCCCGCCATTTCTGGCGGGTGATCTGCGGGGTGCATCTGTTACTATAGCACAATTGCCTGTTTCATTCTGTCGGATTTAGACTGCTCCGGTATCAGCGCTTTTATCGGACAATACATTGCCATTTCACTTGCGGCTACTGGCATAGATGGCAGTTGGCGCATTGCTGCGGCGTACATCCTCCAATGGCGTTCGGATAAACATGAAAGGTAGATTCTGAAAGGGAAAAATAATGTTCCTTACTGTCTGCATCCATGATGCGGGCGGCATTTTCGGCGTAATCAAAGAAAAACCGGATAGGAACACGCATAACAGCAGTTTCATCCACCAGGCTGGGACGAATGGCGGGGGCAAAATAACGTGTGGAGGATTCTTTTGTGATCACCGCGACCCGGTCACTGGACGTGACCACGCTTTCGATACGGCCCTGCTCATCGTAATGCAGGGAACAGTCGTCCGCGCAGATGCCGTCGCAGGTTTCATCATAGGCAGTGAGAATCCCGACAGGTGTTTTTACCGGTGTCGGCACTGCCGGCTCCAGCGACTGCAGCGCGCCGTCTTCATGCATAGAGAAGCCTTTTCTTGTGTGCACACAGCCGCCGTCCGGGATGATGACATCAATTTCCTCTTTTGGGAAAAGCGTAATGCTCCGGATAGCGCCGCTTTTGTAGAAGCAGATTCCTGTCAGCAAAGCGGAAAAATCAGCGAATCCTAAAGAAAAATGGAAGGGAATATTCAATGCACGCTCCTCTTCCTCCGGCCAAAATCCACTGATTTTTCCGTCCAGCGGGAAGATGCGCCGAAGCTCGCCGCTGGAATAAAAGGTGACCAGCTCCGCGGGGAACTCTCCGATGGGGGTCATCACCTCCTGCTGCTCTTCCAGCGATACGGACTTCACCATCCCGTTTGGATGGAAGGAAACGGAAGGCTTAAATTTTTTGCGAGGGTTATCCGCCGTGTAGGAAGGAACCAGTTCCCCTGCGTGGGAAATCAGCACGTTTTTCTCGGTTAGCCGGATATTCCTTATAGCGCCGTTTTGATCATATTCGGCTGTGGATATGCCGCTGAAAACACCGTACGGCGTCAGCAGCTGTTCAGGGACAGTTTTCAAGCAAGACACCTCCTAGCATTGTTTTTTAGTGATAACCGCGGTGACCTGTTCGCCGGAATTGCTGGTTTTAATGTCGAGGGGAGCATTTTCCAGCCATGGCGGAAGGTGTCTGCATACCAGATGCAGTTTCAGAAAAGGCGTGCTGTTCAGGAAATCTGTCAGCGCCTTTTTGGAGGAAATTTCCGGGCATTCCGTTTGCAGAGCGGCAAGGTTCAGAAAATAAATGCCGGGTGTCGCTGTTTCAACGGGGCGCGCCTGGCGGATCATTTCTTCCTTTCTATGCAGCTTTTGGTCACTCTGTGCAACGTCCCGCAGGATGCCGTCAAACGTATCGGGCTGTACGGAATCAATATCGAATATAGAGAACCCGGCTTTGTCAAATTCCGCATAGGCGATGCCGGTCAGGCTTTTCCCGGCAATGATGCTGCAGTCCCCCAGCTGTGTAATCAGCGCGCGTACCCCGGAGCGCAGCGCAGAAAGATTGCCTGCGTCAGAAAAGTTAATGGGGATAGTCCGGATACTGCGCCATTCAGTTTCCTTCTCATAAATAAGCAGCATATTGGCTTTTGAAAATGAAACTATGGAGTGTCCGTCCTGCAAATATAAGGCTATTTTTGGCATTGGGGAAATCACCTCTCTTTCGGATTTTTCCTTTACAAGAGTGTATTTTAATTCAGGCTGTATGTCAATAGCGGGACAAGGATATTTCAAATATGCAAGTTGAATATAGTTAACTATCATAAAAACAGTAAATCGGACTTGCACTTTTTCTAAAATCTGATGTATTGTGATCTGCCCGTCAATCCTCTATACTGGAATACAAGAAGAAACCGTACAAACAAAACATAGGCCCTAACGGAACAAAGGAGTTCGCCCAGCGATTGCTGTGCGGCTCTTTTTTATTATCAGATTTTTAAAAATTGGAGGGAGTATTGTATGAGGCAGGTTGCAATTTACGGAAAAGGCGGAATCGGGAAATCGACCACGACCCAGAATCTGAACGCAGGGTTGGCCGAGATGGGGAAAAACATTTTGATTGTGGGCTGCGACCCAAAGGCGGATTCCACCCGCCTGATACTTGGCGGTCTGGCTCAGCAGACGGTTCTTGACACGCTGCGCGAGGAAGGCGAGGACATCGACCTTGATTATGTGTTAAAAAGAGGGTTTGGCGGAATCCGCTGTGTGGAATCAGGCGGGCCGGAGCCGGGGGTCGGGTGCGCCGGACGCGGCATCATCACTTCCATCGGCCTTCTGGAAAGACTGGGCGCTTATACGGAGGATCTGGACTATGTGTTTTACGATGTTCTGGGCGACGTTGTCTGCGGGGGATTTGCAATGCCGATCCGCGAGGGCAAGGCTAGGGAAATCTATATCGTCTGTTCTGGTGAGATGATGGCGCTGTATGCGGCAAACAATATTGCAAAAGGTATCCAGAAGTACGCGAGCACCGGCGGCGTACGGTTGGGCGGACTCATCTGCAATTCCCGAAAGGTCGACGGGGAGGCGGATTTGGTATCAGCAGTCGCAAAAGAGCTGGGGACGCAAATGATCCACTTTGTCCCCCGTGACAATGCAGTGCAGAAAGCGGAAATCAACCGCAAAACCGTCATTGAATACAGCCCCGATGAGCCGCAGGCGGATGAGTATCGGGAGCTTGCGCGTAAGATCGACGGAAACGACATGTTTATCATACCCAAGCCGATGAGTCAGGAGCGTCTGGAAGCAATCCTAATGGAACATGGTATGCTGGACTAAGTTGCGAATGCGGATACTATATGGTAAAGGAGTATGTATATGCTGTTGATTAGAGCGATTATCCGACCCGAAAAAACGGGAATTGTCATGTCGGAGCTGGTCGCGGCGGGATTTCCCGCCGTCACAAAGATGGATGTCTTCGGACGCGGCAAGCAAAAAGGCATCACGGTCGGCGAGGTGCATTATGACGAGATTCCCAAGGAAATGCTGCTGGTGGTATGCAATGACGAGGATAAGGATGATATCATAAAAGTGATCCTGCGCAACGCAAAAACCAATGGCGGAACTTTTGGTGACGGCAGAATTTTTGTTTCTCCTGTCGTGGAGGCGTATACCATCAGCACCGGCAAAAAGGGCCTGTAAGGGGGAAAGCAGCGATGAAAGAAGTGATGGCATTTATCCGCGTCAATATGGTGAACGTCACAAAGGAAGCGCTTGCCAACGCAGGCTATCCGGCATTTTCCTGCCGCAAGTGCCTCGGAAGAGGCAAAAAAAGCCTGGAACCGTATTTGGTGGAAGCAATCCTTGCCACGGGGGAGGTTCCGGCAAACGCGGTAGGGGAACATCTCACGGAATATCAGCGGCTGATTGCCAAGCGCTTTTTCACCCTGATCGTCGATGACGACAAAGTGGAAGAAGTTGTGAAGATCATCATAGACGCAAACCAGACAGGACATCCCGGGGACGGCAAAATTTTTGTGCTGCCTATTATGGAGGCATATACGGTCAGGACGAGCGAATCCACAAAAGAAGCATATTAGGCGGGTGATTAGATATGGATGAGAGAACGAGATTGCTGGATAAATATTCCGCGAGGATTTATAAAAACCGCAAGGAGCATGTTATCCAGCTTCAGGAGGATCCCGCGGGTCAGGAGATTACCGCAAATACGCGCACGATTCCCGGGATCATCACCAACCGCGGTTGCTGTTACGCAGGGTGCAAAGGCGTTGTCGTCGGGCCGCTGAAGGACTGCTGTGTCATTACTCATGGCCCGATCGGATGTGGCTTTTACAGCTGGGGCACCAGACGCAACAAAGCGCAGGCGGAGGAAGGCGAACAAAATTTTGTACCCTATTGCCTTTCAACCGATATGCAGGAATCAGATATTGTGTTCGGCGGCGAAAAAAAGCTGAAAAAGGCCATCCAGGAGGCGGTGGAAATTTTTCACCCGAAATGCATTTTAATCTGTTCCACCTGCCCGATCGGGTTGATCGGCGATGATGTGCAGTCGGTCGCGCGGCAGACCGAGGCAGAGTACGGCATCAAGTGTATCGGATTCTCCTGTGAGGGATATAAAGGCGTTTCGCAGTCGGCAGGGCATCACATTGCCAATAACGGCCTGATGCAGCATATTATCGGGACGGGCGACAAACGGCCTGCCAAAAAGTATTCGCTGAATATTCTGGGCGAATACAATATCGGCGGGGACGGCTGGGAGCAGGAACGGATCCTCAAACGCGTCGGTTACGAAGTTGTGTCCGTATTTACAGGTGACGGTTCCTATGAAACGATGAAAAATGCGCATTTGGCGAATCTGAATCTGGTGATGTGCCACCGCTCCATCAACTATGTGGCGGAAATGATGCACACGAAATACGGAATTGACTGGCTGAAGGTGAACTTTATCGGTGTGGGCGCAACGATCCAGTCCCTGCGGGACATTGCCAAATATTTCAACGATCCGGAACTGACCGAGCGCACCGAAGAGGTCATCCGGGATGAGCTGGCGGAGATACTGGATGATATGGAATATTATAAAAACAAGCTCAAGGGCAAAACAGCCGGTATTTTCGTGGGCGGTTCCCGATCGCACCACTATCAGAAACTGTTGGAGGATCTGGGTGTTGAAACCGTCATTGCGGGTTATGAGTTTGCACACCGCGACGATTATGAAGGGCGTGAGGTGCTGCCCTTCCTCAAGGAGGATGCCGACAGCAAAAATATCGAGACCATTACGGTCGCGCCGGACGAAAAGCTGTATCAGCAGCGCTTTTCGCAGGAAGAGATTGAGAAGCTGCGGGAAGAAATTCCGCTGGATACCTATGACGGCATGATCCGCGACATGAAATCGGGGCATATGGTAGTGGATGATTACAACCATTTTGAAACAGAAATGCTGATTAAGCTGATGAAACCGGATATTTTCTTCTCCGGCATCAAGGACAAATACGTGATCCAAAAGGGCGGGACCCCGTCCCGGCAGATGCATTCCTACGATTATGCCGGCCCTTACGCGGGATTCAAAGGTGCCGTCAACTTTGCAAAAGACATTACAATGGCGATGTATACGAGCGCTTGGGCGTTTGTAACGCCGCCGTGGAAATCCGACCCGATTTTGGTCGGCTCGCTTACAGGAGGTGAATAAACATGTTGGATCTGACACCGAAAGAAGTATCCATACGTTCCGCGCTGCGCATTAATCCCTGCAAAACCTGCCAGCCGGTCGGCGCGATGTATGCCGCGCTAGGAGTTCATAAATGCATGCCGCACAGCCATGGTTCACAGGGGTGCGTTTCTTATCACAGGACGTTCCTGACTCGTCATTTCAAGGAGCCTGCCATGGCATCCACCAGCTCCTTTACAGAGGGTGCATCCGTATTCGGCGGAGGCAGTAATATCAAGACCGCTGTCAAAAATGTATTTGACCTATATGACCCGGATATTATCGCAGTTCATACAACGTGCCTGTCCGAGACGATCGGTGACGACCTGAATTCCTATATTCAGGAGATGAGCATCCCCGAGGGGAAACTGGTGGTGCACACCAATACGCCCAGCTATGTGGGCTCGCATATCAACGGATTTTTCAACATGATGTGCGGATTTATCAATTACCTTGCGCAGAAAACCGGTACGCCAAACGGCAAGACAGCGATCTTCCCCGGTTTTGTCAACCCGGGGGATATGCGGGAACTAAAAAGGATCGCCGGGCTGATGCAGGTTCCGTTTACCATGTTCCCGGATACCAGCGGCGTAATGGACGCGCCGATGACCGGGCGCTTTGAAATGTATCATAAGGGAGGCACCACCATTGACGAAATCCGCGGACTGGGAGACTGTGGCAAAGTGCTTGCCCTCGGGCAGATCACCAGCGTGGAACCCGCCGAGCTGCTTGAAAAGAAATGTAAGGTGCCTTATGAGCTGATGCCGCTGCCAATCGGTATTGAAGCGACTGACCAGTTTGTACAGGCGCTCTCCAAAATTTCGCATCAGGAAGTTCCCTATGAACTGGAGGAACAGCGCGGGCAGCTGGTTGACATTCTGCTGGATTCCCATCAGTACAGCTATCAGAAGTCCGTCGCGATCTTCGGAGACCCCGATACCGTAATTGGGCTGACGGCGCTTTGTCTGGAGATGGGAATGGTCCCGAAATATGTGATTACGGGAACTCCCAAGGAAGAATTCAGTAAACTGGCAGGCGCTTTATGCGAAAAGTACGGCGTGCAGGACTACACCGTAAAGGCGAACGCGGATCTGTTCGAGCTGCACCAGTGGATCAAAAACGATCCGGTCGATCTGCTGCTCGGCACCAGCTATGGAAAGCAGATTGCAAAAGCGGAGGATATTCCGTTTGTCCGGGCAGGCTTTCCGGTTCTGGATCGCTATGTGCATTCTGTTCTGCCGATGGTTGGCTACGGCGGGGCGATGCTGCTGGTGGAGAAAATCCTGAACACGCTGATGGACAGACAGGACAGGGATTGCGAAGACAAAGACCTTGAAGTGGTCATGTAAGAGACAATATTTATAGGTGCAACGCAGACTGCAATGGGGCATACCCCATTGCAGTCTGTCATTTTTAGGGGGGTGTTCAGGATGAGCGGCAGTGTAAGGATCTTGGAGGAGCGGAAAACCTCCATTTTAGATAAGGCGATGTGCTGTAACGGAAACGGAAAAGAGATCGGCTGTGAGAAGCAAAGTGTGTCCGGCGCTGTCAGCCAGCGCGCCTGCGTTTACTGCGGCGCGCGCGTGGTGCTGAATCCGATTACCGACGCTTACCATATTGTGCATGGCCCGATCGGCTGCGCCAGCTATACGTGGGACATCCGGGGCAGTCTGTCCAGCGGGGCGGAGATCTACCGGAACAGCTATTCCACCGATCTGCGGGAATCGGATATTATTTTCGGCGGTGAGAAAAAACTGGCGGCCGCGATTGACGAGCTGGTGGAAAAAGAAAACCCGAAGCTGATTTTCGTCTATGCGACCTGCATTGTCGGTGTGATCGGGGACGATATTGAAGCGGTCTGCCGCCTTGCTGAAGAAAAATACGGCATCCGTGTGATACCGGTGAAAGCGCCGGGCTTTTCCGGAACCAAATCGCTGGGTTATAAAATCGCGTGCAATGCCATTATGCGGCTGATTGCCCCCAACCGTGAACTGCCGAAGGGAAAGGGCGTCAATATTCTGGGGGATTTTAATCTTGCGGGTGAAATGTGGATAATTAAAAGCTATTTGGAACGAATCGGTATTCCGGTAGTATCCACTGTGACCGGGGACGCAAGCTTTGAATCGCTCATGCGCATGCCCAGCGCACAGCTGAATATCGTGCAGTGCGCCGGATCCTCCACCTATCTTGCCAACCAGTTGGAAGAGCAGATGGGAATTCCTTACATCAAGGTTAGCTTCTTTGGCGTGGAGGATACGACCAGTTCGCTTGTGCGCATCGCGCAGGCGCTTGGCGACCAGCAGGCGCTTTCCAAAGCGCTTGCTTTCACGGCGGAGGAAAGTGAAAAGGCAAAGGCATTTCTGAAAACGTATCTGCCCAAATTTGAGGGCAAAAAAGCCGCTGTTTATGTGGGCGGCGGGTTCAAGGCAATCTCGCTGATCCGGCAGTTCCGGGAAATGGGGATTGAAACGGTGGTTGTAGGTACACAGACCGGACAGAAAGAGGATTATGAGATCATAGAACAGCTTGTCAGCGATGACACGGTGATTCTGGACGACGCCAATCCGGCTGAGCTGGAGGAATTCATGCTCGAAAAGGGGGCGGATATTCTGGTCGGCGGCGTCAAGGAACGCCCGCTGGCCTACAAGCTTGGAATTGCGTTCTGCGATCATAACCACGAGCGTAAACACGCGCTCGCAGGCTTTGAAGGAATCCGTAATTTTACGCGGGAGGTCAACCTTTCGCTCAACAGTCCCGTCTGGGAATTTTGCAGATAAAGGCAGGTGAAGGCTATGGGAGCAAACCTTGTGAATCTGAATGTCAATCCGTGTAAAATGTGTATGCCGATGGGTGCGGTCAGCGCCTTCTACGGGCTGAAAGGCTGTATGACGATCCTGCATGGCTCGCAGGGCTGCGCTACCTACATCCGCCGCCATATGGCGACCCATTATAACGAACCGGTGGACGTCGCATCCTCCTCGCTGACCGAGGAGGGCACCGTTTTCGGCGGTGAGACCAATCTGATCAGGGGAATTGAAAACCTGATTTCGCTGTATAGCCCGGAGATCATCGGTGTGGCAACGACCTGTCTTGCGGAAACAATCGGAGAGGATGTGGGAGCGATCATCAGGAAGTTTTACGACGCGCATCCCGACGCGAAGGTCAAAATCATCAACGCGTCTTCGGCGGGCTATGCGGGAACGCAGTATGAGGGCTTTTTCCGGGTTCTGCGCGCGGTCGTCGAGCAGACGCCGATGGACACCAACCCCAGTCAGTCGGTCAATATCATAGCTCCGATGCTGTCCCCGGCGGACTTCCGGCAGTTAAAGAAGCTGCTCGAAAGCATGGGACTTTCGTACATTCTGCTGCCCGACCTGTCGGAAAATCTTGACGGTATCCATGAGAAGCATTACAAACGCATCAAGTCGGGCGGCACGCCGCTTGGGGAGATTGCCAGGATGGCGGGGGCAAAGTATACGATCGAGCTGTCCCGCTTCATCAGCGAGGACGATTCTCCGGCGCAGTATCTGAACGAACAGTTTGGTGTGCCGTTTGAGCGGCTGGCAATGCCGGCAGGCATCCGGGATACCGATGCGCTGATTGAAAAGCTGGTTGAGCTGGGCGGCAGAAAAACGCCGGAACTGATGCGGGAACGCGGAAGGTATATCGACGCAATGATCGATTCGCATAAGTACTGTGCTCTGGGGCGCGCGGCGGTATTCGGGGAGCCGGACTTTGTGTATTCCGTGATAAGGCTGTGCTGTGAAAACGGCGTGATTCCCGTTCTGGCGGCGACTGGATCGGTATGTCCCGCGCTGCGCCCGGCGTTGGAAGAAGAAATCCGGAAATGCGCGGACCGGCAGCTTGTGGAAAAAACCGTGATTCTGGATGACTGCGATTTTGACATGATTGAAAGCGTTTCCCGCGAGTTGGGCGTTAACGTCATGATCGGCAGCTCCGACGGCAGGCGGGCGGCGCACAGGCTCGGCGTGGATCTTGTGCGCTGCGCGTTTCCGATCCATGACCGGGTCGGAGGGCAGCGTGTCAGGATGATCGGTTACGGGGGCTCTCTCAATCTGCTTGACCAGATTGCAAACATTCTGCTTGGAAATCAGGAGGAGCGGTTCCGCGGAGAAATCTATGACAGCTTCTTCGAAACAGCGCGGCATACCGGGCAGGCAAAGAAACCGGAGGGCACCTTGCAGACGATTGCGCAGAGGACGGCCTCCCACCCCTGTTATACCTGCGGGGGCGGGAAATATGCGAGAATGCACCTGCCGGTCGCGCCCAAATGTAATATCCAGTGCAACTACTGCGTGCGCAAGTATGACTGTCCCAACGAAAGCCGCCCCGGCGTAACGACGCAGGTGCTAACGCCGGAGGAAGCGCTGGAAAAATACAAGCTGGTGAAAAAACAGGTGGAGAATCTGACGGTTATCGGGATTGCGGGGCCGGGAGACGCACTTGCGAATTTTGAGCAGACACGCGATACCCTTCGGTTGATCCGGGAATATGACCCGGACGTGACCTTCTGCCTTTCCACCAACGGTCTGATGCTGCCGCTTTACGCGCAGGAGCTGGTTGATCTTGGCGTCTCCCATGTGACCGTTACGATCAATGCGGTCGACGTGGAAATTGGCGCCAAAATTTACAAATACGTCGACTATATGGGAACACGCTATACCGGTGTGGCGGCGGCATCCATCCTGCTGGGCAACCAGCTGGCCGGGCTGCGTTATCTTACGGAACACGGCATTATCTGCAAAGTAAATACGGTTGTGCTGCGGGGCATTAATGAGGAGCATATTGAGGAGGTTATAAAAAAAGTGCGTGATCTGGGAGCCTACATCTCCAACATCATGCAGATGATTCCTGTAGCGGGTTCGGCATTTGAGAATATGGAGCTTGTAAGCAACAGGGAAATTTCAGAAATCCGGAATAAGTGTTCTGTCGATCTCAAACAGATGTATCATTGCAGACAGTGCCGTGCGGACGCAATCGGGACGCTCGACAACGATGTTTCAATTGAATTCAGGGGAGGCTGCGGAACCGGGGAAGAACAGGCGGCGCTGCCGGTGAAAAAATATGCGGTCGCCTCCAAGAGCGGTATGCTGGTGGATCAGCATTTTGGCCATGCGGATACGTTTTATATCTACGAAAGCGACGGTACAACGGCGCGTTTTGTGGAAAAGCGTCAGGTAAACCATTACTGTACCGGAAAAGAAGACTGTCTGGATGATAAGCAGTCCAAAATGGATCTGATCCTGTCAACGGTAGCTGATTGCAGCGGTGTGCTTGCCCTGCGAATCGGAAACGCGCCTTTAGAGAAGCTGGAAAGTAAAGGTATCAAGGCGGTTACAACCTATGACCGGATCGAAAATGCCGTAAAGCAGGCGGCGTCACAGTAAATAATAAAGAAGAAAGGGGCGTCGTAATATGGTAAGCCCAAAGTATCATATCTTTGTCTGTACGAGCTGCCGCACCAATGGGGTGCAGAAAGGATTCTGCTATCAGAAAGATAGTGTGAAAGTCATTGAGAAATTCATGGAGGAAATTGAGGAAAGGGATCTTTCCGGCGAATGTATGGTAAACAACACCGGCTGCTTTGGGATTTGCAGCAGAGGCCCGATAGCCGTTGTCTATCCG
This sequence comes from Marasmitruncus massiliensis, assembly GCF_900186535.1. Classification (GTDB taxonomy): domain Bacteria; phylum Bacillota; class Clostridia; order Oscillospirales; family Ruminococcaceae; genus Anaerotruncus; species Anaerotruncus massiliensis_A. The sequence continues at coordinate 748,286 of NZ_FYDE01000004.1, forward strand.
GAGGGGGTATGGTATGGAGGGCTCACGCCGGAGGCCGTGGTGGAAATTATGGATCAACATATTGAAAGCGGTGAAATCGCGGAGAAATACCGGATTTAACATGATAACGGGGAGGGCGTCCTATGATCAGACTTACAGATATGACTGTCAGCTGCCTGGATGCGTATGATCCTTCTTCCGGGCAGATCCAGGCCCTGATCGGCTATCTGATAGAAGCAGGCGTCGACACGATTGAGCTGACAACAAACGCCCTGCACAAGTTGGGAACGCCTGACCCCCAGGGAAAGTACATCCTGCGCATCAGGCAGCCGGACGAGGCATTGTCCTACCCTGAGTTCAGCCGCTTTATCTGCCGTCGCGGCGGATGGAAACCGTCATCAGGCATTGTATCGGAAATTCAGGCAAACGACATTCGGGAGATCAATTTTCTAAGCCAGTATGGAGTGTTGGAAAACATCCGTATTGTCGGATTTGACGACGTACTTTGTCACAATTTTGAGCGGGTGTTTGAAAGCGTGAAAAAGCAGGTGCGCGGACGGATCGAGTTCTGTCCGGAGGATTCGCTGTTCTGCGCGACAGCCCTTGCGGTGGAGTGGGCGCTGTCCGGAGGGACAGACATCGTTGCCTCCTTCGGCGGAATCGGCGGCAAAGCCTCTCTTGAGGAGGTGATGGTGGCGCTGCGGGTCGTCAAACGATATAAAAGCACAATGTCTTTTTCGGTATTCCCTAAGCTTGCCAAACTGATTGAACAGATTACCGGCGTTTCGTTTTCCAATAAAAAAGCTGTCATCGGGGAGGGAATTTTTGATGTGGAATCCGGCATCCATGTGGACGGAATTATAAAAAATCCCCAGATGTATGAACCATATGCCCCTGAGCTCATTGGAAAAACGCGCAAAATCATTGTTGGGAAGCATTCCGGGCACAAAGCCATTGCCGTCAAACTCAAGGAGTTAGGGCTGTCTCCGGAGGAATATCAGTTGGATAGCCTGCTGGACGCTGTCCACAGCACAAGCATCCGCAAAACGGCAAGCCTCAGCGACGCGGAATTTATGGAGCTTGCGCGTATGCACAGAAAGTGAGGCGCGGGTATGGTTGCACAAAAATATATTGTTGATACAACGATGCGGGACGGTGATCAAAGCCCCGGAATCGCCATGAACCGTGAGCAGAAGCTCATCATCGCGAAAATTCTGGATGACGCGGGCGTGGAACAGATCGAAGCGGGCGTTCCCGCGTCTGACCGCTATGAAGCCGATACCATTCGCCAGATCATGAAAAACCGCAGGAATGCAAAAATATCTGTCTGGAATCGGGTAAATATGGAGGATATCCAAAAGTCGGCTGAATGCGGGCCGGACATCATTCACATCTGCGCGCCTGTCTCCTATGTACAGATCTATTCCAAACTCAACAAAAACAAAACATGGCTGGTCAAGAATCTTTCAGCCTGTGTGAAGTACGCGCAGGAATGTGGATATGAGGTTACGGTTGGCTTTGAGGATGCCTCCCGTGCGGATATCACGTTTATGGTGACGCTTGCAAGAAAGATGAAAGAGCTTGGCGTTACGCGTATTCGGTTTGCGGACACGGTGGGTGTCCTTTCTCCCACGAGAACTTATTTTGCGGTGCGGGACATCATTGAGCAGACCAGTATCGACGTGGAAATCCACGCGCACAATGATTTGGGAATGGCGGTTGCCAATTCGCTTGCGGGAGCGAAAGCCGGCGCGAACTTCATTGACACTACCATTTTGGGGATCGGAGAACGTGCCGGCAATTGTGATTTTCATAAGCTGATCCATGCGGCGCAAAGCATATTTGAACTGCAGACATCCAAATTTGATGCCTTTTGCGCGCAGGAGCAGATTGCCGAATTGCTTTCTTTGCATCACTGATTTTCACGGAATTTTGCAGGCGGACAATGGTGCCTTGTCTGCGGTATAAACAATGGTGTTTATAAGAATAGCGGCGCCGTGCAGTCAAACTGTACGGCGCCGCTGTTTCTGCACACTATTTCAGGAGGGCAATTTGGCCGCTGCATGACTTTTTCCAGCTTATTTGAAGGGTAGCTTTTTATCATGGTTTATGGTAAATTTATTAAATGATATGTTTGTCTTATAATAATCAAGAGCAGGGCAAGAATGATAAAATGGCGTGGGGGATTGGGAATGGCGAAAAAAAGGATTGTCATAGGTATTAGCGGAGCAAGCGGCGCGCCGCTAGCAATTGAAACGCTGCAAATGCTGCAAAAGCAAACGGACTGGGAAACGCATCTGGTGATGTCCCGGGGAGCGGAGCGGACAATTTGCATGGAAACGGCACTGACGCCGGATGAAGTATATGCGATGGCTGATGTGTGCTATGACAATGAGGATATAGGAGCGGCAATCGCAAGCGGAACATTCCGCAAAGAGGGAATGCTGATTGTACCTTGCAGTATGAAAACAGTCGGGGGAATTGCATCGGGATATTCCGACAGCCTTCTGCTGCGCGCGGCGGATGTGACGTTAAAAGAGCGACGGCGGCTGGTAATCGCCGCGCGAGAGACTCCGGTTCACGCCATTCACCTGCGAAACCTGCTGACTTTGTCACAGGCAGGCGTAACAGTTGTGCCGCCGATGGTTTCCTATTATCAAAATCCGCAGTCGGTGCAGGAAATAACGCATCATATCGTCTGCAAACTGCTCGACCAGTTTGGCATCGAATGTGAGAATTTTTCTCGTTGGGGAGAATAGACAAATAAAAACACAACCGTCCGGAACCCCGGACGGCTGTGTTTTTATTGTGCAATAATTTTAAAAGTAACCGGTTTTGTGGAGTCGGGACAGCAAACATAGGCGATTTCTTTTTTCACGTCCCACGGAGGGCTTAATGCATTCCTTCTTGAGCGACTCTTCGGGGGTATTTGTTAAGGCCGCGCGCACAAAGCGCCCGGTAAACTTTTTCAGGGGTCATCGGGAGTTCATGCAGTTTGATGCCTGTCGCATGAAATAGTGCGTTTGCAATCGCGGGCGCGGGGGTATGGATGACCAGTTCCCCCAGAGATTTTGCTCCAAATGGCCCTGTCGGCTCGCTGCTCTCTTCAAATGCGACGCGGATATTGCGCACATCCAACCGTGTGGGAATTTTATACTGCATGAAGCTGTCGGTAATCAGACGCCCTTTTTGATCCCGCACCGGCTGCTCATAAAGCGCGTAGCCGATCGACTGCACAACGCCGCCCTCCGCCTGAATACGTGCGAGGGCCGGATTGATCACTTTTCCGCAGTCCACCACCAAAACAAACTGATGCAGATCAATTTTTCCGGTTTCCAGATCAAGGTCGATTTCGGCAAAACCGGCGGCGAACGGATTCGGCGCGTCGGTACAGAGATAGGTCTCGGTCGCTTCCAGCATCGCGTTGTCACCGATCATGGTCGCCATGCCGATCCCCGAAAGTTCCATAAAGCGGGAAGGGTCGTTTTGCATCGCGACACGGTCTTCCAATAAAACCAGCGTGTCCGGCGGGCAGGCCATCCGTTTGCCCGCCCATGTAAACAGCCTGTTTTTAAAGCTTTCCGCCGCTTTTATGACTGCGTTGCCGGTTACATAGGTTGTGCACGAAGCAAATGCGCCCGTATCGTAGGGACCGTCGGTGTCGGCTGTGCGGGTATTGATGCGGGAAACCGGACAGTTCAGCACCTGTGCGGCGATCTGTGTAAGGATGGTGTCCGAGCCGGTGCCCAGATCGGTCGCGCCCGAACGCATGAGGTAGGTGCCGTCCTCTTCCAGGCGGATGGAAACGGCGGCCTGCCCGATATTCTGTACGCCGGAGCCATGTGTTGCGGCCGCCATGCCTACCGCGCGAAGCCGGGTTTCGGAAAGCTGCTGGACCGGATACTTTTCGTTCCACCCGATCATTTCCCGGCCGCGCGCAATGCAGCGCAGCAACGACGAGGAGCGGATGGGGGTCGTGAGAATCCCCCCGGTGTCGCCTTCCTTCGCACAGTTTTTGAGCCGAAAAGCAATCGGGTCGATTCCGCAGGCGTCAGCAAGCTCATCCATCATGCATTCTATGGCGAACGTGGACTGCGCCGCGCCGTAACCGCGCATCGCGCCGCCCGGCAGCAGATTGGTATAGACGGTGGTGCCGGTGAATTCGATGGCATCGGTGCGGTTGTGCATCGGAAGCATATTGCCGGCGGAGACCATGGTGACCGCAGGGCCGTCCTCGCCATAGGCGCCGGTGTTGTTCAGGCAGTCAACCTGAACTGCCTTGAGCGTTCCGTCCGCCGATGCCCCGAGCGTAATGCGAAACCGCATTTCATGGCGGCTGGCCGTTGCCGTAAAGGTTTCCTTGCGGGTCAGCACCATCTTTGCCGGGCGTCCCGTTTTCAGTGTAACAATGCCGACATACGGCTCACAGACCGTAATATTTTTTCCGCCGAATGCCCCGCCGACGCGCGGCTTCATGACGCGAATCCGGTTATAGGGCAGGCCGAGCGCGGCTGCGGTCTGCCTGCGCGTATGAAAAGGCGACTGGGTGGAGGTCCAGAAGGTGAGACGGCCGAATTCATCCGGAAAGCAAAACGAGCGGTGTGTTTCCATCATGCAATGCGACTGCGGCGGAGTGAAGAATTCTCCCGTAACCACACGGTCGGAGCTGGACAGGGCGCTGCTGAGATCACCTTTTTGTACTTTGTGGCGGGAAACCACATTGTGTGCACAGTCCAGCCCGACATCGTCCGGCATAAATACCCCTTCGTTCGGAGCGTGTACCAGCACGGGGTTATTTTCCGCATTGGTAAAGTCCAGCACGGCGGGCAGAATTTCATAATCGACCCGGATCAGTTCCAGTGCGCGCGCAGCGGCCTTTTCGCTTTCCGCGGCGACAATCGCCACCTCATCCCCGACGTAACGCACCACCGGTTCCAGCAGAAAGCGGTCGTGCGGACATGGCTCGGGATAGCTTTCGCCGGAATTCGTGTAGCGGCAGTGGGGCACATCTTCATGCGTGAGGATGCAGGCCACTCCCGGAATTTTTTCCGCATGGGACTTGTCAATCGAGCGGATGCGCGCATGGGCGTGGGGAGAGCGCAGAATTTTGACAATCAGCGCGTGATGATAAGCGGCGAGGTCGTCGGTATAAACCGGTTTCCCCGTGACCAAAGCCTGCGCGTCGAGCTTGGGGATGCTTTGCCCGATCAATGGCCTTCCTCCTTTCCCAGCAGCGGCCGGAGCATGCGGCGCATCAGCACGTTGCACATTTCTCTGCGGTAGTCCTCCGAACCGCGCATGTTGGAGCCGAACTTCAATTCTTCTGAAGCAAGCAGTACGGCCCGCTCTGCCAAAACATCAACTGGCAGGGAGCCGCGGTTTTGCAGGACAAATTCCCCGGCGTTTCGCGCAAGCGCCGCACACTGCGGGCGAGCGCCGACCGCGATGCGGCAGTCAGCGTGATCAAGATACACCGCTCCGTTCAAAAGAGCAAAGTCACCTGCCGAGTTCCGCAGACAGGCTGATCTGCCAATCCCATTCTGTGCGGGAAGCAGAATTTCCAGCAGGATATCCCTGAAAAACGGCCGGTTCAGGAAGTCCTCAAGCGGCATCATCCCGGCTTTTGCCAAACGGACAGAAGCGCCGCATGCCAGCAGGGAAGGGAGAAGGTCCGAAAATCCATATCGCGCGAATACGCTTGCGCCGACCTGCGCGACGGCCCGGAACTGCACGCCGACAATGTTGAAGATGCCGTCGGCAACCAGCCCTCCGCAATAACCGCACAGCAGAGGGTCGGTTTCAGCTTGGCGCAGGGTACAGCAGGCGCCGATCTGAAGTGCTCCGTCCTGTTCGTAGATGGAATTCAGCCCCAGATTTTTCAGGTCGATTCCGGTATGCAGTTTCAGATTGCTCATCCGCAGCCATGCGGTGCCGCCCAGAATACGGTTTTTCCTGCTTTTGTCCAATAAAGCGAGAGCCTCTTCAACAGTTGCCGGGGCGGCGTAGTCCTGAAAGGAAAACATCAGTCCACCTCCGGTTCCGGAAGCCCCATATAGCGCCGGACCGTGCGCATCTGCCCCATATAGCCGGTGCAGCGGCACAGATTGCCGTTCAGGTAGCGGCGGATTGCTTCTTCGGTGGGAGTTTGCAGTTCCCGCTTCATCGCCAGAACGGTCAGAATGAATCCGGGTGCACAGAACCCGCACTGTTCCGCGCCCTGCTCTGTGAGATACTTTGTGAATTCGGAGGCTTCTTCCTGCATCCCCTCTAAAGTATGTACGGTATGGCCGTCCGTCCGTGCCGAAAGTGTCGAGCACGATAATATAGGAGTGCCGTCAACCAGTACGGTGCAGAGCCCGCACATACCGGTGTCGCAGCCGCGCCGCACGCTCAGCATCCCTGCCGCACGGAGCGTTTCGGACAGATATTCATCGGGTTCAATAGGAAGCACAGCAGGCCTTCCATTTAAAAGAATATGGATGTCGATAAAAAGCGCTCCTTTTCTGTGGTTTGCTGTATCTATAATAAGGTATCTTTTTCCGCGTTCCTTCCTATTATAATGGGAAAAGGACAGACCTTATTTTTGAAGCGCGGCCAGAATTTTTTTCGGCAGAAGCGGAAGGTCGGACAGTTCCGTCCCCAGCGCGTCATTGACCGCATTGATAATTGCGGGAGCGACCGGTACAATGGAAGCCTCGCCGATGCTTTTGCCGCCGTAGGGACCATGCTCTTCATAAGCCTCCACGAAGTGAATCCGGATTTTCGGCATATCAGCGGCATGGGCAATCCGGTAACGGCGAAAGCTGGTGGACTTGCCGCGTCCTTTTTCATCCAGCTCGATTTCTTCAAACAACGCCATGCCAATCCCCATCGCGATGGCACCCTCCACCTGTCCTTCCAGCAGAAGAGGGTTCAGCGCCGTGCCTACATCGCACGCGGCAACATAGTCCAGTACGCGTACAGTCCCCGTTGCTTTGTCTACGCGGACCTGCGCAAAATGTACGCCGTAGGAACCCGCATTATAATAGGAATTATAGGAAAGTGTTTCAATCAGTTTTTCCCGGCGCTTGTCCATGGCGTACCAGACCAGTTCTGTCTTGTTGATAGACTTTCCATCCTTTGTGACAAAAACTCCATTTTCCAGTGTAATCTCCTCAGCCTGCACCCCGAACACTTCCGCCGCCAGAGAAAAGAGGCGTTCCCTCATTTTTCGTGCCACCAAAACAATCGTTTCTCCGCCCGTCCAGGTGTTGCGGGACGCGCCTGCGCCGGTATCATAGGTGCCCGCGTCGGTATCGGAATGAATCAGATTGATGTCGCCGAGCGGCATATCCAACTGCTCCGCGACGATCATTTTATATAAAGTATAGGTACCCGCCCCATGGTCGCAGTTGCCGGTGCGCAGCAGACAGGTTCCATCCTCGTTCATCGCGATGGAGGCCACCGAAATATCGGGAGCGAACGGAGCGACCCCGTTGCCGTGCATGGCGGCTGCCAGTCCGACTCCATAAGCATACCGTTCCCCGGACTTCGCTTTGCATTCCTGCTTCTTTTTGTCCCATTCGAACAATTCAGCACCCTGCCGCAGGCAGTCCCGCACCCGACCGTTGGCGAGCGAGGAACCGTTGACCGGATCAGGGGCGAAAGGAACCATCAGATTTTTCATGCGAAGCTCTACGGGATCGATATCCAGCCTTTTGGCAAGCTGGTTTACTGCGACTTCAATTGCCGTAAATACCTTTGGCGAGCCGAAGCCGCGCATTGCGCCTCCGACCGGCGTATTCGTATAGACTGCCTTGCCGTCGAACCGCATATTGGGTATGGCATAGACCTTGAACATCTTACCGCACATGGCGTGCAGCACGTTGACCGATCCGCCGCAGTAGGCCCCCACGTTCATAAACTGGCGATAATCAATCGCGGTGATCGTTCCATCGCGTAATGCCGCGATAGTTGCCGTCATTTTAGCGGCATGGCGGGTCGTCGTGCAGAGAATGTCTTCCTTGCGGTTAAACCGGATTTTAACATGCCGGCCGGATTTTTTGGAGAGCAGCGCCGCAATATGTTCGGCGGTAAGGCCGTCCTTTCCGCCGAACGCTCCTCCCATCAGCGGACTGTGATAATGAACTTTGGAAATCGGCAAGCCGAAAATCCGGCTGAGGATGATCTGCGTACGGTGCACGCCCTGCTGCGGCCCCCAGACGGTCAGGTTATCGTCCGGCGCCCAATATGCGACGCAGACATGCGGTTCGATCGGGGCATGATGAATCATTTTGGTTTCCATCCGTTGTGTATACACCACGTCTGCGGATTTGATGGCGGTGTCTACATCACCGCACTGCGTCAGCAGGGGTTCCAGCAGGTTGCCTTCCGGATAGAGCTTTGGGGCGTTCTCCCCAAGTGCAAGTTCAGAATCCAGAACAAACGGCAGTTCCTCATATTCCACGCGAATCAGAGAAATCGCACGGTTGGCAATGACCTCGTTGTCAGCGGCAACCGCTGCGACGGCATCCGAAATACAGCGGAGCCGGGTATCAAAAACGCGCTCCGTAGCCGGAGGGGTGTCATGCAGGTTGCGGTGAATCCGATTGTACAGTGTCTGCGGGGAATCTTTGTAACTGACAACTGCGTGTACACCCGGAAGCGCTTCTGCGGCTGAAGTGTCAATGGAAAGGATGTTGGCATGCGCGTACGGGCTGAACAGAATCCTGCCGACAAGCGCGTTGGGGAAAGCAAGGTCATCACCGTAAAGCGCGTGTCCGGTCACTTTCATAAGTGCATCATCGATTGGGGTGGGCACGCCGATATATTTCACGATACAACCTCCTTTTCCTGCATCTGTAGAGCAGCCAGGTGGATTGCCTCCACGATCTTTTTGTAGCCGCTACATCGGCAAAGGTTATTTCCGAGTGCTTCAAGGATTTCATCCTCGGTTGGATCGGGGCTTTTAGAGAGCAGGGCAATGGATGTAATCACCATGCCGGGTGTGCAGAAACCGCATTGAATGGCTCCGGCATCTATGAACGCCTGCTGAACCGGATGAAGCTGGCCCCCCTGACTGACACCCTCGATCGTGACGATTTTTTTGCCTTCCATATTGCGGGCAAGGAGCGTGCAGGAGTTTTTTGCCTCACCATCGATCAGCACTTTGCAGGCGCCGCAGTCACCTGTGCCGCAGCCGTATTTAGAGCCGGTAAATCGCAGAAGCTCACGGATAACATACAGCAGGGTCCAGTTTGATTCAACCTGTAACGGATAATCCCTGCCGTTGATGTTCAAAAGAATGCTTAACATGGTTTTTGCCCTCCTTGCTCAAAATAAAAATCGGCGGTACCCCCATTATGGTTTTGGCATAAAACAATCGTCAAAAGACCATTGCAATTATACTCCGCCATGCCGAGTGTACCGCCGACATAAAGCCGTCTGTACAAAAAAGAAGTCATTGCAAAGGAGAACCCTTCACAATGACCTCTTTGTCATTTTCTATATTTTTATTATAGCTTTTTGTTCAAAAAAGTCAATACGGCGCTGATTTAAAAGCAAAGTAAAAGAATTGAACAAAAACACGAAAAGATTTATGCAATATTGACCAATATGGAACTGGGAATAAAAAACATGTTGACAAATCATAGCCCGATGCGTTAAAGTGATGGCAACGAAAAAAGACAAAGATGTCTGACATGGGAGACCATGTTGGACGTCTTTTTTTTATTCAAAAAAGCGCCCAAAAAGCGTTTAAAAAAATGGGGAGGGTCAATTATGAAAAATTTTTTCGCGTTTTTACTGGCGGCTTCTATCACAGCGGTTTCACTAAGCGGGTGCGGCGGTTCGGCTGCGCAGTCATCAGGTTCCAAAAGCGGCGATGCCGCGGACCAAGGCAGCGCGGCGTCTGCCGGCAGCGAACAGGCCTCGGAAAGTAAAGCCGGCGGAGAGTTCAAGGTGGCGATGCTGCTGCCCGGTACCATCAACGACCAGGGCTGGAATGCGGAAGCCTATAAAGCGTTACAGGCCATTGAGAGCGGTCTCGGCGCCGAAGCCGCTTACAGCGAAAGTGTGCCGCAGTCCGATTATGAGCAGGTTATGCGCGGCTATGCGAGCCAGGGGTTCAATTTCATTGTCGGTCATGGCTATCAGTTTTCCGATGCGGCAAAGATCGTAGCCAAAGAATTTCCGGATGTGGATTTCTGCATCACAAACGGTACGGAAACGCAGGAACCCAATCTGGCGACCACCAGTGTGGATTCCTATGAATTCGGATTTCTCTCCGGAACGGTTGCCGGCGTTCTGACCAAAAGTAAAAAAGTCGGCATTGTGGTTGGCGAATCCTCTCCGGTCATGAATGCTTTCTCCGACAGCTATCTGTTCGGTGCGAGTTATCATGATTCGTCGATCACCGGCAAAAGCATCACCGCGGGTACCCTCGAGGATGCGTCCAAATGCAAGGAAAATGCGTTGAACCTGATCGATGACGGTGCGGATGTACTGACTCAAATGGCCAATCAGGCGGGCCTTGGTGTAATCAACGCCTGTGAGGAACGCGGCATAATGAATCTCGGCTCCAACGGGGATCAGGCTCCGGTAGCGCCGGATACGGTTGTGACCAGCGTTGTGCAGGATATGAGCAAAGCAATTTATGCCGCCGCGGAGAAATCCAAGAATGGCGAGCTTGAAGCAAAAAGCTATAATTTCGGCATCAAAGACGGCGCACTGTATCTCACTCCGTTCGGTAATTTTGAGGACAAACTCACACAGGAGCAGAAAGACGCCATTTCCGGATATCTGGAAAAACTGAAAAGCGGCGAGATCGATGTCCACGCACTGATGGGTAAATAAGCGGTTATATCCCCAATTTGCCTCTGCGGCAGTCAAGCCGCAGAGGCAGCTCACTATTTACAGCGCGCAGATTCCGGCAGGGGAATGCAATTGTTCCCAAAACAAATTTATGAGGAACTGCCGGGAGGTCACTTCAAATCATACGGTCGAAACCCGTCACCACCATAAAAAGCTGTGGAGTGGGATGGCAATTTTGCAGGCCGTTTGCGACAGTATGACAATCAGAAGCCGCAAAATTTCTAACAAGCCCCACACTGTTTTGAATGGTGATAACGGAAGGGATGGTTATGTACCATGAGTGAGAAGATAGGAAACAAAAAACTGGGACAAGTCCGGGAGATTGCAAAGCCCTTTATTTCGGTCTTTCTGGCGTTATTATGCGGCGGGATTATTATCGAGATAATCGGGGAAAACATGGGGAACATCTATCAGATCATGTTTACCGGGGCATTCGGAAACCGGATCAATATTGCGGAAACGCTGATCAAATCAACCACATTAATTTTTACCGGCATGAGCTATGCATTTGCCTATAAATGCGGTCTGATCAATATCGGCGCGGAGGGGCAGCTTTATATGGGAGCGGCGCTGAGCACCTGGATTGGCGTGAACCTCACCGGCCTTCCGGCAGCGGTTCATATTCCGGTTGCCCTGCTGGCGGGCTTTTTGGGCGGCGCGCTGCTGGGCGGATTGGTGGGATGGCTGAAAACACGTTTTGATGCAAATGAAGTCATCACAACCGTTATGCTCAATTATGTGGCTCAGTATCTGGTCAGCTGGCTGGTAACAGGCCCCATGAAAGAGCAGCCGGGCGACTTCCCGCAGACGGCAATGACACAGGAGTCCGCCTATCTGCTGAATATTCTGCCGGGGACCCGTTTGCATATGGGATTTGTGCTGGCAATCATAGCGCTGGTGCTTTACGGCGTTTTTCTCTGGCATACGTCTTCCGGCTATGAAATGCGTATTGTCGGCCAAAACAACAAGGTGGCCGCGTACGCGGGGATGAACGTCAAAGGCAACGTGATGGCCGCGATGTTTATCGCGGGCGGATGCGGCGGCCTCGCCGGCGCAATGGAGATTCTTGGCGTGCAGCATCGTCTGCTGCAGAATTTCTCAAGCGGCTACGGTTTTGACGGCATAGCGGTGTCCCTTCTGGGCAGCAACAACCCTCTGGGAATTTTCTTATCCTCCATCCTGTTCGGCGCGCTGAAAAGCGGCGGCAACGCCGTCCAGATGTTTTCCAATGTGCCGGCGGCAATTATCAACATTATTCAGGCGCTTGTCATCATTTTCGTTGTCATTGACCTGGTGTCCAAACTGTGGAGAAAGAAGATGGTGAAGTAACATGGACAATTTCAATTTGATCGGAAATCTGCTGCTGTCTGTGATCCGCACAGCGACTCCGATTCTGTTTGTCGCACTGGGCCTGCTGGTGATGCAGTCCTCCGGCATTATCAACATGGGGGCTGAGGGCATGATGCTGCTGGGCGCGTTCGTAGGCGTGATCGGTACCTACTGGACCGGGAATGTCTGGCTGGGTGTGCTGTGCGCAATGGCGGCCTCGGGGCTTGCCAGTCTGCTGTTCAGTTACTTTGCGCTGACCTTCCAGGTGAATCAGGTGGTGCTGGGAGTTGCCTTCAATATCCTGTTCGGCGGCGTTACGACAACGCTCAGCCGAAGCGTGTTCGGGCTGAATTCCGCGCCGCCCAAGATCGACGGCTTTCATGATGCGCTTTTTGGCTTGCCGCTTCCGGTATACATTGCATTTGGACTGGTTCTGGCAATCCATCTGTTCTTTTACAGAACCAAACCCGGCCTGAAAATCCGCGCAGCCGGTGAATATCCGCAGGCAGTGGAAGTAGTCGGTCTGTCAGTCGTTAAGATCAGGCTTCTCAGCAGTCTTCTGGGCGGTTTGTTTATCGGTTTTGGGGGAGCTTTTCTGTCCTTGGGGCAGTTGGATTTCTTCATTGAAAATATGTCCAACGGGCGCGGCTATATCGCGCTGGCGGCTGTTTCATTCGGAAAATTCACCCCAATCGGAACGATGCTGGCAGTGCTCCTGTTTGGCGGGGGCGAAGCGCTGCAATACCGTTTGCAGGCCGGCAACAGTATCATTCCTTACCAGTTTGCGCTGATGATCCCCTATGTGATGACAATTATCGCGCTGGCCCTGTTTATCCGCAACGCATCCGGACCGGCGGCGCTTGGCAAACCGTATCAAAAGAGCCATTAAGGAGTTGAACATTCTTGAAAAAATTTTTCCTTCCTGTCGATGTCCGTTTCGGAGAAGGCGCTGTAAATCTGCTTGAAAAAATAGTGGGGCCGGACGACCGTGTGTTTGTTGTAAGCGATCCCGGTCTGGTTGCCGCGGGAATCTCCGGCAAAGTAACGGCAATTCTCGACAGAACCGGCTGTGCTTTTACAGTTTATTCCGATGTGACGCCGAATCCGACATCCGACCTTGTCGCATCGTCGATGGAGGTGCTGAGAGGATATCAGCCGACGAAAGTCATCGCGGTCGGCGGCGGAAGCCCGACCGATCTGGGCAAAATTCTTTCCGCTCTGGCAACCAATTCGCGGCCGCTGGCGGACTACCAGTGGAACGGCTTTGATTTTGAAGCGCCCTCGCTGCCCTTTATCGCAATTCCGACAACAGCCGGAACCGGTTCCGAAGTGACCCGCTGTGCGGTGATCGGGGACAAAGAGGTAAAAAAAGGTATCAATTCCGACAAATTGTTTGCCGCGTATGCGATCATTGACCCGGAACTGATGACTGGTCTGCCTCCTTATCTGACCGCGACAACCGGCATGGATGCGCTTACGCATGCAATCGAAGCCTTTACCGGACTCGGTTCCAGTCCTGTTACGGACGCGTGGGCAAAAGAGGCAATCTCGCTGATCGGAAAATCGCTCTGGACTGCCTGTGCGGATGGCTCAAATGTGAAAGCGCGCACGGACATGGCGCTCGCATCGATGCTGGCCGGTGTGGCGATGGACCAGGCGGGACTTGGAATGGTTCACGCGATGTCCGGCCCGCTGTGTACGCACTATCATCTGGCGCATGGGGAAGCGAATGCCCTGCTGCTGGAATATGTCATGCGCTTCAATTTAATGTCCTGCGCAAAAAAATATCGAACCGTTGCCGAACTGCTCGGCTGCGACACAACGGGGCTCAGCGATTTTGAAGGCGGCGCTCTGGCTGTTGAAGCAGTTTCCAGACTGTTTGCCGAGACCGGGTGTCCTGTGGACTTGAAAAAATACGGGGTAACCGCTGATGCCGCCGACACCATAGCGGAAGGAACCTACAAAATGTATATGATTGCAAATAACCCGCGCAAGCCTTCCACAGCGCAGTGCAGACAGGTTTTCCTCGAAATGCTTGCGCACAACCAATAATATTTGCTCTGTGAAATCGATGCAGGGGGATATAAAAGATTATCCAGAGAGAGGTATGAGAAAGATGAAAAAAGTTCTTGCAATCGTCATGAGCACGGCAATGTCCCTTTCCTTATTGGCAGGCTGCGGCGCCTCCAAAGCGGAAAGCACCCCGTCGCAGCCGTCCGGGTCTGCCGCTGAAAGCGTACCGGCTAAAAAAGAATTTAAAATCGCGCTGATTGTGCCCGGCACCGTCAATGACCAGGACTGGTCGCAGCTGGCCTATGACGCGGTCAAATCGGTTTCGGACGATTTGGGCGCGACCCTTAATTACTCTGAAAAAGTCGCGAGCTCCGATTACGACCAAATTCTGCGCGGTTACGCTTCTCAGGGTTACAACGTTGTTTTCGCTCATGGAAATGAATTTTCCGACGCCGCTAAAATTGTCGCGGCTGATTTCCCGGAAACACAGTTTATCATCACTTCGGGCGCGGAGAGCGTCAAACCGAACTTCAACGGCTTTCAGGTCGGCGGAATTGATTCCGGCTTTATGACCGGCGCAATCGCCATGATGGTATCCGAAACAGGCAAGGTCGGAGCGATCGGCGGCGTGGAGATGCTCCCGATCATCCAGTTTATGAAAGGCTTCGAGGCCGGAGCGAAGTATATCAATCCGGAGGGCGAGGTTACGACAATGTTCACCGGTTCCCTCGAAGACGCGGCCAAAGCGAAGGAAGCCGCGTTTGCAATGATTGAGTCCGGCGTGGATGTCCTCTCACAGAATGCCAATACCGCTTCGCAGGGGGTTATCATGGCCTGCCAGGAAAAGGGGCTGCTGAATGTCGGTGCGGTTTCCGACCAGCGCGTTTTCGCTCCCGACACCGTGTTCATCTCGGTCAATTCCGACATGATGACCGCAATCGGCGCAATCATCAGGCAGGCTTACAACGGTCAGCTGAGCGGTGAGGTCAAAAACCTTGGCATTAAAGAGGGTGCAATCCTGCTGACGGATTACAGCGAGGAAGCGTTTGCCCGCATTCCGGATGAAACGAAAGCGAAAATCCAGGAACTGTATGATCAGATTGCCTCCGGTGAAGTAGACCCGGTTGCTCTTGCCGGTAACTGACAATGGACAAAACGTTTGACCTGCTTTTGCAGGGTGTAAACCTGTTCGACGGTGCAACCGGCATGGATGTGGGAATCCGGGACGGCAAAATCGCGGCTGTGGAGGGAAACATCCCTCCGCAGGCCGCGGCCGAAGCCTTTGACTTTCGTGGAAAGCTGCTGATCCCCGGCTTTGTCGATTCCCATACCCATCTTGACAAGGCTCTGACCATTCAGGATGAAGAAGCCGACGGACTGGTGGACGCGGTCAATTTGTTCCGCAATTATCAGAACCGGATTCCGAAAGGGAAAATCGCGGAGGATGTCAAGCGGCGCGCGGCGCGGGTGCTGGATATGGAGATCGCACACGGTACCACCTGTATCAAAACTCATTTGCTGTGCGATGAAGTCTGGGGCATGGAAAGCGTTTACGCGCTTGACGAGCTCCGGCGCGAATATGCCGGCCGCATCACCCTCCAGCTGATTGTACCGTGGTGCGAGGCAAACGCGGAGGAACTGGACAGAGCCTGCCGCAAAGGCATCATCGACTACTTTGCGGGTTACGCCCACCTCTGCGATGATTTTCGCACCGAATTGGACGGTATTTTTGCCCGGGGCGAAAAATACGGGATTCCGCTCGACCTGCATGTCAACGAATCCGACGTCGGAAATATTGACGAGTTTCTCTATATCCAACAAAAAACGATGGATCTGCACATGGATGGACGCGTCAATTGCAGCCATGTCACCGCGATGTGCGCGGTGGATGATGAGACCGCTCAAAAGGGCATTGCACTGGCCGAGAGAGCACGCACCAACATCATCACGCTGCCTTCCTGCAACATGTATCTGATGGGAAGGCACGACCGCCAGCCGGTGCGGCGGGGCGTGACCCGGGTCCGTGAGTTTTTGCAGGCAGGTGTGAATGTCGCCTATGCTTCCGACAATATCCGCGATCCGTTCCGGCCGTTCGGCAACGGCGATATGCTGGAGGAAGGCTTATTTACCGCGCAGGTTCTCCAGTATGGCACCGCAAGCAAACTGGCGGAGGTTCTGCGGATGGGAACTTTTCGGGCGGCGCGCAATGCCCATTTATCTGATTACGGGCTTACCGTGGGGTGTACGGCCGATCTGGCGGTTCTGGACGCAGAAACCCCGCGCGAAGCACTTGTTACCCGGGCGCAAAGGCTGCTGGTTCTGAAAAACGGCAAGGCAGTCAGCCGAAGCGGCGTACTGGTGCCATGAAAAAACGGGATGCTTGCGGCGGACGCACCGCGCAAAGAAGCGGCGCGTTTGCCGGAACCATCTGGGAAAGGAGGAATGTGAGATGCAACAATATAGTGTAAACGAAGCCGCGGCCGCAATCATCGAGCGGCAGGTGCTTTCAGACACCGAACGGCTTCAGATCAAAGCCAAAAGGCTTGCAAACGGCGCAACGGTGCTTGATTTCGGAGTGCATAGCAAAGGCGGGTTTCTTGCGGGAAAGTACTTTGCGGAAATCGGCATGGGTGGCCTTGGACGCCTGACTTACGGTACCATGCGGCTGAGAGACCATCTGGTGCCATCGGTGCAGATCTTCGTGGAGGCTCCCGCGGTCTGTGAGATGGCTTCGCATGTCGCATTCTGGAAACTTCCGTACCGCGGCGGGCAGGCAGTGATCTCCGGCCCGGTACGTGCAATCCGCGGTGCGGATCAGTTCGCCCGCGCGGTTGGTTACAGAGACCCGGCGCCGTCAAAAGCGGTCGCCTGCATCCAGACCGGGGAACTTCCCGACGAGGAACTTTGTGAATTGATCAGCGAAGGCTGCGGCGTTTCCTGCGAAAACCTTTACCTGCTTGCGGCGCGTACGGGCTGTATGGCCGGCGCGGTGCAGGTCTGCGCGCGTAATGTGGAGCAGTCGATGCCGACGGTATATGATCATGGGTTTCCAATGGATAAAATTGTAGAGGCGAGCGCTGTCACACCGCTGGTCTCAATGACGGACGATGAATCCGTTGCATACGGGCGGGTCAATGACTGCCTGATCTACGGGCAGGAAACAAATCTTTATGTGCGCTGTGATGACAAAGAGATCACAGGAATGCTGGACCAGCTTCCGTTTTCAAAAAACGACAGCAGTGTTTATGGGGTTCCATTTTATGAACTGTTTGCAAAATGCGGCAATTCATGGGCGAATGTCCCGCGCGACTGGGACGCGCCCTGCAAAATCAATTTTATCAATCTGACGACAGGGCATGTCTTTTCAACCGGGCAGATTTGCACAGATGTTCTGGAACGGTCTTTTATGGGAGAAAGAGGGATGAAACTATGAACCGGCAGATCATCGACCTTGGCGTTTCGAATGCGGCTTCCTGGCATGGCATTCTGGAACTGCTGCACCGCTTATGCGGCGGGGCGGCCGACATCTCCTACGGAGACCGTGTGGTTTCGGGATTCCGGCTGCCGTCTTTGGAAATCCGTCTGGATGACCCCGCGCGGCTGATTCCCCCTGACAGGCAGGGAACCGTGCATGTCTGGCACGACTGTGCCGTTGCATTTGGAGCCGGTGTGCCGGATGTGCCAGCCGGAGATGTGTATCTGATGCCGGAATGCGGTGCCGCGGCGACAGTTTATCACGCTTTTCTTTCTCTGACCGAACTCCTTGCGGCTTTGGGTACTACCCTGGACCGCACGACATTTCAATGGGCGTGGTACAGCATCCCGCTTGCGCCGTTCTGTGACGATTTGGCAAAAACACAGGCGCGCTGGCAGGCGGCGGCCTCCGGAGGCGCGGTATGCAGCCTGTGGATGCGCTGCGAAAATGACGAACTCATTCGGTCGGCACTTCATTCACTCCCGCCTTGCGGGGAAATACGAATCCATAACCTGAAAACAGCCAACACGCTCATCGCCGGAACACTCCAAACAGACTGCTTGACGAAAGCGTTCGGGCTGGAATGACTGATTTCAATAAAACCTTCGGGAGGAAACAACATGATCAAACTTTTGGGAGTCTGCGGAAGCCCCCGCAAAGCATCCACCTATTACGCGCTGAATGAAGCGCTGAAGGCGGCTTCGGAAATCAATGGGGTCGAAACCACACTCGTGGAACTGCGGGGTAAAAAGATCAATCCCTGTATCGGCTGCAATCGCTGTGTCAGGGAAAACGTCAACGACTGTATGGTTTATCAGGACGATATGAACGAGCTGTACCGGACCTTTTTCGACTACGATGCTTTTCTCATTGCATCGCCCGTTTATAACATGGGCGTAACCGGACAGCTTGGCTGCTGGTTTTCGCGCTTTCGTCCGCACTATCTGATGCAGAAGCAAAATCCGGACTGCAACCTGTACAAAGCAGGCGCGGCGCTGACGGTCGGAGGTACGCGCAACGGCGGCGAAGAAACCGCGATCAATGTTATTCACGGTTTTTTCCATACCAAAGGAATCCCCGTCGTCAATGGAGGGCTTGGCGTTTATGGCGGCGCGGCGGTCTGGAGTCAGGATAAGATGGCGCAGGGCGCGGCCGAAGACCTGAAAGGGATGGACAACGCACATGCCGTCGGCAGACGCCTGGCGCTGCTGGCATCTGCGATTAAAAATGGGAAGGATGCGAATTGAGATGGCGGATATCGTAAAGGCGATCGGGATGCAGTTTTGGGGGACGCACGGCTATTATCCCGAAGAAAATAAGTTCGGAGCAAAATTTGTGGTGGATGTCGAGGCGATGGCCAATGAGGACGATATGTGCCAGTATGATGAGCTTTCGGGTGGCGTCAGCTACATCACACTGTATGAGGCGGCGAAAAAGGTCTGTACGGAAGAACAGCATAAACTTTTGCAGCGCATTGCGCAGCGTATTTCTGATGAAATCTTTGAAGCGGAGCCCGATACACAGCAGGTGACGGTGACTGTGAAAAAGCCGTTCGTGCCGATCGGCGGGATTTTGGACTATACCGGCTGCACCATCACGCGCACCGGGAAGGGTGCGAAAAGCGATGGAAATGCCCTCCCTTACACCGGCATCAATCCGATGACCGGAGCTTATGGAAACGGGGGGAAGGAAGATGTCTGAGATTCATGACCTGCGCTCTTTTCTCGCGGTACTGAAAGAAAACGGCCGGCTTGCTGAAATTGAGAAAGAGGTCGACTTGGTGCATGAGCTTGGCTCCGTTCTCGCGACACTGGAATCAACCGCGGGAAAAGGTGGATTATTTTCCAAGGTAAAGGAACGTGAATTCAGAGTCTGCGGCGGGATGCTGGCCTCCATGGATAACATCGCGCTCGCGCTCGGATGCCCCAAGGAACAGATCACAGACTTTCTGGCGGAAGCGCTCACCAAACCGATCAAGCCCAAAATTGTTGCAGATGCGCCCTGCCACGAAAATGTGCTGACCGGCGATCAGATTGACATGTTCCGGGTACCTGTTCCGACACATGCGCCGAAAGACGGCGGACCGGTCATCACCGGAGGCGTGGTGCACAGCAGGGGGCTGCATGGCGGGCCGCAGAACCTTTCCTTTCAGCGCATGCACGTCAAAGGGCGCGACAAATTTTGCATCATGATCAACGAGTGGCGGCATTTGAAGGGCTTTTATGACGAGGCCGAAGCGGAGGGAAAGCCGCTCCCGATTTCCGTGGTGTGCGGCTGTGACCCGGTGCTCTATGTGGGCGCGGGCCTGCGGTATGACGGTGATGAGACGGAGGTTGCCGGCGCAATCCGGGGGAAACCGATTGAAGTGGTAAAAAGCATCACCAACGATATCTATGTTCCCGCTGAGGCGGAATTTGTCATAGAAGGCGAGATTCAGCCCAACCTGCGCGAACCGGAAGGCCCGCTTGGCGAATTCACCGGCCACTATTCCCAGCCGTGGAACAGCCCGGTCGTCCGCGTGACGGCAATCTGCTACCGCAACAACGCAATCTACCAGACCATCAACGGCGCCTCGTTTGAGCATATCAATCTCGGAAACGTCCTGCCGCGCGAGCCGCTGCTTAAGAATTTTGCGAAATATGTGTCCAGCGGTGTTGTGGACGTGCATATTCCGCCTTACGGCAACGGATTTCTAGCCTATGTGCAGATTCATAAGAAAAATCCGGGCGAACCGAAAAATATAGCGCTGGCGGCGATGATGACCTATGTTAACATCAAGAATGTCATTGTGGTGGATGAAGACGTCGATATCTACAATCCGGCGGATATCATGTGGGCGCTTTCTACCCGTGTCAAGCCCGAACACGACATTTTCTATGTGCCGAACGCGCAGGGGCATGAGCTGGACCCCTGCTCGGATGAACGCGGCGTACAAACCAAAATGGGAATTGACGCCACGCTCAGCGAGGACAACAAAGCATTTGAACGCGTGCGCTATCCAAAAGTCGACCTGAGCGACTATCTGAAATAAATCCAAAAACCAAGATGCTGTAGGAAGGGAGGGGACTGTGGGATGAATGTAGTGCACCAGTCTGTTGACAAAATCGACGGGATGGGCAGCGTTTTGGGACGCCCGGTTTATGCAGAAGACCTTGCGCCTGCGGACGCGCTGTGCGTCAAATTCCTGCGCAGCCCCCACGCTTATGCGCGCATCCGCTCCATCCTGAAGGACGCTGCGATGAAGGTGCCGGGGATGGTGCTGATCCTGATCCATCAGGACTGTAAGCCGGTTCTGCACACCATCGCGGCGGAGGCCTACCCCGAAGGCTCCCCCTATGACCGATATCTTTTGGAGGATACTGTCCGCTATGTGGGAGACCCGGTGGCGGTTGTCGCGGGGGAAACGGAACAGGCGGTGCTGGAAGCCATGCGGTTGATCGAGGTCGATTATGAGGTGCTTACTCCCATTCTGGATTTTGAGCAGGCGCTGGATAACCCGATTGTGCTGCATCAGGATGTGTTTACCAACCTGCCGATCGACAACGATCCCGCACGTAATATCGCGGCCTCTTTCCCGTGGACAAGGGGCGACGTGGACGCGGAACTGAAAAAGTCCGACGCGGTGGTCAAATCGACCTATTATGTGCAGGCACAGCTTCACGCAATGACCGAGACCCACCGCGCGTTCAGCTATTACGATGCGCGCGGGATACTGACCATTGTGTCCTCCTGCCAGTCGCCGTTCCATGTGCAGCGGATTGTATCCAAAACGCTGGAAATCCCGCAATATAAAATCCGTGTGATCAAACCGAGGGTCGGCGGCGCGTTCGGCGGGAAAAACAGCACGTTTATTGAGCCGTTTATCGCGTGGGTTACCAAACTGACGGGCCGTCCTGCGCAGATGATCTTTGACCGCCGCGAAAGCCTGACCTGCACCAACACCCGCCACGGCATGCGCATCCGGGTGACGATGGGCGGGAAAAAGGACGGCACGATCAACGCCATCCGGCTTGAGGTGCTCGCAAACACCGGAGCCTACGGAGAGCACGCGATCGACGTGCTCGCGGTCGCCTGCAAAAATACGCTGCCGATGTATGCCAAAATCAGCGCTGTGGATTATTACGGCGTGCAAGTCTATACCAATATGGTCCCCGGCGGGGCGTATCGTGGTTTCGGCGGGGCGCAGTCGAACTTTGCAATCGAGTGCGCGGCCAATGAACTGGCGCATAAGCTGGGAATCGATCCGATCGCCCTGCGTAAAAAAAATATCATCGAGGAAGGGGAAAGCCATCCGTTTCTGGCGGGCGGCTCCCCGGCGGGCGACGCGATAGTGCGCTCGACCACGCTGGCGCGCTGCATCGATAAGGGGCGGGAGCTGATCGGCTGGGACAGCAAATATCCTTGCCGTGAACTCGATGGGGACCGTGTGCGGGGCGTCGGCATGTCGGTGGCGATGCACGGCTCGTCTATCGGCGGCATGGATGTGGCGGATGCCGAGGTGCGGCTCAATTATGACGGCGGTTATACGGTATTTTCAGGCGCGTCCGACCTTGGCACCGGCGCGGAAACAATCCTCTGCCAGATTGCGGCGGAGGCGCTGTGCACCGATATGGACCATGTCTGGATTGTTGCCGCGGATACCGGCACAACCCCCTATGATAAGGGCGCATACGCCTCTTCCTCCACGTATGCGTCCGGGAACGCGGTGCTGAAAGCGGCGCAAAAGCTGAAGGCAGAACTGCTCCGGGGCGCGAAGCTGGTGCTTCGGACAGAGGAAGAAATCCTGTTTGACGGCAGATGCTTTCAAACATCCTCCGGCAAAACGCTTTCCCTCAGCGAATATCTGACAAAAGTCACCTATTGGAAGTTTGCGCCCGATTATTTCGCGGATGAAAAGACAATGCCCCAGTTGTCCGCTTCGGCACGGCATGGAGGGCCGACCAGCCCGCCTCCTTTTGTGGCAGGTTTTGCGGAGGTGGAAGTTGACCGGCGCACCGGAAAGGTAACGCTGATCGACTATGCGGAAGTGGTTGACTGCGGCACCGTGATCAATCCGAAGCTCGCCCGCATCCAGGTGGAAGGCGGCCTGGTGCAGGGGATGGGGTACGCGCTGTTTGAGGAAATCCGCTATGACAAAAGGGGGCGTATGCTCAGCGACAGCTATACCGAATACCATATTCCGCGCCGGCTGGATATCCCGCGGATGCAGGTTGCGTTCGAGGAAAGCTGCGAACCTACCGGCCCATACGGTGCAAAGTCTCTTGGCGAGGTCGTGTTTCACACCCCTGCCTCCGCGATTGAAGAAGCAATCTACAATGCGGTCGGCGTCCGGCTGCGCAGCCTGCCGATGACGCCTGAAAAGGTGCTCGCGGCGATTCGGGAGAAGGAGGGGCGGCAGTAATGATCTTCAAAGAATATGTCTGCCCCTCGACGCTTGCGGAAGCCTATGAAACCCTCTGGAGCCATCCCGGCAGCGTACTGCTGGGCGGCTGCACGCTGCTTCGCAGAAATACGCGGACGTCCCCGCTTGGCATCGACTTGGGCGGGCTGGGCCTCAACCAGATTACAAAAACAGGAACAGACCTGATTCTGGGGGCGTCGGTTTCCCTGCGTGAAATGGAGACCAGCTGCGGAGATTTGTTTGACGGTGCGCTTTGCAAGGCTGTTTCCGCGTTGGGCGGGATACCCCTGCGTAACGTGATCACAGTGGGCGGAACGGTCGCGAGCCGTTTCGGCACCAGCGACCTCCTTACGGTCCTGCTTGCGCTGGATACGCGGCTGCAATTTTATCACAGCGGCCTGTGCACGCTGGAGGAGTATTTGAACATGCCGCCCCTCCGTGACATTCTGACAGAAATTCACATTCCGCTGGGCTGTTCCCGCATCGCGTTCCAGAGCATGCGGAACGCGTGCACGGATTACGCGCTGCTGAATGCCGCCGCCGCCGATACTGCTTGCGGCCTTCGTATCGCGGTCGGCGCGCGCCCGATGGCCGCCGCACTTTCAGAGGCTGCGGCAGATTGCATAAACCGCGGAGGAACGCCGGCGCAGGCGGCAGAAGCTTCGGCGGCTGAACTCAAATTTGCGGACAACCACCGCGCAGGCGGCGCGTACCGCAGGGAGCTTTGCCTCGTACTGGTGGAGCGGGCGCTGAAGGAGGCGGGGATATGACGGTTACGTTTTGGGTGAACGGGCGCAGGCAGGCGTGGGAAGTTCTGCCGGACGAGGTGCTTGCGGACAGCCTGCGCAGCCATGGCTTCACCAGCGTCAAAAAGGGCTGTGGACAGGGCGCCTGCGGGCTTTGTACGGTCTGGGTGGAAGACAAACCCGTTCCGTCCTGTTCGGTGCTGACCGTCCGAATGGCCGGAAAGCATATCACAACGCTGGAAGGCGTGCAGGAAGAAGCCGCGGCTTACGGTAGCCTGCTGGTGGCGGAAGGGGCTGAGCAGTGCGGATTCTGCGCTCCGGGCTTGATCATGCTGGTGCTGGCGATGAAAAAGGAACTGAAAGATCCTTCCGAACAGCAGGTCAGGGAGTATCTGAACGGAAACCTCTGCCGCTGCTCGGGCTATTACGGGCAGATCCGCGCGGCAATGAATTATTTACAGTCAGAAAGGTTGGGATAACAGTGTTGGATGAGTATTACCTGGGTGAGTATCAGAATTATATAGACGGCGTGTGGCAATCCCCGAAATCCGGCGCGCTGATGGAAGTCCGATGCCCCGGAAACGGCGCGGTGGTATCCCGCGTGCCTGATTCGGGCAAGGAAGATATTGATGCGGCGGTTGCCTGCGCCAAACGCGCGTTTGAGCAGGAGGACTGGGCATTTCAGCCGCGGCTGCGGTCGTCGGTGCTTTACCAGTGGGCACAGGCGATGCGGCAGCATCTGAACCCCCTTGCGCGGGCTTTGTCCCTTGAGACAGGAAAACCGATTGCGGAAGCGCTGTTTGAAGTGAACGGGGCCATCGGCTATCTGGAGTATTACGCCAGTGCCACGCGCACACTGTTCGGCGGTTCTACCGCAGTGGATAAAAACAGCCTGTCTGTGCTGTGCCGCGAGCCGGTTGGCGTAGTAGCCGGCATTACGCCGTGGAACTATCCGATTACGCTGCTTATGCGTGACCTGGCTTCCGCGCTGGCGGCGGGCAATACGATTATCATCAAGCCTGCGGAGCAGACGACCGCCTGCACGTTTGAAGTGGTAAAACTGCTCGAACTGGTGCCTTCGATGCCGAAGGGCGTGGTCAACGCCGTATCGGGCAGAGGGGCAGCAGCCGGAAACGCGCTTGTTGAGCACTCGGACGTGGATATGGTGTCGTTTACCGGCGGGGTGGAAACCGGCAAAAAGATTATGAAAACCGGCGCGGACACGATGAAAAAGCTGTCGCTCGAGCTTGGCGGGAAATCCCCCAATATCATTTTTGCCGACGCAAATCTGGATAAAGCGCTGCCGTTTGCCATCAAGGCAATCTTCACAAATGCCGGGCAGCTTTGCACAGTGGGATCGCGGCTGGTTATTGAAGAATCCATTGCGGATACCTTTCTCGCAAGGATGAAAACAGAGGTTGAAAAGCTGAAACTGGGATTCGGACTCAATGAAGATACCCAGATGGGGCCGGTGATTTCCGAAAAACAGATGCAAAAAATCCTCGGTTACATCGAAGACGGACTTCAGACCGGAGAACTGGTTACCGGAGGCCGCCGTGTCACCGAGAACGGGCTGGACAGCGGGTTCTTCATCGCGCCGACCATTATTAAAAATCCGGCGCATGACAGCCGTGTTGTGCAGGAAGAAATTTTCGGGCCGGTGCTGGTCGTGGAAACCTTCCGCACCGAGGAAGAAGCCGTTTCACTGGCAAACGGCACGATCTATGGGCTGGCAGGCGCGGTCTGGTCCAAGGATATCGACAAAGCCATGCGGGTTGCCAGAAAGCTGCGCACGGGATCGGCCTGGGTGAACTGCTATAACAAGCTGTTTCCGGAATGTGAGACCGGCGGCTACAAGCAGTCGGGCGTTGACCGCGCAGGCGGCGTTGAGGGCCTGATGAAATATACGGAAGTCAAACATCTGTGTGTGGATTTCGCTTAGGAATTCGCATTCGCAGATGAAGCTGTCAAAACGGCGTAAGGGGGCTGCAATGATGAAACAAACTGACCAGAATAAAATCCGGCTGATGCTGGTGAACATTGTCAAGATCTATCCCGGCACCATTGCCAACAACAACGTAAACCTGAAGGTCCGGGAAGGCGAGGTGCATGCGCTGCTTGGTGAAAACGGTGCGGGAAAATCCACGCTGATGAATATCCTGTATGGATTGACAGAGCCCAACGAAGGGGATATTGTGTTTGAAGGAACGCAGGTACATATCCAGTCTCCCAAGGACGCGATTGCAACCGGCATCGGCATGGTACACCAGCACTTTATGCTGATTCCGGCGCTGACAGTTGTGGAAAATATTATTCTTGGAATGGACGATACCAGAAAGATCGCCATGGACACCAAAGGAGTTGCCGACCGGATTCTGGAGCTGTCCAAGAAGTATAATCTTGCAGTTGACCCCTATGCGCGTGTCTCCGACCTGACTGTGGGCCAGCAGCAGCGTGTTGAGATTGTAAAAGCGTTATATAAAGAGTGCCGGCTGCTGATTCTCGATGAGCCTACCGCCGTTCTGACCCCTCAGGAGATTGAACAGCTGTTCCTGATCATCCGCCAGCTGAAAGCGGAAAATAAATCCGTCATTTTCATCACGCATAAATTGGGTGAAGTCATGGCTGTCTGTGACCGGATTACGGTTCTGCGGGCGGGGGAAACCGTCGGAACGGTTAATACTTCCGAGACCAACCCGCGAGAACTGGCGCACATGATGGTCGGCAAAGAGGTGCTCTTTGAAGTTGACAAAAAGGACAGGGAACAGGGAGAAGTAGTGCTTGATGTTGAGCATCTTACTGTCAGGAACAAGGACGTCACCGCGGTCAGCGACTTGTCTTTGCATGTGCATGCCGGTGAAATTTACGGCATTGCGGGGGTTGACGGCAACGGCCAGTCCGAACTTATCCGCGCCATCACCGCTCTGAAAAAGAAAACGGGCGGCACGGTCACCATCTGCGGCAGGGATGTCACAAAAGGGAGTTCGAGGGATGTGCTGGACTGCCAGGTTGCCCATATCCCCGAAGACAGGCAGAATGTCGGTGTAGTAATGGGCATGTCCATTAAGGAAAACATGCTGCTGCATGATTATAAAAAGAAGGAATACAAAAAGAACGGGCTGCTCGACTGGAAGCGGATTGCGGTTCACGCGCAGGAACTGATCCAAAAATATAGTATCAAAACGCCTAATGAGGAAGAACCGATCACGGCGCTTTCCGGCGGCAATCAGCAGAAGGTGGTTGTGGCGCGGGAGCTGGAAACCCATCCTAAACTGATGCTGGCGGTTCATCCGACGCGCGGTGTGGATGTCGGGGCTATCGAATTTATTCATAAGCAGATTGTAGCCGCGCGCGACGAGGGCTGTGCGGTACTGCTGATTTCCACAGAACTCGATGAGATTATGTCCCTTTCCGACCGCATCGGCGTGATTTATGAGGGGAAAATTCTGGGGGAAATGGCGCGTGAGGAAGCGGAAATCGGGCGGATCGGGCTGCTGATGGCGGGCCACTGTGAAAATGCCAGTGCGTAAAGGAGGACCTATGACGGATTATATTTTGACCAATGCAGTAATTGTGACCGTAGACCCCGCGCGCCGTGTCCTGTTTGACGGCGCTTTGGCGGTTGAAAACGGGCGGATTGCGGTAATCGGCAGGACCGAAGAACTGATCAGGCAATCTCCGGATACCCGCAGAATTGACTGTACCGGCAAAGCCGTTTTTCCGGGGTTTATCAATACGCATAACCATCTGTTCCAGACTTTGCTGAAAGGGCTTGGCGACGACATGGTGCTGTCCGACTGGCTGCGCACCATGACCTTTCCGGCAGCCCGGTTCCTGACTCCGGAGGACAGCTGCCATGCCGCGATGCTCGGCTGCGCCGAGGCTGTCCGCAGTGGTGTGACAACTATGACGGATTACCTCTATCTGCATCATAAGGAGCACCTCACGGACGGTGTCGCAAAAGCGATGACGGAACTGAAAATCCGCGGCGTCATCGGCAGCGGGGCGATGGACGCCGGTCTGGACGCAGGCGTCTGCCCCGAGATTACCCAGACTCCTGAAGTGGTGGAGCGCGAAATGACGGAACTGTTTGACCGTTATCACAATTCGGAAGAAGGCCGGCTGAAAGTCTGGGCGGCGCCGGCGGCACTTTGGTCCAATTCCGAAAAGATGCTCCGGATGCTGTGGGAACTTACCAGTTCCTATCACAGCGGCATTACCATCCATGTATCTGAAACACCGTTCGACCGGAAGGCCACGGAAGCGCTGCACGGGTGCGCAGGGACGGACTGTCTGGAAAAGCTGGGCATTCTGGGGCCGAATGTACTGATGGTACATTGTGTTTACCTCAATCAAAAGGACATCGCTGCCGCGAAGCAATATGATCTGAAGGTTTCGCACAACGCGGTCAGCAACATGTATCTGTCCTCCGGTGTCGCGCCGGTTCCGGCAATGCTTAAAGCGGGCGTCACAGTCTCCCTGGGGGTGGATGGCGCCGCTTCCAACAACGGCCAGGACATGCTGGAACTGATGAAATCCACCGCGCTTCTGCATAAAGTGTCCACGCTGGACCCGACGGTTATCACTGCGGAAAAGGTGCTGGAAATGGCTACGATTGACGGCGCGCGTGCTCTGGGCATGGAAGACGAGGTTGGTTCGCTTGAGGTCGGGAAAAAGGCTGACTTTGTAGTATTTAACCCTTATCTCAGCCCGAAATCGATTCCAATGCACAACCCGGTTTCCACGCTGGTCTATTCTTCGACTATGGCAAATATCGAATCGGTCGCGGTGGACGGACGCTTTATTCTGGAAAACGGTGTACTGACGACGGCGGATGAGCGAAAAATATTAGAAGACGGGTACCGCGCGGCGGAACAGCTCGCGTCACGTGCGGGAATAACGAATCGGGGGGCGGGGCATCCGTGGTGTTCCGTTTACGCGGAAAACAGATAAAAAGAAAGAAGGTACGGCCGCGGCGGGTATGATAGCCGGAGCCTTGCTCCGGAAAACAGACAGCTCTGCCCAGACGGTGAAACTTTGGAAGGGATCGGAAAAACAATATGGGATATCGCTTGTTCGGGATAGAGATGCAGTCGCCGTTTATTATCGGCTCGGGACCGCTGAGCTATGGGGCGCCTGGCCTTATCCGTCTGCATCAGGCGGGAGCGGGGGCCGTTGTTACGAAAACCATTAATCTTGAAGCGGCTGAGAACGCAGTGAACCATATGGCGAGCTGCGGGATGAACACGCTGATCAACTGCGAAAAATGGTCGGATTACGGCCCGGAACGCTGGATAGCAAACGAGATACCGCAGGCCAAAGCCGCGGGAGTGGTGGTCATTGCGAGTATCGGCGTTTCCCTCTGCGCCTGGCCGGAACTTGTCACAAGGATGATTGAGGCGGGCGCCGACATGATCGAGCTTGTGTCATACGATGAAACCGAGCTGAAAACGATGGCTGAAACGCTGCGCCCATACTGTACGGTTCCGATGATTGCGAAACTGTCCGCCAACTATCGGGATATGCTGGAGGTTGCCGGCGCATGCAGGAAAGCGGGATGCGCCGGGTTTACCGCATGTGATTCCATCGGCCCGGTCATGAAAATTGATATTGAAACCGGCAGGCCGGTGCTGGGAGGTAAAGAGGGGAAAGGCTGGCTGTCCGGCGCGATGATCAAACCGATTATTCTGCAGAAAATTGTGGAGCTGCGCCAGAAGTTCGATTGCCCCATCATCGGCCTTGGCGGCATTACGACCTGGCAGGACGCTATCGAGTTCACGATGGCGGGCGCGGACGCGCTGGGCATCTGCACCGCGCCGATCCTGATGGGCGTTGAAACAATCGGGAAGCTGAACAGGGGGATTGAGCGCTATCTTGACGATCACGGGTATGGCGGCCTGGACACTATCCGGGGGATGGCACTCTCCCATTTGCCGGAACAGGAGGCGACGGGCAGTTTTCATATGGGATTTCAGAAGGAAAGCTGCATCGGCTGCGGCCGCTGCGTAACGGTCTGCGCTTATGGGGTCCGGACACTGGATGAAGATGGGAATATGGCGGTTGATGAGGCGGCATGCCGCAGCTGCGGGCTGTGCGTATCTGTCTGCCCGAAGAATTGCATTACAGTGAATAGGGGGCTGGTTTCATGCTGACAAAACAAAGGGAGCAAGCGGTCATTCATTTGTGCCAAAAGCTTGTGCAGATTCAGAGCTATTCCGGTGAAGAAGGTGGTGTTGCCGGGGAACTGGCGGGCTTTTTCCGTGAGCGGGGGTTCGACGAAGTCAAGGTAAATGAATACGGCTGCATCATTGCCTGTGTTCACGGCAAACACCCCGGCCCGAAAATTCTGTTTGACGGCCATATTGATACCGTTCCGGTTACGAACGCTGAAGAGTGGCTCCACCCGCCATTTGGAGGAGAAATCCACGACGGCAGAATTTACGGACGCGGCACTTCCGACATGAAAGGCGCTGTCGCCGCCATGGCCTGCGCGATTGCAGACTTTGCGCAGGATACCGGATGCGACTTCTCCGGCTCGCTCTATTTGGCGGGCGTGGTGCATGAGGAATGCTTTGAGGGAGTTGCCGCCCGTTCGGTCAGCACGCAGGTCAAACCTGACTATGTCGTGATCGGCGAGGCCTCTCAGCTCAATGTGAAAATCGGCCAGCGTGGGCGCGGCGAAATCAAGCTGGAGGTTTTCGGCAAGCCGGCCCATTCCGCCAATCCGGAAAAGGGAATCAACGCGGTTTATAAAATCGCGCGTGTCATCGAGGAAATCCGCAAGCTGGCGCCCACGGAACACCCGGTGCTCGGCAAAGGAATTTTGGAACTGACCGACATCAAGTCCAGCCCATATCCGGGGGCATCGGTGGTGCCGGAATACTGCATGGCGACTTACGACCGCCGCCTGCTGGTGGGGGAGACCAAGGAAACGGTGCTGGCGCCCCTGCAGGCACTGCTTGACCGGATGATGGCGGAGGATCCGGAACTGCGCGCGAAAGTTTCCTACGCGCACGGAGAGGAGCATTGCTATACCGGAAACAAAATTGAAGGCGAACGCTTCTTCCCGGGGTGGCTGTATCAGCCTGACGAACCGTTTGTCCAGGCGGTTGTCGGCAAGCTGGAGTCAAAGGGTTTTTCGCCCGAAATCACGCAATATAATTTCTGCACAAACGGAAGCCACTACGCGGGCGAGGCGGGAATCAAAACATTCGGCCTTGGCCCTTCGCGCGAAAACCTTGCGCATACCATCAATGAGTATATCGAGGTCGATCAGCTGACCGGAGCCGCGGAATGTTATTACGCTGTCATTCAGGCGCTGCTTGGATGACCATACTCTGCGGCGAAAGGCGGAATAACCATGTATGATCTGGAAATTGCGGGCGGATGCCTTTATCAGGACGGAAAATGGACTTCTGGAAATCTGTTTATTAAAAACGGCAGGATTGAGCAGATTTCCTCCGCGCACCTTGAGGCAAAAGCGGTTTATGATGCGGCGGGCGCATCGGTGATTCCCGGGCTGATTGACAGCCATGTGCATTTGCAGGCGCAGAACGGCCGCTTTACCTCGGCCGACAGCTTTTATTCCGGCACCGCGGCGGGCGCGCTGGGGGGCGTTACCACCGTGATTGATTTTCTGGACGAGGCTTGCGATGCTGGGGAAGCTGTCCGGAATTTCGAACTTCGTATGTCGCTTGCGAAAGACAGCGTGGTAGACTATGCGTTTCACTGTGGAGTACGGCAGCCAAAAAACGTTCCGGAACTTGCAAAAGCCATGCTGGAACGGGGAATTCCCTCCTTTAAGGTTTATACCACCTATAAGCAGGCGGGGATTTTTTCCGATGATCTTCATATCGGGGAACTGCTGAAACGTACCTCCGACAGAGATGTGATGCTGCTTTCCCATACGGAAAACGACGATTTGATCGATTGGGGCTTCAAGCGGATTGAGGATTATGCGCGGCGCAGGCCGGTTATTTGTGAACTTTCCAAAGCGGTGCAGCTTGCGGAAATGACCGATTATTACGAAGGTATGACCTATATGGTACATGTCAGCTGCGGCAGCACGGTGCAGGAGCTGAACAAACGGTTCGGGGATATCCTCCATCGTAGGTTTTTTCTCGAAAGCTGCCCGCACTATTTCCTGTTTGACGATTCCGTGTATTCCGGAAAAGACGCCGCGCTGTATACCATGATCCCGCCCCTAAGGAGCGGCAGCGAGCGGGAAAAACTGGTCGGCGCGTTTGATGAGATTGATACTGTCGGAACAGACCACTGCCCTTATACCCGGGCGGAAAAGCAGAACTTGGATATTGATGCCATCCCCATGGGGGTTAACGGGCTGGGGAACAGCTTTCTTCAGATGTACCGGCTGTTCGGCGACCGGGTGATCGACCGGTTTACACGCAATCAGGCGCAGATTCACGGGCTGTTTCCGCAAAAGGGAATCCTTTGCGAGGGTGCGGACGCGGATATCGCTATCTATGAGGAAATTGCCCCGCGTCCCGGTTTTCGCCTCTACGGGCGGTCGGACTACTCTCTCTATTCGGGCTGTGAGGAGAACATTTTAATCCGGACGGTGCTCAGCCGCGGAGAGTTTGTGGTAAAGGACGGTGTGCTGTGCGCGCATCAGGGAAAATTTGTCCGCCGGAAACTGGATTTTACGTGACGAAACGGATAAAGCAGGGGAGGAATGGCAATGTTTGCAGTCAAAGCAAAATGGCTGGTCTGCTCCTATGACAGGGTTTATCAAAATTACGGCCTGATATGCGACAAAGATCAGATTCATGCGGTGCTGCCAAACGCGGAGATTGATCAACTGCACAGGGACGGAAAATTGACGCATGTGATCGACCGCAGCGCATCGATTTTGCTGCCCGGCTTTGTCGACGCCCATATTCACCTGTACGGCGTCCTTTCCCACGGCATACCGAACCATGTGACGGTGCATAATTTCGAAGAATTCCTGAAGCTCTACTGGTGGCCGATGGTGGAGGACCGCGTACGCAAAGCGCAGGTGCTGTCCACCGCGCGTTCCGGCGCGGCGGAGCTGCTGCGATCCGGCGTCACAGCGTTCTGCGACACGCTGGAAGCCCCTTTCTGCGAACCGGACACGCTGGTGGAACAGGGCAGGCTGCTTGAAGAAATCGGCCTGCGCGGCATCGTTTCGCTGGAAAGCTCCCAGCGGGCGGGCAGCCAAAACGGGGAAGACTGCCTTGCGCAGAACGTACGCGCCGCCCGCTGGCTGAAAGAGCACGCAAGGCTGGTACGCGGGGCTGTCAGCACCCACACCACCTTTACCTGTACCCCTGAGTTTATCTGCAGGGCAAAGGCGATGAGCCGTGAGGAGGGTGCCTTGTTTCAGTTCCATCTGTCCGAAAGCGTCTATGAGCCTTCCGTAAATCCCCGGCCAGCCGGAATTTATGATGCCTGCGGTGCGCTGGATGCCGATACGCTGGCGTCCCAGTGCGTGCAGGTGGACGCGGAAGAAATCCGGCTGCTTGCAGAAAGAAAGGTAAAAACCGTTCATATGCCGCTGAGCAACTGCGAGGTCGGGGGAGGGATTGCCCCTGTCCCCTCGATGCTGGAATCGGGAATCTGCGTCGGCCTTGGCAGCGATGGATATATCAACGACTTCTTTACGGTGATGAAAGCGGCGTTTCTGATTCATAAGGCAAAGGAGCAATCCGCCGCCGTAATGCCCGCTTCCCTGGTTTTTCGCATGGCGACCGAATTTGGCGCGCGCTGCCTTGGCTATGATAACCTCGGCAGGTTGAGGGCGGGATATCTTGCCGACTTTATCGTTCTGGACGATCAGTTTTTAACGCCGGTGACCCCGGAGAACATCTTCGACCAGTTGGTTGTCTATGGAAAAAAAGAGTATGTCAGAGACGTTTTTGTAAACGGCCGGCAGCTGATGGAAAGCCGCCGCCTGCTCACGCTGGATGAGGATGCCGCAAACAGGCAGGTTCGGGAGACAGCGAAAAAATTCTGGGAGGGCCTGTAATGCGTGTTCGGATGTCAGACCCGCACAGTACGGGAAGATTTATCATTAGAAACGGTTGGATTGTGGACGGGAGCGGCGCCCCCGGTTTCTGGGGGGAACTGCTTATTGATCATGGGAAAATCATGCGGGTTTCCGAAAAGGTGGAAGCAGAGGATGCGGTAGTCATTGACGCGGACGGCGGGATTGTATGTCCGGGCTTTATTGATACCCACAGCCACAGCGGGCCACATTTGTTCAGCGACCCGCTGATGGAACCGAAACTCCGTCAGGGCATCACGACTGAAATTCTGGGGCAGGACGGGATTTCCCTCGCGCCGGTATCCGCCGGGCATCTTCCGGTCTGGAAGGCGCAGGTGGAAGAAATTGAAGGGCTTGACCCCAAGATCGATTGGGCGGCGTGCGGTTCGGTTGCGGACTACCTGGCCCGGATGAAACGGCTCGGCGTCAGCGGGAACTATGGGTATCTCGTGCCCCACGGAAACCTGCGTATGGCGGTCATGGGGATGGAAAACAGATTCGCGGACAGCAACCAGATGGAAGCGATGTGCGCGCTGCTGGAACGGGAGATGCAATCAGGTGCGCTGGGGTTGTCCACCGGCCTGATCTATGCCCCCTGCTGTTTTGCAGATACAAAAGAATTAATCGCGCTTTGCAAGGTTGTGGCGCGCCGCGACGGGGTGTTTGCTGTTCATCAGCGCAGCGAGGCTAACGAGATTCTTTCCTCTATGGAGGAGCTTCTTAAAATCGCCCGGGAAAGCGGTGTCCGGCTGCATATTTCCCATTTTAAAATCTGTGGAAAACAAAACTGGAATAAGGCCGAACGAATTTTTGCGCTGCTCGATGCAGCGAAACAAGACGGAATCCGCGTCACCTTCGACCTTTACCCCTATACAGCCGGATGTACGGCTTTGAGCGTCCTGCTGCCGCCCTGGGCACATGAAGGCGGCAGGGAACAGCTGTGCGAACGACTGCGTGATCTTCCCACACGCAGGAAAATGAAAGAGGAAATTCTGGAAACGAATAGCCAATGGGATAATTTTGTGGAGTTTGCCGGTCTGGACGGCATTGTCATCACAAAATCGCAGAATGCAAAGTTCATCGGCAGGAACCTGCTGGAGCTGGGGGAGATGCAGGGGAAAGATCCGCTTGATGCGGTGTTTGACCTGCTCCTCTCTGAAAGCGGGGTCGGAATCATCGATTATTACGGGAGTGAAGACGTACTTGATTCGCTGATTCAGCGGCCGGAACAGAACTTCTGCACCGACGGGGAAGTCTGCGCACATCCTCATCCGCGCCTCTACGGCAGCTTCCCGCGGGTTCTTTCCCGCTTTGTGCGGGAGAAACGGCTGCTGACACTGGAACAGGCGATTCACAAAATGACGGGTCTGCCCGCTGAAACATTTTCGCTGTCAGGCCGGGGGCTGATTCAGGAGGGAAGCTGCGCCGATCTGGTGATATTTGACCGATTTGAGATACAGGACCGGGCAACGTATCTCGATCCGGCACTTTACAGCAGTGGAATTCACTTGGTCATGGTCAATGGAGTTCCTGTCTTGCTCAACGGTGAAAACCGGAAAAAACCTGCGGGAGAAATCCTGTGCCGGTAGACGGGAGAAAAAATCAACCCTGATGTCCCATCACCAGACAAAAGCTGATGATGAGACATTACTTTGTGGAAATTATATCACTGGCAATTCCTCAAATGCCCATTGTTGATTGATACAATTTGTGATATATTACAATTGTGGCTGTTACGGCAAAGCAAATGAGGTGAACGATCATTGCAAAAAATCAACCTGTTGGTTACGCTTGATCAAAATTATATACTTCCGCTGAAAGTGATGTTGTCATCCATTTTTTCAAACCATGTAAACGTTGCTTTCGACGTCTATATGGTTTATTCAGACATTCCTCCACAGCAGATAGAAGAAATTTCCGAATGGGTTCGGCAAGACGGCTCAAATTTGATCCCTGTTGAAATGGATAACGACCTGTTTTCTGACGCGCCAATCAGCGGCCGCTATACAAAAGCGATGTATTATCGGCTGCTGGCTTATAAAATCCTGCCGGAAAATCTGGACAGGATTCTTTATCTTGACCCGGATATTCTGGTGATCAACCCGCTTGACAGTTTGTATGAAACAGATCTTACCGGCTATTTGTTTGCGGCTGCCTCTCATACCGCGCTTACTCAGGTTACTTCCCGTATTAATCGTTTGAGACTCAATACCTATGATATGCCGGAGTATTATAATTCGGGCGTTCTGCTGATGAATCTGGCTCTTCAACGGAATGAAATGAACTCGAAAGATATTTTTTTCTATGTTCAAAAAAATAAGAGTAAGCTTATATTGCCGGATCAGGATATCCTGAACGGACTTTATTGGGACCGCATAAAACCTTTGGATGACAGTATTTATAATTTTGATGCAAGGAAAAGCAACATTTACTATTTATTGTCTTCCGGATTGAAAGATGTCGACTGGATCATGGACCATACTGTTATTCTGCATTTCTGCGGCCGGCAAAAACCATGGAATAAAGGATACGTCAACAAATTTTCTGTGTTGTATAAGCACTACCAAAAACAGCTTTTCAGAAACGATGGGTAGGGCTCTATACGGCCCCGGCTTTTTTGTGTAAGACAGCGCTGTTAAGACTGCATGGAGTAACCGCCGTCAACATGGAGAATTTGTCCTGTGACATAGGAAGAATCATCAGAAGCAAGGTATACATAAGTAGGAGCCAGCTCAAATGGCTGTCCTGCCCTCTTCATAGGGGTTTCCGATCCGAATGTGGGAATATAATCGGCAGGCCAGCTGGCAGGCTGGAGAGGGGTCCATATTGGGCCGGGTGCAACTCCATTCACCCGGATGCCTTTTGATACAAGAGAGCGTGCCATTGCTCTGGTAAATGAAACAATTGCGCCTTTCGTGGATGAGTAATCAATCAGCAGGTCGTCGCCGCGGTATGCAGTGATTGAGGTAGTATTGATCATCACACCTCCTGCCGGCAGATATTTCAGGGCCTCTTTGGTAATATGAAATATGGAAAAAACATTAATTTGGTAAGTAGTTTCCAACTGCCCGGCAGAAATGTTTTCCAGGCTATTCTGCGGGAACTGCACACCCGCATTGTTGACCAGTATATCCAACCGCCCGAATGTCGATATGGTGCTTTTTACTGCTTGCTGGCAGAAAGCCTCGTTGCGCAGGTCCCCCGAGAGCAGTAAGCATCTGCCGCCCAGATGATTGATGTAACGTTTTGTAAAGTTTGCATCATCGTGTTCATTATAGTAGACGATCACGATGTCCGCACCTTCTTTGGCATAAGCGACGCATACCGCCCTGCCGATTCCGCTGTCACCACCGGTTACCAGCGCGACTTTGCCTCTGAGCTTGCCGCTGCCGGTATAGGCTGGATTGTCAAAAATAGGCTTTGGTTCCATTTGCGTCTCTAAACCTGGCTGTGTATCCTGGTGCTGGGGCGGAAACTGTACAGGAACCTTTTCACATTCTTCCTGATACCCTAAAAATGGAAATTGCAATTGCATCTCAAAAAACCTCCCAGAATGTATCTTTTCACTTTAATATATGCCGCGATGATGCCATATGTACGATAAAATCATCAGCAGAGAGCCGGAATGTATGGTCTTACCTATCGGAACGCGAGCGCGTTTATTCCAACGGTATGTAAAGCATAAAGAAACCCACAGATTGGTTTGTTAAACCAATCTGTGGGTTTCTTTATGCTTTTAACTATCAAAAATAAAGGGAGGGGGATGCTTTTGTAAAGAGCTCGATTCCGTTTTCAGTCACCAGCAGGGTATCTTCTATGTTATAAGTCTGCCTTGTTGAACTGTAAAAAGGAGTTTCGAAGCACAGCACCATCCCCGGTTCCAGGATTCGCGTTTCGCCGGGCGCGAAAAACGGAGCCTCTTCGCCCGATATATCACAGCTGATAGAATGGCCGTGATGTCCCCGCACATAGTTTTTGATACCGATTGCCTGCTGTGTTCCATGAAAAATATCAGACATTTTCACGCCGGGTCCCATGTGTTGGACAGCAAATTCATAGCCTCTCCAAAGTGCCGCGTAAAGCTCTTCTTTGTCTTTGGAAGCAGCCCCCCCGATTGCATAGGTTCTGCCGAGGTCCGACTTATAGCCGTCCGTATAGGGGCCGCCGTCCAGCCTGATGAGATCGCCTCTTTCAATTCTCCGGGGCTGCGGAATCCATGCCGGGGCAAAATCGGAACCCACCGTGTGGGACTGGCTTACAGCCGTCATGTCGGGCGCCAGTTTCAGGCAGGTTTTATGAAAGATGTGGTGCACATCCACCGTTGTCATCCCCGGAACGATGGTCTTAGCCGTAATATTCATTGCCTTTTCCGCAAGCTGTGCGTTATGGCGCAGTACCTCTATCTCCCAGGGTGTCTTGGTGATCCGTGCGTCGCTCAGAATTTTGGTACAATCGACAACATTATGGTCTCCGAACACTTTTCTGAGGTAACATCCGGATTCATAGGTAACCCACTTGCTCTGTACACCGATTTTGACGCCGTCTTTCTTGCTTGGAATCAGATTTACAGCCATATGGTAAGTCTTGTTGAGATCCGGTTGCACTTCTTTTGTCATCTGCTCTGTAGCATAGTCCTCTATGTAAATCCAGACAGGATATGCTTCAATCCTAATACTTGGATCACAGACCATAACTGCGGCGTTTTTTTCAAATTCACTGCAGATCAGCGCTACATCCCCATCTGCGGTGACTACTGCGGCAGCGTTTCCGGTTTTCCCCGAACGGTAAAGGCTGCGTACCGCAAAGCCGGTGCTGTAAAAAACGCCATCTGCGGAAGTCAGAATCAGGGCATCCAGCCCCGCTTTCTGAATTTCAGTCTGCAGCTTTTTCACGATAGCCTTTTGGTCTCTTCCCTTGATCATATTTTCCCTGCTTTCTAAATCTTTCTAAACCGTAATTGTTGGTACTAAGTATATCCAGTTTATTGCTATTGGGCAAATACATAAATTTGATTGGAACCATTATATTTTATCTATGGCAGGATAATCAGGGTGCTTAGACTTGTCTCCGTCCTTTCATTGCTTAATAGGGAATTTCTATAGCGGCAATCAAAGTTAAGTATTAGACAAACTACTCTGCCGATTTTATAATAAAAAGAAATCCTATACCCCATTAAACATAGGAGCATTCGATGAAAAATGAATCTGATACTGACTGTCCTGATTAGCGCAATAGGGTCTCTCTTGTTTTATAAATTGAAAGTCCCGGCCGGTGCGATGGTGGGTGCGATTATTTTCAGTGCGGTTTTCAATATTCTTACAGGAATGGGCTGTTTCCCCAAATTGGTGAGGGTTGCCGTTCAGGCAATTGCCGGAGGCTTTATCGGGCAGAGAATCTCTCTGAATGATGTCCGAGAGATGAAGACCACTGTCAAACCGTCCCTGCAGCTATTTTTGGGAATTGTGTTCTTCAGTTTTCTGACCGGCATCGTAATCCACGCCGTGTCGGATGTGGACATTACCACCGCCCTGCTTTCTTCTGTGCCGGGAGGAATGTCTGATATAGCAATGATCAGCACCGATGTGGGGGCGGACCCGACACAGTCAACGGCGCTGCAGCTGGTGCGCTATTTAATCGCAATTCTGGTGCTCCCACAGGCTGCAACATGGATTTGCAGTCGGTTTGACCGCAAAAAGATCGGGCAGAAGCCCGTCACCCCGCTTTCCCATGAGAAACCTCAGGAAAAGCCAAAAAAGGCCTGTACCCGCAAAAACGCATTGATAACGCTGCTGATCGCAGCCGTATCGGGCACGGCGGGTAGGCTGAGCGGATTCCCTGCGGGGGCAATTGTATTCTCGCTGTTTGCCGTTGCGGCATACAATATCCGCTATAGCAGGGCATACCTGCCGAAGCGGCTGCGGCTGCTGGCACAAAACTGTGCCGGAACTGTTATCGGTACCGGCATCTCGATGCACGATATACAACATTTCCACGAACTTCTGGTCCCCGTAATACTGGTGACAATCAACTGCATTCTGATGAACTATGTCCTTGGGCTGCTCATTTATAAGACAAACCCACTGGATTTATCGACCAGCCTGTTTGCCTCAGTACCCGCGGGGCTTTCAGATATGGCGCTCATTTCCCTGGAATTGGGCGGGGATGCATCGAAAGTTATGGTTCTTCAATTGGTGCGTTATATTTGTGTAATGGCATTTATGCCTGTTATGATCAAGGTTTTCTCCTCAGCTTTTCCTTTCTGAATGAAGCAGCGGGGCTGACAGATATGTTTCTAAAAAAATTTCCCAATTGCAGAACCATCAGGCTGAAATTGGGAAATTTTGGTTATTGCGGGATCCCTGTGATGTACTTATACTGGAAAGAAAATGATCTGCCGGGGATAGCAGGCGGGAGGTGTCTTATCGCAGGGGGGTGCTGCCGCCGCTGTATAAGGCGTGGATCTCTTCGATGAACAGCTGGGCAGCCGTTGAAAGATAGTCGTTCTTGGTGTGGGCCACGACAACAGTCCAGTTGGAAGCGAACTTCGGGTCAATGCGGTAATAGGTGATCGGCAGCAGCGGCTGATAATACCGGATGGCAAATTCGGGAAGGATCGCAAAGCCAAGCCCATGGACGGAAAGAAACATGGCTGTTTCGGAACTGCTGGTCATAAGGGCGGTCTGGACAGTGATCCCCGCTTTTTTTAAAATCGAGTCTACCACAAAACGGGTTTTTTGATGGGGCCTTGCCAGAATAAAGGGCTGGTTATTCAGTTGTGTGATGTCAAAGATATTGGTTTCAGGGTCAACAAACTTTAAAAGGGGATGGTTGGGCGGAGCGCAAAGGACCATCTCACAGGTAAAAATGGTTTCATAATTTAAATCCATTCCCAGGGGAAGGGCCATGATGGCCAGATCGGTCTTTCCTTTGATTAACGAGGATTCCAGGGTCTTGGATTCCTGCTCATACAGGATCACGTCCATGCCTGGATATTTTTGGACGTAATTGGAATAGATTCGCGGCATGATCTGACAGGCCAGCAATGTTGGTACCCCCACGACCAGCCGCCCGCGTTTCATGTTGTTCATGTCGGAAATCGCGTTTTCCATGTCGCGGTATGTTTTTGAAATCTTATTGGAGGCATCCAGAAAAATTTCACCGGCATAAGTCAGCGTGATTCCCGAGTTGGTACGGACAAACAGCTGTGTACCCAGCTGTTCTTCAATTTTATGGATGCACTGACTCAAGGAGGGCTGTGCGATAAACAGGCGCTGAGCTGCTCTTGTGATGTTACCTTCCTCAGCGACAACCGTAATATATTCTAAATCCTTTGTATTCATTTCTGCTCCTCCTTGCTTTAATTCCGTGACATCAATTTTGTAAATTATACATCACAATTGGTAAAGGTACAAGGCAAACAGATAAGTGGACGCAATAGGAAAATCCAATGACAGCATACAGGTATTATGTATTAGACACATAAAGAATCTGTAAATATAATAATTATAAGCTTTTTAAACTGTTTGAGTTGAATTTTAAAAAGAAAGGGGAAACTGTAACCTTTTGTAACTGTGTATGGCACAATGGCGTGATAATACAGCAGATCAGATAGAACAAAACGTTTCGCCAGCGAGACAAAATTTGAGGAGGATAACAATGGCGGCAAAAAAAATTTATTTGGCCTTATCGTCTGTATTTGTAATTTTTCACCTTTACACTGCAATGTTCGGAGTGGTTTCCGGAAACGGACAGCGTGCGATCCACTTGTTGCTGATACTTTCCCTGTTGTTTTTAAGAGCTTTTATCAAAGATGAGAAACTCGTAAACAAAATAGCAGACATCGCTTTTTTAGTAATGGGAGTGGCAAGCGTGGGTTACGTGCTGTATATCACCCCGGCGTATGACCTGCGGGGCGGGATTACCTATCCCATCGACGTGTTTTTCGGGATTCTGCTGATTATTTCGCTGATTTACGCTACCTATAAATCAATCGGTCCGTCACTTTCCATTGTTGCGGCCTGTTTTATCGCTTACGCGTTTATGGGGCAGTGGATGCCTTCCATCCTGCAGCACGGAGGATTTAAGCTCAGCAGGTTTATCCATCTGGTTGTCTACACCTCCGACGGGATCTTCGGTTCCGCTTTAAACGCCTCAGCAAATTATATCGTATTGTTTATCATTCTGGGCGCCGTATTTAATGAGACAGGCGTGGGAGATTATTTCACCACAATTGCCGCCGCATGGTTCGGCAAGATGAGAGGCGGGCCTGCAAAGGTGGCGGTGGTTGCTTCCGGCTTCTTTGGCTCCATCTCAGGCTCTTCCATTGCGAATGTGATCGGGACAGGCACTTTTACCATCCCCATGATGAAAAAAACCGGGTTTGAGCCGGAGTATGCCGGAGCTGTGGAAGCTGCTGCATCTACAGGCGGGCAGATCATGCCTCCTGTGATGGGCGCCGCTGCATTTCTGGTGGCGGAGATCCTGCAAGTGCCTTATTTCGAGGTCGTGAAAGCGTCCGCTATTCCGGCTGTTCTCTATTTCGCCGCCATTCTGATGATTATCGATCTTTATGCGCGTCGCAAAAATATCAAGGGGATGGACCACAGCGAAATACCGGACATCAAAACCCTGGTCAAACGAATTTACTTGTTTTTCCCGCTGATTGCCCTTGTCGTTTTTATAGGGCCTATGAAGCTGACCATTACAAAAGGCGGCATTTTCACGTTGATTTTTACAGCCTTTATCGTTTCGTTCAGTAAGGAAAATCGGATTACCAAGGAAAAGCTCGCCAAAATTGCGACAAGTTCGGCAAATGGGTCTATGTCGGTTGCAACGGCCTGCGCGCTGGTGGGAATTATTATTGGGACTGTGCTCGGGTCCGGTCTTGGTTACAGGCTGTCCGCGATTCTGGTGGAGGCTTCAGGCGGAAAAGTCGCGCTGCTTCTGATACTGACCATGATTGTATCCCTGATACTGGGTATGGGCCTTCCGACGTCCGCCGCCT
Organism: Marasmitruncus massiliensis; assembly: GCF_900186535.1. GTDB lineage: Bacteria > Bacillota > Clostridia > Oscillospirales > Ruminococcaceae > Anaerotruncus > Anaerotruncus massiliensis_A. The sequence continues at coordinate 791,108 of NZ_FYDE01000004.1, forward strand.
ATCTTGTCCTCGCAACGCTGGTTGCTCCCGCGATGATCAAGCTCGGTGTTTTGCCGATGGCGGCCCACTTGTTTATCTTCTACTTTGGCGTCATATCCAACATTACGCCGCCTGTTGCGATGGCCGCCTATGCGGCGGCGGGCATTGCCCAGTGCAGTCCCTCGAAATGCGGCTTCCGGGCGTTCCAGCTCGCTCTTTCCGGATTTATCCTTCCGTTTATGTTTGTCTATAATCCGGTGCTGCTTGCGCAGGGGGCATGGTATTCCATTCTGTATTCGTTCGGCATGGCCCTGCTGGGCATCTATCTGTTAAGCTGTGCGGTGGAACAATATTTTGTCAAGTGGCCGATTACAAACATTGAGCGGGTGATTCTACTCTGCGCGTCACTGTTGCTGATTGATTCCGGCGTTGTCACTGATATCACAGGCGCCGCAATCATGGCTCTTTTGCTGTTTTATCATTTCATCAGGGAGAAAAGAAAATCGGTTCCCATTTCTCAGAATCCGTAACGATATGCAAAGGTGCATATCGTTCCATATAATACAATAAATGAGAGGACGGTCAAAAATGAAAAAAGTATTTAACGGTATTTTAGCATGTTTAATTGCCGCTTCCATGCTTGCCGGATGCGCAGGTACAACCTCATCGTCGCCTTCTGCCCCTTCTGCGGAGACTTCGGGCGCAGACGCACAGGCATCGCCTGCGCCCGATATTTCTGTGTCGGCGGCAAACGATGGGGTAGAGCGAAAATCACAGGTTATCACCATTGCCTGCGGAACCAGCGCGGGTGTGGGCTATGTCACAACGACCACTACCGGAGCGATTTTAAATAAGTTATATCCGGAATACCAGATCAAGCCGGAACTGACCACCGGTTCACAGGAGAACGTGAATCTGATCACACAGGGCGTTGCTCAGATCGGTGTGTGTATGGCAGATTCAGCCTTGGCCGCGTACAATGGCGAACGTGAGTTCAATGAGTCCACGAAGGGAAAAATTAATTTTATCACTGGCGGATACATAACGACGATCACACAGTTTGTCCCGAAGAATTCGACGGCCAAGAGTCTCGCGGATCTGAAAGGTAAAAAAATCGGTGTCTCTAAAGGTGTTATGTCCCAGTTTTACTTCCCGACGATTCTGAAAGCCTATGGATTGTCCGAATCTGATTTTAATATCAGTGTGCTCTCTATCGGGGACATCACCGCGGGCGTTCAGGACGGGAATCTGGACTATGGAGTCCATGTTGCCTCTACTCCCAATACCGCGATTTCCGACCTTGCCATGTCTGCGGGCATCAACCTGCTGACGATGAGTGACGATATCAGGGATAAAATCATTGAAGAAAATCCTTACTTCCAAAAAGTGACGATTGAAAAGGATGTCTATTCCACAGAGGATGATTCTGATACTCTGGCAACCAGAAATGTATATATCTGTTCCGCCGATGCCGATGAGCAGGTGGTTTACGACTGGATAAAAACCCTGATTGAATATCATGACGATATTGCTCTTGCGCATCCGCAGGCAGGTGACTTTGGCGGCAAAGACGGCGCCAATGCCCTGGAAGGACAGCTCATTCCGATTCATCCCGGCGCGGAGCGCTATTATAAGGAAATCGGACTGATCAAATAAACACACAGGCAACGAAACCGCCGGTTTAACCGGCGGTTTTTCAGATGGTTTTTTGCAAAAAGTCTCCCCGCTGGAAAAGCGGGGAGACTTTTTATTTTGTTATTTGGAACCTTCAGCGTAATAGTTGATCAGGCTTCCCGCCAAAACGATTTGTGTCTCTTCCTCAGAAAGCGCGCTGATGGTAAGCGGAATGTCGTTGAGCACTTTGCCGTCCCGAATCAGTGCGGCCTGAATTTTCTGCTGCCCGGAAGCGATTACCTGCCGGATATTTGGAAGATATAGCAGATCCCCCCTTCGCAGAATATGCAAGAGCGCTGCGTCTCCGAGAAACGGGATCATTCCCCAGTTTACCAGATTGGACCGGTAACGTTTGGTGGCGTATTCCACGCAGATATTGGCCAGCCCGCCCAGCACCCTCTGGCACGAGGCGGCCTGTTCCCGGGCGGAGCCGTCTCCCGGCTTGATCGAATAGATCACGCTGCCGAAACAGGTCGTCTGCAGGAACTGTCCGCGGCTCCGGGAGGGATATCCCAAAGCGGCGATAACGCCGTCTGCAAAGCTGGCAAGCTCCGGCGAAGCATCCCCGCCCTGACGGAGCAGTTCCAGCCTCTGAATCTCCTTTGCGCCGTCTACATACTGCGGGTCGCGGCGAGAAAGTGTGAAACCGGCCATCCGTTTCGGATTGGAGCGGTAAGAGGCTGCGTCCCCCGAAGGGATCAGTTCATCTGTAGTAGTCACTGGGTCACCGATAACAGAACAGACTTTCAGCAAAGCGTTTTCCGGCAGCGCAATCATATTGGGCCAGTCGGTGATGTTGGGGCCAAAGCGGAGTTCGGTTTCCGGTTCAGGATGCCCGAATCCGTTGTAAACACTTTTCCGATAGGAACTTTCATCAAAATGGTACACCGGTTCCTGATCGTCATACTCCACGTCGGCCGCTGATTTTAAGAATCCGCCATTTGCCGCGGTGGCCGCGACCGAGCGGGCGTCCATCAGCGCCACAGACGCCATCTGGTGTTCTTTCGGCTTGGAGCCCTCCCGGTTGGGGAAGTTGCGGGTGGTATGCCGGATGGCGAGCGAACCGTTGGCAGGGACATCTCCCGCGCCAAAGCAGGGACCGCAGAAGGAGGGTTTCAGTACGACGCCGGCCTCCATCAGGTCCTGTACGGCCCCGTTTCGGATGAGCTCCAGAAGTACCGGATTGCTGGCAGGGTAGACGCTCATACTGAAAAACTCATTGGGGATGCTCTTTCCCTTCATAATCCGCGCGGCACAGACCAGGTTTTCAAAGCTGCCTCCGGAGCATCCCGCGATTTCGGCCTGATCGACGCGGAATTCATGACCATGCAGTTTGGAGCGAAGGTCGAGATGCAGTTCCGGATTGTCGATCTGCTTCTGTGCACTTTGTTCCACATCGGCGAGAATTTCCTCGGCATTTTCACGGAATTCCCGGATGCTGTATGCGTTGCTGGGGTGGAACGGGAAGGCAATCATCGGCTCGATTTTGTCCAGGTCGATGATAACGGCACCATCATAACAGGCGTTCCTGCCCGGAGCCAGTTCCGCATATGCCTCAGGCCGCCCGTGAAGTTCAAAATATTGTTTTGTCCTGTTGTCGGTAACCCAGACGGAGGACAGGCAGGTCGTTTCCGTGGTCATAACGTCGATGCCATTGCGGAAATCCATCGAAAGATGCTCAATGCCGGGGCCGACAAATTCCAGAATCTTATTCTTTACAAACCCATTCTGGAAAACAGCCTTCACCAGTGTCAGGGCAACATCCTGAGGGCCGACTCCATGCCCGGGCCTGCCCTGCATCCAGACGGCAACCACCTTGGGAGGCTCAATATCGTATGTGCGGCAGAGCAGCTGCTTGACCAGTTCTCCGCCGCCTTCCCCGATGCCGAGCGTGCCCAGCGCGCCGTACCGCGTATGGCTGTCTGAGCCGAGCACCATGCGGCCGCATCCGCTGAGCATCTCCCGGGCGTAGGAGTGAATAATCGACTGGTTGGCGGGAACAAAGATGCCGCCGTATTTTTTGCACGCGGACATGCCGAACATGTGGTCGTCGCGGTTGATGGTTCCCCCGACCGCGCAGAGGCTGTTGTGGCAGTTTGTCAGCACATAGGGAATCGGAAACTCTTTCAGCCCGCTGGCCCTTGCGGTCTGGATAACGCCTACATAAGTCAGATCATGGGAAATCAGCGAATCAAATTTCAGCTTTATCTGTTTGTCCGCAGAAGTATTGTGGCTTTTCAGAACCTGATATGTAATCGTATTTTCCCGCCCTGTACGTAGAGCTTCCTGCATGTGCTTATCGCTCTGACCCAACGGCACAAGTGTACTATCCGGCTTGAGACATACCGGAGCGTCAATCAATTCAACCATGAAAAAACCTCCTTGATAATTCATAAATTTCAATAGCAAACCGGAAGATACCTAGCAGAGATCGGGAAGTTCCGGCAGCTTTTCGATTCGCAGGATGTCCTGCATGAGCCGCCCCGCGCGTTCGGAGGAGATGCTTCCCAGCGCGAGTCCGGTAAACTTGTCGGTTTCCTGCCGTGCGGTCAGCGGGCGCCGGATACTGCCGGAAATGTCGTCGATCTGGCGGACAAGCTCCCTGCCGTCTTTCATGAAAATATGCATCCGGCTTCCCCAGCGTGCGGGGTACCTGTCGTTAAACAGCGGGTCGGAGACTACTTTTGTCGATTCTGCAAGACGCCTGACCATTGGGTCGGCAATCAGTTCCCCGGTGAATTCCGCCTGCGTGACTTTGCCGCGCACAAGGGCGGCGGCGCAGGTGTAGGGGATACTGAATTTCGCTTCAACAGGGCTTTCCGGGTATTTTTCAAAGCCGCACTGCAGGACACCCACTTCGTAGGTTTCTACCAGAATGGAGGAGACTTCTTCCGGATGAAACCCATCCGTATCGCGCAGGAAAAGCGCAGCGTCGATTGCGTGGTGTGTGGTCCGGCAGCAGGGATATGGTTTTTTGTCAATTTTCAGGATTTCCCAGGTTTCTCCCAGCCCTGCGGAAACCTTTCGCATATCAAAGGAATCACTGACCGCACGGTATAGACCGCCGTCCTCTGCGTCCAGAATCTGCGAAGGGCCGGACATGCCGCCCTTCGCGAGAATCGCGGAACAGAACCCGTTCACCGCGGCCCTTGCGGGGTGCAGCTTTTTGCAGGTGGAGCCCTCCGCAAGAAAAGCCCAGAGCCCGGAGGACTGTGTGCCAGCCATGCCGAAGGCGGAAAGTGTCTGTTCCCAATTCAGGCCAAGCAGGCGGCTGGTTGCTGCTGCGGCGCCGAAGGTGCCGATGATCCCGGTCGTATGCCATCCGCGCTTGCGGTTGCTGGAAACGTTCATTCCCATGCCAATGCGCGCCATGACCTCATATCCGGCAATCACGGCTTCCAGAAAAGCTTCGCCGGAAGCGCCCAACGCATCCGCCAGCGTCCATGCCGCCGGGACGATGACCGCCCCCGGATGGGATTTGGAACCGGTGTGCACATCATCCATTTCCAGTGCGTGCGCCATCATGCCGTTTATCAGCATCGCGGGGAAAATGCCCGCCTTTTCTCCCTGCCCCCATGCGGATGCACATGTCCCCCAAACGCCGCTGCTCCAATGCGAAAACTCCCTGAAAAGTGCGGGGAGTTCCTCATAGCCGGCTGCGCCGAGCGCTGAACCGATGGTATCGAGCACACAGTAACGGGCAGCGTTCACAACGGATTCGGGGACTTCTGAGAGCCGCAGGGAACAGGTGAACCGGGCCAATTGTTCAAGTTCATTCAATAGGAATGCCTCCTTTGTTTAAGAATGGAAATTCCCGCCGAAGAGGTCTTCGGCAGGAATCAAAAAGAGGAGAAAAAAGACTGTCATATGTCGAGAGAGTCATATTTCTCGATATAGTCCAATAATCCACCCTCGTTTACGATTTTAATTTCCTTGTCGGAAAGGGTAAACGGCATGGAGAAGGAAGGGTCGTTTTCTTTTTTAATGATGCGGTTTGCAATATCTACAAATAGCTGGTCGCCCTCTTCGATGCGGTCCGTATCGCATTCAATCAGCAGCATGCCGTTGTTGATTGCGTTGCGGTAAAAAATCCGCCCGAAAGATTTGGAGAGCACTGCGCCGACACCCGCAAGCTTAATAATGATCGGCGCGATTTCACGGCTGGAGCCGCAGCCGAAATTTTTGTCTGCGACGATGAAATCATCGGTTTTAACCTCTTTGGCGAATTCCGGACGCGCGTCCTCCAGCACATGCCGTGCATATTCTGCGGGATTGGCGCGCAGGGAAATCAGCCGTCCGGGAGCGATCGAGTCGGTGCTGACATTGCTGCCGAACTTCCATGCTCTTCCTTTAATGCTATCACGAATCATATAGTTTCAGCCCCATTTCAAATAGTGTAATCGTTCCTTATTCCATTACTTCGCGCGGGTCGGTGATATACCCCGTAAGCGCCGTTGCCGCTGCGGTCGCGGGGCTGGAGAGATAGATGCTTGCTTTGGGGTTCCCCATGCGGCCTTTGAAGTTGCGGTTCTGGGTTGCGAGCACGACTTCACCGTCGCAGGGGATTCCCTGATGGACCCCCATGCATGGACCGCAGTTCGGGGCTTCAATCATTGCGCCTGCTTCCGCAAGCGTCAGGAAAGTTCCGTCGCGCAGGCATTCCTTATAAACATAGGTCGAATTGGGGATTACCAGCAGGCGGACGCCGGGGGCAACCTTTTTGCCTTTCAGGATTTCTGCGGCGGCGTGCATATCTTCGACGCGGCCGTTGGTACAGCTTCCGATGAATACCATGTTGACCTTCTGCTGCGCACAGTTTTTTGCGAGGTCAACGTTTTCCAGATAGTGCGGTTTGGAAACCAGCGGTTCCAGCTGGGCAGCATCAATATCGATGATGCGTTCATAATTTGCCTGTTCATCTCCGCGGATTTCTCTGTAATCTTCAGCGCGCCCCATCTGTTCCAAAAAACTGCGGGTGTGCCCGTCGGTTTCCATGATGGCGCATTTTGCGCCGACGTCGACGCCCATACTGGTGATGGTCAGGCGCCCGTCCATGCTTAGAGAGGCAATGGTATCGCCCCGGAATTCCAGCGATTTATAAATTGCCTGGTCGGATTGGATGATGCTTGCCAGTTTCAGCATAATATCCTTGGAGTAGACCCCACGCGGCAGTTTCCCGGTTACGTTAATACGAAAAGTCTCCGGTATTTTAATCCATGTCTTCCCGAAACGGGTTACGGCAACCATATCTGTGGAACCGCAGCCGGTCGCAAAGCAGCCGAATGCGCCGTGTACAGTGGTGTGGGAGTCGCCTACGATGCATACCGAGCCACATTTCAGGTATTCTTCATAGACATGGGCGTGGACATGGCCTGTGCCACCTTCTTCCCAGTGACAGCCGTGCGATGCGGCGTAGTCTCGGCAGAGCGCGTGTTCGTTTGCGATTTCTTTGGTGGGTACAGGGCCGAATTCATTGGCAAACAGGACGTGCGATGCATCGAATACAGGACTCTTGTCATAACCGCGCTCTTTCATCAGGCGGACCAGCAGCGGCCCGGAGCCGTCGTGCAGAGCCGCGAAATCCACATTGACAACAACGGTTTCTCCGGCATGTACCTCCCGTCCCATTTTTTCACTCAGGATTTTTTCCACTAACGTTTGTCCCATTGTGTGATTCCTCCATCTACTGATCGGATTTCAGGCAGCTCAGCAGTTCTTCCGCATAGGTCAGTTCCTCAAAGGAATCAATTCTGCGGGCCAGCTGTGTCTGCCTTTCTTTTGAATAAAACGCAGAAAGGTTATTCTCAAATTTAATACGTACATCGTCTTTGTCGATGGGGTTTTGATAAGTCCCCATTTCATAGCGCTGGTCTTTAATGTAGATGCTGCCGCTTTTGGTCGTTACCTTGAGCCATCCGGGGAAATAGCCTGGATTTTGCTGTTCCCGGTCGGAGACGCATCTGACGCGTGCCATCAGTGACAGAATCTTTGGATCCTGCGCATACTTCATATCGATTTCCCAGGGGCTGACTTTTTGATAGACAGCGGCAACCGCCACCACATACGGCAGGCTGAACCGCATCATGTAATCGGTGCTCGGGTGAATTTTGACATCCCGCGGCTCGCAGACGATGTGATAACTGCGCGGTTCAATGCGGCACTCCACAGATTCGATGTCGTCGGCGGCAAAGTGGAATTCATTTTCAAGGCTGATCATGCAGTCAATAAAGGAATGGGTCATGTGGCAGACCGGATATAGTTTGAAAGAGATTTCTGTGGTATGCCAGACCTTTCCAAAATCAGAAAACGCTTCTTCAAGGCCTTCCGTTGTCCCCAGGTGCGTTTTCCAGAGCCCGAAATCGCCTTCAAACACCTGCAAAGGGCCCGTAAACCCGTATTTTGCCATCATTAGGGCATAGATTGCGCTGTGGCAGCCCCAACCCGGATGGATTTTTTTGACCCACGTGCCGTCATGCAGAAATTCCTGAATTGCCGCCGCCTGGCTGCCGCAGATGCCGAGCGCGTTTACCAGGGTTTCTCTGGACAGTCCCATCAATTTCGCGGCCACACAGGCGGCAGCGAAAGGAGCGACCATGCCGGTCCCATGATAGCCGATATCATGAAAACGCCCTTTGGCAGCCAGCGCCAGCCGCACAATGACTTCCCACCCGGCAACCATGGCTTCGAGCATTTGGCTTCCGTTTGCGCCGACTTTTTCTCCGACCGTCAGTGCTGTGCTGACGACAGCGGCACTGGGATGCACAATTCCGGCCACATGGGTATCGTCATAATCCGCGCCGTGAATCAGGCAGCTGTTATACAAAACCGCGTCCGCCATCTGCACCTTTTCGTCCGTGCCCCACAGGGAACATTCCTCTGCCGGGCCAATTTCCAGAACCGCCCGCCGTATGGCCGCCGCATGCTCCATCTTTTGACAGGACATCGCTACACCGAATGTATCCAGCAGCAGCAGCTTTGCATAGCCGATTACTTCCGCGGGAATATCCTGCAAGCGCAGATCAATTGTAAAGTCTGCTATGCATTCCGAAAGGGATTTTGTTTTATCGGTTTCCACTTATGTAGCTCCTCTTTTTATCAACTTTTTATCTGCTGATTTCTATTATAAAAGGGTAAGAATTATTTGTCTAATACATAACTTTAATCACAATTATTGGTTTTTCCTATGGTTCTGGTTGCTAAGAAAGAAAACGGTATGCTATAATAAAAACAAAAAACATTGATTTAAAAGAAAAGCGGTGTGAATTATGAACCTGAGCATGCGGGAAATTCAATATGTCCTGACCATTGCGGAGGAAGGGAATATCACAAAAGCGGCCCAAAAGCTTTATATTGCGCAACCGTCGCTCAGCCAGGCATTGAAAAAGATTGAGGAGGAAGTGAGCGTTCCACTTTTCTGCCGTGTGAAAAACCGCATGCAGCTGACACAGTCAGGAGAGCTTTTTGTAGAAACCGGTTCAAAAATTATGAAAGCCATGCGCGACCTGGAAAATAATATTCTTGATGTCGAGCAACTCAGGGGAGGACATCTTTCGCTGGGGATGCCATACCATTTGGGCGCGGTTTTCGTACCGGCGGCAATCACACGTTATAAGGCGCTTTATCCGGACATTAAGCTGCAACTTTATGAATCCAATTCTCATGATCTGGAGAATATGGTGCTCAACGGGACCATTGATCTTGCGATTATGCCGCTTCCGGCTGAAAATCCAGGACTCTATACGAAGACATTTTTTGCCGGCAGAATGGTACTTCTGGTTTCTCAGAACCATCCGCTGACGAATCTGGCTTATGTCAAGGAGGATGGAAAGCCCTATTTTGATCTTCGCAATGCGGATGGGCAGGAGTTTATCATCGGGAACCAGGGACAGTATATCCGGAAAACCGCAGAAGCAATCTTCCGAAAGGCGGGGATCACGCCGCGTATTGCTCTGCAGTCCAAAAACATTGAGACCATTCAGCGGATTGCAGCTACCGGGGTTGGAATTGCCCTTGTCCCCGAGGTTTATCTTCCGAAAGATCCCATGGAGCTCTCGGCAAATTCTTATTATCTGGAGCCGGAACAGGATGTCCCGTGGCAGATCGGAACCGCCTATCTGAATACCGGGTATCTTTCCTCCTCCGCCCTACGGTTTCTGGAGATATTGGATAACCTTTACTCCAATCTGGCAGAGTCACATCTGGGATGAAAACGGAGAGGGGACCTCACAACTGCTTCAACATGGAATGTAAATAAAAAAACAAAGGTACGCTTCTGATTATTCAGAAGCGTACCTTTGTTTTGTCCTGCGTGCAAAGAAGCGTAGGAATGCGAAATAGGAAAATCCTATAAAATTCATAACAAATATCAATTTGACATATGTATAACGCCCAACTAGAATGAATCTAGAACAGCCCCGGCAAGCCGGAAATAGAGATAAATTGCAGAAAGAGATGATCTGTCGCATGAAAATCCAAAAAACTGCGGTGGCGGGAACCATGGAATCAAGCGATATCATGGTGACCATTGCGCCGAATGAAGGAAATGGGATGGAAATTGATCTGGACAGCACAGTTGAAAAACAGTATGGAAAGATCATTCGCAGAACGATCGAGGAAACGCTGAAAGAACTGAAGGTTCATGACGCACGGGTCCACGCGGTGGATAAGGGGGCATTGGACTGCGCGATTCAAGCGCGCGTAAAAACAGCGGCTTATCGTGCCAGCGGTGAACAATCCTATCAGTGGGGAGGCGAGGCAAAATGAAAAGGCTCCGCAGAACCATGCTGTTTGTGCCCGGCAACAATCCCGGCATGATCAAAGACGCCGGGATTTACGAACAGGACAGTATTATGTTTGATCTGGAGGATTCTGTTTCGGTGGCGGAAAAAGATGCCGCCCGTTTTCTGGTTTACCAGACACTCAGCACGATTGACTATAATGGAAAAGAGTTGGTTGTGCGTATTAATGACCCGACTACAAAATGCGGTATTGATGACCTTGAATCAATTGTCCGAACACAGAAGGCGATCATCCGCCTCCCCAAAACAGAAAGCGCGCAGGATGTGCTGATCTGCGAATACGAAATAGAACGTATCGAAAGGGAAAACGGCATCAAAGTCGGCTCTACAGGCATGATGGCGGCAATTGAAAGCGCGGCGGGCGTGCTGAACGCAAAGGAGATCGCATTTTCCAGTAAGCGGCTGGTCGGTATCGCGTTGGGCGCGGAGGACTATGTGACAGACCTGAAAACCAAACGTTCACCAGAAGGTGTTGAACTTCTGTTCGGTCGCAGCATGATTCTGCTTGCGGCGAGAGCTGCGGGGATTGATGCGATTGACACAGTTTACAGCGATGTCAACAACGAAGAGGGTTTCCGGAAAGAAGTCGAACTGATTCATCAGCTCGGATTTGACGGAAAATCAATCATCAATCCACGCCAAATCAAAACGGTTCACGAAATCTATACGCCGTCCCGGAAAGACATTGAAAAGGCGCTGGATATTATGGATGCGATTGAAGAGGCACACCGTAAAGGTTCGGGTGTGATCGCGCTCAACGGCAAAATGATTGACAAACCGGTTGTGGCCCGTGCTCAGCGCACGCTTGACCTCGCACGCGCTGTGGGCGTATTGAAATAGGGAGGGAACACAGGTGCGCATACAGTTAGAAGAAATCCCTCATTTGGAGGAACTTGGGAATGTGAGCCGGGTTTTCGACCCGGATAGTTTTACAAAAAACTCCCGCACGTTGGCGGAACGCGAAAAGCTGAACAATAAAATCGTGCCAAGTCTTGAGGATGCCATTCGTCTGACCGGACTGAAAGATGGCATGACGGTCTCTTTCCACCACCATTTCCGCAACGGGGATTATATTGTCAATATAGTCATGGATAAATTGGCGGAGATGGGCTTTCATGATCTGGCGCTGGCTGCATCGTCTCTGACCGACTGCCACGCGCCGCTGATTAAGCATATTAAAAGCGGTGTGATCAGAAGAATTGAAACCAGCGGTCTGCGCGGAGAACTGGCCAATGAAATTTCTCACGGACTGATGGACATTCCGGTAGTGTTCCGGAGCCACGGGGGACGCGCTTACGCGATTGAAACAGGGGAACTCCCGATCGATGTGGCGTTTTTGGGGGCGCCGTCCTGTGACCCTTACGGCAACGCAAACGGATACAGCCGTGATGTGGACGGCGGGGTCATGTGCGGTTCCATGGGCTATGCCAAATGTGACGCGCAGTATGCAAAGAAAACCGTAATTCTAACCAACCATATCGTTTCTTATCCGAACGCGCCGTTCGGTATCCCGGAATCGGATGTGGACTATATCGTTGAAGTCCCTGAAATCGGGAACCCGGATGGGATTATGTCGGGGGCGACCCGGTTTACGAAAAACCCAAAGGAACTGATGATTGCAGAAACGGCTGCAAACGTGATCGAGGCAAGCGGACGGTTCAAGGATGGATTCTCCATTCAGATGGGGTCCGGGGGGGCCTCTCTGGCGGTTGCCCGGTTCCTACGGGAAAAAATGCTGCGGGACCAGATCAAGGCAAGCTTTGCGTTAGGCGGTATTACCGGCTCGATTGTTGACCTCCATGAGGAAGGGTTGATCAGCAAAATCCTGGACGTCCAGTCCTTTGACCTGCGGACCGCCGAATCACTGAAAAATAACCGGTTCCATCAGCAGATATCCGCTTCCTACTATGCCAGCCCTTCCAATGAGGGAACGGCGGTGAACCAGCTGGATTTAGTGGTGCTTTCGGCGCTGGAAGTCGACTGCGGTTACAACGTCAATGTGCTGACCGGGTCGGATGGTGTCATCCGCGGCGCGATCGGCGGGCACCCGGATACCGCTTACGGCGCGTCTGTGGCGATTGTCGTCTGCCCGCTTACACGCGGGCGTATCCCCTGCGTCGTAAAACATGTCAACACCATTGTAACACCCGGCAAGGTCGTGGACGTAATTGTGACCGATCAGGGCGTTGCGGTCAATCCCCGCCGGAAAAACCTGCTGAAAAAAATTCAGGATGCGGGGATTCCGCTCTGCACCATTGAAGAGCTTCAGCAAAAGGCGGAACATATTGTTGGAAGCCCTGATCCGATCGAATATACCGACCGGGTGGTGGGGGTCGTGACCTATCGTGACGGCTCTGTAATCGACTTGATCCGGCAGGTGAAGGACTGAGGAAAGAAAAGGCGGCGGTATGATGTATGTGGAATATGGCAGCCCGCTGAATGGTCGCCGCCTTTTGGAAACGGTGGCGTTTCTGAACCGCAGCGGACTGGATTGTGAGATGGGAATCGAATTTTCCGTGAACTTGCTGGAGGACGGGAAAATTGTCGCCTCCGGTTCCATGCAGGACAATGTACTGAAATGCATTGCAGTTTCTAAGGACTGTCAGGGGGAAGGGCTTGCTGCGAAAATAGTCAGTGAACTGAAACTGGAAGCGGCGCTGCAGGGGAAAACACATTTATTCCTGTATACGAAACCGGAGAACAGGAGCCTGTTCGATGCGCTGGGTTTTTACAAAGTGGCGCAGACAGAGCATATTCTGCTGATGGAGGACCTTAAAAACGGCGTAGCGCAGTTTGTATCAAAAATCCCAAAGGCAAAAGCACAACCCGTCGGGGCGATTGTCATGAACTGCAATCCATTTACGAACGGGCATCTCGATCTGATTGCGAACGCGGCGGCGGAATGCGGATTTCTTTATATTTTTGTGGTATCGGAAGAAAAAAGCTTTTTTTCTGCGCAGGACAGGCTGAGGCTGGTAAAGGAAGGGACGGCGCATCTGCCGAATGTGGCCGTGCAGCCGACCGGAGAGTATCTGATTTCGTCGGCTACTTTCCCAGTTTATTTTATCAAAGAAAAAGACCGTGCCGCGGAGTTTAACAGCGCGCTCGATCTGACGGTTTTTGCGGAATGCTTTGCCGGACCGCTTGGCATCACCCGGCGTTATGTTGGGTGCGAGCCTTTCTGCCCGGTGACCCGCCGCTATAACCGGCAGATGCAGCGCCTTTTGCCGGAGCATGGAATCACGGTTATTGAGCGTCCGCGATTCTCAATCGGCGGCGAGGCGGTAAGTGCAAGCCGTGTGCGGCGGCTTTTTGCCGAAGGGCGTTTTGAGGAACTGCGGCCGCTGGTGCCGGAAGTGACCTATTGGTATTTAATGGAGGTGTCCGCAAAATGAGCATTTCCGCCATTTCGGCAAGTGAACAGGTCTCCCTGGAAGAAATGCTGGCGGCAAGGGAACACCGTGTGGACAGACAGCGGGGACTGCTTGCTTGTTTTCCTGGCCCGCTGATTTGTTTCAGTTTAAATATCGCCGGCCCATATAAAGCCTTTCCGCTGGCACGGAAAGCGTTTGAGGAAGGATGCGGGATGATCCTTTCCGAACTGAATCGAAGGCGGATTTCTGTGGATGTTTCGGAAACAGAACACCTGAAAACAGGGGATTGTGCTTACTTTGCCGTCCCTTATGACCCGCTGGCGGTCAAACGCATGCTTTGTGATATAGAAGAAAGCTGTGCGCTTGGCCGTCTTTTTGATATGGATTTGATAGGCCCGGATGGAATCAAGATTTCCAGGAAAGAGCTTGACCTGCCGGAGAGGGCATGCTTGATCTGCGGCAACCCCTCAAGCGGCTGTGCCCGCAGCCGCAGGCATCCCGTGGAGGAACTCCAGCGGCGCTCGGTGGAATTGATACAGGATTATTTCTTTACGAAATATGCGGATGAACTGTCTTCCGCTGCGGTCAAAGCACTGCTATACGAGGTTTCCGTTACGCCCAAGCCCGGGCTGGTCGACCGCGCGGGCAACGGCGCACACGATGACATGGACTTCTTTACCTTTCTTGACAGCGTGTCTGCGCTGGCACCGCAGTTTCGCTCGTTTGTCTTGCTGGGATGCAGGAACCATGCCTTGTCCCCGGAAGCATTGTTCCGGAAAGCCCAATATCAGGGGCGCCTTGCGGAAGATGCGATGTTTGCGGCAACCAATGGGGTGAATACCCATAAAGGCCTTATATTTTCACTGGGACTGCTTTGCGCGGCGGCGGGCTGGCTTTATGCGGAAGAGCTGGAAAAACAGAAAACAGCATGCGACGGGCAGGATACGCGCCGGCAGATTCTCGAACGCTGCGCCAAACTGGCAGCGTTTTCACTGCCCGATCTGGAATCATCCAAAGGGCGTAATCCTCAAACGCATGGGGAGCAGGTTTTTCGTGACTACGGCGTGCATGGAGTCAGGCAACAGGCTGCCGCCGGATTTCCGGACGCCGTTAAACTCGCGCTGCCTCTGCTTGAACATGATCGTCCGGATTATACCGGCTGCCTCGCATTGCTTCATCTGATTTCAACCGTTCAGGATACCAACGTGATACATCGGAGAGGCAAAGATGGGCTGGACGCTGTGAAAAACCGTGCAAAAGAACTGCTGAGCAGGATCAACCCGGATAATTACCTGTGGGAACTTGAAAAGATGGATCGGGATTTTAAAGAACTTTGGGTCAGTCCCGGCGGTTCGGCCGACCTGTTGGCGATATCTTTTTTTCTTTGCTTTCTTCCTGATTAAATGCTTACGACGTTGGCAAGGGCATGTGTCATGTCATAGCATTTAGAATCAGAGTTATAGGTTTTGCCTATATTTTACATTAAAACAATCAATTTTACACATGGATTGTTATATGCTACAATCTGTAAAATGATAAGTTTAAAAAACTTGATAAATATTACTAGAACGCTTTGCTGAATTACAGTATTTTACAAAAGGAGGATCATGCATGAAATATAATTTTGATGAAATTGTGGAAAGGCGGAATACAGAAAGCTCCAAATGGGACAATGTCGGTGCGCGGGTGGGAAATCCGGACGCACTTCCCATGTGGGTTGCCGATACTGATTTCCGCTGCCCACAGCCGGTGGTTGATGCGGTGAAAGCCAGGGCGGAGCATATGATTTACGGCTATCCCTATGTGACGCCGGAATTTCGCACGGCTACCGTAAACTGGGTAAAAAAGCGCCACGGCTGGGAAATGGATCCCGACTGGGTAATGTTTGCGACGGGAATTGTACCCGTTTTCAATACCATGGTGCAGGCCTTTACCGAGCCGGGTGATGAAGTGATCATCCAACGCCCGGTTTATCATCCGTTCGGGTTTGCAGTCGAGGACAATGACCGCGTCATCAGCGACAGCAGCCTCGTTTACCGGGACGGGCAGTATACCATAGACTTTGAGGATTTAGAACGCCGGGCATCCAGCCCCAAGGCGAAACTGTTTTTCCTCTGTAACCCACACAACCCGGTTGGGCGTGTCTGGACGCCGGAAGAACTGCGCCGCATAGCGGATATCTGTTTGAAGCATCACGTTCTTGTGATCAGTGACGAAATCCACTCCGACCTGATACTTTTCGGGCACCGTCATATACCGGTGGCATCTTTGGACGAACGGTACCGGATGAACACCGTTACCTGCTATGCGCCGTCCAAAACTTTCAATATCGCGGGCCTGCGGGGCTCCGGAATCGTGGTTCCAAATCCCGAAATTCGCAAAAAGCTGGAACAGCAGTTCAAGCGCAACCGCAGCATCCAGCAGAATGTGTTTGCCGTACCGGCTTATGTTGCGGCTTATGAACAGTGTGAGGATTATCTGGAACAGCTTCTGCTTTATCTGGAAAGCAATGTGGATTTCCTGGATGAATTCCTCCGGACGAAAATGCCGAAGATTAAGCTGGTTCGGCCGGAAGCAACCTATCTGATGTGGCTGGACTGTTCCGAAACCGGGATGTCCGGGGATAGCCTGGCAAACTTCTTTATTCATGAATCCAAAGTGGCTGTCAGCCGCGGTGATGGCTTTGGCCCCGAGGGTGCGGAGTTTGTCCGCTTAAATATCGGATGCCCGCGTGCAACCCTGGAAAAAGGGCTTGGGCAGATTCTGGAACAGTACCGCAAGCGTTTCTAAGTAGTTTATTGGCCCGAAGATGACCGTTTTCCGGGCCTTAAATAAACAGAACTGTAAGGAGGTTTCTATTATCATGAGAAAAATGATTGCATTGGTCTGTGCGTTAGGTCTGGCAGTTTCAGCCGCTGGATGCAGCGGATCGCCCGCGGCAGCCGGCTCCGCCCCGGCTTCTTCTTCCCAAGTTCCGTCAGAGTCGGCGTCGGAAGCCGTATCTTCGGCACCCTCCGCTGCCGCTTCTTCCGAGGCTTCTTTGCCGGCTGAGGTGGCAAATGTGCCTGCTCCCGCGGATTTCCCGAAAAAGGACATTAAATTTATTGTCCCGTTTGCGGCAGGCGGCGGCACGGACACGATGGCACGCATGGTTGCCAGCGCGGCAGGCAAGGATTATTTCAATGGGCATTCCCTTATAGTTGAGAACATGGGCGGCGGCGGCGCCGTGATCGGACAGACTTATGTAGCAAAGACAGCCCCCGCCGACGGGTACACCGTGATGGTTTATACCAGTTCCGTCATCAATAACGCGCTGTTAAAGGATGTTACTTATTCTTATGAGGACTTTAAGCCGATTATCGGATGCAACCCGGATGCGGAGATTATCGCCGTCCCAACTAGCTCGCCATATAAAACGCTGAAAGACCTTATCGAGGCCGCAAGGACAACAACCATTAAGGTCGCGACCCCGGGGCACTCCTCCGGACACCATATCCGCGCTTTGAACATGGCTCGTCTCATGGGCTTGAACTTTGAATATATTCATAACGACAGCGCGGCAATGCAGCTTTCCCAACTGATGGGCGGCCATTGCGATGTTGCGTTTATGACTGTTTCCGAGGCAGCGGGCACCATCTTGGACGGACAGGCTGTCGGACTCGGCGTAATGGCTGTTGAAAGAGACCCTGCCCTGCCGGATGTTCCCACATTTATGGAAGAAGGCTATGAAGGCTGGGTTGACGGAGCTAACAGAGGCATTGCGTGCAGCAAGGATGTTCCGGACGACATTTACCAGTACCTTGTTTCTGAATTCCACAAAATTTGTACTTCGGATGCTTATGTGGACGCGATGACAAAATCCGGAATTACCCCCGGCGCTGAGACTCCGGAGGAATATCAGGATTATATTGATTTCACGGTTGACGGAATCAAAGCGCTGAAACCTCAGCTGCAGAATTCTTAATACGGGAATTTCAATTTGGAAAGCCGGAGCCGGTTTTGGAAATTAGGCCGGTTCCGGATCTTTCCGCTCAGGAGGTGCAAAGTTGAACAGAAGTAAACTGATCAATCTGACAATGCCTGCGTTTTTCGTTGGCTTCTTTGTCTGGGTCATCCTGTCCACAATGAGTATGGAAAAATCCGAGGCTATTTTTCCAAGGATGATTGGGGTATTCTCACTGGCTGTATCGTTTTTTCAGCTCTATTCCGATTTAAAAAAAGCAGATCATAAGGATAAGTTCCAGAACAGCAATGTTTTAAAGGTGCTGGAGGCGACTGCCGTCCTGTTTATCTATATTCTGCTGATGAAAAAAATCGGGTGTCTCATTGATACCGTCTTGCTGTCTTTCTATACCATGTATGCGCTTGGCTATCGTAAGTTGAAGGTTGCTGTGCCGGTTTCGGTTTTGCTGACTTTGGTTGTGTTTCTGGTATTCAAACTTCTGCTTCGTGTTCCCTTACCGATGCTGTTTTTTGACTTTTGACAGATAGCTGAGGTATGTAAAATAGTGCATTGCTTTCAATGAAGAGAGCCGGTTCCCAAGGTGATATCTGACAGAGTATTACGCCGGGGCTGGTCTCTTCATTTTTAAAGCAATTCCTGTTTCCTGTTACTGATTCTATAAGAAGGAGACTGAGTCATATGGAGAATATCCTGATTGGACTTCAGCAGTTTTTTAATCCTATGGTATTCCTTGCCTTAATGGGGGGGACTCTGCTGGGATTGATTGTCGGCGCGCTTCCCGGCCTGAACGACAGCATCACCATTGCCGTATTGATCCCGGTGACCTTTGGTATGGATCCTCATGTGGCGCTTTCCCTGCTGGTGGGCATCTACTGTGCATCCGCCTGCGGCGGCTCCATTCCGGCAGTTTTGCTTGAGATCCCCGGGACGGCGTCTGCTATGGTCACCGCGTGGGACGGTTATCCTATGACCCTCAAAGGCAAAAGCAAGCAGGCGCTCAGCCTGTGCATGACAAGCTCTTTTTTCGGCGGCATCAGCAGTGCCCTTGTATTGCTGTTTTTTGCCCCGATTCTGGCAAAATGGGCGCTGAAATTCGGCCCTCCGGAATATTTTATGCTGGCAATACTCGGCATGAGCACAGTCATCGGAATGGCAGGCAAAAACATCGCCAAGAACTTCCTGTCGATGTGCCTCGGCTTATGGATTGCCTGTATCGGCATGAGCCCTACCACGGGAATGGCACGTTATACGTTTGGGACGGCGAGCCTGATGGACGGAATCCCGCTGATCCCGCGTATGATCGGCCTGTTCGGTATTTATTCCCTGCTCAAGATGTATGATGCCGTAGGCAAGAAAAAAACGGATGCCGCAATCGCGTCCGAAAACGCGGTCGCCTCTTCGGAGGACAGGATTGCGCTGCCCGGCTTGTCAATGTGTAAGCGGTTGCTCCCGACCTGGCTGAAGTCCAGTTTTATAGGAAATGTGCTTGGTATTATTCCCGGTGCCGGCATGACGATGGCGATTTTCCTGGCGTATGACCAGGCCAAAAAATCCAACCCCAAGTTGGAGTTCGGCACCGGAGTCCCGGAAGGTGTTGCGGCTCCGGAATCTGCGAACAACGCCGTGGTGGCAAGTTCAATGGTGCCGCTTCTTTCACTGGGAATTCCGGGCAACGGAACCTCCGCCCTGTTCCTTGGTGCGCTGACCATTCAGGGACTGCGCACAGGCCCGACTCTGTTTAATGACTACCCCGACATGGCTTATATGATTATCATAGGATTTATTCTGGCAAATCTCGCAATGCTGCCGATGAGTCTCGTATTCTGTAAATATCTGGCATCCAAGGTGCTGAAACTGAACCCGCAGGTATTGGCCGCTGGTGTGGTCATACTTTGCGTAACGGGAGCCTATTCCTATATGAACAATCTTTTCCATATCGGCGTTATGGTTGTTTTCGGCCTGATAGGTTACTTATTCTGGAAGTTCGGTCTTCCTCAGGCGCCGCTGATTCTTTCTTCCATTCTTGGAAGCATGATGGAAAGCAACTGGGTATCCAGTATGGTCTATGCGAACAATTCTCCCATTGTATTTATTCAACGCCCTATCAGTCTGGTGTTAGTCATCCTCTCCGCGCTGTTCCTTTTGTGGCCTCTGGTTCAGCGCCTGAAAAAAAGATTGATGAGCGTCCCCCAGGCGGTTTGAGAAAATCTGCTGCAACGGATGCGGACTACGCCGCTGCTATAGGGTTGATCCCCTCAGAGCAGACAAAAACTCTTGAAATTGTATCATGAAACCCCATTCACTAAAATATGGGCAAAGAATAAAAAAATGCGTCCAGTATACTGGGCGCGTTTTTTATAATTCAGCATTGTCTGAAAATATGTAAAAATGAATCGGCTAACTATTCCTGCTGTTTGCCGCTTTGGCGGGCCAATTCCGCATAATACTGCATATTGGCCTTTCCCCAGTCAAACATGGCATCAACAATCGGGATGAGTGTTTTCCCCAGATCGGTAAGCAGGTACTCCACTTTCGGAGGGATTTCCGGATAAATATTCCGATAAATAATACCATCCTGTTCGAGTTCCCGGAGCTGTTTGGTCAAAATACGGTTGCTGATATTTTTAAAAAGGCGAAATAATTCTCCATACCGGTGAGCGCCCTCATGCCCCAAGTGCCATAGAATGACAATTTTCCATTTTCCGCTCAAAATGGAAAGGGTAAGCTCCTTCTCACAATTAAATTCTCCGTTCAGAAGTCGTTTTTGCAGGTCTTGCCTTAGCGTAGTGACCAACAATGCCACCTCTTTTCCGTATTTTTGTAATATTTGACAATTCCAGTATAGCAGATAATAGGACAAAGTAAAGATATTTTCCATTTTTTGTTTTTCTTTACCATACCAAATGCACAAAATCAAACATGAAGCCAGCCGCAGGGTGGCCTGCGGCTGGCAGAGGCAGCTTGAAATCATTACGCCTGAGGTGCTTCGAGCCTTGTAGGAAAGTCGTTGGTATTATAACTGATAACCGCGTCCGCGCCGGAACTCTTTGAGATTTTAACCATTATCCGGTTGTTATCAAGTTCCAGGGCAAGGGCATTGAATGTGTAGAGTGTCGGATGGTTGCCGGTTCCGGAAGCCATAACATCATTCGTCTGCGATCCTATTTGTTCCGCCCCGGAGCCGTCCGCGTCTACTTTATAGAGCTCTACCGTGATTTCAGACGCAGACTCAGGGCTGTTGGTCCAGAGCGTAAATGTCCAGTCCCCGCCGGTATAGGTTCCATCCAGAACAGGGGTATACCAATACGAGGGCGAATCGGTAATTGTTTTAATGGGCTGCCATCCGGTGATTCCGCTGTGATCCGCCTGCATATTTTCTCCATTGGGAGAAACATTGCTGACAGCCTGGTTAAAGAGGTACCAGGTCGGTTCGGGTTGTTCCGCCGGAGGGTTTTGAGTTCCTTCGGAATTGTACGGGATATCTGCTTTGAGCAATGTGTCACCGCTGGAATCTTTCAGCTCCAGCTGGTAAGTGAACTCTCCGGCAGGAATCGAATCCTGATTGACAGCAGTAATCAGATTCTGAGCCGAAGTGGTGCCGCTTACAAAACTGGTATTCAGCAGTTCCGTGGTACCGCTGCTCCCGACCAGACTCATAGTTGCCGAGATCGTTTTTCCAGGGAAGCTGGTATTGACATCTGCATGGAAGGTTGTTTGCGTTTCGTCTGCTTCGGTATACAGGTAAGCAGCGGCTTTCTCATTTGCGTTGGTCACTTGAGTAAGACCGACCGTCGGGGTGTAATATTCTGTCCATTCGAGTTCCTCCTGCGGGGACAGGGTTGCGTCTTCAAAAAATTCGGATGAGGTTCCGCCCCATAACTCAATGTAAGGTCTGGCGGAGTTTCCGTATGCGGTTTCGGGATTGACGGCATAACTCTGATCAAAGCCCCATGTCCAGAGCTTCATACCGGGAGTTGCGCCGCTGTTGTCTGCAATTCGCAGAATCCCCTGCTCGTTGTCATGATTGATGACACCCCACCAGTTGCCGGAGAGGTTATTTGCATAGGCAATCCCCATATCCTCCCAATTGGAAAAATGTGCGAGATTGTCAAATTTGAAGAGATGTGACGAAGCATTCACTGCTTCATCAACGGTCCCCATCCACGGCCACCAGTCATCTTTACTTTTCACCTCTGTCATTGGAGCAACGATCTCCATTGTTTCAGAGCCGATCGTATTGCCGGGGGTTGAGCCTGGAGCAAGCGTATTGCATGTCCAGTATTCATAATTGACGGATTGATCCTGATTGTTCTTTAAGCGGACATTCATTTCTACATACGGCTTGTCCGCATAGACCGTGTAAATGACCTCACAGGTAATGTTCGTAAGCCCGTTATCAAATTTTCCGGGTCTACGTGTGAAATTGATTGTATCAGTCGCTGTCATTTTAACGGAAACCTGACTGGAATTCTGGGTCACAATCTGATAGCTCCATGGGAGAAGCCAGAACTTTCCATGCTCTGGCTCTGAAAAAGTAGGCATAATGCCGCCGTAGACCATGAGCCAGTCATAATAAAAGTTTCCTTCCCCAATCCCATAAGGTGCGCCGACCGGATTCTGATAGAGCAGTTCTTTGCCTGTCGGTTTATAAATGATGGACAAAAGTCTGCCGCCGAAATCGGGCAGCAAGGTTACCTTCAGATAATCGTTTTCGATTACTTTGGTATTAAACACCGTATTGACAAGGCTGGAAGGGTTGCCGCTCTGGAAGGAGTTGTCCGGATTTAATGTATAGTCAAAATGTTTGAATGTGGTGGTGGAGTCATAAATAGTAACGGAAGACGAACTCGCTGAGCTTTTCCGGGCTGTTACAAGAATGGACGATGTAAGTACCAATGTCAAAACCATAAGCAATAAAAGAAATCTTTTTGCAAGCTGTTTCATTGTCTTCATTTTTGCCATTCCTTTCCTTTTCTGTCGTCTTATTTTACCGTGTTCTGTCGCCTGAGGTTTCATAATACCAACATAAGCATTCCTCCTCTCACTTTTATTGTTTAAAACATAAAAAGTAATTAACATTTAGATAAATTTATATTTAAATAATACCATAAATTTATAATCAGTAAAGTACGCACATTTTTGTAACTACCCTAAGCCTGCTTCAGTAGCCTGTAAATTGACTGCGGAAAAACGCAGTCCGATTTTCAAGGCATTGTTTATCTGAATGTATGCTAGTAACAAAAATGTGCGTACTTTACATTTAAAAAATTGGATTTATAATAATGATATGGATATTAATGATAAATAAAGTGGAAGATGTTGATTTTATTTATGTATATTTTGACAATATCCACCCGTGGCACAGATGAAAACAGGGGAGGGGAAACATTGAACGAATATCGGGTTCGAATGGAGAATATTTACAAAAGCTTCGGAGGAGTCAAAGCGCTCAAAGGAGTGAGCCTGCAGGTGCGGCAAGGCGAAATTCACGCGCTGGTTGGCGAAAATGGGGCGGGAAAATCAACTCTGATGAAAATCCTGTCGGGTGCTTATAAAAAAGACCGGGGGGAGATTTATATTGACGGTGCGTGTGTGGAAATCGGCTCCCCGCGCCGGGGAAGGGATTTGGGTGTCGGGACAATCTATCAGGAATTCGAACTGGCCAGCGACCTGACTGTGGCGGAAAATATTTTTCTTGACCGGCTGGGTCCGCACGGGATCATTAACTGGAAAAATCTGAACCGACGCGCCGCAAAGGTTCTTGCAGATTTGGGATTTGACCTGAATCCCGAGGAGCTGGTGGGAAACATCAGCGTGGCATACCAGCAGGTGGTTGAGATCGCGAAGGTTTTGTCTGCGGATACGAAGGTTTTGATTTTGGATGAACCAACGGCGGTGCTCACGCCTAAAGAATCGGAAAAGCTGTTCCATACCCTTCGTCTGCTCAAGCAGAAAGGGGTCAGTATCATCTATATCTCGCACAGGATGGATGAAATTTTTGAAATCGCCGATACGATTACGATTATGCGGGACGGCGAAGTAACCGGAAGTGGGAGAAAAGACGACATGCAGGTTGATCATGTGATTGAACTGATGATCGGCCATGAGCTTGCAACGCTCTATCCGCCGCGTGAGGCAACGCCCGGGGAAGAAATCCTGCGGGTGGAACATCTGAGCGGAAAGGCCTTTTCCGACGTCAGCTTTACGGTTCGGCGCGGAGAGGTATTGGGAATATCGGGACTTGTTGGGAGCGGGCGTACGGAAATCGTGCGGGCCATTTTTGGTGCGGACAGCAAGTTATCGGGGCATATTCTGCTCAACGGGAAGGAAGTGGCTATCCATTCGCCCAGCGATGGAATGCGGCATGGAATCGGGCTCGTCCCGGAAAACCGCAAAGAGCAGGGGCTGGTGCTGGATATGCCCATCCGGTACAACATCACCATGTGCAGCATCAAAAAAGTTCTGGGGAAATTGGGCATTATTCAGCGCAGGAAAGAACAGGCTCTCTCCAATGACCTGATTGCGAAGCTGAATATTAAAACCGATACGCCGGAAACCCCCGTGCAGGATTTAAGCGGGGGAAATCAGCAGAAGGTGGTCATCGCCAAATGGTTCAATACGGACTCCCAGGTGATTATTCTTGATGAACCGACCAGAGGCGTGGATGTGGGCGCAAAAGTGGAAATCTACCATCTGATCAATGAGTTCGCGCGCAGGAACATGGGAATCATTTTAATCTCCTCCGAGCTCTCTGAAATTATCGGTATGTGTGACCGGGCAATCGTGATTGACGCCGGCAGGCAAACCGGGGAGCTGCAGAAAAGTGAACTGTCGGAACTCAATATTATGAAACTTGCCGTTGGAGGAAAAGTCAAATGAATGGGGTCAATATTTCAAAACTAGCGCAAAAACCGGCTGCCCGTACTGTCCTAAAAAATTACATACCGGCAATTGTGTTTTTACTGCTCCTGATTGTTTCCAGTATTTTATCCGATGCATTTTTTACAAGCCAGAATATCTTCAACCTGCTGCGCCAGCTTTCGGGCACCACGATTGTGAGCATGGGGATGCTGCTGGTTATTCTCACTGGGGGAATCGATCTCTCGGTCGGGTCCGTGGTTGCTATGACAGGGGTCATCTTTTCCTATTATGCGGCGTCGTCCAATCTGGCAACCGCCTTATTGATGGCATTTGCATGCGCCGCACTGGCGGGCCTGATTGCCGGATATTTTGTGGCATTCCAGAATATGGCCCCGTTTGTGGTAACACTGGCGTCAATGACTGCCGCCAGGGGCATTGCCTATATTGTTTCCAAAGGAACTCCTATCCAGATTAAAAACCCGATTGTTCTCGCGTTTGGAAAAGGTTCGATCTTCAGAATTCCGTTTCCGGTCGTTACCGCGGTGATCATTTTTATCATCATCTGGCTGGTTCTTCGCTACACCAGCTTCGGCAGGTTCGTACAGGCGATGGGCAGCAATGAAACGGCCGTTAAACTTTCCGGGATCCGGGTGGAGTACTACAAATGGGCCGTATATGTAATTTCCGCTTTATTGTGCGCGTTTGGCGGAATCATCAGCGACGGCCGGACAGGAGTCGGATCGCCGAACATCGGGAACGGGCTGGAGCTGGACGCAATCGCGTCCTGTGTGATCGGCGGGGCAAGCCTGTCTGGAGGCCGGGGTTCGGCGCCCAACGCTTTGATGGGAGTCCTCATACTGGGGATGATCGGAAACATTATGAACCTCATGAACATAGCGGGCTATCCTCAGCAGGTCATTAAGGGGGTCATTATCATAGCAGCAGTACTTATGCAGCGCAGCAAGAAATCTTAGAAGGGTCAACTGCAGTAAGTATAAAGGTTGGGTTCCTGCGTGTAGTGCCGCCGGGACACAGCCGCGATTGTTACTTGCCGTCAGGCTTGCCAGAATGCACTACCTGGCCGGTTTGATACGGTAAAGTAAAACAGTTCGGACTTTTCTGATTCACTCAATTATTAGGAGGTCAGTTAAAATGAAAAAAGGTTTTCCGAGTTTGTGCATGGCTTTGGCAATTTGCCTGTCAGTTTCTCTGTTCACAGCGTGCTCCGCGATTTCTACCAGCGATGAACCGGCACCCGCTCCGGCCGCGCAGCCAAGTGAGAGTGCGCCCGCGGCATCTGAAAGCAAGAAACCGCTAAACGAATTGAAAATCGGACTTTCGATGCAGACATTGGGCGGAGCCTACTTTGCGACCCAGGAGTCCACATTTAAAGATCTCTGCGCCGGAATGGGCATCACCTTATTCTCTGCCGATGCACAGGGCGACATGAGCAAACAGCAGTCCGATGTGGAGGACTTGATTTCCAAGGGCTGCGATGTGATTGTAATCAACCCCAAAGACCCCAAGGGCGCGGTTGCTACTACACAGGCATGCACCGCCGCAGGGATTCCAGTTTTTATCATGGATAACTCGATTGACCCGTCCGCAGACTATGTATCCATGATACAGTCTGATAACTATGAACTGGGGAATCTTGTGGGAATCGATGTTGCGGAGCATTTCGGCTCTGAAAAAATCAGGATCGGTCTGCTCAGTGGAAACCAGGGCAATGCACTGGGCGTATCCAGAAGAATGGGAACCGTAAAGGGTATTACGGAAACGCAGCTTGCCGCCTCCAACAAGAGCAATTTCGAAATCCTCACGCAGGGATGGGGCGATTGGAACCAGGAGGGCGGCCTTAGCGCGGCGGAAGACATGCTCATGGCGGCGCCGGACATCAACTGCATCATTGCGGAAAATGATGATATGGCGCTGGGCGCGCTGCAGGCGGTGCAGGCTGCAAACCGTTCCGACATTATCATCGCGGGCGTCGACGGGCAGAAAGAAATGTATCGCATGATCAAAGAAGGCGGGCAGATACTGGCTACGGGCAGAAATGATCCCGCTGAATGCGCCGATCTCACCCTGCAGACCATTTTGAAATGGCTGGATGGGGAATCCGTGCAGAAGGTGGTTTACCTTGAGCCTGTCAGTGTAAACGCAAAGAATATTGACCAGTACTATGATCCGAATTCCAAGTTTTAATTAGAGCTTATAATAAGAAAAGGTGATTTTTATTGAAAATGTTCATCAATGGAAAGCGGGCTGATTCCAGGGACGGAAAAACGATTGATGTTTTGAATTCAGCCACGCAGGAATTCCTTGACACCGTTCCCGCCGCGACTTCCGAGGATGTGCAGGAAGCAATTGATGCCTCACAGACCGGAAAAAGGGTCTGGGCGTCCACTCCTGTACATGAGCGCTCCCGGATACTGATGGCGTGTGCGGATGAAATAGACCGCAGGCGGGAGGAATTGGCGGTCAGTCTCAGCACGGAAATGGGAAAGATCATCCGCGAGGCGCGTGGGGAAATCCGTGTTTGTGCCCAGATCTTCCGCGGATTTGCCGAGATGGCCAATCACTATTACGGCCGTACCCTGACAGACTATCAAATCGGAACGGAAAAAGATATTATCTTTACGCGCAGGGAACCACTGGGTGTCGTGGCATGCATCTCGCCGTTTAATTATCCGGTGGAACTCTGTACCCAAAAAACCGCGTCCGCGCTGGCCGCAGGCAATGCGGTAATCATAAAACCGGCCACTGAAAATCCGCTGACTATCATGAAAATTGTGGAGATTTGTCATTCCTGCGGGATTCCGGGCCCGGTGCTTCAGCTGGTTACCGGAAGAGGCGCAGTCGTTGGCGACCTGCTTGTCGGCAGTAAGGACATTGACGCAGTCAGCTTTACCGGGAGCACCGAAGTCGGACAGCATATTGCAAAAGTCGGAGCCGAGACACTGAAACGGGTCTTTTTAGAGCTTGGCGGGAATGACCCGTACATCGTTTTTGAGGACTGCGATTTGGAGCAGGCAGCGGCAGACGCGGTGCAGGGAAGGGTTCAGAACGCCGGACAGACCTGCTGCGCCCCCAAGCGCTTTATTGTGCAGAGTACCGTAAAAAAAGAGTTTTTGCGGATCATGCTGCAAAAGCTGGAAAAACTGCGGCAGGGAAGCCCGCTGGATGAAAAGACCGACCTTGGCTCGGTAATCAGCCCGAAGGCGGCTCAGGAGATTCAGCAGCAGGTGGAACGGACGGTTTCCCAGGGAGCGGAATTGGTTTGCGGAGGGAAAGCATACGACCTTTCCTATTTTCAGCCCACTATTTTGGACCATGTTACCCTGGATATGGACATCGCAACTACTATGGAGGTATTCGGACCTGTATTGCCAATCATTGAATTTGATGACGAGGAACAGGCGGTTGCAATTGCCAACGCAACGATTTACGGCCTTCAGGGAGGGGTAATGACCAGGAACATGAACAGGGCCATACGGGTAGCCTCCAAACTGGCATGCGGCGGAGTGGTGATCAACAGCTCCGGCAATTACCGCCATCTGGATCAGCCTTTCGGCGGCTGGAAGATGAGCGGGCTCGGCAGGGAAGGCGTAAGTGTGACACTGGATGAAATGACACAGGAAAAATCTTATATACTTAAGAATATTCTTGCCGGGTAACCCATTCGGTCCTCCTGCCGGACCCATCAAAAGCCAGCGCCGTTTAGGCGCTGGCTTTTTACTTCCGGTACAGTGGTACAACAGTATCTTTTGAAAAGAAAGGCTTGCAGGAACGTTTGATTTTATGTACTATTTTGGATTATTCGCAACTGAATAATAACTGGCTTTTAACATGAACTGGCGTATTTCTGTTTGTCTGTTGAATAATTGCTTAAAGATCCTATCGCGTATAGTTTCGTTTAAGTTGTTAAACTCAAAATCATAAAATGTGTCATTCCCGCTTTGATACTTTCTGATATTCTTGCCGGGAACATAGATTGCTTCGCCGTTTTCAAACAGAACTTTTAGCGTATAGATCTGCTTCATATTTAGTGGAGTTTGTTCTATGCAGCAGAAAGTGATTAAGTTACCGCCAATTTTCTTGATAGCGGCATCGGATATATGCAGGTTATTATCCTGAACTTCTCCCGTTAAATTCCAATACATGCTATAATATTGGTTAGATGGCTTATATTGAATATCTTTAATAAAGATACAGCCGGTGTCAACTTTTCCCAACAGTACATTGTATTCATAGAACCTATTGTTTTTCTCAACAATCAGTGAGCAATCGATAATTTCATTGCTTTTTTCTCCGATAAAATCCTTAAAATCAACTTCATCGCAATAGAATTCATAACCTATGTCATTATTGATCATATTACCCTGATAATTGTAGCAGTTGCTTTTTGTTGTAATAATCAGGGACACCCACGTTATGGGTCCTATGATCGATTTTATATCCTCGTCCTGCCCGATTAAAATATTGATCATAATGCCTGCTAAATACGGGTCAAACTGTTTTCCTTTGTTCTTTGAAAGTTCTTCAATCACTTTTTCCTGAGGTAGTGAGGACTGAAATACTCTGTCTGAAAACATTGCGTCAGTCGCGTCAGCCACTGCTATAATCCTGCTTAATAAAGGGATATCTTCCGCTTTTAATCCGTCAGGGTACCCGGTTCCGTCAAATCTTTCATGGTGATGCCGTATAATATCGTCCAGATCATTTAAGCCGATATGATCTTTAAGATTTTTTATCATATTGAACCCGAATACTGTATGCTGCTTCAAAATACTGAACTCGTTGTCACTTAATTTTCCGGATTTGTTTACTATATTTTGTGGGACCAACAGCATGCCTATGTCGTGCAATATTGCGGCAATGTAAAGTTCAAAATAATATTTTTCATCCAACTTGATCTGTTTTGCAATCAGTATGCACCAATATGCAACATTAAACGGATGATTAATACGGCAACTGTGGTTTTTATAAAATTCGCACGCCATATTCATGTACGAAAAGAAATCTTTTTTTATTAAACAGTTGTTGTATATACAATTTAATACATAACTGATGACAGACAGATCACTATTGAAATATTCATTTTGCAGCAGAGCATCAAAAGCATTGTTCATTTTCCGGCATCCTAAATAAAAGCATCCGATGATTTTATCACCATTGGTCTGCGAAAATATCGGAATATACATTTCCTGCGATATACCTGTAATCAGATGCTCATATTCTATATTGTCAAACAGCATATCGTCGTCCCGGGCAATGATTAATCGCTTTTTTTCGCGCATCAAATTAATTATTTGCTTCTGGTCGGATGATTCTATCGGATCGGCATCCATGCTTTTAAATTTTGGAGTACTGTATGAATCTAAAATGGACGCGTAGTAATCCTGAATCAGTATTAACAGACATACGTCAATATTGCAGTTATATACTAAGTTCGAGGAGATTTTATCAAATATATCTTTGTTTCCCAAATTGATGGACCGGTTCTGCAACAGCATGCTTTATCCTCCTGACTATGATGTATTGGAGTACACACTGGTGCATGGGCTGTATTTGACCTTGTAAGCTATTATTTTATTTTCATATTTGTTAAATAAATGCAAAAAAAATTTTTATCTGTTTAATATTTATTTTTTTTAACTAAATAAAAAATACTCCATTAAAGTGTACTTTAATGGAGTATTTTGTCTAACCTTAATATAGCAGATTTTGGTTATATAGGCAATAGTCGTGCTGGTTAAATATAACATTTTTCACAAATGAACAGTATTCTTCAAAAAATTACAGTCCTTCCTGTTAATTTGACCGATCCTGGAAAAAGCAACGCATTCATATGGGACAAGAACGCTGAGTTTGCCTGGATGCTGAAATTTGTACGAATGCACAAAAGCTTTGGCGGAATTGAACAACGCTGGATGCCCGCAGACCATCCAAAACGCCTTGTAATCCTTATGCAAGCAGATTAAGCGAACAGATACCATGTATTGTGCTTCGATTATTGTAGACAAAAACTTGGAAACATAATTTTGTCATTAATATATTTTACCTAAATTATTGAATCTTTTATTTGCAATTTAATAAAAAATCAATAAAATTTAAGTAAGGCGTGAAAAGAGTTTAAGGCAAGACGCCACATCATCAATTGAGGAGGTAATCGATTATGTTTGAGAAAAGCAGTTCAAAAACCGCTGTTCAGCGCGTCGGCCGCAGCTTGAGCGCAATGGTTATGCCCAACATCGGGGCATTCGTTGCGTGGGGGCTTATTACGGCGCTGTTCATTGCCACAGGCTGGATTCCCAATGAGCAACTGGCCACGCTGGTCGACCCCATGCTGAAGTATCTGCTCCCACTGCTGGTTGCGTACACAGCCGGTAAAAATGTGGGAGGCGCGCGGGGCGCTATCATTGCAACCATTGCCTGTATCGGTATCATTGTTGGCGCCAGCATCCCCATGTTCCTTGGTGTCATGATTTATGCTCCGCTGGCCGCTTGGATCATTAAAAAATTTGATGAAGCGGTGGAAGGCAAAATCAAGGCCGGTTTTGAAATGCTGGTAAACAATTTTTCCGTAGGCATCATTGGGATGCTGCTTGCCGTCTGCGGCTTTTATCTCGTCGGCCCCTTTGTTTCTGCCATTACCGCCATCCTCACAGCCGGCGCGTCATGGATTTACGGTGCGGGGTTCCTGCCTTTGATCTCTGTTTTCGTGGAGCCCGCAAAAATCCTGTTCCTGAATAACGCCATTAACCACGGCATCATGGGCCCGATTGGTATTGAGCAGGCCGCCGCTGCAGGAAAATCGATTATGTTCCTGATCGAGACTAACCCCGGTCCTGGAATGGGCATTATCCTTGCATACTGGCTGGTTGGCAAGGGCGGCGCAAAAAGTTCCGCTCCCGGAGCCGCGATCATTCATTTCCTTGGCGGTATTCATGAAATCTATTTCCCCTATGTCCTCATGAACCCGGCGCTGCTTCTGGCAGTTATCGCGGGAGGCGCATGCGGCGTACTGACCTTTGCCATTACCGGTGCCGGTCTGGTTGCCACGCCTTCTCCGGGCAGTATCTTCGCCCTGATTGCCATGACCCCGAAGGGCGATTTCTTCAAAACCCTGCTTGGCGTACTGATCTCTTGCGCGGTCTCATTCCTGGTCGCCTGTGTCTTTGTTAAGAAAAGGGCTTCCACGGAATCCGACGCCGATCTTGCGCTTGCCCAGGAAAACGTTCAGTCGATGAAAAAGGAGAGCAAAGGCCAGTTGAGAAAGCTGACAGGAACCGTTGTATTTGCCTGCGACGCGGGTATGGGCTCCAGCGCGATGGGCGCTACAATGCTTCGCAAAAAACTGAATGAAGCGGGGCTGGATATCAAGGTTGTGCACTCGGCTATCGAGGAGATACCGAACGACGCCACCTATGTGTTGACCCAGAGGGTGCTCGCAGACCGCGCCAAAGCAAAAGCACCGCATGCCGAGCTGTTTACGGTTGATAACTTTATGGACGCGCAGAGTTATGCGCCCTTTATTGAGTCGCTGACGGCAAAGCTATAATACTGTATAACGTCAGGGAGGACAGCCACTGATGCGGCTTTCCTCCCTGATGGGGTTTGATTTGGAGGGGAGTCCGTGGAAATTACCACACGGCAGCGCGCAATTCTTGAATTGATACTGGACACCGAAGGGTTTATCACCTTGGGAAGCATTGCGGACTCCCTTGGGCTGAGCACCCGGACGGTGCAGCGTGACCTGGGCGCTTTCCCAAAACGCCTTGGCAGTTTTTCCAAGCTGATCGAGAAGAAAAGCGCCAACGGTGTGCGGTTTTGCGGCGACGCAAAACAACGCCAGTCCCTGCGCAGGCATATTGCCGACCATACGGAGCTGCGGCCTTCTTATTCGCAAAACGAGCGGATGACCGGAATTCTGTATACCCTGCTCACCGACAGAGAGCCGCACAAAATTTATTCGTTTTCCAAGGATTTTGGCGTTACCGAAGCAACCATCAGCGCGGATCTGGATAAGTGCGAAAAGTGGTTTAACAGCAACAAGCTGGCGCTGGTGAGGAAACCGGGCGTAGGCGTGTATGTAGACGCTGACGAGTGGCAGCGGCGCCGCGCGCTCATGGGCCTTTACTATGGCTGTATGGAGGAGAGCGGCTCTGCCGATCATGCCTTTCGACAGCCCGCCGCCTCCTTGGGTGCGCTTTTTGAAGCTGATTTGCTGGACGCCGTCAAACTTGCCCTGGAGGAAACGGACCGCGAAGAAGAACTGATCCTCAACGACCGCAGCCGTACCGCACTGCTGATTCATCTATACCTGATCGTGCGCCGTGTGCGGGATGGCGCGAGCATCACCGTTCCGATTCCGAATTTAAGCAACGACGACGGTGCGCGGCAGTTGGCAGGCCGGTTGGTCAAAAAGCTGGAGAAGCACTGCGGCACGCCCATACCGGAAGGTGAGGTAGAGTATCTGACCGCAATCCTGATGGCTGCTCAGGGGCTGCGCGGGTTTGGCAGCGAACGCAGTATTTTAAAAGCAAAAAACATTGCGGATAAAATTATCCGGATCGCAGAAGCAAAAACCGGTCTTATCATAGAGCCGGATAGTGGTTTTTACAACGCGCTGGTGAACCATCTGGTGCCCACCATAGAACGCCTGAATATGAATATGCAGATTCGCAATCCCATGCTCAAAGAGATTCAGACGCACTATGGTTCGCTTTACGAACTTGCGAAAACATGTGCCGCTGTCATAGAAGATGAGCTCATGCTGCCTGTGCCGGATTCGGAGATCGGATACATCGCCATCCATCTTGGCGTTGCGCTGGAGGACAGCCGCAGTTCCTACATCCGCCGGTGCCGCGCGGTGGTATGCTGCCCCAGCGGAATCGTCACGGCACAGCTTCTCGCACTTCGCGTGAACCGCGAGTTCCCGGATATTGAGATTGTGAACAGCGTTTCCACCTCTAACATCGACTGTAAGCGCCTGCAGGAGAACGGTGTGGAGATGATTATCTCCACTGTGCCGATCGAGGATTCCAGCATCCCGTGCGCCGTGGTTTCCCCGTTTTTAAACGACAGCGAAAAGGACAACGTATGGAAAATCCTCAAGGTATGCAAGATGGAACCGCCGAAGGAAAGGACATATGTTAAACTATCCAATCTTGCTGCGTCGCTCACCGAGACAAAAGCGTATATTGACGCCATCCTGCAGATCTTGGGAAACCTTTTCGTCTGGAGGGACGACGGCTGCACAACCGTCGCGGAACTGGTGCAGAAGGTCGCCTCGCATATGGCGCCCACACCCGAGCAAAAAAGTATACTGGCGAACGATTTGTTCGCGCGGGAGCAGTTTGGCAGTACTGTCACGGAAAATAACCGGACCATGTTGCTGCACTGCCGTTCGGCTGCCGTCGACAGGCTCTGGCTGGGAATTGTCACCCCCAAATGTTTTGTGCATTCCCACAACATGCAGGAAATCCGCCTGAAAACGATTCTGGTGATGGTCGCTCCAAAAGAGTGTCCCAAGCAGTCGCTGGAAGCAATCAGCGCCATCAGCCGGGCCGTTGTGGAGGAAGGATGGTTCATAGACGCCTTGCGCGCAGGCGATAAAGTAGACTGTTACGCGGCAGCGGAAAAGATATTGACGGCATTTTATCACAGCATAACCAAACGCTAGCATAGGAGGACAACGCAATGCCCATTTTCAGAAAAAAAGAAGAAAAACGCCGGGAGATCGTGGAGAGCTTTAAATGTCTGAGGCCGGAGGATATCCATATCGGGCTCAAAGCAGACGACAGGTTCGAGGCGATTCGAATGGCGGGTGAATATCTGGTACAACGCGGTAGTGTCGAGCCGGAATATATTGAAGCAATGATTTTGCGGGAAAATACGGTGACAACCTATATCGGCGACGGTGTCGCCATCCCGCACGGTGTCGGCGAAGCAAAAAAATTCATTCAAAATACCGGACTTGTGGTACTGCAATTCCCGGAGGGCGTTGCGTTCGGCGACGAAAAAGCGCAGCTGGTCATCGGCATAGCGGGACTTAACGACGAGCATCTGCCGATCCTGAAAGCGGTAGCCAACATGATGCTGGAGGAGGATCTTCTGCAGGAAATGAAAACGACCTCCGACCCGGCTTACATCTATCAAAAGCTTTCCACAGGGGGTCAGGCGCTATGATTATCACGGTGACGCTGAATCCGGCAGTGGATAAAACAGCCATATCGCCCGGGTTTTCCGTCGACCATGTCAACCGGATCGGCGGGATCAGGCTGGACGCGGGGGGAAAGGGGATCAATGCGTCAAAGGCAATCCAAAAGCTCGGGGGCACCTCCGTCGCAATGGGCTTTTTAGGCGGTACGGCTGGAACATTTGTAGAGCGGTCTTTAGCGGAAATGGGCATTCAAGCCGATTTCGTGCGGGTTCCCGGGGAAACACGCACCAATCTAAAGGTGGTGGACTCGGTGAATGGGACTTATACCGACCTGAACGAGCCGGGGCCGGAAATCGGAGCCGCCGCAGTCACCGAGTTTGAAACCCTTTTGCTCTCACGGGCGGCTCCCGGCGATACGGTGCTGCTGGCAGGGAGCGTTCCGGCGGGGATGCCGGACAATATTTACGCGGTGTGGACAAAGCGGCTCAAAAGCCGGGGCGTTTGTGTCGCGGCAGACCTGGACGGGGAACGCCTGCGCCAGGTGATTGCAGAAAAACCGTGGCTGATTAAGCCGAACGATGAGGAGCTCTGTCAGCTCCTGGGGCTGCCGGATATGGAGATTTCCACGCTGGCGGCAGCGGCAGAGACGCTTTGCCGGGACGGGGTGGAAAACGTAGTTGTTTCGCTGGGCGCGCGGGGTGCCCTGTTTGCCGGCACGGATGGCGTCCTGCTGGCGAAAGGCCCCGAGGTTGCTGTAAAAAGTACGGTAGGCGCCGGCGATACGGTAACGGCTGCTATGATATTTGCTCATGAAACCGGCATGAACCTGCCGGAGGCCGCGCGTCTTGCGGTCGGTGCCGCCACCGCGAAGGTAACCAGAGAGGGCAGCAGCCCGCCGGAACGCGAGGAGATTGAATTTTACGCCCGCTATGTTCGGGTGTCTGAATATCACGGAAAATTGGAGGGATAAAATATGCTGACAAAAGCAGTCAGACTTTACGGGGCAGGCGATCTGCGTTTAGAGGAATTTGAACTGGGGGAAATCCGTGACGATGAAATCCTGGTCGAGGTAGTTTCGGACAGCGTATGTATGTCCACCCATAAATGTGCAATTCTGGGCCAGCAGCACAAGCGTGTTCCGGTGGATGTGGCGCATAACCCCACCATTATGGGCCATGAAATGGCAGGGAATATTGTGCAGGTCGGCTCAAAGTATAAAGGGCAGTTCCGGGAAGGTGACAAATTCACCATGCAGCCGGCGCTGAATTACAAAGGCTCAATGTGGTCGCCGGGATATTCTTACAGCCGGTGCGGCGGAAACGCCACCTACTGTGTGATGCCGCCGGAGGTTATGGAATGCGGCTGCTTCCTTACCTATCATGGGGAGGCTTATTTCGAGGCTTCCCTGGCGGAACCGATGTCCTGCTGTATCGGCGCTTTTCATGCGGCTTACCACACCCAAATGGGGGTATACAGCCACAGCATGGGAATCAAAGAGGGCGGCAGACTGGCGATCCTCGCGGGCGCGGGCCCCATGGGAATGGGAGCGGTCGAATACGCCCTTGGCTGTGACCGGCGCCCCGGCGTGGTGGTGATAACCGATATCGATCAGGCCAGACTGGAGCAATGTCGGCAGATTTTTTCCGCAAAAGGGGAGAAAACCGGTATAGCGCTTCATTTTATAAACACTACCGGTATGGAAGACCCGGCGGGACAGCTGAAAGCCCTTGCGGGAGGCGGCTTTGACGACGTCTTTATCTTTGCGCCGATCAGTTCCCTGGTGGAACTGGGCAGCGCGATTCTGGGACGTGACGGCTGCATCAATTTCTTCGCGGGTCCCACTGATACGCAACTGATGGGGAAAATCAACTGCTACGATCTGCATTACAACTCTGCGCATGTGATGGGAACGACCGGAGGAAACACGGAGGATATGAAGGAGTCCTTAGTTTTGTCGGAACAGGGCCGCATCAATCCGGCCGTTATGGTCACCCATATTGGGGGGCTGGACTGCGCCGCCCAAACGATTCTGGAGCTGCCACGGCTCAGCGGCGGAAAAAAACTGATTTATAACCATATCTCCATGCCGCTTACAGCTTCAAAGGACTTCCGCGCCCTGTCCGGGGAAGACAGCCGCTTTGCTGCGCTTGCGGACATCCTCGATTCCAGCAACGGTTTATGGTGCCCGGAAGCGGAAAAATATTTATTGTCCCATTGGCGTTGACCGCGCAAGTAAACAAATACGATCATGAATGGAGGGCCCACTGCTATGTATGCAAAATCAACCACGATCAAAAACAAGACTGGACTGCACGCCCGTCCAGCCGCCGATTTCGTTGCCGCGGCCGGGAAATTCCAATGCAAGCTGAACATAAGGCGCACAAATGAGGAAGAAAGCGCGAATGCAAAATCCATCATCCGGCTGCTGGCGCTCGGCCTGTCGCACGGCGAAGAAATTGAACTGACCGGGGCGGGAGACGATGAAAAAGAGGCAGTGGACAGCCTCATTGCGCTGATCGACTCCGGATTCGGCGAATAATGCCGGCCACACAACGCAATGGAAGGGAAGGGCTGCAAATGCTCCTGAAAGGGAATCCGGTTTCCGGGGGAATCGCCATCGGGAAGGTGTATCTTTATAAAGCCTTTAGCTGCGATGTGCATGAAGCGTATTATGAAAAAGGAGAAAAAACGCAGAAGCTTGCGGAGTGGGAATCTGCGAAAGAGGCCGCACGTGCCGAACTGACCGCCATTGCGGATTCGTTTACCAGAGACGGCGCGGCTGACAAGGCAAAGATCTTTACAGCGCACATCGACATGTTAAGCGATGAGGAAATCGACGAAATGGTCCGCGAGGGAATTGAAAATGACTGCGCCATGCCCGACTATGCGGTCGATAAAACCTTTGCTGAATTTATCCGGATTATGGGAAAGGTAAAGAACCCGCTGATCGCTGCAAGGGCCGCGGATCTGCGCGATATCCGCAACCGGCTGATCCGGATTCTGCACGGCGAACCGGAAAGGAACCTCTCCCTGCTATCGGAGCAGGTCATTGTGGTGGCCCATGATCTCCTGCCCAGCGACACGGCGACCATTGACCGCAGCAGGGTCATAGGAATCATTACGGAAGTCGGCGGTCCCACCTCGCACTCGGCGATTATTGCAAGAAGCTATGGTATCCCGGCTGTGTTGGGCGTACCCGATGCGACCAAAGTGCTATGCGACGGTGCACTCGCGATATTGGACGCTGCTGAGGGCGCAGTGAGGATTTGTCCGGACGGGGAAACGGTCGCCGCGTTTCAGGCGAAAAAGGCGGAATACGACCGGATACAGGCAGAAACAGCAGCCTTCCTGACAGCGGAATCCTTGACGAAAGACGGAGTAAAAATCGATATCGGCGTCAATATCGGATCGGATCAAAACGTGGAATATGAAAACTGCGATTTTGTGGGCCTGTTCCGTACGGAATTTCTGTTTATGCAGAACGACCATCTGCCTACGGAGGAGGAACAGTTTGAAGCCTACAAGCGGGTGCTGGAAAAAGCGGGCGGCAAGCCTGTGACCTTGCGTACGCTGGATATTGGGGGCGATAAAAGCCTGCCCTATCTGGAGCTTCCGAAGGAGGAAAACCCGTTCCTTGGAAAACGGGCAATCCGGCTCTGTTTCGATCTGCCGGAGCTTTTTGAAACACAAATCCGTGCCGCCCTGCGGGCATCGGTGTTTGGAAAACTCTGGATCATGCTTCCTATGATTGGTGGTATGGAGGATATCCGCCGGGCAAAGGAAACGGTTGTAAAGGTGAAAGCGGAACTGGATGCACGGCAGATTCCATATGACAAAGATGTCCGGCTTGGGATCATGATCGAAATTCCTTCCGTGGCGCTGATCGCGGATTTGGCGGCCGGGGAGGTGGATTTTGCAAGTCTTGGCACGAACGATCTGTGCCAGTACACCTGTGCCGCCGACCGGATGAATCCCGGCGTGAGCGAATACTGCCGCAGCCTGTCTCCCGCGATGCTGCGGATTATGGGTATGGCGGCCAGCGCGTTTAATCAGGCGGGAAAACCGATCTCGGTATGCGGGGAGCTGGGAGGAAATCCCGATGCGGCGGTGCTTCTGGTCGGTTTGGGGATTCGGAAGCTGAGCATGAGCGCAAGCTGTATCGCGGGCGTCAAACGGCGGCTTTCGCAAATTACCCTTGATCAGGCGCAAAAGGCGGCCGCACAGGCGGTAAACCTGCCTACTCAGGAGGAAGTTCTCCGCTGCGCCAGCGAGGCCGGGGACAGGAACTGATTTTCCGGTGGTTTGACGTCCTTTCGACGATGCAAATTCCTTTTCTTTCCATTATAACGCAAAAACCCGGCATGGAAAAATTCATGCCGGGTTGCTGTATTCTATAGAAGATTTTTTTAAGAAAGGCCGTACTGTATTTTTATCGTAATTGAATTATGGCTTGATTTAACAAAAGAAAAAGGCTATATTAAACAGAGTAGTCTTGTTGTAAAAGGAATGCTTTCTTTTCTTGTTACGTTATCTTGAATTTGATTATATACATATCGAAACGATTGATGTTAAATAACATTTTTTTGTGTGTGGTACTTTATCAATTTCTGTACAAGGAGGACAGCTATGCTTTGCTTGGCAATCTGTGACGATGAAAAAATGCACCGAGAACTTTTAAAAGAAAAATTGGACATTTACTCTTTTCAGGTGGATACGGCTTTTAGATTCATCGAAATTGGATCCTCGCAGGAATTGCTGTGCACTCCTTTCGATTATGATATTTTGTTTTTAGATATTAAGCTGGAAAACGGGGTCAACGGGATTGATGTTGCGTGTATGCTGCGCGAACAGGGGAACAACTGCGCGATTATTATTGTAACATCTCTTGAAGAATATGCAATGCAGGGATATCGCGCGGATGTTTTTCGCTATATAGTGAAACCGATTAAACAGGAAGAGCTGAATGAAGCACTGTCTGCTCTGATCAAAAAATTAAATCGGACGAAACTGTTTCTAAAGGTAAGATGTATCGACGCGGTACATTATTTCGACATTGAGCGCATATCGCTCATTGAGTCTTATAACAGAAAGCGCAGGATTTATTATGATGATCAGGTATTCGAATCTGTGGAATCGCTGGAAAGTATCTATCAAAGGCTGCCGCCCCATCAATTTGCATATCCCCAGAAAGGCTATGTTGTGAATCTGGATGATGTTTTCCGCGAAAAAATGAAAGTGCTTACTATGAAATCAGGAAAAGTAATTCCTATTTCAAGGATATATCTGCAATCATTTATGACCGCTTTACACAAATATTTTCATTCACAATAATTACAGATCGGGAGAAGGGACAGTATGGTCTGGGCAGAATTGTTCCATTGCATCATTGAGTTTGCCATTTTGCTGCAGTTTTCAAGAAATTATCTGAATCTCAAAAAGCATGGCCGATATCTGAATTTTTTAGCTGTGCTGATCGCTTCCGCGGGGTTGCTGGGTATCAATCAGCTTGGAATCGGGAGCTTAAATACCGTGGTGAGCGTTCTTTTAGCAACCCTTTTATTGCACTTTCTGTTTGACAGCAGCATTATGGCAGAGGTAGGCATCTCTTTCTTTTATGTGGCGATTCTGGTATTTGCTGATTTTATTACCAGCCTGTCTCTGTCAGCATTTTTAAATAGGCCTGTCAACCAAATCATTATGAATGCAATGAGCAGAATGATCGCAATTGTGATCAGCAGAATTGCTTTAATCATGATATTGCGTATCATCAGCACTTTTTACCAGCAAAAACGATTTTATTATAAACATAACCAGATTGACAAAAACACTGCATTTTTGTTGGCATTGCCATTTGTGAGCCTTTATACGGCATATCTGCTGCTGTATTTTGAGCAGTGGATTCCTTCCACCTTTTTTAATGGGTTGTGGCTTTCCGGAATCTGTTTTGGACTGCTTTTAGTCAATTTAATCGTTTTTAATATTTATGATACAAAAATTGAAAATTCCGAATTGAAAAATCAACTGCAGGTGGCCCAGAAATATCAGAATTATCAGGATCAGGCATACCGAAAACAGGAACAATACTTGTTTGATATGGAGGCATTGGCCCATGATTTTAAACATCATCTTGTGAGTATTGAAGGAATGCTGGATCGGCGGGATGATGATTTAAAGGAATATTTAAACACGCTTAACCAATCGATTGACAGTAGGGTTTCCAAGCCCGCGGCATGGTCTACAAACAGAGCCTTTAATGTGATCGTCTATCAAAAGCAGAAAGAGTGTGAAGAATACGGCATCGAACTTAATTTGTGCATCAAATACGGTGATCTGGCCTTTTTGAATTATTCCGATACCTGCGCAATTTTCGGGAATGCTCTGGATAACGCAATAGCCGCCTGCCGCAGTATCATAGATAATCAGCTAAAAAAGTACATAAAACTTTCCATCAGCAGGCATAATGATTTACTTTTGATTGATATTGAAAATTCAAAAAATGAGTTTGAAAAGATTATAGAATCCGATGAGGGGTTAAAAACAACCAAACGGGGAGAACATCACGGGTTTGGATTTACGAACTTAAAAAGTGCTGTATTGCGCAATGGCGGCACGGTGCTGTATGATTACAGCGACAGAATTTTCACGCTAATGATCACATTAGGGATTAAAAATAGCACACTAAAAAATGAACATTTTGTTAACGAGATGTCAGTCAGACAATAAAACGTGTTATTTTTGCATATTTTGTCATTTTAAGCGATTTATCTGATATTCTTAAAAAAAAAGGAGTGCTGAAAATGAAATCGAAAATCTGGGCGTATCTCTTAAAAACGTGTTCCTTTTTATCCCTGGGCTTAGTCTTGCTTAATTTTCACACCAATTGCATGAGCATTCTTTATCAGCCCAAATTGCCTGACGCATTACTGAAATATAAAAAGTAATGTACAGGGCGGCCGCAGAGAAACTGGCTGAAAACGCAATTGCCAATCATGTGATCCCGGCACAGGAAAAGGAGTTGTATGTCTTTGCCTATGAAACCCTGTTTGCCCGCTTTTTAAGTTGGGGAACGATCCTCTTGATTGGATTGATTTTTCATTGTATCATTGGAACCTTGTTTTTTATCGCTACCTTTTTCCCTTTGCGTATCTATGCTGGAGGTTTTCATGAACGAAGCTATGGGAGATGCTTTTTAGCATCGAACATAATATTCGGGGTATGGATTCTGTGTTACAAAGTGTGGGCACCATATTTACACAATTACATAATATTATTCTTAATCGTTTCCCTAATTGTGGTGCTCACACTCGCACCAATTGGAGACAAAAACAAACCGCTCAGCGAGGCGGAAATTAAAAAATACGGAACAATAGCGAAGAGCATTGCAGTGATACAAACGATTATCATTTTGATTATGTTGTGGATGAACATCGGCAGAGAAATCCTTTTGTTTTCAACGTTTTCCATGATAACAGAAGCAGCTCTTTTACTATTATCGAAGTTTCCAATCACACTAAGATCTAAAAACCGAGCACATGCATAATGGCTCGGTTTTTTCTTTGTCAATATCCGCTTAATACGCAGACAAAAGACAACGAGACGGTAACCGCGTCCGAAAAGTTGATTTAGGCGCCTATTATTGATCAAGACCGGCAACAGCGCTTGACAACGGGCCAGTCAAATGTTATGATTTAGAAAATTTAAAAGGTGGAGTATTGATGTCGGTTCTGTCTGTTATGGTAATTCTCAACTAAATATAGTTGCAAAAGGTGTGGCATTATGGGGTAAACCCCCTGTTTGTGTTACCTTTTTGAATGACATGCCTGACAGACTGCTTCAATCTTTTCAATAAATTGATGCGCGGCAAGGTGTGCTTGTCGCGTTGTTTTTATATATTGAGATTTTGTCCGCAGGGAGCATTCTGCACTTTTACAGGTGCGGTATGTCTTTGCGGGCATTTTATTTTTTGTGAGGAGATCAAAATGAATCATTATACGACTCTTGAATTTGATAAAATACTTGAAAAGCTGGCGGAAAACGCACTGTCCGAGACGGTGAAAACACGTTGTCTTGCGCTGAAACCGTCATTAAACGAGACTGAGGTAAGGCGCTGGATGGATGAAACAACGCAGGCGAAGCGTATGATCGAGCAGATCGGAACGCCGCCGCTTTCCTCCATGTCGGAACTTCAGAAAGTCATTGGCCTGATTGCGATAGAAGCCATGCTGACGCCCGATCAGATTACGCATGTCTCATCCTTTCTTGTGTCCTGCCGGAGAATGAAAGCCTATCTCAGGAAAGCTGAGGCAACAGATTTGAAAATAGCGTACTACGGTGGGTCAATCAACGAACTTGCGGAGCTCGAAAACGAAATCGAACGGTGCATCAGAAACGGTGTCGTGGACGATAAGGCATCTACCCAGCTTGGCGATATCCGGCGGCAGATCATGATTACCACCGATCAAATGAAGGCAAAGCTTGACGCCCTTTTGCGGAAAAACAAAGCCTGGTTTTCGGAGGACTTTGTCTCAATCAGAAATGGCCGCTATACCCTGCCGGTAAAGCGCGAACACAAGAACGATGTTGCCGGCGCTGTGATCGAGATCTCCAATACCGGAGGAACCTGCTTTATTGAGCCTGTATCCGTCAGCAAACTGGAGGCGGAGCTTTACAACCTGAAAATCGAGGAAGACAGTGAAGTCAGGCGCATTCTATATACCCTGACAGCGCTGATCAGTGACTATCTTCCCGCTATCAAGCTGAATATTGAGACAATGGAAACGCTTGATTTCCTCTTTGCTAAAGGAAAACTGAGTATTTCCATGAAAGCATCCCCTGTAGGTATCAGCACCGGCAGGAAGATTCAAATTAAAAACGCGAGGCATCCATTGCTCGATCCAAAATCCGCGGTGCCCTTAAACTTCGAAGCCGGAAATGAAATTTCAGGGGTGATTATCACCGGGCCGAACACAGGCGGCAAGACTGTCGCGCTGAAAACAGTCGGGTTGCTTTCCCTGATGGTGCAGAGTGGACTGCATGTCCCAGCAGATGGTGACAGCAGTTTCTGCATGCGCAATCTGGTCCTGTGTGATATCGGCGATGGGCAGAGTATAGCGGAAAATCTGTCTACCTTTTCATCGCATATGAAAAACATTATAGAAATATTAAAGCTGGCAAATAAGGAGTCCCTTGTTCTGCTCGACGAGCTTGGCTCCGGAACGGACCCGGCGGAAGGGATGGGTCTTGCAATTGCGGTTATGGATGAACTCTGCGCAAAAGGATGCCTGTTTGCCATAACGACTCACTATCCGGAAATAAAAGAATATGCGGCCAATAAGCCGGAGCTGGTCAATGCACATATGGCATTCGACAAGGAGAGCCTTATGCCGCTTTATCGCCTTGAAATCGGTGAGGCCGGCGAGAGCTGTGCGCTGTATATTGCACAAAGGCTGGGAATGCCCATGCAAATGCTGAAACGTGCGCACGAAGCCGCATATGGAAATTTAAAGGAAGAGAGTTGGCCGGCATCATCGCAAAGCATCGCTGCTTTCGACAAGGCCATCATGGCACCTAAGATCATCAGGCAGAAAGATACGGCGCCTGCGGCACAGCCGCGCAGCAGCAAATTCAACATCGGAGACAGCGTAATGGTTTATCCCCAGAAGGAAATCGGAATTGTTTACGCCCGCTCCAATGAGAAGGGAGAAATCGGGGTTCAAATAAAGGGCGTGAAAAAGCTGATCAGCCATAAACGCATAAAGCTGCATGTAGCAGCCAGCGAGCTCTACCCGGAGGGCTATGACTTCTCCATTGTATTTGACAGCGTGGAAAATCGAAAAGCGAGGCGCATTCTGGAAAGACGGCATGAGGAAGGAAATGTGGTCATTATTAAAGAAGGGGAGAATAAAAGATGAATCCAGTTATTCGACCGGAAAATGAGGGCGATTACAAA
The DNA here is from genome assembly GCF_900186535.1 of Marasmitruncus massiliensis. Lineage (GTDB taxonomy): Bacteria > Bacillota > Clostridia > Oscillospirales > Ruminococcaceae > Anaerotruncus > Anaerotruncus massiliensis_A. The sequence continues at coordinate 835,875 of NZ_FYDE01000004.1, forward strand.
GAGGTGGAAAATATGACAAGGGAAGCCTTTTGGGATATCTACCGGCCGGGCTGCGACGAGCATCTTTTTGTTCGTAAGCTCAGGAAAGTTCCTGCATAAGTAAACCTGCAATGCAAGTATTTTAAGTTTGCATTGCAGGTTTACGGCTATTTAGGCATATATTTGGCAGAAGTGGAGCCCGGGCTTGACGTGAAAGCTATTTGTCTCCTGAACAAAAATTCTCTGCCAGACTGATCATTCCCGCCACAGAAAAGGGCTCTGCAGGGGAAGTCTCGGCTAAAGAAATTGTAAACTGCGGATATGCCGGGTTCACAGCGGTGATGATATCGTACTGCCTGCGGTTGCCTGCTACGGCAATGTGGGCAGGTGTGCCTTTGGTGATGGTGGAGATGCCATGCATGACTCCGGCATTCAGTACGCCTTCCAGGTAGGAGCGGCGTTGCGCCAAGGTCGAATCGGAAAACAGTTCCATGGACCTTACAATATATAACGCCCGGTTGAACCCATACTGTTCAACGTTCCGGACTCCCTGCAATACCTGCTCGGGGTCAAGCGGCGTATTTCCTTCACCTTCCACACTTGCGCCAATAATGCTTTGCTTACAAACAGCACTATATAACTCCCCGGTTACATTGGAAAGAATATCGTCAATTACACCGTCGGTTAAAAACAGAACCTGAGTGTGGGACCCCGGTAAAACAACAATTACCCTCCCTTTTTGAAGTTCAGGATATTGGCGCAATACGCCAAAGACCTCGATTTCTTCCCCTCGTACGTTGTTGACTCCCGCAACCGTGTCTAAAGTTGCCCTGACACCGCTGGGGATCGTTTTAAGCCCGGGGACAATTTTTATTTTTCGTCTGAAATAATCCATTTCAGGATGTTCAACCACTTTTTTGGACAGAGCTGCGCAATCAACAGGCGTGGGCACATGTTCAATTTCCACCATTCCGCTGGGACACGAAATCATACCCGACATCCAGATTTCATCAATATCGGAATCCTTAAGCTTGTTTTTTTCCAGGAGTACGTCGTACAGTTCTTTCAATGCGCTTATCAAAACCGCACGGTTTCCGGCCAGCGCCGAATCGCGTGAGCCAACTGCGCGGGATGCACGATCCAGCGTACGGTTGTCCTGCATGAGATAAATGCGGGTATTCGACGTACCGGAGTCAAAATAAACACGTATCATTTGGATGCCCCGCTTCCGGCCTTTTTCCTGTATTTCGCAGCCAGTTCCGTAATTTTTTTATAGTTACCTGTGCGGATGGCCTCGTTGTCCACGATATTAGAGCCGATACCGACACTGCATACTCCGGCGTCAAAAAAGTCACTGATGTTTTCAAGGTTAACACCGCCCACCGCCGAAAGACGGATATGAGGCATAGGTCCGCGCACGGCTTTTATATAATCTGGTCCGACAGTGCCGGCAGGGAAGACCTTTACAATATCTGCCCCTGCGACATGGCAAGCCGCGATTTCCGTAGGCGTAAACGCCCCTGGTATCGTAACCAGCCCCATTTCATGCGCCATACGGATCATTTGGATGTCTGTCTGCGGGGTAAGAATAAACTGCGCTCCCGCATCCCTTGCCGCAATAAGCTGCTCCTCTGTCATCACTGTGCCCGCGCCGACGCACATAGAGTTGCCAAACTCCGCACAGGCCTTTTTCATCATTGCGGCGGTTGCTTCCGCTTCTTTGCGCTGGTCGAACGTAATTTCAACCAAATTCAATCCGCCTTCCCGCAGGGCTTCCATGGTTTTGAGAATCTGCTCTTCTTGCAGCCCGCGAAGGATTGCAATTACCCGGTCATTTAGAATTTGAAAAATGGTACTCATAAATGCACTTCCTTATCCCGTCAAAAGTAATGATCTATTTTCTGCGAAGCACTTTGCCTGCACCGGTATGAATGAAACGGTCGTGGTCATTTGCAATTTCCCCGTTGACCAATACATAGCTGAATCCGGTACCCAGTCCGCGCGGATTGACATAGGTCGCGTTGTTTTGTAACTGATTCAGATCAAACACACATAAATCCGCATCATAACCTTCCTTGATCAGGCCTTTCTCCGGAATGGAAAGCACTTCGGCCGGCGCCCCTGTGATTTTATGGATTGCCTGCGGTAAGGTGAGGAGCGGTTTGTCCCGAACGTAGTCGCAGAGAAGCTTGGGAAGTGTTCCATACTGACGCGGATGGGGCATTCCGCCATCGGGATAGATAGAATCCGAGATCACGCAGCTATACGGATATTGCAGGATTGTTTCGATATCTTCTTCACAGACAATAAAGTTTACCATGGAAATGTCGCAGTCTTCCTCAACCAGCATATCAAACGCACAGTCATAAGGATCTTTCCCTTGAAGTCTTGCTATTTCGCTGACCCGCATTCCCACATATGGCTGATTTTTTGCAGTATGTACGGTTGTGATCATGATAGATTCCCAGCCGACGGAGGCCAGAAGGTTTTCGAACCGAGTCTGCTTAACCTCCAGAATTTCCCGGCACTGCCGACGCAATAGAGGGTCTTTTAAGCGTTCAATTGTCTTTTCCATCCCGCCCTCAAGGTATTCAGGCGGCAGCAGCTGGACAAGCTGGGTGGACCCCGCTGTCCATGGATATACGTCGCAGGTAATGTTCATCCCCGTATCGCGCGTGCGGTCAAGCAGTTCGGTCGCTTTTGCAAGCAGGTGCCCCCAATTATGCCGTCCCACGCATTTGTAATGGCTGATATGCAGAGGAACATGCAGCCGCCGCGCGATTTCGATCACTTCCTCCAGCGATTTGACCAGCAGGTCGCCCTCCCCGCGGATATGGGTTACCAGCGGTATCCTGCTGTCCCGGATCGGCTCAAGCACTTCTACAAAGCCGTCGATATCATACATCGTTTCCGGCATATAAACAACGCCCATCGACACTCCGAACGCACCGTTGCTGAGAGCGTCATTTAGATATGCCTGTGCAACCGCCACCTCCTCTTTACTCATTTTCCCTTTTTCAAACCCTTTGGCGGCCATCCGCAAAGTTCCGTTCCCAATGTGCATTCCAAAATTGATCGGGAGCTTTTCGTGCTCCAGTACCCGCAGATATTCCGAAAAGCTTTCAAAATGTCTGTCCTGTGGCACGGAACCGATAATCGGTTTCAGATAGCTGAAAATATCCGGTTTCCACTTCTCAGGGCAGGGAACGATACTCAGCCCGCAGTTTCCGTTGATTGTGGTAGTGATGCCCTGCCTGAGCTGAATTTCTCCAAACCCCTTTTTAAAAACAAAGGCATCGCTGTGACGATGCATGTCAATAAACCCCGGGGTTACATACTGTTTTTGTGCGTCGATTACCTGTTTGGCTTCCGCTGTGATCTCAGCGGTAATTTTTTTGATTTTCCCGCTTTCTATCGCAATATCCGCGCTATAAACTTCCGCGCCGCTTCCGTCAACAATCCTTGCATTTTTGATCAGAGTCTCAAGCATAGTTAACACCGCCTTTTTAGAATAACTCTAATATAGTAAAGTTTTATACAAAAATCAACATTTTTTTTAATCATTAAAATAATATTGTTAAAACGGATAAAAAATGCATCAATTTTTGACTATTTAAACAAAATAAAAAAATAATATTGACATTAGTTATAATTAAAACTATAATTACGCTAACAAAAATTTTAATAATTAAAAAAATAATCAATAAAGAAAGAAGAAAAGCCATGAGTATCTATGAAGAACTCGGTGTTCCGACGATCCTGAATGCCGCAGGCACCTATACTGTTCTGGGCGGCTCAAAGATGAGCAAACAGACTTTGGACGATATGGCCGATGCCGCCGGCAGTTTCGTACAGATTCGCATATTGCAGAAGGCGGTCAACTCTGCGGTTGCAAAACTAACCCGAAACGAAAGCGCCTATATAAGCAACGGTGCTGCAACCGGCCTTTATTTATCCATTGCCGCGGCAATTCAGATGCACTTGGGAAAGAAATTTTACTACATAACGAAAGAGGAAATCGCCAAAACCAACATTGTGATGTTCAAGGCCCACAGAAATCCTTATGATCTGGTGATTGGGCATCTGGGCACTCAATACAGGGAACTCTCATTCCCGAATATTATTTTCCCGCCTACGGAAGAAGACCTGCGGATGGCTATTGACGAGAATACCGCTGCCGTCTACTATGCGCAAAGCGGATGGGTTGCCCCCGGTTATCTTCCCCTGGACAAAACAATCCAAATTGCGGGAGAAAAAAACATTCCAGTGATCGTTGATGCCGCCGCGCAGCTTCCGCCGGTGGAAAACCTCTGGAAGTTCACTGAAATGGGGGCTGCAATCGCTCTCTTCAGCGGCGGAAAAGATTTAAAAGGTCCGCAGGCCAGCGGATTAATGGTAGGCAAGAAGGAACCGATGGACATCGTTTCGAGCATCGGTTTCCCAAATTACGGGATCGGGAGAATGATGAAAGTGGGCCGGGAAGAGATGGTGGGCCTTTATTCCGCAGTCAAGCAATATATAAGCCTTGACCATCAGGCGCGCGGTAACTGGTGCGAAGTACAGGTTGAAAAATTTAAAAGAGCGTTTACGGACAGCAAGACGTTTCACGCCGTCCGTTCCTACCCTAATGAAGCGGGCCAGCCGATTCCACGTGTTTTTCTTGAGATTGTTGACGAAAAAATGACCCCAGAACAGGTGCACGATTTCCTGCTGGCCGGAAATCCATCCATCTACGCGAACAGCGATGGGCTGAACGGTATCTTTATCAACCCAATGTCGCTGGAAGAGGGCGACAGTGATGTGATTATTAAACGTCTGCTTGAGTTTTCATGCTGAAGCGGCGTCTATAAAATAAGAAGATAGTGAGGCTATGCAAAATGGAACCAGCGAAAAAAATCCCAAAGGGTGCACAGCAGCATGTGACTGCCGGCCCTTATTCCCCAGTTTTGGAAATTGAATGCTCCAAGCTGATTGTCATATCCGGTCAGGCGTCGATCGGCCATGACGGCTCGGTTCTGGGCAACGATATTGCTACCCAGACAAGGAACACCCTTTTAAATTGCCGAAAACAGCTTGAAAGCGCGGGATGTACGCTGGAAGATGTTTTCAAATGTAATGTTTATATGGTAAATCTGGATGAATGGGATGTGATGAACGAAATATACCAGGAATTCATGCCGGAACCTCGTCCGGTGCGTACGGCGGTGCAGACAAAGCTCCTGCCTGGTATTTTAGTGGAAATTGAGATGTGGGCGGCAAAGAAATAACCATAAAAAACTGAATATGAGGAGGCAACAGAAATGGCAAATGCAAACGCGACCTTTTTCATTATTGGCTTCATCGGGTATGTGCTGCTGATGATTTTTATCGGCTGGTGGTGTTCCCGCGGAAAAACCAGTGGAAAGAACTATCTGACTGGCGGCGGCCAGATGCCCCTGTTTCTGATTTTCGCGACAATGGGAGCAACCCTGATCGGTACCGGCTCTTCCATTGGTGCAACCGCGAACGGGTTTAAAAACGGCTGGGGCGGCTCGGCCTACGGACTTGGCGCCGCGCTCGGTATCTGGGTACTCGTCGCTGTTGCAAAGAAGACAAAATTGAGATCGAAGAACTTTGTCACAATGGCAGAAGAAGCGCAGTATCATTACAACGGGAACTACAAGGTCAAATGTGTCATGAGCGTTATGATGTATGTCATTGAAATCGTGTGGCTGGGTAACCATATCAATGGGGGAGCTACCTATCTTTCTTACATAACCGGCCTTGATTTAACCGTTTCAAAAGTCATTGCTGTTTTAGCATTTGGAGTTTATGTCATCATCGGCGGCTATCTTGCTGTCGTCTGGACCGACTTGATCCAACTCATTATCCTGGTCGCTGGTTTCCTCGCGATTACTGCAATTGCAATTCCATACGCCGGCGGCTGGGGTGCCATTGCTTCTACAATTCAGGCAGCAGGGAAGGGTGGAAATTTAAGCTTCTACGGGATAAATTCTATGGGAGGCATGGCTGTTTTTTCCTTGATCTTCTCGATTGCCATTCCCTGCTTGGGCACACCTACCTACAGGATGCGTATTTACACATCCAAAGACGACAAAACAGCCACCAAGGCACTCAACCGATCGGCATGGCTCCTTCTCATTTTCTCGCTATTCCCGGCGATCATCGGTATGGCAGCTTTCACAATCGCAACCCAAAACGGGGCATCTGCTGTTCTTGAAACCCCTGATTTCGCGTTTACTTATATTGCAACGGTCGTGCTGGGCCCCGTGCTCGGGTTACTGTTTATGATTTCCGGTTTGTCGGCGACGATGTCTTCGGGAGATTCAGACGCAATTGCCGGAGTCACGATTCTCATTCAGGATATCTATCCGATTTTTACAGGGAAACAGCTGGAAGAAAAAAAGGTTGCACTCTGGTCGCGTATTGCTACAGTATTAACTCTTGCAGGTGCTTTCTTAGCCACTCTGTTTGCCAAGGATGTGATGGGATACATCAGCAATGTAATTGGTTCAATCATTCCCGGTGTTTCCATTGCGATGCTGCTGGGAGCCTGCTGGAAGCGCGCAACATGGCAAGGGGGAATTGCCTCCGTCATTTCGGGCACTGCGTTCGGCGTTGCTTTTCTTGTTATTCCGGCATTTAAGGCTTTCATTACCGGAATTTTTACAGGTCCCGCGATTCCGGCCACATTAATTGCCCTGGTTGTGGAAGTCATCGTTTCTCTCTGTACCAAAAATGAACTTATGACAGAGGAAGAAAAGATGGCTTGCGTGGTTAAGTCACGCGGTGCTGTAGTAAAAGCATAATATTTTTATACGCAATCAATCAAAATATGGTATAATAGTGATAACCGGTAAATCGGTTATCACTATTTTAATTAAAAGGGAATTTTTATGAGTTATGTATCGGACAATTTTGAAGTTCTGAATGGGATCATTCGCTGCATTGCAAAAGAATTCGGGGTCAACTGCGAAGTCGTTCTGCACGACTTGACGCTTCCTTACGACCGTACAATTGTAGCAATTGAAAACGGGCATGTAACGGACCGAAAGGTTGGCGACTCGGGCACCAATATCGGCCTTGAGGTCTTGCGGGGAACGGACGAAGGAGACGACCGCTACAATTATATCAACCATACCAGGAACGGCCGCGTTCTCCGCTCTTCCTCCAAGTACATTAAAAATGCAAGAGGCACTGTTGTTGGAAGTATCTGTATCAATTTCGATGTTACAGATCTGATTATGGCTCAGCGCAGCATTCAATATCTTGCCAGCCTCGGCGGTGAGGATTCGACAAGGGAAGTGTTTACTTCAAATGTCGATGAACTCCTGGATGTATTAATGCAGGATACACTCAATGTGATTGGAAAGCCTGTCGCGATGATGACTAAGGAAGATAAAATTGCGGCTGTACGCTATTTGGATCAAAAGGGAGCGTTCCTGATTAAAAAATCGGTTGATCGTGCTTCCGAATTTTACGGGATTTCTAAATTTACCCTGTACAATTATCTGGATGCCGGTCGGGAGGACGCAAAAGAAACGTCAAAAGACGATTTTCAGGACTGAATGTGTTGTAACAGTCCATGATCGGCGCATAGGTTTGAACCCTGCATTTTTCTGCAAAGAACCTGCATAGGCAGCATGTCTATGCAGGTTCTTTTTTGAGAAATTAAAACGTGTTACAATATCAGGCTTTTTTAACAGTCTTATAACCGACCGCATGGGCAAATTTTTATGAATTGCCCACAATTGCCTTAGCGGCGCAGTTCATGTATAATAGCTGTAGTAATTAAAACCTGCCGGTAGATGTGGCGGGCCGTTTTGTTAGATAAGTCCCAGCAGCATCCACCAGAGCACTTCAACCGCAATGGTGAAAAACGCGATTATGAAAAGCGGGATGCTGAACCGAATGCTTTCCTTTTGAGTATACAGGCCGTTTTCTTCTCCCATTCCCACCAGAATACTCATATTCTGGAAAGGGAAAACGTAGTGCAGAACAATCGCTGTCAGTGCCCATAAGGCGGGCACCAGCGGATTGATGGACATGCCCGCTGTATAGGTTAAAAATGCAGGGACCGCTACCCCCATAACGGCAATGACACTGCCCAAAAGCATGTGGATCATGATTGAAACCAGCCCCACAAATGCAGCGAATAGGAAGAGATTGGAAGGGGCTGAAGACGGGAGCAGTGTCGTGGCAATCCAATGATTCATGCCGGTGACCGCGCCCACTTTGCCTATCGATATTGCTGCCGTGATAAACAGCAAAACATGGACCGGGACTTCGCCCCAGGACTTTGCGGTAAGCAGCCCGCCTATGCCGGGCATGGACATGAGCATAGCAATCAGCAGGGTTATCCAGCCGATATCGATTCCGTGCAGACTGTCGGTCACCCATAGGAGCACTGCAAGGAAAAGCCAGAAGATGGCACGGAACTCTTTTTTCGTCAGCCTTCCCATATCCGCCAATTTCTTTTGGGCTGCTTTTTTGTCAATCGTAATAGGCTGGCTGGGCCGGAATACGAGTAGAATGGCAATGCAGGTGAGGACGGCAGCCACAGCGCACGGGAGCCCCATAATCTTCAGCCAGCCGAACCACCCCAGCTCCACTCCGGCATACTGAACCACAAGCGGATTGATGGTGCTGTCACCGGTCAAAAAGATGGTGGAAATAGGCACAGAAGCCGCAAACACCGTAAAGCCGATGGAAATGGCGTCCCGGCGTGATATTTTTGCGTTTTGGATTACCTCCGTCATGACAGACATGATTAAAAATGCCCGGGGCCAGGGGTGGGGGATGATGATGCTCAACACGAAGGTCATGCAGAATATGGATACGATGACGCTCCGGTAAGAATGCATAAACCTGACAATGAACCAGTAGGCAATCCGTTCGCCCAATCCGGAGTTTTTGACTGCTGAGGCGATTAAGTAGGCTCCGATAATGAGGTACATTGTGGTTCCGGTCCAGGAATAGAATACCACCGAAGGCTCAGCCACTTTGAGAATGACAAACAGAGCCAGAAGCAGGCCGGAGATATATCCGGCCTGAGCCACCTGGAAGGCCCAGAGGATTACGGTCATAACGGTCAGAGCCAGACAGGCCTGCCCCTGATGGGAGAGCCCGTTCAGCGGGACGAAATAGAGCGATAACGCCGCTGCAATTCCTGTCATAAGTCCGATGATTTGCTTTTTACTTGACATCCATTCACAACCTTTTCCATTGTTGATTGCTCTGTACGATGGGCAGCGTGCAAAGCAGGCTGGCTTCCCCTATCTGTCCAGACCATGATTACTTTTCGAATATCTAACTGTGGTGCGAATGATCCATGAAGGAGGAGCCTGCCTTGACACTTCAGCAACTGGTATTTTTCACGGCGATCCATCAATACGGAAGCTTTACCACTGCTGCCAATGAGCTGTTCATCTCCCAGTCATCGCTTTCCAAGCAAATCATTTCGTTGGAAAAAGAACTGGGTATTGAACTGTTTGTGCGAAATACCCGGCATATTTGTCTTTCAGAAGCAGGGGAACAAATTCTGCCCCATGTGCTTTCTATCGTGGGGAAATACCAGGAAATGAAAAATTGTGCCGCTCTGGTTGAACAAAGTGCGCAAGGAGTGATAAAGCTGGGCGGGGTTCCGGTTCTGAGCATTTACGGTATTACCCACGCTCTCCTGAAGTTCGAAACGCTGCATCCCGAGTTCAGTGTTGAAATAGCAGAGACGAAAACGAGCTATATTTTAAGCCGGTTGGCCGCTTGTTCACTGGATATAGGAATCGTTCGCCTTGCATATCCTTTGGAATACGATTCCGGCAGCATGCTGGTGATACCGCTGGTGGATGATGAACAGGTGCTGGTGACATCATCGGATCATCCCTTTGTTCGGCGGGAACGTATTTCTTTGGCAGAGGCAATGGGAGAAACCTTCGTACAGCTTAATTCCGACCCTGTGGTGGCGGCACACCATATCCAACAGATTGAGTTGATGCTTCCCGATGTGACACTGCACCTATCGAATATGAAGATGGACTCCATCAAGCAGTGTATTTTGCAAAAGGGCTGGGTATCACTGATGATGCGTGAGGTAGCGCAGGCTGCTTTTTTGCCGGAAGCGCACATTGTTTTGTTGCAAGAACCACTGCGGCTGACCCTTTGCGCTGTCTTGCGACGGGAAGATCCCAACCCAGCCTGCCAGGCTCTGATCAGCTTTTTGACAACCTACTTTCGGAAGAAAACCATATATCCACAGAGCTTTTGACTGGAGCCGTTCCAGTACAGGGGCCGCTTTCACAACTGGAAAGCGGCCCCTGTATTTTTATGCAGGACTTTTAGCGTTCGGGGCACTCAAACAGCACGGCACCCTGATCCAGCAGCATCTGCTGCAGCTGAGCGACATCCTGTTCCAGCGCACGTGGGGTGACGCCTTTTTGAATACACAGCCCGGCGGCGGTACCGGCAGCCTGGCCGGTAACCATCGTCTGGTGCAGGTAGCGCAGATATGCGGGCCGGTCGGTGGAAACACACTTGCCGGCAGCCAGCAGGTTATTAACCTTCTGCGGAACCAGGCAGCGATAGGGAATGTCATAAGATCCGCCGTCCTTGGGCCAGGACATGCGCGGGTCGTCAACATTTACATTCAGCGTATTGACATTGGTCACATGATATCCGCCCGCTTTAAAGGAGCTCTTGCCGATGGTGTCGGCAAACTGCCTGCATTCGGCCACATCCTCTCTGGTCAGGACATAGTCCCCCACGATGCGCGGGCCCTCGCGCAGACGAAGTTCTGTGCAGACCTTTGTAATATAGGCGTTCTTGAAGCCGGGCACATAATTCTTAAAGAATCTCCAGGCAATCAGGTTCTGCTTGCGGCATTCCACCATGCAGCGGGTCAGATCCCAGGCGTCGGTGGGCAGGGAGTGGTCCCATTGGGAGGAATGCTGGAAGTGAGCCTGAATGTGGCCGCCTTCTCTCGGGGTCAGGAAAAAGCCTACTCCGGAATAGGGATGCCAATCTCCGTTTTTCATGGCCACATTGCGTAATTCGTAGAAGCCCATCAGTTCGCCAAGCTCGGTAATATCGTGGCATTTGCTGTAAACATCCATGATAGCCTCGTGCGTGCCGTCGGTGTAAGGATTGAGCAGCTGCTTAAATGAGAACTGTTCGGGATGCGACCGGACGTAGGTCAGCAGTTTCTCCCAGTCAACGCCATCCACAGTGAAAGCCAGCGTATGAGGCTGGATTTCGTCCCGGCCGACGCAGCCCATTTCGCAGCCGGCCTGGGCGGAGACATAGCCCTCTCCGGTGCAGTCGATGACGATTTTGCCTTGGATTTCATTGCGCCCGTTGGCATTCTCAACCACGATGCCGGTCACAGTATCCTCCTCTTTAATGACACCGACCACCAGGGTGTCCAGCAGCAGCTGCACGCCTTCTTCATCCATCATTTCGAACATCAGCATGGTCCACCATTCGGGGTCGACGTAAGAGAAGGTGAACCCCGCTTTTTCGCGGAAGGGGTAGCGCTGATGGGGCAGGGCGTGTCCCGTCTTCAGCAAACGCCGGTGGGTTTCCTCCACAATGCCGCCCACATCTCGTTTGCCCTGGGGGTTGAACAGGCGGGCATAAGCGAATCCCGGAGGGCCGGAAAGGCTCATCTGCCCTCCCATGGTACCGGTACGCTCCACCAGCAGGGTTTTCGCGCCGGTTCTTGCCGCGGCGATTGCCGCGGCCACGCCGGATGTACCGGCGCCACAGACGATTACATCATATTTAATATCGTATCCGTTCATAGGAAATTCCTCCTTTGATCAGTCGGGTTGTACTTCTATACCCGTTTAAAGTTCTCAATGGATCTGGCAGTTTCACCGTTTGGCAGTCGGAGAGCCTCTACACAGCCTTCACTGTGCAGCGCCCAGGGCAGGATAACGCCGGAATGGCCGCCGCGTCCGCCGATCGTCACAACCTCTACGTCTTTTGGGAAACGGGTAACGGGTAATGGATGGCGGTTGGCCCATTCTTTTGGACGCACCGGTACCAGGCCGCGGTTGCGTACCATGGGAACTTCATGATACACATAGGTATGAATGTGTTCCTGAATCATCTCTTTGGTGTAGCCGGCTTTTTTCAGCATCATGGCATGGTCGGGGGTAAAGCAGACTACCAGCGGCCCGGGCATGTAGGCGTTATTGGAACCCAGCGTGGTGCAGCAATGGGTGATCGTGTCCAGAAGATCGTGGCCGTCGAGGCTCAGGAAGTCGATAATGTCATGCAGCGGCTCCGCTTTGAGCAGATAGACCGTAGTCGTATCGGAATCAAAGCGATCCTCGTTGATCATGTTCCACTGTGCCAGCTCCGGTTCCTCGGCAAAGCAGTAGGTGAATTCAGCCTGAGAAGCGATGCAGTCCAGATCGCATACGCCGGGGACAGTGCGGAGCACATTCATCAGAACCAGGTTGATGGCGCGGCCGATCGTAGCATTGGCCGGCCAGCCGGGCCCCTGGCAGCCCTGTTTGCCCGAAACGCCGATTTCCTGGGCAATGGGGCCGGATACAATGCAGAGGTTGCCGCCGGGATGTGAGGTGGTGACCGACTGGTTGAAGTTGTAAAGCGGGCTGTTGAGCGCCTTAAAAGCCGCTACGAGTACCGGTATGGATTTTGGAGTGCAGCCCGCCATAATAGCGGCAATTGCAACGTCTTTGACGGTGATTTCCTTGCCGCTGGGGCCGGATGGATCAACCAGTTTCAGGTTTTCATCCCAAGGGCAGTATTCCATCATTTTTTCATAGCGCCGGTTGGTTGGCGGAATAATAGGCAGGCCATCGCTGATATGTTCGGCATTAAAGTAATCGTTGATTTCTTCCATATAAGCGCCGGGTTCTGTCGATTTTTCCTCGCGGTACTCCGGCAGGAAAGGCAGATAGCCATCTTTGGCAGGCGCAACTTTATCCATCTTCAGGTCGATGTAAGCGAGTTTTTTGAGTTCTTCGCCGTTGGTTGTCAGAGAATGGAGGATATAATCCCATTTCAGGTCTACTTGAGCCGCGACCTCTTCTACGGTACTGGCCTGGTAGATATCCACCGAACACAGGCACAGGTTTCCAGCGCGGTAAACGCCTACCCCTTCGGTGATACCGGTTCCCGGAGGGGCTGTCATATACACAGCCGGGATGCCCAGCTTCTCCAGCGCAATGGTTACCACAGTGGTGGAAGAAGAGGTACCCATATCGCCAAAAGCAACTATAGCGGCAGTGGGCTTCTCCTGGGCCAGCATGGATGCGTATTCGTACAGTTTTTCGGAATTTTTGCCGCGGACAGTTTCCGTATACTCCACAAAATTGGTAATACCCAGCTCGGTAAAGTGCTTTTTGATCTGATCAAACACTGTATAGTAATTGCAGAACCCGAGTTTTGTGTTGTTATAAAACAGGATTTTTCCCTTTTGAAGCTCTTCCAGGGTGGGGCGCTTGGCCAGCTGGATTACTTCTCGTTCCTGATAACCGCGGGGATCCAGCAGCGCATTCAGTTGCTTATTCATATGTTTCTCGTCTCCTTTACTTAACAGCTTCGTTCCTATTCATGTTCATGGTTTGCGGTGCGACGCTTTTGCTACTTTTATCCTAAATCGAGCGGATTCATTTTTCAATTCACTTTACTGAACGGCTTATGCCAAAACAGAATAATTGAAAGAATGGCTTCTTCATTTCGGATCTAAAGCTGTTTTGGAGAGGGACTATCTTGTGAATAGATACTAAATTAATTTAAAATTGTTTTTAATTTATTCCATTTTAAACTAAATAAAAGCTAAAAATGAATTGCTTTCCTGGAAGTCAGCATGATAGACTGAAACCACAATATTGCAGTTTCCTGTTTTCAATGATTGCATTGCGACGCTTTTGATTGGAAGATGAAACAAGGCAGGATTGCGTAAATGTCTTTCTAAAGTAGGAAAGTGGCAGGCAGGTTTTTTCGCCAACCATCACTCGGCATGGAAAAGCCGGATTGTTCAGTTCGGCTTTGCAACAATGGGATGAACAACAAAGATTATTAAAGGAGGCCTTTTTATGATCAAAAAAGTGATCGCCCACAGTATCATGCTTTCAATGCTAGTTGTTTGCCTAGGCGGATGCAGCTCCTCCAAACCGCTTCCTTCCGACAGTAATACGGATGCCGGCAACTCTGAGGGCAGCCAATCAACTTCCAGTGGGGCATCCACATTGGTAAAGAGCGTAAATATTGCATCTCAGGCCGTGGGAACTTCCTACTACGCGCTGGGAACCGGTATTGCCAAGATCATAACTGAAAATACTCCTATTCAGGCGACCATTCTTCCGTATGCGGGCCCGGATGCCTGGATGCCGGAGCTGCGGGATGGCACCATCACCCTTGAAATCGTCTCCTCTATGGATATGTACTGGGCTTACAGCGGAACCGTCAATTACACCGAACCTTATGATGAGACACGTCTGCTGCTGAGTGGAAACTGGTCCAATCACTGCACGATGACTGTTCTGGAGAGTTCAGGCATTACACAGGCGAAAGATCTTAAGGGGAAACGTATCGGCTATGAGTACGGCGGGAATAAGCTCACGGTAAATCTTGTTGACGCTGCGCTGGCGGCTGTTGGCCTTTCCATCGATGACTGTGTTGCCGTGCCGTTGGCTGATCTTTCCAGCGCTCAGCGCGCATTGCAGGAGCGCCGGGTAGATGCGATCTTTACCGGGTCCAATACCACTCCTTCCTCGGTTCAGCTGGATGAGTCCATCGGCATCCGGGTTTTGCCTTTAGGTGATCTGAAACCTGCCGACATTGCCAATGGCGTGCCGGAAAACATTCAGGCAGTCCTTGACCAATATGTTCCCGGCGCTGTGGCGCGTGTCTGCTCTGCCGGCGGTACAGTGAAGGAGGATACGGTGCTTACCACTTATCCGATCCAGATGGGCGTTTCCACAAAGTTGAGTGAAGATGATGTTTACACAATTATGAAGGCCATTTATGAGAATTATGCAGAGCTGGCTGACGTGCATGCCTGGGGCACGGAATGGATTCCTAAGAACTTTGTGATTGAACATTTCAGTGTTCCTTATCATGACGGAGCAATAAAATTCTATAAGGAAGTCGGCCTTTGGACCGATGCTGCGGAAGCTACTCAGGCAGCGCTGTTGGGCGTATGACCTTCTGCCAAAATAGTCTCTATTCGAGCCGGATGCTCGGGTTTACCGTTCGTCCTGCCAATTCTGATTGAGAGATAAGAGGTATATTATGTTTAACAAGCTTTTTGAAAGGGTACGCTGGTATTCCTTCCCGGCCATTGCGATTATTGGCCTTATGATCATCATTGATATACCGTCCTACTTTCGACTCTCCATGTATACCGAGCAATATTTGGGCATTTACCTGGCCATGATTTTGTTTGGTACCTTTGTATCCAACCCCTATAAAAAGGGGGCCGACTTTACAGCCGTGGATTTGGTTTTAGCCGTTCTGTCCCTTGCCGCCGGCCTGTACATTACAGCTGCTTACCCGTCTATTGCTGTGAACATGGGGGTGGCCACCACGGCACGCACGATCTTTGGCATCATTGCGATTCTGCTGGTGCTGGAAGGCCTGCGCCGTTCCATGGGCATTTCGCTGATGCTTGTGTGTATCGTTTTTTTGCTTATCACAAAATTCGGAGAATTTTTACCGGGTATTCTGCATAGCCGCCCGTTTACGCTGCCGAAGATGGTCAGCTATATCTATGTGGACCCCAACAGTCTGATGTATATGCTCAGCTTCGGGGCTACGGTGGGTGTCGCTTTCATTTTCTTCGGGCAGGTCCTGCTGCATTACGGCGGCGGAAAATCCTTCATTGATTTCGCGCTGCTGTTTTGCGGAAAAGCCCAGGGCGGCAGTGCGAAAACGGCGGTGGTAGCCTCCAGTCTGGTGGGTACCATTACCGGCGCGCCCATGTCAAACGTTCTGCTCACCGGCAGTGTTACCATCCCCATGATGAAAGAAGCCGGATATCCTCCGCATATGGCGGGCGCAGTGGAGGCTGTGGCTTCTTCCGGTGGTCAGATTATGCCGCCGGTCATGGGTATTGCGGCATTCATTATTGCTGAAACACTGGGTGTTTCCTATTCCAAGGTAGCCATGGCAGCGCTGTTTCCAGCCATTCTTTTTTACTTGGCCACTTTTGTACAGGTACATATGGAAGCGGGGAAAATGAAGCTAAAGATGATACCCCGCGAACAACTTCCCAAACCCAAGGACGCCTGGAGCAATGGCTGGTTCATTATTCCGCCGATTGTGGTACTGCTGATTTGCATGTTTAACCTTGGCCTGCCAGCCGCCATTTCGGCGATTATTGCAAGCGTTGTAGCGCTGCCCTGCCTGGCTGTGAAAAAAGAGAACCGGACCCACTTCCTGAAGCAGTTTATTGGCGCTTTAAGGGAGTGCGGCGACCTGATGATCGGCATCGGTATTGTGATGGCGATGGCAGGTATCGTAGTCGGCTGCATTAATGCTTCCGGGCTGGCGTTCAACTTAAGTCTGGCGCTGACAAGTCTGGGGCAGAGCAACGTTTTGCTGCTTCTGATCTGTGCCGCGCTGGCGTCTCTGGTGCTGGGAATGGGGATGCCTTCCGTTGCAGCCTACTCGTTAGTGGCCATCTTAGTGGCCCCTTCTCTCATCGAATTTGGGATTCCTGCCATGGCGGCCCATTTATTTGTGTTCTATTTTTCAGTCATTTCCAACATCACACCCCCGGTAGCGGTATCCTGCTTTGCGGCTGCGCCGCTGGCGGGAGCCAATCCGACCAAGGTGGGAACCACGGCTTTCCGGTTGGCGATTGCGGCATATATTGTGCCGTTTGTATTTTGCTTTGAGCCTGCCCTGATCATGGTTGGCGCACCGGGTATGATCGCACTTAACTTTTTACTGTGTGCCTATGCTATTTTCAGCGTATGCATTGCTCTTTCCGGCTATTGGCAAAAAAAGGTCTCCATGCCGCGCCGCATATTGCTCTGCGCAGTTTCTGCAATCATTTTGTGGCCAACCCATCTCTTTATCAATCTGGGTGGGGTTGTGCTGCTGACTGTTCTGCTTTTCCCCGATATGCGTCTTTCTTTTGCTAAAATGTATGAGCGGCATCAAGCTAAGAAAGTTGCTGTCAGCTGATTTATATTTCGAGCGGGGATTCATTTAAATTTGTTTATTGGAGGAGTTCCATTATGAGTTATGATACAACCTATGATGTGATCATCTGTGGAGCCGGTACTTCGGGTGTTGCCGCAGCTATTTCCGCGGCCCGGGGCGGCGCGAAAACCCTGCTGGTAGAGCGTACCGGCACCATGGGAGGGCAGATGAGCCTTTCCGGCCCTCCGGGATTTGCTTATGCCCGTCTGTTCAATCCTCAGGGGAAACGCGATATAGGCGGCATCGTGGAAGAGACTTACCAGCGCCTGTTCCAAACAGGACATGCGCTCCCGCATCTGCGGTATCCGGTTCGTGAAAAAGCAGGGTATACCTTCTCCTACGTAGATCCGGAATGGTGGACCATGCTGATGTTTGAAATGATGGAAGAAGAAGGCGTGCAGCTGCTGCTGGATACGCTCGTGGTCGGCGTCACCAAAGAAGAAAATACTGTAACAGGTATTGTGGTTGAAAACGCCAACGGACGCAATGAAATCAAAGGCAAAATTGTCATCGACTGCACCGGAGAGGGCTATGTGTCCGCCCATGCAGGCTGTGAAATGGAGTGCGTCGGCCGGGATGAGATCCAGCCTCATACGCTGGCCTTTACCGTGGACGGCGTTGATTGGGAAGAACTGCTTACCTATATCCGGTCACATCCTGATCAGTTCTCATTCCGCCAGCTGGTTTTTCCCTTTGAGTGGGCCAACACGCAGGAAGATATTATCAACATGTATGAAAAATGCCATGATATTACCGAACTGGGCGAGCTGATGGGCTTCTACGAGCTGCGGGATATGGCTTTCAAAAATGGTGACTGGCATCCCTATTCCGGTGCCGGGTTCTTCCTGACTCCCAAAGAGGGCGGGCACATTCAGGCGCATTTTCAGCACTCCTCCCAATGGGATCACACGCTGCCCACCGATGCCTGGGATCTGACCCGCTGTATGATAGAGTGCCGCAAGCAGAATCTCATTGCATGGCGTTTCTTCAAGAACTATGTGCCCGGCTTCAGGAACGCCTATATCACGAAGGTTTGCACCGAGCTTCGTCTGCGCGAGGGCCCGCGTATCGTGGGGGACTATGTCCTGACCAGAGAGGATGTGGCTGAATGCAGACAATTTGAAGACACCATCGGCAAGAGTTCTTTTAAGGCGGGCGCTTACCATGTGTCCACTATGGATACATTGAACGCCTGTGTGACCTATAAGACCGATATGGCTTACCCGAAAGACGGCGGTTCCTATGACATTCCCTATCGCTGCCTGGTGCCGCGGGAGGTAGACAATCTGCTGGCAGCCGGCAAGTGTATTTCTACCGACCGGCCCGCATACCTGCGCTACTTGCACCAGACGATGGTTACCGGCCAGGCTGCCGGTACTGCTGCCGCATTATGCGTAAAAGAGGGCATCTCACCCCGCCGGATGGAGCAGGATGTTTCGGAATTGCAGCAGTCGTTGTTGGCACAAGGTGCGGTCCTGTTTGAATGTCCGGTGAAATAATCGTAGTGTGTCAATAAAAAAGGTGGCTTTAACAAGTAGCTGAGTCCGATAAAGCCATCCGCTGTGCGGTGAGGTGCAAGCGTAAACAAAAAACATCCTTTCTGTCAGATGGTACGTGTTCAAACCATCAAAAACAGAAAGGATGTTTTATCTTTTTTAAAACTGGTGCAGGCCTTTATTTTTGATATAAAAAATTCTGGAGCATTTGGCTTTCGGCAGAGAGCCTGGCTCCTTTTTTCGTGACCATAGCCAAATAAAGAAACGGGTGGTCTTTTATACGCAATACCTGTGTTCCTGACATTTTATGGTAGTCGGCAACCCTGTGCATCATCAAAGAAATACAGGTATTTTCCATAACACAAACTTTAATGGTTTCCAGGCGCATTTTCGTGTATTCGATGATGGGGTGGATCCCGCCGTCCCGCAGAATCTTCAAATAGAAACGTGTATAATAGGGGTCCGTATCCATGAGCATAAAGTGGTCGTCAGCCACCTGTTCTATGCCGACTTCCTTGCTGCTTGCCAGCGGGTGGCGGTCGCTGACCAGCAGGATATGTTCATCTTTCAGGATTGGCAGGATGTCATAACAACTGTCATGAAGATAGGGGGTGCGGATAATGCCAATATCGATTTCCTGACGATCCAGCATTTCAAAAATGTCGGCCGTCACTGTTTCTGTCACTTTGATAGAGATAAGGGGGTTTTCCTTGCGGAAGCGCAGCAGTTTTTCGGTAATACCGTAATGATTTAATATGGGCACGGCACCAATCGCGACTATTTCTCCATGAGGACGCCGGAAAGAAGCAACTTTTTGAGTGAGATTCTCGTATTCAGCCATAATTTGCCCGGCCTTTTCCAATACTTCCTCTCCGGCGGGGGTCAGGGAAAAATTGCGGGTATTCCTTACTAACAGCTTGATGCCGAGTTCTTTTTCCAGCGCTGAAATCTGTTTGGAAAGGGAAGATTGAGAAATATAAAGCTCATTGGCTGCAGCTGTAAACTGGCGGCATTTGGCAACTGCTATCAAAAATTCAAGCTGTTCAATCGTCATAAATGCCTCATCTCCTGCTTATGTCCGGATTTTCTATGATCTTCAGACTTCCCAGGCTACTATACCACAAGTGCAAAGCACGCAGTGGTATCATCGGCCCATCAGGGCGGGGGCGAGCTTTTGCGAGCGTATCGCTCCGAACAGCCACTCTACGGCTATTATACCATAAGGCCAGTAGAAAATATAACCAATAACATCTCGTTTTTATCGGTTATTGTGGCCGAAAGCGCGGTGGTAATCAATTTTCTGACAGTCTCTTTCAGAACCGGCGGAACAAAAGAGCAGCCCCCGCCGAATGGCGAGAGCCGCGTGAAAATGGCTTCTGATTATTTGCACTGTCCCGCGAGTTTAATCAGCAGATCGATTAAAGCTTGAATATCCATCACGAAACCCCCTTTTGATACCTGATCTATCTGACAACTGTATTGTAGCATTTTAAATATAAATATGCAAATGTAACTGCTGGAAAACTATATAAATTGTTCAAAAAACGGAACCAATTGAAAGGAAGAAATCAAAAATCCGGCGAACTATAGCTGTTTGGCCGGAGGGTCAGTAAAGATGCGAATGATCTGTTGAAACAGAAAGAACTGCGGGAAATGAACGGCAAACCAGTGTGGTTTGCGTACTCTCTGCCGAAGCAGGTTCCACGATAGGCAGAATGCGGGGCCTGCCGATGCTGTCATAGACAATCCCAGCATTTTTTACAGATTCCGGGCTGTAGCAGTTGCGCCCGTCGATCACCACCGGTGCTTTCATATGTTTCGCGTATTCAGCCGGGGCAAACTCCCGGATCTGCTTCCATTCGGTCATAATCATACATAGCTCCGCGTTACTGATTGCCTCTGGGATGGTATCGCAGCAGTCAAGCGAATGGGGAAAAAGGATTTTTAAAGAATCATATCCGGATGGATCCCACACGCGGACATGTGCGCCCGCTTCCAGCAGAAGCGCGATATTTTGCAGCGATGGAGCGTCCCGCAAATCGTCGGTATCCGGCTTGAAGGTAACCCCCAGTACGGCGACTGTCAGGCCTTCGAGGTTTTGATAATATCTGTGTGCTTTTTTGAAAAGCAGCATCTTTTGGTTTTCATTCACTTCAATTGCCGCTTTTACTGTTTTGATCTCATAATCATGGTATTTTGCCAGCCAATGAAGTGCTTTAGTATCTTTGGGGAAACAGGAGCCACCGTAACCGATGCCCGCGCGCAAAAACTGTTTTCCGATACGGCTGTCCATTCCCATCCCAAGGGAAACGGTTTCCACATCCGCACCCACGCGTTCACACAGGTTGGCGATCTCGTTAATATAGGAGATTTTCAGCGCCAAAAAATTGTTGGACGCATACTTGATCATTTCAGCCGTCTGCCGGTCGGTCACGATGATTGGCCCGGTATAATTGGCATACACATTTTTCAGGACTTCCTCGCTGCGCGTGCTTGCCACGCCAATGACAACGCGAGGCCCAAACAAAAAATCGTATACGGCGGTTCCCTGCGACAAAAATTCGGGATTGGAGGCGACCTCAACCGTGCATCCATTCCGTACCTTAGACGAAAACAAGCGTTCCAGCTTTCGGTTTGTGCCGATGGGAACCGTGGATTTTACTACACAGACGCAATCGCTGCTCACATTGTCGGCAACCTGTTCGGCGGCTTTAAAAACATGCTTCAGATTTGCATAGCCATCCTCCCGTTCGGGCGTTCCCACGCAGATAAAAACGACCTGCGCATCCACACATGCCTCCCGGCAGCTGTCTGTATAGACAAGCCGGTCGGCATAGAGCCACATGAATTTCTCTACGTCCTTTTCAAAAATGGGGGATTGCCCGGATTTTAAAAGGGAGAGCTTTTGAGAATTTGACTCGACGCAGGTCACCGTGTGGCCCCAATGTGCCAGACACACCGCTGTCACCAGCCCTACATAACCTGTTCCCACAACTGCTATTTTCATAACGCCTCCTTCTCCGATGCTAATCAGTACAGAATAGAATCCGGCGTTAAGCCGGGCCAAGAGCTTCCGTTTTGTAATCATACCAGCCCCGTCCTTAATTGGCTGTCCGGCGGAGGGGTAAAGCTGCCTGAGCCGCTGTATAATGCCGCATCAGGTTTTCAAAAATAGCGTCCCAGCTTCTGCTCTTTGCCGTACGCAGCGCCTGCGAACGAATCCGGCTCCGCAGGCTGGGATCCAGCAATTCGAGGATGGCCCCGGACAGGCTTGCCGGGTCCCTGTAGCGGCACACCAGGGCATTTTCATCGGGAACTGTATAGTCGGTGACTCCGCCTGAATCCGTGCAGATGACCGGCAGCCCGCTTGCCATCGCCTCCAGCACAACGTTTCCAAATGTTTCAGTCCCGGATGGGAACACAAACGCGTCGGCGCTCGCGTAGATCTGCACCAACTCCTCGCCCCGTTTTTCCCCTGTAAACATCACATTCGGCAGTTCCTGTGCCGCCAGTTCGTTCAAAAGAGGGCCGTCACCCGTTATCCAGAATTGTACCTGTTTGCCGTGTGTTTCATTGACGCTGCGGATGCTCTGCATCAGTACATCAAGTCCCTTTTCCGCGGAAATACGTCCGACATATAAAAAGACGGTTTTATCCCGTGCCCCGTATTGTTCCCTCAGCGCAGCGGAGAAATGGGAAGGGTGGAACCGCTCAAGATCAATTCCGCGGGACCAGATACTCGTGTTTGTGAATCCATGCTGCTGTACGGACCGCATCGTGTCGCGGGAAGGGCAGAGATTTACCTGTGCAAAGCTGTGAAACCATTTCATATAAGACCACAAAGCCTGGCTGAAATGCGTAAGATGATAAAACTGTAAATATTTATCGAAATTGGTGTGGTAAGACATGATGATCGGGATATTCAGGACGCTTGCCGCGCGCAATCCGGAAAGGCCGATGCCCAGCTCCGTGACGATATGGACTACGTCCGGAGCAAAATCCGCAAGAAGGCGGGTCATTCTCTCCAGCGGCACAAACGCAAGCCGGCATTCCGGATAAATCACCGGGCGGAACCCCTTGAACCGCACGACCGGCAGATCCGCGCATTCGGCAGTATCGAAGCCGTAATCAGGGGTGAAAAAAAGATGTTCTACCTGATTGTCCTGCAGATAACGGCTCAAATAGGACAGCGTATTGGAAACGCCGTTGATCTGGGGATAAAAAGTATCTGTAAAAAATGCAATGCGCAATTTGGTTCTCCTTTCCGTGTCACACAACCTGCAGTTTATGAGATTGGTGGAGATTTGTCTGCGTAATTTCCGCAGCTGTACACCCGCAGGTCAAAACTATCGCGTCGATGCAGGCCATCATGGCGTAGAGCAGGTCGTTTCCCAAGGACGGACGCGACAAAAGGTAGCTGGAATGCAGGCTTTCAAACTGCCGGTAAATCTCTTCCGGCCGGGCACCCGGGATGGGGCGCGACACAAAACGGATGGGAACAATCTGCTGAAAATTTTCCCGGAAGAAATGGTACAGCTCTTTTTCATATGCGATGTGCTCGTACAGACCGCCCGTAAAACCGCTGTTATGCGCGAAACAAAAAAAGTCCGCATAGAAATGGCAAAGGATCCCCAGAAGCCGGGAACGTTTTTTGTCATTGCATGCGGACGAAGTCAGAGGTGTAACGGCGCGGATCACATGTTGAACGTAAGAGCTATTGTTCTTCAGATAATGCGGACTTGTCAAAAAGGACGGGCAGTAATCCGGTAAAACATTGCCCAGGACAAAACTCCTTTGATTCAATGGAATTCCGTAGTGGCTGCCCACATATCCGCACAAAAATTTCCCCATTAAAATATGCGACTCTGTATTCATAGACTCACCCCTTTGGCTACAGTGTATGATGTCAAACTATAAACAGCATCATAGCCAGGTAAAATCATTGTGAAATATAGAACAGAGCGCGGCTGCCTGTCTGTTGTTTCCAATCTTCGAATACGACGGAACTTTATGACGGTCAGTCAAAATGGGAAAGGGAAGAAGCGGCAAGAGTTTTCCGCTGTTTCTCCCTTTTTTTTAAATTGGCCAACAGTTCGGTTAAGGTAAACACATCGGTAAATTGATGCTCACAGCTGTTTACCGCGACGCAGGTTAACGTCATCAACGGATACTTTTCGATATTGCCGCTGCGGCTGACGGCGGTAATATAGCCTCTTTTCAGATCATCCTGATTATAACGGGTCAAAACGAATTTTTCAAACTGAGTTACGACCTTCTGTGAAAAAGCCTGCGAAGTTTCATGATAGAAAATTACCACAAAATCATCCCCGCCGACATGCCCGACGAAATCATCGACAGGTAAATTTTGCTTGAGCGCTTTTGCCAGGTACTGGATGATTGAATCACCGTTTTCAAAACCGTAAACATCGTTATACGCTTTAAAATTATCAATGTCAAAGTAGGCTATTCCGTATTCCTGAGTACTTTCCACACACTGCTTCAGCTTTTGCTCAATAATCAGATTCCCGGGAAGTCCGGAAAGCGGATTTTGATGTTTTGCCATTGTGACCTCAATTTCGCTGGCTTTTTGCAGCAAGTCCTTTATTGTAACGGTTCCCAGGTATTTTCCGTTTTCCGTAACCACAATAAAATCATAAAGGCGGTCACTGGAGCGGGACATTGCTTTTGAAGAAACTTCACTCACAGGTGTCCTGCAATCCACGCATAAGAATTGCTGGTCCATAAGCGAGCAGATGGATTTATTTTGGTGCAGCGTAAATCCATAGTGGCCGCTTAACTGAAGCGCGAGCTTCTCCCGTGTAACAATCCCGACAGGTTTTTGATTTTCAATCACACATAACCCAAAGCAGTTTGCGTCTTGCCTGAAAATATCATATACGTGGGATACTTTTTCGTTTGGCAAAACAATACTCGTATAAGTACACAGGCCTTTGATACATGTGCTGGATAAACTGTTGGGGGCCGAATTACTTTTGATCTGATTAATTTCTTCGAGCACCAGCAAGACCTCCTTGCCGATTTCATGTATGTTCTCATCTGGCCTCTGAATGAAATACCCTTGCCCATATTGTACGCCCAGATCTGTAACGGTTTGCAGTTCTTCATAAGTTTCAATGCCTTCTGCGATCAGCGCAATTCCAGAAGCCTTGGAGAGTTCTGCCATTCCTTTGACAAGTGCGTATTTCAAGCTGTCTTCATGGATTCCCCGAATCAGATTCATATCCAGCTTGATATAATTTGGATTTACATCGCTGATGAGGTTCAGCCCGGAGTATCCTGCACCGGCATCATCAATTGCAATTTTGTAGTTCTGATTTTTATAGTGGTTGATCGTCTGCTGAAATCCGGCTGTATCCATTACCATGCTTTTTTCAGTGATTTCAAAGATAATATTATCAGAAGTAATGTGATATTGTTTCAAAAATTCACTGGTAAAGCCCTTTTTAAAATGATCATCGTGCATAACATGAGGATTTACATTGAGAAACAGTTTCTTACTGTATGGAGGATCCATAAATTTGAATGCGGTTTCCAGTGCGGTTGTTCTGCAAAGCTGTTCGAGTTCCCACAGACGTTTATAAGTCTGAGCGGCAGCGAACAGCATTTCCGGATTGCTTATAGCGCTTTTGCTGGTTATTCTGCTAAGTGCTTCATGCCCCAATATACTCCCATCCCGCAGGGATATAATTGGTTGAAAAACAATTTTAATCTGTTTTTTGCGAATAATATCATCCAGTTCTTTTTTGATATCAATTATCATATGTATTTATCTTTACTGCCTTTCCGGTAGTATATCTGTTACAAATGAGGTTAGGAAGATATTCTTTCATTATTTTGTGCAATTTTTCTATTAAAATAAAGATAGCACTAAGAAGTTTTACAATTATAACGTCGAAGTAAAGAATAGATAAAATAGTTTAAACCAAGCAAATGTAATTCCTGTGGTGAAGGAAAACATTGTTTCTGTTACCTTGACGAAATGAAAAATTAAAAAACACTCTTGCTATTTATTCCATAGAAAGGTATCATAATAATAAATACTTTATAAATCTTTTTAAGGAATGGAATGTTATGAAAATCTCCCGGGCGAGCAATATAGATGTTAAAAGAATTAACCGGACAAATACGATGCGCAGTATTTTCTCCTGTGACCGTATTTCTCAGCGTGAGCTTGCGGCAAAACTTGACATCAGCTGGCCGACGGTACTGCAAAATGTCAAGGAACTGCTGGTGCTCGGCCTGGTGGAAGAGGTCGGGGCATTTGAATCGACCGGAGGGCGCAAGGCCCGCGCTTTTGCACCTGTCAGAGACGCGCATCTTGCGGTTGGGCTGGATATTACCCAGAACCATGTCAGTATTGTGCTTGTAGATTTGGCCGGCGGGCTTGTGCGGTATTCACGCATGCAAAAGCCGTTTTCCATGGAGGACTCCTATTTTCAATTCCTTGGCGAAGTGGTTGATCACTTCATCATGGAATCCTGTATTCCACGGGAAAAAATTTTGGGCGTAGGAATTTCCCTGCCGGGAATTGTAGACGAATCGGGAAAACTTTTAGCGCGTTCCCATGCGATTGGGCTCAGAGACGTCCCCACGTCGGCCTTTAGCCGCCATATTCCTTGGCACTGCGTTTTTATCAACGATGCCAATGCGGCCGGATTTGCCGAGCTGCGCAATCAGGAAGACAAGCGGGACACGGTGTATCTTTCGCTCAGCAACAGCGTCGGCGGCGCTATCCTTTTGGACGGATCGCTTTACATGGGGGATAATCAGCGCAGCGGTGAGTTTGGACACCATACGCTCGAGCCGGATGGCAAACTTTGTTACTGTGGGAAGCGGGGGTGCCTCGATACTTACTGTTCGGCAAAAGTGCTCTCCAACCATACGGATGGGAACTTGGCTGTCTTTTTCGAACGGGTACGTGCGGGGGACACAGTTTTGTGTTCCGTTTGGGAGAAATATCTGGACTGGCTTTCGGTCGAGGTCAATAATTTGCGGATGACCTTTGACTGCGATGTGATTGTTGGCGGGTATGTGGGCGGCTATCTGGAGGAGTTCGCCGAAGACCTTCGGAAAAGATTAGCAAAGCGAAATACCTTTGAACCGGACGCCACTTACCTCAGGGTCTGCCGTTATAAACTGGAAGCTTCTGCGGTAGGAGCCGCGCTCTTACAGATTGAACAGTTTATCGGTCAGCTTTAATACATGAAAAATGGGCTCACACTTGGCTGTATGAGCCCATTTTTATCTGTAGTTTCTCAGCTTTTTACACAAACGACGCATTCTCCGTTTGCTTTCTTTTACAAAGTTGTTACAGACCTGTTGACTTTTAAAGCCGGCAGGTTTATTGTATAGCTACTTTAATAAATATTTTATAAAAGTGTAAATCAATTAGACGGAAAGAAAGGAGGGCAAATGCTTCATAAAAGCATAGATAAATGAAGGAGGCAGGGACATGGAAGGGAAAATGAAAGTAGCGGTCATGAACGGAATCGGCAAAATGGGTTATGCAGAGCGCGATATCCCTATCCCGGGGGACAACGAGGTATTGGTGAAACTGGAGTATGTGGGTATCTGCGGCAGCGATATGCATTACTATGAGACCGGCGCCATCGGGAATTATGTGGTGAAGCCGCCCTTTGTTCTGGGGCACGAACCCGGGGGGACAGTGGTGGAAGCCGGCAGGAAAGTAACCCATTTGAAGGCGGGTGACCGGGTTGCGCTGGAACCGGGAAAAACCTGCGGCCACTGTGAATTTTGCAGGAAAGGCGAATACAACCTCTGCCCGGATGTTATCTTTTTCGCCACTCCGCCGGTGGACGGCGTATTCCAGGAGTATGTGGCTCATGAAGCGGACCTTTGTTTTAAGCTGCCGGATAACGTGGGCACTTTGGAAGGCGCGCTGATTGAACCGCTGGCGGTGGGATTCCATGCCGCGAATCAGGGCGGGGCCCACGCCGGGCAGACCGCCGTTGTCATGGGCGCGGGCTGCATTGGCCTGGTTTCGATGATGGCGCTGAAAGCCGAGGGTGTCTCGAAGGTCTATGTCGTGGACATCATGCAGAAGCGTCTGGACAAGGCGCTGGAGCTTGGCGCGGACGGTGTGATCAATGGCAGGGAAGGGGATACCGTTCAAAAGGTGCTGGAATTGACCGGCGGCATGGGGTGCGATCTGGCTATCGAGACGGCGGGCGTCGAACTTGCCACCCGTCAGGCCATTTCTTTCACGAAAAAGGGCGCGACCATTGTGCTGGTAGGTTACAGCAAATCCGGTGAGATGACGCTGCCTATGAGCTTGGCGCTGGATAAAGAGCTGACTTTTAAAACGGTATTCCGTTACCGCCATATCTATCCCATTGCGATTGAGGCGGTAGCTGCCGGAAAGGTAAACCTCAAGGGCATTGTCACCGACGTATTCGATTTTGACGACATTCAGAACGCCATGGACAGGAGCATTGCTGACAAAGCGAACATTGTAAAAGCGGTCGTAAAGATCTGCAAATAAAGAAGGAGAGAAGAATATGAAAAGAAAACTTGTGTCAATTTTACTCTGCGCGGTTTTATCGCTTGGTTCAATGGCGGGCTGCAGTTCGGGGAGTGCCCAAGTGCCTGCCGGCTCGGAGTCCACGGGAAGTACAGCGCAAAGCGCTGATGCCTCAGCGTCCAAGGACGGGTTCACAATCGGCATGACAGTCAACGAACTGACCAACCAGATTTTTGCCAGCACCTGTGAAAACCTCGACAAAATGGTAAAAGATGCGGGCGGGACGCTTACATATCTGGAGTGCAAAAGCAATGCCTCCACGCAGATCACACAGATTGAGAATTTTATCTCCAGCGGTGTGGACTGCATTATTATCCAGCCGGCCGAGGCAACCGCTATCGACAATGCGCTTAAACAGGCGATGGACGCCGGAATCAAGGTGTTTTGCTGGGATGAAGATATTCAGAACGCGGACATCTGCTGGCTGATCGATAACTATGATCTGGGCAAAAAAATTGGAGCCGCCGCCGCAGACTGGATCAACGGCCAGTGCGGAGGGTCCGCAGAAGTAGCCGTTTTAAATTATCCGCAGCTGGAAATCCTGGTGGAACGCGGCAAAGGGATTGAGGATGCCATCAAGGAACAGGCCCCCGACGCAAAAATCGTTGCTACGGCCAGCGCAATCACAGCAACGCAGGGGATGGATGCCACAGAAACGATCCTGCAGGCGCATCCCGACCTCAAGGTGATCGCGTGCATCGGCGGGGGCGGCGCTACAGGAGCTAATGAGGCGGTAAAAGCGTCAGGAAAACTGACCGATGACTTCGGTGTGTTTGCGGCGGACTGCACGCAGGAGGAAATGGCGGCAATGGCCAATGATGAATCCAATCGCGGGTCGGTGATGATCACCGGCGACGGAAAAGCCATCGCGGCGGAAATTTTCAGCTGGGCACAAAAGCTGCTTAACGGAGAATCTGTTGAAAAGAAAATCTACAGGGATACCTTCCTCGTAAATCAGGATAATCTCAGCCAGTACTACACCGCCCAATAGGATGCGGATGCTTCACCGATGATTCAATCACAGAACTGTGTGCGGACAAATACTTGGGATATAAGGCAGGGGGATTTCCTCCTGCTTTATATTCAACAGGAGGAATCATGATGGATGCTGCGGAAAACATCCTGGAACTGAAACATATTACAAAAACCTATCCCGGCGTGGTGGCTCTGCATGATATTACGCTGGAAGTCCGACGGGGAGAAATCCATGCCCTGATCGGAGAAAACGGTGCCGGGAAATCCACACTCATTAAGACCTGTACGGGAGCGGTGGTTCCGGACAAGGGGGAGATTGTCGTCGACGGGAGATCATTCCCGGCAATGACCCCGAAGCTTGCGGAAGAAAATGGGATTGCGGTTATTTATCAGGAGTTCAACCTGGTGGGAGAAATGACGGTTGCGGAAAATATATTTCTTGGCAAGGCTATCCGGAAAGGCGTTCTGATAGACCGCAAGGCAATGATGGATGCATCCGCAAAAATTTTCCGCCAACTTGGGATCAATATTGACCCGGCTGCTTTGATTAAGGATCTGACCGTCGGGTATCAGCAGATTGTGGAAATTGCCAAGGCTATCTCACAAAATGCAAAGATACTGATCATGGATGAACCCTCGGCCCCCTTAACCACAGCGGAAGTGGAATATATGTTTGCCATGGTGGACCGTTTAAAAGAACAGGGCGTTACGATTATTTATATTTCCCACCGGCTGGAAGAAATCTTCCGGCTGTCGGACCGGATCACCGTCATGCGCGACGGTGAAAAGGTTAAAACACTGATTACGGCTGACTCTGACGTGGGTGAGCTGGTAACGCTGATGGTGGGCCGGGAACAGACAGAGACCTACCCGCCCCGGCAGACGGTGATTAAGGACGAGGTTCTTATGGAGGCGCGGCACCTGTCCGGGAACGGGCTGAAGGATATTTCATTTAAAGTGCACAGGGGAGAAATTCTGGGATTTGCGGGGCTTATCGGTGCAGGGAGGACGGAACTGGCGCAGTTGATTTTCGGGGCGGTTCCCATCACCGAAGGGAAACTGTTCTTCAAAGGGCAGGAAATTCGTCCCAAGTCTCCGAGGGCAGCCATTAACCATGGGATCGCACTTGTCCCGGAGGACCGCAAACGGCAGGGCGCGCTTCTGGACATTGATATTAAGGGAAATATCAGCCTGGCTATCCTGCCGCAGATTTCAAGAATGTCTGTGGTGAACAAAAGGAAGGAACGGCAGATTGCGGAAGTCTATCAAAAAGAAATCCGGATCAAAACCCCCAGCCTGGAGCAGAAGGTTAGAAATTTAAGCGGCGGCAACCAACAAAAGGTAATTGTGGCAAAATGGCTGGCTGCGCAGCCGGAACTGATTATTCTTGACGAACCTACCCGCGGTATTGACGTGGGTGCGAAATATGAAATTTACAAGCTGATCAACCAACTGGCGGAAAACGGGAAAACCATCCTTTTGATCTCTTCGGAACTGGAGGAGGTCATGGGCATGTCGGACCGGATCATCGTGCTCTCGGAAGGCCACTTGAGCGGGGAAGTTCCAAAGGAATCCTTTAGCCAGGAATTGATTATGAGATATGCATCGAAAAATGAAAGCGGGGCTGCCTCATGAAACAACTGACGGAAGGTTTAAAAAGGTATGGAATCTATCTGGTCCTTCTGGTCCTAATTATTTTTTTCTCCATCGCATCCAAAGCATTTCTTCATCCCAGCAATCTTTTTAATGTGGCTCGGCAGATTTCCACCCTCGGCATTGCGGCGGTAGGAATGACCTTTGCACTGCTGCTGGGCGGGATTGATTTGTCCATCGGTTCACAGATTACGCTGGCGAATATCATCACCGCATGGCTGATGGTAAACGCCGGAGCAAGCCCGGTGCTTTCGATTCTGGCGGCTTTGCTGGTAAGCACTGCGGTAGGATTCCTGAATGGCTGGGTGATTGCAAATATTCATATGCCTCCGCTGATTGTAACGCTCAGCACGATGACCATTCTGGAGGGGCTTGCTTACATTATTTCAGGCGGTGTTCCCATTTTCGGCTTTCCGGAGTCCTTTGCGTTTATCGGTCAGGGGTATGTCGGGCCTATTCCGGTTCCGGTCATTATTATGGTGATCGTTCTGCTGACCGGCGCGTTCATCCTGAATATGACCTATTTCGGAAGGTACTTTTATGCGGTGGGCGGAAATGAGGAGGCATCGAAGCTCTCGGGCATCAATGTAAAAATGGTGCACTGCATGGCATACACGCTGTCCGGGTTTATTGCCGGCCTGGCAGGGATTGTGATGCTTTCGAGGACAAACTCCGGACAGCCGGTAGCGGGCAAGGGGTTTGAATTTGATGTCCTGACAGCGGTGGTTCTGGGCGGCGTCAGTGTCAGCGGCGGATTTGGAAAAATCAGCAATGTGGTAGCGGGTGTGATTATTCTCGGTGTGCTCAACAACGGCATGGTGCTGATGAACGCCAGTTCCTATATTCAGATGGTCGTCAAGGGCTCGGTTCTGTTGTTGGCAGTTGGCTTTGACTGTTTGCAAAAAAGGCGAAAAGTGAAATCAATTTAGATAGGCGAAGGAGTTTTGAGCGATGCAGTATTTGGAAAAATTATTTGGGCTGACTGGTAAAACAGCAATCGTAACAGGCGGCGGGCGCGGGATCGGCCAGGTGATTGCGCACGGGTTCGCGCGGGCGGGCGCGGAGGTTGTGATTCTCAGCCGTTCCGGGGCGCAGGAAACAGTGGATAAAATCCTGCGGGACGGCGGAAAAGCATATGACCTGAAAGCAGATGTCACTGACGAGAAGCAGGTGGACACCGTGTTGGCGGAGATTGAGAAGCGCTCCGGAAAAGTGGATATCCTGTTCAACAACGCCGGTATCTGCATCCATAAGGATACCCTGAACGCGTCCATTGCGGAGTGGCGGGAAGTGATCGACATTAACCTGACCGGCGAATATATCATGGCGCGCGCTGTAGGCCGTATGATGATTGAAAAGGAAATCAGGGGCAACATCATCAATATGGCTTCCATGTCGGGCACGATTGTCAACATTCCCCAGTGGCAGGCGTCTTACAATGCATCCAAAGCCGGAGTCATCCATCTGACGAAGTCTCTTGCAATGGAATGGGCAGGTTACGGTATCCGCGTCAACAGCCTGAGTCCCGGCTACATTGCGACCCCGATGTCGGCAGATGTAGAACAAGAACTGAAGGATGCCTGGACACCGCTGATGCCTACTCATGAGATGGGCGACCCCGAGGCGCTGGTTCCTGCGGTGCTTTATCTGGCGAGCCCTGCCGCCACCTATACGACCGGCAGCGATGTTCTTGTAGATGGGGCTTATACCTGTTTCTGACCTTATAAAACAGGAGGAATATAAAATGACAGTTTCGTCTTTACTGACCGGACTCCAGCATATTGGGATTCCGACGAATAATCTCGACCGGACAGCTGACTTCTATCATGCGCTGGGTTTTGAATCTGTACTGGAAGCGGTCAACGAGGCCGCCCATGAGCGAGTCGCTTTTTTAAAGCTGGGAAACCTGATGATTGAAACCTATGAAAATCACTGCGCCGTAGGGAGGGCAGGTGCCATTGATCATATTGCTTTGGATGTGAACGACATTGAATCCGCTTTTTCAATGACAAAAGCGGCCGGACTGAAACTGCTCGACACTGAAATTCAGTCGCTGCCTTTTTGGGAACGAGGGGTACGGTTTTTTACAGTGGAAGGCCCCAATATGGAAAAAGTTGAGTTCTGTCAAAAGTTGTAAAGGAGTGTGCCGGAATTGAGGTTTGATGTAACCGCGGTCGGAGAACTGTTGATCGATTTCACGCCAAACGGAAAAAATGAGCAGGGCATGGAACTTTTCGCACGAAACCCTGGAGGGGCGCCCGCCAACGTGCTGGCAATGAACGCCCGGCTGGGCGGGGAAACCGCTTTTATTGGTAAGGTTGGCCGGGATGCTTTCGGGGAATTTCTGAGGCAGACTCTGGCGGACAGCCGGATTGATGTCTCAAGTCTGGTCGCAGACGAGCGAGTCCCGACAACGCTGGCATTCGTACAGCTAGATAGTCATGGTGACCGGACGTTTAGCTTTTACCGGAATCCGGGCGCGGATTTGATGCTGTCACCGGAGGAACTTTGTAAAAACGTCATCGAGGACTGCGCAATCTTCCATTTCGGTTCGGTTTCGATGACCGGCGACCCCAGCCGGGCCGCGACATTTGAAGCGGTGGCCTGCGCCAGGCAGATGGGAAAGCTTGTCAGCTTTGACCCTAACTTTCGCCCCCTGCTGTGGGAGGATACGGAAGACGCAAAGGTCCAGATGAAGCAGGGTGTGTGCATGGCGGATCTTGTTAAAGTTTCCCAGGAGGAGCTGGAATTGCTAACCGGAGAGAGCAACCTGCTAAAAGGTTCCGGGAAACTGCTGGAACTGGGCATATCGCTGGTGCTGGTTTCACTGGGCCCGGAAGGAGCCTTTTACCGGAATAAAAACGCCTTTGGACAGCTGCACACCTACGATGTGAAGACGGTAGACACGACCGGCGCCGGGGATGCTTTCTTGGGGGCGGTTCATTACCGGCTGAAAGGAAAATCAGTTGGACAGCTTCGGGAACTGTCAAAGGATGAGTTGGAAGACATTGTTGACTTTGCCAATGCGGCAGGCAGCCTGACCACCGTGAAAAAAGGAGCCATCCCGGCTATGCCGTCAAGGGAAGAAATTGAAGAATGCAGAAAAACGGTCCCCTTGCTCTGATAAGCCTTATTGTGATTTATAAGCCTGGAATATTGACATATAAAGCCTTAGGCTTTTGTGCCATAGCTATACGATTGAACTTACGCGGCAGAGCTCTTGTCTGTGACGGAAATGATCAGGCAGAAAACTCCTTCTCAGGGGCCGAATATCTTTCATGCCACACTCGGACTTGACTGTTGTCCAATGCTTTTAGTTCATTTAGTAATTAATTGCCTTTATAGAAAATTTGTATACGTTCTTAACTGCATTATATTACGATAGCGAGCCAATAAATTATTCACATTGGCTTGCAAAATCCATAGAGAATTTAAGAAAAGCAAATGCAAGAGCGATTTTTCTTGTGTTTGCTTTTTGTGTAAAAATACATCGTTATGCAGTGCAGTAAAAAATAATTGACTTTGTCAATACCTCCAACTTGGCCCGAAGTTGAAATTGACAATATTAACAAGTAGTGATAATATAAATATGCTGTACGACTGACGGAAGTGGGATTAACCACAGGAAGTATAGCGTTTTGGGAGGCCGACCGTCTGGGCATGATGCTTGGATTGGTGGGCCCTTTTTATTGTTTTCTGAGTACCTTGATTTTCATTCAGAAAGAATTATAAGTCAAGAGCAGAGTAGGACTTTGTGCGTAAATCACTGATTTGAAGTGCCTTCTGAACGGGGAGTTGTCAGAGGGACGAAAAGCCTTTGCAGGCTTACGGTACAAGGTTCGCATCCCGCTGCTACATAAGGAGAAGCGGTGTATTAGTATGCCTCTTGTTATGTAGCTGTGCTGCATAACAGGAGGTGTATTTGATGGTCACAACTTAGCAAGTCAATTTAACAGTAAACTTTCTATAACACGTTCTATTAAGAAGGGAGAAGTTAAATTGAAAGATTCATCTTTATATGTGCGCCGTATCACGATATCTGCGGTATTCCTTAGTATTTCACTCGTTTTGAAAACAACATTTTCTTTTTACATACCCATGTTTGGACAAAACGGAATGAGTGTTGGGGTCTCCGGCATTTTCTCCATCATGCCATCTCTTTTATTTGGGCCTGTGTATGGCGCTGTTGTGTCCGGGCTTTCTGACTTTTTAGGCTATTTATTGAAGCCTGTAGGCACCTATATCCCCCTCATGACGCTGGTCGTAGCTGCCGGTGGATTTATCAGGGGAGCATTATGGGCTATTCTGCGAAACAAGGACAGTAAGAAAATGAGAATTGCAGTCGCAGTATGTTCCACGTTCTTATTGTTGGTAGGTATTTGTAATATTGCGTTTCTGTCTACCGATGGTATTGATGCCGGATTTTACGACCATAAACAGAAAGGAAACATCAAAGACAATATGCACCTTGTCAGCAAAATGCTTATTATAAGGACAATTGACACGAAAGACCCATCGGGAAATCTGGCAACCTACATCACTTTCGTAACAGCAGGAGTCATTGGAAGTGCTGCTCTTGGTATCCTTTTGTTAGCAGCAGATTTCTTTATGCCAAAAAAGTTTCTTCATGACGCACGAAAAGGGCAAATTCCCCGGTTGTTAATCGCTATGGTAGGTTCGGGCTTGATTGTGACTACGCTTAACACGGTCGTATTACGCGAAACAATCTTTACTGCATGGAAGGTGCTGCCGTTTATAGCTATATGGATTCCCCGCGTAATTGAAGAAGTCTTGGGCAATACGGTTAAGGCATATTTTGTAGCCTTACTGCTGGGAATTTTCAGGAAGCAGATAGCATGAACGAATTAATTGATGGGCCATCCATAGGACCTAAAAATAACACAAAGTCTTAGTAGGCTTGGGATGAATGATGTGTACTTATCAAATAGATGCGGCGTTACGTCCTCTGAACAAACATTGCGGGAGCTTCATAAAGGTTTTATAGCACGAGGTTACAGTGTTATAGATAATGCAATCATGAGAGGACACATCATTCATCATTACCGCAATATTTTTCAGGAGCGGTTTGAAGGTATACTTATAGAATTTCGATATACAAAATATATTGAGAACCGTTACTTTGGAGAAGAGGAACTAACGGATAGAAACGAAATGCTTTTCCAGTCAACAAAGCAGAAGCTAAAGGAAGTGTTTATGCGATTACCTTATTTTCGGAAGCAAACATTAACTATATCAGAACAACAATTAAATTAGCCCGTAGTTTTGATATAAAGAGCTGGGAGCGAAGGCAGGATGCCAATGCTTCCAGCTCTTTATAGCTCCACCACCGTAAGCTGTTTGAGAACGTTAGATACTCCGGCCCCACAATTCCGTATAATCTTTTTTGCAGGGTTATAATCTCGGATGAATAAACGCAATAGGTATGTCATCATAAAACAGAAGAAAGGTGTTGCTCTATGGCAGAAAGTTTAGCACATAGTCTTTACCCCAAAGTATAGGAGGAGGTTGATATACAATCAGCTTTGTGTAAATGGAAAGGGCAGAAATTATAGGAGGGCATATGGTGCCCGATAATCCATCTGTTGCTGTCTATATTACCTAAGAGTGAAGTATCCCTTGTGGGAAAGATTGATGACAGAAAAGAATTATCTTTATGCAGAGGGGTAAAATTGTTTATTCACTTGCTTGTATCTTAAAAAGATGATAATGTAAGCGTTAGCAAATTTCAGCTCCGATGTGTAATTTGATACCAAAGCATAATTTATAGCAACGGTAAAAAATATCCGGGTGATGGATTCTGGTTGTTTTTTACTCCTGCTTTAGTAAAAGGCTGGGCTATTTCAAAAAAACCAGGGAAACCGCTGACGGACGAACGAAATCCGAACGAAAAAAATCTTAAAACCACAGGAAAAATACAGATTGCTGAGTTATTCTTTTTGCGGAGGGATATTTATGTCTATACGAATCCTGCTTGTCGAGGACGATGAGCATATCTGCAATACAGTCAAAGCTTTTTTATCTGAAGCGGGATATAGGGTAGATGCCTGCCTGGACGGCGATGAAGCGCACACCAAGTTTTACGATAACGCCTATCAGCTTGTCATTCTCGACATCATGCTGCCGGGAATGAACGGGCATGAGCTTTTGCGGGAATTCCGCAAACTGAACAATACCCCTATTCTGATGATGACCGCGCTTTCCGATGATGAGAATCAAATCAAAGCGTTTGACGCGGAAGCGGATGATTATGTAACAAAGCCGTTCAAAATTCAACTTCTGTTAAAACGTGTGGAAGCCCTGCTCCGGCGAAGCGGCGCGTTGGCAAAAGAAATCCACTGTGGCAGGCTGACGCTTTTTCCGGAGGATTTCAAAGCTGCATATAATGGCGAGGAAATTGTCTTGACCCTCAAAGAGTTTGAAATCCTAATGCTGTTAGTTCAAAACAAAAGCAGGACACTATCACATGAGGTGATTTTATCCCGTGTGTGGGGTTATGATTTTGACGGTGACGGCAGCACCGTGCATACCCACATCAAGAACCTGCGGGCGAAACTGCCTGAGAACATCATTAAGACGGTTCGCGGCGTGGGCTACCGCTTGGAGGAAGAATGCTAATGAAAAAGCACGGGATTTTTACGAAGAT
This sequence comes from Marasmitruncus massiliensis, assembly GCF_900186535.1. Lineage (GTDB taxonomy): Bacteria > Bacillota > Clostridia > Oscillospirales > Ruminococcaceae > Anaerotruncus > Anaerotruncus massiliensis_A. The sequence goes on from NZ_FYDE01000004.1 coordinate 873,385, forward strand.
ATTTACTTATACGATAATCTCCATATTGCTGCTTCTCGGCGTCACGGTAGCACTATTTTCGCAACAGTTCAAGTCATTCTACAGGACGATACAAACTCGTGAAATAGTAGCTTCATATCAGCCTTTGGTAAATCGGATTCAAAGAAACAATACCAGCGACATTGCTGGATTGGCACAGCGGTTTTCTGAAACCAACCAATCTTTTGAGTTTTTTATTGCAGATAAAGACGGCGTTCCAATATTCGCCACGCCGAATGCCGACACATCGGGAAATTTTGATGGCGATTTTTATTATGTCGTGCATAAAGATAAGGACTATTCCATTATTGCTCAAAATAGGACGGGCTTAGAATCGTTCTATCGTGATTTAATCGTTCGTGGAGTTACCGTGTTTGCTATAATGCTTATGCTCTGTCTCGTTTGCGCTTTTGTCTTTGCGAGGGAGATGACTAAACCCATCAAGGTGTTGGCGGATAACGCCAATAAAATGGCGAACCTCAAGGATGTGCCGTTTCCGGCGGAGCGCAAGGACGAAATCGGTGCGTTAGCCCGCGACGTTCACTCAATGTACGTCAAACTGAAAAATGAAATCCTGCGGGAGCGCGAGTTGGAGGAAACTCAGCGGTATTTCTTCGCGGCGGCTTCCCATGAGTTAAAAACACCGATCGCGGCGACGAGTATCTTGTTGGAAGGAATGCTCGAAAATATAGGCGATTACAAAGACCACCCCAAATATCTGCGCGAATGCGTGAAGATGATGGACGCACAGAGCAAGGTAATTTCCGAGATACTGGAGATTGTAAACCTGAATGACGGGAAAATCGTACCCGCTCCTGAAGAACTGAACATCAGGCATACAGTTGCCGACATGCTGCCTGACTTTCAGACATTGTCTGAGGCAAACGGTCAGCGTATTGTCACGGATATTCCTGATGAGCAGACCTGCCTGGCCGACCCCAAAATGCTCCAAAAGGCGCTTTCCAACGTCATATTGAACGCGGTGCAGAATACGCCCGAAGGCGGCGAGATTCGGATATGGAGCGAACCTGCGGCTGAACGATATCGCCTTTGCGTGTTGAACATGGGCGTGAGGATTGACGATACTGTTCTGCCGAAGCTGTTCGACCCGTTCTACCGCGTGGATAAGGCGCGAAGCAGGAAAAGCGGACGGAACGGCTTGGGGCTGGTCATCGTGCGGAAAACGCTGGAAGCCATGAACGTCGAGTTTGCTTTGGAAAATACTCCGGACGGCGTTCTGTTTTGGATGAGTTTGCCGAAAATGTAAACAGTCATAATTTATTACTTTGACCGGCAGGGTATGCTTCCGAGCATATCTTTTGTTCCATAGGAGGAAAAAACAATGAAATCGGAAAAACAAAACACACTTACAATCATATTATTCGTAATATATATACTGGTTTTGACAGGGATAATTCTTTTCAAACTACCATTTTATTCTGAGATATCAGACGGAATACGAGTAATCAATCTGATTCCGTTTCAGGGGTCTTTCGATGAAAACGGAGTTATACTCTTACGCGAAATTGTTTATAATATACTTCTTTTTATACCGTTGGGCATCTATATCTGCATGTTAAAAAGCGAATGGTCTTTTGTTAAAAAAACTCTTCCAATTATCGGTTTAACCTTAGCGCTTGAAGTTATACAATTCATTTTCGCAATCGGAAGAACCGATATTACTGACATATTTAACAACACACTTGGAGGGATAATCGGTATTGGTATTTATGCTTTATTATTCAAGATTTTTCAAAACAGAACTATTAAGGTTGTAAATATTCTTGCTTTGGCATTCACTGTTTGTATAGTATCGCGTTTCACCTATCTGTTTTACCTCAGTCATTTTGTCATGAGGCGTCCGCCCAGCTGATGTAAGCAATCATACTTTATCACTTTGACCGACAGGGCTATTCCTGCCGGTCTTTTTTAATTTCTCGCCGCTACAGACAAACTACAGGTTGGCCACAGGGGAAATACAGATTGTTTTGCCATAATAGCAACCGTGGCACACACGAATGCCTGTTTTATGGGAGGAAACAAATGTATAGAAAGGGCAAAAGCCGCTTTACATCAACAAATGTAAAATCTGCTATCCTCTGCCGGAGAACATAAAAATCAAGAAGGTGAAAAAATGATGAAAAACGTCGGCATTACCGTTTATGGCTGCGAGCAGGATGAGGCGGATATGTTCCGCAGACTGTCACCGTGCTTTGGTATCATGACCCATTATATCGAGCGAGCCGAGATGTTTGCAAGGGGATATGTGGCGTCACAATCAAGATAGCTATTTTGATTTTCCCATCGCCGATGAGGTCATCGAGATTCGCGTGGGGAAACTTCTGCTCGGCGCGGAAACATCAGGGCTGGCTACCGTTCTGTAACCGCAATCTCATTGCAGCAAAGGAGGCTGTCATATTGAAACGCTTTATTTATATCGCAGGGATTCTTTTGGTATTATGCATGGCGATAGTTTCTTTCGTGAGATATGCTGATTTGGAAAGTGATAGGAACAGACCAGATGACAGAATACAGTCAAGCAGGGAATTGCTGACGAGCAACCCCCATGAGAGCGCACTGCGTATGCGCAGGCCACCAACGAACGCTCCGCATACAAGCGAACCGTCGGAAGATATTTTACTTGTAAACGCTGAGAATCCTCTGCCGAAAGAGTTTCACCCCGAAAATCTTGTAAACCTCTATGACCAAAAACACAGGCATTTTCAGTTGGCGCAAGCTGACATTGAAGTCTGTGAAACTGTTTTTGAGGCAATGGACGCGATGTTCGCGGCGGCACAGAAGGAGGGTGTGAAGGGATTCATCATTACCAGCGGATACCGTTCGCGTGAGGAGCAAAAAGAGATTTTCTCCACTTCCACAGACGGAACTGCGGCAAGACCCGGCGAAAGTGAGCATGAGACTGGACTTGCCTTTGACGTGACAACGATGGGTGATGAAAATTTTGAATTGACCCCACAGTTTGAGTGGCTCTCTAATCATTGTGCGGAGTTCGGGTTCATTATCCGCTATCCGAAGGGCATGGAAGATGTGACGGGCTATCCGTATGAACCATGGCATTACCGCTATGTAGGTAAGGCACACGCAGCAAACATTATGGATAAGGAACTCACGCTGGAACAGTATTTGGAAGAGAGGTGAGCAAAAGAAAGAACCACTTCACACTGAAATTGTATAATTGCTCCCAGGTCAAACAATTTAGATCAAACAATTTGAGAGGAAATACAAAATGAAAAAAATCATGGCATTTGTTCTTGCTCTGACTCTCACCTTTACCTTGGCGGCGTGCGGCGGCACAGGCGAAGCGGGAATCCCATCAGGCGCCGAAGACAACAGCACGGATGAAACATCCGGCCAGTTATCCCTCAGTGGAGAAATCGGAGGCGAAATCACCATATCTGCTTATGACACCATGCAATACAAAGCATTTTTGGAGGATGCGGCAAAGCTTTTTGAGGAGAACTATCCCGGAACCAGGGTGAACGTGGAGACCTTCTCCGCCATGCCGGAAATCAAGACCTCCGGCC
>NZ_FYDE01000003.1 GCF_900186535.1 Marasmitruncus massiliensis
CCGGGTTCGAGTCCCTGATGGCGCACCATCTTGTGGCCCGTTGGTCAAGCGGTTAAGACAGCGGCCTCTCACGCCGTTAACATGGGTTCGATTCCCGTACGGGTCACCAACTCTTTTACAGTTTCATATGGCTGGTGTTTATTACGCTGAGGTCCCACCTGTTCCCATTCCGAACACAGTAGTTAAGCTCAGCAGTGCCGATGATACTTGGCGGGAAGCTGCCTGGGAAAATAGGTCTTTGCCAGCTCTTGATACAGCACAATTGTTATTGTGCTGTATTGTCATCAAACGCCGGAATTCGGTGTTTCCATATTCCTCCTTAGCTCAGTCGGTAGAGCATGCGGCTGTTAACCGCAGGGTCGTTGGTTCGAGCCCAACAGGGGGAGCCATAACTGGTGTTTATTACGCTGAGGTCCCACCTGTTCCCATTCCGAACACAGTAGTTAAGCTCAGCAGTGCCGATGATACTTGGCGGGAAGCCGCCTGGGAAAATAGGTCTATGCCAGTATTGGAAAGCTCCTGCAAATAAGCAGGAGCTTTTTGTTATTATTTTTTATATCGATAGTAAAGAACAAGAAATATTGGATTAATATTTCAGTAAACGGTTGAAATCCATCTGTGGGAATGTTAAAATAGAAACGAGAAGATACCGGGGGTACCGGAGAAAGGAGTGTTTACATGTACATAAGGAATAAAAGCATCCCTATGGTAATTATTCTTTCCCTTGTGACCTGCGGCATCTACTATTATGTATGGATGTATCAGACTTCAGAGGAAATCAATAATTCTCTGGGCGATACCCTGGAAAATTCGGGGTTGGAAATTTTACTTACGATTATTACCTGTGGAATCTACGGATTGTATTGGCTTTATAAATACAACCATAAAATTCTCCGGCTGGCGACTAACATGGGGAAATCTGTGTCCGATAATTCAATTATCTGCATTATCCTGGCAATCTTCGGGTTCGCAATTGTTTCGCAGGGTATCATGCAGTCTCAGATCAATTTTCTGGCTGGTGATCCGACTCAACAATAAGGCATCAAAAAGGACGGCTACCGCCGTCCTTTTTTTGTTATTCAAAATTCCGCTGAAGCGCGATGACCTTGCCGAGAATTGAAACATGGTCGGTATAAATCGGCTCCATTGTATCGTTTTCAGGCTGCAGGCGGTATCCGCCGTTTTCCTTATAAAACCGCTTTACAGTTGCCTCGTCATCAATCATCGCTACGACAATTTCACCGTTATGGGCAGCGGAGCCTTGGCGGACAATAATGAGGTCACCGTCAAGAATCCCGGCATTGATCATACTTTCCCCCTGAACGCGCAATGCAAACAGCCCGTTCACATCACCTCGGCAGGAGAACGGAATGTAACTTTCAACAGACTCTACCGCCAGAATGGGGGCTCCGGCGGTAACCCGACCAACAACGGGAATCCGCGCCATTCCGGCTCCGGGGATGCGAATAGAACGATTCAGATTGTCGGAACGCTCAATATATCCCTTATCGGCAAGGCTTGTGAGGTAACGGTGAACGGTGGAAGTAGACTTGATAGTGAGTTTCGCGCAGATTTCCCGCACGCTGGGAACAACGCCGCCGTCGATTGACCGGCGAATGAATTCGAATACAGCTGCTTCCTTTGGTGTCAATTCTTGCATGGCGGCCTCCTTGTGTTTTTTTATACTATAACACAATCTCTTCCCGATTGCAAACATATGTTTGCAGGAGCTTCTCTGTAGAAGTCCGATCTTTCGACAAGCATACCAGTTTGTTCAGAGAAAATGTCACTTTTTTTTAAAATTCGTACATATATCATTCACACAATCCAAATTTTAAAGGGTATAATAAAGATGTACTCAAGATTAGCCGCAAACATTTTGAGTATCTCTACCCTCCTCAAAACACACCTCAAACAGATTGAGCCGGATGCCTCGTGCATCCGGCCCTTTTCTTTGTCTCTTATTTTAAAAGATGGAAAATGAGAACCAGAATTCCATAAAGAACCGGCTGATGGAACATATAGATCCAAATGGTGTAGCGGCCGATTTTCGATAAAACAGGCAGATGCTCACGGTAAAAATAGGAAGGCAGAGTACCCTGCCTTGCGAAAACGCCAAAATAGCTGCCTGTCAGAAAAAAGAACAGCCACGGCAGAACCGGAAAATAGTCGGAGGAGAAAAAACTGGATGCCGGAAAGCCCAGCGGAAACAGGACCCCCATCTGATAAATCGATTCCGGCAGCCGTACCGCAAACGGCGGGAACCCCAGAACACCGTAGGGCACATACATTGTGAGAGCAAAGCACAGCAGCATCAGCAAAAAGCCTGCGGCGGGATGCAGCTTGTCCAGCGGCCGCCGCAGAAAAGAAAACACAAGCATTGCCGTGCCCAAAAGATGCAGTACGCCAAACATGACCCGCTGAGATGGAATCACCAGCAGCGTGACTGCCGTAAGCACCATGCCAAGCCCGAACGTGATCAAGCCGCGTTTACGGTTGCTGTGGGAAAAACGGCAGGCTACGCCGGATATGAAAATAAAGCTGCCCGCAATCCCTTCCTGCACAACATGCATGCCGAACGACTGGAACAGCGGCCAGTCGACGCCGAAAATTTCCACCACGTCATAAGCGCCGTGGTAGAATACCATCAACAAGATTGCCAGACCGCGCCATTCATCAAAAAAGTGAACCCGCCCGGCGGGTCTGCTCTGATTGTTCAATGAGACTCCTCCGCTTCCAGCAAAACTGCGGCCAGATGTCGGCTCAGGCCGGGATGTAGTGGTCAATGATCTTCCGTGCGGCATTCATGTCGCCCACCATCAGCATAATGAGGTAGTCGCCCTGCTCAAAGATTTCGGCGTCATTGGCGATGCGCAGGGAATCATAGACGTCATAGTTTTCAAATTCCTTAATGCGGTTGATTTTCACCTGTTCGAGTGTTTCTCTCACGGTTGGCGTTTTGCCTTCCGCAGGCTTCAGGATAAACACGTCCGCTACACCGAAACGTCCGGAGGCATAACGTACATAGTATTCATCGAGATCGTCTAAATTAAAAAAGAATTTATTTTCCATCACGGATTTCGGCGCTTGTCTGACACCTCTGACATCAATGTCACGATAGATTTCTTCTACCGCTGCCTTTGGATCGGGTTCGTCAACAGGGGGCAGCGAGCTTTCAGGGATATCTGAGCTGGTGGAAATTTCCGAACTGCCGTAAGCGGTCAGGCTCTGCGGGACGGCTTCGGCTGTCTCGTTTGCGCAGCCGCCCAGCAGCAGCGAAAACGCTAAAATACAGGCGGCTGCTTTTCGCTTTAACAAAGCGGCACCTCCTTTTTTAAATAAGCTGCTCAAACAGTATAGCGGATTTCGGCCCATTATTCAAGCGTTCCGCGCTATGTTTAAAAAGCGTTCACGTTTTTGGGAGCAGTTGCAAAGAGACCGGATTTTTGATATAGTACCTAATAGAATAGGGCCGGAACATCAGAAAGGACTCGATGAAAGATGACACTCACTGATAAAATCGCATTCGGATCAGGAATCGCCGCACTGGCAGTTGCTCTGGTGGTGTTGATCGCCCGTGTGATGCGTGTGCGTGCCGGCGCCGCCGGGCAGAAAAAACGGGTTTCGGCGGCACTGCGGCGCTTTGCCGCGCCGCGGGGGTATCGGGTGATCGACGATGCGCGGTTCGTCATGGGCCCGCTGACCGGCTGGGCAGACCATCTCCTGATCGGAATGTTCGGTGTCCTTCTGGTTTATGACCTGAGCATCCAGGGCGAATATTATGGAAAACCGGACGACGAGAGATGGACGGTCGCCGCCGCCGGCGGAAAGCGCTGGGCGGTCGGGAATCCGCTTCTGGAAGCCGGGAAGTGCGAGGGCCGTGTGAGGACCCTGCTGAAGGAAGCGGGCATCAGGGTTCCGGTTGAGCACGCGGTGGTGATCGCGTGCCCGCTGAAAGGCTCTGTCAGCCGTATTCCGTCGGAGGAAGTGATGGTGCTGAACAAGCTGGGCGCCTATCTCGGAAAATCCAAATTTGAGACCGACCGCGGCATCGATGTGGAAAAGGTATTCCAGATCCTGTCCGGCGCGAAAAAATAGGAGGCCGTTATGGAACTGTTGGAACTGGAGCATGTCAGCCGCCGGATCAGCAGTGAATTCTCCCTGCGGGATATCAGCCTGACGCTGAAACAGGGTCAGGTGCACGCGCTTGTGGGGCGCAACGCTTCGGGCAAAAGCACGGTCCTTTCGGTGCTGATGGGCATTCATCCCGCGGATAGCGGTAGTATCCGGATTCGGGGCAGGCAGACGGAAATTCGGGAACCCAAGGACGCAGGTGCGAACGGCATCATGCTGATCAGCCAGAATCAGCAGATGTTTCCAAATCTTAGGGTTTATGAAAATATCTTCTTTGGGCGGGAGCTTACCGTGGGCGGCAGTGTCGGGATGCTGAGCAACCGGAAGATGATCGAAAGTGTGGAAACAGCTTTCCGCAGTATGCATGCGGACATCAACCCGATGTGCACCTACGGGAGCCTGACCCCGGCCGAACGGCAGCTGGCAACAATTGTGCGCGCACTCGTGTCCCATGCGGACATCATTCTTCTGGACGAGCCGTCGACCCATTTGAACCCGGAGGAAAAACAAAGGCTTTACGAGGCGGTTGCCGCGCTGCGGCAGCAAGGCTGTTCTTTTTTGATTGTATCGCATGACCCCGACGAGGTTCTCGCTCTGGCAGACCAGGTTTCCGTAGTGGAGGACGGCTGTATCGTCCGGACAGCACCGATCAGTGAATTTGACAAGCCTGCCCTGATTGAGGCGGCCTACGGCGTCAAAACGGCTGATCTTTACAGGCGTACCCGCGTGAAACCCGGTGAAGAACTGATGCGGGCGGAGCATCTGTCCGGGAGCGGATTTCAGGATGTGAGCTTCAGCCTGCACAGAGGCGAGCTGGCGGTACTGCTTGGAAATGCGAAATCAGGCAAGCTGCAACTGGCGGGCGCGCTGGCCGGACTGGAGAAACGCGCGGGGAAGCTGACCATTTCGGGAACGGAGCTGCCGGCGGAGGCGCCGCTTGCCACGGTGCGCGCGGGGCTTGTCTTGGCGTCCAGCGAGCAGGATGAGGAGGTCTTCCGGGAATGCGAGGCGGTGACGGACGCAGGCGGGAAGGATTCCCCGCTTGGGCGTATGAGCCTTGCGATGAAGCTGTTCGCTTCCGGGATGAGCAAAACGTTCGGCGCTTACGTCGGGGTCAGGCAGAACAAAGAGTACGTGACGGGCGGCAACCGCCAGCGGGAGCTGATGGAGCGCGCTCTGCGCAAGCAGGCGTCGGTCTATATCCTCTGCGAGCCTTCCGCCGGGGTGGATGTCCCCGCGCGGATGCATCTCTACGACGAAATCGGGCGTCTGCTGCAAAAAGGCGCGGCGGCGCTGCTGCTGACCTCCGACCCGGACGAGGCGCTGGGACTTGCGGACCGCGTAATGGCCCTGCGCAATGGGCAGTTGGTGCTCGACAGGGATACGGCGAATCTCACAAAGGAGCAGCTGGAGGCGGCTGTTTCTGAATAACAGACGTAGCGCGGGAAGCAGTTGCTTCCCGCGCGTTTTTGAAACGCCACAGAGAAAATATGGAAGATCAGGGGTAATTATATCAATGATCGATATAATAAGTACGCGCTGAAAAAACAATTGGTTTCGTATAAAACACACGAAATTGCATCAAAAATTGCTACAAACCTCGATAAAAAGCGGGTTTGACTTGCCTAAAACGTAGAATTTCAAACCGGCATTTAGAAACTGATTGACTAACGTCCGGAATAGAAATATAATAAAAATCAATGTTTATCGATTTAGAAGAATAAACAATACAAAACTAGGAGGCTTTGATTATGGCAAGAGTTTACAATTTTTCCGCTGGCCCGTCCATGCTGCCCGAGCGCGTGTTGGCAAAGGCGGCGTCAGAAATGCTGGACTACGAGGGCAGCGGACAGTCCGTTATGGAGATGAGCCATCGATCTAAAGAGTACGAGGCAATCATCAACGGATGCGAAGCTCTTCTGCGCGAAGTCATGAGCATCCCGGACAATTATAAAGTATTGTTTTTGCAGGGCGGCGCGTCCAGCCAATTTGCGATGATCCCGCTCAACCTGCTCAACGGCTCCGGCAAGGCGGATTTTGTGATCACCGGACAGTGGGCAACGAAAGCCTATCAGGAGGCTTCCCGTTATGGTGAATGCCATGTGGTCGCTTCCTCCAGGGATCAGACGTTTTCCTATATCCCGAAGCTTGATAAATCCACCTTCACACCGGATGCCGACTATTTCCACATCTGTTTAAACAACACGATCTATGGGACGGTTTATCATGAACTTCCCGATACGGGCAAGATTCCGCTGGTGGCCGACATCTCCTCCTGCGCGCTTTCTCAGCCGGTCGATGTTTCAAAGTTCGGCATGCTTTATGCCGGCGCACAGAAAAATATGGGACCCGCCGGTCTGACGGTGGTCATCATCCGCGAGGATCTGCTGGGGCACGCCCGTGAAAACACCCCGACCATGTTCAACTATGTGACCCATTCTGAAAACGGGTCGATGTATAATACGCCGCCGACCTATGCAATTTATATCTGCAAGCTGGTGCTGGAATGGCTGAAAAACGATATTGGCGGACTCAAAAGTATGCAGGCCATCAATGAGAAGAAAGCAAAGCTCCTCTATGAGTTCCTTGACGGCTCCAAACTGTTCCGCGGTACGGTTGTACCGGAGGATCGCTCGCTGATGAATATTCCGTTTGTTACCGGCAATGACGAACTGGATAAGAAATTTGTCACCGAGGCAAAAGCGGCCGGTTTCGTGAACCTGAAAGGACACCGCAGTGTGGGAGGTATGCGTGCCTCGATCTATAACGCGATGCCTGTGGAGGGCGTTGAAAAGCTGGTCGCCTTCATGGAAAAATTTGAGCGCGAAAACGCCTGACCGGGCGATGATGGAAAGGAAGAGATTGTGTGTACCAGATTTTGACGCTGAATAAGATCAGCCCCAGCGGGCTGGATGTTTTCGATAAAACCAAATACCGTATCACCGAAGACGGCGCGAACCCGGATGGGATCCTTGTCCGTTCCGCCGCGATGCATGACATGGCGCTGCCGCAGTCGCTGAAAGCGATTGCCCGGGCGGGAGCCGGCGTCAATAATATCCCAATTGACAAGTGCAGCGAACAGGGGATTGTCGTATTCAATACGCCCGGCGCGAATGCCAACGCTGTGAAAGAGCTAGTTATCTGCGCTTTGCTGATGAGCGCGCGTAAGATTTACCCCGCCATGGAGTGGACACAGACGCTGAAAGGACAGGGCGAGGAAGTCCCCAAGCTGGTGGAAAAGGGCAAGTCTCAGTTTGTAGGGCCGGAACTTTGCGGCAAAAAGCTGGGGGTCATCGGCTTGGGCGCCATCGGTACCCGTATTGCCAACTTTGCACGGCACCTTGATATGGAAGTCTGGGGCTATGATCCCTATATGTCGGTGGAGACTGCATGGAATATCTCCCGCGACATCAAGCGTGCGGCCTCTCTGAAGGAAATCTACGAGAACTGCGACTTCATTACGCTGCACCTTCCCTCCACGCCGGAAACAAAGGGCATGATTAATTCCCAGTCGATTCAGATGATGAAACACGGCGTCCGCCTGCTGAATTTTGCGCGCGGTGATCTGGTCATTAATGAGGATTTGATCGAGGGGCTCAACGAAAAGCAGATCCGCTGCTATTTCACCGATTTCCCCAGTGACGAACTGCTTGGCCATCCGGGTGTGCTTGCCATTCCGCATCTCGGTGCGTCCACACCCGAAAGCGAGGATAACTGCGCGAAGATGGCGGCGTCCGAGCTGGTGGATTATCTGGAGAACGGCAACATTAAGAATTCGGTGAACCTGCCCGCGGTTTCCATGGCGCGCAGCGGTGATATGCGCATCACCATAATCCACAAAAACATCCCGGCAATGATTACCAAGATTGCGACGGAAATTTCGGACAGCGGTGTTAATATTGAAAATCTGACCAACAAATCCAAAAAAGATTACGCCTACACGATGGTGGATATCAATGGCGCCATCAGTGACAGCGTGATTGCAAAACTGCGCGGAATTGAAGGCGTCGTCCGCGTCAATATTTATCACTGAGTCCAATGATACAGTTTTTTAAGCCAGCCCGCCGCCGTGCATTCAAAGTACGGCGGCGGGCTTTGTAATTAGAGCTCATCGAAATCCGGATAATTAGAATGAGCGAGATTGAGCGAGATCGAGAGAGATATAGAAAGAACGGAAGAGGACACTTTCAAACGGGAAAGCGGGCGGCCGGGAGGAGATTGGGAAGGAACCGTTTCTCAGCTTGTGCAAATCTCCCGATCTATGCTATACTATATACATGCAGGAAATCCCGTACAGGCGGACCTGCCGGCTATGGAATGTACATTGCATACCAATTTTCGAATACCATATCATATTAGAAAGTGAGGAGCGGAAAATGACCATTTTCGGGCTTGCAAGCCCACAGATCGCGGCGGTGCTGTGGCTGTTTCTGGGAGTCCTGTTTGCTGTAGGGGAGGGCCTGACGGTCCAGCTGATCGCCATTTGGTTTGCGCTGGGCGCAGCCGGCGCAGCGATCGTTGCCATGTTCGGTGCCTCGCTTTTGACTCAGTGTGTTGTTTTTCTTGTCCTGTCGGTGGCCTCGCTGGCCGCAACACGTCCCCTGCTGAAAAGCAAGCTGCGTGTCCATAAGGAAAGCACCAACGCCGACCGTGTCATCGGGGCGGTGGGGATTGTTGGGGAGGCCATTGACAACGACCTTGCCCGGGGGCGCGTTTCGGTTCTGGGGCTCGACTGGTCGGCCCGCTCGGTCGACGGTTCCCTGATTGAACAGGGAAGCAAGGTCCGGGTGCTTGCCATCGATGGAGTTAAGGTCATTGTGGAGCGTGTTGTGCGGCAAGATGCCGACACAGAATCATAAAGGAGGATTTTTTATGCCAATCTCAGTAACGCTTGTGCCAATTTTTCTTCTGGTGATCATCCTACTGGTCATCATCATCAGCAACATCAAAATCGTCCCTCAGGCGAGCGTATATGTCGTGGAGCGCCTCGGCAGCTACTTTGCCACATGGGAAACCGGACTGCACCTGAAGATCCCGTTTTTTGACCGGGTGGCAAAGCGGGTCTCGATGAAAGAACAGGTGGTAGACTTTGCCCCGCAGCCTGTGATTACCAAGGATAACGTCACCATGCAGATCGATACGGTCGTATTTTACCAGGTAACGGATGCCAAGCTGTATACTTACGGCGTGGAACGCCCGTTGTCCGCGATTGAAAACCTGACGGCCACTACGCTGCGTAACATCATCGGTGAGCTGGAACTGGACAGCACGCTCACTTCCCGTGATGTCATCAACACCAAAATCACTGCTACTCTTGATCAGGCTACTGATAAATGGGGGATCAAGGTTAACCGTGTGGAGCTGAAGAACATTCTGCCGCCGCGTGAAATTCAGGACGCGATGGAAAAACAGATGAAAGCCGAGCGCGAACGCCGCGAATCCATCCTGCGTGCTGAGGGTGACAAGCACAGCAATATCCTTGTTGCGGAAGGTGAAAAGGAATCCGCCATTCTGCGTGCGCAGGCGGAAAAGGAATCCGCGATTCTGCGTGCCGAGGGTGTGCGCGAGCAGAAGATCCGTGAAGCGCAGGGCGAGGCGGAGGCTATCGAACTGGTGCAGAAAGCGTACGCCGATTCGCTGCGGATTTTGACCGAGGCCAATCCCAGTGAGCAGGTCATCAAGATTAAGAGCCTTGAGGCGTTTGCCAAAGCGGCGGACGGCAAGGCGACCAAGATTATTATTCCGAGTGAAATTCAGTCGCTGGCAGGGCTGGTTGCTTCTGTCAAAGAGGCAGCCGAAAAATAAGCATGCAAAGAAAAGAGGGCGGGCTTCCAACGGAAGCCCGCCCTCTTGTTTGGCAATTAAAAATATACAGAAAGGACTATTTATTCAATAATTGCCTGATTATAGGATGGCTTTACGGTTTCTCCTTCGGTGACGACCGCGATGCGCGGGTCCTCCCAGTTGCCGTTGAGCAGCGCTGTGAGCAGGGAATAATCAGTTTCGGCGGTAAAAAAGTCCCAGGAGTTCCGGTATGCAAGGGCTCTTGCGGTCAGGCTGTCGTCCGGAAGCAGAAGCTGGGTATCGGCGAGATAACACAGGCAGGCACATTCCGCACGGGGGCAATCCAAAAGCTCTTTGCCTGAGTTGGGCAGATACCACGCAAGCCCGCCGCCAAACCGGAGAAACAGGCGGCGGTAGGGATCGGTGCCTCCCAACAGCAGGGAGACTGTGTTATGTACACGGGGAATTACCAGCGGGATACCGTTGGAGGACAGTCCGTCTTCGGGAAGGAGGCATCCGCCGTCTGCAAGGATCACTGCGTCATAGCCATCAGCTTGCGCCAGCTGCTCCCGGACAATCAGACCAACGTCTGCTCGGGACTGCTCCGGCAGCCAAAATACGTCAACATCATGGGGGCAATTCGGAAGCAGTTTCTCCAGGTAGAGTTGCAGGGAGGGGCAGGCGAAGACAAAAAGCTTCATTGTTGTGTTCACATCCTATTCAATCTTTATATTGAGTGTACCGCATTAACTGGGTGCGTTCAATGCAAAGAATTTGGTAAAAAGGATGCTTGTTTTTTCATCCTTATGATATAATAATAATGAATACGCCGACTGTATGGGATTTTGTTAAGAAAACTTCCCTTTAACGGGGCGGTTGCCTGAGAGGAACCACTTTATTTTCAGAAGGAGCAATATATGGTAGAAAATCAACTGGATGTGCCGCAGAAAGCGGTGCTTGTCGCGGTGGATACCGGTGAATATGATGTCCGGGTCTCTCTGGACGAGCTGGAAGAGCTTGCACGCACGGCGGGCGCCGTAACGGCGGCGAAGGTTACGCAGAAGCGCCCGTCTTTCGAACCCGCGACCTGCATCGGCGAAGGCCGACTGAAGGAACTTGCGGAATTTTGCCGCATCAATGAAGTGGATATCGTTATTTTTGACCATGAACTTTCGCCCGCACAGATTCGGAATCTTGAAAAAGCCTGCGAAATCCCGGTTATCGACCGCACGATGCTGATTTTGGATATTTTTGCCCAGCGCGCGGTAACTGCGGAGGGCAAGCTGCAGGTGGAGCTTGCGCAGCTGCGCTACCGGCTGCCGCGGCTCGCGGGTATCGGCACCGAATTATCGCGGCTGGGCGGCGGAATCGGCACGCGCGGCCCCGGGGAAACCAAGCTGGAAACCGACCGGCGGCATATCCGGCGCAGAATTTCCGCACTTCAGGAGCAGCTGGAGGAATTGGGAAAACGCCGGGAACTTCTGAGAGCCCGACGGAAAAAAGACGGGGTCACCACCGTGGCAATCGTCGGCTATACCAATGTGGGGAAGAGTACGCTGCTGAACGCGCTGACCAACGCGGGGGTTTTGGCGGAGGACAAGCTGTTCGCGACACTGGATCCCACCTCCCGCGCGCTTACCCTGCCGGACGGCAGGCAGGTGATGCTGATTGATACGGTCGGCCTGGTGCGGCGTCTGCCCCACCATCTGGTCGAGGCTTTTAAGTCTACACTGGAGGAGGCGGCCGGAGCCGATCTGCTCTGGTGCGTCTGCGATATCTCCTCCGACGAGACTGAGGAACAGATTGCCGTCACCCGGGACCTGATGCGGGAGCTGGGAGTGGAGGATACCCCGATGCTGGCGGTACTCAATAAATGCGACCGCATCGCCGAGACCCCTCTTCCGCTCAATTCCATGACCGCCGTTATTTCCGCAAAGACCGGATTTGGCTTTGACGCGCTTTTAAAGAAGACGGCGGATGCGCTCAAGCCGACCCACCGTAGGATGCGTTTGCTGATCCCCTACGACAAAACCGGGCTGATCAACGAAATTACAGAGCTGGGCAAGGTGTTCGCACAGGAATATGTCGAAGCAGGCACAAAAATAGACGCTCTGGTGGATCTCAAAATCCTTTACAAAGTGGAAGGCTTCGCAATCAGGGAATAAGCATAAAAAAGGCGGAGGCAGGAATGCCTCCGCAAGTGCGTTATTTCTGATAAACGCCAAGGATTTCGCCCACATAGAAGAAATGGTAGTCTTTGTTAGGGTAATTCGCGGCGTCGATGGAAGGGTCGACAAACGATTCCGGGTTGAATTTCTGACGGAACAGTTTGCGGCAGGTAATGGCGATTTCCGACTGCGCAAGCACCGGCGTATTGTCCAGCGTTACGGCTTCAAACCCGCAGATCGCCAGTTTATCAACCTCCCGTCCGGTATGCGAACCGCAGTATTGCAGTTCCTTGCGATAAGACTCAGGCAGGAAACAGGTGGAAAAGGTTTCGGATGCATCCATCAGTTCCCTCGTATATCGCTGCGGGCGAAGGAAAATATATGTTACGGGCTTGTTCCACAGAACCCCTACGCCGCCCCAGCTCGCCGTCATGGTATTGACATGTCCGTCGGCGGACTTTGTGGTGATCATTGCCCACTGTTTGCCGATCAGGTCAAACGGATTTTTATTCAGTTCCTGCGGTGTAATCTTGTTCATCTTCACACAGCCTTTCCATAAATCTAAGAATCGGATGCGGCAAAGCCGTACCAGACGGCTGCCAACAGCCGCCCAACATTCTTATCATAGCACGAAGGAAGGGAGAATAAAAGGGGATTTTGTGCAAAGGTACACAATTCAGATGCAAACAGAATGAATATTTATGCGAATATGGGGTTGCATTTGCATAAAAACAGTGTATAATAGACATTACAATGAATGATTAACCAAACGGAGGGTATACATATGCAAAAACAATTCAAAAAAGTTGTGCTCGCCTACTCCGGCGGGCTGGATACATCGGTTATTATCCCATGGCTGAAAGAGCACTACGACTGCGAGGTCATCGCCGTTGCCGCCAATGTCGGCCAGGGTGATTACGAACTGGAAGGCCTTGAGGAAAAGGCAATCAAGACCGGTGCGTCAAAATGCTACATCGAGGATTTAACCAATGAATTCGTGGATGAGTTCATCATCCCCACGATGAAGGCGGGCGCGGTCTATGAAGGCAAATATCTGCTCGGAACCTCTTTTGCCCGCCCGATTATTGCAAAGCGGCTGGTGGAAATTGCGAAAAAAGAGGGCGCCGACGCGATTGCGCATGGCTGCACCGGCAAGGGAAACGATCAGGTGCGTTTTGAGCTGACCATCAAGGCGTTTGCCCCCAACATGGGCATCATTGCTCCGTGGCGTTTCTGGGAACTCAACAGCCGTGAAAAAGAAATCGCATATGCCGAAGAGCACAAGATTCCGCTCAAGATCAACCGCGAAACGAATTACTCGAAAGATAAAAACCTGTGGCACCTTTCCCATGAGGGTCTGGATCTGGAAGACCCTGCCAACGAGCCGAATTATGACAAGATCCTTGAAATGGGCGTTACGCCCGAAAAAGCTCCCGACAAGCCCACCTATGTGACCATCGGCTTTGAAAAAGGCGTGCCGGTCTCTGTGGACGGCGAGAAGATGAAACCGGTGGATGCCATTTATAAGCTTAATAAGCTGGGCGGAGAGAACGGCATCGGCATTGTGGATATGGTGGAAAACCGGCTAGTCGGCATGAAGAGCCGCGGCGTCTATGAGACCCCCGGCGGTGCCATCCTCTACTTTGCGCACCAGTCTCTGGAGGAGATCTGCCTGGACAAAGAGACTCAGCACTATAAGATGCAGATGGGCGTCAAGTTCAGCGAACTGGTTTATAACGGTCAGTGGTATACCCCGCTGCGGGAAGCGCTGAGCGCGTTTGTCGACAAGACGCAGGAGCCGGTTACGGGTGAAGTCAAACTGAAACTCTATAAGGGCAACATCATGAATGCCGGTATGACTTCCCCCAACTCCCTCTATTCGGAAGAAATCGCGACCTTCGGTGAGGATCATGTCTACGATCAGGCGGATTCTGCTGGATTCATCAACCTGTTCGGCCTGCCGCTCAAGGTGAAGGCGCTGCTGGACGAGAAAAAAAATTAAGTAACAGGCAAAAAAGTAAGGGGGCTGTAACGTCGGGGCAGGTGTCCCGCGTTATGGCCTTTTCCTATACAGGACTCAGAACAAGTGACTGCGAGGTAACAATATGAAAATGTGGGCAGGGCGGTTTTCCAAGGAAGTGGATTCCCGCGTCAACGATTTTAATTCCTCCATCCGCTTTGACGCGCGGATGTTTGAGCAGGATATCGCGGGCTCGATGGCGCACGCGCAGATGCTGGCCGCGCAGGGGATTCTTGCAAAAGAGGACGCGGACAAAATTGTGGATGGGCTTGACACCATTCTTACGGACTTGAAAAGCGGCGCGCTTGCCGTTGACCCCAACGCCGAGGACATCCATATGTTTGTCGAGCAGGTGCTGACCGAACGAATCGGCGTGACCGGAAAACGCCTGCATACCGCCCGTTCCCGCAACGATCAGGTGGCGCTCGATATCCGCCTCTGCCTGCGGGAGGAGAGCGAAAAAATCGTGGGGCTCCTGCTGGAACTGACGGAGGAGCTGACCCGCAAAGCGGAAGAAAATCTGGAAACCGTGATGCCCGGCTATACCCATCTCCAGCGCGCGCAGCCGATTACGTTTGGCCACCACCTGATGGCCTATGCCTACATGCTGGCACGAGACGTGGGCAGGGTGCGGGACGCCGCGAAACGCATGGAGGAACTGCCGCTCGGTTCGGGCGCTCTGGCGGGAACCACCTATCCCATCGACCGGCAGATGACGGCAAAGGCGCTCGGCTTTTTGCGTCCGACCGCGAATTCGCTGGACGGCGTTTCCGACCGCGATTTCTGCATTGAGCTGGCGGGCGCGATTTCCACTGTTATGATGCACCTTTCCCGGCTTTCCGAGGAAATTGTGCTGTGGTGCTCGTGGGAGTTCAAATTTATTGAGCTGGATGACGCGTTTGCAACCGGGTCGTCGATTATGCCGCAGAAGAAGAATCCGGACGTCGCGGAACTGGTGCGCGGAAAGACCGGCAGGGTCTACGGCGACCTGATGACGCTTCTGACCATGATGAAAGGGCTTCCGCTTGCTTATAATAAAGACATGCAGGAAGATAAGGAAGCGATTTTTGACGCGGTGGACACCGTGAAGCTCTGCCTCTCGACCATGACGCCGATGATTCATACCATGACCGTCCTGAAAGCGAATATGCGGGCGGCGGCGGCAAAAGGGTTTATCAACGCCACCGACTGCGCGGATTATCTGACAAAAAAAGGCGTGGCGTTCCGGGATGCGTATAAGTGCACCGGCGGTCTGGTTGCTCTCTGCATCCAAAAGGGCCTGACGCTTGAAACGCTTCCGCTTGAGGAGTACCAAAAGGCAAGCCCTGTATTCCAGAATGATATTTATGACGCGATCAGTCTCGAAACCTGCGTGAAAGGCAGAACAAGTGAGGGCGGCCCGTCCCCGGAGGCCGTCAGGGTGCAGATAGAGAAGATACGGACGTTTCTCACCGCGGAGAAACGCTGAACTTCGCGGGGCGAATTTGTGAGGTGTGTGAAATGAAACAAATCAAAGCGGGCGTAATCGGCGCGACCGGTTATGCGGGTCTGGAAATCGTCCGGCTGCTGCTGTCCCATCCCGACGTTGAGGTTTCGGCGGTCTCGTCCGTCAGCTTCGAGGGGCAGGCCATCAGCGAAATCTATCCCCAGCTGACGGGGCTGTTTGAACAAAAGCTCACCGACGACGCGGCGGTTGTGGATTCCTGCGACGTGGTGTTCGGCTCCCTGCCTCATGGGCTCTCCGAAAAAATCGCGCGCCGATGCTATGACGCAGGCAAGCTGTTTATTGACATGGGCGCGGATTTCCGCTTGAAAAAGGAATCGGACTACCAGACCTGGTACGGCGGGAACTACGAAGACATGGAACTGCACCGGAAAGCAGTCTATTCGATTCCGGAACTGCACCGTTCCCTCGTGAAAGGCGCGAAGCTGATTGCGAACCCGGGCTGCTATGTCACTTCCGTCTGTCTGGGGCTTGCGCCTGTGATGAAAGCCGGCGCGATCGACCCCGACACGCTTGTGATCGATTCCAAATCCGGGGTGACCGGGGCGGGACGCGGGCTCGCGCTGAATACCCACTATCCCGAATGCAACGAGGCGTTTTCGCCCTATAAAATTGCTTCCCACCGCCACACGCCGGAAATTGAACAGGTGCTGGGGGAGCTATCCGGAGAACAGGTTACGGTGACGTTTGTGCCGCACCTGCTCCCGGTGAACCGCGGAATTGTCTCCACCATGTACATGAAACTGCGGCTCGATTTCGATGAGGAAACGGTGCGTGCGCTGTATGAATCGTTTTATAGCGGGGAACAGTTTGTAAAGCTGCTGCCGAAGGGCGCGGCGGCGAACCTCAAGAACGTCAAATACAGCAACTACTGCCATATTTCCCTGCACACCGACGCGCGCACCGGCCGGCTGATTGTGGTTTCTACCCTTGACAACATGGTCAAGGGCGCCGCCGGTCAGGCGATTCAGAATATGAACCTTGCGCTCGGGCTGGAGGAATCCGCGGGGCTGGACCTTGTGCCGCCCGCATTTTAAAACCGGAATCAGGAAGGATGAAACGAATATGCCATATACGCTGATTGAGGGCGGCGTCTGCGCCCCGAAAGGCTTTCAGGCGGGAGCCGTACACTGCGGAATCCGCAAAAACCGCGAGAAAAAAGATCTGGCGCTGATTGTGAGCAGCACACCCTGCACAGCGGCGGCAGTTTATACGCAGAACAAGGTGAAGGGCGCACCGATCCTTGTCACAAAGGAGCATCTGGCCAACGGAACCGCCCGCGCGATCCTGTGCAATTCCGGCAACGCGAATACCTGCAACGCCGATGGGGAGTTCATCGCGCACGCCATGTGCGAGAGTGCGGCAAACGCCCTGCACATCAGCGAGGAGGATATCATCATTGCTTCCACCGGCGTGATCGGGCAGCCGCTGCCGCTCGACCCGATTACCGACGCAATGCCCGCGCTTACGGCGTCGCTGAGCGCTGACGGCAGCGAAAGCGCCGCCGAGGCGATCATGACCACCGATACCAGACTCAAGCAGGTCGCGGTCAAATTCCTGCTGGATGGAAAAGAATGCATTATCGGCGGAATCTCCAAAGGGAGCGGCATGATCCACCCCAACATGGCGACCATGCTCTGCTTTATCACCAGCGACGCGGCGATCTCCGCCGCGATGATTCAGAAAGCCTGCAAAGAGGTGGCCGACGAAACCTTCAATATGATTTCTGTGGACGGTGACACCTCAACCAACGACATGCTTTCCGTCATGGCGAACGGCCAGGCGGGAAACCTGCTGATTGAGAGTGAAACCGCCGATTATTATAAATTTGTCGGCGCGCTGATGACAGTCTGCCGCCAGCTTGCCAAAGAAATGGCGGCGGACGGCGAGGGCGCGACCAAGCTGTTGGAATGCTCTGTAACCGGCGCGCCCTCCAAGGAAACCGCGAAAAAGGTTGCGAAATCTGTGATCTGTTCCAGCCTCTTTAAGGCGGCAATGTTCGGCGCCGACGCCAACTGGGGGCGGGTACTCTGCGCCATCGGATATACCGACGCGGAATTTGAAATCGGGCGCGTTGGCGTTTCATTCAGCTCAAAGTCGGGCGAAATTCAGGTCTGCGAAAACGGGGCGGGGATTCCGTTCAGTGAGGAGCTTGCGAAAAAGATCCTCAGCGAATCCGAAATCCATATTGAAATCTGCATGGGGCAGGGCGGCGGAGCCGCTACGGCGTGGGGCTGCGACCTGACTTATGACTACGTGAAGATCAACGGCGATTACCGCACCTGATGAACGGGGGGAAACAGCAATGAAGATGGCAAATTCCGATAAGGCGCAGGTACTGGCCGAGGCGCTGCCCTATCTCCAGAAATACAACCATAAGGTGGTTGTCGTCAAATACGGCGGCAACGCCATGGTGAATGAAGAACTTAAGGAAGCGGTCATGAGCGATATTGTACTGCTGTCCCTTGTGGGCATCCGGATTGTGCTGGTGCACGGCGGCGGTCCCGAGATCACCGAAACACTTGCGGCGCTGGGCAAGGAAAGCCGCTTTGTGAACGGCCTGCGCTATACCGATGAGGAAACTGTCCGCGTGGTGCAGATGGTGCTTGCC
This sequence comes from Marasmitruncus massiliensis, assembly GCF_900186535.1. Taxonomy (GTDB): domain Bacteria; phylum Bacillota; class Clostridia; order Oscillospirales; family Ruminococcaceae; genus Anaerotruncus; species Anaerotruncus massiliensis_A. The sequence continues at coordinate 18,222 of NZ_FYDE01000003.1, forward strand.
GGAAAGACCAATAAGGACCTTGTGGGTCTTTTGCAGAAGAATAATGGGCGTGCGCTCGGACTTTGCGGGATTGACGGTAAGATGATCAAGGTCAAAAAGGTCAATGCCGATGTGGGATATGTCGGAGAAGTGACCGGTGTGGAGACCAAGCTGATCAATGACGCGCTGGACATGGGCTATATTCCCGTGATTGCCACGCTGGGCTGTGATGAAGACGGTACGGTCTATAACATCAACGCGGATGCCGCCGCCGCCCGCATCGCCGCGGAACTGCACGCCGAAAGCCTGATTCTGCTCACCGATATCCGGGGTCTGCTCACCGACAAAAACGATGAGTCGACGCTGATTTTCTCGGTGAACGCCAGCGGGGTGCCCGCGCTCATCCGGCAGGGCATTATTCAGGGCGGTATGATCCCGAAAGTGGACTGCTGCGTGGAAGCGGTACGGCGTGGCGTCCGGCAGGCGAATATTATTGACGGGCGGGTCCCGCATTCCATCCTGATCGAGCTTTTAACCGACGAAGGGATGGGAACCATGTTCCTCGGCTGATGCCGGGCGGGAACAACTGACAGAAAGAGGTGGATTTTATGGGATGGAAAGAGCTTGACCAGACCTATCTCGCGCACGCCTACGGCCGGTTCGATATGGAAGCCGCTAGCGGACAGGGCGCGGTCTGCAAGGACGCGGACGGCAGGGAATATATTGATTTCACCTCCGGCATCGGCGTCAATTCGCTGGGCTGGTGTGACGGCGACTGGGCGGCGGCGGTTGGAAAACAGGCCGCGACGCTTCAGCATATGTGCAACCTTTACTACACCGAGCCGATGGCGAAGCTGGGCAAAACCCTCTGCGAACGCACCGGTATGAAAAAGGTGTTTCTGTGCAATTCCGGCGCGGAAGCCAACGAGGGAATCATTAAAACCGCGCGCAAATACAGCTTTGACCATTACGGAAAGGGCAGGCATACCATTCTTTCGCTGAACAACAGCTTTCACGGGCGCACGATTACCACCCTTTCCGCTACCGGTCAGGACGCGTTCCACCAATACTTTGACCCGTTTACCGAGGGCTTCCGGTTCATCGACGCCAATGATCTCAACGGGCTGAAAAAGGCGGCGGACGAAACCGTCTGCGGCATTCTGATTGAGCTGGTGCAGGGCGAGGGCGGTGTGGTGCCGCTGGAACCGGATTTTGTGGACGGGATTGCCCGTATCTGCGCAGAAAAGGATATCCTGCTGATGGTGGATGAGGTGCAGACCGGAATGGGACGCACCGGGAAGCTGCTCTGCTGCGAGCATTACGGCATCCAGCCCGACCTGCTCAGCCTGGCGAAGGGACTGGGCGGCGGCCTGCCGATCGGTGCCGCGCTGATGGGCGGAAAGTGCGCCGACACGCTGCGCCCCGGCGACCACGGAACCACCTTCGGCGGGAACCCGGTGGTCTGCGCCGGCGCGAACGTGGTGCTGGAAAAACTGACCGGAGAACTGCTTGACGAGGTCGCCGCCAAGGGCGATTATATCACGGAACGGCTGCTGAAAATGCCGGGGGTGAAGAGCGTCGAGGGCAGAGGACTGATGCTCGGCATCACACTGGACAAGGGCGACAGCAAAAAACTGGCCGCGCAGTGTCTGGAGTACGGCCTGCTGATTCTCACCGCGAAAGCGAAACTGCGGATGCTCCCGCCGCTTACAATTTCCCATGCCGAAATTGACAGGGGACTCAAACTACTGAATGAGGTGTTAAGCTTATGAACCATCTGCTCAAACTGCTCGACCTGACTCCGGAGGAAATCATCGAACTGCTCAATCTGGGCGATCAGCTCAAATATGAGCAAAAGCATGGAATCCGCCACCATCTGCTCGAAGGCCAGACGCTCGGCATGATCTTCCAGAAGGCTTCCACCCGCACAAGGGTCTCCTTTGAGGTGGGCATGAGCCAGCTCGGCGGCGACGCGCTCTTCCTTTCCAACCGCGACCTGCAGATCGGGCGCGGAGAGCCGGTGCAGGATACCGCGCGCGTGCTTTCCCGCTATCTCGACGGCATCATGATCCGTACCTTTGCCCAGCAGGAGGTCGACGATCTTGCGGAATACGGTTCTATCCCCATCATCAACGGCCTGACCGATTTCAGCCATCCCTGCCAGGTGCTTGCCGACCTGATGACGGTACGTGAACACAAAGGGCGTCTGGACGGCGTGAAGATGTGCTACATCGGCGACGGCAACAACATGGCAAACTCGCTGATCGTTGGAGGCCTGAAAACCGGCATGAAGGTTTCGGTCGCGACGCCTGACGATTACCGCCCCGACCCTGTGGTGCTGGAATTCGCCAAAGGCTACGGCAGCTTCAGGCTGACCGACAACATCCTTGAGGCCGCCGCGGACGCGGATGTCCTGTTCACCGATGTCTGGGCTTCCATGGGCCAGGAGGGCGAGGCGGAAATCCGCAGAAAGGCCTTCGCGGGCTATCAGATCAACGAGGAGCTGCTGAAAAACGCGGCCCCCGACGCGATGGTCCAGCACTGCCTGCCCGCCCACCGGGGGGAGGAAATTTCCGAGGAAACATTTGAAAAACATGCGGATGAGATCTTTGACGAAGCCGAGAACAGGCTGCATGCCCAGAAGGCCGTCATGGTGAAACTGATGAAAAAATAACTGCCGCTGGGGCGGCAAACGGGAACGCTATGCAAAGAGCGTTCCCGTTTTTTGTTCTGCCCCGCAGATTGACACGTTTCCCGCGATGGGATAAAATAGTGCTATCAGTTAAAAAAAGTGACGCCGAAAGGACAGAATCATGAAAAGACGTTTGACAGCCCTGCTGCTGGCGGGACTGATGATCTTTATGGTAACAGCCTGCAAGAAAGGCAAGGATACGGAGCCGTCCTCTTCCGAGGAAGTCAAAGACCCCAACTGGCCGGTTGCCGTCGGCGACATCCGCGTGGCGGAAAAACCGGATTCGATGGTATCGCTGTCGCCCGCACTGACGGAAATTCTCTGTGAGCTGGGCGGGGAAGGGCAGCTGACGGGTGTCAGCGATTACTGCGATTATCCTGATTCGGTGCGGGATCTGGAGCGTTGCGGGACCAGCCAGCTTCCGAACATGAAAGCCATTGAGAAGCTTTCCCCGCAGGTGGTGTTTTCCTCTTCCGCGCTGTCGCAGGAGGATACGGTGAAGCTCCAGCAGATGGGCGCGGAAGTGGTGGTGCTCCCCCATGCGGACAGCGTGGATGCGCTTGAGGAACTCTATGTGGCGGCGGGTACGATCATTGGCGGCATGGTGGACGGCGAAGAAAACGGGGAAGAGACCTTTGCCCCTCTGCGCAGAAAGTATGAGGCTATAACTGCCGCCGCAGAGACGGTGGAGAAGAAGCTCTCCGGTATTTATCTGCGGTCAGCACCGCTGATGATGGCGACCGGCGATACTTTTGAAGGGGAGCTTCTGGAGAAAATCGGCATCCAGAACGACGCGGCGGACGATACCGGCTGGGAGTACCCCGCGGATAAGGCAAAAGACCTCTATCCCGATATTATCTTTTACGACAAATCGATTGATGCGCAGTATTTAAAAGATAATCAGGTTTACAATACCACCGACGCGGTCAAAAATGAACGCTGCTATGAGGTGGATGCCACCGCGTTTGAACGGCAGAGCGCCCGCATGTTTGACGAACTGGAAACCATGTTCCGGGAAGCCTATCCGGACGTGGAAATCAGTACGGCAGAGCCGGAATCCGGGCAGGAATCCTCTTCCGAGCGGGATGAGGACGAATCCAAACCTTCCTCTTCGGACGATGAGGGGATGCTGAGCCTCGATGATGCCACAAAAGTAAACTGATCGTTCATTAACATGGGTGGGGAAGTGAAATGATGATGACTGGTGCGCAGGCAATGGTAAAATGTCTGGAAGCGGAACGGGTTTCCCTGCTGTTTGGCTATCCCGGCGCGGCAATCTGCCCGTTCTATGACAGCCTTGCGGAGTCCTCTATCCGGCATATCCTGCCCCGTAATGAACAGAACGCCGGACACGCTGCGTCAGGCTATGCGCGGATGACCGGGAAACCGGCGGTCTGCGTGGCGACCTCCGGCCCCGGCGCGACGAACCTATTCACCGCGATTGCAACCGCCTATATGGACAGTATCCCGCTGGTCGTGATTACCGGACAGGTATCGTCCGAGCTGCTGGGGCGGGATGTGTTTCAGGAGGTTGACACCACCGGCGCGGCGGAGCCGTTTACCAAATACAGCTATCTTGTCAAGGATGCGGCGGAGATTCCCCGCGTGTTTAAAGAGGCGTTTTATATCGCGTCCACCGGGCGCAAGGGCCCTGTGCTGATTGATATGCCGGTGGATATCCAGCGGCAGCTTCTGGAATTCCGTTATCCGGAAAAAGTGGACATCCGCGGCTATAAGCCCTGCAGCAAGGGGCACCCGATGCAGATCCGGCGGGTGGCGGAAGCAATCAAGACCGCGAAGCGCCCCCTGCTTTGTGTCGGGGGCGGCGTATTCGCGGCAGGGGCGCAGGACGCGGTGCGCACACTGTGTGAACAGTGCAGTCTGCCGGTTGTTGCGACGATGATGGGGCTTGGTGTTCTGCCTACCGGCCATCCCCTTTATATTGGCATGCTCGGACAGAGCGGCAGCGAGGCGGCAAACCGCGCGGTGGAACAGAGCGATCTGCTGATTCTCATCGGCGCACGCGCGGGTGACCGGGCTGTCGCATCTCCGCAGACACTTGAAGCGATGACCACTGTGGTGCATATTGACATTGACGCCGCGGAAATCGGCAAAAATCTGGGAACCACGATTCCTTTGGTGGGAGACGCGGCCCGTGTGGCCGAACAGCTTGTCGAACAGCATCCCGTGGGGGAGTGGCGAAAATGGCTGGAGTGGCTGGAAGCCCGCCGGGCGGAGGCCAGACGGCCCGATGCGCCCGTAAAGGACGGCTATATCGACCCGAACGCGTTTATCCGTCTGCTTTCCGAGCGGATGGAGGACGACGCGATCTATGTTTCCGATGTGGGTGAAAACCAGATCTGGTCGGCAAGGAACGTCAGAATCCGCAGCGGGCGGTTTCTGACGACGGGCGGCATGGGCACCATGGGCTATGCGCTGCCCGCTTCGATCGGCGCGAAGCTGGCCGCGCCGGAAAAACAGGTGGTCACCGTCTGCGGGGACGGCGCGTTTCAGATGGCGATGATGGAGCTTGCGACCGCCAACCAGCATCATGTGCCGGTCAAGCTTGTAGTGATGCAGAACGGCTGTCTCGGACTGGTACGTGAAATCCAGCAGAACCAGTACCGGGGACGGGAGGTCGCGGTCTGCCTGGACGGCAGCCCCGACATCTCCGGCATCGCGGCGGCTTATGGCATCCCCTCTGCGCGGATTCGCTCGATGGACGAAGCGGAGCAGGCGATTGACACCCTGCTGGACGGGGAACGCTCATTTGTGCTGGTCTGCATGGTAGACCCCCGCGAAGGAACCGGACAGGAGGCAGCGGTATGAGACGGATTATGTCGGTACTGGTGGAAAACAAGGCGGGCGTCCTTGCAAGGACTTCCGGCCTGTTCGCGCGCCGCGGCTTTAATATTGAAAGCCTTGCGGTGGGCGAGACGGAGGACCCCACCGTTTCCCGTATGACGATCGTGGTCAACGGGGACGAGCGGATGATTGAGCAGGTGGAAAAGCAGCTCAACAAGCAGATCGATGTCATCAAAGTGAAGACGCTGGAGATCGACACCTCGACAAGGCGGGAACTGGTGCTCATCAAAATCAACGCCGCCCAGCAGAACCGCGGAGAAATTATTGACATCTGCCAGATTATGAAAGCGAAGATTGTGGATATGTCCCACACGACGCTGACGGTGGAATTGTGCGACCGGCCGGAACGATGCAACCTGTTGCTGGAGATGCTCACTTCCTACGGCGTCGCGGAGCTTGCGCGCACCGGCATGGTGGCGCTGCAAAAGGGATCGGAAGCGATTGCGTTGAAAAAGTAAAACAGACACAAAAGGGCGCGGGATATTTCCCGCGCCCTTTTGTGTCTGTTTTTTAGTTTTGTTCCGCCGGTTTTTTTGCCCGGATCGCATAGATCGGCTGCCCCAGTTCGGAAAAATAGGCTTCATATTCCGTGATGATGTTGTCCATGGCATATTCGCTGTTATGAAGGTCACGGGTCACGAAATAGGGCGGCATCGCTGCCTCGAATTCAAATGTGGAAAAGTGAAACAGGTTGTAGTTGTCGGTTTTGAACCACAGTTCGCCGCCGTCCGCCAGCAGGGTTTTATAGAGTTCCAGCCGCACGCGGTAGGTCAGGCGGCGCTTGAACTGGCGGTGTTTGTGCCAGGGGTCGCAGAAGTTGATATAAATCTGCATAAGCTCGCCCTTTTCAATCAGCAGCGGCAGCAGTTCCGCGTCACAGAGCATAAACCGGACATTTTGCAGCCCAAGCTCCACCGCCCGTTCGGCGGCGACCACCGCGACGTTTTCCTCCCGCTCAAGAGCCAGAAAATTGACGCTGGGGTTGCGGGAAGCGAGCTCACAGATAAACTGTCCTTTGCCGCAGCCGATTTCCAGGTGGAGCGGCGCGGAGGGATTGGGGAACGCATCCCTGATATGGCCTTTGAGGGCGGGGATTTCTTTCGGGTCCGTTGGGACCGGAAGGATCACGGAAGCGCAGCGGGACAGCCGCGGTACCAGGTTTGGTTTTTTACGTGGACGCATGGAAAAGACCTCCCATATTCAGCGTTGATCAGCATTGTTCAGGATTCGCGGCAAGCACGTCCGCGGCAAGCCGTTCGGCGTCCGCATAGGTGCAGAGCTCCCCGCTCTGCTTGCGGAAAGCGGGCGCGCCGCGCATGCCCTTCATATACCAGGCCGCGTGCTTGCGTACTTCCCGCATACCCTGCCGCTCGCCTTTGTATTCGCAGACCAGGCGGATGTGGCGCAGCATGACCGCCATCCGTTCGGGAAGGGTGGGAACCGGGACCGATTCTCCGCAGGTCAGATAGCGGGCAACCTGCTCGAACAGCCATGGGCTGCCGAGCGCTCCGCGGCCGATCATCACGAGATCACATTTCGTATATTCGTACATGTTTATTACGGATTGGACATCGACACAATCGCCATTTCCAATCACGGGAATCGAAACCGCCTGCTTCACGGCGGCGATGATGTCGAGATCCACCGGCGGCTGGTAAAACTGCTGGCGGGTGCGTCCGTGGACGGTGAGGGCGGCCGCGCCGCTTTGTTCCATCATGCGGGCAAATTCCACAGCGTTGACGTTTTCATCGTCCCAGCCTTTGCGGAATTTCACCGTGACAGGCAGAGGGACTGCTTTCACCACCGCCTCGGTGATTTTTCCGGCGAGGACAGGGTTTTTCATCAGCGCCGAACCGCCGCCGTTCCCGGCGATTTTCGGCGCTGGGCAGCCCATATTCAGATCAATGACGTCCGGCTGAAAGTCCAGCGCTTTTATCGCCGCTTCCGCCAGAATTTCCGGTTCGTCGCCGAACAGCTGCACGGCAATGGGACGTTCCGCGTCTGTAACGCCCAGCAGGGCGGCGGTTTTCCGGTCGGAAAAATGCATGCCCTTTGCCGATGCCATTTCGCCCACCATATAGGCGGCGCCGAAGCTTTTGCAGATTTCGCGAAACGCGCGGTCGGTAACGCCCGCCATCGGGGCGAGCGCGGCGGTGCGGGGGAGTTCAAGATTTCCCAGTTTCATGGGCGCCTCCAAGAAAATTTAAAAATTGCACACTATATACTATCAGAAATTTGACTGTAAGGCAATGTTTTGTGTTATAATGTCGTATGTATAAGAATTTTCAGATTGATTTTGCGCCAAATGGATGGCGTTCAGATAGGAGACGCATATGAAACTTCTGGCGATTGACGGCAACAGTATTTTGAACCGCGCTTTTTACGGAATCAAAACACTGACGACGAAGGACGGCGAATTCACAAACGGAATCTATGGGTTTTTAAGCATCCTGCTTAAACTGCTGGATGAGGTGCGGCCGGATGCGGTTGCCTGTGCGTTCGACCTGCGGGCGCCCACCTTCCGCCACAAGATGTATGACGGATATAAAGCACAGCGCAAAGGGATGCCGGAGGAACTTGCCTCCCAGCTTCAGCCGCTCAAAGACCTGCTGATGGCGCTGGGCTATCAGATTGTTACCTGTGAGGGCTATGAGGCGGACGATATTCTCGGCACGCTGGCGAAATCCTCCGCAGATTCGGGGAATGAGTGCGTCATCGCAACGGGGGACCGCGACAGCCTGCAGCTGGTGGGCGGCGCGGTCAGCGTGCGGCTAGCAACCACCAAAGCGGGACAGCCGGCGTCCACGCTGTTTGATGTGGATGCCGTAAAGGAAAAATACGGGGTCACGCCCGAGCAGCTCATTGATGTAAAAGCGCTGATGGGAGACGCGTCCGACAATATTCCCGGCGTGGCGGGAATCGGGGAAAAGACCGCGCTCGACCTGATAATGCGCTTTCACGATCTGGATGCGATTTACGCGCAGCTTGATACCCTCGACATCAAACCGGGTGTACGCACGAAATTGCAAAACGGCAGGGAAATGGCCTATATGAGCCGCGACCTGGCGCGCATCTGCTGCGCTGTGCCGGTTGAAACCGATGTGGCAAGCTATCTGCCGAAACCTGCCGACCAGCAGGCCGCCGCCAATCTGTTCGCGCGGTTTGAAATGTTTACCATGCAGAACAAGTGGGGCATCACCGCGCAGGCCGCCGCCGCACCCAAAACGGCGCAGTCCCCCGGCAAATCGCTCCGGATTGTTTGCGATGGAATCCGGCCGGAGGATTTTGCGGGGCAGCCGGTGGATGTTGTCTGCGATTTTTCGGCGGACAGTGAGCTTTCGGGTGCGGCTGCCGCGGCGGACGGAACCCTTTTGCTGCTGGACGGAGAGGCCGCACGCCGGCTGTTGGTTTCCGCCGTCCGTCTGCGGGTATGGAGCAGTAAACCGCTCTATAAGTATGCGTATAAAAATCAGATAACGATACAAAACGTTGCGTTTGATGGGGAGCTGGCGGCATATCTCCTAAGCCCTACCAGCGCGGCCTATGAGATGGAGCAGCTCGCGGCGCAGTATGAAGTTGCCCCATGCGCGCTGGAAGGCGAGGTTCCTGAGCGCTATGCGTCCCTTGCGGCGCGGGGCGCGCTGCTGACGCCGCTGTTCGATAAACTGACCGATTTAATTGCCGGGGCCGAACAGGATCATCTCCTTTTCGAGATCGAACAGCCGCTGGCGAGGGTGCTCGCTTCCATGGAGCACGAAGGCTTTGCGCTGGATACCGATGCACTGCGGGAATACGGGGTTGATCTGGACAAGCGTCTGGAGGAACTGCAGGACGGCATTTATCAGATGGCGGGGCATGAATTCAACATCAATTCGCCCAAACAGCTGGGGGATGTCCTGTTCGTGGATTTGATGCTCCCCGCGAAGAAAAAGACTAAAAGCGGCTATTCCACCAATGCGGATGTCCTCGAATCCCTACGCGGAAAGCATCCGATCATCGAGTCGATTCTGGAATACCGTAAGCTGGCCAAGCTGAAATCTACCTATGTGGACGGGCTGATCAAAGTAGTGGATGCGGACGGTCGGGTGCGTTCCACCTTCCAGCAGACTGAAACCCGAACAGGCCGCATCAGCTCGACAGAACCAAACCTCCAGAATATCCCGATTCGGACCAAAGAGGGCAGCCGGCTGCGCCGGTTTTTCCGCGCGCGCCCCGGCTGGAAGCTGCTGGACGCCGACTATTCGCAGATTGAACTGCGGGTTCTGGCAGACCTTGCGGACGATCAGAATATGATTGCGGCATTCCGGAACGGGGAGGATATCCACACTACCACGGCGGCGCAGGTGTTCGGGATGCCGGAGCTGATGGTCACGCCGCTCATGCGCTCCCGCGCGAAGGCGGTCAATTTCGGTATTGTCTACGGCATCGGCGCGTTTTCCCTGTCGCAGGATATCGGCGTTTCCGTCGCAGAGGCGGACAGCTATATCAAGAACTATCTGGCGCACTATGCGGGGGTCAAACGCTATATGGAAGAGACCATCCGGCTGGCGCGTGAAAACGGATACGTCACGACGAAGTTCGGCCGCAGACGCTACCTGCCGGAGCTTGCCGCATCGAACAAGGTGACGCAGGCGTTCGGGGAACGGGTCGCGCGCAATACGCCGATTCAGGGCACCGCGGCGGATATTATTAAAATCGCGATGGTGCGCGTGTTTGAACGGCTGGAAAAGGAACATCTGAAAGCGAAGCTGATTCTGCAGGTGCACGACGAACTGCTGGTGGAGGCTCCGCAGGAGGAGGCCGCGATGGCCGCCATCATCCTGCAGGAGGAGATGGAGCACGCGATTTCCCTGAAGGTACCGCTGGAGGCGGATGTCAATATGGGTGAAAACTGGCTGGAGGCAAAATAACGATCAGGTGGTTAACATGACAATTGCAGTGATGACGATGGAAGATGTGCCGGAGGTTGCGGCGCTGGAAAGGCAATGCTTCTCCCAGCCGTGGAGCGCGCAGGTTCTGGAGGCCGAACTCCGGAATCCGAACTCCGTGTTTCTGGCGGCAAAAGAGGCTGGCCGGCTGGCCGGATATGCGGGGATGCACCGGGTGATGGACGAGGGCTACCTGTTTAATGTCGCGGTGGACAGCGGATTTCGGCGGCGGGGAATCGCAACGGCGCTGGTGGAAAAGCTGGTGGAGTTTGCAAAGGAAAAACGGATGGGATTTCTGACGCTGGAAGTACGGGAAGGAAACGCCACCGCGATTGCGCTTTACAAAAAATTGGGGTTTGGCGAAGTAGGGCGGCGGAAACGGTTCTATGTGAACCCGGTGGAAGACGCCGTGCTGATGACAAAATTTATCCAGAGATAGACAGCCGGGAGGATAATCCGGCGGGATAGCGGGGAACATAGTGATGAAAATTCTTGCAATCGAAAGCTCCTGCGACGAGACCGCGGCGGCGGTCGTTGAGGATGGGCGGAAGGTCTGCTCGTCCGTGATCAATACGCAGGTTGCGGAGCACAGAAAATATGGCGGCGTCGTGCCGGAAATCGCTTCGCGCAGGCATACGGAAAATATTGTGCAGGTGGTGCAGGGCGCGCTGGACGAGGCGGGCTGTGCGCTTGGCGATGTGGACGCGGTCGCGGTCACGGCGGCTCCGGGGCTGATCGGGGCGCTGCTGGTCGGGGTTAATTATGCCAAGGGGCTGGCAATGGCCGCGCATAAGCCGCTGATTCCGGTGCATCATATTCGCGGACACATCGCGGCGAATTACCTGGCGCACCCTGATCTGAAGCCTCCTTTTTTATGCTTGGTAGTGTCCGGAGGACACAGCCATATTGTGGAGGTGCGGGATTATACAGACTATCACGTGCTCGGGCGTACCCGGGATGACGCGGCCGGCGAGGCGTTCGACAAATCCGCGCGCGCGATGGGGTTCCCCTATCCGGGCGGCGTGTCGATTGACCGTGCGGCTCAAAAAGGCGACGACAGAATGTATAAGCTGCCCAAGCCCCGTGTGGAGGGTTCGCTCTACGATTTCAGCTTTTCGGGGTTAAAGACGGCTGTCATCAATCTGCTGCACAACACCGAACAGAAAGGCGAAAGCATTGATACCGACTCATTGGCGGCATCGTTCCAGCGCACGATCTGTGAAATCCTTGTAGACCACCTGGAGGCTGCGGCCCGCGACTTGGGATGCAGAACCATCGCGGCTGCGGGAGGCGTTTCGGCTAACAGCGGCCTGCGCAGGCGGCTGGAGGAGATGTGCGCGAGCAACGGATATGAGCTGTTTCTGCCGCCGCTTGCCCTTTGCGGAGACAATGCCGCAATGATCGGCGCACAGGCCTATTATGAGCAGCTGAAATACCCGCCTGCGGGCCTTGACCTCAATGCCGCGGCATCCAAAGATATTGAAACGCAATTTTAGCATCGCCTGCGCAGGAAAACGCAGGAAATCAGAATGAAATCCTGCATTTTTTTGCGAACGAAACTATATTGGCAGGAAAAATGGAAGTAAATTTGCCTGAAACCAGAAACATTTATAATGAACGAAGCAAGATGGCAAACTGTATTTGCAGGAGGGCGGTCCGCATCATTCAAAAATTGATGGAATTTTAACAAAAAAAGGATTGCATTTTTACAAAATATCCGTTATAATGTTATTTGTGAAAAATTTCGACTAACTTCCGGCAGAAAAGGAAGCAATTGGATTTTTTCGTCTATTTGTTTTATCTTAAATTTCAATATACTGAGAGGAGTAAACAAGATGACCAACAACAAGAACGTCCTCAGCTGGATTGAGGAAATGAAAGCGCTTGTCAAACCCGATAAAGTTGTCTGGATTGACGGCAGCGAAGCTCAGCTGAAAGAACTTCGCAACCTTTCTATTTCCACCGGCGAAATGGAAGAACTCAACGAGGAACTGCTCCCCGGCTGCCTGATTCACAGAACCGCAATCAACGACGTTGCCCGTGTGGAAGGAAGAACCTATATCTGCTCCAGAAAGAAGGAAGATGCAGGCCCGACCAATAACTGGGAAGACCCACAGGTGATGTACAGCAAGCTGCGCACACTGTTTGACGGCTGCATGAAGGGCAGAACCATGTATATTATCCCTTACTGCATGGGCCCGATCGGTTCTCCGTTCTCCAAAGTGGGCGTTGAGCTGACCGATTCCACCTATGTTGTTCTGAACATGGATATCATGACCAGAATGGGCCAGGCTGCTTTCGACCAGCTGGGCGACACTTCCAATGATTTTGTCCGCGGCCTGCACTCCAAAGCAAAGCTGGAGGAAGAAAACAGATACATTGTCCACTTCCCTGAGGACAACACCATCTGGTCTGTCAACTCCGGCTACGGCGGCAACGTTCTGCTCGGCAAAAAGTGCTTTGCACTCCGTATCGCTTCCTATCAGGCGAAGAACGAGGGCTGGATGGCAGAGCATATGCTCATTCTAGGCCTTGAAAATCCGAAAGGCGAAGTCAAATATGTCTGCGCTGCATTCCCATCCGCCTGCGGCAAGACCAATCTGGCCATGCTGATTCCCCCGAAGCATTTCCAGGAACTGGGCTACAAGGTCTGGACGGTCGGCGACGATATCGCATGGCTGCGCATCGGACCGGACGGCAGACTCTGGGCTATCAACCCCGAGAACGGCTTCTTCGGTGTTGCGCCGGGAACCAATGTCAAGTCCAACCCCAACGCGCTGGAATCCACCAAGAAGAACACCATCTTCACCAATGTTGTGCATAATCTGGATAACAACACCGTTTGGTGGGAGGGTCTTGATAAGAACCCGCCTAAGAACGCGCTCAACTGGAAGGGCGAAAAATGGGATTGCACCGATGGCTCCAAGGGCGCTCATCCGAACTCCCGCTTCACCGCTCCGGCAATCAACTGCCCCTGCATTTCCTCTGAGTTTGCCAATCCTCAGGGCGTGCCTATTTCCGCAATCATCTTCGGCGGCCGCCGTGCGAAGACCGCTCCGCTGGTTTACCAGTCCAGAGACTGGCAGCATGGCGTGTTCGTAGGCTCCACCATGGCTTCCGAGACCACCGCTGCCGCCGCCGGCGCTGTCGGTGTTGTCCGCCGCGACCCGATGGCAATGCTGCCGTTCTGCGGTTACCATATGGGCGACTATTTTGCACACTGGCTTGAGATGGGCGAAAAACTGGGCGATAAAGCTCCGAAGATCTTCAACGTCAACTGGTTCCGCACCGACGACGAAGGCCACTTTATCTGGCCGGGCTTCGGCGACAACATGCGTGTCCTGAACTGGATTGTCAACCGCTGCGAAGGCAAGGCCGACGCGGTGGAGACCCCGATCGGTTACGAGCCGAAGCCGGAGGATATCGACCTTGACGGACTCGACATCGATCTGGGAACCCTGAAGGGCCTGTTGAATGTCGACAAGGATCTTTGGAAAGAAGAAGCCAAGGGCATCCACGAATTCTATGCCAAGTTTGGCGACAAGCTGCCGAAGAAACTCTCCGAGGAGCTTACCAAACTGGAAGCAAACCTGAACAAGTAATCCTATGCTGAGAGAATACCGCGTGTTCAACCCGTGGCGCGGCGTTGCCGTGGTGGCACTGGTCACCGCAGCCGCCGTGATTGCGGCTTTATATGGCGTCATGGCTGTATTGATTCTCAACAAGGAACATCAATAAGGAAAAGGCATCCCGTTTTCGCGGGATGCCTTTTCCTCTACAGTCTTATGAAAGGTTTAGCATTGTGATGATCGCCTGAGCCGCCTCGTCGGCCGGCAGTGATCCGTCCACTCGGAACGTGGACGCGGAAAGATAGGCGGCGCGCCTCTGATCGAACAGGCCGCGGAGCTGTTCCTGCGTTGTGGAGCACACAATGGGGCGGCCGCTGTCTTTAATACGGCCATAGCAGACCTCAAAAGGCGTGTCCAGAAAAATAACGGTATCAAGAGGGTCGATTGCTTCCATGTTGCGCGCGAAGGTCAGCGCACCTCCACCGGTGGATACCACACAGTTGATCCGCTTTGCCAGTCCCGCTACTGCCTGATGCTCAAGATCGCGGAAATAATCTTCGCCGAACCGGGAAAAAATGTCAGGAATAGATAGTCCCGCTGTCTGCTCCAGTTCTGTATCGAGGTCTATGTACTCCATCGAAAGCAGTCGTGCCAGACGGAACCCTATGGTGGTTTTTCCACAGCCCATAAAGCCGCAGAGAATCAGATTTTTCATTGGGCGTCTTCCTTCGCAGCTAGAATTTCATTCATTTGCGCAATGATTCCTGCCATCTGTGCATCCTCATAATGGCTGCCGTTCCAGATTTCATGGGCAGCCGCGGCCTGCCAGACCAGCATGTCCATTCCGCCGGCAACCCGGCAGCCGGCCAGACGGGCTTCTTTCAGCAGCCTGGTTTCCGCCGGGTTGTAGATGCAGTCGAAAACAGCGTCGGTACCGCTGAAGATTGCTGCGGTCACAGGCGAAACCCCTGTGTTGGGAGACATGCCGACAGGGGTGGCGTTGATTACCAGCCCGTAAGGGCCGCCCGGCCGGTCAATGTCGCAGACTGTAATTTCACAGCCCAGCTTTTCCCTGATCTCACGGGCCAGCCCGTTCGCTTTTTCCCTGCCGCTTTTCCGGACGGCCACAGTAACCTGCGCGCCCTGACGCGCGCTTTCAATGGCGAACATCCGCCCGACGCCGCCTGCGCCCAAAACGCAGACGGAGGTCTTGAGTGAAAAATGATGCGCGGACATGGTGCGTAGAAAACCCGTGCAGTCGGTGTTGTAGCCGATGAGAATCCCGTCCCTGCAGCTGACGGTGTTTACCGAGCCGTACAGCAGTGCGCCGCCCGCGAGCTCTTCCAGCGCGGGGATAACGGCTTGCTTATAGGGAATGGTGACGTTGAATCCGGCGAGCCTTTTCAGATCGGGCAGATGGGCATCCAGCTCCCCGGGAGGAAAAGAGTCCAGCCTGTAGTCGGCCTCAATACCGTCCAGGGCAAAGAGCGCACGGTGGATTTCGGGGGAAAGGCTGTGCCCAAGCGGGTAACCGATTAACTCATACTGCTGCATATGTATGCTCCTTTTGATTCCTGCCTTCTGTCGGACGGAGCAGGAATTCATTCGTTCTGCGCGAAAGCGGCGCGGGCCTTTTCCAACGTTTTCAGGTTTTCCACATTGTAAGCCTCCGCCTGTTCAAAACTGCGCTTGACCAGTGTGGCAAGCACCTTGTTGGGGCCAAGCTCGACAAAACGGGTGATTCCGTCGCCCAGCATGACGGAAACCTCTTCATGAAAGCGTACCGGCGATACAAGGTGCCGCGCCAGATAAGCGGGCAGATCGGTTCCAGGTTCCAGGAGTTTTCCGGTGACGTTGGAATAAAACGGCTTTTCCGGCGCGGAGATCGGGATACCCGCCATACGCTCCTTTAATTCCTCGGCGGCGGAAGCCATCATTCTGGAATGGAACGCGCTGGAGACAGCCAGCTTAACCGCTTTTTTCGCGCCTTTTGCAAGCAGGGCGTCAGCGGCCTTCTGCGCGGCTTCCACTTCCCCCGCGATAACAGTCTGGTTCAGGCTGTTGTAATTGACCGGCAGGACATAGCCTTCCGTCTCCGCGCAGACCTGCGCGACGGTGGCTTCGTCGCTGCCGAGAATGGCAAACATGCTCCCGGGGTTTTCGTCGGCTGCACGCTGCATGGCGGCGGCTCTCGCGCTGATCACACGAAACCCGTTTTCCAGCGAAAAAGCCCCCGCTGCGGTCAGCGCCGCATATTCGCCCAGCGAGTGCCCGGCGAAGGCGCCCGGTTCACAGAATTCCAGTGCCGCATAATAGGCGGCCATTGATACGGCGAAAATAGCGGGCTGAGAAACTCCGGTGGGTGCCAGATCAGCATCGGAGCCTTCAAAGGAACTCTTTGCGAGGTCAAAGCCCAGAATATCGCTGCCGCACTCATAAACACGCCTTGCAGAGGTGAACTGATCGAAGAGTTCTTTCCCCATGCCGGCATACTGCGAGCCCTGGCCGCTGCACAAAAAGGCTGTTTTTTTCATTTTTGATCCTCATTTCAAAATTATTCATAAATTTATAGTTGACAACCTAGACGATTTAACGGTATTATAATCGTAAATATAACAATTGTTACATTTTTTACTTGCTTCAGTATACCACAGAAACATTTGGCCTTGCAAGCAAAAAATGCCATACAGGTCAGGAGTTGCGCATGACAGGAATCAGCATACTGGGAACAGGGCGGTATCTGCCCGACAGAGTTGTGTCCAATGAGGAGTTTACAGCTTTCATTGAAACATCGGATGAATGGATTTCCACCCGGACGGGAATCTCCAAACGGCATTTTGCCGACGGGGAAACCACTTGGCGCATGGGCGCATACGCGGCGCAGGCGGCGCTTGACAAAGCGGGTGTCAAAGCGGAAGAGATTGACTTGATTATCGGCACAACCGTAACGGCGGACTACCAGACGCCATCTATGGCGTGCGTGGTACAGCACGCAATCGGCGCGTCCCACGCGTACTGCTTTGACATAAACGCGGCTTGCAGCGGTTTTGTCTACGCACTTGATCTTGCCCGGAACCAGTTGGTTTGCGGCGGTGCCAAAACAGCGCTGGTTGTCAGCTCGGAGATGCTCTCCCGTCTGACCGATTTTGCCGACAGGACCACCTGTGTCCTTTTCGGTGACGGCGCCGGGGCTTGTGTCGTGCGCGCCGAAGAAAAACGGTACGCCTCATGCCTGGGGTCGGACGGTTCCGGATACGGCCTGATCTTCTGTAAAAACCCGCCGCCGGCTTCGCCGTTCAGCGCTATGCCGGAGGAATTGAACGACATCAGCTCGACCGATATCAAGCCGGGGCATCTCTGGCAGAACGGGCGGGAAGTTTATAAGTTCGCTACCAAAACCATGCCGGAGGCGGTTCATAATGCCTGTGTCAAAGCGGGCGTCAAAGAAGAAGATCTTGCTTATATTATACCGCATCAGGCAAACGCCCGCATCGTGCAGGCGGCCATGAAGAATATTGGTATGCCGATGGAAAAAGCATGGCTCACCATCGCGCATACCGGCAACACCTCGTCCGCCAGCATCCCCATTGCGCTGGACGAACTGGCGGAAAGCGGAAAGCTGAAACGCGGGGACCTGCTCTGTGCGGTCGGGTTCGGCGCCGGACTGACTTACGGCGCGGCAGTCTTTGAATGGTAAACAATACTGACAAAAACCGGTTGGGAGGATTTAAGGATGATCAAAACAAAACTGACCGAGCTGCTGGGCATTGAGTATCCGGTGATACAGGGCGGTATGGCATGGGTCGCGGATGCAAAACTGGCGGCGGCGGTTTCCGAGGCCGGCGGACTCGGGCTGATCGGGGCAGCAAACGCGCCCGGTGAAGTGGTGGAAAACTGGATCCGCGAAGCGAAGTCCCTGACAAAGAAACCGTTCGGCGTCAACATTATGCTAATGAGCCCTTATGCGGACGACATTGCCCGCATCTGTGTGGAGCAGGGTGTGAAAGTGATTACGACCGGGGCGGGCAACCCTGGAAAATATATGGATATGTGGAAGGCTGCCGGCATCAAGGTGATTCCCGTGGTGCCGTCGGCGGCGCTTGCGAAGCGCATGGAGCGCGCAGGCGCGGACGCTGTGATTGCTGAGGGGACCGAATCGGGAGGGCATATCGGCGAGCTGACCACAATGGCGCTGATTCCGCAGGTGGCGGACGCGGTTTCCATTCCGGTTATCGCGGCGGGCGGCATTGCCGACGCGCGCGGCGTTGCGGCGGCGATCGCGCCGGGCATTGCCGACGCGCGCGGCGTTGCGGCGGCGATCGCGCTGGGAGCCTGCGGGGTGCAATGCGGGACCATCTTCGTCTGTGCAGACGAAAGCCCGGCGCATGACAACTTCAAACGGATGATCGTCGAAGCGAAGGATACCGATACGGTGGTGACCGGGCGTGCAAGCGGCGCTCCCGTCCGCTGCCTCAAGAATAAACTCACCCGTAGCCTGCTGAAACTGGAGCATGAGGAAGAGCTCGACCGCGAGGCGTACGAGGCCCGCACCGTGGGTTCCCTGCGCAAAGCGGTTGTCGAAGGGGACGAGGACAACGGGACCTTTATGGCGGGACAGATCGCAGGACTCGTGTGCCAGATCGCACCGGCAGCGGTCATCATTGAGAAACTGATGAAGGACAGCGAGGCCCTGCTCAAAAATCTTTTGCAGGAAAGGGGCGTTACGATTGCGTAAGGTGGCTTTGGTAACCGGGGCAAAACAGGGAATCGGCCGTGCAATCGCGATTGCGCTGGCAAAGGACGGCTTTGATGTTGCAATCAACTGCCGCAATGAGAATTCTGTTCCCGCGGCGCGCGAAGTTGCCGCAGAATGTATGAAGTACGGCGTGGATGCCGACTGCTTCACAGCGGATGTCTCCAGCCTGGGCGAGTGCGACGAGATGGTACGTAAGGTTGTAACACAGTTTACCCGCATCGACGTGCTGGTCAACAACGCAGGAATCACCCGCGACGGGCTAATCGCCCGCATGAGCGAGGAGCAGTATGACGATGTCATTGCCGCGAACCAGAAAAGCGTTTTCAATATGATGCGTCTGGTAACCCCCATCATGATGAAGCAGCGGGAAGGGCGCATCATCAACATCACCTCCGTGGTAGGGCTTTACGGAAATCCCGGACAGCTCAACTACGCCGCCTCCAAGGCTGCAATTGTGGGTATGACCTATGCGGCGGCGAAAGAGCTGGGTGGACGGAACATCACGGTTAACGCGGTTGCGCCGGGCTGTATCGGCACAGAGATGACCGAGAAGCTGCCTGAAAAGGTGAAGGAAAGCATGCTGGCCGCAATCCCGCTCAGGCGTGTGGGCAGGCCGGAGGATGTGGCGGATGCAGTCTGCTTCCTCGCGGGCGACAGAGCCGGCTATATCACCGGGCAGGTGCTCAGCGTTGACGGCGGCATTATCATGTAACAATGTCATTGGATATACACATATCCCGATGCCGCTGGGCGACGGGAAAGCGATCCGCCGCAGAGCGGATAGATCAAGATATAGGGAGATTACACGATATGAAACGAGTCGTCATCACCTCGGCAGGCGCTGTGACGCCGGTCGGACTGAATACACAAACCCTCTGGGAGAGCATTGTGCAGGGGCGGCATGGCTTTGCGCCGATTACTTCGTTTGACGCCTCCCGGCTGGAGGTAAAATGCGCCGCCGAAATAAAGGACTGGGATCCCGCGGCTATGGGACTGAATAAGAAGGAAGCGCGCCGGATGGACCGTTACACCCAGTTTGCAATGGCGGCAGCCAAAGAACTGATGGAGCATGCGGGCGATCTCTCCGGGATAGACCCGTTCCGTGCGGGCGTCATCGTGGGAAGCGGCATCGGCGGATTCGACACAACCGTGTCTGAGCATGCGAAATTTATGGAAAAAGGCCCGGACAGGGTATCTGTTTTTCTGGTGCCGATGATGATTTCCAATATGGCAGCCGGACAGATTGCGATCGAATACGGCTTTAAGGGCGACAATTTCTCCATCGTTACCGCCTGCTCCACGGGAGGCAACTGTATCGGCGAGGCTTATCGCAAGATCAAGCACGGCTATCTCGATCTCGTAATCGCCGGCGGGGCGGAAGCGGCGATCAATGAATTTGCGATTGCCGGCTTCCAGAATATGAACACGCTGACAAAATCCACCGACTGCGACAGGCTTTCCATCCCGTTTGACAAGGAACGCAGCGGGTTTGTCATGGGCGAAGGCGCGGGGCTTGTGCTGCTCGAAGAATACGAGCATGCCAAACGGCGCGGCGCGCGGGTCATCGCGGAAGTGGCGGGCTATGGCGCGACCGACGACGCGCACCACATCACCGGCCCGTCCCCGGACGGAGAAGGCGCGGGGCACGCGATGATCAACGCCATGGCAGAGGCGGGCATCGCCCCCGGGCAGGTAGGGTACATTAACGCCCACGGCACTTCGACCCCGCTTAATGAAAAATGTGAAACCGCGGCGGTCAAATATGCGTTTGGAGACCATGCCTATCATCTGGCGGTCAGTTCCACGAAGTCCATGACCGGCCATATGCTGGGGGCCGCGGGCGGCGTGGAGGCGATTATCACCGCGTTTGCGCTGAAGGACGGTATCCTGCCTCCGACTGCCGGTTACCGAGTGCCGGATGAGGACTGCGACCTTGACTATGTGACGGAGGGCGCGCGAAAGGCGGACATCCAATACGCAATTTCCAATTCTATGGGTTTCGGCGGGCATAACGCGTCGCTGCTGCTGAAAAAATTTGAAGGCTGATAGGAGGAGCGTTCATGGGTAGAGAATTCGATATGGAACAGATTCAGGCGCTGATGAAAAGCGTGGCCGAGAATAAGATCGGGGAGCTTTGCCTGGAATGCGAGGGCTTCAAGCTGAAGATCAAAGGGCAGTGCGCGGCGTCTCAGGCAGCCACACAAATCCCCGCGCAGGCGGCGGCCATCGCCGTAACGGCGGACAGCGCCGCTGCCGCGGCAGCCGGGACGATCGCAAGCCATGCAAAGGCAAACTATCTGACCTCCCCGATTGTGGGAACGTTTTACGCGGCCAGCGCTCCTGACAAAAAGCCGTTTGTCAGCCCGGGATGCCGGATTGCAAAGGGAGCCACCGCGTTTATTGTGGAATCCATGAAGGTCATGAACGAGGTGCCCGCGGAAATGGATGGGATCGTCGCCGAAATCCTGGTCAAGGACGGCGAAGCGGTCGAATACGGCCAGCCGATTATTCGGCTGGAGTAAGGAGACGGAAATGCCGCTTTTTAATAAAGAACAGATTATGGAGATTATCCCGCACCGCGACCCGTTCCTTCTGATTGACGAGGTTGAGGAGATGGAGCCGGGAAAACGCGTTGTGGCGAATAAGTATATCGCCCCGGATTCCTTTTGGTTCCGGGGCCATTTCCCGGAACATCCGGTAACGCCCGGCGTGCTCACGATTGAGATGCTCGCGCAGGCGGGCGCAGTCTGTGTGCTGTCCCTGCCGGAAAACAAGGGAAAGCTGGCCTTTTTCGCGAAGATTGACAAGGCGAAATTTCGCCGACCGGTTCTGCCGGGCGACACTGTGCGTCTGGAAGTGGAGATGCTCAAGCTGCGCGGCAGCTTCGGCGTGGGCAGCGCAAAGGCCACCGTCGGGGGAGAACTGGCTGCGGAGGCCGAAATCACGTTCGCGCTGTCGAAATAAGATCGCGGATACCGCTTTGAATTTATATAAATGAGGGAAAGCCATGTTTTCAAAAGTTCTGATTGCCAACCGCGGCGAAATCGCGGTGCGTATCATCCGCGCGTGCCGTGAAATGGGGCTGCGCACGGTTGCGGTCTGTTCCATCGCGGATAAAGCCGCGCTTCATGCGCAGATTGCGGATGAGTGCGTCTGCATCGGCCCCGCTCCCTCCAAAGACAGTTATCTGAATATGCATGCCATTCTCGCGGCCTGCGAGCAGACCGGCGCGGACGCCATTCATCCGGGATTCGGTTTCCTTTCGGAAAATGCGCGGTTCGCGCGGCTTTGCAGTGCCTGCGGCGTCAAATTCATTGGTCCCAGGCCGGAATCCATCGAACTGCTGGGGGATAAGGCTCAGGCCAAGGCGACCATGAGAAATGCCGGCGTGCCTGTCATCCCCGGCTCAGACGGCGTTGTGGCCGATGAGAAAAAGGCGGCGGAAATCGCCGCTTCCATCGGCTATCCGGTCATGGTAAAGGCAACCGCGGGCGGCGGCGGCCGCGGTATCCGCATTGCGCGGACTCCGGAGGAACTGGAAACGGCGTTTACAGCCGCGCGGCAGGAAGCGATTGCCTGCTTCGGGGACGGAAGCATTTATCTGGAAAAGTTCCTGCAGAACCCCCGCCATATCGAAATTCAGGTGCTGGCGGATGAGCGCGGCAATGTCATTCATCTGGGCGAGCGGGATTGCTCCGTGCAGCGCCGCAACCAGAAAATGATTGAGGAGGCGCCGTCCCCCGCGCCGGTTATGAATCCGGAACTGCGCGGGCGGATGGGTGAAGCGGCCAAGGCCGCCGTGCGCGCCGCCGGCTATCAGAATGCCGGGACGATTGAATTCCTTGTGGATGGGGACGGAAGATTCTACTTTATGGAGATGAATACCCGGATTCAGGTGGAGCATCCGATTACCGAACTGGTGACCGATGTAGATATTGTGAAAAATCAGCTGAGCATTGCGCAGGGCGAGCCGCTGAAGCTTTGCCAGGACGATATTGTTTTGCGCGGACATGCGATTGAATGCCGCATCAATGCCGAAAATCCAGCGCTCAACTTCCGCCCCTCCCCGGGGGTCATCCGGGCGCTCTATATGCCGGGCGGCCCGGGAGTACGCATTGACAGCGCGGTTTATGCGGGTTATACGATATCGCCGTATTATGACTCGATGATTGCGAAACTTATTGTGTTCGCGCCTACCAGACGCGAGGCAATTATGAAGATGCGCTGGGCGCTGGCGGAATTTCTGGTGGAAGGTGTGGACACCAATATCGATTTTCAGCTTTCCCTGCTGCACAATCCCGATTTCGAGGCGGGCAGCTATGATATCGGTTTTCTGGACCGTCTGATGAAACAGGAGTGAAACGCGCATAAACAGGGAAACAGGAGGTGGGCGGATGTTACAGGATTTATTTTCCAAGGTGAAATCCCGCGCGGCGATTGACAGCGGGGAAAAGCAGAAGGGCAGACTGAACATACCGGATAATCTGATGTTTAAATGCCCGCGCTGCGGCAAGGTGGAATTTATGGAGGCGTTTGCACTGGCGGGGAAAATCTGCCCCAACTGCGGCTACCATGCCCGCCTGACGGCACCGGAACGCATTGAAATTACAGCGGATAATTTTACATTTACGGAATATGATAAGCATATGAAAAGCCTCAACCCGATTGACTTTGAAGGCTATACCGAAAAGACCTTTCAGCTGCGTCGTAAGACCGGTCTGCGCGACGCTGTGGTTACAGGGAACTGTACCGTTATGGGGCAGTCGTGTGCACTTGGCGTGATGGATACCCGGTTCATGATGGGGTCAATGGGGTCGGTTGTGGGGGAAAAGATCGCGCGCCTGTTTGAACGGGCGGGCGACGAGAACCTGCCGGTGGTGCTTTTCACCGCGAGCGGCGGTGCCCGCATGCAGGAGGGGATCGTTTCCCTCATGCAGATGGCGAAAACGGCGGGCGCTGTGGGACGCCATTCCCGCAAGGGGCTGCTTTATCTCACTGTGCTCACCGACCCGACCACGGGAGGCGTTACCGCCAGCTTTGCGTCACTCGGCGATATCATCATCGCAGAGCCGAAGGTGCTGGTGGGCTTTGCCGGGAGGCGCGTGATCGAAGGAACCATAAAACAGCGCCTGCCGGAGGACTTCCAGTCGGCGGAGTTTGGTCTGGAGCATGGCTTTGTGGATATGATCGTGGAGCGCAGCGCGCTTCGCAAAACCATCGCCCAGCTGCTCAGGCTGCACGGCGGGAAAGGAGCGGCGCAGGATGAAAACAGCGTGGGATAGGCTATTGATTGTCCGGGAGAAAAACCGCCCCACCATACGCGATTACATCCCGCTCATTTTTGAAGATTTTATCGAGCTGCACGGCGACCGCCTCTACGGGGACGACGGGGCGATTCTCGGCGGAATAGCGACCATCGGCGGTATCCCGGTGACCGTGATTGCGCACGTGAAAGGCCGTGACCTCAGGGAGAACCAGCAGACCAATTTTGCGATGCCCCATCCGGAAGGCTACCGCAAGGCGCTGCGTCTTGCCAGACAGGCTGAAAAATTTCACCGCCCCGTGATTTGCTTCATCGACACCCCGGGCGCGTTCTGCGGCGTGGGAGCCGAAGAGCGCGGGCAGGGCGAGGCGATTGCCCGCAACCTGATGGAATTTATGGAGCTGGAGACGCCGGTCATTTCGATTGTCCTCGGTGAAGGCGGCAGCGGCGGGGCACTTGCGCTCGGAGTCTGCGACGAGCTTGCCATGATGCAGAACGCAATCTATTCGGTGATCTCTCCGCGCGGCTTCGCGTCCATCCTCTGGAAAGACGCGAAGCGGGAAGAGGAAGCCGCCAATATCATGCGCATTACGGCGGAGGATTTGATGGAGCTCGGAGTCGCGGATGCGGTCATTCCGGAGCCGGGCGAAGGGGCTCATATGGACCATGAAACAGCGGCCGCAAACATATCTGCATACATTTTGAAAACAATCCAAAAATATCTGGAAATACCTATTGCCAAACTGCTGGAAAACAGGTATTATAAGTTCCGTAAGATTGGAGAGTTCACAGAATAGTGCATGCGGACGCTCTTTAATCAGTGAATAAGGCCATTTCATATAATATTAGGAGGAAACGGTTATGGTATTTGAAAAGGTTAGGGAAATTCTTGTGGATCAGCTGGACGTTGAGGAAGAGGCTGTTACCATGGATGCGAGCATCCAGAATGATCTGGGGGCGGATTCTCTGGACATTGTAGATCTCGTCATGAGCCTGGAAGAAGAATTTGATTGCGAAATCCCTGACGAAGAAATTGAAAATATTAAGACTGTCGGCGATATCGTCAAGTATATCGAAGAAACACAGGACTAATTCGGCGGACACATTGAGAAAGGTATGGCAGAGGGGTGTCCCTCTGCCCTTTCTGTTTATTGGGGACGGGCATCTGCTGCCTGATTCCCTTGCATTTTCTCTGCCGATTCGTTATGATAGGAACATCTGAACCAAATGCGGGGCCTGTTTTATACTGTCAGGGCAGGTGTTCGTGCAAAAGCCGGCGGGCGGCAGCTTTGTTGTTGTGGCGCAGCCGGACAAAAAGGAGTTTGTTGTTAATATGGCCGATCAGAAAAAGATGGTGGAAGCGATCACCTCCATGGAGGAGGATTTCGCAAAGTGGTATACGGACATTGTGAAGAAAGCCGACCTCATTGACTATTCCACGGTTCGCGGCTGCATGGTGATCCGCCCCTACGGGTATGCGATCTGGGAAAACATCCAGCATCTGCTGGATGCCCGTTTTAAAGAGACGGGGCACGAAAATGTCTATATGCCGATGTTTATCCCCGAAAGCCTGCTGCAAAAGGAAAAGGATCACGTGGAAGGGTTTGCGCCGGAGGTGGCGTGGGTTACTCACGGCGGCAGCGAAAAGCTTGCCGAACGTCTCTGTGTCCGTCCTACGTCGGAAACACTGTTCTGTGAACACTACGCGAAAATCATTAAGTCCTACCGTGATCTGCCCAAACTATATAACCAGTGGTGTTCCGTTGTGCGCTGGGAAAAAACCACCCGTCCGTTCCTGCGCACCTGTGAGTTCCTCTGGCAGGAAGGCCACACCATGCATGAAACCGGGGAGGAGGCACTGGAGGAAACCGAGCGGATGCTGAATGTCTATGCGGATTTCTGTGAAAAATCTCTCGCCATCCCGGTCACCAAGGGCCGCAAGACGAAGAAGGAGCAGTTTGCCGGTGCGGAGGCAACCTATACGATCGAAGCGATGATGCATGACGGCAAAGCGCTCCAGTCCGGAACTTCCCACTATTTCGGCGACGGGTTTGCGCGGGCGTTCGATATCACCTTCCAGGGGCGCGACAACAAGCCCCAGTATCCGCATCAGACCTCGTGGGGGCTGTCCACCCGTATCATCGGCGCGATCATCATGACCCACGGCGATGACAACGGCCTTGTCCTGCCGCCCGACATTGCGCCGATTCAGGTCATTGTGCTGCCGATTGCGCAGCATAAAGAGGGTGTGCTGGAGAAAGCGAATGAGGTTACCGAGCGGCTGAAAAAAATCTGCCGCGCAAAGATCGACGACAGCGACAACTCCGCCGGATGGAAGTTCTCGGAGTATGAGATGAAGGGCGTGCCGCTGCGCCTGGAGATGGGCCCCCGGGACATTGAATCCAACCAGTGCGTGCTGGTGCGCCGCGACAACCGGGAGAAGACGATTGTATCCCTGGACGAGCTGGAAGCCCGTGTGCCCGAACTGCTGCGGGCGGTACACGACGGCCTCTACGATAAGGCGCTTGCCAACCGCGAGGCGCGCACCTATACCGCCCTGACGTTCGATGAGCTGAAGGAACTGGCCGCCTGCAAAAGCGGGTTCTTTAAAACCATGTGGTGCGGGGACGAAGCCTGCGAGCTGAAGGTGAAGGAAGATGCGGGCCTGACCTCCCGCTGCATGCCGTTCGAGCAGGAACATCTTTCAGATGTCTGCCCGATCTGCGGAAAGCCCGCGAAAACCAGCATTATCTGGGGCAAAGCGTATTAAACAGGAAAAACTGGGACAAAATACCTTTAAAACGGGGCGCGGCGGCACGTCCGCCGCACCCCGTTTCCGCTTAAGCTGCAAGCAAACCGGCAGATAAAGCCATCCCGGAATTCTACTGAAGATTTTTATGATTTTTTTAAAAAAATACTTGCATTACGAAACGCTGTATGGTATTATACTTAAGCGTGACTGCACAAGATATGCGTTGATGCGGGAGGTGGCCACCCTTTGCGGTGGGGAATTTCCGCGGAGTATGTCCGATTTTAAACCGGGCGACTTTAATACTGAACAGAACCTGCTGCCTTTCGTAAGGTGCGGCAGCGCGGTTTGGCGGAGAAATCCGTGAGCGGTATAAAGTCCGGATAAACGAAAGTTTACCGGATTTTTTGTATGCTCATCTGCGGAACACCCGGTGGGGTGTGCAGGTAATATCAGTTCTTAAAGCGTCGCCATGTGGAAACTGTAAGGAGGCGATGTTAAGTGGCAGTCAAGGAAAAAATCAGGATCAGGCTCAAAGGTTACGATCATCAGCTTGTTGATTCGGCATCGGAAAAGATCGTGGAGACAGCGAAGCGTACAGGCGCGCGCGTGTCCGGACCGATTCCCCTTCCGACCGAGAAGGAGATCGTCACCATTCTGCGCGCTGTTCATAAGTACAAGGACAGCCGTGAGCAGTTTGAGATGAGAACCCACAAGAGGCTCATCGACATTCTCAGACCTTCCAATAAGACTGTGGAAGCTCTGACAGGGCTTGAACTTCCTGCCGGCGTTGAGATTGAAATCAAACTTTAATTTCTTCGGCAAAGGCAGAAACCCCGACGACGGATTCGCCGTCAGGTCAAGTTGGCCCAGTGCCAACCAATAACCGTAGGAGGTAAAGAAAGGTATGCAAAAGTGCATCGTAGGCAAAAAGATCGGCATGACCCAGCTTTTTAACGAAAGCGGCAAAGTGATCCCTGTGACTGTCATTGAAGCTGGCCCCTGCGTTGTCGTCCAGAAGAAGACAACCGAAAACGACGGCTATGAAGCTGTGCAGATCGGTTTCGGAGACATCAGCGACAAAGCCTGCAACAAACCGCAGAAGGGACATTTCGCGAAGGCCGATGTTGCCAACAAGAGAACACTCAAAGAGTTCCGCCTGGAGGACTGTTCCACGCTGAATGTGGGCGATCTGATCAAGGCTGACGCTTTCGCTGCGGGTGACGCAGTGGATGTGGTCGGAACTTCCAAAGGTAAAGGCTACGCAGGCGTTATCAAGCGTTACAATTTCGGACGCCTGAAAGAAACCCACGGTACCGGCCCGGTAGCGAGACATCAGGGCTCGCTGGGTGCGTGCTCCGACCCGTCAAGGGTTATGAAGGGCAAAAAGCTCCCCGGACATCTGGGTGCTGAGCGCGTCACTGTTCAGAATCTTGAAATCGTCAAGGTTGACGTTGAAAACAATCTTATTGCTATTAAGGGAGCTGTTCCGGGCGCCAAGGGCGGCCTGATCTGCATCACCGATAGCGTTAAGGCGTAAGGGAAGGAGGATACACACAATGCCAAAGGTTAATGTATATGATATGGCCGGCAAAGTCGTTTCGGAGATGGAGCTTTCTGATTTCGTCTTCGGTATCACGCCCAACCCGACGGTGGTACATCAGGTTGTTGTAAACTACCTTGCCAATCAGCGCCAGGGCACACAGTCCACGCTCACCCGGACAGAAGTTTCCGGCGGCGGCCGCAAACCCTGGAAACAGAAGGGTACCGGCCATGCGAGACAGGGTTCCATCCGTGCTCCCCAGTGGAGAAAGGGCGGAATCGCACTCGGCCCCAAACCGAGAGATTACAGCTATGCTCTCAACAAAAAAGTCCGCCGTCTGGCGATCAAATCGGTCTTTTCCGATAAAGTGCTCACCGGCGACATGATTATTGTGGACAACATTGCGGTCGAAGGTTACAAGACCAAAGCCGTGGTCGGTATGCTCAAGGCTCTGGGCGCAGAAAAGAAAGCACTGATTCTGATGCCCGAAATGAACGAACAGTTGGTGAAAAGCGCGGCAAATATCCCCGGCGTGAAAACCGCTCTGGTCAACACCATCAACGTTTACGACCTCGTAAACTGCGGCAAGTTCATTGTTGCGAAAGATGCTGTTGCCAAACTCGAGGAGGTGTACGCATAATGAAAGCACCGCAGGATATCATCCTTACCCCGGTGATCACCGAGGCTTCCATGGCGAACGTGCAGCTCAGAAAGTACACTTTCAAAGTTGCAAAAGACGCCAACAAGATTGAAATCGTCAAGGCTGTCGAGGCGCTGTTCCCCGGCACCAAGGTCGCAAAGATTAACACGGTTAACTGCCGCGGCCGCTATAAGAGAATGGGTCAGACCGGCGGCTACCGCCCTTCTTTCAAGAAGGCGATTGTGACGCTGAAAGAGGATTCGAAGACGATCGAATTCTTTGACACCATGCTGTAATGGATGCCCTGAGCATCCGGGTATGGGGTAACTCATATGCCCCGCTAACCACATTATGAGGAGAGTGAAACCGAATGGCTATTAAAAGCTATAAACCGACAACACCTAGCCGCCGTCAGATGACCTGCACGGATTACAGCGAGTTGTCGAAGGTTGCTCCGGAAAAAAGCCTTCTTGAACCTGTCAAAAAGCACTCCGGCCGCAACAGCAACGGCAGAATCACCGTTCGCCACAGAGGCGGCGGCAACCGCCGTAAATATCGTGTGATCGACTTCAAGAGAGACAAAGCCGATATGCCGGCGACCGTCCTCACTCTGGAGTACGACCCCAACAGAACCGCTCATATCGCACTTGTGCAGTATGAAGATGGCGAAAAGCGCTATATTATCGCTCCCAACGGCCTGAAAGTCGGCGACCAGATCGTTTCCGGCGCAAAGGCGGACATCAAGCCGGGCAACGCATTGCCGATGCTCAACATCCCGACCGGTACCTTTATCCACAACATTGAGCTTTATCCCGGAAAGGGCGCGCAGCTTGCACGTTCCGCCGGCATCATGGCTCAGCTGATGGCAAAAGAAAACGGCCATGCGATGGTGAGACTTCCATCTGGCGAGCTTCGGAACATTCCGGACAGCTGCTATGCGACAATCGGCCAGGTTGGTAACATCGACGCTGAGAATGTCAATTACGGTAAAGCCGGCCGCCGCCGCCATATGGGCTGGAGACCGACCGTCCGCGGTTCCGTTATGAACCCCTGTGACCATCCGCACGGCGGTGGTGAGGGCAAGAGCCCTGTTGGACGTCCCGGCCCTGTTACCCCTTGGGGCAAGCCGGCGCTGGGTTACAAGACCCGCTCAAAACACAATCGCTCCGACAAGTTTATTGTCAAGCGCCGCAACGCTAAGTAAAGCGGGCTGAAAGGAGGCAAATGATTCATGGGTAGAAGCGTTAAAAAAGGACCTTACGTGCAGCCCGTTCTGCTCGAAAGAGTTCGCAAGATGAATGAGAGCGGCGAGAAGAAAGTAGTTCTGAAAACATGGAGCCGCTCCTCCACAATATTCCCTGACTTTGTAGGACACACCTTTGCCGTCCATGACGGACGCAAGCATATGCCGGTTTATGTGACCGAGGATATGGTTGGACACAAACTCGGCGAGTTTGCGCCCACCAGAACCTATCGCGGCCATGCCGGCGCGAAGAAATCCAACTAACGTGGCCGAAAGGAGGACATCACAATGGAAGCAAAAGCTTCTTTGAGACATGCTCGTATCGCGCCCCGTAAGGTGCAGATCGTGCTTGATCTTATTAGAAACAAGCCGGCCGATCAGGCCATGGCAATCATTAGGCACACTCCCAAGGCCGCATGCGAGCCTCTGGAGAAGCTGCTAAAGTCGGCAATTGCGAACGCGGAAAACAACTTCAGCATGGATAAGAACAATCTCTATGTTTCGGAGTGCTACGTTACGCCGGGCCCGACAATGAAACGCATCAGACCCCGTGCCCAGGGCAGGGCTTTCCAGATTCTGAAAAGAACTTCACATGTTTTTGTAACCGTGAAGGAATACGAATAAGCTGAAAGAGGAGGTAAACTATGGGCCAAAAAGTAAATCCGCACGGTCTGCGTGTCGGAGTCATCAAGGATTGGGATTCCCGCTGGTTTGCTAAGGACGACGCTTTCGGCGATATCCTTGTCGAGGATTACAAGCTGCGCAAGTTCTTAAAGAAAACCCTGTTTGACGCTGGCATTCCCAGAATTGAAATTGAAAGAGATGCCACCAAGGTGCGCATCCATGTCCACTGCTCCAGACCCGGCATTGTGATCGGCAAAGGCGGCGCGGAGATCGAAAGAATCCGCAAGCTGTGCGACGACATGATCAACAAGGGCAAAGCGGATGCAGACAAACGCCAGGTATTCATCAATGTTGTCGAGGTGAAGCAGCCCGATAAAAACGCGCAGCTGGTTGCAGAAGGCATCGCTGCTCAGCTTGTCGGACGCGTATCCTTCCGCCGCGCGATGAAGCAGGCGATCGGCCGTGCCATGAAGTTTGGCGCCAAAGGCATCAAGGTCAGCGTTTCCGGCCGTCTGGGCGGCGCTGAAATTGCCCGCACCGAGCACTATCATGAGGGTACGATTCCCCTGCAGACCATCCGTGCCGACATTGACTATGGCTTCGCTGAAGCCGACACCACCTACGGAAAGATCGGCGTCAAGGTCTGGATCTACGCCGGAGAGGTGCTCGGGGATGCGAAAAGAACCCGTAAGGAAGGAGGCAATAAATAATGCTTCTGCCGAAAAGAGTAAAGTACCGCAGGGTACACAGAGGGCGCCTGACCGGTAAAGCCTACAGGGGCAACACGGTCACTTACGGTGAGTATGGCCTTCAGGCGCTGGAGCCGGCTTGGGTCACTTCCAATCAGATCGAGGCCGCCCGTATCGCAATGACTCGTTATATTAAGCGCGGCGGTCAGGTTTGGATCAAGATTTTCCCTGATAAGCCGATTACAGAAAAGCCCGCCGAGACCCGAATGGGTTCCGGTAAAGGCAGCCCGGAGTATTGGGTTGCAGTCGTGAAGCCGGGCCGCGTGATGTTTGAAATCAGCGGTGTGTCTGAAGATCTTGCCCGCGAGGCAATGAGACTTGCTGCCCACAAGCTTCCGATCAAATGCAAATTTGTTTCAAAGGAAACCGAGGAAAAGGGGAGTGAAGAGTAATGAAGGCAAGCGAGATGAGAGAACTGTCCGCAGCGGAATTAACCCAGAAGCTGTCTGACCTCAAAGCCGAGCTTTTTAACCTTCGCTTCCAGCACGCTATAAACCAGCTTGAAAACCCGATGCGTTTGAACGCTGTCAAAAAGGACATTGCGAAAATCAAAACTCTGATTCGGGCAAACGAGCTCAAGAACGTGCAGTAAGCGGAAGGGAGGACGACGGTAAATGAGCGAAAGAAATCTCAGAAAGACCCGTGTTGGCATGGTTGTCAGCGACAAAATGGACAAAACGGTTGTAGTCGCCATTGAAGACAACGTGAAACACCCCCTTTACAAAAAAATCATCAAACGCACCACGAAGTTCAAGGCACATGACGAGAACAACGAATGCGGAATTGGCGATAAAGTAGAGATTATGGAAACCCGCCCCCTGTCCAAGGACAAAAGGTGGAGGGTCACCGAGATCATTGCAAAGGCGAAATAAGCAACTAATCCGACCGAAAGGAGGAACGCACTGTGATACAGATGCAGACCTATCTCAAAGTAGCTGACAACACCGGCGCCAAGGAACTTATGTGCATCAGAGTGTTGGGCGGCTCACGCAGGAGATACGCCAATATTGGCGACGTGGTAGTGGCTTCCGTCAAGAAAGCTGCCCCCGGCGGCCAGGTAAAAAAAGGCGATGTAGTAAAAGCAGTAATCGTTCGTTCCGCCAAAGGTGTACGCCGGGATGACGGCACATACATCCGTTTTGACGAGAATGCGGCGGTTATCATTAAAGAGGATAAAAATCCCAAGGGCACACGTATTTTTGGACCAGTGGCGAGGGAACTCCGCGAAAAGGAGTACCTCAAGATATTAAGCCTCGCGCCTGAGGTACTGTAATGGAGGGCTCGAAAGTGAATAAACTTCACGTGAAAAAGGGCGATACAGTAATCGTTCTGTCCGGTAAGGACAAGGGCAAAAAGGGCAAGGTTCTTGAGGTAAGCCCGAAGGAGCAGAAAGTGATCGTCGAGGGCATCAACATGATGACCAAACACCTGAAACCCCGCAAGATGGGCGATCAGGGCGGCATTGTGAAGGCCGAGGGCGCCCTGTATGCTTCTAAGGTGATGCTTGTTTGCCCCAAATGCGGCAAACCCACAAGAATTGCCCATAAGATCCTGAAGGACGGTTCTAAAGAACGCCTGTGTAAAAATTCCAAGTGCGGTGAAACTTTTTAAGTAAGGAGGATACATCATGGCAAGATTAAAAGACCAGTACAAGAGCGAAATGGCTCCTGCGCTGATGAAAAAGTTTGGTTATACTTCTGTCATGCAGATCCCCAAGCTTGATAAAGTTGTCATCAACGTTGGCTGCGGAGAAGCGAGAGATAACCCCAAGGTTATTGACGCGATCATGAACGACCTTGCAAAGATCACCGGTCAAAAGGCGACCATTTGCAAAGCGAAAAAATCCGTCGCTAACTTCAAGCTTCGTGAAGGCATGAACATCGGTGCAAAGGTTACCCTGCGGGGAAACGTGATGTACGAGTTTGTTGACCGGCTGTTCAGCGTTGCGCTTCCGCGCGTGCGCGATTTCCGCGGCATCAACCCCAACGGGTTCGATGGCAGAGGCAACTATAACATGGGCCTCAAGGAACAGCTGATCTTTCCGGAGATCGAGTTTGATAAGATCGACAAGGTAAGAGGTATGGATATCTGCTTTGTCACCACTGCGAAGACCGATGAAGAGTCCCGCGAGCTTCTGACGCTCATGGGCGCTCCATTTGCGAAGTAAGGAGGAATCACTGTGGCAAAAACATCCATGAAAATCAAGCAGCAGCGCCCGGCGAAGTTTTCCACAAGAGAATACACCCGGTGCAAAATCTGCGGCAGACCACATGCTTACCTTCGCAAATTCGGCATCTGCCGTATCTGCTTCAGAGAGCTGGCCTACAAAGGGCAGATTCCGGGCGTAAGGAAAGCAAGCTGGTAAAACAAAGCTGAGCTATAAAGGAGGTTGACGGCATGCATATCACCGATACAATCGCTGACATGCTGACACGTATCAGAAACGCAAACAACGCGAAACATGATACTGTTGATATTCCTGCTTCCAACATGAAGAAAGCAATCGCTCAGATTTTGTTGGATGAAGGATATATAAAAGCGTTCCAGGTCGTCGAGGACGGCAAGCAGGGCACGATCCGTGTGGCCCTGAAATACGGGCAGGGCAAGACCCCGATCATTCAGGGCCTTCGCAGGGTTTCCAAACCCGGCCTGCGCATTTACACCAGCTGTGAGGAAATGCCCCGCGTTATGAAGGGTCTCGGCACCGCCATTCTCTCCACGAACAAAGGCGTTATGACCGACAAACAGGCTCGTAGTGAGAATGTTGGCGGCGAAGTCCTCGCATTCATCTGGTAAGGGGAGGTACAGACGATGAGTAGAATTGGTAGAAAGCCCATCACTGTGCCTGCGGGCGTTGACGTCAAGATTGACGGCAGCACAGTTACCGTCAAAGGCCCTAAAGGCACTTTGACCCAGAGCTTCCGCCCGGAAATGAATATCGCGCTGGAAAACGGCGAGATCCTCGTTACCAGGCCGAACGATGAGAAATTTGAAAAGAGCGTCCATGGGCTCACCAGAACGCTGATTGCCAACATGGTTCACGGCGTTACCGAGGAATTCCACAAGGAGCTCGAGATCAACGGCGTCGGTTACCGTGCTGCGAAGCAGGGTAAAAAGCTTGTCATGACCCTTGGTTATTCGCACCAGGTGTTCATGGAAGACACTGCCGACATCACAATTGACGTGCCTGCGCCTAACAAGATCATTATCCATGGCCCCGACAAGCAGAAGGTTGGCCAGTTTGCGGCGGAAGTCCGCGAGAAACGCCCGCCTGAACCGTATAAGGGCAAAGGAATCAAGTATATCAACGAAGTGATCATCCGTAAGGAAGGCAAAGCAGGCAAGGGCAAGAAGTAATCGAAGGAGTGAATCAACATGATAACAAAGCCTGACAAAAATACAGCCAGACTGAAAAGGCATGTAAGAGTCAGAGCAAAGATTGGCGGCACGCCCGAGTGCCCTCGTCTTGATGTTTTCCGCTCCGCTAAACACATTTATGCCCAGATTATTGACGATGCCAACGGCGTGACCCTTTGCGCGGCATCTTCAATGGACAAGGATTTCGAAGGTTTTGGCGGTAATAAGGAAGCAGCAAAGAAGGTCGGCGCAGCACTTGCGAAAAAAGCGGCCGAAAAGGGCATTGAGAATGTTGTCTTCGACCGTGGCGGCTATATCTATCACGGACGTGTGAAAGAACTTGCTGAAGCGGCTCGTGAAGGCGGCCTCAAATTCTAAGAAGGAGGGATACTTTTGGCTCTTATCGATGCAAGCAAATACGAGCTCACAGAGCGCGTGGTAGCAATCAACCGCGTTTCCAAAACAGTGAAGGGCGGACGCATTTTTAAGTTCGCGGCGCTTGTTGTTGTCGGCGACGGCAATGGCATGGTGGGCTTCGGGCTTGGTAAAGCGGGCGAGGTACCCGACGCAATCCGCAAGGGTATTGAGGACGCGAAAAAGAATCTGCATAAGATCTCGCTGAAGGGCACAACCATTCCCCACGAGATCATCGGTGTATACGGCGCGGGCAGAGTGCTCATGAAGCCGGCTCCGCAAGGTACCGGCGTTATCGCCGGCGGCCCTGTGCGTGCAGTGCTGGAGGTTGCGGGCATCAGGGACATCCGCACGAAGTCCCTTCGCTCCAATAACCCCTGCAACGTTGTCAGCGCAACCATCCAGGGGCTGTGTGCCCTGCGTGATGCAGAGCAGGTAGCTGCGGTGCGCGGCAAGTCCGTTAAGGATATTATTGGTTAAGGAGGAAGCGAACATGGCACAGCTGAAAATCAAGCTCGTCAGGAGTCTTGTCGGCCGCAAAGATGGCCAGATTGCCACCGCGGACTCCTTAGGACTGCGTAAAATCGGCGACGAGACTATTCAACCCGATAATGTTGCCACAAAAGGCAAAATCGCGAAAATTTCCCACCTCATTGAGGTTACCGAAGCATAAAGCAAGGAGGTGCAGGTAAGATGAAATTGCATGAACTTTCCCCGGCGCCCGGTTCCAGCAAAGAAGCATTCCGCAAAGGCAGAGGTGCAGGC
This sequence comes from Marasmitruncus massiliensis, assembly GCF_900186535.1. GTDB lineage: Bacteria > Bacillota > Clostridia > Oscillospirales > Ruminococcaceae > Anaerotruncus > Anaerotruncus massiliensis_A. The sequence goes on from NZ_FYDE01000003.1 coordinate 54,358, forward strand.
TCCGGTAACGGAAAGACTGCCGGTAAGGGACATAAAGGCCAGAAGGCCCGTTCCGGCGGCGGTGTCAGACCTGGGTTCGAAGGCGGCCAGATGCCCCTTCAGAGGCGCGTACCCAAGAGAGGCTTTGTGAATATCTTTGCCACTAAGTACGCAACCATCAACGTTTCCGATCTAGAGAAATTCGAAGACGGAGCGGTTGTGGACGCTCAGGCGCTGCTTGAGTCCGGTCTGATCAAAAAGACCCTTGGCGGTGTCAAAGTGCTCGGCAATGGCGAACTCACAAAGAAACTCACAGTCAATTGCGCAGCTTTTTCTGCTTCTGCGAAGGAGAAAATTGAAAAAGCAGGCGGAAAGGCTGAGGTGAAGTAAGAATGTTTACGACCTTAAAGAACGCATGGGGGATTCCGGATTTAAGGAAAAAGATTCTCTTCACCCTGATGATCATTGTGCTGTTCCGGCTCGGCGCCGCCGTTCCGGTTCCGTTCCTTGATGCATCTGTTCTTCAAAACATGGTATCGGATACAGGCAACCTTCTGGGCTACTTGGATATCCTCTCCGGCGGCGCATTTGCCAACGCAACGATTTTTGCGCTGTCAATTACACCGTACATCACTTCTTCCATCGTCATCCAGCTGCTCACAGTTGCCATTCCGGCTCTGGAGCGCATGGCCAAGGAGGGAGAGGACGGCAGAAAGCAGCTCCAGAAGATCACACGCTACACAACCGTGGGTCTTGCCCTGCTGCAGGCGTTCGCTTATTACACGATGCTCCGTAACCAGGCGGGGGCAGTGCTGTACACAAGCGGCTTCTCCGGCGTTTTTGCCGCTCTGGTGATCATGGGCGCGTTCATTGGCGGGGCCATGCTGATTGTCTACATGGGCGAAAGAATTGACGACCACGGTGTCGGAAACGGTATCTCCCTGATCCTTTTCTCAGGTATCGTTTCCCGCGGTCCGCACGCTCTGCAGAAACTATGGGCTTACTTTAAACTGGCATTCGGCGACAACCCCCAGTCGATCTATCTGCTGACCGTTCCGCTGATCATCGTGCTGTTCCTGGCTCTCATTGTTGCGATCATCGTTATGACCAATGCTGAGCGCCGCATCCCGGTGCAGTACGCGAAAAAAGTGGTGGGCCGCAAAATGTACGGCGGGCAGTCGACCTTCATCCCCATTAAGGTCAACATGTCCAACGTCATGCCGATCATCTTCGCTTCCTCTCTGTTGGCAATCCCGGGCACCATCAAGGCGTTCGTCGATCCTAACGGTACAGGAATGCTTGGCAAGATCCTCGGCGCATTCAACTATAACACATTCCTTTATGCGGCGCTGTATTTCGTCCTGATCCTCGCGTTTAACTATTTTTACGTGGCGATCCAGTATAATCCGATCGAAATATCCAACAATCTGCGTAATAACAGCGGTACAATCCCGGGCATCAGACCGGGCAGACCGACATCCGATTTCATTGCCAGAATCATCTCCAAGATCACATTGATCGGCGGCGTTGTTTTGGCTCTCATCGCAACCCTGCCTATCGGTGTTGGCGCGGTGACCAGAATGAATATCTCGCTTGGCGGTACGTCCATCATTATCGTTGTGGGCGTTGCGCTGGATACTTTCAGACAGCTTGAATCTCAGATGATGATGCGCCACTATAAGGGCTTCTTAGAGTAAGGGGAGGAGAAGTTATGAAACTGATACTCCTTGGCGCTCCTGGCGCCGGCAAGGGCACACAGGCGGAAATCATCTGCGACCGTCTGCACATCCCCGCAATCAGCACCGGAAACATCATCCGGGAAGCACTGAAAAACGGGACCGAAATGGGACTGAAAGCCAAATCCTATATGGAAGAGGGCAAGCTCGTTCCGGACGATGTGGTGATTGGAATTATTAAAGAGCGTCTTGCACAGGACGACTGCCGGAACGGCTTCATTCTTGACGGCTTTCCGCGCACCGTTCCTCAGGCGCAGGCGCTTGACGCGATGGGAATCGAAATCGACCGCGTGATCGACATTGAAGTTGCCGATGAGGCGATCGAGAAGAGAATGGGCGGCAGACGCGTTTGTGAAAAATGCGGCGCCAGCTACCATGTCGAGGTAAAGCCTCCCAAGCAGGAAGGCGTCTGCGACAGGTGCGGCGGAGGTCTGGTAATCCGCAAGGACGACCAGCCCGAAACCGTCCGTGACCGTCTTGCGGTTTACCATCAGCAAACAGAGCCCCTCAAGGATTATTATGCCGAAACCGGCAAACTTAAAATTGTTGTGGGGCAGCAGGAGCTTGAGGAAACAACCAAACTCACTCTTGCAGCTTTGGAGGCGTAGCGTATGGTCGTGCTGAAAACGTCCCAGGAACTTGCGAAGATGAAGAAAGCGGGTTCTGTATCGGCACAGGCGCTACAAGTCGGCGGTGCGGCTGTTCGCCCCGGCATTACTACCGGGGAAATCGACCGTATCATAAAGAGCTTTATCCTTTCCAAAGGCGCCAAACCCTCGTTCTTGGGGTATGGTGGTTTTCCGGCCAGCGCATGCATCTCGATCAATGAGGAAGTCATCCACGGCATCCCCGGTAAACGGGTCATTCAGGAAGGCGATATTGTCAGTATTGACGTTGGAGCCATTCTGGACGGCTATCAAGGGGACAACGCGGGAACCTTCGCGGCGGGAAAAGTAAGCGCTGAGGCTCAGGCATTAATGGATGCGACGCAGCAGAGCCTGCTTGCCGCGATTGCGGTGATGCGGCCGGGCGCGCGTCTGGGAGACATTGGCCATACTGTCCAGTCCTATGTGGAAGCGCGCGGTTTCGGAGTTGTCCGCGAATATGTCGGACACGGAATCGGCCGTAAAATGCATGAGGAGCCTGAAGTTCCCAACTATGGGCACCCGGGCCACGGCATACGGTTAGTTGCGGGCATGGTACTTGCGGTGGAACCGATGATCACGCAGCATTCACCGGCGGTGAAAGTACTCGACGACGACTGGACAGTGATAACCGCTGACCATGGACTCGCGGCACACTATGAACACACAATTGCGATTACCGATAATGGCCCGGTAATCCTGACCTTGCCTTGACGGGAGGATATGGGATGCCGACTGAAGCGGGAATCATTGTGCGCTCAACAGCCGGGCATGATGCCCGCGGATGGTTTGTGGTTGTTTCAGCAGAAAACGGTTATGTCTGCTTAGCCGACGGCAAAACACGCCTGCTTGAGAAGCCCAAACGCAAAAGCGAAAAACACATCCGGAAAACCAACACACAGCTGGATTTATCCAGTATCACCACGAACAAAAAGCTGCGGGAAGCCCTTCGGGAATTCCGCGGGAATGAGGGAGGTAATCAGCTTGTCTAAGGAAGATGTCATCGAAATCGAAGGCATTGTCGTAGAAAGCCTGCCGAATGCGCAGTTCCGCGTCGAGCTGCCGAACGGCCACCAGCTTTTGGCGCATATATCAGGTAAGCTGCGGATGAATTTCATCCGTATCCTGCCGGGAGACAAGGTCACGCTGGAGATGTCTCCGTATGACCTGACCAAGGGGCGCATCACTTGGCGTTCCAAGTAAGCAGCGGCCTTGGCCGTTCGTAAACAATCCACGGGATTTTAAGGAGGTAGTTTCAGATGAAAGTAAGACCTTCCGTTAAGCCCATTTGCGAGAAGTGTAAAATCATCAAGCGCAAGGGCCGTATCATGGTAATATGCGCAAACCCAAAGCACAAACAGCGTCAGGGCTAAGTGCAAACCAAATAATGGAGGTGCAACAGAAGTATGGCTCGTATAGCTGGCGTTGACCTGCCGAGAGAGAAGCGGGTCGAAATTGGTTTAACCTATATCCTTGGTATAGGCCGAAAAACCGCTCAGCAAATTCTCGAGTCCACCGGAGTGAATCCTGACATCAGAGTCAAGGATCTTTCCGAGGACGACGTTTCCAAACTGCGTGATTATATCGACCACCATGTGCGCGTGGAAGGCGACCTTCGCCGTGAAACAGCGCTGAACATCAAGAGACTGGTCGAAATTGGGTGCTATCGCGGCTTACGCCACAGAAAGGGTCTTCCTGTCCGCGGACAGAGAACCAAGACCAACGCGCGTACCAGAAAAGGCCCCAAGAAAACAATCGCCAACAAGAAGAAGTAATTAGGGAGGGATATACACGATGGCGAAAGCTATTGCCAACAAAAAGACTGCCACTCGTAGGCGTCGTGAACGCAAGAACATTGAGCGTGGCGCCGCACATATCCAGTCCACTTTTAACAACACGATCGTCACGATCACCGACACCCAGGGCAACGCGCTTTCTTGGGCTTCGGCAGGTGGCCTCGGCTTCAGAGGCTCCAGAAAGAGCACTCCGTATGCAGCTCAGACTGCGGCCGAAACCGCTGCGAAAGCTGCTATGGAGCATGGCTTAAAGTCGGTTGAAGTTTTTGTTAAGGGACCGGGTGCCGGCCGTGAGGCTGCTATCCGTGCGCTTCAGGCAGCGGGGCTTGAGGTCAATATGATTAAGGACGTAACTCCGATTCCGCATAACGGATGCCGCCCGCCCAAGAGAAGACGCGTATAAGCGGCAAAACCAGCCCTAATGTGCTGCTGCACAGGGCGTTAAACCAATCAGGAGGTGCAATTCATGGCAAGATATACCGGTGCTGTATGCAGACTCTGCCGCAGAGAGAACAAGAAACTGTTCCTCAAGGGTGAAAGATGCTACACCGACAAGTGTGCCGTCAGCCGCAGAGCATCTGTTCCCGGTCAGCACGGCAAAGCGCGCGCAAGAAAATCTTCCGAATACGGAATTCAGCTTCGCGCAAAACAGCAGACCAGACGTTATTATGGAATCCTCGAAAGCCAGTTCGCGAAATATTTCGATATGGCTGCACGCAAAGAGGGCGTAACGGGCGAAAACCTGCTGCAAATCTGTGAGAGCCGTCTCGACAACGTTGTTTACAGACTGGGCTTTGCTTCTTCCAGAAAAGAAGCCAGACAGCTTGTTCTTCACGGACATTTCACTGTGAACGGCAAAAAAGCCAACATTCCTTCCATCCTGCTGAAAGCCGGCGATGTTGTTGCGGTGGCTTCCAAGAGCGACAAGATCAAGAATGTGGTTGAGACAATGGCTTCCCGTCCGGTCGCAAAATGGCTGGACTGCAACAAGACGAATATGACCGGACGCGTCATCGACCTTCCGAAGCGCGAAGATATTGATCTGGACGTTGAGGAGCATCTGATCGTCGAGTTGTACAGCAAATAATTGCAGCGCTGCATAGAACGGTTTGCGCTGTGTACGATTTATGGTTACAGGGAAACGAGAATGATACGGCGGGAGCCATTCCGCCAGAGAAGGAGGGTCCAATATGGTCAAGATCATAGAGCCCAAGATTGAAACGGTTGAGCTCAAATCTGACGGAACCTACGGCAAATTTGTAGCGGAACCGCTGGACAGAGGGTTTGGCACAACGTTGGGGAATTCCCTGAGGCGTGTGCTGCTTTCCTCTCTTCCTGGTGTTGCGGTCATTTCTGTCAAGATTGATGGCGTGCAGCATGAATTCTCGACAATCCCGGGAGTCAAAGAAGATGTAACGGAAATAATCCTCAACATCAAGGGCCTTACCGCAAAGCTGTATTGCGACGAGCCCAAGACGGTGAGAATTGACGCTCAGGGTGAGTGCGAAGTCACCGCCGGCAGCATTGAGTGCGATTCGGAGGTCGAAATTCTCGACCCCAGCATGCATATTGCCACGCTGGACGCGGGTGCCAAGCTTTCCATGGAGATTACGCTGCGCAAGGGACAGGGATATGTTTCCGCCGACCGCAACAAGCACACCGAGCTTGAAAAAGCACCGGTAGGCACGATCGCTGTGGACAGCATCTATACACCGGTGTTAAAGGTAAATTATACAGTGGAAAACACCCGAGTGGAACAGATAACCGACTATGATAAACTATCGCTTGAAGTCTGGACAGACGGGACGATCTCCGCAAAAGAGGCGGTCAGTCTGGCGGCCAAGATCCTCAATAGGCAACTCAATCACTTCGTCGATCTGTCTGATGAGGTGAGTGCGACAGAGATCATGGACAAGAAGGAAGATACCGGCAAGGATAAACTCCTTGAGATGACCATTGAAGAGCTTGACTTATCTGTTCGTGCATTTAACTGTCTGAAGAGAGCCAGCGTCAACACCGTGGCGGATCTCATCAACAAGTCTCCCGAAGAGATGATGAAGGTGCGCAATCTTGGCAAAAAGTCGCTGGAAGAGGTTATCGAAAAGTTACAGTCACTGGGATTTGACCTTTCTAAGGACGAAGAATAACGGAAAGCGCGCGAGCGCTTGATCTAAAGCATGGGTAAGGAGTGAAATTCGATGCCAGGAACCAGAAAACTCGGCAGAACTTCCAGCCATAGAATGGCTATGCTCAGGGCAATGGTAACTTTCCTACTGGAAAACGGCAAGATTGAGACCACTGTCACGAGAGCGAAAGAGGTTAGGGCAATGGCCGAGAAGATGATTACTACGGCGAAAACCAACGACCTCCACTCCAAGCGTCAGGTCTTCTCTTTCGTGACGAAAGAGGATGTAGCGAAGAAACTGTTTGACGAGATCGCTCCGAAGTACGCCGAAACAAAAGGCGGCTATACGAGAATCGTCAAGATCGGTCCTCGCCGCGGTGACGCAGCAGAGATGGCAATCATTGAGCTTGTGTAATTATTCAGTATAAAAAAGGGCGCATCCGAAAGGATGCGCCCTTTTGATCTGTTTGCAATTCAGTTTTTGCGCGCGTTCTTAAAATAGATGCCGGAAAGGAACGGAGAGAATTCGATATCGCTGACTCCTTTTGCCATAGCATAATAAGAAGTTTCAAAAAAGAGCGGAATCACGACGCACTCCTCCAAAAGTTGCTGCTCAGCCTGCATATAGGCGGTAAACTGGTCGTCGCTGTCCATTGTGGCGGTGGATTGCAGCAGCTCGTTATAGGATTCATTGCGATAGGCAGCGTAATTCTGCGGAGAATCCGACTTGAAAGCAGACAAAATGGCGTCGGGGGAAGAATAGGAGGCGGAAACTGGAAGAACAGCCGCTTCGAAATCGCCGCCGCTTACGCGCGAGAGCAAATCTTCGCGGGAAAGTTTCACGATTCCGGTATAAAGCCCCAGATGCTTCTGCCAGGCCTGCTGGAGAAAACCGGTGAGCAGCGGAATGTTGTTTTCGTCGCACACCAGTAGTTCGTTCAGGGACAGACGGTTCAATCCCAGGGCGGCCAGCCCAGAGTCGTAGTAACGCTTCCCGATTTCAGGGCTTGGGAGGACAGGCGAAACATTGCCGGCTGATTCACGGAAGGAACTGCCCGCAAACGACACCGCCGGCGGGATCAGCATGGAAGTTGTACGCAGGTTGCCCGGAAGATACTGCTCGAACAAAGTCCGGTCGGCGGTATAGGAAAGCGCACGCCGGATATCGGTGTTTGAGAGGCTGGGGCTGCCGCAGTTCAAAACCAGTATCCAGACAGTGTCCTCGAAAGAAGTATAGGAGCCTTTTTTGTCGAGGACTTTGGACAGCGACGGGTAATCAATTTTGCAGGCATCAGTCTCGCCGGATAAAAAACGCGTCAAAGGATCTGTCGGCTGGTCTTTATCCGAGGAGGGGATATATAGATTGGCCCCGGCGGCAACAACCGAATCCGTATCGCAATAGTGTGTATTTTGACGCAGGGCGACCACATCGTCATCCCAGGAACGTACAAGATAAGGGCCGTTGAAAATCATCGTTTCCTTCGTCAGCCCGTATCGGGCGGAGGTGGATTCAAAAAATGCCTTGTTGCAGGGTACCGCGTAACTGGAAGCAAGGCGCTCCAAAAGCAGCTGATCGGGCCGTTCCAGCCGGATGACCAGCGTGCGGCTGTCGACGGCGGATACCCCCAGTGCCGACTGACCGGCGTCTCCACTCAAAATCAGGCCCGCGTTTTCAATTGCGGAGAACTGGACGGCATAAGGGCTGAAAGCAGCGGAATCAAACATCCGACGCAGTGCAAATTCGAAATCCATTGCAGTGACGGGATCACCGTTGGACCAGGAAACGTCGTCGCGCAGATGAAACGTATAAGTGAGCTTGTCCGGCGAAATCTCATAAGACTCGGCCAGGCAGTTTTCAATTTTGCCTGAAGACAGCTGCCGGAACAGCCCTTCAAACGTATTGGAAATAATCATGTGGGCAGTTTCGCTGGTTGCAAACTGTGGATCTAAATTTTTAACCGCTGCGGGAATATCATAAGCAATCACTTGCCCCGCAGAGGAATCGGAGCCGCAGGCGGACATGCTGAAAATCAGCAGCATCGCCAGAAACAGAGTGAGTGGTTTTTTCATGCTGGCGTACCTTTCACAAAGTAATCAATATATGCATTTTAGCAGAAGAACAGACAGGTTGCAACGTAGAAAAAGAAATTCCCATTTTTATAGAAAAAGCGGCGCCCGGGAGGGACGCCGCCGACTGGATGGTATCAAACCCGGAGAAGCAAATCGGTATAGGTGGGGATTGGCCAGACCGCGCGGTCGGTGATTTTCTCGGCGGCGTCGCAGGCGGCACGCAGGCTGTCCATACGGCCGAGAACCTCATCGCGCATATAAGCGGCGCGATGGCGCGGGTCCTCCAGGGACTGGCTTCTCGCATAGACCTCCCGCAGGGAGCAAAGTTCGCTGTCAATCTGGTCGATGATGGCGGTCAGTGAATGAAGCTGGTTAACAACCGACTGGGAAACAAGGTTTGCGGTACGCATCCGGTTGACGATTTCCGCCACATCGCCCGCGTAACGCACAACCGCCGGATAGATCTGGCGGCATACCATCTCAATCATGGTAGCCGCTTCGATATTGACGACTTTGGCGTAATTTTCAAACAGGATTTCATGGCGGGACGCGCATTCCACTGCGGTGAATACCTTGTGGCGCTTAAAGAGCGCGATGTTCTTGGGATCGATGAACGCGTCAAAGGCGTCAACCGAAGAATTCAAAATCGGCAGCCCGCGGCGTTTTGCCTCCTGTACCCAGGCGTCCGAGTAGTTGTTGCCGTTAAAAATCACGCGGCCGTGTTCCCGCACAACATCCGCAAGAATGGCACTAAACTCCGCATTACGGTCGGAAGCCGCTTCCAGACGGTCTGAGAACTGTGAAAACACGTCGGCAAGAGCGGTGTTCATCACCACATTGGTCAGCGCAATCGACTGCGAAGAGCCCAGCATGCGGAATTCAAACTTGTTGCCGGTGAACGCAAAGGGCGAGGTGCGGTTGCGGTCGGAATCGTCTTTCACCAGATCGGGCAGGGCGGAAACGCCTGTTTTGATCAGTTCCAGATCATGCATATCCGCCGCTCCGCCCGCAGCGGCGGAAAACAGCTGGGAGGTAAGGTTTTCGCCCAGGAACATCGAAATAATCGCGGGAGGGGCCTCGTTGCCGCCCAGACGCTGGTCATTCCCGGCGGATGCGGCGGAAGCCCGCAGAAGGTCGGCGTACTCATCCACCGCCTGCACGAATCCGGCCAGAATCAGCAGGAAGGTGCGGTTTTTCGCGAAGTCTTTTGACGGGGAAAGAAGGTTCAGCCCGTCATCGGTCGAAAGGGAATAGTTGTCATGCTTGCCGGAGCCGTTGATGCCCGCGAACGGCTTCTCATGGAGCAGGCAGGCAAGCCCTTTCTTTTTCGCCACGATGCGGAGGGTCTCCATGGTCAGCTGGTTGTGGTCGCAGGCAATATTCGCGGAGTCAAACACCGGCGCGAGCTCGTGCTGCGCGGGCGCCACCTCGTTATGCTTGGTTTTGCAGGGGATTCCCAGCGACCAGAGCTCTTCATCCAGCGCATGCATAAAATCCGATACGCGCAGGCGAATACGCCCGCAGTAATGGTCGTCCAACTCCTGCCCCTTGGGCGGTTTCGCGCCCAAGAGGGTGCGCCCGCAGATTTTGAGATCCAAACGGTTTTCATAAAGGCCGCGGTCAACCAAAAAATATTCCTGCTCGGCGCCCACGGTAGGCATCACCCGTTTTGAGGAGGTATTGCCAAGCAGCCGCAGCAGCCGCAGAGCCTGCGTATTGACAGCCTCCATCGAGCGCAGCAGCGGGGTCTTCTGGTCGAGCGCCTCACCCGTATAGGAACAGAAAGCGGTGGGGATATAGAGCGTACCGTCTTTGACAAACGCGGGACTGGTGGGGTCCCACGCGGTATAGCCGCGCGCTTCAAAGGTTGCGCGAAGCCCGCCTGACGGGAAGGAGGAGGCGTCCGGCTCTCCCTTGACAAGTGCCTTGGGAGAAAACTCCAGAACCGCATTGCCGTCGCTGACCGGCTCCAGAAAAGAATCGTGCTTTCCGGCGGTGATATTGTTCAGCGGCTGGAACCAATGGGTGTAATGGGTGGCGCCCTGCTCGGTCGCCCAGTCCTTCATTCCTTCCGCCACCGACGCCGCAATCGCGGGGTCGAGCGGAAGCCCGTCCCTCTGGGTGCGTTTCAGGCTTTCATAAACATCTCTGGATAAATATTTGCGCATAGCGGCATCACCGAATACACGGCTCCCGTAAAGCGTTGTCAGTTCCATAGCAACCTCCTGCAATTTTAATCAACACAACACAAACACACACGAAAGCCTGCCGACCGGCAGGCAAAGTTTGTAACAGGAAAAGAACTAAATTTTATTTTATCATTTCGCATGTCAACATGCAAGCAACGACGCCCATAACTGTAATATTTTTACCATAGTCAAATAAACATTGACGGAAAAGCTAACAGTTGTTACAATTAAGACAGAATTGTTTAAAGGAGTGGCATATGTGCAGAGAACCATCTGGCTGGCACTGAGCTATAACGTACCGATCAATCCGTCGAAAGCGCGCGTTTATGTCTGGCGCAAGCTCAAGGAGTTCGGCGCGGAATACTTTAAGCAGGGGGTCGCGATTTTGCCGATTTCCGCGCAAAGTATGCAGCAGTTCGCCGCACTTGCCCAGAAAATCCGGCAGATGGGCGGGGAGGCATCTATTGTGGAGCTTCGTTTTACCGACCCGATCGACGAAGCCCAGATGACCGCCCGGTTTAAAAAACAGGCTGAGGACGAATATACCGCACTGCTCAACGACTGCAAAAACGCCCTGCGTGAGCTGCGCAATCTGCCTTCCGCCTTTTCTCTTTCCCAGCAGGAGGGGGAGCGCATGAAACAGGTAGTCAAACGCTACCGCAAGGCCCGCTCCAAGGACTATTTTAAAACCAGCACTTCGCGGGAAATTGAGGCGGGAATCGACGAGATGATTGACAGCGTGCGGGAAATCGCATCGGATTTCAGCAAACAGCTCCGCTCAATGATGGAAAACTGAACCGCAGGTTTACCATTAAGAAAAGCCATGCATCCGCAGATGCATGGCTTTTTCAGATGCTTCAGTCGTTGGAATCCAGCTTGAGCACAGCCATAAACGCTTCCTGCGGAACCGAGACGCTGCCGAGCTGCCGCATGCGCTTTTTGCCTTCCTTCTGCTTTTCCAGCAGCTTTTTCTTACGCGTAATGTCACCGCCGTAGCACTTGGCAAGCACATCCTTGCGCATTGCCTTGACGGTTTCGCGTGCGATCACCTTCCCGCCGATTGCGGCCTGAATGGGAATCTCAAACATCTGACGCGGGATATGCTCCTTAAGATTTTCCACCATCTTCCGGGCGCGGGGATAGGCCTTGTCCGCATGTGCGATAAATGACAGCGCGTCTACAACGTCGCCGTTGAGCAGGATATCCAGCTTGACGAGTCTGGAATCCCGATATCCGCAAAGCTCGTAATCGAAAGACGCATATCCTTTGGTGCGGGATTTGAGCGCGTCGAAAAAGTCGTAGACGATTTCATTGAGCGGAAGCTCATAATGCAGTTCCACACGGTCGGTATCCAGATACTTCGTGTCAAAATAAATTCCGCGCCGGTCCTGGCAAAGCTCCATGATGTTGCCGATATAGGCGGTCGGCGTGAAGATATTCGCTTTCACGAACGGCTCCTGTGCGCTGGCAATCAGCGCGGGATCGGGGTAACTGGTGGGGTTGTCGATCCAGCGTTCCTCGCCGTTTGTCATCGTCAGCTTATAAATAACGCTGGGGAGCGTCGTGATGATATCAAGGTTGAATTCACGCTCCAGCCGTTCCTGAATAATCTCCATATGCAGGAGCCCTAAGAATCCGCAGCGGAAACCAAATCCCAGCGCCACAGAAGTTTCCGGCTCATAGGAGAGGGAGGCGTCGTTAAGCTGCAGCTTTTCCAGAGCATCGCGCAGGTCGGGATATTTTGCACCGTCCAGCGGATAGATGCCCGAAAAGACCATCGGCTGCACCTTGCGGTAACCGGGGAGCGGTTCGGCGGCAGGACGGGATGCGTCAGTGACGGTATCACCGACGGCGGTGTCCTGTACGGTTTTGATAGAGGCGGCGATATACCCAACCTGTCCCGCATACAGTTCACTGCGCGGAACCGGTGTAGTCGCGCCCATGACGCCGCATTCCACCACGTTAAATTCCGCGCCGGTCGCCATCATCCGGATGGCCATGCCGGGCTTTACAACGCCGTCCTTCACCCGAACATACACGATGACGCCGCGGTAGCTGTCATAATAGCTGTCGAAGATCAGCGCGCGCAGCGGTGCGTCCTCATCGCCCACGGGCGGCGGGACGTCTTTTACAATGCGCTCCAGCACCTGATGCACGTTTTCGCCGGTCTTGGCGGAGATGCGGGGCGCGTCCATGCACGGAATCCCGATAACATCCTCCACCTCCTGCGCCACGCGCTCCGGCTCGGCCGCGGGAAGGTCGATTTTGTTGATGACCGGCGTTACCTCCAGGTCATGTTCAATCGCCAGATAGGTATTGGCAAGAGTCTGCGCCTCTATGCCCTGGGAAGCGTCCACAATCAGCACAGCGCCTTCACAGGCGGCGAGCGAACGTGAAACCTCATAGTTAAAGTCCACATGTCCAGGTGTGTCGATCAGGTTAAAGTTATAGTCCTGGCCGTCGTCGGCGTGATAGGTCAGGGAAACCGCGCGCGCCTTGATGGTGATGCCGCGTTCCCGCTCGATATCCATATTGTCAAGAATCTGGTCTTCCATATCCCGTTTGCTGACAGTCTCGGTCTGCTCAAGGATACGGTCGGCCAGCGTACTTTTGCCGTGGTCTATATGCGCGATGATGCAAAAATTGCGAATATTCTCTCTGCGGTCTGCCATTTGATACCTGCCGTTTCCGCCCGCCGGACGGGCTTTTCAGTTGCTTTGTTCAATGCTAAATTATAACACATCCGGTCCGCACTATGCAACGGGAATCTGTGCGGCGAAAAGACCGGAAGCATCAAAAAAACGCCCTATGAGACAGGCGTTTTTTTGATATTTTGTAGATATTGATCATTTAAATACTGATCGTAATATTTGATCCAGTAATATTTACAGAGGGATACTGCGATTTCTCCATTCAGGAGGGTGCGCGGCGTTACGAGGCAGGCGTATTCTTTTCGCCAGCTTTCCCATTGATTGACGGAATCGAGGGAAAGATGGTATTCCTGTCCCAGCAGCGCGACACGATAATGTAGCGCGTCGGGTTGGGAAAGGGAAAGGGCGGGCACTGTATCTCCGCTTTCGTATTGGGAACTGCTGGAATCGACCAGCAGGAACGCGGCAATCCAGCCGCTGAGGAGCAGGGATAGAAGGAATGCGGAAAAGAAGAGTCGTAAATCATTTTTTGTCATCCTGTATTTTCACCTTAGATTTATCCTATTTATTATTTTCCGTAAGGAGCTTTGCGAGGGATTTTCCGACCATATGGGCGGTATAGATGCTTTCCTCCAGTGTATTGGCGCTGGCGCCGACTTCCAGCAGCAGCGAGCCGGTTGTCTTATCCATATTGTATTTTCGGTAACAGAAGAAAATCGGGCGGGTCAGCTGCGGATAGTCCTGCTCAATGGCATCCTGCAGAGAGGCCGCAAATCGCAAATTCTCCCGCCACTTGGGCACATTCATCGTGCCGTCGTCGCTTCCGGTAATGATCATCAGCTGGGCGGCCTTTTTGCCGTCAATTTCCACCACCGGCTTTACAATGAGCTTTTCTTCGCGTTGAATCGCGTCCCTGTGCACATCAAGCGCAATTTTGATGGACGGATATTGATCGAGGTAGGACTGAATGGTCTTGGCGCTGCGCTCGTAAGCGCCGTTATAAGAGGGGTAGTCGTGCTGTGTGGTATCATGCAAGACCCCGATGCCGGCATCCTGCAGTTCCTTGGCCAGGGCGTTCCCAACCGCCACCATGTTTTTCGTATTATCGGTGGAACGCCACGTATTGCGGATATCATAGGCGCTGCTGTCATAGGGCTCAAAGCTTTCGGTTGCGTGGGTGTGGAAAATAAGCACCTGCGGCTCTTTTGTATCCTCAAGCTGGATATTTAAGCCCTGCTTCATGATGGAAACCACTTCACTGTCCGGAACCTGTGTATAGTTTCGAAGAAGCCCTTCTCCATAAGCCAGCAGATTCGAACCGCTGCCGGACATGTTTTCCTGAATCAGGGTGCCCCGGTAGGCCTCGGGAACTTCGTGGGTGTTATCCGACGCGGGCGACGGGTCCTGGCTGGTTGCTTTTTGGGGCGTCCGGGGAGGGGCGGAGGAAGATGCGCCCGAAGAAGCAGAAGATGATGTATCCGAATTTTCTTCCTCCGGGAAAGGTTCCACATAAGGGGCAACTTCACTTTCGTTGCCGTTATAGTATTCCTTATCCAGCTTGTCTGAAAAACGATTCTCCAAAAGGGATAACGAACCCTCCGGCATACTGATCATAGCCGAGACCAACGCGGCCTTCTCCGTAAAAGCGGACATGTCCACTGAAAATACAGCCGCAATGGTTAAGCCGATCGGCAGTATCGCGGCAACAGCGAGCAGTATCCATGGCCTTTTGCCTGACTGCTGTTTACGACCGTAATGTTTCAGCATCCCTGTTCCCCCCTAGCCGACAGAACCGTTTCTGTTCATTTTATGAGAGGTTTCGGGAAAATATGACAATGCGGCCGAAGCAATTACGAAACCAGATAGGTGATATCCTCCATGGAAAGCCGTGGCTGAAGCGCGCTGTTGATGGCAAGAGAAAGATGCCGCGCGCCGCGGGCGATCAGTGCGTCAATATCACGCGGGGTGACCATGACGGTGCGCGCGCGTTCGGGAATTTTGTCCTGCTCCGATTCCAGCAGGTCGGATATCATAGTCGCGCCGTCCACAACGGTAGGAATTCCGATTGATACAACCGGGACACCGAGCGTCTGTTCGGAAAGTTCCTTGCGGGAGTTCAGCACACCCGCTCCGGGGGCGATTCCCTGATCGGAAAGCTGGATGGTCTTTCCAAGACGGTCAAGTGAACGGGCTGCCAGCGCGTCAATCACAAGGACGGCGGCGGGCTTCAGGTCGTGTATCATGCTGAGAATGATTTCACTTGTTTCGATTCCGGTCTGTCCAAGCACACCGGGGGCAATCGCTGCAACCGGGCGAAGCCCGGTCAGCCCGGTCTGTTTGGCAACCTGAGCGGGAATATGCCGTGTTGCGAAAATCTGCCGCGCCGCCAGCGGACCCAGGGCGTCGGGTGTAATATCCGAGTTGCCGAGCCCCACAACGAGCACCAGCCCAAGGGATGGAAGCAGCGAGGCGAGCTCATCGGCGAGCAGATGCGTGGCGTCGTCGGCAGGGCTGACGGAAGAATCGACCGCGGGCAGTTCAATGGTAATATACTGCCCCTGTGCCCGCCCGAGCGCGCGTGCGCCCTGTTCGCTGGATATTACAACCCGCGTCAGCCCCACTCCGTTTCGTGTGTATTCTTCCACTGTAACCCCGTCTGGGAGGGTATCCCGATATTGTTCGGTCTGTTCCACCACGAGGTCGGTTCTAAGCAGGGACATGAATAACCTCCTAATAAAACGTTAAATTTTTGTGTTCGGTTGTAAATCAGGCGCAACGGGTGTATATTAAACTTACGCGGTCAAAACGGCCGAAGCCGTACCGGCCACGGCAGGTTGTATCCGCCGGTGCGCTGCCCGGACACGGCTATCCGCAGTCGGCGGATATGCAGTCCTTATGAGCAAATGAAAAGGAATTGAGTATCATGTCAAAAAATAAATTAGGTCTTATCATCCTTTCCGTAGGCATACTTCTATTGTTGGTTGCACTGCTGCTTTTATTCAATACAAATTCAGTCTGGGCGCTGATTACGCTGGGTGCATCCATTATAGTGAATACAGCCGGTCTGTCTGTGATTCTTGCGAAGAAAAGGGACGACTGAACCGGGCTTTGCCGGAAACAGGCCGGCAGAAAACATATGACAAAAGGAGATCTTTTTCCATGGATTATCTTCAGCGCACGTGGGCGAAGATTAATTTGGACAACGTCGTCCACAATTATTATGAACTGAAAAAAAAGCTGAAACCGGAATGCAAAACCATGGCAGTCGTCAAGGCGGATGCCTATGGCCATGGCGACGGATATGTTGCCGCCGCGCTTGAGAACGCCGGAGCCGACTGGTTTGCGGTTTCCAATATTAATGAAGCGGTTTCCCTGCGTAAGCAGGAGATTACCCGCCCGATTCTGATTCTGGGTTATACGCCGCCGGAAATGGCCGGAATGCTGGCCGCCCAGACAATTTCACAGACTGTCTATTCCCTCGAATATGCACAGGCGCTGTCCCGCTCGGCGCAGGCGGCAGGTGTTTGTGTGGACTGCCATATCAAGGTGGATACGGGCATGTCGCGTATCGGCTTTTTTGCGCAGCATGGGCATGAGGCGGAAGCGGCGGAGGAAATCGCGGCGGCCTGCGCGCTGCCCGGACTGAACTGCACCGGAATTTTCACGCATTTTGCCTGCGCCGATGAGTTTTCGGAGGACAGCCGCGCCTATACGCTCAGGCAATTTGACACTCTGATACGTACGGTTTCGCTGCTGGAACAGCGGGGAATCCGGTTTTCCATCCGCCACTGCTGCAACAGTGCGGCGGCGATGGCCTATCCGCAGATGCACCTGGATATGGTTCGTCTCGGCATTGTCCTTTACGGGCTGAACCCTTCGGATGAATGTGCGGGTATGGCCGACCTTCGCCCGGCCATGTCGCTTTATACCATTGTGACAATGGTGAAGAAGCTGGAAACCGGCATCAGCATCAGCTACGGCAGGCGCTATACTACTCAGGAGGACGGCAAAACAATTGCGTCGATCGCGGTGGGCTATGCGGACGGTTACCGCCGGAATTTTACCAACCGCGGCAGGGTGATTGTGCGCGGAAAGTATGCCCCGATTACGGGAACGGTCTGTATGGACCAGCTGATGATCGACGTCAGCGGAATTGAGGGGGTCCGGACCGGCGATACGGTGACCCTGATCGGCGAAAGCGGGGAAACCAAAATTACGCTGGATGATTTCGCTGCCTGCAACGGCACGATCAATTATGAGGAAGCCTGCCTGATTGGAAGGCGTGTCCCGCGCGTCTATTGGAAAGACGGGCGGCAAATCGCGGCAGTGGATTATGTGATTTCCGCATGGGAATAAGCAATTTGCACAAAAACATTCTTGATAATTGCGCGTTACGCGAATATAATAGTTTCGTTGGCTTTTTATCAGCAGAATAACGATTGTTTTGGAGGCAGTCATTTATGGACAGCAGGGTTCAGCATTTTTTTGAACAGATCAAAGGTGTGAAAATCTGTATCATCGGCATTGGCGTTAGCCACTCCGACCTAATCAGCCGTCTGGCGGAATACGGCGCGAAGGTTACCGCGTGCGACAAACGTTCCCGGGAAGAGCTCGGGGAGGCGCTTTGCAACAATTTTGAAGCGCAGGGGATTGAGCTGCGCCTGGGGCCCGGCTATCTCGACAGCATTGACGCCGAGATTGTCCTGCGCACGCCGGGAATGAAATTCTACCAGCCTGTGTTTGACGAGCTGCGCCGCAACGGTGTGGTGGTTACCAGCGAGATGGAGTTGTTTTTCGACCTTTGCCCCTGCAAAACCATTGCCGTAACGGGTTCGGACGGCAAGACCACCACCACTACCCTGATCGCTGAAATCTTAAAGGAAGCAGGGCGCCGCGTCCATATTGGCGGCAACATCGGCCGCCCGCTAATGCCTTTGATCCGTGACATCCGTGAGAATGATTTTGCCGTTGTGGAGCTTTCCAGCTTCCAGCTGATTTCTATGCGCCAGAGCCCGGATATTGCCGTCATCACCAATATTACACCGAACCATCTGGACATTCATAAGGATATGCAGGAATATGTGGATGCAAAGAAAAACATCTTTCTGCATCAGGGTGCGTTTTCCCGCACTGTGCTTGGTGTTGACAATGAACTGGCCGCTTCTTTTGAGAATGAAACGCGCGGACAGACGTTTTCTTTCTCGGTCAAACATCCGGTTCGCACCGGTGCTTATCTCGGAGAAGACGGCATCATTTATCTGTCGGTGAACGGGAAGCCGCAGAAGATCATGCACGCAAGCGAGATTAAACTGCCGGGCATGCATAATGTGGAAAACTATCTGGCGGCGATCTGCGCTGTCTGGGGTTATGCCGACGCGGAAGCCATTTATAATGTTGCGGTGGAATTCGGCGGCGTTGAGCACCGGATTGAACTGGTGCGGGAAAGAAACGGCGTAAAATGGTATAACGACTCCATCGCCACCACCCCCACCCGTACTATCGCGGGGCTGGACAGCTTTGCGCAGAAGCTGATTCTGATTGCCGGCGGCTATGATAAAAAGATTCCGTTTGAACCGCTGGCGCCCAAACTGATGGAAAAAGTAAAGGTTTTGATTCTGACAGGCACGACCGCGGATAAAATTGAACAGGCGGTCAAAGCTTATAGCGGGTATGATGCTTCTCAGCTGAAAATCCTGCGTGCAAAGGATCTGCCCGACGCGGTGCAGCTTGCCGACGGGCAGGCGAAAGACGGGGATATTGTATCGCTGTCCCCGGCCTGCGCCAGTTTTGACGCCTATCCCAATTTTGAATCCCGCGGGCAGCATTTCAAGGAGCTTGTCAGGGCACTTTCATGAAAGCGGGGCGGCATTTTGTGCCGCCCTTTACAGTTTAGGAGGCGAAAAATTATGACGACCAGAGAACTGCTTTTTACCCTCTGCGAAGCGACCGGTGTTTCAGGACTGGAAACCGGCGCGGTTGCCGAAGCAGAGAAGCTGCTGTCCGGTCTGGGCGGCTGCGAAGTCACCACGCTCGGCTCGCTCGTCTGTCGGGTGAAAACGCGGCCGGAAAAGCCGCATGTGATGCTGACGGCGCATATCGACACGATCGGGCTGATTGTTTCCTATATCGAGGACAGCGGATTTCTGCGCGTTTCCAACTGCGGCGGCATTGACCGCTCCCTGCTGCTGGCGTCCCATGTGGTGGTGCACAGCGACAGCGGCGATTACGACGGGGTGGTGTGCAGTATCCCGCCGCACCTGAATCCGGATGATTCCGTGATCCCGAAAGTGGAGGATATTTATATTGACGTCGGCTTCGACGGAGAAACCGTCCGCAAAAAAATTGCGCTCGGCGACCGGGTTTCTTTTTACGGACAGTCCCATGAACTGCTGAACGGGCGCGTCAGCGCAAGGACGCTGGACGACCGCGCGGGATGCGCGGCGGTCATCCTTGCGGCGCGCAGGCTTGCGGACTGCAACCTGAACTGTTCGCTCTCCGTCGTCCTTGCAACGATGGAGGAAGTCGGCAGCCAGGGTGCCAAAACGGCGTCGAACCTGCTTTCGCCCACTCATGCCATTGTGGTGGATGTTTCTTTCGGCCACACGCCAGATGCGCCCCGCCAGAAGTGCGGCGTTTTGGGCAAAGGCCCGATGATCGGCATTTCGCCGATTCTCGATAACAATATGACCGCGAATCTCAGGGAAACCGCCGAAAAGGAGAAAATCCCCTATCAGCTTGAAATTATGGGGGGAAACACCGGGACCGACGCGGACGCGGTCGCGTCTTCGGGCGCAGGTGTGCGCTGCGGCCTGGTTTCGATCCCTCAGCGGTATATGCATACCCCGATTGAAGTGGTGGAAATTGCCGACGTGGAAGCAGCGGCAAACCTGATTGCCGCCTATGTCCACGACGAGTTTGGAGGTGCGTGCTGATGCTTTTGGAAACGATCAGACAGCTGAGCGAAATCCCGGGGGTTTCCGGCTGCGAGGAGCAGGTGCGGTACGCAATCCTGAACCTGATTGAGGGACATTGCATCTACAAGGTGGACGCGCTCGGCAATGTCCTCGCGTTCAAAAAAGGCAGACGGGAGCCAAACCATAAACTATTGCTTTCCGCCCATATGGATGAAGTGGGGCTGATTATTACCTACGCCGAAGAGGACGGCTTGCTGCGGTTTTCCCCTGTCGGGGGAATCGACAAGCGCGTGA
This sequence comes from Marasmitruncus massiliensis, assembly GCF_900186535.1. Taxonomy (GTDB): domain Bacteria; phylum Bacillota; class Clostridia; order Oscillospirales; family Ruminococcaceae; genus Anaerotruncus; species Anaerotruncus massiliensis_A. The sequence continues at coordinate 74,756 of NZ_FYDE01000003.1, forward strand.
TTGTCGGCAGGTCGGTTCAGATCGGCGATGTATACGGAGTCATCGGTATGAAAGCGCTGCACATGCGTTCGACGGAAGAAAAAGACAAAGTGGTTGAATCCGACAAGCTGACGATTGATATCGGAGCGAATAGCAGGGAAGAGGCGCTTGCGGTGGTTTCGCTCGGCGACCGCGCGGTATTTACTTCCCAATTTGCCCCGTTTGGGGAGGGGTTCCTCCGCGGGCGCGCGCTGGACGACCGGGCGGGCTGTGCGCTGCTGGTGGAATTGATTGAAAGCGAACTGGAATATGACACCCACTTCGCGTTTACCGTGCAGGAGGAGACCGGCACGACGGGCGCAAAAACTGCGGCCGCGCAGGTGGAACCGGAAATCGCGATTGCGGTGGAAACCACAACGGCGGGCGATATCCCCGGTACGGACCCTTCCAAAACGGTCTGCGGCCTGAAAAAAGGGCCGGTGCTTTCCTTTATGGACAAGGGCACGATTTATGACCGGACGCTGTACCAGAAAGCGCTTGCCGTGGCCGAGGAAAAAGGAATCCCCTGCCAGATCAAGGCGGGCGTCTATGGCGGAAACGAGGCGCGCTCGGTTCAGGTAGCGGGGAACGGCGCGCGGGTGCTGGCCGTGTCGCTGCCCTGCCGATATCTGCATACCCCGTCCTGTGTGCTGCATGAATCGGATATCCGGGAAACCGCCCGCCTGCTGCCCGCGCTGATCGGCGCTTTCGGGGAATGATCCGGTTTATTTCCCCGGAACTGGAAGCGCGGCTTCTGGATTGTTGCAATACAAATGATGTATTTTCTGCGAAAATATACTCACAGTATCAAACTTACGGTGCACAAAGCGGAATGATTCATTTTTGGATGCTGTTCAGCGGCGATACTCCGACAGGCGCGGTGTCAGGATGCGGCGATTATTTCACGCTGGCGGCAAAGACCGTACCGGATACGGGCGAACTGGCCGCGTTTTTGCGGGCATCCGGCTGCCGTACCATAGAGGCAAAACGGGCGTTACTGGAAGGTCTCGGAACAGTCACATGTTCCGGTTTGATTCTATGCGCGGATCAGCCGCCCGGACAAGCCGGAGGCGTAAAGCGGGCGGGAAAACTGTCCGCTGTCTGGGAACTGCTGTGCGAAGCCGACCCGGAATTTGCCAAAGGAACATGCTATGACGCGTGGCTGACTGAGCTTTCCCATAAAATCCGGCATGGCTTGGCGGAATGCTATACACTTGAAGTTGAAAACAGAATCGTATCAACATCCAGTATATTATTTCATAATCATCAAACGGCCGTTATCGCTGCCGTTGCCACGCGTCCCGCATTTCGGGGGCGTGGGTTTGGGCGGCGTGTAGTGAATCAGGCGGCAGCTTCCGCGTTTGCACAGGGGCTGAGCCCGCAGATGCTGATCAAAGCCCCCGGGCTGGCCGCGTTTTACGCTGCCTGCGGGTTTCAGCCGGCAGGTGAATGGGGGCGGGCGGCACTCTGAAAACCGCAGGATTCTGATTTTTGAGGAGATTACGTATGCTCGAACAATTTTTTCAGATTGACCCTTACATACTGACCCTTGCGCGGGAGGCTGAGGAGACCTGCGCGGGGGCTTTTGCGCGCATTGACCGCAATGCGGAATACAATTCCGCAAAGGTGCTTTCCGCGTTCATTCAAAACGGCGTCAGTGAAAGCCATTTTTCCGGTTCTACCGGCTACGGCTACGGCGATCGCGGACGTGAGGTACTGGACGCCGTTCTGGCACAGATTTTTGGCGCAGAGGACGCTTTAATCCGCCACAATTTTGTATCGGGTACCCACGCCATTACGACCGCGCTGTTTGGCGTACTTCGCCCGGGCGACCGGATTGTTTCGCTCACTGGTTTGCCCTATGACACCCTTCAGCCGGTGCTCGGTATCGTGGAAGGCGGGAGCGGTTCGCTGAAAGAATTCGGTGTGCGCTATGAACAGCTCGACCTCTTGCCGGACGGAACCCCCGACTTTGATCGTGTCGGCGAAGCGGTGAAGGGCGCGAAAGTTGCTTATATGCAGCGCTCGCGGGGCTATTCCCTGCGGGAATCGCTTTCCGTTTCCCAAATTGAAAAGATCATCGGGCTGGTGCGCAAGACCAATCCGCAGGCCATTGTCATCGTCGATAATTGTTACGGTGAGTTTGTGGAACAGCAGGAGCCGACACAGGCAGGCGCCGACCTGATCATTGGTTCCCTGATTAAAAACCCGGGCGGCGGGATTGCCAAGACCGGCGGCTATATCGCTGGACGCGCCGGCCTGATTGAACAGTGCGCCTGCCGCCTGACAGCGCCGGGCGTCGGCAAAGAGGTTGGGTGCACGCTGGGTGAACTGCGGGGTATGTTTTTGGGCCTGTTCTTCGCGCCGACCGTGGTGGCTTCCGCGTTAAAAACCGCTGTTTTTGCCGCGGCGCTGTTTGAACGTCTGGGCTTCGAGGTTTTCCCGCACTGGGATGCCCCCCGGACCGACATCATTCAGGCGGTCAAGCTCGGGACGCCGCAGGGACTGGAGGCTTTCTGTCAGGGAGTTCAGCGGGGAGCGCCGGTGGATGCGTTTGTCCGCCCGGAACCGTGGGACATGCCCGGTTACGACAGCAAGGTCATTATGGCGGCGGGGGCGTTTACGCTGGGAGCTTCCATCGAGCTTTCCGCCGACGGGCCGATGCGTGCGCCGTATGCTGCCTGGATGCAGGGGGGGCTTACCTACCCCAGCGGTAAAACAGGTGTCATTCTTGCCGCACAGTCGTTGCTGGAAGCGGGCGTCATCGCTGCCGGTTGACAACCCCTGTCCGGGATGCTATAATAACTGTTGTTTCTGCCGCCGGATGCGGCAGTTTTGCGGGCGTGGCGGAATGGCAGACGCGCTGGTCTTAGGAGCCAGTACTTCGGTGTAAGGGTTCAAGTCCCTTCGCCCGCACCAAATCATGATAATCCGAACCTTGCCCCCATTGGGGATGGGTTCGGATTATTGCTTTATTTATAACATCCTAAACTGTAGTCATTAAGTTCATGATTACTCAAAACCAGCCCCATCTTCTCCGGAATGGAAAATACGGGGCTGGTTCTCTATTTGAAAATAAGTAGCAACATACGGACACTTGATAGAAAAAATACTATTCCCTGCACGAAAAGAGCAACAGATAAATATTCGATATATTTCTTGGTCCTTACATATGCTTCGGATACCTGCTCTAACAGATTTATATCAATTATCATAATTAATAAAGATAATGTGAGCAAGATTATTGAATGAAAAAACAACTTGTATATTGTCTTGTCGCTCCCAATTTCTTTTATTGACTGGAATTTTTGATTTCCATTGAGTGATATTAATAAAGCTACCCCGGCCAGCTCAAAGCCTGCAATGGTAGCTGAAAGTGATATAACGTCGGAATTAACCAGTGAGGAAATCTTGGATATAGGAACAATTTCCGATTGTTTAACTGCTAAATATACTATGGACATAATGATAATTCCAACTGCCCAATGAAAGCACGCGAAAAATTTATCATGATAAAGCAACTTGTTAATTGCTTTCACCGCTACCACCTCTCATATATTGCTTTGCTAAATCTTGTTTTTCTCTAAAGGCATCTTGAATGGCTGAGAACATTTGCTGGGAATTGATATACTTAGTTTTCGCAGAGATTTTCTCTACCCTTACTACTTGCAACAGCTTTTCATCTAACAAATCATATGGGATTATTTTGCATTCATCTGCATCGTATCCCCGCATTTTCGCCTTTTTTAAAAGCGGTTCATCCTTATTTATAGTTTCCTCGTCTTCTTCCGCTGCTTTCTTAACTGCACTAATGACTTTATTTAAAAATTTCCCGACATTCTTTACAGGAAGATTTTTTCCTCTTTTTCCGCCTGATAGTTCAACATCAACATAAAATGGCTCACTGATATCAAGGTTGTCCGAAGCAATATCGTATGCGTTGATGATGCCTTCCTCTTTTAGTAGCTTTAGTCCCGGTTTAGCAACTTTGAATTGGATTTTTGATATAGCTTTGCAGTTGGCAATTTTCTTATAATAATCAGGAATAATGATGGGAAGTACTTCAATATCATATATTCTGCTGGGATAGATGTCCTGTACCATTCGGCAAAGATGGCTCCCCAATCGCTCTATTCGAGCACCATGAAAATTGAATTCGCTAACAATCAGTCCTTGGTCTATGTAGCAGTAAAAATGAGTTTGCTCCATCAAGGTGTCATCTGCATTCGCAGTAATTTCTTGGCGTCTTCCATCTAGGACATTGAATAAATATGGGAAATCGGTTCTTCGAAGACTGTAAAACAAACCTCGATACACGTTCTTATCACTCTTATGCGAATGCAAGTCGAGATAATGGTATTTGTCAAAATATTCAACGGCAAGCCCCCTTTCAATGAGCTTACTGTTATCTCCATTGGATTTCTTGATATAAGCATCGAATACTTCCCTTATAGGAGCTATTTTCCCATTGTATGAGCAGGTGAATTTATAGAAATAAATTTTTCTTTCAACCGTCTGAGGTTTTGGGGGCTTTGCCATGAAACTTCCTCCTCTACTGAATTTTAGTTTTTATCTGTCCACATCTCACATTGTGCCATTACAGTCTGTATCGCACCCTCAAGCCCTTCAGGAGGATACTTATACTTTTTAAGCAAGCGCTTTACCAGCATGCGCATTCCAGCACGTGCGCTGTCTTTTTTCTGCCAATCAATCGTGCGACTTTTTTGAAGTGCTGTGGTCAGCTCTTTCGTCATATCACAAAGCTGGTCATGTGTAAAAAAGTCTTTTATCGCTTCGGGTTTTGTAATTGCATCGTAGAAAGCCAGTTCCTCCGGTGAAAGTCCTAGATCATCACCTTCTTGATGGACTTTTCGTATATCTGATGCCATTTTCCGAAGTTCTTCAATTACTTCTGCATTGCTGAGTTGTCCATTTCGATATAAATTCATAATACGCTGCATACGTTCTGAGAACTTTTCTGCCTGCACGAGATTTGTTCGCTGATATGCTGAAATTTGCTCACTCAATAGTTTTCGGAGTAATTCAGCAGCAAGATTCTTTTCCCTCATTTTACCGACCTCTTCGAGAAAAGCGGGATCAAATAACGAAAACTCCTCATTCTTGTCCGAAAACAGATTGATAACACCTTCACTGCGTATACTTTGCTTAAGCATTTCGTTGATTTGCTCGTTAATTTCCTTAAATGACAGCTTGCGAGGGGCAGATATTTTACTGATTGCAACGCGAATCGCCTCAAAATAAGCTGATTCCATGCGCTGCTGTTTATTCAGCAGGCTTTGGCATAAGGTTTTTGCCTGACGAAGTAATAACGCCTCTTTTTGAAACAGCTTTTGTGCATCTTCATTTTTCCCAAGTATGAAGTTAATTCCACCAGTAATCAAATTAGCACGTATTTTATCGTTACTATCTTCTGCCAAGAAATAATCATATGTAAACCCGTAGAAAAACTCTCCGCATACTCTCAGTTTTTCTTCAAATTTAGGAAGTGCGGTTTTGGCAATATCCATATCTCCATAGTTTTTGCGGTCACGAAGGGTATAATCGTTCATAGCCTCCTTGAGCGCACGAGCAATGCCTACGTAGTCCACAACCAAACCGCCTTCTTTATCCTTAAAGACACGGTTTACACGAGCAATGGCCTGCATAAGGTTGTGACCGGACATAGGCTTGTATACATACATAGTAGCAAGGCTTGGAACATCAAAGCCTGTCAGCCACATATCCACCACAATAGCAATTTTCATTGGGTCATTATTATCCTTGAACTTACGTGCAAGCTCTTTTTTATATGCCTTATTTCCTATAATAGCTCGCCATTCCTCCGGGTCGTTATTGCCCGAGGTCATAACTACTTTAACCTTTTCTGTCCAATCTGGGCGTAGCTCCAGTATCTTTCGGTGGATATCCAGAGCAATGGGGCGGGAATAGGCTACAATCATTGCCTTTCCAGTAAGCAAGTTCTCGCGGTTGTCCTCATAATGTGTGATAATATCTCTGCATAGTGTATCAATGGTTTCAGGTGCCGCTAAGATAGCCTCCATACTGCCGAGCTCTTTTTTGCTGCGCTCAATATCCTGTTCATTGGCATTGAGTGCCAAAAGCTCATAGGTAGTATCAATTTGCCGTAATACATCCTCTTTAAGTCCGAGGTTCATAACCCGGCTTTCATAATACACCGGGCGAGTGGCGCCATCCTCCACAGCTTGTGTCATGTCGTAAATATCTATGTAGTCACCAAATATTTCTCTTGTATTGCGTTCTTTCGATGAAACTGGCGTTCCGGTAAATCCAATAAAAGTGGCTTTGGGTAAGCAATCGCGCATAATGCGAGCCGTACCAATAACAACAGTTCCATCCTTTTTTACTCGCTCACTTAGTCCATACTGACTGCGATGAGCTTCATCTGCCATGACAATGATATTCCGCCGTTCTGAAAGCGGCTCTGAGGATTCCTCAAACTTTTGCATAGTGGTAAATATAATACCGTTTGCTTGTCGCCCATCCAGATAATCTTTCAATCCAACTTCTTTTTTAACCGCTTTTTCTCCGATAGCAAGGGATTCTTTATATTCATCACTCAAACTCCGGCAAGTTGCCTGTACCGGGGTTTGGCGCAGAAAATCTTTACAGCTTGCAAATTGCAAATAAAGCTGATCATCCAAATCATTACGATCCGTAATGACTACAATTGTTAGACTGTCCAACTCCTGCTGTAAAAGGCCAGCGTAAAATACCATAGAAAGGCTCTTTCCACTGCCCTGCGTATGCCAGAATACCCCGCCCTTGCCATCGGTCTGAGTAGCATAACAGGTGGATTCTACGGCTTTCCGGACAGCGAAATATTGATGGTATCCTGCTAGAATTTTATTATCCTCGGGCGTGTCTTGAGAAAACAGAACAAAATGCTGTATAATATCCAAAAATCGTTTGGGTTCCAGCATCCCTTGAAACAAAACATCGTATCGGGCATATTGCGTTTCTTCATAGTTTCCGTCAACTGTTTTCCAGTTAACGAATCGATCAAACCCCGAAGTAATTGTGCCGACCTTGGAATCAACTAAATCGCTGATGATACAAAAAGCATTGTATTGAAAAAGCACCGGTATCTCATGCATATAGTTTTTAATCTGGCGATAGCCATTAGAAAAATCGGTGTCCTCTCGCATACAGCTTTTTAGCTCGATAACCACGAGAGGAAGTCCGTTAACAAATATTGTGATGTCTGGGCGTTTCGTCTCATTTTCTACCACTGTCCATTGATTAATTGCATAAAATAGATTGTTATTAACATTGTGATAGTCAATCAACTTGATAATATCGTGCTTGGTTTCACCATTTTTTTGATAACTGACTTCCATGCCGTTTTGGAGCCAGTCCGTAAACTGTTTGTTTTGCTGAATAAGCAAACCATGTGCCATATGGGTCAGCTTATAAAGAGCCTCGTCTACTGCCTGTTTGTCCGCTTTGGAATTGATATGCGGGAGCCGCTCTGTCAATATATCCATATATAGAGGATTGTGGAAATCCCGCTCAATGTCAGGGCCGTATAAACGAGTATAGCCTAGCTCATCCAGCAAAATCATCACGGCATTTTCGTAGTTGGATTCAAGGAAAGACATGACAATCACCTCGCAGTTAAATAAGATTCTCTGATGTAAGAAAAGCAAATATATCAGATACATCAGCGTCATCAATGGCATTAACATAGAATATTCGCTTACCCAAAATTCCGTTTAGTGATGTTCCCAAGATAAAACCACGACCGCTTTCTTTGATTATCCAAAACCGGTCATGAAAAGCACTGCAATTCCTTTGTATTAAACAGATGCCTTTATCCTTAAGGATACTGGTAAAGAAGTGTAACGTGCTTGGGCAGATGTTTTTTTGCGGACACAATACACATATTTCCTTTGGCGCAATACCAATAATTGTTGACAAGAAAAAATCTATAATGTCTGGAGTGTTACATGAAAGGAAATATGGATCGGTAATTATTAGTGTGTGGGATTTAGCGTCGACGTCTTCTAACATCCTCGTAAATTCAGTCTTTACATCACCTGTTAGCCTACCTCCATAAACCTTTTCTTCCTCATACACTACATTATCGCCCTTTTTGCGAAGCATACTACTAATTCCCTCAAAGAAACAATTCTTGCGTTTTATCACCAGTTCCATTATACATCCTCCTTCATCATTCACACTTCAATTTCACCGCTCATGAGCTTGGGTAACAGAGCATCGCGCAGGGCGGCAAGCGTCTGATTCTCTTTACGTAAGCCGGTTATCTTTTTTTGAAACTCCAACACCATTATGTTGAGTTGCTGTATATAAATACTACTATCGGGTATTTCAGGTAACGCTATAGGATAGCTCATGATAGCTGTTTTGTCACCACGTGGCATCTTGGTGCCTTTAGATGTGGCAGTTGCATGCTCGAAAAAAGTATCACTATATAGAACGCTGTACAGTACCCCTATAAACGCTGCGTGTTTTGCCCGAAAAACAAGAACATCATTAGAGCATCCACCAACTTTATCCGAAAACCAAATCTTTTTAAAATATGGCCTAATATTTGATATCAATATATCGTGTTCCTCATATCTGCTTACCGCAGGCATGGAAGGTAAAGAGGTAGCCTCAATAACCCCTTGCTTATTTACTTGCATATTTTCTGTGGATATGTAATTTTCTGTATTACAATGACTGACGGGTATTCGTTCCCCCACATATCGTGCAATATCTCCAAGTTTCCCTACCCGCCAGCCCTTTGGAATAAGGCCGAGCTCGCTCTCCACAAACTCACCATCCTGAAACGGCTCAAAATCCACAAACCAACTTTTGAAGATAGCCTGCGCCTGCGCTTCCAGATTGGCATTGATCTTGTTGTTTAGCTCTATTTTGTTATCAAGGCAGGAGAGGGTAGCAGCCATAGCACGTTGTTCAGAGAGGGAGATATAGGGTATTTGTAGGCTTTCCAAGTGTGGAATACGCAGGTTACTAACGGTTGTACCAGTTCCATCACTCCATGAAATTTGGTGCTGAACATATTTTGACATAAGTATGTAGAGCAAGTATCTATTATCACAAACCGCCTTATTAGGCTTCAATAATACCATTCTCTGCCCAAGGCAACACTCAAGTCCCTCGGGAATCATGCATACTTCACCCATCGGTGCCTCGCGTGTGATAATAATATCCCCCGCACAAGGTTTAGCTCTTTTCCGTCTTAGCAAGTAGCTTTGCTCAGTTGTATAAGATGGATTAGATAAATCCATCTTTCCATTCTTAATATATTGATTCCTAATTACCAGTTTACCACCATTTGTCCATTCGGGTGTTGAATGGGGGCAGTCGGTAATGGAAATACATAACTCAATTAATTTTTTTGAAATCATACGCTCACTCATTCTTCACATTTAATTTGGCAAATTGTTTTTTCCATGCAGATGATGGTTTCCTGCATATGCCGTCTTCCCGACTAAACGCGCAAATATTTGCCAACCCATTTGAGCCACAAATATCTGGATTTGTATGGCGACAGCCGATGGTTTGAAAAGGTGTATCATTCGTCTTTAAAGGCGAATTGAACGGTACACGAAGCTCTTTATCAGGCCTCATAACCAATCGCCCCCAATCTCCGGCGAATTTCATCTTCTAATTCATGGCTTTGTGCGAATAAATTAGACAATTCGCTCGTCAGACGTGCCATTTTTTCCTCAAAAGGCTCACCATCATCCTCTTGCTCGGCCAGCCCAACATAACGCCCCGGAGTCAAAATATAATCTTGTTTAGCGATTTCTTCCGTTGAAGCAGCAGCGCAAAAGCCAGCTTCATCCGCTAACGTACCTTCCTCGAAAGCAATAAAAGTATCAGCAATCTTAGCAATGTCTTCGTCTGCCATTTCTCGCAGGCGACGGCTAATCATAGTTCCCATATTACGGGCATCAATAAACAAGGTTTTACCAGGCTGTTTTTTGGCACGATTTAAAAACCACAGCGAAACAGGAATTTGTGTGGTATAGAATAGTTGTGGCGGCATGGCGACAATACCTTCCACTAAGTCATCTTCAATAATCTTTTTGCGGATTTCGCCCTCGCCACCGCTCTGGCTGGAGAGTGAGCCGTTAGCCAACACCATGCCAAGGCGACCCTTGGCGCTTAAATGGTGAATCATATGCTGCATCCATGCAAAGTTCGCGTTGCCAGCAGGGGGAATACCATATTTCCAACGTATATCATCAGCCAGCTTATCTGCTCCCCAGTTGGAAAGATTAAACGGAGGATTGGCCAAAATATAATCAGCCTTCATAGTGGGATGAAGGTCTTTAAAGAATGTATCCTCCGATGTCCTTCCAAGGTCAGCTTCAATACCATGAATGGCAAGATTCATTTTGCACAGCTTCCATGTAGTGGGGTTTGAATCTTGTCCATAAATGGATAAGTTATTGATATTTCCTCTGTGAGCCTGCACGAAGTTTGCAGACTGTATAAACATACCGCCGCTACCACAGCAGGGGTCATATACACGTCCATTAAAAGGCTGAATTACTTCTACCAAAGTGCGGACTACACACGCAGGAGTGTAAAATTCTCCAGCTAGCTTGCCTTCCTGTTCAGCAAAGCGTCCAAGGCAGTATTCATATGCTCGTCCCAACAAATCCATCGTGCCACCATTAGCAGCTACGGCTATGTTGGTAAACAAATCAACCACTTCACCCAACCTACGTTTATCCAACTCTGGTCGAGCAAAGTTTTTTGGTAAAACACCTTTTAGAATTTTATTAGCTTGCTCAATAGCGTCTAATGCGAAATCAATCACTTTTCCGATTTCCGGTGTATGTGCCTGCGATTTGATATTAGTCCATCTGGCTGCGGCGGGAACAAAGAAGATATTATCTTCCAAATAGGCATCTTTATCTTCTTCAAATCCTTCTCCTTCTTCAAGTAATTTCTTATATTTATGTTCAAACCGATCCGATATGTATTTTAAAAATATAAGTCCCAATATAACATGTTTATATTCAGCAGCGTCCATGTTTCCACGCATAATGTCGGCTGCCTTCCAAATTTCTTTCTCAAATCCAAGTTCTACACTATTATTTACTGCCATAATTAATCCTCCGCATCCATCAAATTGTCTATATCCACTCCGTGTAGTTTGCAAAAATCAAAAAATACTGACTGGGTTAATTTGTTAGGACGTGTTTTTCCATTTTCCCATCGGTTGATGGTGGCAAAGCTCACATTTAAAGCACGTGCCAGATCTTCTTGGCTCATGCCTGTCTTTTCTCTTATTAATCTTACAATTTCGTAAAAATTCATGGTTTTTCACCTCTGTTTAAAGTATAACACATGCTATAACACAAGTATAGAGTATTATGGGAATTTATTACTCCACAGAATAGCAGGGCGGCGGTTCATTTTGAACCGCCGCCCTGCTTATATATCATTTAGCTTCTTTCGTAGCCTCTTGTGCCTGCTGCTGTTTCCACTCATCAAATTCCCGCTGTCCTTCCTCGCTTTTAAAGAATAGGCGGATTTTCGGCAGGAGCAACCTTGCAAGACTCTCAATCTCGTGCTGTGGGATTTCTACCCCGATGTCGTCTTTTGCCATTTGCCCTCCTAGGTCTTAGGCAAATGCCACGGCATCCTGTGAAGCTGACTATTCAATTTTTGTGGGCATTTTTACCCTTTAATATAATTATTGTAGCGCTCACCAAATGACTTGTCAAGCTGCAAAACTTAACCGTATCTAGTTTCGCAAATTACGTAAAGCGGCTGGTTAAGGTAGGAATAAAGTTGTCAAACAACTCATGGTTATCGCATTCAGTCAAGGCCTGCAATGTTGTTAAATCCTTCTTCGCTCTGTTAAAAAGTGCATAGAACCCCGGTAGCGGCTTTATCCGTAACGATTTATGATAATGCTGGAACCCCTATACCCAAAAATCAAGTGTATGGAACCCCAAATGGGTGACATTAAAAATAATGTCCGAATCCTTGCTGAATGTCGTTGCCGCCCTTGGCGGCAAGCGGTCTGGAGGGAGTTTTGGAACTCCCCTATTCCTGCCTTAACTTCGTTAAGTTCTCCTTGCTGCTTTGGCGCAAGGGAAAAGCGAAGGGCTGTTGCGTCTACTCAGTACCGTTTCCGTGTTCACCACGTACAATTTCTCCAACGGTCGTTCGACTAATGACAATTTCAAACTCCTCAAAAATAGCTTTTGAGATATTTTGCTGCGATAAACCTTCCTGACGCAGCTCCAAAACCCGCAAAATGACTTGATTTGTTGCCTTTTTCCTGCGTCCGGCACCACGCTCATTATGTTTTTGTGATTGACGATTATTAATTTCCGCTATTTCCTGTGCATGTTTTTCTTGGAGCAAAGCAATAGCCTTTTCATGCTCCTGTATGGTAATGCGCTCCTTTAACTGTTCTCTCATGAGGTCGATTTTCTTGTTGAGCTTCTCGGTATATTCTATTTCTCGGTCAAGCGCAGCTTGAAGTTGTTCGGCTGTTTTTTTCATGGTAATCTCCCCATATATGACGATATTTAATTACCGTCAATCTATAATGGATCAATTTCAAGGAATTGTCCAGTATCACAAAAAGTTTAAAAAGTTCTTGCAGTCAATTTTTAATGGCATTATGTTTTATTAAGGATATCCCTCATAAATCAATTGATAGAAACGGAAGAAAATCACTATCATTTACAACCTCGTCGGGCAAACCGGTTAACCGTCAGCTTTATGGAGAGATTGACTGGCAGGCGCTAGGGGGGTAGCAATACCGAACAACTCTGCTTTTATAAAAAGCTGAAGCTGTTCGGTTAAAATTCGTATATCCTTACACTGAGCCAGATAGCCACATTGGAAACAATGCTGAAACCCATTCCGATGCTTTGCACCTGCTTTCAAAGCAGACATAGCCTTTATAACTGTATAGATAATCTATCTTCCATTGGTTTGCCTCTATTTGTTTCTCTTGCAAAAGGCGTAACAATGCTGCGCTGTCTTCACTTGCCGTTAACCGCCTTTTTCCGACAATATAAATTAAGTCTGTAAGTGAGAGTGCGTAACTTTGCGGAAACATGATATCTGTAATATGAGCGCTGATTGGTTGTCCATCCGATAATTTTTGAAACATTTTATGGCGAAGCATATAGTCTGTCCCTTGTATCAAGAGCTTTTCCACGTTCTGGTTTTCATACTTAACGCACTCTGAATAGGTGGTGAGCGCACGGACGGTTTTGCCAATACCAATATAACATGGCGTTTTTCCAAGGCAACCACCATGTTTGCAAACACCTTTATAAGGCCATAAAGTGGTTTGATTGCGCCCCAAAAGCTGATATTGCTCTATCCAACTTAAAGCTGCCTGTGCTTCTTTGCTGGTAGCAAGGCCAAGTCTGCAATAGGCTTCCAATAGCATTGCATTGTAGCAAGGGACAATTTCTTCAACTCCGCCTAAACATGAAAATCCATGTGCAGTCGCTATGTTCTGGTTAATATAGGCTATCATTTTCTGCGTGTAAGGCAGTCTTTCAATATATGGGATTTCACTCAGACCCATAATCCGAAAGACAGCAAATAGAGGGTGACCCACAAAATCTGCCGTGAGTTTTCCCACTAATGCCGATTGACTCAGTAGACTGGCAATTTCGTTACTCGCAAAATGCTGGTTTTTCTCAGAAGCAATTCTTAATATTAATGCGGTATCCACGGTACACCCCCTTAGAATTCATTACTTATGGCTTCTACGCTGTATGGAAAAGTCAAGTTTTTACAAGGGAAGCATACCATATTTTTTAGAGACTTTCCACTACCTTTATGCAAGTATTGACTAGGAGATGGTGGGAATGTAATTTACATCCGCTTCTCTTTTTATTCCGGATGCCAAGGGCAGAATAGAACTGAATAGAGAGCATGTCGAACCCATATTTGAAGATGAAATTTAACGAATTTGTTTTACTGTAGTTACACTGTTTAATTTTCCATAAATAGAACTGCCCTGCTGACCGTAAATCAGCAGGGCGGCTATCTTTTAGGCATATATCAAATCATGCAGTACATATTCGTCGGCAATATCTTGTGCCAGTGTAAATACCTGTATCCTTGCTAATGTATCCTCAAGAGGCGGGGGATTTTGCTCCAAATACTGTCCTCGAATCCGCTCCACCATGTCAAAAGCGGATTTCTCAATATCGGCACAGTGCCTTGACAGCTTGCCCAAAAACAGCAGTTCCCGATACATTTCTGGCTTTTGTCCGTGCAAATATTTCAGCCGTAGATTGCCGTATTTACCAAGGTGGCTATAAAGCCCCTCATCGTCCAAAGCAATGTTGGGATATAGGAGACCGTCTATTTCTATATAGTCCAACTCAATCATCTTTTCTCACCTCCAAAACCTCCAACATCAATTGTGCACCCAACCTGAACCCGTCTGAAAATGCCTGCTCCATATGATAAGCGGTAACGTCCGATTCCTTGGAAAGATACTCGTCCAGTTCCCCTTTCATAGATTGGCACAGCTTTTCTTCAAAGGCATCATGAGCCAGTACCGCCGCATTTTTTGCTGTATAAAATTCTGCAATGCATACCTTGGAACGCTCTGCCGGACACAATTCACCACTGTAAATCTGCTTGATTACACTCTGCATCTTCACCACCTCCTGTTTACTATGGTAGCCAAAAAGGAAGTGCGCGTCCAGACGGAATCCCGGACAAAGTTTTAGCGCTTTAAAGTGCGGTTTCCGGTAAAGGCCCACAAAAACAATCCGAATCGTTATGAGAATCCATATCGAATCTAAATATGAGTTGATTTTGTTTTGCATATGGGTTAATATAAGGATAAAAGAAAGCGAGGGCTGTACATGAAAGAGGTTGCGGAAAAAATCAAATTGCTGCGAGAAAGCGTGAATTTATCGCAGGCAAAACTTGCGACATTGGCCGGGGCCACTCAATCCAGCATTAACCGATATGAAAACGACCAGTCTGCTCCGCCTTTGCCATTGCTCGTCTGGTATGCGGATTATTTTGACGTATCTCTGGATTATATCTTTGGCAGAACGGACAAGCCGGAAGGCAGACTATACGACTATAAACCGAAATTCTCTGAAGAAAACCAACAGCTTCGGCAGTTTATCGAAATGTGCTTTGACCCCAAATCCCCCATGAATGATAAGCTAAAACAGGCTCTGATAGAAATGATTTCGAAAGGCGGTGACAGTGTGTGAATGGTGTGATTTATGCTCGCTACTCTTCTGATAATCAGCGGGAGGAAAGCATTGAAGGTCAGTTACGAGAATGTATGGCATTTGCCGAAAGCAACGGCATCAACATTTTAAGTAGCTATATTGACCGTGCGCTGTCTGCTAAAACGGATAACCGTCCGCAATTTCAGCAGATGATTAAAGACAGCGGCAAGGGTATGTTTGAAACCATTATTGTATGGAAGTTGGACCGGTTTGCCCGTAACCGTTACGATTCGGCTCATTACAAAGCGATGCTCCGCAAAAATGGTGTTACCGTGGTGTCCGCTACCGAGAATATCTCCCGTGGCTCTGAGGGTATTTTGCTGGAATCTATGCTGGAGGGAATGGCAGAATACTACTCCGCCGAGCTTTCGGAGAAGGTCATCAGAGGGTTAACCGACAATGCCCTCAAATGCCGCTACAACGGTGGTACACTGCCGATTGGTTATGTAGTAGATAAGGAACAGCAATTCCAAATTGACCCTGTTACGGCTCCCGTGGTGTTGGAGGTGTTCACGGCTTACAGTGAGGGCGCGACCATGCAGCAGCTTGTCAATCTGCTCAACGAGCGTGGTATCCGCACAAGCAGAGGAACGAAAATTACGCTAAACATTATGGCGCACATGCTGAAAAACCGCCGCTATATCGGAGAATACAGCTATCGTGATGTGGTAGTGCCGGAGGGTATTTCTGCCATTATCCCGAAAGAATTGTTTGACAGGGTGCAGGAGCGAATGCGCAAAAACAAGAAAGCCCCTGCCCGGCATAAGGCAGAGGATGATTACATACTGACCACCAAACTTCACTGTGGAAAATGCGGGCGGTACATGGTAGGAGAAAGCGGAACCAGTCATACAGGAAATGTCCACCGCTATTATCGGTGCCATAATACCAAGAAAAAGAAACTGTGTGACAAAAAGGCGGTAAAGAAGAATTGGATTGAAACTCTGGTTATTCAGCAAACCATGTGGGTGGTCATGGATAACGAGGTTATCAATAAAATTGCTGACACTGTATTTGCTCTGCAATGCAAGGAAAGCGATGCTATCCCCATGCTGAAAAAACAACTTGTCGAAACACAGAAAGGCATTGAAAATATGCTTAATGCGATACAGGCCGGTATCTTTAATGAATCTACCAAGAAGCGGCTGGATGAATTGGAAGAACGCAAAAATCAATTAGAGGTCAGTATTCTACAAGAAGAATTACAGCATCCAGTTCTCACAAAGGAGCAGATATTATTCTGGCTACACAAATTCCGTACCACCGATATTTCGGATAAAACAGAGCGCCAACGGCTGATAGATAGCTTTGTGAATGCGATATATCTGTATGACGATAAAATTGTACTGGTTTGGAATTATAAAGACGGTACAAAAACGGTATCTCTCAAAGACATTGAGGGTTCGGATTTATCATTAAACACTGCACCAAACAAGACATACTTTCCCGTAAGGGGAGGGTATGTCTTGTCTTATATAAAAGGTATGATACAATGGATATGGGTTATTTGTATGTTATTCGGGGGTGTCGAAAATGAAAAAAGTCCTGATACTCTTATTGGCGGCTATAATTCTCATATCGGTTGTTGCATGTACATCAGGGAATTCTAATAAACAAATTGAGAGTCAATCGGGAGTCGACGCACAAAGTGATAACAGTGAAATATTGTTTGCTCAGACAATTACATTTCCTGTAAGCGATGCCGGAAAAACAGAAAGTAATACTGAAATCTTTGACGTCGAACCATTTACGCTGTCAATGAAGTTGCCAAAAGGCTGGACTTTAACAGGGCGGTCACAAGACACAAAAATTTTTCCATTGATAGGCGTATGGTCGGTTATGGGAATTTACAACAAGAATAATGAGTATGTAGGGGCTGTCGGATACAATATTTACGAAGAATATGAGGGGGCTGAAAAGATACCGCAGGCAATCTACAGCCCAATTGCCTTAGGCAATGGCTATTTTTTTGATGCACGCCCCAAAGAAAACGGCGGTAGCTATACTCCAATTAGCGAAAAAGAAAATGGTGTTACTGCAATAACAGATGTCTATTATGCTGCCTGCTTGAGTAATGATTTGGGATATGGCGAAAACGAAAAGTATAATAAAGGAATTCTTTCCTACAACGACACCTTACTTGTATATGTCGCTTTTGAATTTGATGCGGATAGTCTGTCTGATGAGGAACTAAGCGCTATTGCCCAGAGCATAGATATTCAACCTGTACAGTAAAGTTTACATATAAATGAATGAGCGTAATCTCCGTCTAATCGTAAACCCCTTTTCCCAGTATACTCCCTAAAGACATGGCTTTCCGACAATGGACAGCGATGTCTTTTTTTATAGGGAAAAACGTGATATGATAAATATAGAAAAGATTTTCTATACGGATAAACGGGAATATGTTGAGGTGATTTATCTTGAAAGGATTTCTGGGCACATTTGTGATTTGCCTTGTTTTGTGCGTAATTGCGGCGTTTTTATTTGCAGGGCTTTTGGTAAGCAACATTTGGGCGGATATCATTGCGATAGCATTTCTGTTGGCGATATTGGTCACCGTTCTCATGAATCAGGATTCCAGAATCGAAGAACTGGAGAAAAAGATACAGCAATTGCAAAGTGAGAAAGAATCATCCTCCGAGGAATAAACTCCTATGCATCCGAATAAGGGGAATAGATACAATGGAAAAATCTCAACAAATATCAGAATCTTTACCGCTTGTAATTTTACTGACGCTGTCCGGCGGATTCATGGATGCATATTCCTATCTATGCAGGGAACATGTTTTCGCAAATGCCCAAACAGGAAATATTCTGCTGTTTGGGGTCAATCTCTCAACGGGCAATTTTTCGTCTGCGCTGCGGTATCTTTTTCCTGTTCTGGCATTTGCTTTTGGTATCGCTGCTGCGGAAATCATCAGAAATCGCTTTGGCGGAACAAAGCGTTTCCACTGGCGCCAGCTGGTGCTTCTGGCTGAAGCGATTATTTTGCTTGCCGTATCCTTGATGCCTCAAAGTTTCAATCTGCTTGCAAACAGCCTGGCTTCATTTGCCTGCGGCGCACAGGTGGAGAGTTTTCGGAAGATGAATGGAAATGGAATTGCCACTACGATGTGCATCGGTAATCTGCGGGCGGCTACGCAAGCTATTTGCGATTACGGTTTTACCAAAAACACAACAGCAAAAGAAAATGGGTTTTTATATCTTGGCGTCATCGGAATATTTGTCATTGGGGCGATTATAGGAAACTTTTGTGTAAATATGTGGCAGGAAAAGGCAATCATGGTCAGTGTCATACTATTGCTGGCAGGTTTTGCATTTATGTTCATCAATCAAGAAAATTAATAGAATGAAAAAGCCATACCCAAAAACCTCCTGCATCCGGGCCGGATGCGGGAGGTTTTTGCCTACACAGCGGATGTGCGGCGCAAAATCGTTATATTGCATTTATTTCCATCAAGTGGTTTAATGAAATTGGCTATTTCTGTTAACTATATGCGTCAAAATTGCGAGGTGGGAATGATATGCTCAAAATTTTTCTTGTAGAAGATGAAATGGTTGTCCGGGAAGGAATCAAGAATAAAATTGACTGGGCGGAACATGGGTTTGAATTTGCCGGGGAAGCAAGCGACGGGGAACTGGCCTATCCGCTGATCCAAAAGCTGCGGCCGGATGTCCTGATTACAGACATTAAAATGCCGTTTATGGACGGATTGGAGCTGGCGCGGCTGGTCCGTCAGGAGATTCCCCGCATGAAGATTATCATTTTGAGCGGATATGATGAGTTCCAGTATGCGAAGGAAGCGATTGCGATCGGCGTGACAGAGTATCTTCTCAAGCCGGTTGCAAGCGCCAAAATTGTGGAAACAATCCAGCATGTCAAAAAAATCATAGACGAGGAACGCCTGCAGGAAACCTATTTGCAGCGGTACCGGCAGGAAATGCAGGAACAGGCCGGGTTGGAGAACAAGCGGTTCTTTGAGGAACTGGTGTCGGGAAAACAATCGGTTTCCGACCTTTTAAAGAAAGCAAAAGATCTGGGATTTGAGCTGATTGCCCAAAACTATCAAATCGTACTGTTCAAGTTTTTTAAAGAGACGGGTGTAAACGATCTCTATTCCGAAAAGCTGGTGCAGCTGCAAAAAAAGCTGGAAGAACATCTAGGTGGTCAGCCCAACGTCCTGCTCTTTAAACGCGGGCTGGAAGGATATGCGCTGCTTGTGAAAGGCAGCGCCGAAATACCGGCGGAAACAGCCTCCCGGGCTTGCGCGGAGCGAATTACCCAGATTTTTCAGCAGGAACCGGGTATTTATTATTTTATCGGGATCGGGGAACCGGTCTGCCGGCTGCTGGAAATTTCCAAAGCCTTTGACACCGCAAGCAGGGCGTTTGCATACCATTATATTTTTGAAAAAAGCCGTGTGGTTAACTACTGTGAGATGCGCAAGCTTTCAGCGACGCAGGACGCGGATATCAGCCTGAAAACCCTCGATACCTCCAAAATTGACAAAATGATCGTGGAACGTTTTCTGAAAAGCGGGTCACGGGAAAATACGGATCATTTTGTGGAAGATTATTTTGAAAGCCTTGGCACAGTACATATCCAGTCGTTTCTGTTCCGGCAGTACATTGTCATGGATATCCGCCTTGCCGCTGCTGCTTTTCTGGAAGAACTGGGACACGGACAGAGCACATTAATTGAGCGCTGCGGCGATCTTGACCGCGTGGTCGGCATGGCTTCGACGGTGCAGGATGCGAAAAGCTATGTAAAGACCGTTCTCTCCGAAACACTGGCTCTGCGCGACCTTTTTTCCCGTAAAAAGTACGATGGACTTCTCCAGCGCGCGCAGGAATACATCCGGAAAAACTATAGCTGCGACGATATTTCGCTGAACCATGTGGCACAGGCAGTCAACATCAGTCCTACCCATTTCAGCGCAATCTTCAGCCAGGAAACCGGCGAAACCTTCATCGAATACCTGACGGGCGTGCGTATGGAAAAGGCAAAGGAGCTGCTGCGCTGTTCGGGAATGAAATCCTCTGAAATCAGTTATGCGGTGGGGTACAAAGACCCTCATTATTTCAGTTACCTGTTTAAGAAAATGCAGGGCTGCACCCCGAGTGAATTCCGTATGGGGAGGCAGAAGGAACTATGAAACGGACATTTTTTCAGAATTTCCAGCACATGCCGCTGGAAGTCAAGCTGAAGCAGCTGTTTGCCGGCATTCTGATACCGCTTGCCTTTCTGATCAGCCTGCTTCTGATTGCGCTTATCCGGTATAACAGCCAGTACAACATGATTGTCCGGAATGTAACGGTTGCCAGCGAGTTCAGCTTTGACTTTAAAAAGACATTGGATTATAAAATGTACCGCTATGTGATCAGCGGCAGCAATTTTGAAATGTTTGCGCCGCTGGACGATGTGGAACATGCACGCGCAATCGTTGAAAAGCTCAACCAGACCACAACGCGGGCAGACAGCCGTGACCGCCTGCAATACATCGGAAAATTCCTCGACAGCCTGGAAGCCAGAATTCTGGATATCAAAAGCGGAATAGGCGGCTATGACTGGAATATGGACAGGTTGGAACATAATATTTATATTCTCACCGAGCTGATCAGCGACAGCATGCATGAGTATATCTATTATGAAACCTGCAATCTGGCCGATATTCAGCAGCGTACCTATCTCGAAATCCGGCGCACGGTTCTGATTATTGCGGCAGCATCGGTGATCATGGTGTGTCTGCTGTGGCTGGTTGCCGTGCGGACATCCAAAGGCATCACGAGGCCGCTTAAAGAGCTGTGCGAAAATATCCGGATGGTAGGGGAGGGGGACTTCACTGTCCGCCCCGTTGCCAGCCAGAACGATGAGGTGCAGACGCTCAGCGAGAGCTTTGACAGGATGGTCGGACGGATCGGGACGCTGATGATGGACGTCCGTCAGGAGCAGGTGAATTTGAGGCGTACGGAGCTTAAGCTGCTGCAGGCGCAGATCAACCCGCACTTTCTTTATAATACATTTGATACGGTAATCTGGCTGGCGGAAGACCATAAGGACGAACAGGTGGTGGAGCTGATCTCCTCGCTCTCCACATTTTTCCGGACGACGCTGAGCAAAGGGGAGGATTTTATCCGGCTGCGGGAAGAAGCGCTCCATGTGAAAAGCTATCTCGAAATCCAGCAGGTACGATACTGCGACATTATGGAGTATGAAATCTGCATTCCCGAGCAGCTTGGAGAATATACTGTCTTAAAGCTGACCTTGCAGCCGCTGGTGGAAAACGCTCTTTACCATGGCATCAAAAATAAGCGCGGAAAGGGGAAGATTACGGTTTGCGGCCATAAGGATGGCCAGCTTCTGGAGCTAAGGGTCAGGGACAATGGAATCGGCATCTGCCCAGACCAGCTAAGCAAGCTGAGAAACTCCATATACAGCGGCAACAAGGTCGGTTTCGGCCTGACTAATGTGCATGAACGGATCCAGTTGTATTATGGAAAGGAGTATGGGCTCAGGATTAACAGTGAATACGGGGTTGGAACGGAAGTAACTATACGGCTGCCGGCGAAAATTATTCAACCGGTATCATAAGAAAATCAACCGGAGGGGAAAAGCCCCAAATTATTGAAACGAATCCGTAAGATACTGCATTGTAACCGCGCGGAGTTGTATGTACAATATAGGAAAGATCAATCAGGCTTGAACAACAACTGCATTCAAGAAAGTCTAAGGAGGAGAAAGAATGAGAAAGATTGTTAGCTTATTGTTAGGTGTCGCATTGGCCGCCGGCATGATGACGGGCTGCGGCTCCGCGGCTCCTGCATCCAGTGCTGCCCCGGCATCATCCGATTCGAACGCTCCCGCCGCTCCGGCTGCATCCGCCGCGGAAGAAAAGGGCACGATTGTAGTCGGCTATGCGCAGGTGGGCGCGGAATCTGACTGGCGCACAGCAAATACAAAATCTTTCCAGACCACATTTGTTCCGGAAAACGGATACACCTTGATTTTTGACGACGCGCAGCAGAAACAGGAAAACCAGATCAAAGCCATCCGCAACTTTATCGCGCAGGAAGTGGACTACATAGTGCTTGCTCCCGTCGTGGAAACCGGTTGGGAGACTGTTTTGGGCGAAGCAAAAGCTGCGGGCATTCCGGTGATCCTGTCCGACCGTATGATTGACGTATCAGATGATACACTGTATACCTGCTGGGTCGGCGGAAACTTCATTAAAGAAGGCGAAGACGGCGTTAAGTGGCTGAACGACTATCTTAAGGCGCAGGGCCGTGATAACGAAGACATCAATGTCGTGATGCTGCAGGGAACCATCGGCGCCTCTGCTGAAATCGGGCGTACCGAGGGCGTTGAAAAGATGCTGAAAGAGAATCCGCACTACAAGCTGCTTGAGAAGCAGACCGGCGAATTTACCCAAACAAAGGGTCAGGAAGTTATGGAATCCTTCCTGAAAGCTTACGATGACATTGACGTTGTCATTGCGCAGAACGACAATATGGCGTTCGGAGCAATCGACGCGATCAAAGCAGTCGGTAAGGTTCCCGGAAAAGATGTGATCATCGTTTCTTTTGATGCTGTTCACGCAGCTTTTGAATCGATGATTGCCGGCGACATGAATGTTTCTGTTGAGTGCAACCCGCTGCATGGGCCCCGCGTCGCGGAAATCATTCAGAAGCTGGAAAAAGGCGAAGCTGTTGAGAAGATCCAGTATGTCGATGAAAAGGTTTATGACCAGACCAACGCGGAAAAAGAACTGCCCAACCGTCTGTATTAATCAGTGATGGAAACTGGCAGAATCATAACCAAATAGCAAACGGCAGGTATGAACCAGGGAACCATCCGTATGGTTCTCCGGCATACCTGCCGTTTTATGAATCATTTTCGGAAAAGGGGGAGCGCAGTGGGCAGTGCAATTTTGACCATGCGGAATATCAGCAAAAATTTTCCCGGCGTGAAAGCGCTCGATCAGGTGGATTTCACCCTGCGGGCAGGCGAAATTCACGCACTGATGGGGGAAAACGGCGCCGGGAAATCAACGCTCATTAAAGTGCTGACCGGTGTTGAGGAATTGGAGACGGGAGAGATCCGGGTGGAAGGGATTCCCCACCCCATCGTCAACCGTTCGCCGCAGGAAGCACAGGCCAACGGCATCAGTACGGTGTATCAGGAGGTCAATCTTTGCCTGAACCTTTCGGTTGCGGAAAATATTTTCATCGGGCGGGAACCTCGGAAGCTGGGAGCAATTCACTGGAAAGAGATCAACCGCCGCGCCAAAACCGTTATGGAAAACCTGAACATCCACATTGATGTAACCAAGGCACTGGAAAACTATTCAGTCGCGATTCAGCAGATGGTTGCAATTGCGAGAGCGGTCGACATATCCGCCAAGGTTCTGATTCTCGATGAACCCACCTCCAGCCTTGACGAACAGGAGGTTCAGAAGCTGTTCCGCGTCATGAATCAGCTGAAGGAACGCGGAATCGGCATCATATTCGTTACGCATTTTCTGGAGCAGATGTATGAGATCAGCGACCGGGTCACCGTTCTGCGAAACGGAGGCCTCGTAGGGGAATATGAGGTGGAAAGCCTGCCCCGCGTCCAGCTGGTTGCTAAGATGATGGGAAAGGAATTCGACGATCTGGCTTCCATCAAGAATGAAAGCAGTTCCCAGAAAAACCATTCCGGTGAAGAACCGGTTGTCAGCGCAAGGGGGCTGGGACATGCGGGCACCATCAAACCGTTTGACCTTGATATCTATCAGGGGGAGGTCATCGGCCTTACCGGCCTTTTAGGTTCCGGACGCTCTGAATTGGCGAGGGCAATTTACGGAGCGGATAAAGCTGATTGCGGAGTCCTACATGTAAAAGGCAAAAAGGTACAGATTCATGCACCGATTGACGCTATGAAGGCGGGTATGGGATTTCTGCCGGAAAACCGCAAGGAAGAGGGCGTGATTGCCGATCTTTCCGTCCGCGAGAATATTATCATTGCGCTGCAGGCCAAACGGGGTATGTTCCGCCTGCTGACGCAGCGGGAACAGGAAAAAATCACCGACGAGTATATTAAAATGCTGCAGATCAAGACCGCCGGCAGGGAAACCCCGGTGAAACAGCTTTCCGGCGGCAACCAGCAGAAAGTGATTCTCGGCAGATGGCTGCTGACGCATCCGGATTTTCTGATTCTGGATGAGCCGACCAGAGGAATTGACGTCGGCACCAAAACTGAAATTCAGAAGCTGGTGCTCAAACTGGCCGGAGAAGGGATGGCCATCATGTTTATTTCGTCGGAGATCGAGGAAATGCTGCGAACCGTAAGCCGGATGGGCGTTCTGCGCGACGGCGCGAAGGTTGGCGAACTGGAGGAAATTCAGCTGACACAGACAGAAGTGATGGCGGCAATTGCGGGAGGTGGAAACGGTGAATAAAATAAACGCATACTGGCAGAAACTCAGAAAGCAGCCTCTGTTCTTACCGATCCTTTGCCTGTGCCTGGTGCTGCTGTTCAATGTAATCAAGACACCGGCGTTCTTTAACATCTCGATCCAGAACGGTGTTTTTTACGGCTATATCATCGACATTATCAATCGTTCCAGCGAACTGGTCATTATGGCTGTGGGGATGACGCTGGTGGCGGCATCTTCCGGCGGTGCGGATATCTCCGTGGGTGCTGTCAGTGCGGTGGCGGGAGGCATGTGCATCTTCGCGCTGGGCTCGGACAGCGTCTATCATATCCCTTATTTGGCGGGATTCCTGCTCGCAATGCTTACCGGTATTGCCTGCGGCGCATGGAACGGATTCCTGGTTGCAAAAATGAAAATTCAGCCGATGGTTGCAACCCTCATCCTGTTTACGGCGGGACGAGGCATCGCTCAGCTCCTGACAGAGGGACAGATCCTGTATGTACGCGTGGAAAGCTATAAACGGCTGGGCGCGTTTCTGCCGGGAGTCCCGCTGCCAACGCCGGTGTTTGTGGCGGCAATTGTGGTGATTCTTACAACGCTGATGCTCCGGTATACCGCACTCGGGCTTTATATCGAGGCCGTCGGCATCAACCGCAGGGCCGGCCGGCTGGTGGGGCTGAACTCCTCCCTGATTATTTTCCTGACCTACACCTTCTGCGGACTATGCTCCGGAATCGCCGGCATGATCATCACATCCCGCGTGTATTCCATCGACGCCAACAATGCCGGACTGAACATGGAGTTGGATGCCATCCTTGCGGTTGCGCTGGGCGGCAACAGCCTCGGGGGCGGAAAATTCTCTCTGGCAGGCAGCGTGATCGGCGCAATCACCATTCAGGCCCTGACCACTTCGCTTTACGCGATGAAGGTGACGGCGGATCAACTGCCGATTTATAAGGCAATCGTGGTAGTCATCATCGTATCCCTGCAATCCCCGGAACTGAAAAAGATGTTAACCGGCTTAAGGAACAGGCTGGCGTTGAGGGAGAGGGTGGCATGATGATTCAAAAGCTGAAGAATAAAATAACCGGAAACAGTTTTCTGCTGATGATTACGATTCTGCTGTTTGCGGCGATGTACATAGCGGGCGTATTCATATTTGCGGATAAAAACTTCGGGAAGATGCAGGTATTTCTGAACCTGTTCATCAGCAATGCCGGATTAATCGTTGCAGCCGTGGGCATGACCATGGTGCTGATCACGGGCGGTATCGATATCTCGATTGGCTCGGTAATTGGCATGACCTGCATGCTGCTGGCATGGATGATGGAGAAGAAAAGCATCGGAGCGGTACCGGCAATTGCAATCGTATTGCTGGTGGGAATTGTGTTCGGTTTTGCGCAAGGATTTCTGGTGGCTTACCTGAAAATCCAGCCGTTTATCGTCACGCTGGCGGGCATGTTCTTCGCGCGCGGCATGACCGCTATTATCAGCTCGGAAATGATCAGCATTCAGAACCCGACTTTTCTTGCAATGGCAAACGCGAAGCTCTACCTGCCGTTTGGCGGCGCAGTCAATAAAAAAGGGGTTATGATCTATCCCTATATTTATCCCAGCGTAATCATTGCCCTGATTGTGCTTGCAATCCTCTTCGTGGTGCTGAAATATACGAAGCTGGGACGCGCGATCTACGCGGTAGGCGGCAATGAACAGTCGGCGCTGCTCATGGGGCTGAATGTGCGCAGAACAAAGATGAAGGTCTATGTGATTAACGGGTTCCTTGCCGCTCTGGCCGGGTTTGTCTTTGCCCTCAATTCCTGCGGTGGATTTGTCGAACAGGCCCGGGGGTTTGAAATGGAGGCGATAGCATCGGCTGTCATCGGCGGAACGCTGCTGACCGGCGGTGTCGGAAATGTTATCGGGAGCCTGTTCGGGGTGTTGATTAAAGGAACGATTGAGACCTTTATCACTTTCCAGGGAACGCTGTCTTCCTGGTGGACCAGAATTGTGATTGCGTCTCTGCTTTGTTTTTTCATTGTGCTGCAAAGTATTTTTGCCGCGATCAAACTCAGAAGAGCCAAGTAACTGTACAGAATGCAGGGCGGTTGGTACCGGCTGGCTGCCCTGCCTGAGCAGTTTAATTTTTATGGCATGTGATGTACGTACAAGTTGACAAAAAGACAAACGAAAATAGAGATTATCGTGCAAAATGCTCGAAGAAAGAACAAATTGCACAGAGGGAAGCAGGCATCATTGGTCAGGTTTTTAGTAAAGATGTATTGACAACTTTCTTTCGATCCTGTATATTTAGAGCATAAAATATTTATAACCAATAAAAAAAGAGGATTTAATGTCATTTTTTTGAACATTATGTTGGTAAAGCCTGCTGACGGCAGGCAAGTGAATAGTATAACTTTAAGAAGGAGAGAAAGAAATGAAAAGGTTGTTAGCAGTATTCGTATCCGCGGCAATGATGTTATCTCTGGCGGCTTGCGGTTCCTCCGCATCCCCCGCTGCGTCTTCCTCTGCGGCCCCTTCTGCTTCCGCGCCGGCATCCAGTGCCGCGGCGACGGAAAGTAAACCCGAGGCTTCCGGCGCCGGCAAGAAAATCGGCGTGGCGATGCCAACCCAGTCCTCCCAAAGATGGATTCAGGACGGAGGCAACATGAAGGAAAAGCTGGAGGAGCTTGGCTATGAAGTCGACCTGCAGTATGCGGAAGACGATGTCCAGATGCAGGTTTCCCAGCTGGAAAATATGATTACCAACGGTGCAAGCTGCCTTGTCGTCGCCTCCATCGACTCGAGCGCGCTGGTTAACGTGCTTGCGCAGGCGAAAGCCGCGGGAATTCCAGTCGTGGCTTATGACCGTCTGCTGATGGACACAGACGCCGTTGATTATTACGCAACCTTCGATAACAAAGGGGTCGGCACCGCGATCGGCCAGTACATTGAAGAAAAAATGGGCCTGAAGGAAGGCAAAGGACCGTACAACATTGAGTTCTTTGCAGGTTCTCCGGACGATAACAACGCGCATATGTTAAATGCAGGGATGTTCGAAGTGCTCCAGCCGTATCTGGACAGCGGAAAACTGGTGTGCGTATCCGGACAGACGGATTTCGATACCATCTGCACCCTCCGCTGGTCTCAGGAAACCGCTCAGCAGCGCATGGAAAACCTGCTCTCCGCGAACTACAGCACCGGCAAGGATGTTGACATCGTAGTCAGCCCGTTTGACGGCATTTCCTACGGTATCGCCGCTGCTCTTGAGGGCGCAGGCTATAAAGTTGGCGAGAAATGGCCGCTGATCACCGGCCAGGATGCGGAACTGATGGCCGCGAAGAACATTCTCTCGGGCAAACAGTCGCAGACGATCTTTAAAGATACCCGTGTGCTCGCTGAAAAATGCGTCACCATGGTGCAGGCGGTTCTGGAAGGCTCCCAGCCGGAAATCAACGATACCGAAACCTATAATAACAATGTCAAGGTGGTTCCGTCCTATCTGTGCACCCCGGTTTCCGTTGACAAGGACAATCTCACCGAGATGCTTGTGGATACCGGCTATTATACCGCTGATCAGCTTAAAGGCTGAGTCTGAAAAAACAATTTCATCAGCTCCTAAGGATTGAGGCGGCGGCATCAAAGCCGCCGCCTCATCGCTTACGGGATCCAATTCAGCAAAGAAGGAGGCTGCTTATGTCCGATATACTGCTGGAAATGCGGCATATTACCAAGGAATTCTCCGGGGTAAAGGCATTGGACGATGTCAATCTTGTTGTCAAACGCGGGGAAATCCACGCACTTTGCGGTGAGAACGGCGCGGGGAAGTCAACGCTGATGAATGTCCTGTCGGGGGTTTACCCTTTCGGGGACTATTCCGGGGAAATCATTTATAAAGGGGAGGAATGTCAGTTCCGCGATATCCGTGACAGTGAGCGCAAAGGGATTGTTATCATTCATCAGGAGCTTGCGCTCAGTCCGTATATGAGCATCGCGGAAAATGTATTTCTCGGCAATGAGGTCACATCGCAGAAAGGCGTGATTGACTGGGATAAAACCCAGGCGAAGGCAATCGAGATCCTGCAGAAGGTTGGTCTGGAAAATGAAAGTGTAGATATACTTGTCAGTGAGCTCGGTGTCGGCAAGCAGCAGCTTGTGGAAATCGCGAAAGCACTGGCTAAAAAAGTGGAACTGCTCATCCTTGACGAACCCACAGCCTCGCTGAATGATGAGGACAGCAAAAAATTGCTCGGAATCATGCTTTCCCTGAAAGAGCAGGGAATTACCTGCATTATGATTTCGCATAAGCTAAATGAAATCAGCTATGTTGCGGATTCCATTACGGTCATCCGGGATGGGCATACCATTGAAACGCTTGACAAATCTATGGATGAAATCAGCGAGGACCGCATCATCAAGGGAATGGTGGGCCGCGAGCTGACCAACCGTTACCCTGCCCGGGAAAGCCATATCGGGGACGTCATTTTTGAGGTAAAACACTGGAATGTGTTTCATCCGGAGGACCCCCACCGCCAGGTGGTACGGGATGTTTCCTTCAGTGTCCGGCAGGGGGAGGTTGTGGGCTTCGCGGGGCTGATGGGAGCCGGAAGAACCGAGCTTGCCATGAGCATATTCGGCAGGGCCTACGGCAGCAAAATTTCGGGGGAAATTTATAAAAACGGAAAACAGCTGCATCTACACAGCGTGAAAGACGCAATTGATAACGGAATTGCTTATGTTTCTGAGGACCGCAAAAATTTGGGATTAATTTCCATAAACGATATCAAGTGGAATATGACGCTTGCAAGCATGGACCGAGACCGTTTCTCCAACAAAAATGTAATCAACGCCAACGAGGAAATTCTTGCGGCGGAGGAATACCGGCGCAAAATCAATATCAAGTGTATGTCGATCGAACAGCCGGTCAGCTCCCTGTCGGGCGGAAACCAGCAGAAGGTTGTTTTAGCCAAGTGGATGATGTCCGAACCCGAGGTGCTCCTGATGGACGAACCCACCCGGGGAATCGACGTGGGCGCAAAGTATGAGATTTACAGTATCATTAACGATCTTGCAGGCGCGGGGAAGGCAATCGTTGTAATATCCTCTGAAATGCCGGAACTGCTGGGTATCTGCGACAGAGTGTATGTCATCAACGAGGGGGAAATTGCAGGGGAACTGCAAAAAGAAGAACTTTCTCAGGAACTCATCATGAAGAAAATCATGGCGCATATCGGAAGGGAGAAAGACTGATGGAGACGAAAGCTGTTATCAAAAACCGCACAGGCGTGCAGATCAATCTGAAGCAGTACGGAATGATGATTGCGCTGGTTGTAATCTTTGTTATTTTTACAATGCTTTCGCTCGGGAAAAACGCGTCGGCTATGAACATCAATAACCTTGTGATGCAGAATAGCTATGTTGTCATCCTGGCGGTTGGCATGCTGCTCTGTATTATCACCGGCAATGTAGACCTTTCGGTTGGGTCTGTCGTTGCTTTCACGGGCGCTGCGTGCGCAATCTTTGTCTTGGACTATGGAATGCCGATTTTCCCGGCTTTTCTGCTGATCTTGGTCGGCGGCCTGATCGTTGGTATGTGGCAGGGCGTTTTTATTGCAAAGCTGCATGTCCCGCCGTTCATCGTTACGTTGGCGAACATGCTGATCTTCCGGGGCCTGACGATGTCCATCCTGAAAGGGCAGACCAAGGGCCCGCTGCCTGATGCCTATACGCAGGTAGGCGCGGGCTATCTGCCTACATTCTACATTCATTTTGGGAATTCCAAGCTGGATTTGGTTGCTGTTCTGGCAGGAATTATCGGATCTCTGCTGATCATTTACGGTGAGTTCCGGGGGATTGCCAATAAGAAAAAATACAACTTCCAAACGCCTCCGCTTTGGCAGACCACTGTCAAGCTGGTGATCATTGTGGCGATTTTGAATTTCTTTACATTGAAATTGGCGGCGTATAACGGTCTTCCGTTTGTACTGACCATTATGCTTGCGCTGATTCTGATTTATACGTTTATTTGCAGCAAAATGGTGGTTGGGCGCCAGATCTATGCGGTTGGCGGCAATGCCAAAGCGGCGAAGCTGTCCGGTATCAAAACTGACAAAGTCATGTTCTGGGTTTATGCCAACATGGGGATGCTTTGCGCACTGGCCGGTATTGTGCTCTCCGCGCGTAATGCTTCTGCAACGCCGAAAGCCGGAGACGGCTTTGAGCTTGACGCTATTGCGAGCTGCTATATCGGCGGGGCGTCTGCCTATGGTGGCACCGGCACCATTATCGGTTCTGTGGTCGGCGCGCTAATTATGGGCGTGCTCAATAACGGCATGTCCCTGATCGGCTGGTCGGTGGATATGCAGAAAGTGGTAAAAGGGCTTGTTCTGCTGGGCGCGGTGACCGTCGACCTGATTTCCAAACAAAAAAACAAATAGTGTGAATCTGAACTATCCGCTTTTGCGCTGTAGGGACGGGACCTCCTGACATGTGGATGCGAATTGGACTGTACAACCGGAGTAAAAATTGCTATACTATTCAAAACGTAAAAAATGTCGATTGCCGTCGAACCGGGGAAAGCAGATACAGTCCGATTTGCGGCTGCCGCATAAATCCACGTAGAAACGAGGGGACTCTATGGCACAGG
This sequence comes from Marasmitruncus massiliensis, assembly GCF_900186535.1. GTDB lineage: Bacteria > Bacillota > Clostridia > Oscillospirales > Ruminococcaceae > Anaerotruncus > Anaerotruncus massiliensis_A. The sequence goes on from NZ_FYDE01000003.1 coordinate 106,105, forward strand.
AACTGCCCAAGTATTTGGTACTGGTCAACTGGATGAAAGAACAGGTGATGAGCGGCCACCTGAAATACGGGGAAAAGATCTATTCCGAAAATGAACTGAGCGCAATGTTTGGAATCAGCCGCCAGACCGTCCGGCAGGCGGTTGGGATTTTGGAACAGGAAAAGTTTGTGGAGCGCCGGCGGGGCAGCGGGACTTTTGTGACCTACAGCCCCATAAAACGCCGCGAAAAAACAATGAATATCGGTGTCATATCCACCTATCTGGACGACTATATTTTTACCAGTATTATTCGCGGAATCGAGACAGTGCTTACAAAGAACGGCTATTCCATGCAGCTCACCTTCACCCATAACCTTGTTGAAAATGAGTCGCGTGCGCTGCGGATGATGATTGATAAAAATGTGGACGGCATCATCGTCGAACCGACCAAAAGCGGCCTGCCCAACCCGAACCGCTCTTTTTATGATGAGATTCATCAGAAAGGAATTCCGCTAGTGTTTTTTAACGCCTATTATCAGGGCTTGCCGTTTCCGCATGTGGCAATGGATGATACGATAGCCGGGCGCCTCGCTACCGAAGCTCTGATCAATGCGGGACACCGGGAAATAGCGGGAATCTTTCAGTCTGATGACCTGCAGGGACATCTGCGCTATTCCGGTTATCTGGACGCAATGCGCGCCGCGGGGCTGGAGCTTCACTCGGAGCACATCCTGTGGTATTCCACGGAAGACAAGGCGTGCATGGCGGAAGATTTTCATAGGATTCTGCGCTGCCTGAAAGGCTGCACCGCGTTTGTCTGCTATAATGATCAGCTGGCGGTCGGTCTGATTCCGCTCCTTCGCGCCCGCGGGATCATTGTTCCCGATCAGATTTCCGTTGCAAGCATTGATAATTCCGATCTGGCATCCCTGTGCGAAGTTCCGCTTACATCAGTTGCTCACCCGATGGCGCTTTTGGGTGAGACTGCGGCCAATAATCTGCTAAAACTGGTTGCAAACCCTCGTTTTAACGCAACCGTAGACTTTACACCGAATTTAGTGGAACGCGCGTCAATCCGCAAGCTGTGAGCGGGCGGGCTTGTGGTAGATTTCTGTAAATTGTTGTATTTACAACTATTGAAATATTATAACACAAGGAGGAAGACAACATGGCGGCATATACGATCGGTGTCGATTTTGGTACGCTGTCAGGCCGGGCGGTTTTGGTAAATGTAAAGACAGGAGAGGAACTTGCAGACAGCGTTTTTGATTATCCTCATGCGGTCATGGACCGTGAACTTCCCGACGGTACCAAACTGGGGGTAGACTGGGCGCTCCAGCATCCGCAGGATTATTTGGATGTATTTTACCATACCATCCCCGAGGTGCTGAAAAAAAGCGGCGTCAGTCCCTCCGAAGTAGCAGGCATCGGAATCGATTTTACCGCCTGTACGTTTATGCCGGTAAAAGCGGACGGAACCCCCCTGTGTTTCCTGAAAGAGTTCCAGTCGGACCCCAATGCGTGGGTGAAGCTCTGGAAGCACCATGCGGCGCAGGACAAAGCCAACCGGCTGAATGAAATCGCACATGCCCGCGGCGAAAAGTGGATTGAACGCTACGGCGGAAAAATCTCCTCCGAATGGGAAGTACCGAAGGTCTGGCAGGTGCTGGAGGAATCCCCCGCAGCTTACGACGCAACAGACTGCTTTATGGAAGCGGCCGACTGGGTGGTCTGGGCGCTCTGCGGGAAACTGACCCGAAACACCTGCACCGCCGGATATAAGGGAATCTGGCATAAACAGGACAGCTATCCTTCAAAGGATTTTTATAAGGCGCTTGACCCCCGTCTCGAGAACTATGTAGAGGAAAAGCTTAGCTATCCGCTAGCGGAACTCGGCTCCCGCGTAGGCGGTCTTACCGCCGAAATGGCGGCCAGAACAGGGCTTTTGGAGGGAACGGCGGTTGCCGCCGCAAATGTGGATGCGCATGTCACGGTGCCGGCGGTCAAGATTGAACACGCAGGCGCGATGCTGGCGATTATGGGGACCTCTACCTGCCATATTCTGCTGGGAACCGAAGAGCATACCGTCCCCGGCATGTGCGGCGTGGTGGAAGGCGGCGTCTATCCCGGATTCTATGGGTATGAAGCGGGGCAGTCCTGCGTCGGGGACCACTTTGCCTGGTTTATCGATAACTGCCTGCCCGCCTCCTATTACGAGGAAGCCAAAAAGGAAGGCAAAAATATCCATGTTTTCCTGCGGGAAAAAGCCGAAACCCTCGAAGTTGGCGAAAGCGGCCTGCTGGCGCTTGACTGGTGGAACGGGAACCGTTCGGTGCTGGTGGATGTGGACCTGACCGGCATGATGCTTGGGATGACCCTGCAGACCAAGCCGGAGGAAATCTATCGCGCGCTGATTGAAGCGACCGCGTTCGGAACCCGCAAAATTATTGAAACCTTCCGTGAGAACGGAGTACCGGTGGAAGAATTCTACGCGTCGGGCGGCATCTCCCAAAAGGACCCGATGACTATGCAGATTTATGCGGACGTCATCAATCTGCCGATCCGGATTGCCGGCTCCAAGCAGGGCCCGGCACTTGGCAGCGCTATTTTCGCGGCGGTAGCCGCCGGTTCGGAAAACGGCGGATATGACGACGTTTTCTCAGCAGCGCGCGCGATGGGCAAGCTGCGGGATCAGATTTACCTGCCGATTCCGGCAAATGTCGCGGCATATGACAAGCTGTACGCCGAATACAGCGCTCTGCATGATTATTTCGGCCGAGGCGCGAACGATGTGATGAAACGGCTGAAAGCACTGAAAAAAACTGTGAAATAGAAGAAACGGAGGGTATGTCATGTCTGGTTTGAAACAATATGAGTTTTGGTTCCTTGTGGGGTCGCAGTTTTTATATGGACCCGAGGTTCTGGAGAAAGTGGCGGAGCACGCGGCAATCATTGCCGAGAGTCTCAACACCTCTCAAAAGATTCCCTGCAAGGTGGTTTATAAAGCAACGCTGAAAACGCCGGATGAGATCACCCAGCTGATCAAAGAGGCAAACTACACCGACAGCTGTGCCGGAATTATCACCTGGATGCATACTTTTTCACCGTCGAAAATGTGGATTAACGGGCTGGAACTGCTGCAGAAACCCTATTGCCACCTGCATACCCAATTTAACCGCTGCATCCCGAACGAAGAAATCGACATGGACTTCATGAACCTCAACCAGTCCGCCCATGGTGATCGCGAGCACGGCTTTATCGGCGCGCGTATGCGGATGGCGCGCAAGGTGGTCGTCGGCTATTGGGAGGATGAGGATGTTCAGGCTAAACTGGGCAGCTGGATGCGCGCGGCCGTCGGCGTTGCGGTCAGCAAAAAACTCAAGGTCATGCGTTTCGGAGACAACATGCGCAATGTTGCGGTAACCGAGGGCGACAAAGTTGAGGTTCAGCGCAAGCTGGGCTGGCAGATCAACACCTGGGCGGTCGGCGATCTGGTGAAGGAAATTGATGCCGTCACCGAGGAGCAGATTGACGCGCTGATAGCCGAATACAGGGAAAAATACACACTGAACACCGATAACATGGAGTCTGTGCGTTATCAGGCGCGCGAAGAAATCGCGATGAAAACGATTCTCGAGCGGGAGGGCTGCAAAGCTTATACCAACACCTTCGAGGATTTGTATGGCATGAAGCAGCTCCCGGGGCTTGCGTCCCAGCGTCTGATGGAACGGGGCTACGGCTACGGCGGAGAGGGCGACTGGAAGGTTTCCGCGCTGACCCATATCCTCAAACAGATGTCTGAGGGCGTACCGGGGGGTACCGCGTTTATGGAGGATTACACCTATGACCTGACGCGCGGCAAAGAACTTTCGCTTGGCGCGCATATGCTGGAGGTATGCCCGTCGCTTGCAGCGGACAAACCGAGAATTGAAGTGCACCCGCTGGGAATCGGGGGCCGTGAAGACCCCGCGCGGCTGGTGTTTGAAGGGCATCCGGGCAGCGCGATCGTAGTTTCGCTTATTGACATGGGCGGCCGCCTGCGGATGATTGTGCAGGATATCGAGGCGGTCAAACCAATCTATGAGATGCCGAACCTGCCGGTGGCGCGCGTTATGTGGCGCGCAATGCCGGATCTGCGTACGGGCGCGGAAGCATGGATTCTCGCGGGCGGCGCACACCATACGGTGCTCAGCTACGCGGTAACCGCCGGGCAGATGGAAGATTGGGCAGAAATGATGGGCATTGAATTTGTACATATCACGAAAGATACCACCATTGCCGGGTTGAAACAGCAGCTTTTCCTGGCGGATCTTGCCTGGAAGCTGAAATAGGAGGCCCCGTATGCTGGAAGAACTGAAGCAGCAGGTTTTTGAGGCAAATATGCAGCTGCCAAAACACGGGCTGGTCACGTTTACCTGGGGCAATGTCTCCGGGATCGACCGGGCCGGTGGATTGATGGTCATTAAGCCTTCCGGGGTCGAATATGACGTGATGTGCGCGGAAGACATGGTGGTTGTGGATCTGGAAACCGGCAGACGGGTGGAAGGTAAGTTGAAACCGTCGTCGGATACCCCGACACATCTGGAACTTTATAAGGCGTTTTCCGGAATCGGAGGCGTTGTTCATACCCACAGCCGGTGGGCGACGATCTTTGCCCAATCCGGCAGGGGAATCCCCGCGCTCGGTACCACGCAGGCCGATTACTTCTATGGGGAGATCCCCTGTACCCGCAGAATGAAGCCGGAAGAAATCCGGGGGGAATATGAAAAGGAAACCGGAACAGTCATTGTTGAACGGTTTCTGGATTTAAGCCCGCAGGATATGCCCGCGGTTCTGGTGCACAGCCACGGCCCGTTTGCGTGGGGCGCCGACCCCGCCAACGCGGTGCATAACGCGGTGGTGCTGGAGGAGTGCGCCATGATGGCATGGCACAATCTTGCGCTGTCAGGGTGCACCATCGAACCGATGCAGCAGGAATTGCTCGATAAGCACTATCTGCGTAAGCACGGTGTAAACGCCTACTACGGGCAGGGATAAAAAAACTGATAAAGCCCCGCGGAATTTTCCGCGGGGCTTTTGTATAGCAGGATTCTGTCAGGGCTGTTTTTGTGCGGGTGTTTTGCGAAACAGGAACGACAGATAGCAGATCAGGACATATAGGACCGCGATTACGGCGACTCCGGTTTCGACCGGTACAAGAGCGTTCAGGAACCCAACGGGTGTTCCAGCTTTGGAGAAAAACCCGCTTGTCTGTTTAAGCGAGATGGCGGTGATGACAAGCGGAAAGGTAAATCCCGAATAACTGGGGAAAAACCCGGCTTTCATCATAGCGGGCATTCCGCACAGAACCGCAAGATAAAGCAGCTGGGATAAAATGAGCAGGAAAACAATCATCGCAGTACTTTTCTGTTCGAACGAAGCCAGATAGCCGGCAAGGCAGAGCGCCGCCGGTGCGGCAAAAATTGCGTTGGTGGGTTTCACCGGGTTTGCAAAGTTTTTGATTGTCAGCAGCCGATAGAGCACCAATAGTAGCAGCGGCAGATAGGCGGCGAACCCGAACCAGAACATCGCGCGTCCCAGCCCGGTTTGTCCGAAAGCTGGTGCGGTTACGCTGACGGTGACTATCCCGACATAAACAATGAAATAGCTGGCGAATACCTTCTGAAAGTCAAAGTGAAAAAGGAATTTTACCGTAAAATACAGAATAAACAGCCAGTGCAGGGCAATTGCCGCGATCCAGAGCGCAAAAGCAACCGGGACAGACATCTTTACAAGATAGCCCGCCAACAGGATCAGCCCCATGGAAAAGGTGGGCGCGACACTGGCCATCACCGGGTTTTGCAGATCTTTGCGGACATCGCCAAAGTAAAGAACCGCTTTCGCAGTGAGCAGTAAAGCGAGTGCCGCAGACAGGATTCCAAAAAACAGGCGTACCGATTCAGAGTAGGATTGGAGCAGATTTCCCAGGGCGGCCAGCGCGAGCATCAGCCCCGCCATGGGGACAGGCAGCTTTTGAATGAAATTTTTCATATGGCCTCCTGCCTACGCCGGCTGCATTTCGTCGGCATTTACAAAGTCAAGTTCGCGTACCACAATCTGTGCGACTTTTTCCGCGACTTCTCCGGTGAACCGGATGCACTGCTCTTTATGTTCCCCGGCCGCCATATCCATGCCTTTGGTCAATATCCGACAGCACAGGGCGCTGTTCTTTTCCCTGAACCAGTCATGCAGTTCCTTGGACAGCACCAGATTCTTTTCGACCTTGGGATCCTTCTGCTTTGTGCGCCCGAAGAAATAACCGAGCATCATGACGCCGCCCGAGACTGCCCCGCAAAGGCATTTGGAACGGCCGATGCCCACCGGAAATCCGGAGGCCATCGCAACGATCTGTTCGGGAATATCCAGTTCAAAATTGGTCCTGAAGGAGCTGACAAGCGCTTCCGAACAGAAAAACCCTCCGCGGAACAAATCCATGGCATCCTGTTTGATTTTCTGAATACTGACTTCCCGTTTCATTATCGCAACCTCCATATGATGCTCAAAATTTTTTAGGCAGAATCATTCATATTGATTTCATTATATCAACCCAGTCACAAAAGTCGAATTCATAATTTAAATAAATGCGGCCGATTTATTGATGCCTGCCGCGTACAGGAAAAGGCAGGGAGATTTTGTGGAAGAAAATCTGATTTCTTCCTCTTTACACTACACTTTTTTATCAGGATTATGGTATAATAACCGCAAAGCGGCTATTATACCGAATTATGGCCAGGGCGATGCGTTCGCAAAGCTCGCTCCCGCTCCAATGGCCAATGATACCACTGCGTGCTTTGCACTTGTGGTATCATAACCGCGAAGTGATTATTATACCAATAAGTGTCGCCGAGACATTCTGAGCTGTGCGGAAATTTCTAAACAATTCAAAGAATATGTGGGGGAATCTGAATGGCAATTCAAAAAGAACGACTGATGAAGTTGCAAAACGGCAGCGATGTGCGCGGTGTTGCCGTGGAAGGTGTGGAGGGGCAGCCTGTTAACCTGACAAGTGAAGCTGCCAACGTGATTTCTATCTCATTTGCAAGATGGCTGTCCCAAAAAACCGGAAAACCGGCAAGTGAACTGAAGATCGGGGTTGGACATGATTCCCGGGTTTCCGCGCCGGCTTTGAAGCTCGCGGTTTTGCAGGGACTGGCAGCAAGCGGAGCCAAGGCGGTGGACTGCGGCCTTGCATCAACCCCATCCATGTTTATGTCCATCGTGTACCCGGAAACCAATTATGACGGATCCATCATGATTACAGCCAGCCACCTGCCCTATAACCGCAATGGACTCAAGTTTTTTGATGTGGATGGCGGCTTGGAGCACGATGACATCACCGACCTTCTGGTGTATGCCGCGAGGCAGGAGCCTCAAACCGCAAGCGCAGCACATGCGGAAACCTATGACCTGCTGCCGCTCTATGCGGCAAACCTCTGCGAGAAAATCCGCATGGGGGTATCTTCTGAGGAGGATTACGCGCATCCGCTGTCGGGTCTGCATGTTGTGGTGGACGCGGGCAACGGCGCGGGCGGATTCTTTGCGCAGCAGGTGCTGGAGCCGCTGGGCGCGGATATCTCCGGCAGCCAGTTCCTGGAGCCTGACGGCATGTTCCCGAACCACATTCCGAACCCGGAAAACAAGGCTGCTATGGACGCCATCAGCAAGGCCACCGTGGAAAACCACGCGGATCTGGGCATTATTTTTGATACCGATGTGGACCGTATGTCGGCTGTCCTGCATGACGGCACAGAGGTCAATCGGGATGCCATTATCGCGATGATGGCCGCCATTCTTGCAAAAGAGTATCCGGGCGGGACGATTGTCACCGACTCCGTTACGTCCGACAAGCTGACCGATTTTCTGGAGAATACACTGAAAATGAAGCACCATCGGTTTAAGCGCGGTTATAAAAACGTGATCAACGAGTCCAAGCGACTGAACGCTGAAGGCATTGTTTCTCCGCTCGCAATCGAGACTTCGGGTCACGGGGCACTCTCCGAAAACTATTTTCTGGATGACGGCGCTTATCTGGCGGTTAAGCTGCTGATTGCCGCCGCGAAGTCCAAAAAAGAAGGAAAATCAGTCGACGCCCTGATCTCTGCACTTCCGCCCCAGTTTGAGTGCCGGGAATACCGTATGAACCTTTTGACGGAGGACTTCAAAACCTACGGTAAAGAGGTGCTCAGGCAGTTTGAGGAGCGCACGAAGGCGGCGGGCTATGCCGTTGCGCCGAATTCCTACGAAGGCGTGCGCCTTTCGTTCAGCGGGGAAGAAACGCAGGGCTGGATGCTGCTGCGCCTGTCTTTGCATGATCCGTTGATGCCGCTGAACCTGGAGGGCAACCGCCCCGGGGACTGCGGCAGGCTGACCGCCATCGCAAAGGAACTGCTTGCAGGCTTTGACAAGCTGGATACCAGTGTGCTGAAATAGGGCATAAAAAGCGCGCAAAGCCTTGACCCCGCCGGTTTCAGCCTATATAATAAATGTTTAGGATACTAAAATGAGAGGGTGCAAACGTCATTGAATCATGCTGATAAAACAATGGAAAAGGTCGTAAACCTTTGTAAAAACCGCGGATTTGTATATGCCGGCTCCGAAATTTATGGGGGCCTTTCCAATACCTGGGATTACGGCCCGCTGGGCGTTGAATTCAAGAACAATGTCAAACGCGCATGGTGGAAAAAGTTCGTGCAGGAATCCCCTTATAACGTCGGGCTTGATTCCGCCATCCTGATGAACCCGCAGGTATGGGTCGCGTCCGGGCATGTGGGCGGCTTTTCCGACCCGCTGATGGACTGCAAGGACTGCAAGACCCGCCACCGCGCGGACAAGCTGATCGAAGATGTCAGCGGCGAGCCTGCCGACGGCTGGACCAATGAACAGATGATCAGCTATATCAAGGAGCACCACATCAAATGCCCGGAATGCGGCGGTGAAAATTTCACCGATATCCGCAAATTTAACCTGATGTTCAAAACCTTTCAGGGAGTCACCGAGGACGCGAAGAATGAGATTTATCTGCGTCCGGAGACCGCACAGGGGATTTTCGTCAACTTCATGAATGTACAGCGCACTTCCCGCAAAAAGATTCCGTTTGGCGTCGCTCAGGTGGGCAAATCCTTCCGTAATGAAATTACGCCCGGAAACTTCACTTTCCGTACCCGCGAATTCGAGCAGATGGAGCTTGAGTTCTTCTGCAAGCCGGACACCGACCTTGAGTGGTTCCAGTATTGGAGAAGCTACTGCGAAAACTTTTTGCTGAATCTGGGCATGACAAAAGAACACATGCGCCTGCGTGACCACGCCAAGGAAGAGCTGTCCTTCTATTCCAAGGCAACCACTGATATTGAATACCTGTTCCCATTTGGCTGGGGCGAGCTGTGGGGCATTGCCGACCGCACGGATTATGACCTGGGCCGCCATTCCGAGGTTTCGGGCAAGGCTTTGGAGTATTTTGACCAGGAGACCAACGAGCATTACACCCCTTATGTTGTAGAGCCGTCTCTTGGCGCGGACCGCGTGGCGCTTGCTTTCCTCTGCGACGCCTACGACGAAGAAGTTGTCGGTACCGACGATAAAGGCAAACAGGATACCCGCGTCGTCATGCGTCTGCATCCTGCGCTTGCGCCGTTTAAGGCGTGTGTCCTGCCGCTTTCCAAAAAGCTGGCCGAGGGCGCGGGCAAGGTTTACGCCGAACTGTCCCGCGATTATATGATCGACTATGATGATGCGGGCTCGATCGGCAAGCGTTACCGCCGTCAGGATGAAATCGGTACCCCGGTTTGTGTGACTTACGATTTCGAAAGCGAGAACGATGGCTGTGTTACCGTGCGTGACCGCGATACAATGGCGCAGGAGCGCATCCCGATTGCTTCGCTGAACGACTATATCAAGCAAAAAATGCAGTTTTAAAAGGCCAACAAAGGCGTCCGTAGATTACGGGCGCCCTTGTTTCTATCGCAATTGCATCAATAGAAGAGGAAGAGATGAAGTGAAAAATAAGGTACGAAAATGGTTTTTAGCTCTTCTTGGCGGAGTTAATGTAGTCGGTTCAATTCTTGGAGCATCTCTTTTTTATATGATGAACGGGAAATTTAATGTAAGCGTTATTCTTGGGTCATTGACTGGAGCGTCGGCACTTCTTATTATTAATGTAGCGATAGTTTTTCTAAGAAAGCATAAAATGCCCTGAGACAGATGGTCGAACAACTCAGGATAGGATTTGCAAATTCAATCGTAAGAGGGCATGCTTGACAAACTACATGTGCAATGGTACAATGTAGAATGCACTGTTTATTATGCCGCCCACGCAGGACACGCGCAGGACATATGCTATGAGGCACAAAAACCCGTCGGCGCGGGCAGGTACAGCGTAATTTTCCGTGCATCAATATCCGGGTGTAGCGCAGCTGGTAGCGCGCCTGCTTTGGGAGCAGGATGCCGTGAGTTCGAATCTCGCCACTCGGACCAAAACATTTGCCCAATATAGATGCATGGCCCATAAAGCCAGTGTTTATGCGGGCTGCGGGAGTTTTGAATGAGAAATTCAAGACTCCCGTTTTTCATAGATGCACACCCTCTTTTTGAGGGCTAAATCATATATAGCATAAAGAGATCAGAGGTCGTGCCAAATGGTATGGCCTCTTTTCCATACATTCGAAAATAAAATAACGCTCCCTGCCGGGTAATCTTTGAGCGGCTGTGTTCTTCGTAACTGAAAAACACAGCCGCTTTTTTTGTTGCCATTTTTCAAAAAGTACTGTCCTGCAGAGCGTGATGAAAGGAATGAGAACAATGCCAGCGAGGTTCATGAGAGGTACGCCTCTCGCTTTAACTGAAATAGAAATGCAATTAATTCCCGGCTTTTCTTCCCGAAGCACCGGAGTCATGAGAAGCCGTTACAAATATACCTGCACCGACTGCGATTGCCGGTTCTGTACACAAACAACAGAAAAGAAAAAATGCTGCGGCTTCGCAGGCTGTATTTGTCTTCCGGAACGAATCGCAGCCGGTTGCGTATCCTATGGGGAACTGCTCCGGCTGTTCCTAAGCGAAATCCAGCTTCGGACATTTGCTTCGCGGATAGAGAAGCTGCTCAAAGAAAGCGAGGCGAATCCGATGTTTTTCAGAAACGCAGAACACTGCAGAAGATTTCAAAGTCTGCGAAGAAGCGGATTGTTTCCGCTTTTGAATCTTTCCGAAGCCTATGCGGCGGCTGTTTTCCTGCTGACTTCAGACACCTTCCTCTGGAAGCAATCAAAAAACTATATAGATCAGAGCAGTATCCACTTTAAAGATATTCGTATCCATGGTGTGGATCTGGATGGCTACGCTATATTCCATACGGCAAAGGATCTGTATCACGGTACAGACCATATCGCCATTTCGGAACTGAGCGATCCGGAACTGATCAATGATAGGCTGCTCCGCCTGATCATTAACGCCTTTCTCGTAAGGCGGCACGGCATAGTGGCAATCCCGGTCTAAATGGAAGAAAAAATTATAGAGACAAGGAGGTGATGTTTATCAATAGCTTTATCAGTTGGATCGGCGGCAAGAAAGCGCTCCGCAAAATTATATACCGCCTCTTCCCCAAGGATTACGGCAGATATATTGAGGTGTTCGGTGGCGGCGGCTGGGTATTGTTCGGCAAAAAGCCGGAACAAAATGCAATGGAGGTTTACAATGACTTCAATTCCAACCTGGCTAATCTTTTTTACTGCGTCAAAACCCGCACATGGGAATTTCTACGGCACCTTGGCTTTCTTCCCATTAATTCAAGGGATGAGTTTCATGTCATCCGTAAATTTATTGAAAAAGAAGAGTTTATACAAGAGTATCTCTCGGAAGAACTGGAACTGGCGCAGCACAACCTTTCCCCTCCGGAATTTGAAGATATGAAGGAGCTGATGCTGGAAAACGCAAAAAAGAGCGATGTACGTCGGGCCGCCGCCTTTTACAAGCTCATCCGATACAGCTATGGCAGCGGCTGCACTTCCTACAGCTGCCAGCCATGCGATGTACGGAAAACCTTCTTCCTCATATGGGAGGCGTCCCGCAGGCTTGCGGATACGGTAGTGGAGAATAAAGATTTTGAGGCATTGATCCGGCAGTACGACCGGGACAATGCCTTTTTTTATTGCGATCCGCCCTACTACGAAACCGAGGGGCATTACGCCGTGGTGTTCCGAAAAGAAGATCATAAACGCCTCCGGGATACGCTCAAAAGCTGCAAAGGAAAATGGATGGTGTCCTACAACGACTGTGAGTACATCCGTGAGCTATACGCCGGATTCTACATTCTGTCTGTTACCCGCATCAACAACCTCGCGCAGCGGTATGATGGCGGCTGTGAATACCCGGAGGTAATCATCACCAACTACGATCCAAAGGAGCGCCGGAACGCCGAACCGAAACAGCTTAATCTTTTTTCTGATGAGAACGGAGATGACGGGGATGAATGGTATCGAACAAATGAGATGGGCTAAAGACCTGATCTCAGAAAAAACAAACGGTTTGCAAGAGATTGTCGTCGGTAACATGCATGATGAGCTGTATATCCGCACATCGGACAAGGCAACGGTCGGGCTGTATCTTTCCGTGCTGCCCAACTGGAAAACCGGGCTGTATGACTGCCTGTTCAAAGCCTACACCCGCACCTGCGGCGGCTACAATACATCGGAAAAAATGCAGGTTATTACCGACGAGTATCAGAACATCACAGATCTTCTGAGTCAGCTTGAAGTGGCAAAGATTTCACTCACTGGAGATGAGCTGAATACCTTTGTCGGTGAAATGAAATCAGCAGAAGAACAACAAACAACTGCCCCCCGAATGGGAATCTGAAGGAGGAAAGCCTATGAAACCAGAAAATACCGACCTCTGCGAGCTTGACGATCTTGTCATTCCAAGATGCCTTCTGGAAGCTGCAGAGATTACCGGGAACTGCGACTTAGAGATACAGTGCGTTCCCGGTGCAATCATCATCACTGCAAGCAATGTACTGGACGGTGTCCCCGCGCCGCTGATAACTCTGTTCCACGAATTGGGAATCAGCGATGCCGCCGTTCGAAGTGTTCTGATGGAAGGAGGACTGCCAAATGAGTAACGGAAAACCTATTTATAAACTGATCGACGGTAAAGGCCGCGTCCTGATTCCCAAGGAACTGCGTATCGCCGCAGGCATGGATTACGGCGACATTGTGCGCCTTGGAATGTCAAACGGCAAGGTGTCTGTGCGTAAAGTAGACATCATCGAAGTCGGCGATCAGTCTCCGGATGCTGTGGAAGCCTATGTCCGCGCAGCCTTCAAGACCATGCCGGATGATACCCGCCTCAGTCTGATTACCGAGCTGACGGAGCTGTTGAAGCAGAAAAAGGAGGTGTGAGAATTGGACGCAAAGGAAATCTATACGGAAAACGATTGTGCGGAAACAGGCTCTTCCTGCTCCATCAAGGGTAAGGTCGTAGTTTTGAACCGTGAGGCGCTTCCATCGTGCAACCCAAATCAACTGTATTTTTGTCTCTGCGGAAACGGGGCCGGTACCAACCCAAGTGGATGTGCTGTATTTCTGGTATCCCTGCGTACCGGGGAGTTTTCCCTGAAAAAGCGCAATGAAGTAATCGGCGTTCTGAAAACGGAACTGCTGCCGGACAGCGCAAAACTGCAGCTTTCCCAAATCAGGCCGGTCGGAGCGCTGGATTTAATAAATCATGAACCCAAGTACAGTGGCTACTGTTTTCTGCCTGATGGCCGGTACGCAGCAGGCGTCTGGCTGTGCAGCGAACAAGAAGTGTTGAACTATGTGGAAATGCAGAAGTCCTATCAGCACCGCATCATGATCTGCGACCGGGACGATTTCTGTGTTTTGGAAATGGAGACCGGCAGGCTCCTGCATCCATCCCAAGAGGAACTGGAAGCCTTTCGCAACCCGCAGAACGGAGGAATGCAAATGAAATAGAAAAGGAGGATCGCCATGCGCGGTATTCGAATGGAAAAGGACATCATCCTGTATTACGGCAACACAGCCGGGTATGTTTCGGGAGGCAAGGCTGTGGTCGATCCGCTGTTTGAATCGCAGGAGCTGAAGGATTTTCTCTTCCGGCAGAAAGATGTGTCCGAGGTGAAATGGACGGACGGTGTGTTTGACCGTCTCATGAACGGACAAAGAGAAAACCGTGAAATCACTTCGTTGAAGAACTGCCGCATCTGGCAGCTCAAACCGGAATCGGACATCCTGATGCGCTTCATCGGCTACGATGAGATGGTCGAAAAATTCGGGGAACCCAATATGCGGGATTACGAGGCGGTTTATGACGGCGAGGTGGAAACCAACAATCTGGAAAGCATCTACGCCAAATTCAATATGGAGCATTCCGAAGGTTTTACCGGACATTCCCTCTCCATGTCAGATGTGGTGGAGCTTTACGACGATGCCGGAAGCGAGTTTCACTATGTTGACCGGTTCGGCTTCAAACAGATCGACTTCAAGCCTCCCGCCCAAACACAGACCATGCAGCTATAACTCAACGACAGCACAGGCTGTCTTTTTTTGTACCCAAAATCAATTTACAGGAGGAATTGCTATGGAAAACACGCAAAATCAGCTTCCAATGAAAGTGGATGTAAAGATCGGCTCCATCCGCCCGGAAGGCAGCATAAAGGCCATCGCATCCGTCAATCTGAACGATTGCTTCGCCATCCGCAATGTCAAGGTGGTGGACAGCAGCAAGGGACTGTTCGTGGCCATGCCCAGCTATAAAGCGGGAAACGGTGAATACAAGGACATCTGCTTCCCGGTAACCAAAGAATTCAGGGAGCAGCTCAATCAGGCCGTCATTGGAGCTTACAATCAGGCTCTTGCGCAAAGCCAGAACGCAGCGCCTCATCAGGCAGAAGCGCCGAAGCAGAACGCGGGCATGCAAATGGGCGGCATGTAAACCGTCCAGTCAAATCACAAAAAATAATTTGGAGGTAATCGCAATGAAAGAATTCGCTGTCAAGGTTAGAAATCAAATGATCGGTAAAATGCTAAAGGTTCAGTCCGTGTTGAGTTCAAGAGAGGCCGAGGGTTTTGTGGATACTGCCATTAAAATTTTAATGGCAGTCGTAATTGGCGCACTGATCCTCGCGGGACTTTATGCCCTGTTTGGGAAAACGATCCTGCCTACACTCACGCAGCGCATTAAGGATATGTTCAACTATGCAGGCTAATTGCATTAGCCTCGGTAATTTGCCGCTCCTGTTTCAGGGCGGTCTTTTCATTATCCTGCTTCTCACGGCATCCATCTTTGACATCAGAAAAAGGATGATTCCCGATACTGTCTGTCTGCTGATTGCTATGACTGGCCTGATCGGTTTTCAACCGGTGAAGCTGTTCGGCATGCTTACAGCTCTGCCGCTTCTGCTCGCCGCCCTCCTGTGGGGCGGCATGGGCGGCGGAGATATCAAGCTGACGGCGGCGTCAGGGATTGTCCTCGGTTTTCAAAGAGGCTTGGCGGCTATGGTGATCGGCCTCACCGCCCTGCTTCTTTTCTATTTCTTTTATACCATCATACAAAGACTGCGCAAGAGGGAGCGTCAGAAAGCGTTCCCCCTTGCGCCTTTTTTATCGGTCGGCTGTATCGCCGCCTATTTCATGAACGGAGGGATTATTCTATGAGCTTTTTCAAAAACAGAACGGTTCTCGGTGTGCTCTGCATTGTATTGTCACTATTGATCTGCTTTGCGGTCACACCGCTTTTTAACGCAGGAATCTCACAAAAGACAAGCATTGTGCGTGTTACGAAGGACATCAAATCTGGAGATCAGATTACCAAGGACATGGTACAAACTGTCGAGATCGGCGGTTACAATCTGCCGGAAAATGTATTGAAAAACAAAGACAGCGTCATCGGCAAATATGCCGCCTCGGACTTATCCGTCGGCGACTATATTCTGAACTCCAAGCTCACCGACACACCCGTCGCCGACAACGCCTATCTGTACAACCTCAACGGAGAAAAGCAGGCCATCTCCGTAACGGTGAAAAACCTTGCCAACGGCCTGTCCGGCAAGCTGGCATCCGGCGACATTGTGTCGGTCATCGCACCGGATTACAAAAAACAGGGCGCGACTGTCATTCCTCCGGAACTGCAGTATGTTCAGGTGATCGGAGTGACCGCCAGCACCGGCTACGATACGGACACGCAAAAAAATAATGATAAATCGTCAGATCAATCGGCAGACAAAGAAAAAAGTTTGCCAAGCACTGTTACTCTGCTGGCGACGCCGGAACAGAGTAAAATTCTTGCCGAATTGGAGTCGGACGGCAAGCTGCACCTTTCCCTTGTGTACAGGGGCAGCAAGGACAACACAGCCAAATTCATAGCGGCGCAGGACAAGGTTCTGGCCGGGATATATCCATCCGCCACGGATAAAACGGCAGATGAAAAGAGTGATTCTTCTGCCGCAGCTGCTTCCGGCGAGGGAGGCAGGTAATATGTTCAATTTCAAAACAGGGAGTATTTTCTCCCGAAGCTCCGGTTGTGAGCCAAAGGAAACAGAGCCGGAAAAAGGCGTGCAGGTGCTGGCCGTGTGGGGCAGCCCTTCCTCCGGCAAGACCGCAGTCAGTGTAAAGCTTGCGAAATACCTCGCCGACAGGCATAAAAACGTATTGCTGCTCCTGTGCGACATGACCGCGCCCATGTTGCCGTGCATCTGTTCTCCATCCGATCTTGAGTGCGAGAAATCTCTCGGAAGCATCCTCGCGGCGACTCATGTGACGGATTCCCTGATCCGGCAGAACTGTGTCACGCATAAGAAAATCAGTTATCTGACCATGATCGGCATGCTCAAGGGCGAGAATGTGTTCACATATCCGCCGTATAACGCGGAGCTGGCGACAGAGTTAATTGAGCATCTGCGGGATATCGCGCCTTATGTCATCATCGACTGCGGCAGCTATATCGCCAACGACATCCTGTCCGCTGTGGCGCTCATGGAAGCCGATTCCGTTTTGCGGCTTGTGAATTGCGACCTGAAATCCGTCAGCTATCTTTCCTCCCAGCTTCCGCTGTTGAAAGACAAAAAGTGGGACGCTGACAAGCAGTACAAGGCAGCCAGC
The DNA here is from genome assembly GCF_900186535.1 of Marasmitruncus massiliensis. GTDB lineage: Bacteria > Bacillota > Clostridia > Oscillospirales > Ruminococcaceae > Anaerotruncus > Anaerotruncus massiliensis_A. The sequence continues at coordinate 123,228 of NZ_FYDE01000003.1, forward strand.
AATATAAAAACCAATGAGGCCAGCGAAAACGTCGAACAGGTGCTGGGCAGCGTGGCGTTCAAGATCCCCCATTCTGAAGAATTGGAGAATCAGGCACTCGCCGGGGATCTGTTCCGCGAGTTGGCACTCAAAGACAGCCGTGGCTTCCGGAAGGAGATTCAAAAAATCAGCAAGGAGGTGTTTGGCGTATGAAAGAAGCTTTGCAAAGCATTCAGCCTGCAGGTATTGCGGATAATCACAGTCTGTTCTTTTCTCCCGGCGACGGCACCAAGGATTTCGGGAATGTTCTGCATGAGGTGCAGGAGTATATCTCCGGAAAATATTCTTCTCTCATAATCGATGGAGAAACAGAAGATGGGAAAGCACAGGTCAAACGGTACATCGGCAAATACCTCATGGATCACCGTGTCGCTGTGAAAGGCATGACGGATCAGCAGCTTGTCGACGCCCTCTATACCGAAATGGCCGAGTTCAGCTTTCTGACAAAATATATCTTTGGCACAGGAATTGAAGAAATCGACGTGAACGCCTGGAATGACATCGAAGTCCAGTACAGCAACGGAAATACCGTGAAGCTTGACGAACACTTTGACTCGCCGGAGCATGCCGTCAATGTTATCCGAAGGATGCTCCATGTGTCCGGCATGGTGCTGGACAACGCAAGCCCTGCCATTCTCGGACACCTGTCTAAAAATATCCGAATCGCCGTGCTGAAAACGCCTCTTGTGGATGAGGACGTCGGCGTCTGTGCATCCATCCGTATTGTCAATCCGCAGAATCTCAAAAAAGAGGATTTTGTAAAGGAAGGCACGGCAACCGGAGAAATGCTGGATTTCCTCTCGGAATGCCTGAGATACGGCATTTCGGTGTGCGTGGCAGGCGCGACTTCATCTGGCAAAACCACCGTGGCGGGCTGGCTCCTGACCACAGTTCCCGACACCAAAAGGATTTTTACCATAGAAAACGGTTCGCGTGAGCTGGCGCTGGTTCGGGAAAAAGACGGCAAGGTCGTAAACAGCGTCATCCATACACTTACGCGCTCCAGCGAAAATGAAAAGCAGGACATCGATCAGGATCTGCTTCTGGATATGGCGCTCCGCTTTAATCCGGAAATCATCTGCGTCGGCGAAATGAGAAGCGCGGAAGCCTATTCCGCGCAGGAGGCCGCCCGAACCGGGCATACGGTGCTGACCACCATCCACTCAAACAGCTGCGAGGCTACCTACCGCAGGATGGTAACCCTGTGCAAACGAAAATACGACATGGCCGACGATACCCTCATGGACTTAGTGACCGAGGCATTCCCGATTGTTGTTTTCACAAAGCAGCTTGAAAATAAACAACGCAAAATGATGGAAATCATGGAATGCGAGATTCTGCCTGATGGCACCCGCAACTTCCGCACTTTGTTCAGGTTCCGCATCACAGAGAACCGCATTGATGGCGATAAATTCATCATCAACGGTCACCATGAACAGGTCAGCCGGATTTCCGACAGTCTGCAAAAGCGCTTCCTTGAAAACGGTATGCCGCAGGAGGTGCTTGACCGGCTCGCGAAGGGAGGCGTTGCCTGATGACTTTCATACAACTGATTGCATGCATTGGCCTGATCGCCGGTGCTTTTATTTTACTTGGCATTTCGCCGATTGCATTCACGGACGGCCTGTTCAGTTTTCTGATCAAGCGTCCAAGAAGTATCCGAGATGAGATTAACGAGGCAGCCAGAAGGAAAAAGCCATCCTTTTTGCGCCGTGAGATTACGGAAGCACAGGATATTCTTGTCCTAACCGGACGAAGCAGCCGTTTCTCTCTTGTATGCGCATGCTCGCTGCTGCTGTTTGCTATTGGCGCGAGCATCGCCATCCTGATGCAAAATGTGTTCCTCGTGCCGGTGCTGGCAATCGGATTGATGTTCCTGCCGTTCTGGTACATCCGGCTCACCGCGACGCATTACAAAAAGAACATCGCCGCCGAGCTGGAAACGGCGCTGTCCATCATCACCACGGCCTATCTCAGAAATGAGGATATCCTTACCGCCGTGGAGGAAAACATCCAGTATCTGAACCCGCCCGTTCAGGGTGTATTCAGGGATTTTCTCACGAGAATAAAGCTCATCAACCCGGATGTGGACGCGGCGCTCAAGGCGATGAAACCCAAGATCGAAAACGAGGTTTTTCAGGAATGGTGCGACGCTATGGCTGCCTGCCAGTATGACCGAAGCCTCAAAACTACTCTGACGCCTATTGTCGGCAAGCTGTCAGACATGCGGATCGTCAACTCGGAGTTGGAGTACCTTGTGTTTGAGCCGCGAAAGGAATTTATTATTATGACGCTCCTTGTGGTCGGCAATATTCCGCTGATGTATTTTCTCAATAAGAGCTGGTATGAAACGCTGATGCACACCGCTGTCGGTCAGATCGTCCTTGCGGTCTGCGCTGCGGCGATTTTTATCTCTACGGCCTTTGTCATCAAGCTGACCAAGCCCATTGAGTACAGGAGGTGACGGATAGGATGACATTGTTATTTTTGTTCGCAGTCCTGCTTGCCACAGGGCTGTTTTTCATCTTTGCCGACGCACTGAAGTTGCCGACCATGGGTGCGGCCAAAGCTATGCTTAGTGCCGGGAAGGAAAGTAAAAAAGCTTCCAAGACTGTGGAAGCGTATCTCATGTCCGGCGCTGTAAAGCTTTCAAAAATCATCCGCATGGACGAGTACAAAAAAAGCCGGATGCAGAATGTTCTCAAGGCGGCGGACATTGCCATGACACCGGAAATCTACACAGCCTATGCAATCGTCAAGGCGGGGGCGATCCTGCTCGGCGTGATTCCATGTCTGCTCCTGTTTCCGCTGCTTTCGCCGGTGCTGGTGTTCCTTTCGGTACTGGTCTACTTTAAAGAAATTCGTAAAGCTGATGAACAGCTCAAAGCAAAGCGGGAGCAGATTGAAAGCGAGCTGCCCCGTTTTGTGGCCACCGTTGAACAGGAACTGAAAAGCAGCCGTGATGTGTTGTCCATTCTGGAGCACTTCAAGAAAAACGCAGGCGCGGCTTTCGCCAAGGAACTGGACATTGTCACCGCCGACATGCGCTCATCCTCCTATGAGGCGGCGCTTACCCGATTTGAGGCAAGACTCAACTCGCCGCAGTTGTCCGACGTGGTGCGCGGGCTGATCGGCGTCCTTCGCGGAGATGACGGCGCGATCTATTTTCAGATGCTGGCGCATGATTTCAAGTCACTGGAGCTGCAAAGGCTCAAGGGCGAGGCGCAGAAGATTCCTCCAAAAATCCGGGTGTTTTCCTTCATTATGCTGCTGTGCTTCCTGTTTACCTATCTGGTGATCATCGCCCTTGAAATTATGAAATCTCTGAATGGGATGTTTTAGCGGGATGAAAAAATCTGATGTAAAGAAGGTACCCGATATGACGGAAAAAGAAATCAGGAAAAAACTTCAGGACAGGCTGGAAGCCAATTATCAGGCGTATATCCGGCAACTTCAGAGCAAACCTGCTCCGGATCTGATCGAACAGGCGACGGAAATTGCCGCCGCCAAGCTGGTCTACGACGAACTCTGCGACTGTGACTTTCCTGCGGAAAACCTTGAATATCTGCTCCGGTTTGAAAACCCTCTGGAGGTCGTCCGTGACCAATGGCTGCAGGAACAAAACACCGTGCGCGACGAGGAAATGAGCCATGTTCTCTGGTCGATTGCCGATAAGGGCGACGCAGAGCAGCTCTATGCGTTGCAGGAAGAAACGCGGGGCAGCGCTTTCTCCGAGGGGGTGCAGATGTGCTGAAAAAGCTCAAGGACAAACGCGGCGAAGGATACATCGATGTGGCGGTGCTGGTGCTTTGCGCCATGCTGGTCATCGCCCTCGCCGTGAAAGTGTTCCCCGTATACATCGCAAAAAATCAGCTGGACACCTTTGCCACGGAGCTATGCCGGGAAGCGGAGATCAGCGGCAGGGTCGGCAGCGAAACCACCCAAAGGGCGCAGGTGCTTAAAGAAAAAACAGGGCTTGATCCCGCCGTCACATGGTCGGAAACAGGAAAAATTCAACTTGATCAGGAATTCACAGTGAAGGTATCTATACAGAAAAACATCGGACTGTTCGGAGGCTTCGGCTCCTTTCCCATCACTTTACGGGCGCAGGCCACGGGCAAGAGCGAGGTGTACTGGAAATGAGCAGCGTGACGCTGCACTCAATTCGCACACTGAGCTTCCGCAAACAGGCAAGCTCAGCGCCTGCGATGAAAGCGAGGTGGTAAAATGGTTAAACGGCTAAGGCAAACTTTGAAAGACGAGCGAGGAACTTCTTTTCCTCTGATCGTAGCTGTCGCCCTCGCTCTTGTCATCATCCTATGCGGGATTTCCGAGTACATGCGGCTGATGATTATCGCGTCGGGTGTTCGGGACGCGGTACAGTCCGCCGTTATTTCGACAGTAAACGACAACTATGACGGCGTGTACCAAGGTGTCCGTGAGGGATATTCGGGAGGATATAAGCCGGACGGTTCTTCGTGGAGTGAAAGCATTAATTACGGCGATGTTTACACACGGCTTGACAAAACGCTCGGCCTGCGGGATGAAAACGGGTACCATGTGAAATATGCGGGAAAGGCTGTGGAATTCAGGCTTTCCGGGCTGTCGGTAAATATTCGAAACGCGCAGCTGGCTCCTTCCGATCCAAAAAATGCGCGGGCTTTTCTTGCCGATACATCGATCCTGCTGGAGGTTCCGGTGTCCTTCGGAGGTAAATCGCTGCCACCAATGCATATTAATCTCAAGGTGCAGGCGAAATATATGCCTTTATTCTAGAAACTTATGCAATTCCAATAGACTTCGGAAAACTTCTGTGATATGGTGTGAGCTGTAAGGAAATGTCAGATGCAAGTGCAAAAGGAGGTCAAATGTTGTGAAAAAACTATCAGATAAAAACAAGAGATGGCTGACCATTGCCGGACTCGGCGTAATGTGCGTAGCCCTCGTGATTGCAATATCTTCTCATTTTCATGCTGAAAAGCCCAAGGATAACATGGCGGTCTCGTCACCCACGGTTTCAGACGAGGTAAACGTGAAACCTGAATCCGATAAAATAACAGATCAACCCGATGTAACTGTCCCGGCAAGCGAACCGTCCGCGTCATCCTCTCAGGCGTCGGGCAGCGGTGTTTCCAGCGGGACAAAACAGACCATCCAGTCGGATGTGTCGAAGCCGGAAGCCCCCAAGGAAACTCCTAAACCACAGGGTGATACCACCAATCAGAGCAAGGCTCCAGCCTACAAGCCGGAGAATACCGAAAAGAAATCGGTGGAAAACAAGCAGCAGGGCGGGCTACCGGGTTTCGATAATGTACCGGACGGCGGTGCCAACCAAGGCTCATACGCCGGTGACATGTATGAGAACGGAAATAAAATTGGGAAAATGAATTAAATCAAACATATTTTAGGGAATCGCACAGCAGAAAGTGCTGTGCTTTTTCTTTGTAAAGGAGGTGCTGTATGAAACGGTTTTCCAGCATTATATTGGTGCTTATTCTGCTGTGTTCCTCGCTGTTTTCTGTTCCTGCTTATGCCATCGGGGACGGTAATATGGATGGTGGTGGCGGCGGCATGGGAGAAGGAACGGATCAGAATTCATGGACACCGGGCAACGAAGGTGTGCGTGTCACTGTGGTTCGTGCCAGCGACCATGCCGTTGTTACAACTCCGATTGATCTGACAAACAAGACACCATCAGCAGGTATTTATCATTTTGGCAAAGTCAGCAAATTGCAGTACAACAGTGGGGCCTCGCTTAGTCCTATGAAAGGTGGATATGTCTTTAAAAACCCATCACAGGCTCTGCCCAAAATTATCAGCACCAATGGTTCCAATAATATTGAAGCAATCAAAAGCTATTTTACTGACGAGCAGGTTATCCGCAGTATTGCGGGTCTTACCGGTATGAACTTTGACGTGCTGATAAGCGGCGAATACAAACTGCTGATTGAACCTATCGCCTATTATAAGTTTCAAGGCGTGATGATTGCCACCACCGCAACCGAAGCGGCACTCTATGACCGGCAGCTGGGCGGTGGACTGCGCAGCAAGATGGTGTCCCTGACGCATAAGAATCTGCCATTGGCCATATTTCTTGAAGTCCCCGATCTCGGCTATCCGGCGTGGTCTGGATCAACGACAACCGCTGCTTCCGATTCCGATATTATTTCCTCACTTGGACTTGGCATCGTTCGGTTTTCCGAAGCGGAGCCTCCAAAGGTCAGCACTCACAACTACACCTACCGTGTCAATACGGAAGTGATAACCTCGGTTACAGTTAGCGGTGGGCAGTCCGATCCTGACCACCCTGTAACAGTGCAGTTTAGTATTGGCGGCAGGACTTATACAGTCGGCAACGTCTACTATCCGAACGGCGACAGTCAGTTAGCTTGGGCACGATGGACAACACCAGCCACTCCTCAGACCATGACGATCCATGTATCGGTGACAGGCGGTGGCAGGACAAGCGAAGGTACGATCACAGCCAATATTGTGGATCTGTCAGGGAAAGACCCACCAAATCCTGTCGCTGATGACCGGAACGATTCTTATTCCCGCCCGAATGTTCCGAGCAATCCGCAGACAACCTCGGCCTCATGGGGCGTATGGCGGCCAAAATGGCATGCAAACTGGATCTGGCAAAGCGACTGGAACTGGTGCAGCGATGGAAAAGGCGGCGGCCACTGGCGTGACGATGGCCATTGGGTTGACCGTGGCTGGTGGGACTTTGACTATAACTCCTACTCGGCAAGCCTTTCCGCATCCATGAGCATAACGCCCGACGCCAAGGTACCGACCGCGTCGGGAAAGACGATGAAGTCTGGATACGGCGTCAATCAGGTTACAACCGCTAACATCAGCACCAACCAATCTTCTGCGGTGACAGGTGCGCAGACCGCCATAACGTACTTTCCGGAGTTCCAGTATCAAATCTATTGGAGACTGCTGGACAGAACCGGTGGTGGGTATAACGCAAGGTTTGAGTTTGCGAAAAACAGGTATTCAACCTATAACCGGCGCACCCATTTCACGCCGATCTGGATGCCGGACGGGAGCTATACCCCGTACACCTATCTGGAAGATTGCTGGACGCCTGCCGGAATGCTCAGTATGAATCTGACCGATTCGGTGACGATCAGTGGAAACTTGTGGTCGGACTGGCACGGTGCGATACGTTCCTAACTGAAAAGGTTAGGCGCAAGGTCGTGTTTTAATAAACACAGTTCTTGCAGAACTGATATTCCGATGGGTGGAATGATGGGGTAACGCCCTGAAACGCCCCCTTGATACTACGGTATGCATCAGTCGTGCAATAGATTTGATGTGTAAAGCCCGTTGAAGTCGGCAGAGAACCGCCCAAACAGGTCAAGCTGTGGAAAGCTGTGTAGAGGTACATGGTGTGGTCTATATGCCGGAGGTCTATCAATACCTATGGTGAGAATGTGGGTAGTTAGCCCGCTGACGAATTTCCGAATGAAAGGGTCTAAAAGTCGATACAATCGAAAGGTTGTAACCGTGTCATGCGGTGTGCGTGAGGATAAGTAAAATAGTGCCCATGAAAGTCCTTACGGCATTACAGGTGCCGTCCAACGTACAGGCTCAAAGGAAAACCTAAGGGTATTGGAAATTGGATAGGAATATCGGAACGTAGAAAGGTCAGGACGTGGAGCGCATTGCAGCGTAAGGAAGCGGTATCAGGGAAAGCGGTCACCGTATAACCTGATTTAATCTGGCTGAGAGCAGTGGCATAGTACCTATGAAACCGTGGAAACACGGCGGAGGGATAGCCACAAGTCGAGAATGATTCTGAAAAACAGTAAGGTAAAAGCAGACAATATCATAGGTTCGAGTAAGACTAAGAAAGGCAGGCCCGCCATTAAAAGCGAGGTGAGCCGACTATGACAGCGACAGGCAAGCAAAGGAAAAAGGCAAAATTACGCCATGCTGAATACTACGGCCTTCAGGAAATCTTTGATAAGCTGTATGCCGACAGCAAAAACGGTCGCATTTTCAAAGACCTTATGCCGCTGATAACAGCGGAGGAAAATATCAAGCTGGCATACCGCAATATCAGGAAAAACAAAGGAAATAGGACAGCAGGCACAGACAACCGGACAATCGAAAATCTATCCAAGTTAAGTGATGAACGGCTGGTTTACCTTGTCCAGCGAAAATTGAGTTGGTACGAACCCCAGCCGGTGCGCAGGGTAGAAATACCGAAACCAAATGACCCGACAAAAATGCGCCCGCTCGGTATACCAACCATCATGGACAGGCTGATACAGCAATGCGTGTTGCAGGTGCTGGAACCAATATGCGAAGCCAAATTTCACGACAACAGTCACGGCTTTCGCCCAAACCGAAGCACTGAACACGCCATAGCGCAGGCGGTTAAAATGATGCAGTTAAGCGGACTTTCTTTTGTGGTTGACATAGACATCAAAGGATTTTTCGATAACGTCAGTCATGGGAAACTGCTCAAGCAAATGTGGACAATGGGAATACGGGATAAAACCCTGCTCTCAATCATATCCGCAATGCTGAAAGCAGAAGTAGCCGGAATAGGATTTCCAGAAAAAGGAACACCTCAAGGCGGCGTCATTTCCCCGCTTCTTTCAAATATCGTGCTGAATGAACTGGATTGGTGGATAGCAAGCCAATGGGAAAACATGCCTACAAAACGGCAATATTCCACCGGAATTAGTGCAAACGGTGCTCCGATTCACAGCAGTCGATATGGCTCGCTTAGAAATCTGACCAACCTGAAGGAATGCTACATTGTGCGTTATGCCGATGATTTTCGCATATTTTGCAGAAAGCGTGGCGACGCGGAAAAGGTGTTCCATGCTGTTCAGGATTGGCTTAAGCACCGTCTGGGGCTTGAAATCAATCGGGATAAATCACAAATCGTTAATCTGAAAAAGGGATACTCCGAATTCTTGGGCTTTAAGATGAAGCTGATTCGCAGAGGCGCAAAAGCAAGCGGAGAGCCAAAATATATCGTTAAAAGCCACATCACTGACAAATCAAAGGAAAAGATTGTCCGAAAAGCGCGCGCACTCATACATGATATTGAGTTCCACACAGACGGAAAAGACGGTCAATATACCGCCGTATCCATGTATAACTCATTCGTTATCGGAGTGCATAACTACTACAACATGGCTACCCATGTTCAGAAGGATTTTAGGGGAATTGCCTTTCCAATCTACAAGAGCCTGAAAGCAAGACTCCGTGAACGGCTGAAAACAAAGTCGTGGCTGGAAAGCAGGAAAATTCAATATACCATACCAAAGCACATACAGGAGGCATACGGAAAAAGTGCACAAATCCGGTTTATCGGCACCAATGATACAAAAGTGCTGGTGCCAATCGGTTATGTGTCTCATAAATATCCCCGTATGAAAGCGAGAGTCGTTAATAAATACACGCCGGAAGGCAGGGCTGCCATTCATAAAGGGCTGGAGCGGATAGATAAAAACATCCTGCACTACCTGATGAGAAACCCTGTCCGCCATAAAACGGTGGAGTTTAATGATAATCGCCTTTCCCTGTACTGTGCACAGCATGGAAAATGTGCGGTCAGCAAACAGATTCTGGACAGAGATGAGGTTCACTGCCATCATATAGTACCAAAACACTGTGGCGGTACAGATGAATATGCGAACTTAATCATTGTTTCTGAACGGATGCACCAGCTTATTCATGCAAACAATCCTACAACGGTATTTGAATTACTCTCGCATTTCAGCTTAACAAAACCGCAAATTAAAAAGCTCAATCAGCTTCGGAAGCTTGCAATCGTTGATAACTGCTTTATCATACCAGAAGAAATTCCCGATGGAACGCCGTGTGAGGGGAAACTCTCATGCACGGTGTGAAGCGGGGGAAAATCCGGTGATGACATCAAAGGATTACCTATCGCTATTAGCTCCGGTTAGGCCCTGAAGAATATCAACAGAAAAAGAACAGGATCGCAGGGCATAAAGCCCTACGGTCTTTTCTTTTAACAACTAAATGGAAAGGTGGATAGATTTATGAAAAAAAGTAAAAAGGTCTTTATTATTTTTTGCGCCGTTACACTTATGGTTTCGATGTTCTGTGTGACCGCTTATGCCGCTGGCAGCGGCGATGTCGCCGGAGCCGTTCAAGGAACATGGAAAACAGCTTCTCAGCAAATTAAAACCGTTGTCAACAATGTCGTGTTCCCGGCCATTGATCTGATTCTGGCTGTGTTTTTCTTTGCCAAATTGGGCACGGCTTATTTCGATTGTGCGCCCGTAACGGCGATGTAATAATTCTGGACTTGGCAATCCAGCGGGTAAAAGCTCATTTGCCCGTCATCAACCGGCTTACCTGAGAGGGAAACCTCATAGGGGAAAATAGCACACCGGTAAACCCATGAGTTGGGCAGTTGTCAGCCCACGACTGAATGGGAAGATGAAACAGATGATATGAGGATAAAAGCCATACTGCCTGAAGCGCAGTCCGAGAGGTTTATGTAGGAACTTTGGCGAAAGACAGCTATCGCCATACCGCACAGCCACAATACATTAGTCGAGTATATGTGGGTGAGCTTCTGTGTGGCTCAACTCCGTATGGAGAAAAGGACGGAAACGCTATCCGACAATCATCTACGCTATTATTACATTGCTAAACGGGGATTGCCTAACCCGAAATGCCGGAAATCCGGCTATGCGTAATGCCTTTGTGGTGATAAATTTCAAGGCTTTGCCAAGAAAGATGACGCTGAATATTCGGCATGGCAACGGAGCCGCCGTAGTAGTCCGAGTGCGGTAACGCCGCATACATGGCGAAGGGCGGCAGCTTGTTATCTTAACAATAGAGAAAGGAAGGTGTGTGATACACCATGAGAAATCCAATCAATATGTTAAGCAGTTTACAGAACCACAGTAGTGACAGGTCGTATACCTTTGAACGGCTCTACCGCAATCTGTATAACCGTGAGCTGTTTTTGCTGGCTTATCAGAATATCTATGCCAGCCAAGGGAATATGACAAAAGGCACCGATGGAAAAACCATCGACGCAATGAGCCTGAATCGCATTGATGGCATGATTGCGAGCCTAAAGGACGAGAGCTATCAGCCACAACCATCAAGAAGAACCTATATCCCAAAGAAAAACGGAAAAATGCGTCCGTTGGGAATCCCTTCTTTTGACGATAAGCTGGTACAGGAATGTGTGCGGCTCCTGCTGGAAGCAGTATATGAGGGCGGTTTTGCGAAAACCTCGCATGGCTTTCGCCCAAAACATAGCTGCCATACGGCACTTAGTCAAGCACAGGTCTGTTTTACTGGCGTGAAGTGGTTTGTTGAGGGAGATATTAAAGGCTTCTTTGACAATATCAATCATGAAGTCATGATTGGGATATTAGCGGAACGTATCAAAGATGAAAAATTTCTGCGTCTTATCCGCAAGTTTCTAAAGGCTGGATATTTAGAGGATTGGCAGTACCATAACACCTACAGCGGTACGCCGCAGGGCGGTATCATCAGCCCCATTCTTGCCAACATCTATCTGGATAAATTGGACAGGTATATGGAGGAACTGAAAAAGCGGTTTGATAAGGGAGCTGTCCGTGCTGTCTATCCTGAAACCTATGAGCTGGAGAAAAAACGTGGGGTGCTTGCCAAGAAATTGCGCAACACCAATTCAGAGGAAGAAAAGCAGGTGCTCACAGAGAAAATTCGTGAGATTGACCGTAAAAAGCTGACGATTCCTTATTCCGACCCGTTTGATACCAGCTTTAAGCGACTTCAATATGTCCGTTATGCTGATGATTTTCTTATCGGCGTTATTGGCAGTAAAGAGGACGCAATCGCAATAAAGGAACAGGTAAAGGCTTTTGTTGCTGACACGCTGATCTTAGAGCTGTCAGATGAAAAAACGCTGATAACCCATTCCGAAAAAAGAGCAAGGTTTTTGGGGTATGACATTTATGTACGGCGTTCTACCGCTACCAAAAAGGATAAGACAGGGCGGCTCTGCCGCCACCTGAACGGCACTGTCTGTTTGGAAATGCCAACGGAGCTTATGCGTAAAAAGCTATTGGAATACAGTGCTATGACCATTGAAAAAACGGTCTATGGCAAAGACAACTGGAAAGCGAAAGCCCGGTACTATCTCAAGGATAACGATGACCTCGAAATCCTTGACCAGTACAACAGTGAAATCAGGGGCTTCCGCAATTACTACCGTATTGCCAATAACGCCGCTCATGCCAGCTCTTTTGGCTATATCATGCAGTACAGTATGTTCAAAACCTTTGCGACCAAATATCGCACAACCATGCGCAGAATGATTGAGAAACTGCGTATCGGCAAGAACTTTGGAGTACGCTTCACTGATAAAGAGGGAAAGACAAAAACACGACTGTTTTACAATGAGGGTTTCGCAAGAAAGCCTTTGCAGAAAAATGCCGTTGTAGACGTTATCCCCCAAACTGTGATGTATTCCAGTAAAACAAGCTTGATGGCAAGGCTGTCCGCAGGGCAATGCGAGCTGTGCGGCAAAACTGACTGTGAGATTGAAATTCACCATGTCAGGAAGCTCAAAGACCTGAAAGGTAAAAGCTATTGGGAGCGCTTTATGATTGCGAGAAACCGCAAGACGCTGGCGCTCTGCTTAGACTGTCACGAAAAGTTACACTCTGGAAAACTGAATTAACAAGTGGAGAGCCGTGTGCATCGAGAGGTGCAAGCACGGTTCGGGGGCGAGTGTTCGGAAACCTGCCATAGGAATATGGTAAGGCGCTGGGCACTTAGCCCACATCGCAAGCACGGACAATTCGAATGGGCCGCGCCAGCGATTCTCTTCGCCTGTCTGGTGTTCACCTTGACCGCTCCGTTATACATCTGGAGTGTAGTGGGGATGTAATAATTCAGCCGGACAAGTTGAGAACAGCTTGTCCGGCTGAATTTATCTAAAACCATATTGCCTTAACAACTAAAAATACGATCAGCAGCCACACTACCAGAATTGGCAACGCGTAATACCATCTCTTAGGCTTTCCGGCTGACCAAATTCCTTCTGCCTCCTCGCGGCATGCGTCGAAAACATCCGATGGAATCATCCGTATGGTGAGTGCCACCAGTGCTGGAAGCAGAATAATGTCATCTATGTAGCCCAGCACAGGAATAAAGTCGGGAATCAGATCAATTGGAGACAGTGCATACGTAACTGTCAATCCGGCAATTATCTTGGCTCCAATCGGAGTCTCTTTCTTTTTCATGGCAATAAATACTGCAGGAATATCTGTTTTGAGCTTTTTGGCCCGCTCCTTCAGGTTCATCCGTTATCCTCCGAATATCAGCATATATGCGCCTACAACACAGAGTAAAACGGCAACATATATCTGAAATTTCCCCTTTTCCATTTTCTTAATAATACGGTTTGACGCAAAGGTTCCGGCTATCATTGCCGCTCCCATTGCAAGCCCTGTAAGTAATGCCGATAAGTCAAGACCGATCAGTTTGCTGTATATGACAGTTTTCAGAATGTGCATTGCTGTGGCAGTCGTGGCTTCACTTGCAATATAGGCAACAGGCGGCAATCCAAGGGTCAGAAATGCCGCCGCTCCAATAGGCCCACCGCTTCCGGCAAGACCGGACAGAAGGCCGGTGGCCGCGCCACCGATAATCATGGCCCTTTTGCCATTTTTGAACTCCAATTTCTTAATCACCTTAATCAACACAAGGATAATCAAAACCCCGCCGATACAGCGAGTAACCATATCTTTCGGAAGCACAGAAAAGCCTAACGCACCCAGCGCAGCCAGCGGAAGCGCCGTTGCGCAAAACAATCCGACCGATTTCCAGTCGATCTGCTTTATTCCGAATGCCATACGAGAGAGATTCCCAATTAGCTGGGCAATGGTCAGCACAGGTACGGCGACTTCCGCGCCGACACAGGCAGTTACCACTGGCAGCAGTAAAAGAGCGCCACCGAAACCAGCGGCACCCGAAACAAAAGCTGCGATAAAGCTGGATAGTATTAAAATAGCGTAGATCATATCCGCCTTCAAAAATCAAAAGTATTTTCAATTTAAGTATAACACGGAAAGAGTGACATTCACATCTTTATGCAAGCACTGACTTGGTAGTTTTATGGATACAAGGACGTAAGCGTAATGAAATTATGGTTCCCGTTCTTTGTCTAGAAAGGAGTGGTGGCTTTAAATGTTCATATGGGACTTTGTCGCCGACACTGTTCTCGGTCAGATTGTGGACTGGATCTACGGTCAGATCGTGGGCTTTCTCGGCGATTTTTTTATGCAGATGGGCAACATGGGAGCAGACCTGTTCGATATGCCATGGGTACAATCAATCGTGCTGTTTTTCTCATACCTTGCATGGGCTTTATATGGTGTCGGCCTTGTTGTGGCTTGTTTTGAATGTGCCATTGAGTATCAGTCTGGCAGGGGCAGCATCAGGGATACGGCACTCAACGCCATCAAGGGTTTTATGGCAGTGGGGCTTTTCACAACGGTTCCGGTGGAACTGTATAAGCTGTCGGTGTCCCTGCAAGGCAGCTTTACCGCAGGCATTACTGGGCGAGGCACCGACTTTGGAACGGTAGCCGCGAATATTATCAACACGCTCAAAAGCGCCGGTGATGTCAATCAGGCCATGAGCAGCAATGTGTTCGGTGGTTTGACCGCCATCACGAGTCCGATCATGATGATCTTTATCCTCATCCTGATGGGCTATGCGGTCATCAAAGTGTTCTTTGCCAATCTGAAACGCGGAGGCATCCTGCTCATTCAGATTGCCGTAGGAAGCCTCTACATGTTCTCTGTTCCGAGAGGTTATATCGACGGCTTCGTGGGCTGGTGCAAGCAGGTCATAGGGCTGTGTCTGACGGCCTTTTTACAGGCTACGGTGCTGATTGCCGGGTTGATGGTGGTAAAGGATCACGCCCTCCTCGGCCTTGGACTCATGCTGGCGGCGGGTGAAATTCCCCGAATTGCCGGACAGTTCGGACTGGACACCAGCACAAAGGCAAACCTCATGGGAACCGTCTATGCGGCGCAGACCGCCGTGAACATGACGCGAACTGTGATACAGGCGGTGGCGAAATGAGTGAGAATAAGCTGGTCTATATCTGTTCGCCATACGCCGGTGACATAGAGAGAAATGTCGAATTTGCAAAGACGGCCTGCAGGTATGCCATGCGGCAGAATTGTACGCCGGTTGCTGTCCATCTTTTGTATCCGCAGCTTTTGGATGATTCCGAACCTGTCCAAAGACAGGCGGGCATCCGTATGGGGCTTCGGGTTTTAGAGGCCGTAGATGAACTGTGGTGTTGTGGTGACCAAATCTCCGCAGGCATGTGCGCGGAGATAGCCGCCGCCAAGCGGCTTGAGATCCCTGTAAAAGAAATACCGGAATCAGAAATCCAAGGAGGAATTGATATGGAGCAGTATGGAGTATGGGCGGTTCGCAGCGCCAATTCCGTATGCGGAGCAGCACAAAGCTGGTGTAAGCACAACGGCGAACCGATCAAATTTGATACTTACGAACAGGCGGCGGCTCATGCAAAATCTCTGAATGAAAATGCGTACAGCCCAAATGTTCATTATTACCCGAAAGAAATGGAGCCGGAACTGAAGCAATCTCCCGGCATGAGCATGAAGCTCTGAAGGAGGTCTGAGAATGTATATTTACCCCGATAACTTAAAATCCAAGGCTACCCTATGGCTGTGGCAGCTCCGCGATATCGGCATCATCGGTGTGGGCGCTTTGATTTCCATCCTCGCACTGACACAAATAAGGCTTATACCGCCGATTGTCATAACTGCCGTTTATGCCTTTCTGACCATCCGTTTTGAGGACACAAGTATACTGGATTTCATCCGGTATGCCTGTGCCTTTTTTATTGGTAAACAGCAAACTTACGAATGGGCGACTGAGCCTGCACACTAATCGCGCAATAAACATTGCGGAATTCGCAGCACGGTTTCCGCGTCTCGGATTTTGCGGAAAGGAAAGCTATGAGCAGAAAGAAAAAAGAGGCCAAACAAAAAGCGTCCACAAGACATCTCATGAACACCAAGGCCATCACGGATTACAGTTTACAGACTTATGGTCACGGTGAGCTGGTATATTTTCTGATAAAACCAAGCAACATCTCCGTTTT
Source organism: Marasmitruncus massiliensis (assembly GCF_900186535.1). Lineage (GTDB taxonomy): Bacteria > Bacillota > Clostridia > Oscillospirales > Ruminococcaceae > Anaerotruncus > Anaerotruncus massiliensis_A. Next base: position 139,426 of record NZ_FYDE01000003.1, read on the forward strand.
GTCGGAGGAAAGCATCGGCGCACGAATTTATGCCCTGATGACGGTTTTGAAAGGAATCGCCGAGATCGAAATGCTGTGCCTCAACAGCCGTGAAAATTTTGAGGACAACAAACAGTTTCTCCACAGCCGTATGGAGCAAGAACAGAATTCGGTTATTTGCAAGCTCCTTGAAAAAGACCTGAATTTCCTCGACCGGATACAGGTGCAGATGGCCACTGCCCGTGAATTCCTCATCATCATCCGTCTGCGTGATGAGAAGCAGAGTGAGGTGTTTCCGTATCTGTCCCGAATCGAAAAGTCCCTCAAGGAGCAGGGCTTCATCGCCAGCCGCGCAGGCAGTGAGGACATTAAAAAGCTGCTTGCTGTTTACTTTGAACAAAACGTGACTACGGAAAAGTTTGAGGATTTTGACGGAGAAAGATGGGTGATTCTGAATGAATAAAGATATGTATAAAATCAGGTCAATAGTTTCTCATAAAGCTGTTGACCTGATTGATTTATAATTACACTCCCGATCAATTCATCTTACTTTTTGCAGTATTTTAATGACCTCCTCAGTTTTAAGAACCTTACCGTAAGAAACTACTTTGCCGTCTACGACGAGAGCTGGTGTTGTCATCACACCATAGGCCGCAATCTGTGAAAAATCGGTTACATGGTCAATTGTTGTATCCATCCCCAATTGCTCCAGTGCAGCTTTGGTTGCGGCTTCAAGCTGATTGCATTTTGCGCAGCCGCTTCCCAGTACCTTGACACTTGCGCCTTCAGCTTTAGAATTTTCAGCCCTTGCCATGTTTTCAGCATCACAGTTGCCGCCACAGCAGCTTGAGGTTTCTTCCTTTTTCTTACCAAAGTTAAATAGTGCCATATTTACATTCTCCTTTATTAATTAATTTTTTTACATCAACAGCAGTTGCTGCCGCATGAGCAGGATGACTTATTGTTCTTACCCTCAAAAAATGCTTTCAGATTATCCGGCAGTTCATATCCTCCATAATTATCGCCGCTTGGTGTGCCGAATACAATTTTCAGAATTGCTTCGGCTAACATTGTCTTGGGTGGAATTTCGTAGCTCGCGCCTTCATATTCAAATAACCGGCAATCAACATCGCTCCCGCTGATTTCACTGCAGCAACCGCAACTGTTTTCTTTGACGGACTTGCAAATATCATGTCCGTTTATACGGATTGTGGGAGAAGATATAAATTGGTACCTTTCGGCAAGCTCTGCCGTTTCTATCTCGATTTTTTTGAACTCAACCTCATATCCTGCAAGCTTTAGGGCAGGAGTAAGCGTCATCAAAATCTCATCAAGAACGCTGTCTGTCCCAATGCATCGGTCGCAGGTCTTCAGATCGAGATACAGATATTCCACCAAGACTATCTTTTCAGTGGACGCACCACATCCGCAGGAACAGCAAGATTCAACTTCATGCTGTTTGCCGTTAGACGGCATCCAACCTGTGTTATCTCCCACATAAGTAATTGCTCCAACCGGACAGCGATTGCCACATCCATGACAATGGTCGATGCAGGATTCCGGATTTCTTACGACAGGTGATGGAGCCTTTGCGGCATCATAGACACTGTGCGGGCACTTTGCAACACAAGTTCCGCACTCGATGCATAGAGTATAATCGATAATCGGGTACCAGCTTTTAGCCATAATACTTCTCTCCTTTATACTAATAAAAATTGAAACGCGTTAAACGCATAGCCGATGATCATGATTCCTACAGCAACGATGCCGACAAATACTGCGAGCAGCTTCGGCTTGACCGCGCGACGCAGCATGATAATGGATGGAGCTGAAAGCGCGGTGACCGCCATCATGAAGGACAGGATTGTACCAAGCCCCACACCCTTATAGAACAGTGCTTCGGCAATTGGAATGGTTCCAAAAATATCTGCATACATCGGAATCCCTACCACTGTGGCAAGAATCACCGAGAAGGGATTGCGATCTCCGAGGACAGCCTGTATCAATTCGGTCGGAATCCAATCATGGATAACGGCTCCGATGCCTACGCCGATCAGCACATACAGAATGACCTTTTTCACTGTTGCCTGTACCTGTTCTTTGGCATAAACTAAGCGGTCACGTTTAGTAAGTTCGGGCGCTTCAATGTCCACGCTTCCGGCAGATTTTATAAAGTTTTCAACATACTTTTCCATTCCTAATTTTTCTATCAATGAACCGCCGATAACCGCGAGTATAAGTCCCACAATCACATAAGCCACGGCAACCTTCGTGCCGAATATGCTCATAAGAAGGACAAGCGATCCTAAATCCACAAGCGGAGACGAAATTAGGAAAGAGAATGTAATGCCGACTGGTAGACCCGCACTGGAAAAACCTATAAACAAAGGAATGGACGAGCACGAACAAAACGGCGTGATTGTACCCAGCAGAGCAGCTAATGTATTTGCTGTCAGGCCATGGAAACGTCCCAATATCTTTTTTGTCCGTTCCGGAGGGAAGTAGCTCTGAATGTAGCTGATAATAAAGATCAACACAGACAAAAGCACTAATATTTTGATTGTATCGTATATGAAGAACTGAACGCTTCCTCCTAAACGGCTGTTTATATCAAGACCAAGAGCAGATAATCCGCCGCCGATCAGACTGTTTAGCCACTTCATACCGAGGATCTGGCCCTGAAAAAAATCCCAGATAGCTTTCATTATTTGCATAGTGTGTGAACCTCACTTTCTTATAAGTAGACAATCATATCAAATATTTTTGATGTGTTGTGCCTTTAAAAAGCCATCGTTCAGATGGCTTTTAATTTTTGTTACAGCAATTATCATCTTTAATAACTATGTTCGGTGTTGTAAGCTCCTTTAGCAGTTCTCCGGCATAGGCGCTGCCGCTTTCACTGATTTTATAGTGTGTCCATTTGCCTTCCTGGCGACTTTCCACAATGCCTGATTCGACCAGTATCTTCATGTGGTATGAAAGTGCCGACTGTCCCATATCTAGCTGGTCGATCAAAACGCAGGCGCATTTTTCACCGCCGCGCAATAGTTCAAGTATCCGCAGACGCTTGTCATCACAAAACGCCTTGAACACTTTCGCGTGTTCCTCATAGATCGTTGTCAAGTTATCACCCCACATCAAAAATATTTGATATGTTATTAGTATATGCATCAAATCAAATTTTGTCAATATGAAATCAGAAAGAAGGAACCTGAAATGATTACCAAACAGAAAATCAAAAATGTGGAGGATGGTGAAATAAAAAAATTCCTCGACATGATCGCGCCTTCCATCATTAAATTCAATATTGACCATTTTATCTGCGGCAATACCTTCAGGTGTGTGTGGGCGCTTCGGGAGTACCCGACATCCACCGATGAGCAGGCAATCCTCCGGCACCTCGGCGAAAAGGACGGCATCACGCTGAGAATCTATACCCGCCATGTCACGCCTGTTGAGGAAAAAAAGATCATCAGCAATGCCGCTAATAAAAACCGCATGAACAAGAGCAATACTAATGATCTGCAGCAGACCGTTCTCGCGGAAAGCAACCTGCAGGATGTGGCTACCATCGTGGCACAGATGCACCGGAACCGTGAACCGCTGCTTCACGCCGCCGTATATATCGAGCTGTCTGCTCACGATATGGATCAGCTCAAGCTGCTGCAGACCGAAGTGCTGACGGAACTGATTCGATCCAAGCTCAATGTCGACCGTCTGATACTCCGCCAGCAGCAGGGCTTTCTCTGCGTCATGCCAAGCGGCTGGAACGTGTTCGGTGACCAGTTTGAGCGTGTGCTTCCTGCATCATCGGTCGCTAATCTTTATCCCTTCAATTACTCCGGCAAGACCGATCAGCATGGCTTTTACATCGGGCGGGACAAATTCGGTAGCAATGTGCTGGTGGATTTCAATAAAAGAGCCGACGATAAGACCAACGCCAACATCCTCATCCTCGGCAATTCCGGTCAGGGAAAGAGCTATCTTCTCAAGCTCATTTTGTGTAATCTGAGGGAATCCGGCATGAATGTGATTTGCCTCGATCCCGAAATGGAGTACGAGGATCTCACCAATAACCTCGGCGGCTGCTTCATCGACTTGATGTCCGGAGAGCATATCATCAATGTTCTGGAACCAAAAACATGGGACGAGAACGGCAGCCCGGATGACAAAGACGCACCGCAGGCATTCCGCTGTACATCCAAACTCAGCCAGCACATCAGCTTCCTCAAGGACTTTTTCAGGACATACAAGGATTTCTCAGACCGGCAGATCGATGTGATTGAAATCATGCTCCAGAAGCTCTATGAAAAATGGGGTATCACCGATCGCAGTAACTTTGACCGGCTGAAGCCTACGGATTATCCCATCCTATCCGATCTTTACGCTTTGATTGAGGCCGAATATAAAGATTTTGATACGAGCAGCCGCCAGCTCTATACCGCCGAACTTCTGCAGGAAATCCTCCTTGGCCTCCACTCCCTGTGTAAAGGGTCGGATGCCAAATTCTTTGACGGCCACACCAACATCACGGACGTCAGCTTCATTACCTTCGGAGTCAAGGGCTTGCTGCAGGCAAGTAAAAGTATCCGCAACGCCATGCTGTTTAATGTTCTTTCCTACATGAGCAACGAGCTGCTGACCACCGGAAACACCGCTGCCAGCATCGATGAATTTTATTTGTTCCTGACCAATCTCACAGCAGTGGAATATGTCCGAAACTTTATGAAGCGTGTCCGTAAAAAGGACAGCGCCGTGATCCTCGCCAGTCAAAACCTCGAAGATTGTGCGAAACGTTGTGCATAAATTTAGCTTAACAGGCTAAGTGAACAGCACCCGTCAGTTGCACTAAAACATTAGAAAATACTGATGAGAACTTAAATCTCGAATTCAAGGGGGCAGTACCCTTGCCGTGCAGAATTAACGCCGATGATGAAATGTTAAAATCTATGGCGGCACGAGAAGATGATACTCCACTGTGCGTTAGGCGACTGTAATCGCCTATGGTACAAAGCGTGGTAAAGTCGTAATTTGATGTTCTTGGCAACAAGGGCTATATAATGCGGTCATCTTGAACCTATGGTTATGATAGAAAAAGTTATGCAGCATCGTAAAGGTTTAGGGTCGAAAGACCAGCAAATGAAAAGGGGTATTTCCGTAGTCTTTGGGGGTACTCGCTCACGCTTGAAATAACGTGGGAAAGCATACGCCAACTGTAATTCAAAGTATGCTCAATTTTCACGGTGTAAGGTAACAACCTAAGGGTTCAGCATAAAAAGATAGAGATTTAGGAACGTTTGAGAGCCTGCACACGGAGTGTTACAGCACGATGAAATGTGCAGGAAGTCAGCCGTCCCATAGTAGTCCGAGATTGGGAAAGCCAATTACATGAGGCTGAAATGCCTCACGGCGAAGGGGACGAGTCAATTTGATTAACAGATTTCAAAACCGAAAATCCGTAACTCCCTGAAATATGGGTAGCGAACTGCAAAGGAAGTGATTGCTTTGTGCATATAAACGCTGGATTTTCAAACGAAACAGAGCTTAGAAAATTAACCGATCTGCTGTACGAAAAATCCAAACAAGGCACTACGTTCACAGGTTTAATGGAAGCGATTTGTAATGAAGTGACAATCATTACGGCAATTCACAATATCAAAGCAAACGCAGGCAGTAAAACCGCAGGGGTTGATCGCAACAAAATGGACAAGTACCTGCAAATGCAAAAAGAAGCGGTGATAGAACTAATTTCTCGCACTGTAAGCAACTATAAGCCCAAGCCCGCCAAGCGAATCTACATCGAAAAGGCGAACGGTAAACAAAGACCTCTGGGCATTCCTACTGTGCTTGACCGCATCATACAGGAGTGTATCAGAATTATCATTGAACCAATATGCGAAGCAAGATTTTATCCGCATAGCTATGGGTTCAGACCGTATCGGGCACAAAAGCACGCTGTACGAGACATCGTGAACATCATTAACGGTTCAAACAAGTCGGACAGTATGCCGACCTATGCGTTAGAGGGCGATATAAAAGGCTGTTTTGACAACATCAATCACAGAATACTTCTAAGTAAACTATGGAAAATGGGAGTACACGACAAGCGACTTTTAAAAATCATAAGTCAAATGCTAAAAGCTGGATACATGGAAAAAGACCTATTTTTCGACACATCGGTTGGAACTGGTCAGGGTAGCGTCCTGTCTCCGTTGCTGGCAAATGTATATCTCAACGATTTTGATTGGTACGTCGGACGCAAATACTATCACCCTTTCCCGAAACTCAACCTAAAAAGCAGTGACATGAGAAAGCTACGGCAACAGGGTGTTTTCCCGAAATATAACATCCGTTTTGCCGATGATTGGGTTATCCTCACCACTGCTGAAAAGGAAGCACACAGGCTGAAAAAGGAGCTCACCAAATACTTCAAGCACCGTCTGAAGCTTGATATATCCGAAGAAAAGACGGTCGTAACAAACATGAAGTGTGATGGGGTGAAGTTTCTTGGGTTCAAAATCAGAGTAGCGAAAAGCGAGAAAAACAAGGGCAAACAGATAGTTCGTTGGGTGGCAAAACCCTACCCTGACTACATCAAATTGGGCAAAAAGGTTAAAAACTTGCGCTCAGCAATTCAGGAAATTAAGGAGCATAAGGCACTGAATTGTCGGGTGGCTCAAATTGAATATGTGAATTCGGTCATCATGGGCATATCGGAATATATCAAAAGCAGTATCAGTTCCCATGCCTTTAACATGATTGATTACAGGGTAAACAACATGGTGTTTGCAGTTTGGAAGCGAATGTACCCCAAGAATTATTTGCAGATGAAGGTGGAGTTGCAGAAACTGAGCAACCTTCCTGCAAGGCACGAGGGGCATGAAACCAAAACTTTTGCTGTGAATTATCAAGGTAAGTGGGTAGGTATCACCTATGCATTTCTCACCCATGTGCAGTATGAAAAGAAACCCTTTAACCAAAATATGACACCGTATACTGCCGAGGGGAGAATGCTCTACCAGAAATACTGTTCTGCTAAAAAGCAATTTCTGCGTGACCGCCCTGCTCTGTATAGCCCAGACCTACTCAAAATGTCAGTCTACAAAAGCAAATACAATTTTGAATACTACATGAACCGTGAATACGCCTTTAACCGAGATAAAATGGTTTGTCGCTGCTGCAAACAACCACTTTTACACACAGAACAACGTGAATGTCACCACGTTAATCCTACCCTTCCATTGAATCAACTGAACAAAGTTCCCAATTTAGCGTGGGTTTGTACCGAATGTCATAAACAGATACACGGTAAGGAAATTCCACAAGGTACAGAAGTCAAAATCAAATGCAAAATCATTTCGTTTAGAGATAAACTTAACAACTGAAATCTGTTAAGCGACCATACGCCGTGAGGTCTATGGTTGTATGAAAGCCCAAGAGGGCTATGAAATCAAATTGATGGTGCGCCGGGTGCGCTGAAAGGCGCATGCCCGGTGTGAGGTGGGGGAAAATTCGGAGATAATTTCAAAGAATTACCTATCACAACAAAGTATCTACCCTGCGTATGCCTTACGGCAACGCAGGGATGGTACACATTTGCCATCCCCGGAATTGCCGAGCTGACAAAGCCGCTGTTTTCTATTCCAACCCATGCATTTTTGTTCAACGCAGGCAATATTGACAAGCGGTTTTATATGGACACCCTCCAGCTTGAAGAAAGCGAATACAATCTGATCTGCTTTCCCCAGCGTGGTGTATGCCTGTACAAGTGTGGTAATGAACGGTACAATCTCGCTGTTCATGCTCCTATCTATAAGGAAAAGCTCTTCGGAAAGGCGGGCGGACGATAATGAGAAAAGCAACAGAATATGAGCAGCTCTTGACGGTCATTCTTGAAGATTTGCGTATGTGCTTACGCTATACGCCCAATCGTGAGAATGACCTTTTGTGCTTTATGGAGCAATACCTCAAAGCACAAAGTGATGCTCGCCCCAACATTTTAGAAAATTTACGCGCCTGCATGGATGGTAAAGCCTACCCTAATCCCTATGCCGATTATCAGCATTATGGCGAGACTGAAATCAGCCTGCTGGAACATCTTCTCCGAGGCTATCCTGAAGATATGCAGAGCTCTGCCGACAAAGGGACTGTTCTGACAAACCTCATTGCTACAATAAATGACCTGCAGGATAGAAGCTTAGGTCAGCTCATCGACCGCTGGAGAAAGGATCACCTGATACAATTACTGGTTTTGGCGGCCAAGGAGGAAGGCTACCCCCCACTGGTTTCTCTCATCGACTCTCAGTGCCGATGGTAAGGACGGTGATGATAATTGGATTTAAGAGAACAAAACTTCGGCATAGAAATTGAAATGACAGGCATTACTCGCCGCCGAGCCGCTGAAGTCGTTGCTGAATATTTTGGCACACGCTCCATCTATGATGGTGGCGGTTATGATGCCTATCATGTCGCAGATAGCGAAAACCGCAAGTGGAAAGTGATGAGTGATGCCAGCATTATGTGCCAGAGGAAGGACGGTAACCGTAAGGTAGCGGCAGGGCGAGAATACAGCGTAGAGCTAGTCAGCCCAATCTGTGTATACGATGATATTGAAAAGATACAGGAAATTGTGCGAGCCTTACGGCAAGCCGGCGCCTTCGCCAATGCAAGTGTAGGCATTCATATTCACATCAATGCCGCTCCGTTTGAAACAAAGCAGCTTCGCAATCTTGTCAATATTGTAGCTGCCAAGGAGGATATGATCTACAAGGCGTTGCAGGTGGAATCTCGCAGAGAACAGAGATATTGCAGAAAAATTGATGCCGGTTTCTTGGAGCGGATCAATCGGGAGAAGCCAACCACCCGTGACCACCTCAAGCGTATCTGGTACAACGGTGAGGATGGCAGCTACCAGCATTATCATGATAGCCGCTACCATTGCCTAAATCTGCATTCGGTGTTCCAAAAGGGAACCATTGAATTTAGAGCCTTTAACTCGGGTGATTCCGGGAGCAAGGGTGCTATTCACGCAGGCAAAATCAAAGCATATATTCAGTTTTGCATGGCCATTACCGCACAGGCATACAACCAGAAATATGCCAGCCCCACCAAAACCGTTTCGGAAAATGAAAAGTACACCTTTCGTGTGTGGCTTTTGCGCCTTGGCATGATTGGAGATGAATTCAAATCTGCGCGGACCCATTTGCTTAATCACCTGGAGGGCTGCATTGCATGGAAGGACCCTGCACAAGCGATTGCTCAGAGAGAGCGGCTTCGCAAAAAGAGAGAGGAAGAATTGACACAAAGCCAGCAGCCGGAAACAGAATTTGATACAGAGCAGGAGCAATCCACCGAGAATGCCCCTGCTTTTTCTATGTCCATGACTATGTAGGAGGTGCAATTTGAGCAAAGATAAAATTTATGTTGCTTATGGCAGTAACCTGAATCTGCCCCAGATGGCGCAGCGATGCCCTACCGCCAAGGTGCTTGGCACATCGGAAATAAGAGATTATGAGTTGCTATTTCGGGGCTCCAGAACCGGCTGCTATGCTACCGTTGAACCCTCAGAGGGCAAGACTGTGCCGGTGCTCTTATGGAGCGTGAAACCCCAAGATGAAAAATCCCTTGACCGCTACGAGGGCTATCCCTTGTTTTATGATAAAGAAGCAATGACGCTCTCCCTTGGCGGTAAAGAGGTCAATGCTTTTGTCTATGTGATGAACGAGGGACATCAGCTTGGAATGCCCTCACAGCATTATGTGGATGTGATTGCAGAGGGCTACCAGAGTGCAGGGCTTGATTTGAATATTTTGCAACAGGCCATCACGGAAACAGCCCAGCGAATGTCGGAAGAACCGGAGCAGCAAAGTATGTTTGGATTCGGCGGCATGAAATGGCGGTGATGAACTATGGCTAACCCTGCAACAATCGGACTGGCGGTTAAAGCTGCCGCCGCTCTGTCTGATGAACGGCTGCGCAAAACCATCGGCTGGATCATTGCCGCCATCCTCTCTCCTCTCGTTTTACTGCTGGTCATCATTTGCTCGTTGCTCTCCGGCACGGCGGATCACAACAATACTGCTGTGGGCTTGTGCTTTGATGGCGGCGTGATTTCGGGCAATATTCCCGAGAGCTACCGTAGCTATATTGAGGATATGCGCGGCAGCTTCACACTTCTGGACGGCAGTATCGTCAGCATCAATTCCGAGATGGAAGGCAGCGATAGCCTTGATTCAGTGAGAATCAAGGCTATTTTCTATTCTCTGTTTTTCGGCGCTGATAGCCCTTCTCGCAAAGACCACCGTCGCTTTGCAGAGTGCTTTGTCACCTATGAGGAACGCACTCGCACGGTGGAAAACGAGGATGGTACTACCAGCGAGGAAACCTACACTGTGGCAGTTCCCATTAGGGAACTGCCCGTGGTATACGCAAACATCTCGGCGGCTATGGAAATTTCCATCACGCCCGAAAACCAAGCTAACGCTTCGGAAATCTATTACCGTGTGCTATATGGCAGACCGGCACCCACCTACGGACAGGAATTTGATGAATGGTCAGACGGCCTGCCACTTTCGGACGCACCGTTTATCGGAGTGGACGGTTTCTGTTCCCCGTTAGGTGAGAATTGGCGCAGCATGGTTACCTCGGAGTTTGGCTACCGCAAAGACCCCTTTACTGGGCAGACCAAAGGGCACAGCGGCCTCGACCTCGGCGCTGGAAAAGGCACACCCATCCGAGCAGCACTGCCGGGAACGGTGTATGTGGTGCGCTATTCCACCAGCGGCTATGGATACCATGTGATGGTCGACCACGGCGGTGGTTTTGTTACTTTATATGCTCACTGCTCCAAAATTCTCGTCACCGAGGGGCAGACAGTGAATGTCGGAACGGTCATTGCCGAGGTGGGCTCTACCGGCCGCAGCACTGGTAATCACCTGCATTTTGAAGTGAGAATTAACGGAGAGAAGCAGAATCCCAGAAGCTATTTGCCGTAAGGAAGGAGTTCGAATATGAAAGAAAACAAGATAAAAGTGTTGAGCGTTGCACCGGGACAGCCGCCTGCTGTCAAGGAAATCGGCAACGACCTTGCCAGTTTGCAAGCCGAAGTTGGAGGACTGATTGAATGCATCAGCTTCCCCAACGGCTGCGTGGTGGTGTGCAATGAGGAAGGCAAGCTCAATGGAATGCCGACTAACAGACGGCTGGGTGCGGACATCATCTGCGGCCCGTTTTTTGTTTGTGACACCATCCGAAACGGAGATTTTTCCTCACTGAGTAAAAGCAAAATTGCGGAGTACAGCAATCTCTTTGCCGAAGTTCCTGCTTTTAGCGGGGCGGAACCGGAGCTTGAACCTCGCATGACCTTTATCGGATTTAATTATTAAGGAGGATTTACAGTATGAAGAAAGAGAACATCACCATCAGCATGGAGGCTGATAAGCTCCGTGCAACCAAGCGTTACATGGAGAAAAAGGATGCCGACTTGGAGGGTGAGCTGGCGGACGCTTTGCAAAAGCTCTATGAAAAATATGTGCCTGCCCCCGTGCGAGAGTATATTGACGAGGGCGGCGAGGATGCCCCCGCACCGGCGAAAAAGCAAAAAGAAAAAAGTAAGGCAACTGCCGCCGCAAACAGCGGCACTGTGACACCGAGCCTGTAAGGTGGAGAGCTTCTCACCCAACCGTTGCCGCCCTGTCGCCCCTGTGTGGGCTTTTGGCAGGCGGGGTGGCATCTGTACACCCTCACACCGCTTCAAGGACGGTGTGAGGGCTTTGTGCCGAGGTGTGGCAATCGCCCCCATCCGCCAGCATAATCACGCTGAACCCCCCGGTCGAAAATAGAGCAGGAGAAAGCGAGGTGCTGTAAACGCACCTCACGGTCACAGCGGACGGCAGTGCCGACCGCTTCTAAGGCGAAAATACAGCATTTTTGCACGACGCATTTCTTTTGCCAAAGGTGCTGTAAATCGGCTTTTTCGCTGTCCAAGGTGCTGTAACCCACATGAAAGCCCCACCGCATCAGCATTTCTAAGGTGCTGTTTGGGGTGCTAACACAAAACAGAAGGAGATTTGAGTCTATGAATGAAAATAGAAACGAACTAAAGCAGCGGGTAGTGGCATGGCTCTACCCGGATATGATTAAAACCATGGAAGCCATGATGCAAGAAAAGGCCATGAAGAATCACACCGAATTTGTTTCCCAGGCAGTGGACTTCTATATCGGATATTTGAGCAGCCAAAACAGCACGGCTTTTCTCTCACAGAATTTGCTGGGAGCGATTCAGGGCACTCTGCAAAACACCGAAAATCGTGTGGCAAATAATCTGTTCCGCCTGTCGGTGGAGATCAGCATGATGATGCATCTGCTGGCAACCACGCTGGAGGTTACCGATGATGAGCTGAGTAGTCTCCGTGGCCGATGCGTTGCCGAAGTGAAAAAGACGAGAGGTAAAATCAAGCTTGATGATGCAGTGCAGTTCCAACAGGGTGCTGATCTTTAATGGCAAGGCTGGTCATTAAAAACGGATACCTCAAGGGAGGTAAAGCTGCCGCACACCTTCATCATCTGGTGAAATATATTGCTACCCGTGATGGCGTAGAAAAGATTCCGAATGGTCGGGAGCTGTGGCATAGCACAAAAAACCAGCAAGCACTCATTGCACACATCGTTTGTGAGTTTCCGGAGAGCAAGGAATCATTGGAATACGAGGACTATATCGCTCAGCCTAACCGTGAAAATGCTTCTGAGTTTATCTCTATCACGCTGGAGCAGCACATTGAACAAATCGGTGACCGAGAAAAATATCTCGATTACATCGCAAATCGTCCTCGCGTAGAAAAATTTGATACCCACGGTCTGTTCACAGCCAGTGATACGCCGTTGGTGATGGAGCAAGTAGCAAACGAAGTGTCAGAGCATACCGGAAACGTGTGGACGCCGATTATTTCTCTGCGCCGTGAAGATGCGGACAAATTTGGATTTGAAAATGCGGCGGCGTGGAAAGCACTAATTTCCTCCAAGGCAATGGAATTTGCGGATAGCCTAAAAATTCATCCGGACCATCTAAAATGGTATGCGGCCTTTCATAATGAATCCCACCACCCTCATGTACACATGATTTGCTACAGCACAAATCCGCAGGAGGGCTACCTCACCAAGCCGGGCATTCGCAAAATGAAGTCAGCACTGTCAACTGAGATTTTCCGCCAGGAGCTGATACCGCTGTACGGAGAAAAAACGCAGCGGCAGGATGAGCTTGCCAATCAGTCACGCACGGCACTTCGGGAATTGCTTGTACGGATGCAAGGCGGTACCTTGCAAAATGAAAAGATAGAACAGCTGCTTACACACCTCGAAGAAAGACTGAAACACACCACTGGCAGAAAGCAGTATGGCTATCTTAAAGCGGAGTTAAAAAATGTGGTAGATGAAATCGTGGACGAGCTGGCTCGGGATGAGCGTGTGGCGGAGGCCTATCGTCTGTGGCAAGAGGTAAAAAGTCAGATTAATCATTTTTACAGTGATCAATCGTCAGAGCCGCTCCCGCTTTCCAAATGTGATGACTTCAAATCCATCCGTAATATGGTCATCAAGGAAGCCATACAGCTTGCAGACGGTACGCTCACCTTTGAAGAACCGACCGCTATGGACTCCGCACTACCGGAACTCACAACAGATGATGATATACCATCACCCTCAATGGAGGATGATACTGCCGAGCCGGAGTATTCCCCGCGGCAAGAGCGAATTGGTCGGTCTGGATATGGCAACAAAAGTAAACACCTAAACTGGTGGACGGACGAATACAAGCTGGCAAAACAATGTCTGCATGGTGATGAGGACAAGGAAATTGCTCAAGATTTTGAAAAAGCGCAGGAGCTGTTGCTTTCACAAGCGGGGCAGGATAATCCTCTCGCTATGTTCGACCTCGGAAGAATGTCTGCTGACGGTCTTGGCTGTGAAGCTGATACCGATGTTGCTCAGCAGTGGTACGCAAAAGCCCTCGCTACTTTTCAAATTGCTGAAGCGGAAGAAACTTGGAAGTACACCGAATATCGTATTGGCAAAATGTACGCAGCGGGGCTTGGCACTGAGCGGGACTACGAAGCAGCGGCGCACTGGCTCACCTCGTCTGCCAATGAAAAATATAAGTATGCCGAATATTCTCTTGGCGGTCTGTACTATCATGGCAAAGGCGTGGAACAAAATCATGAAACCGCCCTTGACCTGTACATCCGCTCGGCAAGCCAGAGCTTTCCCTATGCCAGCTTCGAACTGGGTAAAATGCTCCGTGATGGGATCGGGTGTGCAAAAAACAAATTGGATTCCGATAGCCGCTTTGCAGAAGCCTTTGTGGGTTTCACTTCTTTGGAGCAGCAGAGCCATGACGATAAACTCCAATACCGACTTGGCTGGATGCTACTAAATGGCATCGGCACAGAAAAAGATGAAGCGGCGGCGAAAGTCTACTTGGAAAAGTCGGCATCGGTGGGAAACCCCTTCGCCGGTTACCAGCTTGCAAAACTCATTCTCTCCGATGAAGCCGCTCTGCCGCAGGACGTTCAAAAGGCGTTGGTGTTTTTGAAGCAGGCGGTGGCGGTCGAAAATCCCTACGCACAATATTTTCTCGGCAAGCTCTATGAGAAAGGTCAGCACGTTCCACAAAATGTTGTAGAAGCGATACAGCTTTATAAACTGTCGGCCGCACAAGAAAACGGCTTTGCGGCATACCGTCTCGGCAAGCTCTATCTTGGCGGTGAGGGTGTGCTAAAAGATATGGAGCAAGCACTACGCTGGCTACATTTTGCCGCAGATAAGAAAAATCAGTTTGCGGAATATGCCCTCGGCGCTCTCTACCTCAAGGGCGAGAATATTCCCAAAGATGCTGAAAAGGCAATCTTGTTTTTTAAGAGAGCCGCCCAGCAGCATAACCAGTTCGCACAGTATCGGCTGGGCAAGATTTATCTCACGGCTGAGGATGCGCCAAAGGATGTGGAAACGGCAATCCGCTACCTCACCAGTGCCGCTGAACAAGGAAATCAGTATGCGCAGTACACTCTCGGCAAGCTGTATCACATCGGCAAGGACGTACCGAGAGACAAGGAAACCGCCGTCCGGTGGTTCGCACTGGCGGCGGTGCAGGGGAACATCTACGCTCAATTTTTCCTCGACCATATCAACGAGTTCAAAGGCCCGTCTGTGATGCTGGCCGCCACAAGGTTACTCCATCACATGAGTCGTATCATCGGTGACACCGCACCGGCACGAATGCCGCCAAACCCACAGGTGGATCGTAAACTGATGCAGAAAATCCGTGCCAAAAAGCAGGCGCAGGGTCACGCCCGAGATGACCACGAACAAACTATGCATACACTTTAAAAATTGGAGGAATCCCATGAATAAGCAAAAACAGATTGTAAAGTTGTTGCCCAAGAATAAAATATTGCCTCAATTGCGCCGCCCGGTAAAAAGGGCGGCGCTTTTTCATCGCAAGGGCAGCAGAAACAGTTAAAGGAGGGCGCTATGACAACCTATGTGCATTTTACAGACGAGCAGAAATATCTCGCAAATAATGTTGATCTTGCCGATTTTCTAACCCGACAGGGTGAAAAGCTGATTGCCAGCGGCAGAGAAAAGCGGTTGGCATCGGATCACAGCATCACCGTCCGAGGTAATGAGTGGTACGACCATGCCATAGAAAAGGGCGGCTATGCCATCGACTTTGTGCGCCAGTTTTATAACATCTCATTTCCCGAGGCGGTGACTATGCTGCTGGGCGGCGAACAGGGGCAGAGCTACCAGCCCTCCGATCAGAAAAAGCAGGAGCCGAAAAAGTTCTTTGCACTACCGGCCACCCACACCGATATGCGCAGAGTGTACGCTTACCTTGTCAAAAGCAGGCTCATTGACCGCGAGGTGGTGTCTTTCTTTGCAAAGCAGAAGCTCCTATATGAATCTTGTGAAAAATCCAAGGATGGTACCAAGGAATATCACAATGCCGTGTTTGTCGGCTTTGATGAAAACGGTATCGCCCGCCATGCCCATAAGCGTGGACTTTATACCGAGGGCAAGGGCTTCAAGGGCAATGTAGATGGTGGCCTACCTCAATACAGTTTTCATTACAACGGCACAGACAATATGCTGTTTGTGTTTGAGGCACCCATTGATATGCTTTCCTATATCACCCTGCATCCGCAGAACTGGCAGCACCACAACTATGTGGCTCTTTGCGGTGTGGGTGGTCAGGCAATGATGAAAATGCTTGAACTCAATCCACAAATCCAAGAGGTGTCACTGTGCCTTGATAATGATGACGCCGGACATAAGGCATCGGAACGACTGGAAAATCAGCTTGTAGAAAGCGGATGCCAGTGTCGCAGACTAATCTCTCAGGAGAAGGATTGGAACGATGACTTGATAAATGGTCAGCAACAGCAAAGTAACTTTGAAATGAAAATGTCATGAAAAAAAGGCAGAGTGGCTTTACAGCCGCTCTGCCTAAACCTTTAGGGTTATAAGCTTGGTTGTGTACCAATGTATTTCAGTAAGTAGTGCATTCAAAACGAATTAGAAAATGAGATTTAATAATTGGTCGTATATCGCTTGGTCTACATTAGCCAGACACCTTTTACCGTTTTTAAATTTGATCTCCACTTTAGTAATTTTTAAACCGAACACTAAAACTAAATCTGTATTGCTATCAATCACATTAATGCTTTCAACGGTATTTTTATTGAGTTCTATCTTGGTATTTCCCAATAGACCATTTTTAATCAAAACAATTTTTTTCCCGGTGAGGGATAACTTTATTTCCCCACCTTTATAATCACCAGCGACTATATTTTTACCCATAATGTTCACCTCGTCAAATATAAAATTAATTTACTACCGCTCGAATCAACTCACTTCGAGATCAAAAAACATTTTCTACATGACCATCTGCAATGCAGGCGTTTTACATTATTATACAGCGCAATGATAGAATTGGAAAGGAGTATCCTCATGCACGAACCTGTATTCATTCTCATAGCCGCAGGTGTCATCATGTTCGCCGTTATCGGCGGCTTATCCCTGCTGGCGCATTATTACACCTTAAACGGCATCAAGTCCCGTACCGTGGGCGACGGTCAGCATGGCACGGCGCGCTTTGCCACTAAGCAGGAAATCAAAAACACCTACCAGCACATTACGTTTACACCCAAGCTGTGGCGTCAAGGTTTAGCATTACCACCGACAGACCGGCAAGGGCTTATCTTGGGCAGCACAGGCAAGAAAGGCGAGGTCACCGCACTGGTGGACACCGATGATGTCCACTGCCTTATGATTGGTGCATCCGGCGTGGGCAAGACGGCATTTTTTCTCTATCCAAACCTCGAATATGCCTGCGCCAGCGGCATGAGCTTTCTAACAACCGATACCAAGGGTGACCTCTACCGCAACTATGGCGCAATCGCCCATGACCACTATGGCTACCATGTGGCGGTCATCGATCTCCGTAATCCCACCCGCTCAGACGGCAATAATATGCTGCATCTTGTCAACAAATATATGGATGTCTATCGCGCCGATGAAAACAACCTTGTGGCAAAGTCGAAAGCGGAGAAATATGCCAAGATTATCGCTAAGACCATCATCAATGCCGGGGATGAAAACTTTGGTCAAAATCAATTCTTTTACGATGCGGCGGAGGGCTTGCTCACTTCGGTTATTCTACTGATTGCGGAATATCTGCCGCCCACTGAGGTGGATGGCAAAAAGGTGGACTGCCGACACATTGTCAGCGTGTTCAAGCTGGTGCAGGATTTGATTGGCCCATCCAATGTCAAGGGCAAGAGCCAGTTTCAGCTCCTCATGGATAAATTGCCGAGTGACCACAAGACCCGCTGGTTTGCGGGTGCTGCTCTCAACTCCGCTGAGCAGGCTATGATGTCAGTACTATCCACTATTCTGTCCCGACTCAACTCATTCCTCGACTCGGAAATGGAACAAATTTTGTGCTTCGATACCGCTATTGATGCGGAAAAGTTCTGCAAGGAAAAGTCTGCACTGTTCATTGTTTTGCCGGAAGAAGATCTGACCAAATATTTCATGGTATCGCTTATGATTCAGCAGCTCTACCGTGAAATCCTTGCGGTGGCCGATGAAAACGGCGGTAAGCTGCAAAAGCGCGTTGTGTTTTACTGTGACGAGCTAGGCACGTTGCCAGCCATCCAGTCACTGGAGCTGATTTTTAGTGCTAGCCGGTCGCGCCGGTTGACTATGGTGCCGATCATCCAATCCTTTGGGCAACTCGAAAAAAACTATGGCAAAGAAGGTTCGGAAATAATTGTTGACAACTGCCAGGACACTATCTTCGGCGGCTTCGCACCCAATAGCCAGACTGCCGAGATTTTGTCCAAGGCAATGGGTAGCCGCACCGTTATGAGCGGAAGCATCAGCCGCGGCAAGAACGACCCCAGCCAGTCATTGCAAATGATGGAACGCCCGCTGATGACGGCGGATGAGCTAAAATCCATTCCAAAGGGCAACTTTGTAGTGATGAAAACCGGTACCCACCCGATGAAAACTAAGCTGCGCCTGTTTTTAGATTGGGGCATTATCTTCGATGGCACTTATACCGTGTCGGAGCGTGCTCATCGTAAGGTTTCCTATGCCGACAAGCAGGTATTGGAGGAAAATATCGCTCGAAAGCACGCTGCCTGCGTGGTGGTGGATGAGGATACCGGCGAACTACTGGAGCTGCCCACAGGAACCGGCATACTGCATACCCCTGTAGCAGAGCAGACGCAGGAACCCCTAAAACGCAAAAGCCATGTCAGAACCCAGTGAAAGGAGTGAATAAATGAGCTATTTTAATCGTATATACACAGCCTCGCCCGATGAACTTCCTCATCGGGCGAGATCTGTCTATATGTATCTTAAAGATCGCACTGGCAATGGATCAGACTGCTGGCCTGCGGTAAACACCATTGCTACCGATATGAATCTCTCTCGCAGTACCGTCAAGCGCGCATTGAATGATTTGGTCAAAGCGGGACTGATTGAAAAGGAACCTCGCTATCGGGAAAACGGCAGCAACACCAGCAATCGGCTCGTTTTGAAAAAATAAACTACCGATGAAACACGAAAACGCATAGCTTCCCGCCAAGGGGATACTATGCGTTTTTTGTGAACCGAGCTGCGGTTCACAGTGAACCCACCAGAAGGACTCACTCTAAGAGATTTATTACAGAGAAAGAACAAGTAGTAGGTATTAAGAAAGGAATAGCCAGTTAAAAACAAAGGTTGACCTTCGAGCAATTATCCAAAGTGTATAGGGGAAATGCAGTGCATATCCGCAGGCTCGAAGGTAATGTTAGCCTCCAGCTTTTTCTTTTTCTGAAGATGAGCCATGTGCAGGCACCTCAGCAGGCTATCTTCTGCTGGAGCATCTTTTAGAACAAATTGTGATGCTTACAGGAATTAGAGTTATTAAAGCTGTTCCGTCCACCGTTCGCAAACCTCACGCAATGGAGAGTCAAGGTAATCCATTGCTCTATCCTTTATCCAATCAGGAACCCCATATGCGGCTTCGGCAATGCTTCCGGTAATCGCAGCAAGCGTATCGCTATCTCCGCCGAGGGAGATCGCATTGCGGATGGCGTCCTCGAAATCCGTGCTTTCAAGAAAAGCGGTAATTGCTTGGGGAACGGTGTCTTGACAACTTTCATTAAACCGATAGGTTGGGCGAATCTCGTCAAGCGATTTGCTCAGATCGTAGCCGTATTCACTCTCGATGTGTTCTCTGATTTGTATTTTATACTGCTCAAGGTTCAAGCGTTCTTTTATGGGATTACCCATATCATCCCCATAACCGCCGGCGTAAAAGCGACACATGAATATTGCATCTGTCACAGCCAATGCACCTTTTATACCTTCGGGATGGCTGTGCGTCACTTCGGCGGATAGTTTTGCTCTTTCCCTGCCGTTTGAAGGCCACATACCTGTACGGGCGCAGAAACCGCAATCCATAAGCCATGCACATGGTGAAATTCGCATCGCCGAGCCGTTGCCCCAACTGTTATACGGCCCACGGTCATCAGAAAAAATCCAACGACCGAACCGGCTGCCATAGCCCGCATCGGGATAATGCCGACCCCATTTTTTGTAGGAGTCTATAAAGTCATCGGGCTGCCCGCCTTTCAAAAGAGCGTCTGCTGTAGCGATGGTCATCACGGTATCATCCGTGAAAAAGCAGTCGTCACGAAAGAGAGGGAAGTCCTTTGTTTTGATATTGTTCCACTCATAGACCGAGCCTACGATGTCACCGATAATTGCTCCGAGCATTATTTTTGACCTCCCCTCCGGCAAACGTCCTTGCGGATTTCTTCAAAGCAAGCACTGTCTACCGCGCCCGCTTCTCGGAAAGTAGTTACAGCCGCACTCATTACTTTGAAGTTCAACTCGGTTCCTTCGCTGTCGGACAGATAATCGACCGCCCTGTCAGGAGCGATGCCAAACCGTCCGGCGGTCTGGACAGCATCAATATTCGCACCAAGGAAAATAAACTCCCAATGATACTCTGTTTTTTGACGCTCAATTTGAGCCTTTACCTTGTCAGAGGAGTATTCATGACTGGCATTTTCTTCGCCGTCTGTGATGATGACGAACATTACTTTTTCGGCACGATAATCATCGGCAGTGTGCTTTTGCGCATTGCCGATCTTTTTGATAGTTTTACCGATGGCGTCGAGCAGAGCGGTGGAACCACCGACAGAATACTCCTTATCGGTAATCGGGCTGACTGCCTTGATGTCAATGCGGTCGTGGAGCAATTCGTAATTGTTGTCGAACAGCACTGTTGTGATGTGGCACTCGCCCTCGACAGCCTGCTGCTTAGCCAGCATGGAATTGTAGCCGCCGATAGTGTCCTTCTCCAAGCCACCCATCGAACCGCTTTTATCGAGAATAAAAACCAGTTCAGTAAGTCCTTTTTTCATTGTGATAGTCCTCCTAAGATTTATTTGATGCTCTTAGGATACTACTTTACGAATGGCTGGAGGTCGCTTGGAAAGCGACAAGTCAATTAACCCATAAATGGGTTAGCAGCAAACCATACAATGCAGGTTTATCCTTTCATAATACCATCAAGCAACGGCTTAAAAATTTTTATCAAAGCTGCAAGGTTATCTGCAAGCCAGTCAATAATCTCGCTCCAATGTTCCTCGTGGTTGAGTCCGTAATCATGATACTGAGCGCAGATTCTACACGCTCTTTTTCCGGGAAGGTCTTGCCAAATAAGCTCACCGGGGAAAGCGGCGGCAATTTCGCTCTCTTGGGATTTTAGCGCATCATATATACTCATATTCCGAATATCATCACCTGTGTCAATATACAGCTCCGCCCGCGCTCCATCCATTCTGATAACCGGATTAAATACGACACCGCTATGACCGCTTGCTCCGGTAAGCCAATTATCCTTTCCAGGAGAAACATTGTTGTAAATGCCTGTCTTAGAACGCAGTACAGGCAATGCCGTTTCCCAAAATCTATACCGCGTTTTGTAGCGTGTAGCTTCCTCTTTTGATGAAATTGTTTCTTCTTGTTTTTTTGCCGTCAAACGAATTTGATAATCGCCGATGTCTTGCATCGGGATAATCTGCTCGGGGTCAAGGTATAACTTTTCGTCGTCCTTATACGGCGTCACTTTAATACAAGTAATATCAACACCGTGATAGTTGCGTAGCCAAAGAACGGTAGAGGTCACTTCCTTGCGGAAGTTCGCGGCAACGAGAATAATGCGCTGATCGCCCTCCACAGGATTCAAGCGAATGCTCTCATAATCCTGCCCATCATAAAATTCCGAGATTTTGTCCTGTGCAACGGCTGATGTTCCAAGATATTTCTGATAAACCTCGCAAATCTCACTTTTGGTCAATGTGGCACAGTAGGAAACATATTTTAAGGCTTGCCAAACAACATCTTTGCCCGAATCGTCAAGCTTATTTTCAATGATGACGAGTTTGCCACTTTCATCAAGGGCGAGGAGATCAAGACGCTCATTCGTGTCGGGGAAGCCATCAAACTCTTTTTGAATTATCAAGAGATTCTCGCCGAGGATCAACGGATTATCCGCAATCCACTCCTGCAAATCATAACGCTCGGACAATTTGAGTTCCGAGAATGATTTCTTTTCAAGGGAAACCGCCTTTTTATTTTGTGTGTCAATTAAAAACATATCTATCCTCCCAGTCATGGTTGGTAATAATGGAACAGCGCTTTGCTGATTTCAAAGATTTCGAGTCTGCTGCTCGCCATAAAATACTTAGTTGCACATATTATGATTGCGATTCATGCAGACTGCATTTAAACTCATCACAGTATCCTATCCCGTCGCAAAAATCTCCATCCTTGCCCTTGGAGCAGTGGTTAGGAACACCATTTTCATCATGTTCGCAAAACCAACAAAAATCACAAACGGGGTCGCAAACAGGGTCGTTGCAGACATACATTTTGCATCCTCCCAGCACCGGCTGATTGTAATGGAACGGCATTTTGTCAATCTCGCAAGTAAAAGTATTTTCCATCCTTGATAATAATTTGGACATCGTTATCATATACGGCTTCAGGCTCAGTGAGCATCAATTGCTGTCCGGCCTTTTGAGCGTTAATTTTTCGAGACATCCCATCTTCAAGTTCCTTGTAACGCCATTTGTCATCAATGAGGCTGGGTATCGCTGCAAAGAAACTTTCAATCCCTATTTTGTTTCTGCGGTTCTTATCCATGTCAATCCCGAGCGAATTCACTTGATTTTTATGCCAATCCTCTAATTTTGACCTAATCTGATTTGACTGATCTAAGAAGGTATTAAAAGAATAATAGCTCATTTCTCTTGAGTTTTCACCTTTTCCAAGCAGATAGATCAACTTGCTGATTTCTTCCAAAACAGTTATCAAAATGTGCTGATATTCAAGCAAAGGCATAAGCTCATCCACTTTTTCTTGATAGTCCCTGTAATTGGGAGTTTGATTTTTCTTTATTACTTCGTCAACAGATAAATTGACCTGTTGGAGTAATTGGGCACCCTCGGCTTTCAAATCATCTAATGTATGTAATTTGCGGTTTCGCAAAGTATCACTTTCCATAATTTCCGAATCGAATTTTGAGATTTCTCCAACTAAGGGAAGCAACACGAGAATCCGGCTTCTAAATTCTCTGTTTTGAAAATCACTGATTTTGTCTATGCTCTTTGTCATGGTTTCCATCTTGGCGCTTATCTCAGACATATAATATTGCCCGACCACTAAAGACCCGACATTCATCACATTTGCAACACCATTAGCGACAGTAGTAGCTTTTGTGACTTTACTCATATCAACTTTACTTAAATTTGCTTGTGCCGCTACACCTTTACCTCCGTGGATATAACCTCTTGCGGCACCTACTACATCTTTCGACTTCGTGAGTCGTGAAAATGGAATATCCAGTTTTACTAACTCTACACCTTTTAGAGAGTTGAGAGCGTTGTTTGCTATCAGTCTTGTCCCTGTTTGAGATGTAAAAGGTATTAGTTCTGAAATGCGAGAAATCACCGTTTGATCTGTGATTTGAAACAGGCGTTTTTCCTCAATGTGGGTTGTTGCTGGCAGTAGTTCAATCGGTATGGCTATTATATTGTTTTGAATATGATCTGCACCAAGCATCCCTGAATCACTTGAAGAGGATACTAGGGAAACCAGAGCATCGTTGCCACTGAGCTTAGATTTTTTTCTTAGATAGAAGACCAGCCCGGCTATTAAAGCAACGGCTATTATGGTTGATACCGTTATCAAAATGTAGTCCATGATTTTATCCTCCAAGCACCGGCTGATCGTAATGGAACAGCACCTCGTTGATTTCAAAGATATCGTATCTGCCGCCCACAATGAAATACTCAACAATCACATCAAACTTTTGGCTGTGGGAGAGAGCATATCCCGCCCGATTCAAAAAATCTTCCGTTTCACTAAGCGTCAGCTCCAAGGCAATGGCCAATGCAATTGCGGTCCGTTTACTCGGCATATACGCCTTACCGCTCCTGATTTTTGAGAACAGGCGGCGGTCGATATTGGCACGCTTATATACCTCGACATCGGTTTTACCCTTGGCATCAATCAACCGCAGGAGCGTTTGCGAAAATGGTTCATCGAGGTTTTCAATCACTTCATCCAGTCCCTTCGCTGCAGCAGCGATGGGCATGGGCATGGCTTCTTCTGCAAAAATTGCGGAACGCTCTACATCCAGTAGACTAATCCCGCGACGGCGATCTATATGTTCATTGACATAATGCTCATCGATGTAGCTTTCTACACCGCCCAGCAATTGTTCACTGATAGTAAATGCGTCTTTATCAAACACGGCAAGATATACATCCATATCATGTTCGTCAAGATAGTCTTGTATGGCCTGCGTTGCCACTTGCAAGGCATTCGTCTTCGGGTAGCCAAATATACCGCTGGAGATCAGCGGGAAAGCAATGGATTCACAATCATTCTCCGCCGCCACGGTAAGCGAGTTTATGTAGCAAGCTCGGAGCAGATCTGCTTCACCATGCTTACCGTCACGGTAGACCGGGCCTGCCGTATGGATGATATGTTTTGACAAGAGGGCAAAGCCAGGCGTGATTACGGCTTCGCCTGTCTGAATTGGCGAGAGCCTATTGCAAGCAGCTTGCAGCTCTTTTACCCCAGCAGCCTTGAAAATTGCACCACAAACCCCGCCACCCATTTGAAGCTCGGTGTTGGCGGCGTTGACAATGGCATCGGTCTGCATTTTGGTTATATCGTTGCGGATAATGGTAAAGGGCATACGGCAATCCTCACTTTTCAGGTGCTGATGCTCCATCAAGTCGATGGCATCTCATCACGCACTTCATCCATCAATTTGCGGTTTCTTTATTTGCAACATCTGTCCAGTTGGTTATGGTACATTTGTTACCTCCGTATAGCAATTTGTTTGTTAAGTAGCAATTAATATTCTGTCTTCTATGGTTTTGTCTCCTGGACTACTCCAATCCAAGAGCCTTGAACACAGCATCCTCGGGGCTTGTATAGAAGGAGGTTTGGAACTTCGCAAACAATTCTGAGGGCACAGTTCCTATGTCGACAGCCGAGGACATAGGCAAAAGCAACTTTTTTGCTCCTGCGTCAAGGCAGACCTGCATGGTGCTTGCAAGTTCCTCGACCTTGCTGATGGTACCGCCTATGCTCATATTACCTAATACGCACATCTGTGATTGAATAGGCTTTCGAAGGGATGCACTGCAGAGCGCCACAAAAGCACACAACGCCAAATCTGGCGTAGAGCCGATGCCCTGACAATCAGCGACGTGCATCAGAAAGTTACTATCGTCAATATTGATTGAACCGCTAATTATCTTCTCATTAGCCTTGAAGTAATTTTGTGCCGTTTTAAGATTTTCTTTTGCTTCGCGGTCATAACCAATGCCCGTCACTTCAAATTTACCGTTACCGCCTACAAGCTCGGTTTCAAGTTTGTAAACGCCAAGCATTCCTGTATCGCCGCGGGAAACGGTATATATATGACCGGACTTTCCTTGCCCTTCAGGGATCAACTTGCCTGAACCTTGCTCTGGCACAGATACAAAGTGTTCATCAAAACTATTATTGTCCAAATATGAAAAATGGACATCGTAAAACTCCATGCCGCCGATTTTTTTGAGCTGCTCTTTGACGCGCCGGCGTCCCTCAAGGGCATACTCCAATACCTCTGCAACATCGTCACGGTCAAACTCTCCATGAGGATACAGGAGTTTCAACAGGCCTGATACACTTTTACGAACAGCGATAACATCTCGTTGATTTAAGTCTTTGCCGAAACGAAAGAATTGCTCAATCGCATCGCCGAAAGAGCGCTTTCTCATTTCCCGCAGAAATTCGGCGAGATAATCAGTGATAAATCCATATTCATTCGTAAAATACTCAGGACGCATTTTCGGTATTTCCCACCCTGGCAGATAGTAGTGCATACGGTCGAAGAAGGCGCTGTCATATGCCATTGCAGCAGGAAACGGCTCAAATAGATGAGAAGTCTTCATCAGCACATCAACGCTTTGGTTGATATTCCCGACAAACACCATAGAAGCATTTGCGTTCTTTTCCTCCTTGCCACGAGCAAACGAGCCTGATGCCATGAAGTCCTTCATGATTTGGATACCGTCTTTATCCTTGAATGTAATTCCAGCGACCTCATCAAAAGCGACGCAATCCCACATACCGACAAGTCCGATAGTTTTATTCCCCATGTTATAGAACAGGTTAGCAACCGTGGTTTGACCTCCCGAAATCAGAATTGAGTTCGGAGAAATCTCTTTGTAGATATGAGATTTTCCTGTGCCGCGCGGCCCTAGCTCACACAAGTTATAGTTGTTCTCGACGAGTGGCACAATACGTTCAAGCAAATGCCACTTTACTCGGGTTTCAAATTGTGTGGGCTCCATACCAACGCTCCGGAGCAGTATATCAATCCACTCGTCTTTGGTAAATTGCCGTCTGCCCTCAAAGAACTCCTGCATATCCATGTGAGGAAGTTGAATCGGGGTCAATTCCTCTATTTCAAACGGGCTGACACGGTTTTTCTTGCTGCCCTTCGGGGCATCATTGTCAAACTCGTCGTATCTGTCCTCAAGTCTGTTATAGTTCATGCGGATAATGCACCAGATGCCACCCGACAACAGTTTTTCAAACTGCTTGATATACGAATCAGAAACAATGACATTCTTTAAATTTAAGTTGGAGAATACAGCGCGATATGTATCGCTGTCCGGGTCAAGTTTGGCCTCCACCTTGTCAATGACAGTATAGCTGCCCATTTCACGGATTTTGGATTTAATTTTCTCCGCTTCGTCTGGACGCACGAAATTATCCGCCAAAATATTCTTAACACGGCTTACGCCTGCCTCAATGCTTGCCTCGTCATCGGCAGCACAATACATCCCAAGCAGGTATTCAAGCACATAAATAGGCACATTTGCGCCTTCTTTAATTTTTTTAGTTAAGTCTTTTCGGACAATCTTGCCCGAAAAGGCTTCCTTTAGCGAGTTGTTTAAGTTCTCAGCCATATCAAATACCTACCTTTCAAAAGCGTATACTGCCACCAAAGATAAGGTCGATAACAAACGGAATCCGCTCCATCTCGGAGTTCACAAGCTCGTCCTCATCTTTGAGTATTAGGTAATAGGACGCACCCTTGTCATATGCCATGTCTTTGAGAGTGAATTTTTCTTTATATGTCCGTTCTTCCGGCTTACCGCTGGTGCTTTCTGCAATGATGATATTCTCATTTGAAATACGGTTTCCGGCTTCATCGGCAAAGTATGCTGTGATACGAAGCGGTAAATGCTTTTCGTCAACCGGCTCATTCTGGAAGAAGGTAAAATGTGTAATCACACTCGTAATTTTTCTTGAGAGGTCGGTCAAGCGCAAAGACACCTTTTTGGCACTCATGGAGCGGCTCAGGTTTTTATCACTCTTGAAGCGGATAACCGGAATAGCAACCTCTTGCAAAGCGGCGCCACCGTGAACATAGCGGCTCCCTGCACCCTGAACCTTAAAGCAATTGGTAGCACGCGGCAATATCGCATACATCCCATTACTATTTTTCGTAAGATATTCCATCGAGAAGTTTTGAGTGCCTTGCTTCTCTATGTTTTCCTGTGCCAAAATAAAGCGGCGCTTTGACTTGATACCCGCCATATTTTCTTTTGGGGTCTTATCTCGCTCGGCAAGTGGTGTCTGGCGATAGATATATCCGTGATCAGCAGTTATGACGATATTGATTGCACTGATATCATTACGGAGCTTGCGCACAAGCCCCGACAATTCCTTAAAAGCCTTATCGGTTGCTTCGAACACTTCATTTTCAGTTGGCGCATTGTCTCCACGCGCATCAATTGTGTTGTGATAAATATAAATCAGCTTCATGCCCGAAAGAGTCTCGCTGAGCTGCGGCTTTTTAAGAGCCATTACATCATCGTATTGAATAGCGATGGCTTCTTGTTTTGCCAAGCGGAGAATTTTGGTTCGGTTTTCCGTTCCCTCTGTTGATATTCCCTGTATCTCGAAGTCGGCTTTATCAGTAATATCAAGCTGCTTATGGGGCAGAAGCGAAGCCATGCCCAACGCTGTGTAAGAGGGAATAACACCCAGCATCACATCAAGCTCACTTGCACCTTTTTGCTCTCGGTTGAGGATATTATTCAGCTCAACGGCAGACTCATAGCGCAGGGCATCGGAAATGATAACAACCAACCGCTCATTGTCAGTCACAAATCGGCGGGCATATTTTTCATAGAATCCTTGCTGAGATGTGATTCCAGGCAACTGCCAGGTACTCTCATCATCCCAAAGGGCACACCATTTCATGGATAGGTCGTTCAGATACCAATTAGTATAGCTGTTTTCAATCATATCAAAGAGGAGAGTGTAGTCACTATTATCATCAAGTCTGTCATACGCAAAGAGGAAGTGTCGATAGCTGGAGTCTAACTTATAATAGCTTTTCACATAGTTATCAAAGAGTGATAGCGTGTTCGCACCTTGCAAGTCCTTGTAAGTTAATGCCAGTTCAAGGTATTCACAGGCATAGAGCAACACATCGTACTCTTTTTCAAACTGAGAATAATAGCGGCGATTTTTTCTGCTGTTGATTATCTTGCGGTAATGACCGTATTCTCCCGCATTCTGTGTGATGTTTGCGGTTATACGGTTGATAATGCTGGTGTCAAATTCTTCAAAGGTGTCGCAGTCAGTAATTTGGTCAATCGTCCATTTCGCAGTACGCTCTGATAATGCCAGTTTATTCGCAACGAAGTTGGCGAGGTTATTATAATCCTCGACCAACTCACTGTTTTTCATAAAATTGTCTACAAAAACGTAGCAGTTAGGGTTGTCCGAAACATAAACATCCCATTCTTTCGGCATATTCCCGTTGATGCTATGGGAGAAATGACTGCATAGCAGCAGGATGGCCAATCTTTCGAGGCTCTGCTCTGTGAACTTATAGCCA
Source organism: Marasmitruncus massiliensis (assembly GCF_900186535.1). GTDB lineage: Bacteria > Bacillota > Clostridia > Oscillospirales > Ruminococcaceae > Anaerotruncus > Anaerotruncus massiliensis_A. The sequence goes on from NZ_FYDE01000003.1 coordinate 168,449, forward strand.
TAGAACTTATTGACCAATGACCAAAACGCGTCAAGATTGCCAAACTTAGCAATGCTGTCATAAATTGTGGTTTCTCCGCTTGCCATTTCGGTGAGTAGGATTCGTACCACATTATCAAGGTTTGGGGCAGGCAGTTTACAGAGCGCAGACAATACGCCGAGATCAATTTTCGGCTCCGAATAGGGCGCAAGGGCATAGCCCTCAAACCGTTTGCTCCGCTCGTTGCTGCGGAAGAACAGCTTGTACTTGGTAACCACGCTTCGGAGAGCATTGTCAATTTTGTAGTTAAGCAATATGAGTGAGGTTTCATCCGTAGAGAATGTCTGACTATATTTGATGGTGTCCGTCAGCCAATTTTCCCGGTTAGCAGGGCGAGGCAAAGGAGAGTAGACCAACAGATTGCTCTTGCGGTCAGTCTCCTCTATGTACAGCTTCATAGCAAACATATTGTTGCCGTAAAGCTTAATAATCTTCACATTATCGAGCGACAGCGTATCAATGGAATCGGCGAAAACACCTTCCTCATCGTACCAAAATACGATGTTGCGTTTACTGCCCTGCATGAGCTCGCGGGCAAACTGTCGCTCTAAGGATTTTTTAACTTCGGTTAGGTTCATTATGTAGGCCACCCCGCTACTAGCACTTTAACAAGCCATACTCCCTGGCTTGCAAATGATTTATTGCGACAACGTCTAATCCCCATGTCTTAATCTGCCTTTTAAGCTTCCTTGTTAATGCATCTGTAATTGGGGGTAACCACTCTGTTCTATGTCCGTTAATTACCAATACAAATTTAATGTTAGCTTTAGAATAATCGGCTGTCTTAAAACAATCAGGCATATCATTTGCACTATCATGGATTCGTTTCAGCACTAAGCCGAAATACAAATCAATCGAGTGTGCAACTTTGATAAAGATTTCATCAATGAAGGAATCAAAATCTGCTTGATTACTGGGCTGAGGCGAACTCGACTTTGCTTCAACCATAAAGATGTTATCGTCCTTCTTGTATAGCACAAACTCAACTGTTGCGACTCCCTTTCCTAAAGAAATATAGGCAGCTGATTTTTCTGCATGAAATAACTGTGACTTTTCATATTCACCAAAGCACAAACCAGACTCATCAATGGTGATTTTCATTCCATCACCTTCTTTACTTCTTCCTTGTATAAGTCGATGGATTGTTTCAATATGCTGTTGTTTTCCAGCAAAGCGAAGTCGCTTTCGCTTTCATGCTGGATAGAATCATTTGACTTATACAAAGCGTGATAAAGAATGTGGTTTTCTTTTGTTTTTCTGGCATCAAGGTATTTAGCTAAAAAATAATCGTGTGTTGCAATAAATATTTGAACCCCATCTTTCTGCAAATCTAAAAGGAGATCAACAATAGCTGGAATATTTTGCGGATTAATATTTGCCTCAGGTTCATCCCAAAAAAGAACAGACCCTTTTTCTAAAGTTCCATTTTTTATTAACTGCCATAAAAGAGCTATTTTTCTAAGACCTTCCGCAACTAATTGAAACTCAAGTTTTGATTGAGACTGACCAGTCGGCAAAAGATAAAATTCCTCATTTTCGATTTTAACTCTGCCCTGGGTTATTGTCTGAAGCCGCCTTAAATATTTCGTCTTACGCTCATTATCAGGTCCACGGCTCACATTCACACTTGCAGCAGAAATAATATCCTTATAAGTGTCATCAAAATCAACATTGCCAGCATTAATGGCTTGTACCAGATTGCGGGAGTGAGACAATATTTCTTTAGCTGGAATAAAAGTGCTTGTTAATTCTGCAAACTCTTTTTCCCATTTTTCAGAACCTGTTGTTTCTACATTCTTTTTAAACTTAGAATGAAACGACAGCACTAAATTGCTTTTGTTTGAAAATACTTTTACAGATGAATTGCTTGCCCCGACACCGCGTTTTGATAAGCGCAGCAAAGAAAACTCGTCAGGACGAAATACTTTTACTATCTTTGTTTGGAAGTCTATCCCTGTTTTTTTTGATTGGGCAGCTTGACAAGCAGCGTAAAGCAATTTAATAATATGGGTTTTTCCAGTTCCATTTTCCCCAATAAAAACATTGATCCCATCGCAAAAATCAATTTCCATTTTGCTAAATACAGTAAAATTCTCCAAACTTATTTTTTTCAGTGACATGATAATCGCTCCTCTCAATATAAATACTTTTATTATGCCTCAAATTTTTGCTAATAAATCCATCTTCTCTGTTTTGCCGTTGTCCTTCGGTACTTCCACGCCTTGGAACTTCTCGTAGTTGACCTTTACGCCGTCATCGAAGTCAAGCTCAATCTGCTGATGGGCGATATGCGATACCACCTGGTCATAGGCGCGGCACTCGTCAATCTTGGCTTGCAAAGCGTCAATTTCCTTGCGATAGGCGGCTTTGTCCCGGGCGTTGTCGGTGGCTGTTGCCAGCATTTCTAACCGCTTGATTTCTGCTTCATATTTTCGCTGGAGCGGGTGCAGATAGTCTGTACGCACTCGCGCGATGGTATACTTGTCATATCTGTGAAGATAGAACAGCGCCTTAAACCCATCCTTTTTGCCGCTGTCAAGCAGCCAATAGATAGGTCTTTTCTGATATATTTTCAAATGATCCTTGTAAAAATCGTTCAGAAAATAGCGACGTATTTTCTCCTGTGCCGAGCCATTGCCGGTGGGGTAGAGGGCATCGGCAATAAAATTCAGATTCTCACTTAGCGTATCGTTACCGTATACTGTGCGGACGAACTCAACAAAGCGGACAACAATATCATCCTCAAAGTAGTCGGCGCTGCCGATGGGGAGGACGTTGTCCTCCTCGGGCAGATAGGTTTTATAGCGCTGTTTATCAAACTGGCCGCCGGCAAACACAAGCCCCGGCTGGTCCAAGCTATACCGCCCGAACATACAGCCCACAGCATAGCTGATAAAGCTGCGGATATCCCGCCCAAGGTCAGCTTTGCGGATGGTGACATCCTTGTCCTCGACCCCTGGCGTAAGCTCATCCTGCAAGCCGTATATATCGATGAAAATACGGTTGAGTTCTTCCTCGTTGACTTTAAGCTGAGAAAAACGACCCTCACATAACATTTCCCACGCTTTGTAGGCTGAACTAAGGCGTTTGGTGGGCTCATCATCCCCCCAAGAGAATGCTCCAGCCATTGATAGTTGCACCAGAGGATGCGTTTTGAAATCCCATGAGGTTTCAAAGCTGTCCCAATCTGCTCTCGAAATATCAACGCACGATTTGGATATAGTTTCAACATCACCTAACCAGGCATTATCAACAATAACAGGCATTGCTTTTACATCTTTGACTTGCAGGGTAATTGTTGCGTTAAAAGTTTTTAAGTAAAGCGTTGCTATCTTTGTATTAAACAGTGCAAGCACATAATACAAATGCTTCACATTTACGATCGAAGGTCCTTTTATATCAAATATCGAATTTGGAACCAAATATCTAAATCCGTTTACAGAACTACTCAAAGAGGTATATGTAACCCCTTCCTTGAACCTATATTTATCCGCAAGGAGATTAGATGTTGGATTATTTTGATAAAAGGAGATAGCTGTAGGTGACCAATCTATAACTAACTCAATATTGCCATACCAACGCCTAAATTCTCCACCTTTGGTATAGAATTGCCACTTGCCCTCCTTGCCTATATCTGTTCCGAATACTTCCCACCATGTTCGTAGAAATCTATCATTATCTGCTGTTTTATGCTGAGAGCCTGTAAAGTCGCTAAGAGTATCAACGCTTACTCCGTTATCAAAGTTTTCAATAAACTTCTTACTAACCCAATAAGCCAAAGGAGCACATGGAATTTGCAAAAAGTTTTCCTGTTGAGCAGTAAACTTTCCAATTCCATCAAAAAACCATTGTTCTTTTTTTTCAACGTTATCGACGGCTCCTTGTTTAAAAAAAAGGCGATGATAATTTGCAACATATGAAATAATCTTGTGTTTGTTAATTACAAATGCGGTTGTTCCGAAATCCGCCCCAAATATGCCCCTTCCCAAGTGAAGCATATCTATTATTGTTCTGTCTTGAAAGAGTTTATATCTCAATTTTTCATAGCTTGATAAAAACATCCAAACAGGGATGTTAATCATTGACATATAGCCGTAAGAATTGCATAATTCCAATGCCTTTTCCATGAAAACTGTACTCATATCACTCTTGCTATCCGGATAATGCTTCTTCACATACTCTGACAGGTTTGCATCCATACCTGAACTACCCATATAAGGTGGGTTCGTCACTACCACATCATACTTTTGTACAAGAACTTCAGCGATATCAATCAGGGCATCAAGGTGTTCTGCCTGCGACATAAAATCAGTGTCGTCCATCGCTATTTGCCCGGTTGCAAAGTCATGGACATATTTTCTAAGCCGCCCGAAATCAATCTCACGCTCAATTTTTATGGCAGAGCCGAAGGTCTTGCCTTTATCGTCGCCCAAAATTTCTGCAAGACACAGCAAGTCCTGATATGCGGCCTTTCTGTCGCTTCCGGCCATGCTAACGCCAAGCCATTTTTCAATGCCTACGATAAACCATTTTCGTTCGGGGAAGCTGTAAACCATCGGCTGAGGAATAGTATTCTGACGGAAAAAACGCCGGTTGTAGCTCCGTGCCTTTATCATCAGAGCAAAATAGGCAAGCTGACCGGCACGGTCATCAACATCCAGACCATAGAGATTATTTTGCAAAATCAGATTGGGTATCTCACGCTCAGCGTAGCCCTGACTCAGATAAATTTGATACAGCACCTCGAAAGCGTACACCAAGATATGACCGCTGCCCATGCAGGGGTCAATCAGCTTGATATCCTCCGGACGTTTGATGGAGCTTTGAGAGCGCAGGAGACGCAGCTGCTCTGCAACCTCTGGGGTTTGCTCCGCATCCTCAACGTAATATTTCCAGCCATAATAGCTGGCGTTCATGATATCGTCGGACAATCCCGATTCAGTCTTGTCACGGTCGAGCCACAGCCGTCCCAAGCTGTTCTCCACCATGTATTTTACAATCCACTGCGGTGTGAAAAGCTGTGTAGCAGCGGGGATGGTGTCTTTATTGATCTTCACATTCTTTTTCAGCCCGGCAAATACCTCATCTTTTTTCTCAGAGATATAAAACTGGTACAGCCAGCCTATAATTTCAATCTGCCCCTGCTTTTCCATATGAAAATTGTCCTCATGAATCATGTTCACAAGGTCATGGACGATGCCGCCTTTGGATAGCAGCGCATCGGGCAAGAGAAGCTCCGTGTAGTCATTCTCTTTCTCAAACATACCCGGCAGTATTTTATGCAAGGCGTTGCACTGAGAAATAAGGATGTACTTGTACAGCTTCTCGGAAGCGTTTATACCCGTATCCGCTCTTAATTCAGCGACTTTTGCTTGATTCACATAATCAAGGTGTTCAACCTCGCGCAAGGCATCGGGCTCCACACGCCCCGGCTCTTGGCTCGACAAAATGCGGGTGTTGGAGGGCAGCCACTCGTTGACCTCCATAATCCGCAGCGCAATCAAGCGGTTGAACCATGTGCAAGCTACGCTTTCCATAACACGGTTGTAGATTGCGGGCTTATATGGCATATCTTCATGCAGCAGCTCGTCATACAGCCGTCTGCGAGCATTTAGCTGATCAGCGGACAGGAAGATGCCGTCTGCCTGCAGGCGTTCAATCTCCGCACCGGGGCGCAGGGTTTTTGCGCTGTCCTCAAATATATATAGTTGCTGCGCCTTCAGCTTCACCGCTTCAATTAGTTTGCGGCGAGCTTCAACGGCATAATTTCTTATCGCTGTTTTATCCATTCTATATATCCCCCTTATCAAGGACAACATAACGTTTTATTTTTCTTGAGGTCTCTCCATTTGGCAAAGTCTCATTTATGTAAGTAATAAGGCCATTTTCGAGCAATTCCTGTAAAATTCTGTGGGCGTATGCGCGTGATATAGCTAATTCATCAGCTAATTCGGAGGCAGTAACGCCATTGTTCTTAACAGACATTATTTGTATTACTTTAATGAACTTATCATATTTCTGCGAATTATTTACAGAGATATTATTCAATAAAGACAGTTGAATGCTTTCCAGTTCATCCGCAATATTGGGGTTATTTAGCTTGACCTCTTCAATTTTCTTGTCAACTTTTGCCGCACTTAACAATTGCATAAAGTTATCTTCGTTAGAAAAGTCGCTTGGAGCGTAGAGGACTTTGTGGTTGCGGTTAAGTGTCAGGAAAAAGATGACAACAAGTAGAACTGGAAAGCCCATCACATACCAAATGAAAATACGCTGCAATTCAGAAGAAACAAGTGGAAGTACGGCAGTTCCCGCTACCTCTGCAATCCCGGCAAAGATACCAATTATCGTTAAAGGATTAGATATTTTCTTCATTTTAACCACAACCTTTCGTGTGTCTCTTTTAGCGAATTAAATAATCTGTATCGTCGTGTCATCCTCAAGCTGCGCTTCAAGCTTCTTTCGCAGCTCGTCAAGCAGACGGTCAATATCCTGCCTGCTTGAAATCTGGTTCGTACCACCGAACAGCACCTTTGCACTCACTGTTTTTGTCTTATGAATGGGAGGGGACGGCACATCATCGCCGGCCTTGGCCGCAGCGGCGGCAAGACGAGCCTCCTCATCGATAAACATCTGAATAAACCGCTGCTTCATGCGGTCGCTTTCAGTTTGCATGGCAATCGCTTCGTAAATGTTGTTGGCGTGAGAAAGCCTGTCAATCAGCGCACTAAAGTCTTTGCGCACTTTCTCGGCGTACTTATCCTTAAACGAGCGTTGGTTCAGGTCAGTGCTGGTGATTTCCCAATCCGTGTTTATGCTTGCGCGAATAGGCTCACACTCATCTTCCAACAACTGAGCAAAGCGATTTGTAAATTGCTCTATGAGCTCAGGAAGCTTGTGGATTTCAGAGTAAGGCGACTGTAGGCGCGTAATTTTTTCAATTTGCTCGACCAATGTGATTGTCTCAGGATCAAGCACATAGGAACGGTTGCCCTCGTAAATGGCAAGCATCTTTAAGGCATTGTCGAAGATAGGGCGTTGGTTCTTGAAGAACTTTTTCACATCCTGAACATCTTCTTCGTAGTCGAGTAATGCATCTTTTTCACGCTGCAGATACTCGTAGAATGCTTTAATATCTTTGATACGGTCAATTTCCTCTAAAAGTTTTTTGCCATTCTCCAATACTGCCTTGCCCGGATAGCGGGTATTACTGTACTCGTGAAGCAAATCTTTTATGCTGTCACTATTTCCGGAGAGTTCAGCGGCAGCAAAGTCCTTAATGCGAAGCATCAAGCCATCTTCATCACTCGGGACATCGCTTCTTCCAAACACTTCTTTTGCGAGATTTTTTGCATTTGCCAGAAGTGAAGGGTTGACAATATCTCTCCACTTCACCACAAGGCGGTCGAGGTATTCACGCTTGGTGATGTAGTTAATAACGCTCAAATCGCTTGTAGAGATATTCTCACCGTTCATCTCAAAGCGGATCTTCTGATTTTTGAACAGCGTCAATACGATTCCCGCAATGTCCATGTCTTTCCATCCATATGGAATCTTGCTAAACTGCTCCGTAATACTCCGCATGGTAACAGCTAGATTCTTGAAATGGCTGCGCTCGATAACTTCAAGCATCTCGGTCAGCGCAAGGTGATTTGGCGGGGTTTGCTGCATACCGTCAAGAGTGAGTTGATTATCCTTTGCCGTGAGGATTTCACGGAGGCTGTCTGCTGTGAGGTATGGGCTGACAATGTAGTTCTGCTTTGTGTAGATGCCCTCAATCAAGGTTCGGAATGCATCGTTAATGCGCTGCTCCGGCTGTTTTTCTTTTATGTCAAGACGAATACCATTCACATAGATTGCCGCCGTTTTGAGCGACTCCACAATCAGGTCACGGCAGCGTTCGGCTCTCTGCCGACCTTCTTGTGTTTTAGTTACCTTGATTATCTCTGCCTCGCTCGTTGCTGTTCTGCCAGAATTTCTACGAATATAGGTTTCGATTTGAAGGGACTGTTCCATTTCCTCCAAGAAACCAGTGTCGGGGGGCATGGCTACAACGACATTACGCTCACGAATGGAGATGCCTTTCATCTCCATGTCATCAGCACCACCATGGGCATATATCGGGGTGATTACTTTTAGCCCGATTTCTTCTTTCTGTGCTCCGATGGGGCGGTCGTCAATTATAGTATTAAAGCCAAAGTCATAGCGCTCGTTGTAACGGAATTTTTTGTTCAAGCCAAATAGGACGGAGAAGATTTCGCCGCCCACTTTATCTATAATTTCCGACTGCTCTATGCGAATTTCCCGAATTTCACGGTTGATGTCTTGCTCCTCGTTGGTAAGGAAGATGAAAACATCACCGTTTTTGCTAATCAATTTTTGCTCTTCCAAGCGGCGCAGAGAAGCATCCACTTTCTTCTTTGCTTCAATTTTATCCTGGTCAATATTTTGCAGCATGATGGTGGTGATGTTTTCAAGATTTGCAGGAAGAACATTGGGGATGTACTTCACCATAAACAGAACCTTAAGAACTTCAACATCATACGCCTGCAACGCACCACCGCGCTCCGCGCTCTCCTCCGCGTCTAAAATTACCTTGCGAATATTGTGATCGAGGAATGTTTCGACCGTCCGATAAAAAGCGTCAAAAGGTATCAGAACTCCGTCCTCGAAGTTTGCATACTGCATGGCAGCCTCTTGGAACGCATTGAGCAGTGAACGCTCGCCCTCTGACAGATGTTTGCCCGAGGCCCCATGAGTACGGATACCATTGAATACGGCTTGCAGTAGATTGAACTGATAGGGGATAAACGGATATACATCAGCAAACTCTTCTGCGGAATCGTATAGCCGTTTTTCGGGAGTTTCCTGCGAAAAGGTAATAAGGTTTTTAAGGATAGCGGACTTATCTGCGTAAACAAGGCGCAGCTTTTTAGCCGCCGTATCCGTTTTAGCAAGCAACCTTTTTTTGATAACTTCATCCACGTTCGCTGAGGACAGTGAGAGCCTTGTATCAAATCGTCCGATAATTTTTGAGAAAGCATCACGATTCACATTCGTTATGGAGTCAATATCTTCCTGCCCGGTGCATATAACCCAAGCTTGTCCGCCGCACTCGTTACCAAGCCCTTCAACAATGTTCTGGAGGTTGAGCATGAGCGCACCGGAGCTGCCAATATACTGGCCGACCTCATCGCACAGAAAAACAACAAACTGCTTCTTTCCGGTTTGGGTTTGCTTAGCTTCAATATATTCGCGTACCCGACGGGCAAAGGAGTTGATGTCGAGAGCGTAGTTTTCTTCCGCTTTGTTGTACCATGAGAGAGCAGCATCGATACTCATCTTTGTAGTGTCTGCCAACGCCTGCACGATATTGTCCTGCTCAAAGTAGAAATCTTCGCGTCCATCTTCCCACTCATTACCGGAAATTTCTTTAAAGCGAGCACGGAAAGCGTCATACTTTCCGTCCTTGACCATCTGCCGCTCTAAATCAGCAATCCATGGCATAGAGCCGCAGAAGCCTTGCATCTTGTTAAAGACCTTCATAAAAACCTTAACGATAGGGTCTTTGTTGGTCTTGGAATCGGAATCCGCTTCCGCATCTATATTGAAAAGAATAACATCCGTACTTGTGTTGGCGGCAACCTGCATATCAGCCATAATACGGCTGTCGGCAATTTTGCCCTCAAAGAAAGTAATTGCCTTTTGACCGTCATATGTACCACTTCCCAATAGGTAGGAAAGTATTTTTAAGAAGTGTGATTTACCGCTCCCAAAAAAGCCGGAGATCCACACGCCAATCTTGTCGGTACGGTGTTGCGTCCCCTTGCGGTATCCCTCGAAAAACTTATCAAAGTGACGGTTTAGTTCTTTGGTAACGACGTACTCGTCCAGCTCATCCCTTATCATTTCGGGTGAATCCTGACCAATTTTCACTACGCCTTGAATTGGTCTGCTAATTCGTTTATGAAACATCTCGTTAATCTTCATATCTCCACCCCTTATCTCTCAATGAGCTTGAACGCTCTATAATAATTATCGTCCGTAATCTCCCCGAATAGGCGCAGCTCGTTTGTATAGTTACCTGGGAAGAACATAACGAGCGGATTCTTATCTACCTTGCTGTGCAGATTGTTAAGTATCGTATGAGAGCGGACGATAGGCCACGCTTTCCCGATGCCCGTTAGAAAGATAATATCTTGCTCAGGCTTAAGGTTCTCTACGATTTTCCCAATGATTAAGTCGCCGTCTTCGGTCAGTCGGAGCGTCCGTTTAATCGGGTTAATAATGGCATCACTGCCTTTTGCTTGTTCCATCTGCTTCACCTTGTCAAGGTAATTCTTTGACCTCAACACATCAAGCATAAGGGTGTATAAATCAAAATGCACAATTCTAACATCGTCATTCTTGCCATTTATACGGTTCACCAAGAACTCAATATGGGCGCGCACCGCCATCTCATCCTCGGGGTCATAATCGAATATCCAGAAGTTGACCTCATTCGCAGTTCCACGACCGGTGCGAAAACTCTTTTCAAGTATTTTCGGCTCAATGAGGTCAAGCCGCTTATTCAAATTCATCATGTGCTATACCTCCATGAGCATTGCCTTGATATATACTTTATCCGTTTCGTCAAACAATACACGAAGCGTGTCATCAATGATAGGGCGCTGTATCAATAGAGCATTGCCATTTCTTTTAGCAAGTTTTGCATCACAAAGGGCACTTTTAATTTTGCTACGAACGCTTGCGAGATTACTCACAGACCACTTTGCAACAACTGTGCTGTTCTGTGCCTTACGCTCTATAAAGTCTAAAAAATCTTTATCCGTGATCTCGTCAAAACCCGCTTGAAATCTATCTGCATAGACCTCGTACATATATTCAAAAAGTAACCGATCTGCTTTCATCAGTGCAAGAAACGAAATCAATCTCGCCTCATCATCACGTCCGTGCGCGATAACTTTTAAGAGTGGCTGGTTGATGGTTAGTAGCCGCTTTATCATTCGTAGAGGTACATCCCGGCGACGCTTTTCTTTATCAAGTTGGTATATGTTTTTCTCCATTGACAACCGAACAATCTCATCGGCATTTTTATTCTCGCATAAAAGTAATGCTGTTCTTTTCATCTCGGAAAACATCAGAGGCATATCTTTTATCGAGGAAGTATATTGCAGTTCTTTTGCCATAGCCGCTTCCTCCTTATTCATCTTGATTCTCATCTTCAGAAGTTGCCTTATCAGCCGCTCCGCCGCTACGAATCCATTCGTCTATATCACTGACCTTAAACTTCCATTGCCGCCCGACCTTATGCGCAGGCATATCGCGAAGATTTATCCACTTCAAAATTGTTTCACGGCTTATATCAAGATAGTCGGTTATAAAGTCCATAGAAACCCATTTTTCAACGTTTTGCTTATTGTCCACTTTGGAACCTTCCTTTCATCACCGAGCATCCATTAAAAATCCGTATCTACCTATTGTCTCATCTTTGGTAAAACGGATGATGGTAGTGCCATTTCCATAGTCTATTTCAGGGATGTTGTTTTCTATAATGATTGTCTGTACGTTGCTTTGGTTCTCCGTCATGTACTGGAATAGTGCAGTTTTCATTGAGTCGGAAGCCTGTTCATCCGATGTGAGTTCTTCACAAGGTTCTGTCAGTGACAGTATGGGTGAATCCACGACCAATAAACCAGGCGAATATTTCGCACTCTCTGTCAGGAACGCTGCTAACGCAAGTGCAAAGGCTGTATTGAGAAAAGCACGGTAGCCTTTTCCAAAAGTGCCTTTATCTTTTTCATTGACAAGAACATCGAAGCTGCTTAGCCCTAATCGTGCAGAGCCAAACCCCTCATATTTACACGATCTGAGCACATTTTCGATATGTCTATCAAAAACATCTAAAATAGAGCGGTCAAAGCGGCTTTTGATGCTAAATTCAATTTCTGATTCCTCGTCCTCCATTTCTGCATCAAACAGTTCACTTTTCATGCTGATTTCCAAACTGCTGATAAACGAAAACTCATCGTGGACTTCCATAGCCTTACGGTATTCAGCGAGTGTCTTTTTAAGAATGACCGCCCTGGGCTTCAACTCATTGTTGAGTAATTCCTCGACTGTTTCTTTCTCAGCATTAAGAGAAGCTATTCTACTTTCTATCTCATGGCGCTCGGTAACAAGCTCCGTTTCCGATACACATAAATCCTGAATTTGAAGCTGTATTCTATGGAGTTCAGCATGGGAAGCCTCAATGTATGAAGCCTCGCTGTCTATCTCAATATCGTGATCACAGAACGGACATTTTGCGCTGACAGGATAGTTTGCTTGACGATATTCTCCCTCAACGATAAATGCTAACCGCCTTACATCTGACTTATATTGGCTCTGCAATGCGATATATCTGCCGTAGAGTGTATCGCATTCCGTCAATTGCTCGTTGAGTGCGAATATCTGCCGTAAGATATTCTTGTTTCTGCGAGAAGTATCGGCAATGCGATTTTCAGTTTGACTTATCTCGTCAATAATATCCTCAACTTGAGATTGTAGGTCAATCGAATCGGGCACATCGAAATCATCCAGCGCACCTTTCCGGTCAGCAAAATAAGCAAGCCGGCCTCTTATGTAATCGGCAACAGCAGCTTTCCGGGCAACGCGTATTTTCTTTTCTTCTCGAGGGTCAGCATCAGCAAAGTCCTCACCTGTTATCAAATAGAGTAGAGAGGCAAGCGCTCCAGTAGTCGCAGTGTTTTGATTGGGCAACAGAATAGAAGAGCGCTGGATAATCCTATCTTCCTTTATCAAAAACATATGTAGGAAATACCGCCATGTAAGGGCTTTCTTTTCAAATGTCTTCTTCCATATAACAGAGTGGCGTTCCTCAATCCCTATGAGCTTTAGCCACAGGTCGGTATTGGCATTCAGTTTGCCACTTCTTGTTCCGTATTCACCCGTCTCAACACGCGGGTCGGTGCTGCTAACGCTCAACTTATTGGTATTAAAAAACCGTTCCGCTGTGACAGTGCCTTGCGATGTTTCAACAATCATCTTGACGCAATCATAGCCCTCTTTAGGGTCGATGGGTATGGTACTTCCGCCAAAAATATAGTCGATACATTCAATGATATAGCTTTTTCCCGTATCAGAAGGACCACAAACAATGTTCAATCCTTTACCAAAGGTAATAATAGAAGGTTCTTTACCTTGACCAGTTACTGTCAACTTTTTAATGTAGAATCTATCCATTATAGTTTCCCCCTCTGAGCGAGGATATTGAGTTTCGATTTATCAATCTCAAAATCTCTCTATCGGTTTTATCAGCAAAGCTTTCACGCACAATTGCCGCTAATTCACGGTAACTCTGTGCGTAACTGCTTTCAATTTTACCGCAATAATCGCCTCCACTTTTGCTAAGTGTGTATACAAATCCATCTTGACCCAATTTTACATCTGTAAGTTTTCGAGCTACCAAAGCTTTAAGGGCTTCCTTTACCATCTCTCGGCGCAAAGCAAACTCACTGTACTTAAAACTGTTTACGCCATGCAGGTTTTCAGTAGCAATGTCGAAATCCCCGCTATAAACAGTAATAAAGTCTGATGCGGCAATCAAATCTGCCGTCCACCATTGTAAAGGCGCAGATTCAAGCGTGAGCAACACACGAAGCGAAATTTCAAACGATGTATTAAATATATTATTCATCACGCACCACCCAGCTAATTCTGCCATCATTCGCGAGAATGTGGCAGACACCTTTTTTCTCCTTGTTCCCAATCCATTCTGGCAGCTTACTGAGGGAGCACTTGTTTATCTGAATGGAAGAAACCTGTGTCATTACCTTTAAAAGACGATCATAGCCGCTTTTATAATCTTGTGAGTGTATGTCAAAGATGCCATCATAGGTTTCTTCTTTGAGCAATTCGAACTGGTCAGCATCCGATTCTTTGAACACCTCCCGTGTACCGCGACGAATCGTTTCAGCGGCATAGTATTCCTTTCTTCTTTGCCGCAGGTCATTATTGTATTTCGGATAACCACTTAATGCTGATCGCGATAACTCGGTGACACCCGCTGCTTCGGCATATGCTTCCAATAATTGAGTTATATATGCCAGTTCTTCGTCAGTTGGCTCGTTGGGTACAACCATTTCTTTTGGACGAGGATATTTGGAATAGATTTTATTCAATAATGCTATGTCGTCCGGTGCAATCTCTGTCGCAACCTCCATGTCATATTTGCCAACTGCGGCTTTGTTTGACCTGTTGAGGGCATACAAGTAGACCTCAGACAAGAAACATGAAAGGTCATCTTTATCAACAAGAGATAACAGGTCTTTCTTCTTGTTTGGTGCGATGCTCATATCACCATCAATTAGCCTGCGCAGGCTTTCTTTCATATCTTCAATTTGCGTAGGCTTCAAGTAGGGAACCACCTTTGAGACAAAACTCTCTGGCATAGACTCTATAATCTTTTCAGTTGATGCAAGTGCAATAATGTCCCCATGTACGTCATCTTTGAAGTTAAATAACCTGCTGATTTTTTTAGCACTCGTTGAGTAATCGGGGCTTAATTGCCCATCCAAAGCCTTATCTGTTATTAAGCCCATTAGCAATTCAGCGACAGCCTGATTGCTATCGGGCTTTTGTATTGCGCTTTGCACTATCCTTGCAAATGTCCCAAAACATAAGCTATTCATTAGCTGCCACTCCCTTATCGGAAAATTTGAGGTAAAAACAGGGGAAACACAGGGGAAAGGAATTTTCGGACAACCCTGTTATTCTTATATCAACGGTTAGCGAAGTTTGGCACAGCAATAAACTACAACTAAATCCGAAGATATTTATAATTAAACAATATTATATTGCTCTATTAGATAAATGTCAACATTTATACTATTTATTGAAGTGTAATTACACACTAATCGACTTTAATCGTTGATTAGAATTTGGGACTAAAAAGGAGGGAACTGTGGTGGAAAAAGATATTCGTACAAAACACGGAAAGCTCATTGGCAAGCTTGATGAACTGGCGGGTATTCTCAGCATTAAGGACGGAAACAAGATAACATTCATTGAAATACCGCCGGACGGACTTAATCTTAGCTATACCGCCGGTGATGGAATTACAGAAAAAATCCATATTGAATTTGAAAAGAGTAATCACCAAGTAGCATAGCGTTTACTATATCCAAGTCCGCCAGATTGCTTAGACGACAGCGCGGAGGAACACCCAACCGGGTGAACCTCGCCTGCCGTCTTTTTATTATTTAAAAAGTGCGGTGTGAGGTTCCCATAAAAAGGAGCTGGCACCGTGACTACATATCCATTACACCACATCTTTGTTAATGTACGAGCCCCTCCGCTTCTGACGTTTTGATTCACCATCAAAATTTCAGAAAGACGGAGGAAAGCCTTATGGCATTTAATTACGCAAAGGAAAAACGAGATTTTGACCGTGAATGGTCGAAGCTGCGCGACGAGTACAAAGCCGTGGGCATGACCACAGCGGACATTGAAGAGCTGTATAAATTTGATCTGAACTGGTTTTGCAGCCGCCGCAGATTTATGAACCATACGCAGAGCCTCCCGGCAGAGGTCATTGCCGGAGAGGACAGCCGAGAGCAGTCCTCACTGCTTCGTAAGTTCGCGACTTTTTCTGTCAGCCTTGATGAATCTGCAATGGGCGGCAGATACGGCTGGGTGGAGGAAATTGATAATCCTCGCCTGTTGGACAAGCTTCGAAAGCTCTCATATGAGGACTTGGAGCTACTGACACTGCTCGCTATAGACGGACATACACAGACAGAAATCGCACTTTTCAAAGGCTGTTCACAGAACGCCATTTCAAAAAAATACCTCAGAATTAAAAAAGTTTTGAAATAGGGTTGTAGAAAAGGGCTTCTCGCTGCCTACGCAGTGAGGGGCTCTTTTCTCATTCCCCCACCGCACCTTGAAAACTGAATATCCGATGACCTAAATACGTTAGCTGACGGTTCCGTGACGAGCGGAGCAGCGACCTCGGAGGATGCGCCAAGACCACCTGTGGGTTACAGCAGAAAAAACGAAACCACTATTTCACTTGTTCGTGTTGTTTTCTGCCATACCCATCAAAGACGGCCAAATAAGGTGCAAAGCGTTACCCATCCGACCGTAAAACAGGCTTTGGCAGCCTGTTTCGCAATGATCCCGTCAGCCTACAATGATACTTCTGTCCCGTCCTAAAGTCGAGCGTGAAAAAACCGTCGCAACAAAGGAGGGCAGCCAGCGGAGATCCCGGTGGGGGTGAAAGTCCCATGATGCGGTGTAGCTAACCGCAGTTTAGGTTGTCGCCATTTCGTGCTTGGGGAGTAGTGTCGAATTAAGCACAGAAAAAGTAAGACTTAATGTTAGAAGCAATGGGGATCGCTCTGCCCAAAACAGGGCGATCCCTATTTTTGTGATATTAAGAATATCAAAGGAGGTTACATATCATGCAGAAAGAGAAAACTGATATTTATCGTGGCGAAGTGTACTTTGCTGATTTAAGTCCCGTTATTGGATCAGAGCAAGGAGGTGTTCGTCCGGTATTGGTTTTGCAAAACAATATTGGAAACCGATATAGCCCCACAATTATAGTTGCAGCAATTACGGCTCAGTATAAAAAGCCTCTTCCCACTCATGTGGAAATCCATGGGGTTGACACATTGAGTAAACGCTCCGTAGCTTTGTTAGAACAGATACGAACCATTGACCGTAGCCGGCTTAGGGAGCGTGTGGGCAGGCTTAACAATCAATCCCTTAGCAGAGTTGATGAGGCACTGAAAATCAGCGTCGGGCTTACCCCGGCGCATTTTTTATAACCGAAACGGAGGAATCTTCATGCAGATAGAAAAAATCAGCCAAAACCAGTTTGCAGTGATGGTAGAGATGCTTTTTACTCTGCTTCAAAAGGGTATCATCACCCGAGCGGAGGCGGACAAAACGGCTCAACGCATTGCTTCTCAAAATGAACTCGCATTTATTTATCTTTGGTAGGATTGGGTATAGCTTTTGAACTCTCGTTGTGGTAGTGTTGGTGACTAAGAAAGGAGGCGAAAAACCATGAATACATTGATAACACAGGGCTCCAGTGCTCTGACTCCCGAAAGGGAAATTATACGCATAAAGGCAACCGCAACGGAAATTCACACAAAGCTCCGTGTTGCAGGATATGCCCGTGTCAGCAGTGACTCCGCCGATCAGCTTAACTCTTTTTCTGCCCAGGTCAACTACTACCAAAGGCTGATAGAGAAAAACAGTGGCTGGGAGCTTGCTGAGATTTATGCGGACGAAGCGGTTTCGGGCGTATCCACCGACAAGCGAGATGATTTTAGTAGAATGCTTGCCGATTGTCAAAAGGGCAAAATCGACCGTATCATCACCAAGTCCACCAGCCGCTTCGCACGAAATACGCTGGATGCCATCCGCGTCATTCGAGAGCTGAAGGATATGGGCGTAACGGTTTACTTCGAAAAGGAAAACCTTGATACCGCAACGCTGACCAGTGAAAACCTACTGACCCTATACTCCCTGTTCGCACAAGAAGAATCGCTCAGTATTTCGAAGAACTGCAAAAAAGGCAATCGGATGCGAATGGAAAAAGGTGTCTATGTGTCCTCGAATCCTCCCTACGGTTATCGGCTCATAGAGAATCAGCTTGTAGTCTACGAACCAGAGGTAGAGATTGTCTGCAGGATTTTTACTGAATATCTCGGCGGAAGCAGCATTACACGCATCGCACAGGTATTGATGGAGGATGCAGTCCCGTTTAAAAACGGAAGAATGAAGTGGCGGCATCAAGCCATTTCCAACATTATTAAAAATGAACGTTACGTCGGGGATATGCTCCTGCAAAAGACATATAGCGAAGATGCCTTGCCATACCGCAAATGCAAAAATAAGGGTGAGCTTCCCAAATACTATGTGAGAAACACCCATGAACCCATTGTAGAGCGCATCCAGTATGAGCTGGCAAATATTCTGCTGAAAGAGCGCGGCGAACATATCAACAGCGAATGTGGAGAATATCCACTCAGCCGCAAAATCAGGTGCAAAGAATGCGACACAGCCTACCGCAGAAAGATCACCAATCAAATCCCATATTGGGTGTGCCGCCAGCATGACAACAATAAAGCTGACTGTGGTGGTGAACGTCTCAGAGAAGATACTGTGCATGAAGCATTTGTTAGACTATACAACAAGCTCAAACAGAATTACGCCGGTATCCTTCTGCCAATGCTCTCGGGACTTGAAAAATTGCAGGAGCTAAAAACCAGAAACAATCCCGAGATTAGCACCCTCAACAAACAAATAGCAGAGCTTTCCGAGCAGAATCATGTGATGAATGGACTACTGTCCAAAGGCATCCTTGATTCTGCTCTTTTTATATCCCAAACCGATGAGCTGAACCGCAAAATCCGGTCGCTCAAGGTGGCAAAGGCAAGACTGCTTTCCGAGCAGGAATCAGATGGTGTGCTGGATAAAACAGAGGATTTGGTGGAAATCATGGAAAACGGTCCCGACCGCATCAGCGGGATGGAAACCACACTTTTTCATGAGATGGTGGAGAAAATCATTGCTCACGACACTCAAACCGTAGATTTTATCTTAATAGGCGGCTTGGTGCTGACAGAAAGGTTGTGAAGATATGGCACAAAACAGATATTTACCTTATGGGTACAAAGTTGAAAACGGTAAAATAACCACTCAGCCGCAGGAAGCTGAAATTATCCGCAGGATTTACAGCCGATATGCCGAGGGGCTGTCCTACAAGAAAATCGCAGAGCAGCTCACCGAATCGGGAGTACGGTATATGCCGGATAAACCGCAGTGGAACAAAAACATGGTGGCTCGTATCCTGCAAAATCAGAACTACCTTGGCACAGAGAAATATCCTGCCATCATAGAAAACAGCCTTTCCCATGCGGCGCAGCAGATGGCAAAGCCCTATACCCACACCGAATCGGCAGACATAAAGCTGCTCAAGCCACTGTTTACCTGCGGCATCTGCGGTGCGCAGGTAAAGCGGCGCCTGAAAACCTCCGGTGAGGAACGGTGGTTCTGTCCCAACGATGGAAAGCATATCGCAGTGGCAATGACCGATGAAACACTGCTGGCAGGGATCGAAAAGCTGCAAAATCACCTTACTGCCAACAGGCAGCTTGCAAAAGCTCGGCAGGCTACCCAAGAGCAGGTTGACCTCGGGGTGGTGCGGTTGCAGAATCAAATCGACCTTGCGCTGAACCAGCCAGCCCCCAACCTTGCTGAGCTTCAGCAAAGCATCATGGCACTTGCCTCGCAAAAATATGCCCTCATACAAGACACTCACTGCGATGAAAAGGAACTACAAGCAAAAATCGCACAGCTTTCAGACTCCTTGCTTAACAGCAGACTGCTAAAGGAAATAACGGCACAGATAAATCTTGCACATACAACAGCAACAGCCCTCATACTTAAAAATGGACAGACCATATCGCTTCCCACAGCGGAGAAAGGAGTGCAAAATTATGAGTAACACAGAAAGAGAAATTATCGTCATACCGGCATCGGAAAGCCTATCGCTGCAAGGGCGAAGAAACCGTCAGATGCGTGTGGCATCCTACAGCCGTGTGTCCACGGATTTTGAAGAACAGCTCACCAGCTTCCATGCACAGAAAAGCTATTACACCGACCTCATTATGCGCACTCCCCAATGGACACTGGCGGGAACATATGCAGACGAGGGTATCTCAGGGGCTTCGGCAGAAAAACGCCCCGATTTTATGAAGATGATTCGCCACTGCAAAAAGGGGAAAATCGACCTCATTATTACCAAGTCCATCAGCCGATTTGCAAGAAACACGCTGGACAGTATCGGCTATGTTCGTAAGCTCAAGGCGATGGGTGTGGGCGTTATCTTCGAAAAGGAAAACATCAATACGCTGGAGGAAAACAGCGAAGTGGTGCTCACGATCCTTGCCAGCCTTGCCCAAGAGGAACTCAACTCCCTCTCTCTCAATGTCAAAATGGGCAAACGCATGGCGATGCAGGAGGGTAAGGTGTTTTTCCAATATGAGAAGTGCTATGCCTACAAAAAAGGTGCAGACGGTCAGCCGGAGGTCATCCCCGAGGAAGCTGAGATTATTAAGCGGATTTATACCAGCTACCTTGCAGGCGAAAGCATCGGAGCCATAGCCAAAATCCTTTATGCCGATGGTATCAAATCTCACTCCAAGAGCGGCGAATGGACAGAAAGCACTCTGAGAGGTATCCTCCAAAACGAGCGTTACTGCGGCGATGTACTGCTGCAAAAAACCTATGTTACCGACCCAATCAGTAAAAAGGTAAAGAAAAATAACGGTGAGCTGCCCAAAATCCTGATTAAAAACAATCACCCAGCCATCGTCAGCCGAGAGATCTATGACCGTGCCCAGCAGGAGCGGTCACGGCGCGGCAGTAAGCGCAAGGTGTCCAAGGCAAGCGTTACCGAGCAGAGCAAGTACAGTGCAAAATATGCGCTGAGCGAACTTTTAATCTGCGGAGAATGTCTCACGCCCTACAAACGGACAACATGGACCAAGCGCAACGGCGAAAAACAGATTGTATGGCGCTGCATCAGCCGCCTAGATTACGGCACAAAATACTGCAAAGACTCGGTGACCATAGACGAGAGCAGTCTCCACGAAGCAATCATGCAGGCGATTAACGCCACAAGGGGCAGCCGCCATGAAATGATCCCATATCTTACCGCACAGCTTACCCAAACCTTTCGGGATAACGCCAAGGGCGACGTGGATGTGGATCAAATAGAAAACCGCATCGCAGAGCTAAAGGCGCAGACCATGGAGCTGGTAGCGCAGAGTATTGGCAACAACACCGTGGGCGAAAATGAGGGGCGGCTTCGAGCCATGTCAGACGAAATCAAAGCGCTCTGCGATATGCTGACAGAATATCGGCAATCGTGCAATACGGAAAACACCATTGAAAATCGGCTGGCAGTTATCACGGAAATCCTCGAAAACGAACCGGAGCAAAGTGATATCTACAATGACACCCTCGTCCGCCAGCTCATCGACACCATCAAGGTTATGGGTGAGGATAGGCTGGAAATCATCTTTGAATGTGGACTCAACTATGAGCAAAGCATTTTCCCTAAGGTGAAGAAGCTGAACACAGCCTCATAACAGCAGAAAGCAGAATTTACACAAGGCAGAGCCAAGAAAAATGGCTCTGCCTTTACTTTTGAAAGAAAAGAGGTAAAACTATATGAAACTGCAAATCTTTGAAAATAGCGAATTCGGTAAAATTAGAACTACGGTGGATGACAGTGGGCATATTCTTTTCTGCGGCAGCGATGTGGCAAAGGCGCTGGGCTATCAGGAGCCGCATAAAGCCGTTCACCGTCATACAAAGGGTGGGATGAAACATCCCACCCCTACAGATGGAGGGATGCAGGAGTTGGTATTCATTCCCGAACCAGATGTTTACCGGCTCATCTTCCGCTCCAAGCTTCCATCCGCTGTCGACTTTGAGGCATGGGTGGTGGAAATTGTATTGCCAACTATCCGCAAGCACGGCGCATACATCACACCGGATACTCTGGATCAACTCATGACTAATCCCACTTATGCTGCAAAGCTGTTCCATGAGCTAAAGCAACTGGAAACAAAAATCACTGATATGCAGCCAAAGGCTGAATACTACAATGCCTTGGTAGAAACCAATGTGCTGACCAACATCCGCCAGACTGCTAAGGAACTGCACATCCCTGAAAAGCTGTTTACTTATCTGTTGGTGGAAATGGGCTTTGCCTACCGCACCCCCAAAAGGCTGTTGATGCCCTATGCCTTTATGGTAACCAGCGGTTTTGCGGAGTTGAAGGAATATACGAACGGTAAGCACGGCGGTGTCTATATGCTGTTTACCCCTGTTGGCAGGCTATATCTTTCTAAGAAAATATGCCAGCGGTTAGCAATAAAGCCATCCACAGAGCCGGTACAATCGGAACAGGAACCGAAGAATCCAAACTAAGAACATTCAAGTGAAATTGGTGCTGATAAGCACTGAATCCCCACCGGCAGAACTTCTGCCGGATACATAAAAAAGCTCATACGAGCTGGAAAGGAGAAGCCCCGTGAAAACACTGAAAAATGAAAGCGCGACTTATGTGGAACAGATCGTATCTGCCATTGAAAGCTGTTACGGAAAAAATGCTGAACCCACCAATGCTCAACCCACCAATGCTCAACTGACAGAACTGTACAGCCTGATTGGCAAATGCATCTGTCAGCAAGGTGAAAAAGCATTTGTAGCACATCTGGCAGAACTACTTGCGGAAAAACTACCGCAGCTCGGCGGCTTCTCAATGCGCAACCTTCGTAGAATGCGTGGTTTTTACCAGACTTATGAAAATCAGCCGGAGCTGTTGCACAAGGCACAGGCTCTCGGATGGACACAGAACGCTGTAATTTTAGACTGCTGCAACACAGATGAACAGCGGTCTTTTTATATTAAACTGGCTGCGGAGAAAAAACTCTCCAAGCTGGCTCTTATGAAAGCCATTGCAACAGAAGTCTTTGAAGCGGCAACGCAAGAAACCGTAGCAGAAGAATGCGACCACTGTCACCCCGCTGTAGGCATCGCAACGCAAGAGGAAGCCGTAGACACCAAGGATGTCCTAGAAACGCAGTGTGGGACATTTGTGACAGTCTGTAAGCCGCTCCACCAAGGGGATGCTCCATTAATGGGCGATGGGATAAGCAAAGCGTCTCCTGATAATCTGTTTCGTAAGTTGTTGGCAATTCCAACGGCAATTGAGTTCACACGAAAGATAAGTGTATATTTGAAGCACCCAAGCTTACAAACACAATTATTCAAGCCACCGCATATGGGACAATCGCCTCCACTTGCAGTTATGGCTTAATTGTTTGACTGGAGCATTATATTTTGATATATTGATAGAAATAGGTAGCTTACGCTTTCGTTGGAAAAGGCATTTAAGGAATGAAAGTGAAAGTTCAAATCCCAACTAAAAAATTGAGGATATCTTAATACAGCGGGGCTCGCATTGAAAAGACCGTCGATTTTTGTCGACGGTCTTTTTCGTTTACCTAACTTCTTAAAAACATATTCACGTATAGTCGGCGCTCGAATCATCATACTTTTCACCTCACTAATATACTATTCTTTATTTGTCTAAAATATTCACCTACCTTACACTGAGTATTTTATAAAAATCACCGCATTTTCGACAAAATCCGAAGCAAGTCTATGTTAATCTTAAAGTGTCAGCTATGGCTGTGGATTGAAATAGTGTTAGGTACGTGAAATTGAACACATTACAAACATACGAAAAGGGAACCCGATCAGGTTCCCTTTTCGTATGTCCTATGCGCTTGCATAATGTACATTCGCCAAAAAACAATTTTGTAAATACTACTTATCGATTGCCCACAAACCATTGATATTACTGGGTTTTTCCAAGTCCTATAATTCCACTCGGACCAGACAGGACATAGCTTTCCGCCAAAAGAAGCTATGTTTTTATATGTAAGGGCGTGGATTTGGAATTACTCCTCATCCGCGCCCTTGTCGGTTTCTGCTGATAACCGAATCACTTTGCAGTCCGGTTCAGATGAGGAAATGTAAAGCTCTTCACATTCCCTCTGCACCGCGATCAGGACATTCACCGCCTGCTCCGATGCCCTGAACATCTTAAAATACAGTTCTTTGTAATCTGGCATAAACTCTTCCTCCAGCGGATGCTTTTTGGATATATTTTGTATCTATATCTCACATTATAACATATAAAGGCTTTAAAATAAATACATAATATGTTTATTTTGAGGTGGTTTTATGTCTACCAAAAGCCTTTCCATCAGGATTGACGAGGAGTTGCTAAACAAACTGCATGTTGTGGCAGACTATGAGGGACGTTCAGCAAACAGCCAGATTTTGATTCTCATTCGGAACTGTGTCGATGAATATGAAAAAATACATGGAAAAATAGAACTGAACAGTAAGTAAAAAGGAGATATGCTTTGATTTCAAATGCAGATTCCGTGGCATAATGAAACAGGATGAGTGTTTGTAAACCAAAGGGGGGATTTTCATGGATGTTCAAACAATTTTGAAAGAACTTGAATCATTAGGTACGGAGCGGACGAAAAAAGTATACATGCAGCAGGGTGCGCATGAGCCTCTTTTTGGAGTTGCGACAGGTGCAATGAAGCCGATCGCCAAGAAAATCAGGATCAATCAGGCGCTTGCGGAGGAGCTTTACGCTACCGGTAATTATGACGCCATGTATCTGGCCGGTATGGTTGCTGACCCCAAAGCCATGACCGAAGCGGATTTTGACAGGTGGATGGTAAGCGCTTATTTTTATATGATTTCAGATTTTATCGTGGCTGTGACGCTTGCGGAAACAGAGTATGCGCAGGCTGTTTCGGACAGCTGGATTGCAACCGGCGAAGAATTGTATATGTCCGCCGGATACAGTTGTTATTGCTGGCTGCTGGGCAGCCGCAAGGATGAGGAGTTTGACAGGGAAAAGCTGAACACGATGCTTGAAACGGTAGAGAAAACGATTCACAGCAGCCCTGACCGCGTTAAATACGCCATGAATCATTTCGTTTTGACCGTTGGCGTTTCTTATGTCCCACTGCATGAAAAAGCAGTTTCTGTCGCAAATGCCATTGGTGCCGTAGATGTGTTCAGAGGCAAGACCAAATGCAGCGTCCCTGTGGCGGCTGACGAAATCCAAAAAGCCGCAGCCAAAGGGCGGCTGGGATTCAAGCGCAGAAATGTCAGATGCTAGGTTTCGATTTTTTACGGCGCGATTTCATATGTAAAGTTTTATAGAAGCCCGGGCATACGTTCGTATGAACGATGCCCGGGCTTTTCTTACAAATGTTACGATATCCGTTCAGCTCATTTGAGAGGCGAAATGCGCCATTGCGGCTTTCACTTCCGCCACATATTGCGGCTTGAGCAGTTTTATAAGGGCCGCTTGAGTTTCAGCCATATGTTCACGCGTAAATGTTCCGGCCGCTTGCTGCCTGAAATTTTCCTCCATCATCTCTTTTGCGGTATTTTTGTGTTCATCCTGTATGCGCTCCATCAGGAAATTGAAGAATTGTTCCTGTCCCGGGTTCACATCAAAACCTCCTTTGAAACTATGGCCGTTTTATCCAATCGCAAAAAGTGGACCGCCATACTATAGTTTTTACTGTATAGCATGTTATCATTCAAGTACACCCCTTGCCGGCCATGAAAAAGTTGCTTTCGCGTGACCATGGCCCAAACATGCGGATAGATGTATAGAGATGTTTTCCCGCCCACGGCTTGCTCATGGGCGGGATTTTGCTTAAATATAATGGATTTCCACGGCGCCCAGCTGCACATTGCCCGTCAGCGTCAGCGTGGGCGCATTTTCAGGGGGAGTGGCAAACCTGACGTCATTCTCAACCGAGCCAAGGCCTGTGTGGATTTTGTTCGTTACAGACCAATGCTTGGGAATATACAATTTGATTGCACCCAGATTGCAGTCAAGATAGATTTCCGCGCCTTCTGGGTCGAGCTGGACCTGATCAAAAAACAATTCCAGCGCGCCGAAGGAAACCACAAACTGCCCGTTTTTCAGCCGGTCGGCATGCAGATACTTGCTGGTTGCCCCGAAGTTTACCTTGGCAGACGGGTTATTGTCATCAACGGTTTCAACCGTCTGGTGAAACTGCTCTTTGTCATGATACCAATGTGCCGTCCCGTGCGGATGCTTATGGAAAAGAAAGCTGAAACCCATGCCTGCAAACAGCGCGGCAGTGATCAGAAGCCATAAAGAGATCTCGATTAAGCCAAGGGGCTTGCGATAGATAACGTAAAGAAATGCCAACGATAAAAATATCCCGAAGAAATTCAGATTAGCCAAACTTTGGATCAGGAGCGCCGCCAGCAAGACGGTCGCAAGGATACTCATTACCCCAATCTGAACAAATGCGTTTGTCTGGCTGGCAATGACAAAGACCGCCGACAGAATAAAGAAAATTCCCCAAAACCAATTCCTAGTTTTCATAAGTACTCCTTTCATTGATCCGCTGCCGCAATTCCTGAAAGTAATATCGCGACGCGTAAACCTGCTTATGGCTGTTAACAAACTGGACCAGACTTGATGCGGTGAGATTACGTGTGATGGAATACACTTTGGTTACATTGACGATCGTTGATTTTGCCGCCCGCACAAAATACCTTGGAAGAATTTGCTCCAGCTCATACAGGCGGTATTTAATAAGATAGGCATCATTGGCGGTATGCGCATAGATATGGTCACCTTCGGTTTCGAAAAACAGAATATCAGTCAGCGGAAAATAAAATTCCTGATTTTCTTTATAGAAAACAATCTTCGCTCCCGACTGCGACTGTTCCAGAATATACTGGTGAATTTTTTGAATGGCATCATCTACCCGTCTGCACCGGATCAGCACTTCATCCTCCGCTAAATCATTGACCAGTTCGATGCTTATCTTCACCGGATCACCTCCTAAGCCCTGAGAACATTATAGCGGGTTTTGGGATGCTGGGAAAGGGCGATTTGTTATCTGGTCGTATAATTCCGGTAACAGGTGAATCCCGGGGCGCCATCCATTCCCATCATGCAATAAAACAGCAAAATGCGGTGCCGGAAGATCCCGACGCCGCATTTTGCTGATGAGCATTGACTTATGGGAATGAGGAGCTAAACTTTTAGTTGCACCGAAATTATGATGCCTGAGATCATACCGAGAATGCTTCCAAGCGAGCCGAATCTGCCGCTGTACATCCGCTTTGACTCCGGCAGCATATCCGCGAAAATCACATATAACATCGCGCCGCCGGCAATGGCAAGGCACATTGCGATCATTACTTTTGAAGATCTGCCTGCCCAGGCGCCCGCCATAGCGCCGAACCCCATCGGTAAGCCGGAGAGGAAGGTCAGGAAAAAAGCAAATCGTCTGCTTGTTCCGCCGGCGCGTAACGGAACTGCGATAGAGGCCCCTTCAGGAATGTCATGCAGCATAATAGCAATTGCCAGAGAAAGCCCGAGAGAGGCTCTTGCTTCATAGCCGGACCCGACCGCAAGCCCTTCCGGAAAATTATGTAAAGCGATCCCCAGCGCAATGGCGAGGCCGGTATGTTTGACGCTGCTGATGGATTTTGGAGACTGGCAGGTATCCATCCATAAATCAGACAAAACCATGATGGCTACTCCGAAAATCAGCCCGAATATAACGCATGGGAGAGACGAAAATTCGAAAGCGCTCGGCAGGAGGTCGAAGCAGACAATTGCAACCATCAGCCCCGCGGAATATTCCAAAATGAAACTGTTGATTCGCCGGTTATTTTTCGGAACAAAACAGCCAAAAAACCCTCCGGCTGCGGTGCCCACTGTTCCGGCGATAAAACCGTAAATTGTTACGGTCCACAGATCGGACATTATAATCACACCCCTGTGCAGATAAGAGAGTATATGCGCGCCCGGCCTGCAATATGAAGCGCAGAATTCCACTGCCTGTTGAAAACATGGTGGAAAACGTGGAAAATCACAAAATACATGTTGAAAACAAAAACAGCCTCTATATATTGGGATGGATCAAAATCGGGTTTCAGAAGCAAGGAAAATCAGACAGAAAAGAAGTAAAAAAGCCGCTTATACAAGCGGTTTTTTTACATTAAGATTCTACAGAAATAACAGATACGGGACAGCTTTCCTGCGCAGCAATTGCACCGTTTTCTGCCTCTGTGGGGACTGGGTTCTGGTGAACGTCCGCCAGATCATCTGTGCCCATGTGAAATACCTCGGGGCAGATCTCAATGCATAATCCACAAGAGATGCAGCCGCTTCGATCAATGTGTGCTTTCATATCAAACTTCCTTTCAAACTATGCGATCAGCATGATCATTCTGAGAAAATTAATCTACCAAGAAATTTATAGAATTATTTTCACATATAATTTCTTATCTTAATTGATTGAGAATTGGTGGTGCGAAATGAAGTCTATTTTTCGACAGCTGACAAAATACTGCTATCTTTTTCTGTTTGGCGGCCTTGCGTATTATCTCATTGAAGTTCTTTGGCGCGGACATTCTCATATGGCAATGGCGGTTGTGGGAGGACTGTGTTTTGTATTGATTGGGCTGATCAATGAAAGCCTTTTGCACAGGGGCATGCCATTGGTTTCGCAGATGACAATTGCGGCAGGAATCATTACATTTGTGGAACTTGTTGCCGGCCTGATTCTCAACCGGTGGCTCGGGCTTGCAATCTGGGATTACAGCAACCTGCCGCTGAATCTTTTGGGGCAGATATGCCCACAGTTTTTCGGTGTGTGGTGGATGCTGTCGCTGATTGGAATTACATTGGATGATTACATACGGTATTGGTTTTTTAAAGAGGAAAAACCTGAGTATCGGTTCTTTTAATACGAATAAGCAAAAGCCGCTCCTGCCGGGGCGGTTTTTGCTTGCTGAGCGGAATTATTGGATGATTGTTACACGGGTAGCTCTGAGTTTTCCGTTCCTGGGATCAGTTTCCATTTCAAAGGAAACCCGCTGCCCCTCGTTCAGTGTTTTGTAGCCTTGTGAAACAATATCGGAAAAGTGGACGAACGCGTCCTCGCCGCCGCTGTCGTCCGAAATAAACCCAAATCCTTTTTCCGCATTGAACCATTTTACTGTGCCGGTACTCATCTTTAAATCACCTCCGTATTTATTATAGCTTCTTTAAAAAAATTCAGTCATCGCCGCGCAATAAATTTTCCGCATAATCACACAGGCTTTCAAACGTCTGAACACTGTCGGAACGGGTACTGATATGTTCTCGGACATAGTCGGGAAGGGAATCAAAATATTGCTTTGCCTGCCGATTGCTGTTCAGGAGAGCGTACATATCCGCATATTTTTCCATAAAATCACCTCTTTGGTCAGGAATTGGAAGCTTTACCTTTTGGAACATCACAATTGGAAAAATCGGTAATCGGTTCGCCGGCTTTCGTTTGCGCAATGTCATAAAGTGCCCCGTAAGATTCCGCTTCATCCTCAGTATAGGGGTTAGACGGCATCAGACCGGTGCAGTCCATGCTGGATGCGACATTTTTTTGATGCAGAAAGTCTTCATTGTCCAACGGAATTCCATATTTATCAGTTTTTCTTTTATCCATAATAAACTCTCCTTTGCTTTCATAAAAGTAGTTTAACCACTCATCAGATTTTTAATAATGAAGTTTTTGGGGATTCTTTTGCATGTTAAAATTTGAGAATGTATAAAAGGCATGTTTTCAATAAAAATACTCATGAGCAAATAACTACAATTTGAATAAAAGGAGAATTGATTCATGGAACATCGCTTTTCGGAGCAAGGATCTGCTCCAAAGGAATTTTTACGTTGGCTGGGAAGGATGGTAGTCATTGCAATTGTCTTGGCTGTTGTCTCCTTCCTCACACCGGGTTTTTCAATCAGAGGCTTGTGGTCCTTCCTGATTGCGGCGGTCGTCATCAGTATTTTGGATTATCTGGTTGAAAGATTTATGAAAGTGGATGCGTCCCCATTTGGCAAAGGGTTGAAAGGATTTCTCATTTCGGCCGTCATCATTTATCTGACGCAGTTTTTTGTTCCCAATATGTCGGTATCCATTTTTGGCGCCGTACTGGGAGCGCTGGTTATCGGAATTCTGGACGCGGTTTTCCCGAGCAGGGTTATGTAAGACCAAGAATTTTCTTGAAAAATGGGCACAGGAAGGAAGTAACAACTCCTTTCTGCGCCCATTTATATTCCTTTTTACTTCCTGTATCATGTCTCTTTGGATTGCGCTTTTTCCGGGGGATTCTTTATAAAAATTTTTAGGTCAATTTCACCCTATTGATAATAGGTCAATTTGCCATAATAATTATGGTGATGAAAATGAGCCGCTTGAGGGAACTCCGAAGGGAAAAGGGTTTTACACAGATTAAGATACAAATGCTTACCGGTATTGACCAGAGCGATTATTCGAAGATCGAAAACGGCAGCCGGTACATGACGTTTGAACAGTGCAAAAAGCTCGCATTTGCATTGGAGACCAGTATGGATTATTTAGCCGGGCTTACCAACGAGAAAAACCCTTATCCAAGAAGCGATCAATAAATATGCGGGCGCCCAGTGGGCGCCCGCATGCTTTATATCTTGTTAAGCCTGATCCCGATAGGTTTTGGCGTACCGGAATTCCGTAACAATCTCCTGTGAGGGTTTTTCAGTGGAAAGGGAAACGAGGATGATTGCGATGCACGAAAGCACAAAAGCGGGGAACAGTTCGTAAATGCCAAACACGCCGCCCATCGGTTTCAGCAGCAGCTTCCAGACAAACACCATAATGCCGCCGGTCAGCATACCGGCTACGGCGCCTTTGTGGTTAATTCTCTCCCAGAACAGGGAGAACAGCAGAACCGGCCCAAAAGTGGCTCCAAAACCTGCCCAGGCAAAAGAAACAATGGTGAAGATCACGCTGTTTTCGTTCCAGGCGATCACCATCCCCAGCAGCGCAATGGCAATCAGCACAATGCGGGAGACCCGCATGACCTGTTTATCGGAAGCGTCCTTTTTGAGAATCCCCTCATAAATGTTTTTGGAAAAAGCGGATGCGGCAATCAGCAGGTAAGAATCGGAGGAGCTGATGGTTGCAGCAAGGATACCGGCCATAACGATGCCTGCAAGCAAGGGAGGCAGCAGCGACTGGGAAAGGGAAATGAATACATTCTCCGCGTGGCTCGCCGTAAGAAGCGCCTGATCCGCCGGAAATACGGCTCTGCCGATGATACCGACCGCGACTGCCGTAAACAGCGAAATGAAACACCAGGTAGTAGCGATCCGGCGAGACTGCCGGAGCTCATCCACTCTGCGGATCGCCATAAAGCGCAGCAAAACCTGCGGCATGCCGAAATAACCAAGCCCCCACGAAAGGGTGGAAATGATGGTGAGAAAGCCGTATTTCCCGGCATTCCCGAACAACGGCGCGCCGTTGGCAATCTGCTGAACGCCATTTGCGTCGACCTGGGGGACCGCGATTGAAGTCAATGAGAAATAACCGGGGATAGATTTGGCGTTTTCAATCACTGCGGCGGCACCTCCCGCGGCGGAAGTGCCGGCGATGACTACGGTGACCAGCGCGAAAATCATGACGACTGCCTGCATAAAATCGGACGCGCTTTCAGCGAGGAACCCACCCAGAAAGGTGTAGAAGATCACGAACAGGGCGCCCGCGATCATCATCGAATGATAGGAAAATCCGAACAGCGTTCCGAACAGTTTTCCGCAGGTTACAAAGCAGCTCGCTGCGTAAACGGTAAAAAAAACTAA
The DNA here is from genome assembly GCF_900186535.1 of Marasmitruncus massiliensis. GTDB lineage: Bacteria > Bacillota > Clostridia > Oscillospirales > Ruminococcaceae > Anaerotruncus > Anaerotruncus massiliensis_A. The sequence goes on from NZ_FYDE01000003.1 coordinate 199,845, forward strand.
AATAAACAGTGCCGAAATTGTCATGAGCACTTTTTTCTTCTCGTGGAAACGGTTGCTGAAAAATTCAGGAATAGTGATCGAGTCGCCGCAGACCGTGGAATACTGGCGTAACCGTTTTGCCACCAAAAGCCAGTTGATATAGGTGCCGACGCCAAGCCCGATCGCTGTCCAGGCCGCGTCGGAGATGCCGCACCAGTAAGCGACGCCGGGCAGGCCCATCAAAAGCCAGCCGCTCATATCGGAAGCTTCCGCGCTCATCGCGGCTACCCATGGGTTCAGCGACCGCCCGCCCAGAAAATAGTTCTCACTGCTGGCCTGCGCCCGCTTGGCAAAAAAGATTCCGATTCCGATCACAATCAGCATATAACTGGTCATGGCAATGAAGATTTGCAGCGTTCCGGATGCCATTCAATCAACCCCTCAAACACATTTATTTTTCTATAGTAATATAAAAAAGCGTGAAAGTAAAGGCTTGGCCGCGATTTTTTGAAAAACCGGGCCGCCAGTTGCTTTGAGACTGTTTTGCAGCGGCTGATTATGCTATAATTGCGTTAAAATAGATTGTTGGCCGGTCATAGATCGGAAGAAAATAAAGATGCGGGAGTGTGAGACAGTTGAAAAGGATCGGGTTTATCGGTGTGGGTGTTATGGGGAAAAGTATGGTGCGCAACCTGATGAAAAAGGGGTTTGAACTTTCTATTTATTCCCGGACACAATCAAAATGTGAGGACGTTATCCATGAAGGAGCCTTGTGGTGTGAAACGGTTGAGAAATGTGCCCGGAGTGTGGATGCAGTCATTACCATGGTGGGCTATCCGAAAGATGTGGAGGAGGTCTATTTCGGCAAAGGCGGAATCCTCGGCAGTGTGAAACCGGGTACGTATGTGATTGATATGACCACCACAAGCCCGCAGCTCAGTGCCCGGATTTATAAATCGGCGAGGGAAAAGGGTGTGTTTGCGCTGGATGCGCCGGTGAGCGGCGGGGACATCGGCGCGCAGAAAGGTACCCTTTCGATTATGGTTGGCGGTGACAGAGAAGCGTTTGATGCGTGCATACCGTTATTTGACGCGCTGGGAACCAATACTATCTATGAAGGCGGGGCAGGTTTCGGGCAGCATACCAAGATGGCGAACCAGATTGCGCTGTCCGGCATAATTGCCGGCGTTTGCGAGGCGCTCGCATATGCAAGGGCGGTCGGGCTGGATGCACAGACGATGCTGGACAGCATCGGCGCAGGGGCCGCCGGCAGCTGGCAGATGAACAACATGGCCCCCCGGATTTTAAAGGGCGATTTTGCGCCGGGGTTTTTCATCAAACACTATATCAAGGATATGACCATTGCGTCGGAAGAGGCGGAGTGCGCCGGTATTTCACTCGAAATTCTCAATGATGTCTGCCGGATGTATCAGGACCTTGCACAGCGCGGAATGGGTGACCCTGGGACGCAGGCGCTGATGCATTATTACGATTGTGAGCATGGAGGAGATAAAAATGGATGATCTCGAGACAAAATCTCAGCAGATGCCGGACGACAGCTTTCCGGTTTCGGAACTGCTGCGGCGGATAGAGGAAAATACCGCCGAACAGAAACGCTCCGCGCGAAAACAGCTTTTATGGGTGCAATTCTGCGCGGTAATGGCTGCTGTTCTGACTCTGGCGACGTTTGCCGCCGGCGCGGTGCTGCTGCCCCGGATTTACGCGACGCTGACGCGTGCCGACAGTGTTCTGCAAAATCTGGAGACGGTTACCGATGATCTGGCGGACGGCGATCTGTTTAAAAATATGGACCTTTTTATGGCCGAAGGCGGGTCTGCCGTTACGGAAACACTGGAAGAGGCGAAAAGCGCGCTGGAGGCGCTGAAGAGCGTGGATATCGCAGGGCTGAACAAAGCGATTCAGGACCTTCAGGCCGTTGTGGAGCCGCTTGCAAGGCTGTTTCGGTAAAAGCGCTGTTTGAATGTTTCCCCATTTTATGGTAAACTATAAAAAAGGGGCTGAAATCATGAAGAAAAGTTATCGGGTTTTAAAGGTGGCCACCGTCTTTTTTGCGGGTTTGGCCATGGTTATTTTGGCGCTTCAGGCGGCGCTGAAGGCGTTTTTCATCTATTCTCTGCGCGGGCAGTTGAATATCACTGCCGGAAACGAGGCGGCCTCCATCGGGATTATCGGCGGCGCGGACGGGCCGACCGCGATCTTCGTGGCGGCACAATACTCGTGGGGGAATCCTTATATTTGGGCGGGCGTCTGTGCTTTTCTGGCAGCGGCCGGATTTATCACATTGCTGGTCCTGAAAAAACGCGCGAAATAAAATCAATTCCTAAACGCATAAGCTCTGCCGGCTGCATGGGGCGGGCAGGGCTTTTATTTTGATAAAACAGGTGGGTTCAACATGGAATTTTCCGCAATCCTTTCAAACGAATTCGGTATCGCACAAAATCTGGTAGAGAACATCATCGCGCTGATTGACGAGGGCAATACCATCCCGTTTATCGCCCGCTACCGCAAGGAAAGAACAGGCTCCTGTGACGACCAGGTGCTGCGGGAGCTGGCTGACCGGCTGACCTATCTGCGCAGCCTCCAAAAGCGCAAAGAGGAAATCACCTCCTCTATTGCGGAACAGGGAAAGCTGACCGAAGAGCTTTCCGCCGACATTGCCGCGGCGGAGACACTTGCGCGGCTGGAGGATATCTACAGGCCCTATAAGCAGAAGCGCCGCACCCGCGCCACTGTTGCGAAGGAACGGGGGCTGGAGCCCCTCGCGCAGAAGATTTTCGCGCAGGACTTAAAGACCGGCAGCCTGGAAGAGCTTGCGGTTCCGTTTATTGACGCGGAAAAAGAGGTGTTAACGGCGGAGGATGCGATCGCCGGGGCGTGCGACATTATCGCCGAGGAAATCTCGGACAGCGCACAGGGCAGGCTGCTGCTGCGTGAATACTATCAGAAAAACGCCGTTCTCCACAGTGTGAAGGCAAAAGAGGAAGAATCGGTCTACTCGATGTACTATGAATACACGGAACCGGTATCGAAAATCCCGAGCCACCGTGTTTTGGCGATCAACCGCGGGGAAAAGGAAGAATTCCTCAAGGTTACTATTGACGTTGACGCCAATTTCGCCTGCGGTCTGCTGGGCGGGCTATTTGTAAAAAAAGGCAGTTTGACCACCGATACCGTGAGAACTGCGCTGGAGGACGGCTATAAGCGGCTGATTCACCCGTCGCTGGAGCGGGAAATCCGTTCGGACCTGACCGATATGGCAAATGAGCAGGCAATTAAGAACTTCGGTATCAACCTGAAAGCGCTGCTGATGCAGCCGCCGGTCAAGGGTAAAACTGTTCTGGCCATTGACCCCGCCTACCGGACAGGCTGTAAAATTGCCGTGGTAGACCCCACCGGAAAGGTGCTTGCGACAACGGTCATCTACCCGACGCCGCCCCAGAACAAGGTGGAAGAGGCCAAAAAGACTCTGAAGGTGCTGATCAGGGAGCACGGTGTACAGGTGCTTTCGATCGGGAACGGCACCGCGAGTAAAGAAAGCGAAATCTTTGCGGCGGAGCTGATCCGCGAGATGGACTGTGGGCTGTCCTACATGATGGTCAACGAGGCGGGCGCGTCGGTTTATTCCGCGTCCAAGCTGGGCGCGGAGGAATTTCCCGAATTTGATGTTTCCCTGCGCAGCGCGGTTTCGATTGCCCGCCGTTTGCAGGACCCTCTGGCGGAACTGGTCAAAATCGACCCCAAATCGGTGGGGGTCGGGCAGTATCAGCACGACATGCCTGCGAAACGGCTGGATGAAACGCTCACCGGTGTGGTGGAAGACTGTGTAAACCGTGTGGGGGTGGACCTGAATACAGCGTCTGCCGCACTTCTTGGCTATGTTTCGGGGTTATCGGCTGCCGTTGCAAAAAATATTGTTGCCTACCGTGAGGAAAATGGGGAGTTCTCCGGACGCGCGCAGCTCAAAAAAGTGTCGAAACTGGGGCCCAAGGCGTTTGAGCAGTGCGCCGGCTTCCTGCGCATTCCGCACGCGAAAAATGTGCTCGACCAGACGGGCGTGCACCCGGAATCCTATGAAGCCGCGAAGAATGTGCTCGAGCTTTTTTCCTATACATTGGACGATGTTTCCGCGGACAGGCTTTCCGGCCTGTCCGATAAGATCGCTGTCGAAGGAGAAAACAACGTGGCGCAGCGCTGCGGCATCGGCGTGCCGACCCTGCGCGATATCGTCGCCGATCTGATGAAGCCCGGGCGGGACCTGCGCGACGAACTTCCGTCTCCGATGCTGCGCAGCGACATCATGGAAATGAAAGACCTGAAAGAGGGCATGGAACTGAAGGGAACGGTGCGCAACGTCATCGACTTTGGTGTGTTTGTGGATATCGGCGTCCATCAGGATGGCCTCGTGCATATCTCGCAGATTACCAACCGTTTTATCAGGCATCCGAGCGAGGTGCTCAAGGTGGGAGATATCGTGACGGTCTGGATATTGGGCGTGGATACGGCGAAAAAACGGATTTCGCTGACGATGAAACAGCCCAAAAATCAGAATCAGCCCTAAAACGAGCGTGAGTTTTAAACAGAAAGGAGGCGTACGGTTGAAAACTCTGCTGGTCGCAGTCAACGCGAAATTTTCCCACACCAATCTGGCTGTGCGCTCTCTGAAAAAAGCGCTGGATGCCGCGGAAATCCCTGCTGAATTCGCGGAATTCACCATCAACCAGACACCGGATGAAATCCTGCGGGGAATAGCGGCCTTTGCGCCCGACAGGGTACTGTTCTCCTGCTATATCTGGAATATCGCGGTGGTGCGGCGCGTCGGTGCGGATTTGCGCCTGCTGTTTCCCGAAGCATCCATCCTGCTCGGCGGGCCGGAGGTCAGCTTTGACGCGGAAAAGCAATTGCAGTCCATGCAGTGGGCGGACGGTATCCTTTGCGGCGAGGGGGAAGGGCAGATCGCGCGTGTGCTGGGCGAAGACCGTCCGCGCGGCGTGTTCTGCGCGGACGGATTCATTAATTTAGATACGCTGCCGTTTCCCTACGAGGATCTGGATGCCCTGCAAAACCGGGTGATTTATTATGAGTCCACGAGGGGATGTCCGTTTGGCTGCAGCTACTGCCTGTCCTCCGCAGACCGCGCGACACGGGCTCGTTCGCTGCCGCTGGTCTTTGAAGACTTGCAGCGGCTGCTGGACGCCAGAGTGATGCAGGTCAAATTTGTCGACCGCACCTTCAATCTCGATGCAAAACGCGCCCTGCGGATTTGGCGTTACCTTGCGGAGCATGATAACCGGATTACCTGTTTTCAGATGGAGCTTGGCGGCGACCTGCTCACAGAGGAACAGCTCGCGTTTCTGAAAACGGTGCGGCCCGGTCTGTTCCAGTTCGAAATCGGCGTGCAGAGCACCTGTGGTGAAACAATGGAGACCGTCTGCCGAAAGACGGATTTTGCAAAATTGCGGGAGAATGTTTTGGCGGTCAAATCCGCCGGGAACATCCACCAGCATCTGGATTTGATCGCAGGGCTTCCCGGAGAGGGCTTTGCGCGGTTCGGGCAGTCGTTCGACGAGGTGTTCGCGCTGCGTCCGGAACAGCTGCAGCTGGGGTTTTTGAAGCTGCTGCGCGGTTCCCGGCTGTATGCGCAGCGCGGAGCATACGGGCTCGTACACAGCGATTACCCGCCCTATGAAATTCTGTGCACGCGGGAGCTTTCCTTTTCCGAGCTGACCCGCTTGAAACTGGTGGAGGAGATGACCGAGGTTTACTACAACAGCGGCCGGTTCGAGAAGACGCTGGAGTATCTGTTCCGGTTCTGCCCATCCCCGTTTGAGGCGTTTCTGGCATTGGGAGAGCGGATGCCAAGGCAGCGCAGTGTGGGAAAATATGAATATTATGACCTGCTGTTTGCGTTTGCGGCGGAGCGGGGCTGCGACCCGGAGGTAATTCGCTGGCTAATCCGTTTTGACCTGCTTCGCAAGGAACGCCCCAGGAAATTGCCGGCTTGCTGCGGGGAAAGCCTGACCGGGAATTACCGCAGGGAGATTGCGCAGCTTCACCTGCCCAAAAATCAGACGGCGGAGGTCTTCCCGTTCGATGTCACCGCTCCGGAACACACGCCCGGTGTCGTCGCGGTTGTCTGCGATTACGAAGCAAGAGACGCGCTCGGGCGTACCGCCTATAAGAAACTGCCGCTATCAAGAAAAGAGCCCTGTTTCGATTGAGAAACAGGGCTCTTTTCGATTACGTTTTTTGGCTGAATTTTTGTGTCCAGCGGGGCACCAGCCTGCTTAACCATTTGTACACCGCATACCCCATCACAGCTCCCAGCGTATTGAGCCATAAATCGTCCACGTCAGACCCTCTTGCGATCAGCAGCTGAAGCGACTCAATCAATAAGGATATGCAAAATCCCAGAAAGGCGGCTTGCTTGAGTTTTACTTTTTTCCAAAGCAAAGGGGGAAAGAAGCCAATGGGCATAAACATAACCAGATTGCCTAAAAAATTGATGATTAGATAATTCCAATTCCCATTGGTGAAAACTTCGTAAAAAGTATCTGAGAAAACCTGAAACAGTCGAAGATTGATCCCGCCAATCCCCACCGATGCAATTTGAAAACCAGCTGTTCCGATTTCAAATCTGGGCAGGATTGTTTGAGAAGCCAGCCCGACCAGGAACATTGCGAAGAGATAAAAAGCTGCTTCATGATAGAAATTGATCCTTTTCCATTTTTTTGTCCGTTTCCTGTATAATAACCTTAAAATAAAAAGAAACGGGAAAGAAAACAGAAAATAAGGAAGAATATGTAAGCAGTATTCCAGAATTCTTTGCATGACAGATCACTTCCCAACATTCTGGAAGGACACTTCTTTACAAAGTGCCGATTTCGCCTTTTGAGCGGCTGTTTAATCGATTACTTTCATCGAATAGCCAACCTGGAAACTCGTGCCGGGCTCCAGGATTCTGACATAGGGCTTATCCTCAAAGTTGCCGGTTTCCCCCTGATAGGCAGGCAGTCCGCACCAGGGCTCCAGGCAGACATAGGGGGCGTTCTTGTTGGGGGCCGACCAGATGCCGAGCGCGTCAAATTTATGGAAATCAAATTCCAGGCCTTTGCCGGTTTTAGCGTTGATCAGCTTCACAACGCGGGATTTGGGGCCGGCGAAGATCAGCGCGTCACGCGGGTCGAACAGGCTGTGCTTGAGGGCAAGCGTATCGGTATCAGTGAATTCAGGCAGCCATTCGGTGCCGGTGATGCAGCCGCCGTTGGGCGCAAGGGTGTTCTCGGTGTGCTCCACACATTCGAATTTCAGTACATAGTCCTCGAAGAATTCCCCGTCGCGGATCGGGCAGTTGAAGCCGGGATGGCCGCCGATGCACATGGGCATGCGCCTGTCCGATTGATTCTCCACCAAAAAATCGGTGCGGAATCCGTCTTCGCAGATCGTATGGGTGACATGCAGGGTAAACTCGAACGGATACTGCTTGAGCAGATCGGGATTGGAGCTCAGGGTGTACTCCACAAAGTCCTCGCCGTGTTTGCCCGGCTGGAATTCCAGCTTACGGGTGAAGCCGTGCTTCTGAATGTCATATTCTTTGCCTGCGATTTTGACTTTGCCGTCGATGGTGGTGCCGACCACGGGGAAAAGCACGGGGGAATGGCTTGCCCAGACTGCGGGGTCGCCGCCCCAGATATATTCCCTGCCGTTTGCGGCTACGTAGGAAGCAAGCTCGCCTCCGATGGAATTGACGGCTGCGGTTGCTTTTCCATATTTGAGCTGATACTGTGACATAGGATGGTCCTCCTCTATTTTTGGTTTAAAAAGCGGTCCACGAGAAAACGCGGACGGTGCTTCACCTCAATATAAATTTTGCCGATATACTCGCCGATCACGCCCAGACAGAGCAGCTGGATGCCTCCGATGGCCCAGATGGAACCCATCAGGGTTGTCCAGCCTGTTACGGTATACCCAAACAGCTTCAGCAGCAGCAGTGTGAGCAGGGCGATGACGCTGCCGGCGAAAATCAGCATCCCGAGAGCGGTGATAAACCGGATGGGCTTCACCGAAAAGGAAGTGATGCCGTCGATGGCGAAAGCCAGCATCTTTTTGAGCGGGTATTTAGATTCTCCCGCGAACCGCTCGCTGCGTTCGTAGGTAACGATGGAAGTACGGAAACCGATGAGCGGCACAATACCGCGCAGAAATAAATTCACTTCGTCGTACTGCATCAGCGCTTCCAGCGCGCGGCGGCTCATCAGCCGGTAATCCGCGTGATTTTCAACGATCTCGACGCCCATCAGCTTAAGAAATTTGTAGTAACCGAGCGCTGTGGAACGCTTAAAAACAGTGTCCTTGGCGCGCGACGAACGCACGCCGTACACGATGTCACAGCCGCCGTAATATTCGCTGACGAATTTGTCAATCGCGTCCACGTCGTCCTGCAGGTCGGCATCCAGCGAGATTGCCATGTCGCAGTAATCCTTGGCCATGGTCAGCCCCGCCACAAGCGCGTTCTGATGCCCGCGGTTGTGCGCCAGCTTCAGTCCGGAAAACAGATGGGGCTGCTTTTTATGCAGGTCGGCAATGATGGCCCAGGTGGTGTCCCGGCTGCCGTCATCCACGAACAGGACCCGGCTGTTTTCCGACACAACCCCTTTGTCCATCATGCCGCCCAGCTTTGCCGCAAGGCGCCTGGAGGTTTCCGGCAGCACCTCCTGTTCGTTGTAACAGGGGATGACGAGGTATAGGGTTTCGTTCATTGTGAGCCTCCTTCTGAAAGTCAACGGTCGTTATTTTCCGGCGCATCGGGCGAATCAAACCATTCTTCGGGCGGTTTTGGAAGTTCGTCCTCGCTTTTGTCGTTTTCCGGGGTGTCCAGCCACTCCGCCTGCGGTTCGTTTTCGGGATAGAAGACGTCGGACTCCTCACATTCAACAGGCCGCTCTTTTTCAGGGGCGGCTTTTCTAAAACGCTTCCAAAGCAGCAGATAGATAAGCAACAGTACCAGTCCCCCGGCGCTTGCGGCAATGCCGGCGTACAGCCCGGGCGGGGTGTACGTAAAGCGGATGGTATTCTGTCCCGCTGGCGCGCGGACCGCCATGAAACCGATGGAGACTTTCTGGATTTCAGCCGGTTCCCCGTTTACCGTGGCAGACCAGCCCTTATCATGAGGAACCGAATAAAAGACAAGGTTTTCACGCGGCAGATTGATTTCGGAGGTAAAACCGCGCCGGTCGATGACGAATGAGTCACCGGCGGTTGCGCGCCGGTTTTGGCAGTCGGTGAAATAATCCTCTTCACCGAGATCCTCATAATATTCCTGCGGCATCCGTTCGAGGATGTCGGTGTAATCCAGACTGTCGTCGTCCGGCAGGATTAATGCGCGCAGGAGCACAGCCGCCCGTTTTTCTTCCGGGATTTTTTCAAAATCACGCTCATTGATATAATAATCATAGGTGAAACCCATCGGGATAAAATTCTGGTTTTCATAGATATGGTAGCCAAGCTGCGTGGACTGCAGTTCCCATCCGGGCATCAGATCTTGATTTTCTTCATCTTCCTTGACGAACAGCCAGCGCACGGAGAGCAGGGGACGCAGCTGATAATATTTTGTCTCCGGCTTGGAGGAAACGTCGCGCTTGACGCCGACTTTGGGGTAAAAATCCATAATGGAGACAGGGATAATGCTGTGGAAAGCCTGAATATTCGGCAGATGCCAGTACATACCCAGGTTGTCCATGCCATTATAGATATCTGACCGCGCAAAAGTATCACTATCCGGAAGCTGGAGCTGATAGCGCCCTTTCAGGGCTACGTCGCGGATGAAATCGGTGTCATCCGAATGGGTTTTGCCCATGCCGATAAAGGTGCCGGTATAAGCGACAATGATAAAGCACAGGCAGCCGCAGAGCATGCGGAAAAACAGTTTGGATTCGCGGTAGCGCCGAAGGAGGATCCCCAGAGCAATCAGCCCCGCCAAAGCGATGGCGGCGATGGCAAGGAAGCGTTCGGGATATTTGGTAAGCCCCCAGGTTACCTTTCCGGCGGAATCGATAATGGGCGTAAACGCCAGAATCGCAGAGGTTGCAGCGGTGATGACCATCGTCCAGCGGAATCCGCGCTTCAGATCGATCGAGCGGTTTTCCAGCGCGCGGATGGTGGCAAGCGCCATCAGCAGCACCGGCATATAGTACCAGCGCGCATAGTAGGAACCGTTAAACAGGATGAACATGCTGTTCAGGCCCGGAACCAGCGCAAACAGGAAGCTGATCAGCAGGATTCTGCGCAGCCAGTCGCGCTTGCACTGCAGGTAGGCAATCACGCCGGACATGCTGAAAAACGGCAGCCAGGCCGAAAGCGAAGCCCATTTTGCCCCGCGGTCGGGGAACAGGTTGGGGCGCGAGGGCAGGTCGGGCGGAAAAAAGGCAGAAGCGCCGATTGCGGGATAGAGCTGGCAGTGCCAGTACAGCCAGAAATTCCAGCCGTCGAGCAGCTCGGTGATGCCGGTTCTGGGGTTGCCCATAATCGCAAGCACCGAGGGCAGCAGAAGGCACATCGACAGCAGAACGCCGATGACCGATTCGAACGCTGTCCGGAAAAACTTGCGGAAGCTCATCTTCCAGTCGGGCGACAATGAGCGGATGATAAAATAGAGAATGACGAACACCACTTCGCCGATGAAAAACCAGTAATTGATAAACGCGTTGATTGCCACCGAAAGCGCAAACAGACCGCGCCGGTCGTTGACGATCAGTTCCTCAAGCCCTACCAGCAGCAAAGGGAAACAGATAATCGCCTCATGAAAGTGGTTGAAAAAGATATTGTAAACCGTAAACCCGGAAAACGCGTAGAGCACCCCCCCGAGAACGGCGTAATTCGGCGTGCGGACAAACCGCTTCAAATAAAGCGTACCGGTGAATGCGGCGCAGGCATGCTTGAGAATCAACAGCGGCGCCATCAGGTGGGGAACAAATTCCGTGGGGAACGGCAGCGTCAGCCAAAAGAAGGGGCTGCCGATCAAATAAAAGCTGTAGGAACCAATAAAGTTTGCGCCGAGGTCGGTGTACCAGTTCCAGAAAACAGCCCCGCTGCGCACCGCCTCATGAGCCAGCTTATAAAAAGGAATCTGCTGGACGTTGAAATCTCCGAAAAAGAAAAAATATCCCTTGTCCCAAATCATAAACGGGATAAAAATGACAGACGCTGTCAACAGGGCAATACAAAAAGCCTTGCGGCATGGCCTTGACGTTGTGTTTTGCTGCAATTCCATGATAAACCTCCGCGACGCGATAACAAAGATAGTTAAATTATACCACAATAAATGCATTTTAAAAGCGCGTCTTTTAAAATGTGTAAATTTCTGATATGATGGTATCCGACAGTAAAAAGGAGCGGATGAAATGAAGAGTTACAGTTTTTTTGCGCTGCTTTCGCGCATGAAATATATCAACCGCTGGGGGCTGATGCGCAACGCAAGACAGGAAAACCTGAGTGAGCATACGCTGGAAGTCGCGTATATCGCACATGCTTTGGCGTTGATGTCGGGGATAGAGCCGTCCCGCGCGGTGTTCTGTGCGCTGTACCATGACTGCAGTGAAATCATCACGGGGGATCTTCCGACACCGATTAAATATGACAACCCCGAAATCCGCAAAAACTACCGGCAGATTGAGCGGGCGGCGGCAGAACGGCTGCTGTCCGCCCTTCCGAAAGAATTATCCGCACAGTATGAACCGTGTTTTTTTGAAGAGGACGAGCAGGTTCGAAAGCTGGTAAAAGCAGCGGATAAGCTTTCCGCGCTGCTGAAATGTGTCGAGGAAATCCAGATGGGCAACCGTGATTTCTGCAGCGCAAAAGAAGCGCAGCTCGCCGCACTCAAGGCGATGAAGCTTCCCGCTGTGGATACGTTTCTGGAACAGTTTCTGCCATTCTATGAGCGGACTCTGGACGAACTGCAGGCCGAATAAACCGTGGAAAACGGCATGCCCCTATCGGGCATGCCGTTTTTTAAAACTGCGCGGCAAGCTTATTCAGAAATGCCTCTACCGGCAGCGGTTTGGAATACAAGTAGCCCTGTGCGAGGTCACAGCCCGCAGATTTGAGAAATTCAGCCTGTTCGGCAGTCTCCACGCCTTCGGACAGCACTACAATGTCAAGCGATTTCGCCATATGGATCACGCTGGAAATCACCGCCTGCTCCTTTTGGGTGGCATGCCCGGAGCTTAAAAATTCCCGGTCCAGCTTGAGCACGTCAATGGGCAGGCGCCGCAGGAGATTCAGGGAAGAATATCCCGAGCCAAAGTCGTCTATGGAGAACAGCATGCCCATTGCGCGAAGGCGGTTGATAGATTCTATCAGCGTATCGGTTGTGTCGAGAAACACGCTTTCGGTCAGCTCGAGTTCGATCAACTCCGGAGGAAGCTGATATTTTTTCAGTGAGGTTTCGAAAAACGGGATGAACCGGTCGTCCAAAATATCGACGCGGGAAATATTGACGGAAATTGGAATCAGAGGCTTCCCTTCATCCAGACATTTCCGCAGCAACTGAAACACCTGATCATGAATATAAAAATCGAGCTGCTTGATAAAACTGTTTTTTTCGAACAGCGGAATAAATTCTGATGGCATTACCATCTGCCCAAAATCCCTGTGCCAGCGCACAAGCGCTTCCGCCCCCACGATTTTCCCGGTTTTGAGGTCGATTTTCGGCTGAAAGAACGCTACGAATTCGTTGTTCTTTAAGGCTCCGGACATCAAAAGTTCGATTTCCTTTTCGCGGGTAGTCTTGAGGTGAAGCGCATGGTCGTAAATTGCAAAACTGTTTGCCTGAGGCCCCTTAATGGATTTGCGGGCAATGTTGGCACGGTCCACAATCGTAATAAAATCGCTGGGGCCGTCAGGTTCCACAAAGCAAACGCCGCCGGAAATGGAGATCGTAAGACCCTGCGTGATGTCGCGCACACTCTCCGCCATTTTCGATTGAAGGTTTTGAAGACGGATTCCCAGTTCCCCTCTGTCGTCATAGCGCAAAAGAGTGAGAAACATATCCGAAGTATACCGGCAGGCCAATTCTCCGGGATGCAGGGAAGAAAGCAAAACCCGGGAGAAAGCGATCAGGACCTGGTCGCCGGTATGGTAACCGCAGGCTTCGTTGATATACTTAAATTTGTTGAAATCCATATACACCAGCGCGTAATTGGATCTGCCGCGCCGTTTGAGCAGGGAGAGCGCGTCGGTTTCAAATTCAGTCATATTGGAAAGGCCGGTCAGGGAATCGGTGGTCATAATGCGGCGGCGGAAGCTGGTGATATTGGAAAAGCAAACCACAATGGCGTCCTCGTTGCCGTCCATGGAAATCCGCGAAGAGGTCGTGTTGACCCACCACCCAAGATGGCTGTTATAATATTCCGAAATTCCCCCGTTTTCCGGCTTCATCGGACAATGCATGCACGGGAAGCTGCCAAAGCGGAAAGCCTGATAGCATAGGTCGCCGGGGTTGGCATCCGGATAAAGCTGCTGCATCCCCGGGTCAATAAAAAGCAATTTGTATGTATTGGGGCGAACTGCATAGGAATAGAGGTTCGGGTTGTGCGCGGCGGCTTCCAAAAGCAGGTTACGGCCGCTGAACTGCTCTTTCGCGCGGGAATCCAACAGCCGTGCGCTGATTACTTTTGCCAAAGCGGAAAGCGCATCGATTTCATCGCAGGACCATTCATGCACCCGGTCACAGATATCAAAGCAGACCGCCCCATGAGGTGTTTTGGAATCCCCGATCAGATACTGGATCTGTGCGCGCGTTGAAAAACGGGCATAGATCACGCGAATGGATTCCGGAAGGCGAAGCATGCGGGCATCGGCGCACACCAGAATGCCGCTGCGGAAATAGGGTATGAACCCGTTCTGCCATTCCGAAACAGAAATTTTTTGCAGGCTGCCCCTTGTGGAAGGGGCACCTTTACCGCACCACTCGTTGACAACACGCATCCCGCCGGAATTTCCCGCCGGCTCAAGAAGCACAACCCTCGACAGATTGAGCAGCCTGCCCGTTCCTGCGAGAAGCTGCTGGATTGTGACATCCGGATCGGCGGCGCAGTCAAGCAGTTCCCGGAGCGCCTGCTGGAATCCCGGCATGGCCAAAGCTGTTTCATCCGGCGGCGCGAGGCTGGTATCCGATAATGCGCCGTCGGTCAGCTCGATTTCGCTGGAATAAAGCATATAGCAGTCTTTGCCCCGCCGCTTGGCGCCGTACAGCGCGGCGTCAGCCTTGACGAACAGCTCATCAAAGCTTTCGCCGTCATTCGGGTACAGGGCCACCCCGACGCTGCCGGAAATCGGGCGGCTGTTCCGCCCGATTCGGGTGCCGCGAAAAATATCGCAGATTTCCTGTGCCTTGCGGCGGATTGCCCTCACCGAGCCGATATTTTTTAAAAAGATCAGGAATTCGTCTCCGCCCATGCGCCCCACGATATCCGTATCGCGCATGATGGAACGCAGCTGCCCCGACACCTCGGTAAGGACTGAATCTCCGGTCATGTGCCCGAGCGTGTCGTTGATGTCTTTGAAGCGGTCCAGGTCGGCGATAATGAACGCGTGCTGCCGGTTGGGCTCCTGGGCAATTATCTGCCCGATCAGCGTTTCGGCTGTGCCGCGGTTATAAAGGCCGGTCAAAGTGTCAAACTGGGCTTTTTCAATCAGCCCTTCAATTTCCCGCTTTTGTGCGTCGATATTGGAAATCAGCCCGATCGCCTTAACCGGTTCGCCCAGTTCGCCGCAGATGGTTTTCCCCTGCACACGCGTCCAGCCGTACTGGTCGGTCAGAAGGCTGCACCGCAGCTCGAAAGTAAATTCACTCACGCCGTTTTCCAGATGGTCGCAAAGCTGCTGAAAGACGGGAAGGTCTTCAGAAAAGACCGCGTTTTTTTCGAGCATCGCATCCCGAAAGGAAGGAAAATACCGTTCGGACCGCTGCATCCCTGCTCCTGAATTAAAATAGCATAGGGAACCGGTTGCAATGTCATATTCAAACAAAAGATCTTTGCTGAAACCGGCGACAATACGGTAGCGCTCTTTTTCGATCTCAAGCGCCTGCTGTACGGATTTCAGATTTGTAATATCCATGAATACACAAAGCATGACAGGGAATCCGCTTTGTTCGTCAATTTTGCTTGCATTGAGTGCCAGCCAGATATTTTTTCCGTCGACCGAGCGGACCCGGCATTCCGTATGTGCCATTTCATTACGGATGATCCGATTATGCAGCAGCTTCTGCAGGCCGGGAAGATCGTCAGGGTGCACAGACTCACCAAGCCGATAGCTGTTATTTTGGCTGTCATCATTGGGAAATCCTATCAGATTGAAAAAGCGGTCATTGGCATAGAGCAGGGAAAGCCCTTCGTCCAAAAGCACGGCGGCAACACCGCCGGGAATGGAATCGGTGAGCTGCCGGAGCTCACGGTTGGTCCGTTCAAGGTTTTGCTGCGTTTTTTTCTGTTCGGTCAGATCCACAAAAACGCCCTGAAACACCGGACGCCCGCCCTGCATTTCCAGAAATGTGATCCGCAGGTAGATCCACGCCATGGTTCCGTCGTGTTTGTAGATGCGAATTTCTTTGGAAAGCGTCTCATTGGTATCGGCGGTTCCATGAAGAGCCGCCAGCAGTTCCCGGTAATCGTCCGGATGAATTGCCTGCGCGAGTCTGCCCTGATTCAGGGCGTCTTCACACTGTACACGGGTCCGCCCGCTTAGCTGGAAAAACCCGTCATTCGCGTAAAGCAGCGTGAACCGATCTGTATCCAGCCGGATTTTCGCCACCCCTCCTGAAATACCGTTGGCGAGAGCCTCCATTTCCCGGGTTTTCTTGCTCATTTGACGAACAAGTGTCTCGTAAGAGCGCCGCGAAATACATGCGGGGAAAAATGCCCCGCTCTCCTGCAAATCGCTTGGCACGGAGGTGTGAAAATGGATGATTTTGAATTCGGTCTCCGGGTCCCGGCGGATAACGGCGGTAAATCGGATTGGGAAAAGCGCAAGATCCTCCCTGCCTCCCGGAGCGCAGGCAATGATGAAACCAACTACCAGCCAAACCCCGTTTCCAAGACTGATCGGATGATAGCGTTCGCGCAGAATATCCAGAGTGCTGGAATCTTTACTCAGTTCACGGCGCACGGCGGCCAGAGCTTCCTCCGAAGAGAGAAAAAACTCATCTTTCCCGGTTCCTATCCAACTGAGTTGTTCATCGAAATGCGGAAGAAGGAAGGTGTTATCCCTGTCTACCAGATAGGAATGCCAGATCTTTTTTGCAAAAGATAAAACATTGTTGTTTTCCGGTTCCAATTTGGCACATCCTTTCTCAAATCCGAGGAGCGCTGAACGGGATTATATTTTGAAACTGTCCTTTAAAGTAACAACGCGGTTAAAAGTCCCGCTGTTGCGGCTGTCGGCGCAGAAATAGCCCATCCTGACAAACTGGAACCGGTCGCCCGGCTTTGCCTGCGCAAGCGAAGCTTCGAGCTTGCAGTTTTTGAGAACCGTAAGCGAGTCAGGGCTCAGAAAGTCCAGATAATTGGTGCCTTCCGGAACATCCCCCACGTTTTCCAGCGTAAACAGGTTGTCGTAGAGCATGATCTGAGCGTCCACGGCGTGCCGGGAAGAAACCCAGTGGATGGTGCCGCGCACCTTGCGCCCGTCTGCGGGGACGCCGTTTTTGGTTTCCAGGTCGGCGGTACAGCGAAGTTCTTTGATCTCGCCGTTTTCATCCCGCACGATCTCGTTGCAGCGGATAATATAAGCGCCCATCAGGCGGACCTCGCCGTCCGGCTTGAGACGTTGGTATTTCGGCGGGGGAACCTCCGCAAAGTCGGACTGCTCGATATAAAGCTCCTCCGAAAAAGCAACCTGGCGGGAACCCGCTTCGGGGTCGACAGGATTGTTTGCCACCTCGAAAAACTCCGTCTGCCCGGCGGGATAATTGGTAATTACGACCTTAAGCGGTTCGGTAACCGCCATACGGCGGGGCGCGGACGCGTTAAGCTCTTCGCGGATGCAGTATTCCAGCAATTTGATATCCACAAGGCTGTTGGCTTTTGCCACCCCCGCGCGTTTAACAAACTCAAAGATGGAACTCGGGGTGTAGCCGCGGCGGCGCAGGGCGCAGAGCGTCGGCATGCGCGGGTCGTCCCAGCCGTCCACTTTGCCCGTTTCCACCAGTTCACGCAGATAACGCTTGGACATGACAGTGTGCGTGATGTTGAGCCGCGCGAATTCCCGCTGTTTGGGCTTTTTGGCAAAGTCAATATTGTCGACCACCCACTCATAGAGCGGACGGTGGTTCTCAAACTCCAGCGAGCAGAGGGAATGGGTAATCCCCTCAATTGCGTCCTGAATCGGGTGTGCGTAATCATAAAGAGGATAGATGCACCATTTGTCGCCCTGACGGTGGTGATGAGCGCGCACAATCCGGTAGATCGCGGGGTCGCGCATGTTCATGTTCGGCGAAGCCATATCAATTTTCGCGCGCAGCGTCTTGCTGCCGTCGGGGAATTCGCCGTTCTTCATCCGCTCAAACAGGTCGAGGTTTTCCTCGACGGAACGGCTGCGATAGGGGCTTTCCCTGCCCGGCTCTTTCAAAGTGCCGCGGTATTCGCGCATTTCGTCCGGCGTGAGATCGCAGACGTATGCCTTCCCGTCCTTGATTAGTTGGACAGCGTAGGCGTAGCACTGGTCAAAATAATCGGAACCGTAATAGATACCGTCGGGGACCGCGCCCAGCCAGCGGAGGTCCTCTTCAATGGATTCCACATATTCGGTATCCTCTTTGACAGGGTTGGTGTCGTCAAAGCGCAGGTTAAACAGGCCGTTATATTTTTTAGCGGTGCTGTAATTAATCCAGATCGCTTTTGCACTGCCAATATGCAGATAGCCGTTCGGCTCCGGCGGAAAACGGGTATGAATGCGCTCTTTGAGCCCGTTTGCAATATCTTCATCAATGACTTCATGGATAAAATTAGAGGCGGTTTCGCCCATTGATCATCACTCTCCAAATATTCAGTTTTCAGCCGCTTTGCGCAGGCGCTCCAGAACCTTTTTCTGCCCGAGCACCTGCATCACATCGTACATGTCGGGGGAATTTTGCCGCCCGGTCACCGCCACGCGGATGACCATGCTGATATCGGCCACGCTTCCCCGGTACGCTTCTGGATTCTTTTTATAGTCTTTCATGTTGGAGGCATACCCCAGCTTGTCCGCCAGCGCTTTGATGCGCTCAAACCACTGGCCGCTGTCGTCGGCGGGATCATAGACCCCGGCATAGTCGTTCAGAATTTGTCGGACATCGCCGAGGGTGTTTTCAGGGTACGCCGTATAATCCGGCTGGAACAGCTCGTCGAAGAAAAAGTCCATATAAGCTTTCGCTTCGCTCCAGACCGCAAGGTCCTTGCGGGGCTTTTTGCCGCCGCGGCCGATTGCCAGGATGGCTTTTGCATAGTCCGGGTCGCGGGTAAGCAGCGCATAAAACAGCTCGTCAAACTGCTTTGCCCATGCGGACAGCAGGGTATAGACCTCTTCCGCGGTCATCCGGGAAATGACGTTTTTGGAAACGTCGTTGAGCTTTTCAATGTCAAACAGCGCGCCGGAAACGCCCATCTTTTTGGTGGTGAACACAAAGTCCTCCATCGGCGCGTCGGGGTTGGCAAGGCGCCAATCCTCAAAATTGGAATTCAGCAATGTGAGGATATATTCCTTGACCGCCGGTACGCAATATCCCTGCCGCTGATAGAAATCAAGCGCTAGTTCGGGATCCTTGCGTTTGGAAAGCTTGCGCTTGGATTCGCCGTCCATCTTCATCAGCTGGGCGGTGTGGATATATTTCGGCGGCTTCCAGCCCATGGCCTGGAACAGCTGCAGATGAATCGGTAGCGTGGCAAGCCATTCCTCGCCGCGCACGACGTGGGTGGTGCCCATCAGGTGGTCATCCACCACATGCGCGAAATGATAGGTCGGGATGCCGTCAGATTTTAGCAGGACAACGTCCTGGTCGTTTTCGGGGAATTCCATGGCGCCTTTGACCAGATCGTTGAATTTTACACGGTGTTCAAGGCTGCCTTCACTGCGAAAACGCAGTACGAACGGCTCGCCGCCGTCCACCCGTTTCTCTATTTCATCAAAAGGCATATCGCGGTGAACCGCCCATTTGCCGTAATAGCCGAAATTTTCTTTTTGCTCCGCCTGCTTTTCATGAATGGCGGCAAGCTCTTCCTCGGTACAAAAGCACGGATAGGCCTTGCCCTGCTGTACCAGCCATTTGGCGTAGGTCTGGTAAATCTGCGCACGCTGTCGCTGTCGATACGGGCCGTAGCGTCCGTTGTCGCCGTCGAGGACGGCCCCTTCGTCAAAGTTCAGTTCATAGTCGCGGAAAACGTTCAGAATCGTTTCCACGCTGCCCGCCACCTCGCGCTTCTGATCGGTGTCTTCGATGCGCAGATAGAAGATACCGCCGCTCTGGTGGGCGAGACGCTCGTCCGCAATGGCCCCGAACAGGTTCCCCAGATGCATAAAGCCGGTGGGGCTGGGGGCGATGCGGGTTACTTTGGCTCCTTCCGGGAGCTGCCGCGGCGGGTAGCCGGCTTCAATGTCGGCTGGAACCGTGGTAATCCGGGGGAACAGCAGGTCTGCAAGTGCGTTGTAATCCATGATTGTGCTCCTTTGCTTGAATCTTCTCCAAAACCTATTTTACTACGCCGCTGTCGGAATTTCCACTCATTTCCACATGGTTTTTACGATAATTAAGGAAGCTCTCCAAAATAATCGTTGCTGCGACAGCATCCACCACTTCTTTGCGCTTTTTTCCGCGCGTATCCGTTTCGTTGAGATAGCCGATGGCGGATACGGTGGTGCCGCGTTCGTCCCAAAGCCGGACAGGGACGCCGACCAGCTCGCCGAGCTTCTCCGCAAAGCTCTCGCACAGCTTTGCCCGCGGGCCGGCGGAACCGTTCATATTGAGCGGGTGACCGACCACCACCATGCCGACGTCAAATTCGACGACTGCCGCCGCCACTTTGCGCAGGATGCTGTCAAACGTGCGGTCGTGGATAACGCCGACGGGCGAAGCCAGATATTCCGTGCGGTCGCAGACAGCCAGCCCGGTGCGGGCGTCTCCGTAATCAACAGCCATAATTTTCATACGATTTCTCCTTTTGCAGGTTCTTCTTTGGGCAGTTCCGGAACCTTTTTCCACCAGTTCTGCGTTGCAAAGGTGGACTGCTCTTCCGGCAGATGCCCGGAATCGTTCAGATAAATCAGTTTTGGAAGAAACTGATGGTCATATACAAGCTTGCTGACCGCGGTATTATCGCACCACGGCATATAGCGCAGTTTTTCGATTCCCCAGCCGCTGGCGTAGCACAAATAACAGCGGATTGCGCAGCCGTGGGAGACAACCGCAAGGGTCTTGCCGGCATTTTCCCGCGCAATCCCGTCGACGGCGGATTTCATGCGGGCGTAAACCTCCGCCATGGGTTCCCCTTCCGGAGGGACGCAAAGCTCGGGATGTTCCTCCCAGTGCCCGAATGCTTCCGGAAACCGCTGCGGCAGTTCGCAGAAGGGAACGCCCTCAAACGCGCCGCCGTTGATTTCCATTAATTCGGGGCGAATGATGATGGGAACGCCTTGATTGACAGCCTGGGCAGTCTGGACGGCGCGGGCGAGGGGGCTTGCGTAGACTGCGTCAAAGCGGATGTTCTGCATGCGGTGAGAAAGGGAAGTAAGCTGCTGATATCCCACATCGCTGACTTCGGCATCGGTATGCCCCTGAAACAGCCGCTTCCAGTTGCCTTCCGCCTGCGCGTGGCGAATGAGGTAAATCGTAGTCTCCATAAGTCCCTCCGAGAATCAGATTTTTCCGGTCAGCCGCCTACCACGGCCTGACCGTGCCGACAATCTCGTTGATGTCGGCAATGCCGTTTTCATCGAGCCACTGCTCCATTCCCGCCAAAACCTTGAGCGGGGCGTAAGGGTCGCTGAACAAAGCGGCGCCGATCTGAATTGCGCGTGCGCCCGCCATCATCATTTCGATGGCGTCCTGCCACTTTTCGATGCCGCCCAGCCCCACAACGGGAATCTGAACGGCGTTTGCCACCTGCCAGACCATCCGCACAGCCACCGGAAAGACGGCCGGGCCGGAAAGCCCGCCCACATTGTTGTGCAGGATGGGGCGGCGGGTTTTAAGGTCGATGCGCATGCCAAGCAGAGTGTTGATCAGCGAAACGGCATCGGCGCCTGCCCCCTCCACCGCCTTGGCAATTGAAACGATGTCTGTCACATTCGGCGACAGCTTGACCATCATCGGCTTGGTGGTATAGCGGCGCATGCCGGCGATGACGCCTGCGGCGGTTTCGCAGGAGGTGCCGAAAGCCGCACCGCCCTCCTTGACATTGGGACAGGAGATGTTGACCTCCAGCATATCAACTTCACTGTCGTCCAGAAGCTCGGCAATGGCGCAGTAATCCTCCGGTGTGGAACCGGCAACGTTGGCGATGATCACAGTATCCCGACCGGCAAGCGCGGGCAGCTCCTTTTTGAGTAATACCTCTGCGCCCGGATTTTGCAGTCCCACGGAATTCAGCATGCCGGACGGCGTTTCGGCGATGCGGCAGGGAGGGTTGCCCTGCCGTTCCAGCAGGGTGGTTCCTTTCAACGAAAGGCCGCCCAGTTTTTCCACGGGATAGAGTTTATCATATTCGCGTCCGAAGCCGCAGCAGCCGGACGCCAGAATCACAGGATTTTTGAACGCGACGCCCGCAACGTTTACCTTCAGGCTGCTCATTCAAAGACCACGTCCTTTCCGTCGAATACCGGGCCGTCCTTGCAGACGTGGGAAAAGACCTCGCGGCCGTCCCTTACGGTTTTGCAGGCGCAGACCAGGCAGGCGCCCACGCCGCACCCCATGCGTTCCTCCAGAGAGACCTGGGTGGGAATTCCATGCGCCTGCGCCATTGCGACAACGCCGCGCAGCATCGGCATCGGGCCGCAGGCGCAGATCAGGTCCGCGCTGCCCTCCGCCAGCCGCTGCTCCAGCAGGCCGGTCACAAAGCCATGATAACCGGCCGAACCATCGTCGGTCGCAAGCCGGGTGTCGCAGCCGAGCCGTTTGAAGTCGTCTTCGAGGATAACGGCTTTACTGTTGCGGAATCCTATGATAGCGGTGGTATCTCCGCCGAAGCGTCTGGCGGTTTCGAGCATGGGCGGCACGCCGATGCCGCCGCCTGCCACGATCAGCTTCTGGCCGGGCTCTGGAAGGGTAAACCCGTTGCCAAGCGGCCCGAGAAGGTCCATCGTACCGTTTTCGCCGGTTTGGGCCAGTTTTTCCGTACCGGCCCCGCGCGCCTCAAAGACAATGCGGATGGTGCCGGCCGACGGGTCGGTCTCGCAGATGGAGATCGGCCGGCGCAGCGAAAAACCGTCCACGCGGATATGAACAAATTGTCCGGGCTGTGCCTGCTCGGCAATGGACGGGCAGCAGATTGTGTAATCGTAAATTCCGCGGGCGGATTCCCGCTTTTTTGCCACGGGATAGGTTCCCTGCAGGTATGCCATGCGTGATGACCTCCGATTGCGATTAAATTACCCATTATTATACTATAAAACCGTCATAATAACAATCTGCAGTTGCATTTTTTACAGATTTGCAGTACAATTATTGTGCCGTTTTACACAAACGGTGGTCAGTCGGAAATTCCTGACCTTAAAACAAACTAGGGTGCGCGAACGGTTTTTGCAGCGCCTACGAAAGGAAAATTGAATATGAAAACAACCAATGTCAGAAAGCTGGCGGTCTGCTCGATGATCGCCGCGCTTTATACCGCTGTCAGCCTTGCGCTGGCGCCGCTGACGTTCGGCGTTGTCCAGATGCGCATTTCGGAAGCGCTTGGGCTGCTCGCCGTTCTGTCGCCGGCGGGTGTCTGGGGCGTGACGCTGGGATGCCTGATCTCGAACGCAGTCGGCGTCGTGATGGGGGCGACTATGCCGCCGGATATCGTGTTCGGCACGCTGGCAACGCTGATTGCTTCGCTGCTGTCTTACCGGCTGCGGAATGTCCGCATCAAAAACATTCCGTTCTGGTCCGCGGTTCCGCCGATTCTGGTGAACGCCGTAATCATCGGGCTGGAGCTGACCTATTTCTTTTCGGGAGGATTTACCATGAAAATCTTCCTGATCAACGCTTTGAGCGTGGGAATCGGCCAGATCGTCCCCTGCGCGGTGCTCGGGCTGCTTCTGGTTTACACACTGGAGAAGACCGGGCTGGACAAAAAGCTGTTTCAGAACATATAAAGAAAAATGCCGCTTGCAAAAGCGGCATTTTTTATCAGGATTCCTTTTCAGAGATCACGTATTTCCGGATACCGTAATAGGCGCAGAAAGTGGTGATAAAATTCATCAGTGCAAACCATAAAAACGGGAACAGCAAAAGGGTAACCGGAAGCAATGCCGCGGCAAACAGGGTCAGCCCTGCGGTAATCACCAGCGCCAGAAGGTTATAGTGCAGGCAGACGAAAGTCAGCAGGAACGCGTTCCGGATGATTTTCTGCAAAGGGAGGTCCACCAGCGCAATCATGGGGAAAACATAAAATCCCATTATCGTCAGCACCAGTACAATCAGGCAGGAAAGGGCCAGCGGAAGATAGAAAAACGGGCTGGCAGTGAGCATTTTGCTGTAAAACCATGCCCCGAACACTCCTGCCCCGATGCCAAGAAAAACCAGGGCCCCGGCGCCTGTGGATTTTTTAAAATCGGCCTTGAACTCCGCCCAGAAATCAGCCCATAAAAAATGATTCCGGTCGCGCACCATGGTGACTGTGATTTTGCTCATGGCGGTGCAGGCGGCGGGAATTGTGATCACCGGCACACAAAAGGCACAGAACAAAAGGTTCAGCTTTACGAGTTCAAAAAATTCGCGGAACAAAATATCCCAAAACAGGGCCAGCCCCTTTTTGGACGGGGCATCTTTTGGAATGCCGGGCCCGGGACGGTTCATGCGATTGCCGAAAATACCCATCAGAATCCCCCGTTTGACAAACAAATCTCGATTGTATTCATCATATCATGAACAAAGCGGAAAATGCAAATCCGACAGCGCGCAAACTCGCTGCCGGATTTGGAAGGAAGAAAATGAAAAGCAAAAATCAGTTGCAGATGGTCGCTTCTGTCTCTTTATCGAACAGATGAATTTTTGTACAGTCAATGGCAATTTTAATGGTATCCCCATCCTTCGCGCTGCTGCGGGGCGGAACCTTGGCAACGAGCTTGGCATCGCAGCTGGTCATGTACAGGAAGATTTCGGAGCCCATCAGTTCGGCGAGGTCGACATTTGCCTCGATCATACTGGCGGTAGCAATATTGGTGTAGGCCTCTTCATCATGCAGGTTTTCAGGACGGATTCCCAGTGCGACCACTTTCCCGACATAGGGCGCGAGAACTTCCGGGGAGGCTTTTCCGGCGGGAATTGTGATTTCGGAATTGCCGAACATACCAACAAAGCCGCTGCCTTTTTTCTCAATGGTAACATCCAGAAAGTTCATCTGCGGGGAACCGATGAAGCCCGCTACAAACATATTGCAGGGTTTGTCGTACAGGTTTTGCGGGGTATCTACCTGCTGGATAAAGCCGTCTTTCATGACAACAATGCGGTCGCCCATGGTCATCGCTTCGGTCTGATCATGGGTAACATAGACGAAGGTGGTGCCCAGACGTTTATGCAGCTTGGTGATTTCCGATCTCATTGCGGTACGCAGCTTTGCGTCCAGATTGGAAAGGGGCTCGTCGAGCAGGAAAACGGCTGGGTCGCGCACCATGGCGCGCCCAAGGGCGACACGCTGTCTCTGGCCGCCGGACAGAGCCTTGGGCTTTCTGTTGAGCAGGTGCTCAATATCGAGAATTTTTGCGGCCTCTTCCACCTTCTGCTTGATCTCGTCCTTGGGAGTCTTGCGCAGCTGAAGGCCGAAAGCCATGTTCTTAAACACAGTCATGTGCGGATAAAGCGCATAGTTCTGGAACACCATCGCGATATCGCGGTCTTTTGGGGCAACGTCGTTGACAAGGCGGTCGCCGATGTAAAGCTCGCCCTTGGAGATTTCCTCCAGTCCGGCGATCATGCGCAGCGTGGTGGATTTTCCGCAGCCGGAAGGCCCAACCAGAATGATAAATTCTTTATCCTGAATTTCCAGATTGAAATCATGAACAGCGGTGACATCGCCGGGGTAAATCTTATAGATATTTTTCAGGGTAATGTTTGCCATCTTTCTGCCTCCTGTGGTAATTTATTGATTTTTTTGTTTTTGGTGCTATACTGATAATATTCGCTCATGCAGTTATTATAACAACAAAATCGCACTCCAACAAGGGTAATATCTTGATTAACAGGGTGAAAAGTTGATGTTTTGCACAGATGATATGGAATATGGCGCTTTCCCAATAGATTTTCCGGTCCCCGAAAACTTTACATGGGTTTATCCGACGAGGTGCGGTTTTCAGGCGGCAGAAAAATCCCCCGCCGCAGTCAGCGGAGAACACAGCGCGCTGTTTCTCTATCTGCTGAGCGGCGAGGGAGAAGCGGAATTCGAAGGCCGGAAATGCGGATATCTTGCAGACTGCATCATTACGGTTCCGGATGCCTCCGGGCTTTTGCTGTATCCGATGGAGAAAACCCAATACCTCTATCTGCTGCTGGAAAATGGGGAAGACCTGCTTGGCCGCATCGGCTATTTTCAGCCTATCGGAAGCGGCAGCAGGATAGACCGGCTGCTGGGGTACATCTGCCATCACGCCCGCAGCCGGATGCCAAAAAATATTTATACGGCATCGGCCGAAGTCTATGCGCTGCTGATGGAGGCGCTTTCAAGCTGCGCGGATAAGAAGACCGAATACAGCCCGCTTGTGCGGGACGCAATCGCGGTCATGCGGGAGGAATTTGCTTTTCTGGGAGGCGTGGAGGAGCTGGCGCAGCGACTGGGCGTTACAAAAAGCCACCTTATCCGCATGTTTACGGCCGATACCGGAGAAAGCCCGGGCAAGTTTTTGCAGTCGGTCAAGCTGGACAACGCCAAACTCATGCTCCAGAACCGGGATTACAGCATTGAAATGGTGGCGGACATGGCCGGTTACTCAGGCGCCAACTATTTTTGCAAAGTCTTCCGCCGCGCGACAGGGGAATCGCCGGGAGAATACCGGGCGCGCAATCTTGCGCCCGCCGCGCTGGATTTGGAAAATCAGCGCAGGCTCCGGGAACTGGAAGCAATCTATCATGTCTGATGTATCAAACCATAAAAAATCAAGCCAAATTCAGCGACCGGACCCATTCAATTGTTTTTTGCCTGTTTTCTTCAGGATTCCGCACAAGTGGGTCAACCAGGGAGAGTTCCCCCAAGAATTTGCAGCCCGGCAGATTTTTTTTGAAATCCTCAAAACATTTTTTAGTGCCGCCGCCCTTGTGGCAAGCAAACAAAGCAATTTTCTTGCCTTCGAGTTTTTGGGTTTTCAAAAAGGTGTTGACTGGGGCTGCAAACGACCCCGCCCAGACTGGCGTGCCGATCAAAACGGTATCATACTCCGCAAAATCCGGAAACTCATTTTCCAGGTCCGGCTGTTCACGAAACACAACACTTTTCCCGCCCCAAAAGAACTTCCGGAAACCCTTCTTTGGGATTTCCTGCTTTGGTCTAAGCTCCAGTAAATCCGCTTCAGTTTCTTTTGCGATAGCTTGGGCAATCATGCGGGTATTGCCTTCCAGAGAATAAAAAACCACAATGCTTTTCATAAAAATCCTCCTCAAGATTTCTTCATCAGCTTATAAAAACGGCTTGTGTCAGATCATCTGCCGGAGCTTTTTGCGGTCCAAAACGCGGATTCCTCCCCGGGACAGCTGTACGATCCCTTCATCAGCGAAATATTTCAGCATCCGTGACACCACCTCGCGGGCGCTGCCTATATATTTTGCTACCTGTTCGTGGGTCAGCCGGATGGTGTCATCCTGTGATTTGGAAAGTTCATCCGATAGAAAAACAGCGAGCCGTTTGTCAAAGCTCATAAACAGAATCTGCTGCATGGTCCACATGACATCGGAAAAACGGTCGGTTGCAAGCCGGTAGGAAAAATTTTCAACAAAAACATTGGTACGGGAAAGCTCAGAAAAAACCGGTGTGCTGATTTGGAGCGTTTCGCAGTCGGACTCGGCGTCTATGTGGACTTCAAAGGTAATGCTTTTGAGAATGCAGGAGGCGGAAAGGATGCAGACATCCCCTTTATAAAGGCGATAAAGCGTAATTTCCCGCCCTTCCTCCGAGAGCATATAGGTGCGCAGAATGCCGCTTTTGATTAAAAGAACACCGATACAGTCCTGATCACCGCTATGGATGTTTGTCCCCTTCGGATATTTGACCGTCATGACGTTTTGCAGCAGACGTTCCTGCTCCTGTGCGGAAAGATGGTCCCAAAATGGAAACTGCGTTTGAAGGATTGCCCTGTCTTCCGGACGGTTCATTCCTATGGTCCCCCTTTTCTCTATGCGGCGGTTTAAATAAAGGCTTCTAAAAACCATCATTATAACTAGTATACAATGATTTTCGCTGAAAAAATAGAAGGGTTTGTAAATTTTTTTCATGGACATTTATAAAGAAAGGGGCGGTGAACTTGTTAGATATTTGTCTGCCGGGAACGGGCGGTGTGATTCCGCTGGAGAACCGCTGGCTGGCCTGCTGCTGGATGGACTATCAGGGCAGCGCGCTTCTGATTGACTGCGGCGAGGGTACCCAGATCGCGCTGAAAAAATCCGGCTGCAAACTGCGCCGTCTTGATACACTGCTGATTACCCATTTTCACGCGGATCATATTGCCGGGCTGCCTGGGCTGTTGCTTACGCTTGGCAACAGCGGAAAAACGACGCCCCTGACGATCATTGGGCCGGCAGGGCTGAAGCAGGTTGTCGGCTCACTGATGATCATCGCTCCGGTGCTGCCGTACCCGCTCCGAATCGGGGAGCTTGAAACGGATCAAAGCGGAATGGTTGAAATGGATGGGCTGCAAATTTCTTATCTGCCGCTGAGCCATGGGATACCGTGCTTTGGCTATGGCGTTGCGGTGAAACGCAAACCGGTGTTCAACCCGTTTAAAGCGGAACAGCTTGGAATACCGAAGCCTCTGTACAGAACCCTGCATGCCGGGCAGCCGGTCCGGCTGGAGGACGGGCGCGTGATAGAACCGCCGATGGTTCTGGACGGCGAACGGAAACCGCTTTTCGTCTGCTATTGCACCGATACCCAGCCGATTGCCTCGATTGCGGAATTTGCACACGGCGCCGACCTGCTGATCTGCGAAGGAATGTATGGCGGCGACGAACTGCATGAAAAAATGGAGGAGCGGGGGCATATGGTGTTTTCAGACAGCGCCGGGCTTGCAAAAAAAGCGGGCGTGAAACAGCTTTGGCTGACCCATTTCAGCCCAGCGTGCTTAAATCCGGAGGAATCTATCGATGCCGCCCGCCGGATTTTCCCGAACACACAGGCGGCATACGATGGAATCCGCCTGACCCTGCCATGAAGAAAGCCCGCCGGCAGCGACCGGCGGGCTTTCTTTTTAAATGACATGCTGCGGAACAGTTTTCCGCGTTTTTACAAATTGTCGCAGATTACCCCAAAAATTTTAAAGCAATTTCGAATTCTTATAAACAGAATATTATGAATAGTCAGGTACATTTTCTGGAAAGGGGGTAACCGGACGGTGCCATATATTCCAACCTATACGATCAAAGAGCACAGCCGCCAGTATCTCCTTGTTCGGAAGCTTGCAACATTTGAGCGCCATTTCTATCGGCCGGAAGATTATCTGTATGACGGCTCCGGTTTCTGGCTTGTTCTGGATTCCTCCGACGATCAGTGCCCGGTTGAATTGAAACTTCGGGATTTGCTGGAAACCGCAGAAAAGTATGCGGAATCGGAAGGACTTGACGTTATCGAGCCCGGATGGAATCTTTCATCTCTCTGACATAAGCGGAAAGATGACCGCCCGCATTCTCTCCGTATTGTTCAATGAGTTTCACAATTGCGCTGCCCACAATGACGCCGTCGGCAAGCTTGGATAATTTATGGGCCTGCTCCGGCGTGTTGATCCCGAAGCCCACAGCCACAGGAATTTTGCTCACAGACCTGGCCGTTTCGATGATGGAGGCCAGGTCTGTTTTAATTTCGCTGCGCATGCCTGTGACCCCCATGGAAGATACAATGTACAGGAACCCCTTGGCTTCCGCCGCTATTTTTCTGATTCTGTCCGCTGAGGTGGGCGCGATCAGGGAAATCACGTCCACATGGTGCGATTCCGCGATACCGGACAGCTCGCCTTTTTCCTCAAAGGGAAGGTCGGGAATAATGATTCCGTCCAGTCCCACACTTTCACAGCGTGAGAAGAACCGCTCGTAGCCATACTTAAATACGGGATTTAAATAGGTTAAAAAGACAAGGGGAGTATCAGTCTGTTTGCGTACGGTTTCCACGATGCGAAACATCGCTTCGGTGTCCGCGCCGGCCGACAGAGCGCGGATGTTGGCCTCCTGAATAACGGGGCCCTCCGCAATCGGGTCGGAAAAGGGAATCCCGATTTCGATGAGGTCCGCGCCGCTTTCCGCCATATCCAGAATCAGTTCGCAGCTTTTTTCAATGGACGGGTCTCCGCCGGTGACAAATCCGATAAACGCCTTTCCGTTCTCAAACGCCTTTTGAATCTTACTCATGGATATCCCTCCCTCTGTATCTTGCGATTGCCGCAACATCCTTGTCGCCCCGCCCGGACAGGCAGACAATGACGATCTCGTCTTTCTTCATTTTAGGCGCTGTTTTCATGGCATGATAAACCGCATGCGCGCTTTCAATGGCGCAGATGATGCCTTCCGTCCGCGCCAGATACTCGAATGCCTCGACCGCTTCGTCGTCGGTCACAGGGACATATTCAGCTCTGCCGATATCGTGCAGGTGTGCGTGTTCCGGCCCCATTCCCGGATAGTCCAGACCCGCGGATATCGAATAAACCGGCGCGATCTGGCCGTTTTCATCCTGGCAGAAATAGGACTTCATGCCGTGAAAAACGCCAGGAGTGCCTTTTGCGATGGTTGCGGCGTGTTTGTCGGTATCAACCCCGCGTCCCGCCGCCTCGCAGCCGATCAGCTTTACACCGGTATCGTTGATGAAATGATAAAACATGCCCATGGCATTGGAACCGCCGCCCACGCAGGCCATTACCACAGAGGGAAGCTTTCCCTCGCGTTCCAGAATCTGTTCTCTTGCCTCACAGCTGATGACGCTCTGAAAATCCCGCACCATCATCGGGAACGGATGCGGCCCCATAACCGAGCCGAGTACATAATGGGTATCGTGCACACGGTTGGTCCACTCCCGCATGGTTTCGTTGACTGCGTCCTTGAGCGTCATGGTGCCGCTGGTGACCGGATGCACCGTTGCCCCGAGGAGCTCCATGCGGTATACGTTAAGCGCCTGCCGCTCCGTATCCTCTTTGCCCATAAAGATTTCGCATTCCATGCCGAGCAGGGCGGCGGCGGTCGCGGTTGCGACCCCGTGCTGTCCTGCGCCCGTCTCCGCAATGACACGGGTCTTACCCATTTTTTTTGCCAGCAGCGCCTGCCCCAGCACGTTGTTGATCTTGTGGGAGCCGGTATGGTTAAGGTCCTCGCGTTTGAGATAAACTTTCGCGCCCCCCAGGTCTTTTGTCATCTTCTCCGCGTAATACAGCAGAGACGGCCTGCCCGCATACTCTTTCAAAAGCGTATCAAGCTCCGCGTTGAAAGACGGATCGTTTTTATAAAATTCGTATGCGGCTTCAAGCCGGATGATTTCGTTCATCAGCGTTTCGGGGATATACTGCCCGCCGTGGACGCCGTATCTTCCTTTTGACATATTGGTGACCTCCCTTATATGAGTTTCTTTTCTACCGTTGCCCGGGTTTTTAAAGTTTCCATCAGGCCGGCAAACTGTCCCGGGTCCAGCGATTGCCCGCCGTCGCACAGCGCGTGGGCGGGATCGTTATGGACTTCCACCAGCAGGCCGTCCGCGCCGACCGCCAATACCGCTTTGGAAAGCGGCGCGACAAGGCTCCGGATTCCGGTTGCGTGGCTGGGGTCGACGATGACCGGCAGATGGGATTTCTGCTTCAGGAGCACCACCGCCGAAAGGTCGAGGGTGTTCCGCGTCATCGTTTCAAAGGTGCGGATTCCCCGTTCGCAGAGGATGATTTGATCGTTGCCTTCCGACATGATGTATTCCGCGCTCATGAGAAGCTCTTCAATGGAATTGGCAAGCCCTCTTTTCAGAAGCACCGGCTTTTTCAGCTGGCCGACCGCTTTGAGCAGGTCGAAATTCTGCATGTTCCTGGCACCGATCTGAATGACGTCGATGTCCTCGAACAGCGGAATCTGGGTCTGGTTCATGATCTCGGACACAATGGGCAGTCCGGTGGCCTTCTTTGCTTCCAGCAGCAGGTTCAGCCCGTCGGCGCCGATGCCCTGAAAGGAATAAGGGGAGGTTCTGGGTTTGAACGCCCCGCCCCGCAGCAGCTTCGCCCCGCTTGCTTTCACCGACTCGGCCACCTTGATGATCTGCTCTTCGGATTCCACCGAGCATGGCCCGGCGATGACCGTAAAGCTGCCCTCGCCAATGACGGCGTTCCCGACGGGAATCAGCGTATCGTCCGTGTGCACGGTGCGGTTGACGGCTTTATACTGCTCGGTGACACGCCGCCCGTATTCCACGATTCCGCTTGTCTGCACCACATGCTCCAGATCGACCGCGGCGGTGTTTCCCAGCAGACAAACCGCCGTATGCTCGGTTCCCACGCTGAGAATGGTGGAAAAGCCCTTTGCCTCCCAGCTCCTGATAAAACAGTCTATTTTTTCCTGCGAAACGCCGGGCTTTAAAATAAATACCATATCTAGATCTCCCTAACTTCGCGGACGAGCCGCAGAATCTTATTTTTATCCTTCACGCCGCCCGTTTCCGCGCCGCTGCTGATATCGACGCAGTAGGGATGCATGCGGACGGCTGCCCGGATATTGGTTTCGTTAATCCCGCCTGCCAGAAAATACGGCTGGCTGACAGCGGGGATCTGTCCCCAGTCAAAGGCTTTTCCCGTGCCGCCTTTGCCGCTGTCCAGAAGCAGGAAATCCGCCTTGGATGGGAGCATACGTTGTGTGTTGGCCGCATCCATGCGTACCGCCTTGATCACAGGGACACCGGTCCGGCTTTTCAAAGCTTTGATATAGAGGTCGTCCTCCTGCCCGTGAAGCTGGACCATTTCGATAATGTGTTCTGCGCAGAGACGGAGAATCTCCTCCTGCTCTGCGTTGACGAACACGCCGACCGGGACAATCCCGGGATGCAGGCGGTTTCGCAGGAGCTTGGAGGTTTCGGCGCTGACCTGCCTTGGGCTTTTGGCAAATACAAAACCGATATAGTCCGGCATCGCCTCGTTGACATAATCGATATCGCATTCCCGGAACAGGCCGCAGATTTTCACCTTGGTCATCGCCGGATTCTCCGCAGTTCGTCAAGCGCGGCTTTTTTGTCGGGGGTTCTCATCAGTGTTTCACCGATCAGCACGCCGCTGACATTCGCGCGGCGGAGTTCCTCTACATCCTGCGCGGTTTTGATCCCGCTTTCCGCCACAAACAGGACATTGTCCGGAACTATCGACCGGAGCCGGATACCGGTATGGATATCCACCGTGAAATCCTTGAGGTTCCGGTTGTTTACACCTATGACCCTTGCGCCCGCGCGCAGGGCAGAGTCGATTTCCGCTTCATCATGCGCCTCCACCAGCGCGGAAAGCCCGAGGCTGTCGGCAATGCAAAGGTATTCCGCCAGCGTTTCTGTGTCGAGCAGGGAACAGATCAGCAGCACTGCCGACGCGCCCAGCACTTTTGCTTCGTAAATCTGATAGGCGTCCACCGTGAAATCCTTGCGCAGGACGGGGATGGTGACCGTTTGTGCGATTTCCCGCAGATAACGGTCGCTGCCCTGAAAATAATACGGCTCTGTCAGCACGGAAATCGCTGCGGCGCCTGCCGCCTCATAGTCCCGCGCAATCTGGAGATACGGAAAATCCTCTGCAATGACACCTTTTGAGGGTGATGCCTTTTTTACCTCGCAGATGAACGAAATACCCTCTTTTGCAAGCGCCTGCTCAAACGGGAACTCCCGACTGGCTGGCAGTGACTTTGCTTCGGATATTAAAACAGCAATACTTTTTGCTTTTTTCGCCTGCGCGACCCGACTTCGGGTTTTCTCCGCGATTTCCTGCAAAATCATGCGGCCACCTCATTGGACAGACGGATCAGGTCATTCAGCTTTTGCATTGCTTTGCCGCTGTCAATCAATTCCGCCGCCATGCCTACGCCGTCTTGAAGTGAGGATACTTTACCCGCGATGTAAAGCCCTGCCCCCGCGTTCAGCAAAACGGCGTCCCGCTTCGGGCCTTTTTCTCCTTTGAGAATTGAAAGCGTGATCTGTGCGTTCTGTGCCGGCGTACCGCCGACCAGATCGGATTTGCTGCATCTGGCGAGACCGAATTCTTCCGGAGTAATACTATACGTTTTGTATTGACTGTCCCGAAATTCACAGATGGTAGTAGGACTGCTCATGGAGATTTCATCCAGCTTATCCTGCCCGAACACCACCATGCCGCGTTTCACGCCGAGGCTGGAAAGCACATGCGCGAGCGGTTCCACTAGTTTTTCCGAGTAAACGCCCAGAACCTGCAGCTTTGCCGACGCGGGATTGGTGAGGGGCCCCAGAATGTTGAAGATCGTCCGCACGCCGAGCTCTTTTCTCACCGGTCCGACATATTTCATGGATGTGTGGTATTTCTGGGCGAAGAAGAAACAGATGCCGATTTTCTGCAGCAGTTTCCGGCACTGCTCGGGCTCCAGCGAGATGTTTACGCCGAGCGCCTCCAGCACATCCGCGGCCCCGCTTGCGGAGGATGCGGCGCGGTTTCCGTGCTTCGCGACGAGCACGCCCGCCGCGGCGATGACGATAGAGGCGGTCGTGGAAATATTGAAGGATTTTGCGCCGTCTCCTCCGGTCCCCACAATTTCCAGAAGCTCCATGTTATGTTCGAGCTTCAGGGCGTGCGCGCGCATACCGGCCGCGCAGGCGGCTATTTCCTCATCGGTTTCCCCCTTGGTGCTCAGGGCTGCGAGAAAAGCCGCGGTCTGCACCTGAGAGGTATTTCCGCTCATGATTTCGTCCATTACGGTATTGGCTTCCTCATAAGAGAGATTTTGTCTCTCAATCAATTTTGCCGTTGCTTCTCTGATCATCTTCGCTGCCTCCTATAAAATTTTTCAAAATGACTCTGCCGTGCGGCGTCAGGATAGATTCCGGATGAAACTGAACGCCGTATATTTTATAATCACGATGCCTGACCGCCATGATTTCTCCGTCATCCGTCCGCGCCGTAACAACCAGCTCCTCCGGCATGCTATTTTCCAGCACCGCAAGGGAATGGTACCGCGCGCCTTTGATCGTAGCGGGCAGGCCCCTGAAGATGGGGCATTCGGGGTCGATGCGGATCTCCGACTGCTTGCCGTGCATGAGCCGTTTGGCGTAGGAAACGGTTGCGCCATAGGCTTCACAGATCGCCTGATGGCCGAGGCAAACGCCCAGCACCGGAACTTTCCCGGCGAAGTAGCTCGCCGCTTCCACGCAGACCCCCGCGTCCGCGGGTTTTCCGGGGCCGGGGGAGAGGATGATCCGGCCGGGACGGAGCGCCTCGATTTCCTGAACCGTCAGTTCGTCGTTCCGGATCACACGGACATCCGGATGGATTTCCCCCACCAGCTGGTAAAGGTTGTAGGAGAAGCTGTCATAATTGTCAATCAACAGAATCATTTGTCCATTCCTCCTTCGGCAGACTCCAGTGCGCTGACAACCGCTTTTGCCTTGTTGATGCACTCTCTGAACTCGTTTTCGGGGACGCTGTCCGCCACAATGCCCGCGCCCGAACGGACAAATACTTTTCCGTTTTTCTTAAACGCAATCCGGATGGCGATGCAGGTGTCCATATTTCCGGTGAAGTCAATATAGCCGATCGCGCCGCCGTAAATGCCGCGCTTGTTGTTTTCCAGCTCGTTGATGATTTCACAGGCGCGGATTTTCGGCGCGCCGGAAAGCGTTCCCGCGGGGAGCACCGCGCCAATGGCGTCCAGCGCCGTTTTATCTTCCCGGATAGTGCCGTGCACGGTGGAGCCGATATGCATCACATGGGAGAACCGCTCAACCGACAGATACTTTTCCACTTCAACGGTACCGAACCGGCTGATCCTGCCGAGATCGTTGCGCCCAAGGTCGACCAGCATGTTGTGTTCCGCAAGTTCCTTGGGGTCTTCCAGCAGTTCCTGTTCCAGCTGTTTGTCCTGTGCGTTGTCCGCGCCGCGCGGCCTTGTGCCCGCAAGGGGAAAGGTGTACAGATTACCGTCCTGAAGCTTCACCAGTGTTTCAGGGGACGCGCCCGCGATTTCAAGATCATCACTGGAAAAGTAGAACATGTAGGGCGACGGGTTGGTAGTCCGCAGAACCCGATAGGTGTCGAACAGGCTTCCTTCCGCGTCCGCCTCCAGACGGTTTGACAAAACCACCTGAAAGATATCGCCCTCGTAAATATACCGCTTTGCTTTTTCCACCATGGCACAGTAGGCGTTTTCATCAAACAGGGGGCGGAATTCGCTGTTCAGTTTCAACGGCTGGATATCCGCCGGCCGTCCGTTTTTGATCAGCCGTTCCATGCTGTCCAGCTCCAGCAGGGCTTTGCCGTAATTTTCCTCCAGGGCTTCTGTCTTGATATTCACGATCAGTGTGATCTTCTGCTTGAGATGATCAAACGCGATGACCTTGTCGAACAGCATCAGATCGAGATCCTTGAAGCCCTCCTGATCCTCTGCGTCAAGCTTCAGGCCCGGTTCGCT
The DNA here is from genome assembly GCF_900186535.1 of Marasmitruncus massiliensis. Taxonomy (GTDB): domain Bacteria; phylum Bacillota; class Clostridia; order Oscillospirales; family Ruminococcaceae; genus Anaerotruncus; species Anaerotruncus massiliensis_A. The sequence continues at coordinate 235,849 of NZ_FYDE01000003.1, forward strand.
GTACTTGATGTAGTCGTAGGAAAAATATCCGACCAGCCCTCCCGTAAAGGGCGGGAGGCCGTCAAAACGCGGGCTTTTGTTGTCGTCGATAATCTGCCGGATATATTGCGCGGGATTGCTGCATTCCATGGTAATTTTTGTCCCGGCGTTGATGCTGACCATGCCGTTCTGGCAGGTAATCTCCATCTGCGGGTCGTATCCGAGAAAGGTATAACGTCCCCATTTTGATGCGTCTTCGAGGCTCTCCAGCAGGTAGCAATGCCGGCTGACGCCTTTTAAAATGCGTAAAATTTCGATTGGCGTGCAGAAATCCGCATACAGCGTACGGCTGATCGGGATTGTCAGAAATTTCCCCGCCAACTCTTTTGCCTCTTTCAAGCTTGGTTTGCACATGGCAACGTCACACTCCTTTGAAAATAAAAAAAATCCGCCCTCGACAAACTAAATTGTCAAGGGCGGATTGAATCGTTCATCCGCGGTGCCACCTTGATTTGAGAGAGGATAGACCGTCTCTCACACTCGTCGGGATACCAACATATCCCCGGCAACTCACGTATGCCTCACGTCGCGGAATACTCAGCACAAAGCCTTTGACCGCGCCCTCCGTGGTCCATTTAACAATCTGCGTTCTGCCGGCTTCTCAGCACCCCGGCTCTCTGTAAGTGCACGAACTGTTTTTATCTCCACTTCAACGGTTTATCTGGATAATATGAAATTTTTTATATTATATGCCGCCCGACGCGGTTTGTCAATAGTGCTTTTGCGAAAAATACAGCCTTAAAATGACGCCGATTACATCATCTTTATACAGAAATGCTTGTAAAATCATGTTTTGGGGACAAAAAATTTTGAATAATAATTATGTCAATTATTTTTAAGTATAGAAATGACTGATAATCAGGTTATGCGGATAATAAGGTTTCTGTGAACAGAATATTTAAATACATAACAGAAAAACTATATGATGAGTCGAAAGACTTATTTAAATAAAGGAGTGATATAATGGCTGATAAAAGCCTTGAAGAAGCAAAAAAACTGAATCAGAAATCCCAGCAAAGCAGCTCCGGTTCCTCCTCCTCTTCCGGTAGCCAAAGCAGTTCCGGCAGCAATTGGAACCAAAATCTCCAGCAGGCAAAACAGCTCAACCAGCAGTCCGCCAGTTCCTCTTCCGGACAGAGCGCATTTGGCAGCAGCTATCTGAATTCCGTGAACAACGGCAGCCAGGATCTGCAGCAGGCCAAACAGGCAAACCAGCAGTATTCGAGCTCTGTGTCCGGACAGAGCGCATTTGGCAGCAGCTATCTGAATTCCGTGAACAACGGCAGCCAGGACCTGCAGCAGGCCAAACAGGCAAACCAGCAGTATTCGAGTTCTATGTCCGGACAGAGCGGGTTTGGCAGCAGCTATCTGAATTCCGTGAACAACGGCAGCCAGGACCTGCAGCAGGCCAAACAGGCAAATCAGCAGTCCGCCAGTGGTTCTTCGTTTACAACGGGTTCCGGTTCAAATCTGGATTCGGTAAAAAAGGAAAATCAAAAATCACAGCAAAACAAAGGGAAGTAACCTGAAATCATGAAAGGACGCCATTTGACGTCCTTTTACTTTTCGTCTAAAAAACGTGCAATATTACAAATAGTACGTTCATCTATGAAGTGTTCAATCCGTTCCACCTGTTCCAGTTCGTCATCCGAACCGTTAATACGGCAAAGAAACCGGTTGAGCAGGTTGTGCCGGTAAAGCAGATAATTTCCGGCTGCCAGCCCCGATTCGGTGGGCGTAATGCAGCCGTACTTTTCCGAACGGACAAGAGAAAGCGTTCTCAGATTATCCACCATCTTGGAAGCGGATGATGGTTTTACATTCAGGCACTGCGATAAAATATGAATGCGTGTATATCCGTTTTTTTCCGAAAGACGACAGATCATTTCCAGATAATCCTCCATAGCGGCGGTTATTCCGGCTTTTGCGGCTAATTCGTAGCCTTTTTGCGTATGAAAATCATAGGGACTATACATTTTGATTTCTCCTTTCCGGGAACACAATGCTTTTTTCTCACATATATTAGCATCAAGAAAAAAAGTTTCCCTTGACTAATACTTATTTTAAGGAGAAGACACTTATGAATGAGAAAACTTTTTTGTCCAGCTTGAAAGTCGGACAAAAGGCAAAAGTTACATCTTTACTGTCGGAAGGAAGCATGAGGAGGAGGCTGCAGGATATCGGGCTGATTGAGGGCACGGAGATAGAGTGTATCCAGAAAAGTCCTGCGGGTGACCCGGTGGCCTACCTGATTCGCGGCGCGCTGATTGCGCTGAGGTCAGAAGATTCCGCAATGGTACTCATAGCCTGCTGAGCGAGAGGCGTCGGGGACAGGGCATGGCCTCTTCCCCGACTCACATATTTTAAACTGAGGTGATCATTTTGGGTTTAACTAGCGACTCCACCGGCGTCAAGGCTGTAGATGTGGGCTTGACCGTGAAGAAACAAAATCAGGATGATATCGTAGTGGCTTTGGCGGGAAATCCAAATGTCGGAAAATCAACGGTTTTCAATGCGCTGACGGGAATGAATCAGCATACCGGAAACTGGCCCGGCAAGACGGTTGCCAATGCCCAGGGCCTTTGTACATATCGGGACCATCATTTCATCATGGTGGACATTCCGGGAAGCTATTCGCTGATGGCCCATTCCGCGGAAGAGGAAGTGGCCAGGGATTTTATCTGCTTTGGAAATCCCGATGCCGTAGTGGTGGTATGCGACGCTACCTGCCTGGAACGAAACCTCAATCTGGTGCTCCAGACCCTTGAAATCACCGATCATGTTGTGGTTTGCGTCAACCTGATGGACGAAGCGGAACGTAAGGGGATTCGGCTGGATCTGGAGAGTATCTCAAAGCAGCTTGGGATTCCTGTTGTACCGGCGGCCGCCCGGAGCGGCAGGGGATTGGATGAATTGATGCAGGCTGTCTGCGATTTACGGGATTGTGAAAAGGAAACCCGTCCGCTTTCCATAAAGTATATCAATCCCATTGAAGAGGCGATAGCGATCCTCGAACCAGCTGTCGAAGCCGTGTGCGGCAGCCGTATCCCCCCGCGCTGGCTGTCGATCAAGCTTCTGGATTATGATGAATCGCTGATCCATTCTGTCAACGAGTACTTGGGGCTTCCCATATTGGATCACAGTGAAATCGTGCAGAAGCTGGAGGAAGCGAAGGCCCATCTGCAAAGCAGGGGAATCTCCATGCAGGAGCTGCGGGATAAAATGATCTCGTGTATTATCTTATGTGCAGAGGGGATTTGTGCCGATACGGTTCGTTTTGAACTGTCGGAGCGAGACAGAAGGGACCGCAGAATTGACCGCCTCCTCACCAGCAAGTGGACCGGGTTTCCGATCATGATGCTGATGCTGATTATCATTTTCTGGCTGACGATTACAGGGGCAAACTATCCTTCGCAATTGCTGTCCAGCGGACTGTTTTGGCTGCAGGACCGTCTGCTGGAATTCTTTCACTGGCTGGGGACTCCCGCATGGGTAGGAGGCGTCCTGGTCGAAGGGGTCTATCGTGTCCTGGCATGGGTAGTCAGTGTAATGCTGCCGCCAATGGCTATCTTTTTCCCACTGTTTACCCTGCTGGAAGACATCGGATATCTGCCGCGTGTGGCGTTTAATCTCGATAAGTATTTTAAAAAATGCTGCGCATGCGGCAAACAGGCACTCACCATGTGCATGGGGTTCGGATGCAATGCCGCGGGAATTGTGGGCTGCCGCATTATTGATTCCCCGAGAGAGCGCCTGATCGCAATGCTCACAAACAATTTTGTACCTTGCAACGGGCGGTTTCCGACTCTGATTGCAATTTTAACAATGTTTTTTGTCGGTACCGCAGCAGGTCCGTTTCAGTCGGTGCTGTCGGCTGTTTTTCTGACAGGCGTTATTGTGATTGGCGTTTTTATGACATTTGTTGTTTCCAAACTGCTTTCCCAGACAATCCTGAAAGGTATTCCATCCTCCTTTACGCTGGAACTTCCGCCCTATCGGAAGCCGCAGATTGGGAAAGTGATCATTCGTTCCATTTTTGACCGTACACTGTTTGTACTTGGAAGGGCAGTCGTCATTGCGGCCCCTGCGGGACTGGTCATCTGGGTGGCCGCAAACATAACGGTTGGAAACGCGACGATTCTGTCCCATTGCTCCAGCTTTCTTGACCCGCTTGCGCGCCTGCTCGGAATGGACGGAGTCATTCTGATGGCATTTATATTGGGGATTCCTGCCAACGAAATTGTGGTACCGATCATCATTATGTCCTATATGGCAACCGGAAGCCTTCTGGAGCTGGAGGATTTGTCAGAGCTGAGGCAGCTTTTGGTTAACAACGGATGGACATGGATCACCGCTGTCAGTACGATGCTGTTTTCGCTGATGCATTGGCCCTGCTCCACTACCTGCCTGACTATCAGAAAGGAAACACAAAGCTGGAAATGGACCGCAGTCTCTTTTCTGATCCCTACGGCTATGGGAATACTGGTTTGTTTCCTTTTTACAACTTTTGCAAGAATACTCTTTTAATATTGACTTACGATCTTCGCTGCTCATTCAGGTAATAAAAAGAGCCCCTGTCATTCAGCATAAACCGCTGAATAACAGGGGCGTTTATTGTCGTACGAAAACTCCCGGCTGTGCCGGGAGTTCAAAAAAGCTTTAGCGATGAGTATAGCAAAAAACCTCCTTTTGATATAATGAAGCTGCGGTCTGCCAACTGCAACGAGACATATCAAAAGGAGGAACATTCGACATGAAGACGAATGATATAGATAGTTTAAATCATACGAGCTGAAATTGCAAATACCATATAGTGTTTGCCCCAAAGTATCGAAGAAAAGTAACATACGGAAATATGCGGGCTGAGATAGGAAAAATACTGAGGGAGTTATGTAACTGGAAACAGGTGGAGATCATAGAAGCGGAGGTGTGTCCGGACCATATACACATGTTGGTGAAAATACCACCAAAGATGAGCGTTTCCGGATTCGTAGGATTTCTCAAAGGAAAGAGTACCTTGCTGATATTTGAGCGGCATGCGAATTTGAAATACAAGTATGGAAACCGGACATTCTGGTGCAGGGGCTATTTTGTGGATACGGCAGGGAAGAATGATAAAGCAATAGCCCAATATATCAAAAATCAACTGGAAGAAGATCAGGTTGAAGACCAGATGACACTCAAGGAGTACGTAAACCCGTTTACGGGTAGCAAGTAACAAACTTTTGCAATTGGCAGACCGTACCAGCGCCTTGAGGCGCAGCTAGTAAAACAGGGCTTTGCCCGCATATGGAGAACCCCCGGCTTTGCCGGGGGGTAACTATTTGCGAGCCAGTCTGTGAAGACAGCCGTTTTTATAATCAAGAATAAAATATTTTATTATAAAAACAACAAGAATCTTGATATTTACAATTGACACGAACATTTGTTCGTGATACAATAGGAGTACAAAGTTAAACGAAAGACAAATACTTGCGGATTGCGGGGGAAAGCCAATGATAAAAAACGGCTGGTATTATTGCGATTTCTGCGGCAAAAAGTCCTTTCCGGTGTTAAAGGATACCAGGATCTATAGAATGCCCTTCCAATGTAAGAATCACCTCTGTCCGCAAAGAGAACAGTTGATCACAATTGAACAGAAGACACAGTGCCGATGAGCCTTGAGCCGATGAGCCGATGTACCTGTTTTATGACGGGTACATCGGCTTTTTCTATAGCAAATCAATCGGAGGGGGGATAGAAAACAAGCTCACCTCGCTGTTTCACAATATGCAGGACCAATTCTCGAAAGGGGGGATAAGATTTGGTGTAAATACGGAAAAGGACCGTTTCAAAACCTGATAGAAGATTAAGCGGAAGGAGATGTGCGATGGACACAGCAGAACTGGTACAGGCTGTTCTGTACCTGCTTACGGTGGTGTTTGGCGGTTTTGCCCTCTGGTATCGGAGCAGCGCCGGTATCAATCGAAGGGTATCGGCGCTGATTGCCGAGGCGGAAAACCGGTATCAGGATTTCACAAAGGCCGGCGGCATCAAATTTGAATGGGTGGTAACCCGGCTGTACGAGCTGATTCCGGCGGCGGTCCGGCCATTCGTTCCCCAGACGATGATCCGGACGCTGGTGCAGGCGACCTTCGACGCCATTGCCGGTTACGCAAAACTGCAGCTTGACAGGCTTGCGGAAAAGAGTAAACAGACAGCAGACATGGGGGATACACCATGCCTCCGGAAATAGTGGTTGCGCTGCTTTCCTGCGCCGGTACAGTGGCAGGTGCGTTCCTGGGTGTTGTCACTAGCCAGAAGCTGACGGATTTCCGGCTGAAGAGTCTAGAGGAAAAGGTGAGCAGGCATAACAGCATCATGGAACGAACCTTTGTATTGGAAGAAAAAATGAAGGTTGCAAACCACAGGATTGAAGATCTGGAGGAGGGGTTGCGGTATGGCGGAGATTAGGAAAAAAGGATTGCACTCCCAATGCGCAGGGAGGCAATCCATGGGCAGCGTGTAAAAGCATCTGGCCAGTAATTTTACATTACTCCGCGTCGGCATCCAATTCGTCTGGCAGGGCATTCGGAGCAGACAGAGCGGGAGAATGTGGCGAAGTAAAGGCGGCCGGGGCGCCGTTCGGTATCCGCCGCTGTTCCCGGCCGGAAGAGCGAAGTTTATCGCCTTGTTAGATCATCCGGCCTGAACAATGAAAAAGCGGGGAGCCGCCCAATACAGGGCGGCTCCCCGCTCTTTTACACGATTTGAAGCTTGCATAATGATTCCCTTTATTTTACTATGGATTTAGACAATGAAGTTCAAGCACCATCCTACATTTTGAGAAACGATGGCTTTACTTTCTGAAGGAGGAGATACCATGGAAAAACGTCTGTTGGACTGTTATGCGTCGGACTTTGCCGCCTGCTCCAAACAAGACCTGCTGACGGCGATTGCCGCGAGCGAGGGCCGTACGCTATTGTGCGAAACAATCGGCGCGGCAATGCCGATTCTGGGTGATGTCACCAACGCCGAGCTTGCTGCGTCTATGGGTGCGGACATTCTGCTGCTGAATTTGTTTGATGTAAATGAGCCGGTCATCAATGCTTTGCCGGAAGTTGCCCCGCAGGAAATCATACGGGAGATCAAACGGCTTACCGGGCGCCCGGTTGGCATCAATCTTGAGCCGGCGCTGCCGGTTGAGCGTGATAAAAAACAGCAGGCGGTCTGGTCGCTTACAGAGGGGCGGCGCGCCACGCTTGAAAATGCGCGGAAAGCATACGAAATGGGGACAGACATGCTGGTGCTGACAGGCAACCCGGGCGTAGGGGTCAGCAACGAAGCAATTGTGGAAACGCTGAAGCTTTTTCACGAAAATCTTGGTAACAAAATCATTCTTGCCGCGGGCAAAATGCACGCTTCCGGCATTCTTAGCGAGGGCGGAGAGAATATTATCAAGAAGCAGGACGTCAGGGAGTTCCGGGACGCGGGCGCCGATATCATTTTAATGCCCGCGCCGGGAACCGTTCCCGGCATCACCATGGAATACATCCGCTCTTTGGTCGCATATGCACACAGTCTGGGTGCGCTTACGATAACCGCTGTGGGAACCTCGCAGGAGGGGACGGACACAGCTACAATCAAACAGATTGCTTTGATGTGTAAAATGACAGGGACCGATCTGCATCATCTGGGGGATTCCGGCTATCTTGGGATTGCCCTGCCGGAAAATATTCTGGCCTACTCTGCCGCCATACGGGGCGTACGCCATACCTACCGGCGCATGGCGGCTTCCATCAACCGCTGATTCCCCAAAGTGCTATTGAGTTTTGTAATAAGGCAGGCCCTGTGAAAACGCCCCGGCGTATCGCATGGCCCGCCTTATTTTTTGCTTTGAAAAAATGATTGAGACATTTTTGGGATAAGCGGCAGTCCAGTGTAAAACCTTAGGCGAGTTGTGTAATATGTTTGTAAAATGAATTGAATTTTGGTGATTTTAGATATAGTATGAGGGCAAGGAGAAAATTGCCAAATTTAAAAATGTAATGGAGGGTATTCAGAACATGAAAAAAAGGTTGATAGCCTTAACAATTGCGGCATTGGTTATCGGAACCGCCGGAACCGCCCTGGCGGCTACCGAGCACTGGAACGATGCTTCCGCACAGCCGGGGGCAAGGACCGCGACTTACCTTTCGAATGCAACGAGTTTTGAAACATGGAAAAACAATTGGGAGCATACGAAGCAGGATTATCAGCAAATCTCATTAAGCCCGGGCAGAAATGAGACCGAACTGAATTTCGGATGGTACTCAAAAAAATCGGGGTTTGCTAAAATCCGCATTTCAAAATCAGGCTCAATGGCGGATTATAAAGAGTTTAGCGGGACATCTAAAAAGGGCACTGTCGTTGATGGCGTACAGTATTATACAAATAAAGTAACCGTCACCGGGCTGGAACCCAATACAAGCTACTACTACCAGTACCTGCTCAATGGATTCTGGCAGGACAAAGCAAAATACCAGTCTCAGGGAACCGACAGCTTTTCCATGCTGTTGGTAGGGGACCCGCAGGTCGGCGCTTCCGTCAGTCAGGTTCCGAAAAACGGGGACGGAACTGCGCAAAGCGCTGAGATTGCCGCCAGGAATGATTCTTACAACTGGAACGTTACCTTAAATTCCGCACTGAAAGCACATCCGGATGTCAGTATGATTTTATCGGCGGGCGACCAGATTAACGAAACCGTCAAGGACGGCTCTGCAGAAAAATTGCTTGAGCAGGAACGCGAATATGCGGGATTCCTGTCCCCGCAAGTTTTGAAATCGGTGCCGCTGGCAACTACCATTGGCAACCATGATTCACTGACCGCCGGATATCAGAACCATTTTAATATTCCGAACCCGTATACGCAGGAAAAAGGCGCAACAGCAGCCGGAAACGGGTATTACTACCGTTACGGAAACGCGCTGTTCATTGTAATCAATACCAATAACTATAATGCTGCCGATCATAAAGCCCTGATTGACAAGGCCGTAAAATCCTTCCCCAACGCGAAGTGGAAAATTTTGATGTTCCATCAGGATATCTACGGATCGGGACTGGACCATTCCGATTCCGACGGGATTATCCTCCGTACGCAGCTGACGCCTATTATCGACGAATATCAGATTGATGTTGTGCTTCAGGGGCATGACCATACTTACTCAAGAACTTATCAGCTGACCGGGGATGCGAAAGCACATGCCAAATATGACAAAAGCGTTGACCTGGACGACAGCGCGGTCAAAGCGGCTTTCCTGGCGCAGAATCAGTGCTATCAGATTGTAGAGACCGGAAACGGCACCATTACGAATCCCGAAGGAACGGTCTATTTTGCCACCAACTCCGCTACAGGTTCGAAATACTATGAACTGATCCCCATGCAGCAGGATTATATCGCGGCGCGCAGCCAGACATGGACGCCAACCTATTCCCTGATCCAGATCGATCAGAATCAATTCACAATCAATACCTATGAGGCGGCGACAGGCAAACCCATTGATCAGAGCTATACCATCGTTAAAACCAAATAGTACGCCTTTCGCAGATGCCGGAACCGATGGCTTTCGGTTCCGGCATCCGTGCGTCTGCTATAAAGAGGAGATACCGGATGAATGCCATTGGGTTTTCGGATAAGCGGCTTCTATTCAAAAGGGCGGCAGTCGCCCTTTTGGCACTTTTGTTTTTGATATTCCTTTATTTTTTGAATCAGGTCAAAAAACCGGAGCTTGTAAATACATACGGAAGAACGTTTGAAAAAGCAACCGTAGCAGAAATATTGCAGGATAATCTGCAGGAAGACGGATCGCGTGTCGGGAATCAGGTCGTGCTGCTTAAAATGCGCTCCGGGCAGTTGAAAGGGCAGCTTTTGGAAGCGACCAGCGCAAATGGGTATCTGTTTGGCGCAAACTGTAAACCCGGCATGCGCGTGATTGTTCTTTCCAGCGTTTCAGGTGATACCCAGGTCCTGTCGGTTTATACGGCAGACCGCGAATGGGCCGTATACCTGTTTGCGGCCGTCTTTTTTCTGGTCCTGTGCCTTGTGGGAGGGAAAAGAGGGATAAAATCAGCCGCCGGCTTGGGCTTTACAATCCTTTGCATTATATATTTGTATCTTCCCATGATTTATAAAGGGGCCTCCCCGTTTTGGTCCGCCATTTTAATCGTGATCATTACAACCATTGTGACCATCTATCTGATTTCGGGCGTCACGGTCAAGGGCATTTGCGCGGTTTTGGGCACCATTTTCGGCGTGCTGGTTTCCGGAATCTTTGCGACCCTGTTTGGCTGGCTTGCCAATATAAACGGTTATAATGTGTCTAACATCGAATCGCTTCTCTTTATAGGGCAGGTGACGGATGTTCAAATTGGCGGGCTCCTGTTTTCAGGTATTTTAATTTCCTCCCTGGGGGCGGTAATGGATGTCGCCATGTCGGTTGCATCCACCTTATGCGAACTTTATGAAAACAATCCGCAGATGACACGCTTAAAATTGTTCCGGAGCGGCATCAATGTGGGGCGGGATATGATGGGCACGATGTCCAATACGTTGATTCTCGCATTTGCAGGCAATTCGCTGAGCGTTCTGGTCCTCAATTACGCATATGCGCTTCCTTATGCACAGATTGTCAATTCTTACGCCATTGGGATCGAAATCATGCAGGGCGTTTCCGGAAGCATCGGCATCATTCTGACTGTGCCGCTTGTATCCATGATCTCCGCGGCCCTTTTAACCGCTCGCAAAAAGGAGGCAGCATCGGTTTAGGCCAATTGCGTTCTTGAAGAAGCCGAACATGGCTTACAAAAGCAGGTGATACCGGCGAGGGTACCGGCAAATGAAAACCTAACGTTTTATCCAGCCTTTATCAGCCCAATACTGATTATCCGCCGATAAAGTTTGTTCTTTCCCGGCAATTGCCTGATGCATCCTTTTCGTAATGGCAAACAGCAGGTGAACTTTTATTCCCTTATGCGTATGCGCTGTATAACCATTTTTATATTTTTTTGCGATCATTTTTGTTTTGCTGATAATCATTTTACGCCGTTTATCGGACAGTTCATTCCAGATAACGCCTTCCAATAACCCAATTCCCAGTTTTCTGATGTCAGAAACACCCAGCCACATCAGGCTGGTGGCAATATCCTTTTGAGCGCCGCTGTAAAATACCCCAATGGCATTCGTCAGAATTACAGCTTTTTTGCCAAACATTCTGTCATCAGGCCTGTGCACCATCCAATGGACACACAAATGGTCAAGTAAAGATTTTAGCTGTGCTGTCGCTCTCAGCGCATATACGGGTGAAGCAAATACGAGCAGGTCAGAATCCAACATGGCATTCCAAATAGGCATGACGTATTCGGCGTGAGGGCAAAGCCGCTCACTTTTGAAGAAGCAATTTTTACAGCCACAACAAAAATACGGTAAATCTTTAGGCAAATAAAACTCCACGATTTCATGATCATCACGCAGAGTCTCTAAAAAGCTCTCTTTTATATGATAGGTACAACCCTTTACTTCTGTGCCATTTATTACTGTTATTTTCATAATCTTCACCCGCATTACAACTTCCGGTTTATGTGCATTTTTATAAATTCTTGAATTATTATAAGTGTACCATAAATTATTTCTATCAAGCAATAGAATAACAAAAAGAGGATGTCACTGCAGTGGCATCCTCTTTTTGGAGAAAGATAGATGAATGATTTTAATATGGGGCTGTCCCCGGTCGAAGCTATGCTTTTCTGTACAGCAAGCAGCATCCGGAACCCTCTTTCCTTTGCCGTATACTGTGTGTGATCAGTGGCAGGCCTGTTACCCTACACATACTGGCAGGTCTCCAGAACAAGGGGCTGCAGTGCGCTTTATATCGAATATATGGAAATGTATTTATCCCCACACCTGCTCTGCGATTTCCTTGACCAGACGGATTTTTGCCCACTGGTCCTCTTCTGTCAGGATATTGCCCTCTTCCGTAGAGGCAAAGCCGCATTGCGGGCTTAGGCACAGACGGTCGAGCGGAACATAGGCGGAAGCCTCGTGAATACGGGCAATGATTTTTTCTCTGTCCTCCAGTTTGGGATATTTGGAAGTAATCAGTCCCAACACTACCAGCTTTTCCCCCGATATTTTTGCCAGAGGCGCAAAATCACCGGAGCGGTCGTCGTCAAATTCCAGATAGTATGCGCTGACATTTTCGCCGCCAAACAGCGTTTCCGAAACCGGTTCATAACCGCCGCTTGTCGCCCATGTGGAGTGATAGTTGCCGCGGCAGACATGTGTTGTCACCGTCAGATCGTCAGGTAAATTTGCAATGGCATCATTATTGAGACGCAGATAAAGCTTTTGCAGGGCTTGGGGATTGTATCCTTCGCCCGCCATGCCGCGCCAGAAATTCTGATCGCAGAGCATCCCCCAGGTGCAGTCATCCAGCTGCAGGCTTCGGCAGCCGGCATCGTATAAAGCCAGAATAAAATCATGATATGCCGTGGACAAATCCCGGTACAGCGCTTCACGGTCAGGATAGACCGCGTTGAGGTACTGCTCGTTTTCTCCGCGGACCAGTTCGGCGAAGCACTGGGCGGGCGCGGGGATGGTCTGTTTGGCAATGGCACGGCTTGCTGCGATTTTCTTTAAGAACTTATAATGGTCAATAAACGGATGGCTTGAAAATTTGATTTTTCCGCAGACACGAGCCGAGTCGGCTCTGGTTTCCTCCCCATGGAAAAAATAGCCGTGATCCAGCTCAACATGGTCTATGCCATCAAGTCCCCACATGAAATCCAGATGCCAGTAGCTTCGGCGGAATTCACCGTCTGTGACAGAGTGAAGACCGAGTTCAATTTCCTTTTCGACAAGGGCGCGGATGCAGTCATCCTCAACAGCGGTAAGCTGTGCCTGCGTTAATGTCCCTTTGTGGAATGCTTCTCTTGCCTGCTTTAAAGCTTGGGGACGCAAAAAGCTGCCAACGACATCATAGCGGAAGGGTGCGGCGGTGCGGGCGGTAAATTGTGTATTCATAGATCAGCTCTCCTTATGTGAATCACTTGCCTATATTATACACAAGATGTTTCGTTATGCGTTAATACATAATTTCGATCATTATCGATAGCTAAAAGTTATCACTATAATAAGAAGAAATGTAATCCTGCAGCAGAGTGATATACCGCATACTGATCGAACTAATCGGATGGCATGCTTCGTAAAGATACCCGATTTCCATCCTCTCTGAGCTTTCCAGCGGAATGGACACAATCTCATCGCCATTCAGATCACTGCTTAGGATACCGGAAGATATGGTGTATCCATCCAGGCCGATCAACAGGTTAAACAGCGTTGCCCTGTCGGTAACTACGATACTCTTCGGACTGAACTCCACGCTGTGCAGTTCTTCAGAAAAATAAAAGGCGTTGTGGATGCCCTGTTCATAGGTGAGACGCGGATATGGCAGCAAATCCTCCAGCGTTACGGAGGACTTTCCGACCAGCGGATTTTTCCTGCTGACAAATACATGAGGACGGGCAATAAACAACGGTACAAAACGCAGCTCATGATTCTGGATGATGCGTAAAATAACATCCTTATTGAACTGGCTTAAATACAAAATGCCAAGCTCGCTTCTTCGCGTACGGACATCTTCAATGATGTCATAGGTGCGCGACTCACGCAGGGAAAACTCATATTGGGTCTTGCCGTATTCCCGAACCAGCGATACAAATGCATTCACAACAAATGCGTAATGCTGGGATGAGATGGCGAAAACCCTTCGCAATGGCGCATTGTGTTTATATTGCTGCTCCAGAAGTTCGGCCTGTTCCATTACTTGACGTGCGTATGACAGGAATTTTGTCCCGTCCTCCGTCAAGGTAACGCCCCGGTTGCTGCGGCCAAAGATGGAGATTCCCATCTCTTTTTCCAGTTCGCCGATCGATTTTGAAAGACTGGGCTGTGAAATAAAAAGCTTTTGCGCCGCAGTATGGAAGGATCCCGACTGCGCTGTCTGTATCACATATCGAAGTTGTTGTAGCGTCATTTTATCACCCTGTTTCATGCGTTTGTTTTGATCACCTTTTATGGTAGATACCGCTGGAATCTCTGTTATAATGGGTGCATTTGCAGCAGGAAAATGCAGTTTGTCATCCAACATTGCAATTGTACTAATTATACCATACTTGTGCAACTGGCAGATCGTACGAACGTGACGTGACAGGTGTGGCTGGTAATAAAGCTTTGCCGATCAAAGAAGAACCGCCGGTTTGGCCGGCGGATATTTATGATACACAAATAGTACGGATTATTCTGCCGGTACGTAAAGAGCATAAGACAAGCGCGTATTGCGTATACAGCATCCAAAAGAAAGAATAAAGCCCCCAAAAAGGGAACGGGCGTCATCGCCTGAAAACGATGACACCCTTAATTTGTGTCGCATTTATATCGCTTATAAAATAAAAATACTTTTGAAAGAGCTTCTATATGAAATATCGGGGAAACTGCCTCACGATGCCCAGTGTCATCATGTCGGCCATTGCCAATGCTTCTCTTTCAATATTTTCGAAGACGGTGATGCTGTCTGAGTAATTTTTCGTTAAGATGTCGACCGCTTCATTTTTTGTCATCGCAAGGTGATCATATAACATTCTCTGCCATTCCTGCGCCGACCAATATGGATTGATGCTGCCGAGAAAGGCCGCGATCTGATCCGCGTTAGCATACCAGCGTTTTTCCGCATCGGCTGCCGCAGCGTTATTATTGACTTTGGCCGCTTTGACAAGCTCAGCGGCGATTGTAAGATGGCTTGTAAACAATTCTGCGAACTTTGCCGCACTGGATTCCCCGTAAAAGGGGCTTAATGCCGCTTCAAAGTCCTTAGGGTTGCGGAGGAGGCGGCTTGTAACGAATTCTGTATCCGGTAAGTCAAAAGCCATGCTGAGAATAACCATCCTCGTCCAATAAATGTGCTGTTCCCACAGCATCCGCATATGGTTGTTCAACATTTCTTCCGCTCTGCTGATCCTCTCCAATGGGAGAGGTTGCTCGGGATTCTGGTAAAAACGGTGTCCTTGTGGAATACAGATAATTTGTCCTATATGCAGGTTATTCGCATCTATGCCAGGATTCAACGCCGTAATAGCCTGTATAGTTGTACAGGATCGTTGCGCGATCAGCCACAATGAATCGCCGAATTTGATTTTGTATGAGTATGTACCTGTCGGACATGGAGACATATATGTGCCACTCTTCTTTCTAATTTTAAAGATTTATTTTTATATATTATGATTTAATTATCGGAATGTACCTTGTTGTGCCTTTTTATCAGGAATTATTTATACAAAAAGAGAACGTCCTGTGAACAGTGCCTCAATCACTATTTCAATATATCATTTTCACTCGTTAAATTTTAGGTGCTAATTCTATAAAGAAAAAGAACATTAACAATACACAGAATTGTGATAACAGCCGATGAAATAAAGAGGGAAAACGATGTATAACTGTTTAATATATAACTCAGCGTAATTTTCTGAAAAAGATGCTTATCGAATCATCTGGATAAAAAATTAAATAACCAACCTAGGCTGTTGCTTTACAAAACAAGTTGTGATAATATTGTGATATAATTCGAATATCGTAATATTCGTATATCGTATTTATGGGGGCAGGCAAATGGATGAAAACAAGATTTTGCACAGGATGATTGACCTTATTCAGTACAAGGATACCTATCAGCAGCAAAGCTCGGAAATCCAGCCACAGGATATGTTTGTTCTCGAGAGAATATATTTTCATAAAACAGTTCAGATCAGGGATCTTACCAAAAACTATGGCATCCCTCCGTCTACCCTTACCGGAATATTGGACAGGCTGGAGCGAAGAAAGTATATTCAGCGTATCAGAAAAGAGAATGACAGGCGAGCGATTGAACTTTTGATAACAGACGCGGGGAATGCTGTTTTGCAGGAGCATATACGTGAAGACAAGATTTTTGCCTGGAATTTGTTTCATACCCTTCCATCAGAGGAACGCCAACAGCTTTTGTACCTTTTGGACGAACTGCTTAGCAATGTGAGCAAAGAAAATCTGTTTTATGAGGGTAAATGAGAAGGGTGAATTGTATTGGCTCAGTTAGAATTTCAAAACGTCTCGTTCCGCAATGATGAAAAATCCATACTGAAAGGCATATCAATCAGTATCGAGCCGGGTGCCTATATTTCCATCATGGGACCTTCCGGCAGCGGGAAAAGCACCTTCTTGAAGCTTTGCTGCCACCTGATCAGCCCAACCGGAGGCAGGATTTTGTTTAACGGTGGTGATCTCATACAGCAAGACCCAATTGAAGTAAGGAAAAAAATCAGCTACTGTTTTCAAACGCCTACGCTTTTTGGAGAAACGGTAGAGGACAATATATCGTTCGCTTATACAATCCGTAAACAAAATGTAGATAGGGAGAGGGTGAATTCTCTCTTTTCCCGGTTTAATATGAGCCGGGATTATCTGGGTCATAAGATTCAGGGCCTCTCCGGTGGGGAAAAACAAAGGATTGCCCTGATCCGGACTTTGCTATTCATGCCCGATGTTTTGCTGTTGGATGAAGTGACTTCTGCTCTTGATGCCGATAATACGCTCATCGTGGAAAAAGCGATTGAGGTGCTTAATCAGGAAGGGGTAACCATTCTATGGGTTACACACAATCCTGAGCAGGGCAGAAAATACGCCGAAAAGCTGTTGACCATTAAGGACGGCCAAATAAATTCGCTGGAGGAACTTAAATGAGCAATGCCAATATCAGTATGGATTCTCTTCTGATCGCGTCTTCGCTTGTGATGGTATCTTTGCTGTTTTCCTATTTTCAGAAGCTCAAGCTTGAGAAAGAAACCATTATCAGTGTTGTCAGAGCTATTATCCAGCTTATTGCAGTAAGTTATATTCTCGAGTATATTTTTGGCCTGAACAATCCGTTATTTACGACACTGCTGATATTGATTATGACGTTTAATGCCGCTTATAACGCATCCAAAAGAGGGAAAGGAATGAAAGACAGGCTTCTTGTCTCATTCGTATCAATTACGGTCGGAGCTGGAATCACCCTGTCCATCCTTGTTTTTTCAGGCGCAATAAAATATCAGCCCAACCAGGTTATTCCAGTCAGCGGGATGATTATAAGCAATGCTATGGTCGCGCTTGGACTATGCTTCCGCCAGCTGTCTTCCGATTTTAAAAACAGGCGGGACGAGGTAGAGACCAAGCTTTCGCTGGGAGCGGATATTTTGCCGTCCTCTATTGAGATTATCCGCGATTCAATCCGAACGGGTATGATTCCTACAATTGATTCAGCCAAAACGCTTGGGATTGTTTCATTGCCGGGCATGATGACGGGGCTCATTCTCGCGGGAACATCACCTCTACAGGCTATCCGGTATCAGATTTTGGTAACCTTCATGTTGATGTCGACAACTGCTATTTCCTCATTTATGGCCTGTTATCTTTCTTACAGGAGTTTTTTCAATAAGCGAAAGCAACTGCAATAAGGATACGGCAATTCATAAATAATGTAAAACAGATCACTAAAACACTGAAACATATAGAAGAATGGGAAGCAGCGAGCTGAAACCTCGCTGCTTCCCATTACATTGTAGCTTTAGCGTTAATCAACCACCAGCTTTGCTGGTGAGAATAAAAATCTTTAGATGCAAGAAAACTTCTTTTTGCTAAACTAGATGCAGGTTGGCCAACCGCATAAAGGAGCAAAAGGAGGTTTTGTCGCATGAACGACATACAAAGTTTAGCACATTCTAATTGGAGATGCCAGGATCATATTGTGTTCACGCCTAAATACCGCAGGAAAGAGATATATGGAAAGATTAAGGCGGACATAGGTCAGATACTGAGAAAGCTGTATGAACAGAAAAAAGTAGAAATTATTGAGGCACAGGCATGCCCCGACCATATTCACATGCTAGTATGTATTCCACCAAACATAAGTGTCTCACAATTCGTGGGATACCTCAAAGGTAAGAGCAGTTTAATGATATTCGATAGACATGCAAACTTAAAATATAAATATGGCAGCAGACACTTTTGCTGCAGAGGATACTATGTGGATACAGTAGGGCGTAATAAAACAGCAATTGCAGAATACATCAAAAATCAGTTAACGGGAGATATTGCGGCAGGCCCAATATTGCTCAAAGAGTATATGGACCCGTTTACGGGCAGCAAGAATACAAAGGCATAAAACAGGCCGCTTTAGCGGCGGCCTGTAAAAGGGCGACAGTCCTTTTTCTTTTTGCGGAAAACAAGTTATATCACAGTCCTGTTCAGCCATACTGGGAAAAAAGAAGATGAACCGTATGGCAGTATCGCATAAATCTGTCATAGCCTTTGGACTTGTGACTGTACTCACGCAACAATACCGGACGTTTTGCCACGCCCGGTATTGTGTTCGGTTTTGCCCTACTATTGCGAAAGCGGATTATCTGCAAATAAATTCATTTCTTCTTCCGAACCGGTGTCCAAACTTCGCTGTAAGCGTAATCCTTTTTATGCTCATCCATTTTTGAAAAGGAAAAAGCAGGGATGTTGATGACCTCATAATCAGAGACGGGCAGCCATTCGGAATAGACTCGTGCCATGGTATTTTGCAGGGTGGCGGGAAACGGCCCCTCATTCGGAAAAACTGCCCAGGTGCAGGCTTCTACCGGAACTTTCACCAATTGGTCACTTACATCCTCTTTTGTAGTCAGCACGCCAATCAGATGGGTCAGCTCGCCTTCTTCTTTCAAGAATCCGGCGTCTGCTTCATAAGAGGCGTTGACGATCTGATGAGGTTCCATGTTTTGCAGCGCGTGCATTTCTTTTCTTTGTTCTTCTGTAATGCTCATTGCAAGCTCTACAATAGCATTGTTGACGCCCTCAAATTGCATGGGAACTCGCTTGCTTACACCAACCAGATAAAACGCCGATTTTTCTTCGATTCTACATTCCATCGTATTTCCTCCTTTGGTTGTGATGACAAATGAAAGTTTAGGGAAGGGCTTGCTGATTCTTTTTTTGACTACTTCCGAGGGCAAAAAGCAGCTCCATTTTTTGAATGCCCGGGCAAAGCCGTCCATTGATTGGTAGCCATATTTGTAAGCGATATCAGTGACTTTTTCTCCCAGCAGCAAATCCTTGTTGGCTTCTGACAATCTTCTGCTTTTTATATACTCACTCAATGTCATTCCCGCAAGATAAAAGAATACCGTCCTAAAGTGATAATCTGAGATTCCGACATATTTAGAGATTTCTTCCAGAGTCAGTTCATCGGTCAAATGCTCTTCAATATAGTCAATGGCGCGGTTTAGTTCCTGAAGCATAGCCTTCCCTCCTTTCGCTTCTACATCATATCAAAGTTGATTGGGCAATGCTCGACTTTTGGATGCAAGAAATATCGAATCCCCATAGAGGCAAACTATCTAGTCGTAAGCTTTTTACCCCGTAGCTTAACGGCTAATTACAATTATACAGTATATTCCATTCACAAGCAAAGCAAATCCGACTTGCTTCACATTGTAAGCCGGAACTTCTTTGACACTCTGAAAAGGACGGATAAAGCCGTCCTTTTTTCTTTGGCTCTATGAAATGATAGAAAGATAATAACGACCGTATAAAAAAGAGGAGCAGCCGGTCAGCTTACTCCCTTAAATTCATATATTCTAAGCAATAGATACTTTATAATTTGCTGAATGGCAAAGTAATTAATGGAGAGCGTGTTAACATGACATCACGCTTTCACATCAAGTGAAATATCCATGCACTGTTCCGGAATTTCGTTTTTTGGCAAGGAATTGTCCACCGTGTTTTTCGAAGTATCTATGGAGTCGGTATTATGTTCGTCGCTTTCATCTTCCGAAACTCGCTTGTGCTTCTTGGGGTGCTCTCGACTGGCACGAAGCATAATCGACACGCTGTAAAGCTTAGGATTATTTTTTGCCAGATAGCGGTGATCCTGTGGGGGAACAATGTCGCCCGCCATAATCCGTAACGCTATCTTCTGGCACTTCATTTGCGTCCGCATGGATTCACCCGTTGATTCCGCCTGTTCATTAGCGTTTGCCAACTGACGTTTCAATTCCTCGATTTTAAAATCATTATCCTGTGACTGTTTTTGTAAGGATTCCGCAGCCAATCGCCGTTGATCCTCTGCGGACATGGTAACCGTATCTTGCGATGTCTGTGCCTGTTCGGATTGTTCTGAATCTCCCGGCTGCTTTGTTTGACGGGCAAAGAAATGACTGTGACGGTTTACGTTTTCAATGTACATATTGTCACTTCCAGTATGTTTTAAAATCCATTCCTTATTAATTGATTCGACAGATTACTGAAAATATAAAACGAAACATATTATGGTTCGAGAATCCAAAATAGTTTGCATTGGCCGAAGATTGGGAGGAGCGCTATGTGTGGCAGGTCTCTGCAACGAGGTCAATGGGGAATCACGCTTTGCCATTCTTACCACTGCTGCCAACGAATCAATTTCGGATGTGCACAACCGGATGCCGCTGATACTTCCGAAGGCGGATATCAGTCCATGGCTGCAGAATGTGGCTGCCGCCGTTCAGATTTTGAATAAAGAGCCGCCGATGCTGGCGAAACAGCCGGTTGCGTAGAGAATTACTGCCTCTTGTGAACAAACTGCACATAAGGGGCAGTTGTCTGTAACGGCCTGTATTGTCAGATAGCACAACAGGAAAGATTAATTTCGGATATTTGGTCGAAATTCCCATTATTGAGTTGTTTTCACCTGTCTGTTGTCTTATAGTTAATTTATGGATTTATAATCTGATGATCTAGCAAATAGCACTGTGAAGTTTGTAGAAAGGGAACTATGATTAATCAAGTTTACTACGCTCATACCCTTAAGGGAGAAAGCGAGGAAAAGTGGCAAACTGCCAAGAAGCATGCAGAAAATGTCGCGGAACTTTTAAAGAAGTTTTCGATACCGTGGTGCACGGAGGAATACGCCGAAAATCTTGGGCTGTTGCATGATGTTGGCAAGTATCAGTCCGATTTTCAGCGCCGCCTACGAGGTGAAAAGGTTTCTGTGGAGCACTCGATATGCGGAGCTGCGCAGTGGATCGAAATGAAGTGGCCGGAGTCTGGCGCATATTGTATCGCCGGGCATCACAGCGGCTTGCCGGATGTGGGAAGTAAAACCGACTCGGCTGACGAGCCGACACTACTTGGGCGGATAAAGAGAGCGGCGCAACAGGACTTTTTCGCCTTCCAAAACGAACTTACATTAAAGAAAATCAATGTTTTCCCTGCGAAAGATGCTGTTTGCATGAGCGGCAACAGTAAAGATGACATCAAAAAGGAATATGCCTTTTGGACACGGATGATGTTTTCCTGCCTGACCGATGCCGATTACCTTGACACAGAAGCGTTTTGCAGCGACCGTAAAGAAAGAGGCGTGTATGCAGATTTAAAAATCTGCCGCGCTCTGATCGACAGGTATATGATGCAGTTTAAGGCGGACACGCCTGTCAAACGTGCACGAGACGCCCTGCGCCGTCAGGTCATGTCGCACGTGCGGGAAAAGGCCGACGTTTATCTCATTCATATGCCTACAGGAAGCGGTAAGACACTTACCAGCATGCAGTTCGCACTCGAAAGAGCGGTCTTGTCGCGCAAAAAGCACATTATTTATGTGATCCCTTACACCAGCATTATTGAGCAAAACGCAAAAATTTTCAAGAGTATTTTCGGCGCCGACGCTGTTTTGGAGCATCACTGCAACTTTGATTATGAGTCGGTGAAAGATGCCGGAACGCGCGAAAGGCTACAGCGGACGTCGGAAAACTGGGACGCTTCGATCATCGTGACCACCAACGTACAGTTTTTTGAATCGATTTACGGCAACCGCAGCAGCGAGCTGCGCAAGCTGCACAACATAGCCAACAGTGTCATTGTCTTCGACGAGGTGCATATGTTCCCCCGCCTGTTTTTTCAGCCGTGTCTTGAAGCTGTCAGGATTCTGACACAGCGGTATCATTGCGAGGCCGTTTTTATGTCGGCTACCATGCCTGATTTTCACAAATGGATGAGAGAATTCGGCTGCGGCAGTGTCAAAGCAGTCGATCTGATAGCGGACAAAAGCGATTTTCCTATATTTGAACGCTGTAAAATCGAGAATCTGGGGCAGCTGTCGCCGGAAAAGTTGGCAAGCCTTGCGGCAGAAGCGGGGAACGCGCTGATCGTGGTCAATTTGCGCAAGACCGCACGGCAGATTTACAAGCTTCTGCCGGACAAAAAATATCATTTATCTACCTACATGACACATGAAGACCGCAGCGCAGTCATCGCCGAGGTCAAAGAATCGCTGGAAAGACACGAACGGTTTTGCCTTGTCTCAACGTCGCTCATTGAAGCCGGCGTCGATCTGGACTTTGACCTCGTTTTCCGCGAGACTGCGGGGCTCGACAACTTGCTCCAAACTGCCGGCCGCTGCAACCGCGAAGGTAAAAAGCAGAACTGCAGGACATGCACCTTTGAGTTCGAAGAAAAAGAGCTGCAACCCCAAAATGATGAATTCACGATCAAAAAGCAATACTGCCTAGAGGCACTTGAAAAATATGAGAACGTGGCGTCTCCCGAGGCAGTCGCACTCTATTTCGACCGGCTTTACTCTTATACGCTCCCGGATATGGAGTCGATGGATTTTAAGAGAGCGCTTTCCGCCGCATCCTGCGGCATAGACGGCTTTGGTTTTGATTTTGCCCGTTATGCCGCGGATTTCCGTCTGATTGACGACCACACGCAGCCGCTTGCTATTGTCACCGAAGAAAACAGAAAGATTGTCCGGCCGTTGCTAGACGCGGCCGCCTGCGGCGGAATGGCTCCTATGCGGAAGCTCCAGAAATATACAATTGCTCTGCGCCCGGCGGATTTTGCCCAGCTGTATCAGGCGGGTGTCGTCTGCGATGCCAACGGGCTGTACTATCTGGACTGTGAACGGTATTACAATAGGGAAACCGGTATTTGTTTTGAAAACAATGATGCTTGTTATTGGTGAAATTGTTTTAAATAATAAAAACCGAGGAGGGGTTCAATGGGCTACGGAATCAAAATTCTTATCGAAGGCGACTATGCTCTGTTCAGCAGGCCGGAGATGAAAGTCGAGCGCGTATCCTACGATGTGCCGACCCCGAGTGCTTTGGCGGGGCTTCTGTCCAGCATCTACTGGCACCCGGGCGTCAGGTACCTCATAGACCGGATTCATGTGCTCGAGCCGATACGTTTTGTCAACATCAGACGAAATGAGGTCAGTGAAAAACTGCTCCTTTCCGCTGTAAAAAAGCAGATGGACGGTTCAAAAGGCGACGTCGGCATTTATACGAAGGAGTGCATCAGCCAACGAGCGAGTCTGCTGCTGAAGGATGTCCGTTACGGTGTCGAAGCGCATTTTGAACTGACCGACGAAAAGGATGCCGGGACGACCCCTGAGAAGTGCTACAACATTCTGTTGCGCCGGTTGCGCAAAGGGCAGCATTTTACTCAGCCGTGCCTTGGCTGCCGGGAATTTTCCGCACGGGTTACGCTAGCCGAACAGATCCCTCAAAGCCCGTTGGCAGGCGACGTCGATCTCGGGTATATGCTGTATGATCTGCAATACAAAAAGAATGCGGCCGGTAAAAGTCTGGACTCCGCCGAACCGCGTTTTTACCGGCCGCACATGGTAGACGGAGTGATCGACGTGGCGAAGTACGCCGAGGATGTGTTATGTTAAGGGCTTTGAGTGCGTACTACGACTGCCTGTGCCGGCAAAAGGACAGCGGCCTTGTGCCGGACGGTTACAGCAGGCTCGGCGTGAATTACAATCTTGTGCTGAACGCCGACGGATCAATTCAGACAATTTTACCGTATGTCAATACGGTCAACAACGGAAAAAAGATGAATGAGATCCCGCGGGACGAGCTTTTCCCGTTTCGGAATTCTGTTCCGGGAATTGCGGCCGAGACTGTCGATCACCGTGAAAAGTACCTTTTTGGCATCGAGTGGAACAAGCAGGGCAATACGCTCATGGTAACGAAAAACTCACTGTTTGCATTTGTAAAATGCAAAGAAAAGAATCTTGCATTTCTCGGCGGATTAAGCACTCCGGTCATCGATGCATATAAAAGCTTCCTGCGGTGCTGGAATCCGGAGAACGAACTTGACAATCCGTTCCTTGTGGATTTGGGCAAGCGATATGGCGGTGCAAAATTCGTTATCACATCAAGTGAAGATGCCGCCGCGCACAGCCCGCTCAACCGAGATCCGCTTGTCAGGGAAAAATGGAAGAACAGTCTGCGCAGCAAGCCAATTCCGGACGATGCAGTAATGGGACAATGCAGCATAAGCGGTCAATACGGTCCGATCGCCCGCATCCACGATAATCTCGCCGGCATACCGGGTGGCCTTGCCACCGGCGTGAACATCGTTTGCTTAAAATCGCCGGCCTTCTGGTCCTATGGCCGCAGGGAATCCTATAACAGCTCGGTTTCGCAAAGGATTATGGAGAAATACACAAGGACTTTCAATTACCTGTCGTCTGTATCGAATCACAAGCAGGTACTGGATGACATGACGCTTCTCTGGTGGGCGATGACAAAGGAATCGGAAAAGCCGTATATGCAGGCGTTCAACGCCGGGATGGGATTTTTTTATCTGCAGGATGATGACCCCGAGGAGGCAAAGCGCGGTGAGCGTGAAACGAGCGATAAGGCGCTCGCCTCGATTTTCCGCCAGCTTGCGCAGGGCAAGCTGGCCGATTGGAAAGGCTTCGGCGTTGATCAAAGTACGGAATTTTATCTTCTCGGCGTCAAGCCCAACAGCAGCCGTCTGGCTGTCAAGCTGTTCGAGCACAACTCTTTCGAAAAAATAATGATGAGTATCGAAAAGCATCACGCGGATATGCAACTTTCACCGGAAGACAAACAGATACCGATATGGCTGCTCGTCAAAGCGTTGAAATCGCCTGTTGTTTCAAGGGACGCTTTGCCGCCTAATCTTTCGGCGAAAATACTGCAGAGCATCCTCAAGGACGCTCCGTATCCCCGGTATATGCTTGATACGGTGGTGCGACGGGCAAAGACAGATCAGGATGACGCAAGTAAAAAGTTTTATGCAGTCAGCCGTGACCGGATCAGGATTATCAAGGCATGTCTTACACGTATGAATATTATAAAAAGAGGCGAGTTGAATATGTTGAACACGCAGAATCAGAACGGCGCGTACAATTGCGGCAGGCTTTTCGCCGTCTTGGAAATGATCCAGCAAAAGGCGCTTCCAGGTATCAACGCGACGATCAAAGACAAGTTCTTTTCCTCTGCCTGCAGTACGCCGTATCTTGTTTTCCCCCGTTTAATGAAACTTTCTCAGAGCCACCTCAAAAAGCTGGACAGGGGCGGCGAAATATTCTATGAGAAATACATTCAAGAGATTTTAAGCAATCTCGGCGATTCTTTTCCAAAGGCCCTGAGCATGGAAAAACAGGGCATGTTTATTCTCGGTTATTATCAGCAAAAAGAAAAGTTCTTTGAAAAGAAAAATGAAGGAGAGAAAGATAATGGAACTGAAGAATAGGCATGAATTCGTCATGCTTTTTGATGTGGAGAACGGCAACCCAAACGGCGACCCCGACGCGGGCAATATGCCTCGTGTCGATGCTGAAACAAGCATCGGTATCGTGACCGACGTCTGCCTCAAGCGTAAAATCCGAAACTATATTGAGGCCACGCGGGAAGAAAAACCAGGTTACAATATTCTAATTAAAAACGACCGGGCGCTTAACACAAAATTTACCGAGGCGTATGAAACCTGCAATCTTAAAACAAAGCAAAAGGGTAAGGAGCAGAGTGCAGTTGCACAGGCGCGGGATTACATATGTAAAAACTACTTTGACGTGCGTACATTCGGAGCTGTTATGAGCACCGGAGACGATCCGTGCGGAATCGTCCGCGGCCCCGTCCAGATCAATTTTGCCCACAGCATCGACCCCGTATTGCCGCAGGAGATCACCATCACCCGTCAGGCGTTGACTACAGAATCGGAAAAAGCCGAAAAAGAAAACACGATGGGTAAAAAGAGCTTTATTCCCTATGGGCTCTACCGCGCGGAAGGATATGTTTCGGCGCTGCTCGCCAACAAAACCGGCTTCAGCGAGGAGGATCTCGAGCTTCTTTGGAAGAGTATGATCAACATGTTTGAAATAGACCACAGTGCCGCGAGAGGCAAGCTGTGCATGCGTAAGCTGTTTGTTTTTAAGCACGATTCGGCACTCGGCAACGCGCCGTCACATCTGCTATTTGACAAAATAACCGTCGCCAAAAACGCTGATGTGGACGTTGTGCGCAAATTCGGTGATTACACCGTTACAATTGATAAAAACATGCCTGAAGGGGTAGCGTATATTGAAAAGCTCTGACGCCCTGACGGATATCCGGTCAGTACAGCAGTACCTTTATTGCCCGCACCGGTGGGGTCTGATGGAAACCGATTGCAGTTGGGCAGAAAACGTATTTGTCTGCAAAGGCAATCTGGTGCATGAAAATGTTGACACTGGGAAGTGTCTCTTTGCACGCAATGCAATCGTCGAGCGGTCGGTCAGGGTATACAACGACGACTGGGGCCTTTTTGGCGTCGTTGACTGCCTTGAGCTTCGCCGCGCTGCGGCGGGATGTTTAATAGAGAAATACGGCGGTCGCTTTGAGTTGGCAATCGTCGAATACAAGGTACGCTCTCCTAAAAGCGGTGATTTCCGCTACGAGGACGGTATGCAGTTGCTTGCACAGAAAATCTGCGTGGATGCCATTTTCAAAACTGACTGCGAGACCTTCTTCTATTACGCAAATATTCGCAAAAGAGTGAAGGCTGAATTTCACAAGGAAGATTATTCATTTCTGAGAGCAACTCTTGCTGAAATGAATGAGCTGTGTAAGGCTTCCATCATTCCGCCGGTAAGAAAAGGGCAGTATTGCGGCGGATGTTCTTTGAAGGATATCTGTATGCCGAAAGGAGAGAAAAACCGTAATGCGAAAGCTGCTGAACACACTGTATATCACCCGTCCGGAGGCGTATCTCAGTCTTGACGGCGAAAACGTGGCCATGCTTCTGGACGGGAAAGAGGCCGCGCGCTTGCCATTATCAAATATCGAAAGCATCATCTGCATGAATTATCCTGGTTGCAGTCCGGCTCTGATGGGTAAATGTGCTGAGGAGCAAATCGGGCTGTGTTTTGTGTCGCCCGGCGGCAGATTTCTTGCGAGAGTAACCGGCCCTATAAAGGGCAACGTCTTTCTGCGAAAACAGCAAATGGAATTGTTCTCCGACCCGGAAAAGCGGACAGCGCTTATACGAAATCTGATAACCGCAAAGTTGAAAAATACGCGCAGCCTGCTCATGCGTTCACGTCGCGATTACCCGATGACAGATGAGAACGGTGAGTTATCCCGCTGCATTGACATGCTTGAATACAATCAAAAGAAGCTGCTTGAGGAAAAGGATGAAAATACTTTACGAGGCATCGAAGGCCAGAGCGCCAAAGAATACTTCAATGTGTTTGATTTGCTGTTTACCCAGCAGAAAGAAGATTTCGCACTTTTGAGAAGGACAAAACGGCCGCCGCTTGACCTTACAAACGCGATGCTGTCATTTCTGTATACGATATGTACCAACGATATTGCATCCGCCCTGGAATGCGTCGGCTTAGACCCGTATATTGGCCTGTTTCATACACTGCGCCCCGGGAGAGCTTCTCTCGCATGTGATATCATGGAGGAGTTTCGTGCGCTGGTCGAACGTCTGGTGATCACTATGGTGAATCTGAAAATGGTGCAGAAGAGCGATTTCGAAAAGCAGATCAGCGGAGCAGTGTGGCTGAATGACGACGGCCGGAAAAAGGTGATTACAGCCTGGCAGGACAAAAAGAACGAATGTATCAGCCATCCGTTCATAAAAGAAAAAATGCCGATAGGCCTCTTCCCCTATGTACAAGCAAATCTGTTGGCGAAATATATCAGGAGTGAAATAGAAGCCTATCCTAACCTGATTTGGGGGTAGAATATGTTTGTAATTGTAGCCTACGACGTAAATGTTACTTCTGAAAAAGGCAGGACCCGGCTTCGCAAGGTTGCAAAGGAATGTGTCAATTATGGCCAGCGGGTGCAGAATTCGGTGTTTGAGGTTAATTTGGATTACGGCAAATTTCTAAAGATGAAAGATCGTCTCATCAAATTAATTGACACCGACAAGGATAGTCTTCGCTTTTATTACTTGGGAGACAACTGGAAAAGGCGCGTAGAGCATATCGGTGCAAAACCGGGATATGACAGTGAGGGAGTGTTGATTTTTTGAATGCGAACGTGCGGTGACAGCGAAAATGCTGTCTGGTTCGCGCGGCTAATCTGGCTTGTAAACAGAAAAAGTATCTTATTATTGTTTCCTTTTTGCTTTATTGTCCACTTCATATACAGGGTGCGGTGTTATATACACAATATATAGGGTCGCACCTCGCATGAGGTGCGTGGATTGAAATGTTTTGCCACTGACTGCGCCACATCATCAACACGTCGCACCTCGCATGAGGTGCGTGGATTGAAATGAACGATGAGAGCACCATGCTTGCCAAACTGATAGTCGCACCTCGCATGAGGTGCGTGGATTGAAATTCCGGTTAGGGGCGTCAGAGGGCGCAAGGTTAAACGTCGCACCTCGCATGAGGTGCGTGGATTGAAATATCGCACCTATCAGGATTGGGAGTGTGGAAAACGGTCGCACCTCGCATGAGGTGCGTGGATTGAAATTAGTGGGGATATTGTCAGGCGCAGCGGATATTACGTCGCACCTCGCATGAGGTGCGTGGATTGAAATCGCTGTTATATCCGCCTATGCCGTAGGCGACCACGTCGCACCTCGCATGAGGTGCGTGGATTGAAATTTTCAGGGTGGCGTTTTCGGCTTGCATTGCGCTGGTCGCACCTCGCATGAGGTGCGTGGATTGAAATTGACGACGCCTTGAAAAACTCTATTTGTTTTGGGTGTCGCACCTCGCATGAGGTGCGTGGATTGAAATAATTTAGTGAATGTCAATAAGGGTAATATGTTTAGTCG
The DNA here is from genome assembly GCF_900186535.1 of Marasmitruncus massiliensis. Lineage (GTDB taxonomy): Bacteria > Bacillota > Clostridia > Oscillospirales > Ruminococcaceae > Anaerotruncus > Anaerotruncus massiliensis_A. The sequence goes on from NZ_FYDE01000003.1 coordinate 265,028, forward strand.
CACCTCGCATGAGGTGCGTGGATTGAAATTGTTTAAATCTGATTTAATTTCAAGAAATTCTTCGTCGCACCTCGCATGAGGTGCGTGGATTGAAATTTCCATAATTCAAACCAAGTCATTTTTATCCTTGTCGCACCTCGCATGAGGTGCGTGGATTGAAATCGCTTGAAACCCAAGCCCCGCAGGAGTCAGACCCGTCGCACCTCGCATGAGGTGCGTGGATTGAAATGCTGGTACTGTTGCGCCCGCGCTGACGTGTTTTGTCGCACCTCGCATGAGGTGCGTGGATTGAAATTACTCTAGCCACACTGGAAAGTATAGGCTATACCGTCGCACCTCGCATGAGGTGCGTGGATTGAAATTGTACTGTACGACGGCAAGATTGTCCGTCCGAAAGTCGCACCTCGCATGAGGTGCGTGGATTGAAATGTGTCAGATATGTTTGACAATCGGAAAATTAAGGTCGCACCTCGCATGAGGTGCGTGGATTGAAATCTTAAAATATATTTCTTATCTCTTCTTTTGTGTGGTCGCACCTCGCATGAGGTGCGTGGATTGAAATCGTTTGCAAGCCTGTATACATACAGCAATAGCGAGTCGCACCTCGCATGAGGTGCGTGGATTGAAATCGTTTGCAAGCCTGTATACATACAGCAATAGCGAGTCGCACCTCGCATGAGGTGCGTGGATTGAAATGTTCTAAGATTTTCGAGTATGCGCTTTGCAATCAGTCGCACCTCGCATGAGGTGCGTGGATTGAAATGATTATATCAAAGACAATGAAGCCTGTGCAAAGTAGTCGCACCTCGCATGAGGTGCGTGGATTGAAATTCGTATTCCGTGAAGGTTTTCAGCGACAAGCCAGGTCGCACCTCGCATGAGGTGCGTGGATTGAAATTTAATATCCGGTATCTGGCGCGGCTTTCGTTTACGTCGCACCTCGCATGAGGTGCGTGGATTGAAATATGAATTCTTGACAGAAAACAGTAAAGGATTTAATGTCGCACCTCGCATGAGGTGCGTGGATTGAAATCTTTGTTGCTGCTAAAGGCTCCGGGGACGTTTTCGTCGCACCTCGCATGAGGTGCGTGGATTGAAATTTTTGGGTATTTGTACGTTTATGTTTGGCATGTTGTCGCACCTCGCATGAGGTGCGTGGATTGAAATAGTCAAGCCATCGGGTAAGAGGAGGTGTATCAAGTCGCACCTCGCATGAGGTGCGTGGATTGAAATAATGATGCGCTTTCGGAATCGATCAGAACTAACCGTCGCACCTCGCATGAGGTGCGTGGATTGAAATCTGTATCTCAACTTCGATTTCCCTGTTTTCGGTAGTCGCACCTCGCATGAGGTGCGTGGATTGAAATATTGGACATGGATAAAATCAGCAGAATGTTACACGTCGCACCTCGCATGAGGTGCGTGGATTGAAATATCTTAAGAACACCGAACCGGTTCGAAAATTTAAGTCGCACCTCGCATGAGGTGCGTGGATTGAAATGTTTCCGACAGCAAAACAGCAACCGGCTCCCGGACGTCGCACCTCGCATGAGGTGCGTGGATTGAAATTATCTTTAGCAATGTCAAATAAAAAGGACGTACTGTCGCACCTCGCATGAGGTGCGTGGATTGAAATGTCCGTTCCGGCCAACATCAATGATTTCATCGGGTCGCACCTCGCATGAGGTGCGTGGATTGAAATATTAAGGGGCTTATGCCAATCGTCAAAGAATTGGCGTCGCACCTCGCATGAGGTGCGTGGATTGAAATCACAGGCTGTTTGGGCAGCTAAAAAGTACAGGTGTCGCACCTCGCATGAGGTGCGTGGATTGAAATTGATCGGCTTGTCGGTTCCCGCCCACTGGTTTAGTCGCACCTCGCATGAGGTGCGTGGATTGAAATAAATTTGTGAATATCAATTAAGTCCTGTTGTGGTCGCACCTCGCATGAGGTGCGTGGATTGAAATTTCTTCCAATTATACAGGCTATTACTCCTGAGATGTCGCACCTCGCATGAGGTGCGTGGATTGAAATCGCGCGGACGCAAACACGCTGACTTCCGATGTGGGGTCGCACCTCGCATGAGGTGCGTGGATTGAAATTTCTGAACAAGTAAGACTGCGATGAAAGTTTTCATAGTCGCACCTCGCATGAGGTGCGTGGATTGAAATAGTCCGATTCCGCTGCATATCCAGCTTACACCAAGTCGCACCTCGCATGAGGTGCGTGGATTGAAATCCTAAAACGTCTGCAGTCGGCGCCTGCGGGCGTGTCGCACCTCGCATGAGGTGCGTGGATTGAAATTTCAAGCCCGCGCTGCGTGAGCTGAGCATAATATGTCGCACCTCGCATGAGGTGCGTGGATTGAAATGTATCCGGCATTGTTTCCAACGCCAGCTTGGAGGTCGCACCTCGCATGAGGTGCGTGGATTGAAATAAGACCTAACGCCTCGCTGCGCCGAAGCCCAGTGGTCGTACCTCGCATTGGCGGTATGTCTCGCAGCCACCATGGCATTTTCAACGGTCGGCTGTGATTCCGCAAATGCGGAAAGCTCTTCGGAAAGCGGTTCTGCAAGCTTGGCAGATTCGAGTTCCGGCGACGGAGAACCTGTAACACTCAAAATCACTTGGTGGGGTTCACAGAGTAGACACGACTATACTCAGAAGCTTCTAGACCTTTATACAGAAACACATCCCAATATAAAGTTTGAAGCGTCGCCTGCCGGTTGGGATGGATATTTTGACAAACTGTCAACGCAGACGGCTTCGGGCTCTATGCCGGACATTGTACAGATGGACTATTTGTACATTACAACTTACGCACAAAATAATTCTATCGCGGATTTAAAGCCGTTTATCAACGATGGAACGCTCGATGTTTCAAGCGTTGGCGCGAACATTTTGAATACCGGTGAAATCAACGGAAAAATGGCTGGTATGGTTTTGACAACCTCTCTGCTTGCATTCGGATACAATCCGGATGTTCTTACAAAAGCGGGTGTCAATATGCCGACAAGCGAATGGACTTGGGATGACTATATCTCGATGAACAAAACCATAAAAGAAAAAGCGGGTATTGCGGACAGCGCCAGCATAGATCCTCTGTATGACACCAATCTTTTCAATTATTGGGTAAGGCAGCACGGCGAGAAGCTTTTCAGCGATGATAATAAGTCCTTAGGATATCAGGATGATAAACTCTGTGCGGACTACCTGAAGATGTGGAAAGACCTGATGGATACCGATATTGTGCCCAATCCCGATGAGTTTGCGCAGATTCAGACCTTGGGTCTGGAAGCTGGCCCTGTCGTTACCGGAGATGCTGCCTTTGTTCAGAACTGGAACAATTATGCGACTCTCGTAGCAAAGTCGAACGATAAAATCAAGATCGTCACGCCCCCGATGGCCACTGATTCCGATGCAAAAGGCCTGTGGCTGAAACCAGGTATGTTTTTCTCTGTAGCCGAGACTTCGGAACACAAAAAAGAAGCAGCCGAATTCATTAACTGGTTTGTTAATTCGGAAGAAGCCAACGATATCATCATGGCGGAAAGAGGCACACCTGTATCATCCAAAATTCGCGAGCATATGGTCAGTTCCGGAAAAATGACACAACAGCAGAAAGATATGTTCCAGTATGTTAACGAAGCGGCAAAACTTTGCGGCGAGACTCCACCTCCAGATCCGATTGGTATGTCTGAGGTAAATAAAGTGTTCAAGGATGTGGGTTCAAGCGTGTTTTATGGCCAGGCAACGCCGGAAGAGGCGGCGGCCAGCTTTAGGGAACAGACAAACGCAATGCTGGCAAGAAGCAACTGATTGGTGGAAAAAAGGGGTTCCACAGAAAGATGTGGGACCCCTCTTTTTTGAAAGATGCAGGTGATTATATGAAAGGCCATAAGAATTTGATTGGAAAACTTTATAAGCCGAGAGATAATGTGGTAGGCTATTTGATGCTTGCGCCGTGGCTGATTGGCTTTCTTTTTATGTGGCTCGCTCCGGCTGTGACTTCTATGTACTATTCGTTTACAGACTTTAATCTTCTGAATACGCCGAAACTGATCGGTTTCGATAATTATATTCGCATATTTACGACAGACAAGACCTTTATTCAGGCACTTAAGGTCACTTTTATTTATGTGCTGGTACTAGTGCCGCTTCGCTTGGCGTTTGCCCTGTTTATCGCGGTTCTTCTGAATAAGAAGCATAGATGCCTCGGCCTGTATCGCACGTTCTATTACATCCCGTCCATTATTGGTGGAAGCATTGCGGTTTCAGTTGTCTGGAAACAGATTTTTGGCAACAAGGGCGTCATTATGTCGCTGCTGGAGGTCTTTGGAATTCATCAGCAGACTTCCCTTTTGGGAAATCCAAAAACGGCGTTAAGCGTTATTATCATCATGGGTATATGGCAGTTTGGCTCGTCTATGCTAATTTTCCTTTCTGCATTGAAACAAATTCCGGGTTCGCTCTATGAATCTGCTATGGTGGACGGAGCAAAGCCGGCAAAAATTTTCTTTAGGATTACGATGCCCATGCTGACGCCGATGATCTTCTTTAATCTGATTTTGCAAATTATCAATGGCTTCCGGGTATTTACGGAAAGCTATATTATTACGAACGGCGGGCCACTCGATAGCACGCTGTCCTACGTGTTATACCTGTATCGCCGAGCGTTTACCTATTTTGATATGGGGTACAGCTGCGCGATGGCATGGATTCTGGTTGCAATTATTGCCGTCTTTACAGTAATATTGTTCAAAACCCAAAAGAGCTGGGTCTACTATGAGTCGGGAGAGAATTAGACAATGGGTATAAAAAAAGAAAAAAGACTGCGTTCCATCCTATTTCATGTCGGGGCATGTATTCTGGGATTTATCATGATCTATCCGCTGCTCTGGCTCGTTGCAAGTTCCTTCAAAAGCAATGAAACAATGTTTACGAACACCTATTCACTGATTCCAACGGAATGGGACATTATTGAAAATTACAGTAGTGGACTTAAGGGAGTCGGCGGTGTCACGTTCCTAACATTCTTTCTGAATTCGCTGATTGTCACCTTTGTGGGCACCGTTACCTGTGTAATGTCATCTCTTTTCGCGGCATATGCCTTATCTAGAATCCGGTTCCGCTTTTCCGGTTTTTGGTTTGGCTGCGTCATGGTTACTATGATGATACCGCCTCAAGTTATGGTTGTACCACAATATATTATTTTGAAAAAGATGAAATTGATCGACACTGTAGCGTCGCTGGTGCTGCCGTGGGGGTTTGGTACGGCATTTTTTATCTTTCTGATGATCCAGTTTTTTAAAGGGATCCCGAAAGAGTTGGATGAAGCGGCACAGATCGATGGCTGTGGAAAGATCGGCATCCTGTTCCGTATTCTGGTCCCGATTGTAAAGCCTGCGATTGTGACGTCGTCAATCTTTGCATTTTATTGGATCTGGCAGGACTTCTTTCAGCCACTAATTTTCATGAATACAACCAGCAAGTTTACAATTCCTTTAGCCCTGAACATGTATCTGGATCCCAATTCCTACAACAACTATGGGGGACTGTTTGCCATGTCTGTGATTTCGCTGCTCCCGGTTATCATTTTCTTCATTATCTTCCAGAAACAGCTGGTAGAGGGGATTGCAACGGAGGGGCTCAAAGGCTGAAAGAAAGGCGTCACATGTTGGTGTGGCGTCTGTTTTTTTATAAAGGGAGGGAAAAAGTATGTTGTTGATTAATAAAAATTCGGTGATTACTGTAACAATGGATTCGGAATCTGTCAGAAGAGCCGTGAGGAGCCTCAGGCGGGATATCGACAAAGCCTTTTGTGATTCCGATACAACAGGGGCGGAAATACGTCTGACAGAAGATCATAAGCAGAAGACAGAATGTTTCCAAATTGTGGCGATTGACGAATATCTGGAAATCCGGGCGATGGATGCTCTCGGTTTTATTTATGGCATCTATGAAATCAGTCGTTCCCTGCTTGGTATCACAGACTTCTGGTTCTGGAATGACCAGAAGATAGTGCCGAAGGTGGGCATTCGCATCCCCGACGATTACCAGTACCAGTCCATGCCGTATATAGTGCAATTCCGCGGCTGGTTTGTCAACGACGAGGTGTTACTCCATACCTGGAGCGTAGACAGGCAGAAAGCAAAACCATGGGAAATGACGTTTGAAGCACTGCTTCGCTGCGGCGGCAACATGGTTATTCCCGGTACGGATACCAACTCACGGCTTTACCGAAAACTGGCATCGGATATGGGGCTGTATATTACCCATCACCATGCGGAGCCGCTTGGCGCGGAGATGTTTGCCCGGGCATATCCACAGCTGAATCCTTCCTACGCGGAATATCCAGACAAATTTCGGCAGCTTTGGCTGGATGGTATCCGAGAGCAGAAGGAGATGCGTGTCGTCTGGAACCTTGGTTTCCGCGGCCAGGGGGACTGCCCCTTCTGGATTAACGATTCGCGGTACCGGACGCCAGAATCCCGTGGTAGGTTAATGAGTAGGCTGATCCAAATTCAGTACGAAATAGTAAATCAGATGGTGCCTGGCGCGGTCTGCTGCACGAATCTATATGGAGAAACGATGGAACTTTACCGGGATGGTTACCTAAAGTTGCCGGAGGACATTATCAAGATCTGGGCGGACAACGGTTACGGAAAGATGGTGACGAGAAGGCAGGAAAATCATAATCCGCGCATTTACGCCTTACCACAGGAAGGAGACAAAGGGAAGCACGGCATTTATTATCACGTTTCTTTTTATGACCTACAGGCGGCAAACCACATCACAATGCTCCCGAACTCCCCAGAATTTGTGCTTGGAGAGCTTGGAAAAGTGTTGAAGCATGGTGTAAGGGACTTCTGGCTGATCAACTGTTCCAATATCAAACCGCATGTATATTTCCTGGACTTTATCTCCAAAGTCTGGCGGGAGGGAACGGTTAATCCTACGAAACACAGGGAGGAATACATATCGCGATATTATGGAACGCATAACGTTGGGAAAATTTCCGCTTGCCTGAAAGCTTATCCGGAATATGCGCTTGCATATGGGAACGAAGAGGACGAACATGCTGGGGAGCAGTTCGCCAATCATGTGGCGCGGATTCTGATTTCACAATTTATGAGGGACAAAGAGAAACGCGCGGAGGACCTACTATGGGCGACGAGGGCAAAGAATCTGAAAGAACAAGTCCTCTGGTATCAAGCGCTGTGCGATAAGGCGCGAAAGGGATACCTGGAGTACCAAAGAGAGTGTGAGCGGACGGCAGATTCTATTTCGGATGATGCACGGGGACTATTCCGGGATTCACTGCTTTTGCAGGTGGAGATCTATTCTCATTGCTTTTCTGGAGCTTATCTGGTGTGCGAAAGCCTGCTGAAGGCCATGGATGGTGATGAACAGAGGGCATTTTATGCGGCTGGCAAAGCAAAGGAAGAATATTGCAGCGCAAATCAAGCTATGCGGGACTGTGAACATGGTGAATGGTGCGGCTTTTACGCAAACGAATGCCTGACAGATGTCAAACAGACAGCCTGGGTTCTGGAAGGATTAATGAGCTACCTGAGAAATTTAGGTGATGGACCTCATTTTTACAAGTGGCAAAGAGAATTTCTGTATCCCGAGGAGGACCGCCGGGTGCTGCTGATTCTCAACATGGAAAACCATTTGAAAGATGACGAACTGTTTACGCTGATGGAGGCAAGATGGGATAGTTAAGTGAAGAAATCAGCGCGGCACAGCGTCGAGATATGCTTACCTATTCAGCTAGGAGGAGGGACAGACGGATGAAAAAAATACTGATTCTTGAACATGGAAAACCGACACCTAACGATTACGGCAGGAAATATCGCCAGCAGAGGTGTGAAAGGCGTCTGGATTGACAATGTCATATGGGCAGATAAATCTGGTGGTCTATTATATTCCGGATGGCAAAGATACGGTTATGAATGGAGGACATTGCCAGGGACCTCTCTGAACCAGTGGAACAGGTTGTCCGACATAACGATACTATCCCACCCACTATCGATTCTGTGGCGGGAACCAAGAGTGACAATGCTCAGGCGGATCCGCGCGAGCAGCTTGAGGAATTGCTGCGCCGACAGCAGTTGAAGCACAAGGAACAACCGACATAGGCTGCCAACATTCAACAGGTAATTCCTGAACCCATCCGCAGACCGTCCGGCAGTTCCAATAGACCGGGCGCAGCTGCTGTTTTGGCTTCCATGCTTTGCTTCCTGGCACTGATGGTGATGATCGTTCTGCTGGTACGCAGGCAGCACAAGGCAAGCGCTTATTGTGCGCCGAATATCCCGAAGAAAGAGTAAAGGAATGAAAACATAAATCAAGGGTGTCATCGCTGAAAAACGATGACACCCTTGACTCCGTTTAATACTCACACTGCTTATGGTGTGTTAATCATCATAATCATTCTTGCTGCTTACTTTTTTTATTATGGCTACAATCAGCGAAATAAGCAGACCACTGGCCGGGACAATAAAGAGAATGAAAGCGGAATTATCGTTTGCATCTTCAGCAACTGATTGGACTGATAAATTTCCAAAGAGCTTAAATGATGCCATCACCAGAGTAACAGAAAAGGCTATAGAAATGATCAAGGATAGAATAGTTTTTCTGTTTTTAGCTTTCGGGGGCAGATATGCGTTTGTCGCAATCGTTCTAATAAGATAGATACTCATACAAACCATAATAATTACCATAATGTTTAGAGGATATTTAAGCCAGCGGATCCCATACCCGTAGAGACCGGTATCAAGTAAAAGGGCATAAAACATCAGCATGAACATTTGATTACCAATACCGTTGCGTTTTTCTTTCTGCATTTCGTCCAGACCATTTTTATGGATTCTCATACTTGTCATCCTCCCAAAAAAGTTGATCAAGGGTTTTACCAAGAACCCTGCAAATTGCGATGCATAAATTTATCGAAGGGTTATAGTCGCCTTTTTCAATAGCGTTCATTGTTTGCCGAGCTACTCCGACAGCGTCAGCAAGTTCTTTTTGCGTCATGTCTTTTGCTGCCCTGGCGGCCTTTATTCGTAAATTCTTTCCCATTGTTACTACCTCCGAAATGATAGTAACATATATAAATCTAAATGTCAAATATATATTACACAAAAGAGTGTCCGATCTAGATCTCTATTTGTAGAAAGAGGTAATTAAATGAACTATTTCTGCATAGGCAACAAACTGTTCGGCTTTGGCCTGTCTCCAGCTGAAGCAATGGTTTTCTGTGCGGTAAGCAGCATCCGGAATCCACTTTTTTTTGCCGTATCCTGCGCGGATGCGATCAGTAACAGGACAGGCTTGTCGCCGCGCACCGTTTACCGAGCACTGGAAGGCCTCCAGGACAAGGAATTATTGATTAAAAAGGAAAGATACTGCTATGACGGACTAAGGGCTGCCAACGGCTATTATGTGGCGCGTATTGGCGGCGGACGATTTAAGGTTGAGCGCAATATCTGGAAGTATAAGCTGGATGCTGCGAGCTTCCTGGTCTATCTGTACATATCGAAATACATTAACAACCGGAACAGGAAAGGTTTCCCCAGCCTGCGCAAGATGGAGAAAGTGCTCGGCCTGTCCAGAACTACCATCATCACAAAGATCAGAAAGCTGCACCGGTTGGGTGTGTTGCAAAAGTTCCACCAGTATCATAAGCAAGGCTATCACTGCAACGGCCACACAGTACCGCTGCTGAATTACAAATCACATATTGCAAAACAAAAAGGACGCACGGCAATGCGTCCTTTCCTTATGCGTCATCCAGCTTTTGTCCTCACCACAAGGTTTTATGCAAGGATACCGTCTATTTGCAGTGTAACGCATCAGGGCGGGGATTTCAAGGGGACAGGGCAAAAAAAGCGACGATCTTTTGTAAATTTTTTGAGGTGGTCCAATTTTGGCAGAACAGGTATTATACCATCTCAGTTACAGCAAAAGAAAGAATAGCTTTAGATTCTACATAGATTAATGGGTTAGATAGAACAGTGCAGATAATAAAAAATTCGCACTACAATTCTGATACCGTGAGTCGAAGGGCAAAATGCCGTTTTTCTTTTGGTGTCATTTTACTTTTCATAAAATTCGTATATATTAAGAGTAATTGTTCGGAACATTTGTTCTAATTAGAGGTGAAAAAAGTGGAGCGGGTAATCTTGTATATCGACCAAAACAATTTTTACGCCAGCGTGGAATGCCTGTACAATCCGAAGTTGCCTCAAGGCTTCTTGAAAACGAAGTCACTACTCTGTACAATGAAGCCAAAGCCCCAAGGTTTTCCGTGAGAAGATATTTCGATAGTATTGTCACATTTCTTTGCGTATCATATTTTTGAATCCGTATTCGTTGTAGTGTTAAATTGATGACAATGCCTTGAAATCATCAGCAATACATTTGGTATAGTGTTTAAGTGCCAGCACATAATGTTTAAGCAGTTCATTGTTAAAGAATAAATAAGTATATGCAATACTTACAGCCGCAATAATATTACCAGAGGGATCGAGGACTGGACTGGCAACAGCGCAAATGCTATCAATGTATTCGCCACTGTCGACCGAATACCCCTGTTCCTTTATCGTATCCAGTTCTCGCATCATTGATGAATACTCAGTAATGGTAAGGCGTGTGTATTGCTCGACAGGTTTTTCAAAGTAACGTTCGATATCTCTTACGGGTAATGATGACAACAAAATTTTACTAGCCGCACCAGCGTGGAGGGGGAAAGTTGATCCCATTTCCACGCTGATTTTTATCTGTTGCGTACTTTCCACCTTGTCAATGACAAAACAAGAGTTCTTTGATAAAATACTGATCTTTACAGTTTCCTTCACTTCGTTCTCCAATGCAATCAAATGCGGATGTGATATCTGCTTCAAAATCTGAAGTTGCTCATCGCGGACTCTGGAGATATGTGCAAATTTATTACCGATATAGTAAAGTCCCGATTCTGCTGAGGACTTCAAGAAACCGTGTAGTTCCAAAGATGCAAGTATACGATATAACGTCGTTTTAGGTATATTAAATTTACGTAATAAGGTGCTTGCAGATACCCCCATAGGGTATTCACTCACATAATCAATTACATCACTTGCCCGATCGATAATTGGAATATTGGCATAATTCCCCTTGATCATGATTATCCCTCGCTCTCTAGTTTCAACTGTAGCACTAATTATAACAATTTGCAACTTTGTTTATCGTGAAAGTACTATATAAAAAATTTAAACAAAATTATTTCAAATAAGAAACCATATGTCGATATTTGTAATGTGTAGTAGCGAAATTCATATCGATTTGGGCAATTAGCGAACTGATTGACACGAATATACATGATATGATTATATCATGTTTTAAATATGAAACAAATTAGGGACAAGGAGGATTATAATGGAAAGTATGACAAGCGGAATAAATACGAATTCTAGCCCATCCCAACTGCGAATAACCGATATGAGATTTGTGGATATTGTAGACGCACCTATGGAATGTACCATCCTGCGATTGGAAACGAATCAGGGAATTACCGGTTACGGTGAAGTGCGGGATTTCTCAAATAAGGTATATGCTTTGCAGTTAAAGCGGTTGATTGTTGGGGAGAATCCTTGCAATATCGGAAAGATATTCAATAAAATCAAGCAGTTTGGTGGTCAAGCGCGGCAAGGTGGCGGTGTCAGCGGTATCGAAGTAGCACTTTGTGATTTGGCTGGTAAAGCATTCGGTGTGCCGGTATACCAAATGTTGGGCGGTAAATTTCGCGATAAGATTCGTATCTATTGCGATACTGATGTTGGAGAAACCCACAACGGAAACGATATGAGTGTTGCGCTTCAAAAACGAATGGACAGTGGATACACCATGTTGAAGATGGATCTGGGCATTGATCTTCTGGTAGGCATTGATGGAACAATTAATGCGCCCCTTGGTTATCTCGATAGAATGCGTGACTTTACACGTCAGGAAATGTCTTTCGGCATAACGGATAAAGCGTTTGCGGAGTTTATGAGCGTACCCCACCCCTTTACCTTTGTGTCTTTGCCGGATAAAGGTCTTGACTACCTGGAAGAGTATATGTCTCAAGTGCGGGATATCATTGGGTATGAAGTTCCGTTGGCAATCGACCACATTGGCCATGTGAATGTGCAAAGTTGCATCCGGTTAGGCAAACGTTTGGAAAAGTATAATATCGCTTGGATGGAAGATTGTGTGCCTTGGTTCTATACAGATCAATGGAAGCAATTATCAAATTCTTGTGCAGTTCCTATGTGTACTGGCGAAGATACATATCTGTGTGAGAATTTCATGCCTTTGTTCCGGAATAAGGCTATCTCGGTTATTCATCCCGATGTGTTGACCGCAGGTGGTATCTATGAAACAAAGAAAATCATTGACACGGCATGGGAGCATGGCATCGCGGCGGCGATTCATATGGCAGAGACACCCATTGGCTGCATGGCAGCGGCTCATGTATCAGCGGCGGTCGGAGACAATTTCGTTGCGATGGAATTCCATTCTCATGATGTTCCTTGGTGGAACAATATGGTAAAGGGTGCAAAGGAACCCATTATTCAAAACGGATGGCTTACCATATCTGATAAGCCGGGCTTGGGAATCGATGAATTAGACGACGAGGTTCTGAGAGCTCATATGAATCCGAAGCGGCCTGGATTATGGGAAAGTACAGATACATGGAATCAGGAATGGGCCCATGACCGTACCTGGAGTTGAGGTGTGAAAAATGTGGAAAAATGATGACGAACTCTTTGACCTAATAACAAAAGAGCTATATACGCCGGTAGTGGGTGATATATTGGATGGGCTTGGATTGTACCATCAATTCCTACCACCTCAGATCCGCCCGATACACGATATCGATAAACTGGCAGGTCGCGCAATGCCAGTAGTGATGACTGATGTTTACGGTCCACAGAAAAAGCCGTTCGGATTACTAACAGAGGCGTTGGATCAATTGCAACCGGGGGAAATTTATATTGCCAGCGGTGGAGAAATGCGTTGTGCCTATTGGGGCGAATTGTTGACTGCTACAGCTAAGAAGCGTGGTGCCGTTGGTGCAGTTGTGAATGGATATTACCGAGATTCCCCCCAGGTAATGGAACAAAAATTTTCAGTTTTCAGCAGAGGGCGGTATGCACAGGATTCTTCTGTCCGTACACAAGTTACCAATTTCCGCTGCCCAATTGAGGTGCAAGGGGTCTGGATTGAACCCGGTGATATAGTGTTTGGTGATTTGGACGGAGTGCTCGTGATTCCTAAAAATCATATATCAGAGGTTATAGAAAAATCTCTTGAAAAAGCAAGAGGTGAGAAAACTGTTCGCCAGGAGATTGAAAGTGGTATGAGCGCAACCGAAGCGTTTGCGACTTTCGGAATTTTATAAAGGAGAGAACAATACCATGCAGGATTTATTTTTGCATGCATTTAGCCTTGAAGACCGCACAGCCGTCATTACCGGGGGCGGGACCGGGCTGGGGTATGCTATGTCAAAATGTATGATTGCGGCCGGCGCGAGGATCGTCATGCTTGGTCGGCGGGAAGACGTGCTGCGGAAGGCATGTACCGAACTGGGTGAGAGAGCTTCCTATTTGACGTTCGATATCACCGACACGGACAATATGGAGAAAATCGTTCGCAAAATCCGATCAGATGTCGGCAGGATCTATATTCTAGTCAACAACGCAGGTAATCAGCACAAAAAGCCGGTGGAGGAAATGACCGTTAATGAATTCACGCAAGTTTTGGACGTTCATTTGGTTGGCTCTTTTGCGCTGACCAAAGCGATTTTGCCATCCATGCGGGAGCAGAAAAAGGGCAGTGTAATATTCATTTCCTCAATGTCTGGCTTCATCGGAAATTCTAATTTGACCGGATATGCCGCCGCAAAATCCGGGATCTTAGGGCTTGTCCGAACGTTGGCGAGCGAGGTATCTGGTAACGGCGTACGTGTGAACGCAATCGCTCCCGGATGGTTGGAAACTCCCATGTTTCTTCAAGCGCTGGCAAAAGACCCCGATCGCCAGGCGCGTATCTTGCAACGCACACCGATGAATAAATTTGGTAATACCACCGATGTTGGGTGGGCCGCAGTCTATCTGGCATCCGATGCATCCTCTTTTGTCACAGGAACATCGATCACGGTGGACGGCGGCGCGGTGATCGGATTGTAGGGCAATTTGGCATTGAGTTGCTATTGATAAGGATACTATAAACCTTCATTTACAAAAGAAAGGGACGATTATGATGAAAAAAAATATCTGTAACCTTCTGGCGATTATTCTGCTATCCGTTACCTTGACAAGTTGCGCGCAGTCTGAAAAACCGGCAAGTGCCGTAGACAGTAGTACAAGCAATAGAACAGAGTCCGGTAGTAGCGAAAGCGATGATACGACGAGCGGCGACGTGATTGTGCTGAAAATCGCGCATGTTGACAATGATACCTCTCCTTATCAAGTAGGCCTAGAGAGATATGCGGAAGAATTGTCGCGGCTGACAAACGGAAAAGTAACTGGCAAAGTATATTCCGGCTCGATTCTTGGGAACGATAGAGAGTTGACCGAGGGTATGGCGCTCGGAACCACAGATATAGGTGTGGCCAGCAGTGCAATGCTTGAGTCCTTTATTCCGGATATGGCTGTGTTGAACGCGCCATTTATGTTCAATAGTCCGGAACATGCGGCCAAGATGATTGATGGCGAAGTAGGCGAGCATTTTGAAAAAGAACTGGAATCTTTGGATTTTCATACGATTGGGTGGATGTCCTCCGGTATGAGGAATGTTTTTTCCACCAGACCGATCCAGACTGTGGACGATTTCAAAAACCTGAAGATCCGCACCATGCAGAACAATATGCATATGCGCACATTTGAATTGCTTGGCGCGCAGGCTGTCCCAATGGATACAAACGAGCAGTTTACCGCATTGCAGCAGGGGACTATTGATGCAAACGAAAACGCTACTTGCAATGCGCTGAATCAGCATTACTACGAAGTGATCAAACATATCACCAATACAGGACATGTGTTCGGATTCATAGCAGTGGGCATCTCCACAAAAACGCTGGAAAGCATCCCGGAGGAATATCGCTCCGCAATCTTTGAAGCCGGAAAAGTGATGGAGGAAGTCGAGAGGTCGCAATTAGAGGCAGACAATGTGCAGGCGGAAGAAGAGCTCAAGAAGCTTGGCGTGACTTTCTATGAAATTGACCGGGAGGCCCTGAAGGAAAAGATCGCTCCTGTCTATGAGGAATTCAGCGCAAATATGCCGGAAGATTTGCTGAAGAAGGTTCGGGATTTGGCATAACTATTTCTGTTAAGGAATCAGTACCACCTTTTCATTCAAGTGGTGGGTTGAGCTCTTTTGTTCCATTCTGATCCCCTGGTTCAATTTGGGACTATACATCTAGACACCCGAAATACAAATTTTTAATTCTTTGGTTGCTATGGTACTTATATTACTACTGTAACGCTTCTGTTTATTTTGTTCTTCTACGCATAGCCTGTGGATTAATCGGGAATTAACACTACACAAAGGAGGGTTCTGTATGGTCCAAAAAATTGAAAAAGCGGCAATAATTCTTTTTTTTAGCGTTATGACCGCCGCTATGATCTTACAGGTGGTAAATCGCAATATTCTGCATATTAATATCGGCTGGCTGGAGGAATTGTCCAGATATTGTATGGTTTGGATCGTGATGCTCGCATCGGGGAGTGCGTTGCGGAAAGGTGAGCACATCTCAATGGAAGTCGTTACGGCCAAGGTCTCGGGAAAAGTAAAAATGGTTTTAGAGATTTTGGTGCAACTGGTTATCCTTGTGTTTGTACTGACACTTTTGATCGCATCGTTTAGGCTCGTAGGCATTCAAATAAGGACAGGGCAGATATCGCCCGGATTGAGAGTCCATATGGCATTGCCTTATTTATCCCTTCCTGTTGCGTTCGCAGGTATGGCAATTGGACAGATTATTGATTTGGCTAAACGCATACCGGCCTTATCAATTTCAAAGGGGGAAGGCTAATGTCGGCGCTGGTTTTGTTTGGGTCGTTGGTACTTTTTCTGCTTATCGGTGTTCCTATCGGGATTTGTCTCAGTAGTGCTGCGTTATTGTCTTTTGCTTATCTGGATATTCCTATGCTTGGCGCGGCGCAAAAAGTCTTTACTGCGTTAGATAGTACATCCCTGATGGCAATTCCTTTCTTTGTACTGGCGGGCAACCTGATGACAAAGGGAGGTATTTCAAAACGACTTTCAGAATTTGCAAACTCCATTATCGGAAATGTGCGTGGAGGCATGGGGATTGCCGTTGTCATAGCCTGTGCATTCTTTGCAGCGTTGTCCGGTTCTGGCTCCGCGACGGTTATCGCGATCGGTTCCATGTTTTATCCGGAAATGATTAAGATAGGCTATACAGAAGAACGCGCCTCAGGATTGATTTGTATATCCGGTGGTCTTGGCCCTATCATTCCTCCCAGTATTGCCATGGTGATTTACGCTACATGTGTGAACGCATCTGTTAGTGAGATGTTTACAGCCGGCACCGTTGTTGGCATATTGATTGCGGTAGGCTTAGTGATTGTGTGCCTAATTTTTGCTCACAAGGAAAAATGGCCAAAAAACGAGAAGTGAATTGTCATAAAGGAACTGGGATTATCCTTTGTTCATGCAATTCCGGCACTGTTCCTACCTGTCATTATTTTAGGAGGGATTTTTTCTGGGCTGTTGACACCGACAGAATCAGCAGCGGTGGCGGTGGCTTATGCCTTAATCATCAGCATCATGGTCTATAAGGAGATTAAGCTGAATGACCTAAAGGAAATATTTTTTGATTCTGCGCGCGCTACAGCAACAGTCATGTTTATTATCGCCGCATCGTCCGTGTTTGGGGGGATATTCACATCTGCCGGGTTATCCGATCAGGTTGTGAGCTTCATTCAAGGCTTTAATCTCTCCCCATTGCTCTTTCTCTTTGCTGTCGTGCTTTTAATCTTTGGCCTTTTTATGGAAGGCGCGGCTACTATCCTGCTCCTTGTTCCCATGCTGTGGCCCATTGCATCTGCGCTGGGCATTCATGCAGTACATTTTGGAATGGTCATTATTGTGGCGATTGTCATTGGCAATATGACGCCACCCGTCGCTTTGAATATTTTTGCAACTGCAACGGTAACAAAATTATCCATTGAACGAATTGCTAAAGGCCAGATGCCGTTTTTTATAACAATGTTTGTCGTATTTGTTGCTGTTATCTTGTTTCCGCAAATTTTGCTGGCATTTCTGTAAAGCATGCCACAGTTAAAGACGTATATGTGTAAAAAAGGAAACGGAGAAACGCATGGATCATTGCATGTACTGTGAAAAGAACGAAACTCTTGATAGCTACATGTTACCAATTTGTTCGTTGGAATATTCTCAGGTATACTTGCTCAAAAATCAAAATTATCCAGGTCGGTGTGTGGTTGCATTTAACCGGCACAAAAGAGAAATATTCGAGCTGGAGCGAAAGGAGCTTCACGGCTTCTTTGACGATGTATCCACTGTTGCAGCTGCCATTCAGCGGTTGTTTTTTCCGGACAAGCTGAATTATGGCATATATGGAGACATCGTTTCCCATTTTCACTGCCACATTGTTCCCAAAACAGAGGGAGACTTTGCTTGGGGGATACCTTTCAGTATGGATGGCAACGCGCATTTTCCCGATACATCGGAGCTGAAACGGCGGGCAGAACAAATCCGCGATTGTATTGCCAGTATGAACTCGAGGAGTAATCACACGGATTCCTATTTACAATTCCCCATACAAATAAAATGGAACAACAATAAAATCAGGGAGGCAGTACAATGAGTTTGCAGTCAGAAAGAGAAGACATGTTCAAGTGGTGCGTGCAATCACCCGAAGAGCCGGGCTTTCACACCGTCGTTTCACCCGAAATAAGCGATTGCGAAGTCAGCTATATTTACAGACTGAATTTGAAAAAAGCACAGTCTT
Source organism: Marasmitruncus massiliensis (assembly GCF_900186535.1). Lineage (GTDB taxonomy): Bacteria > Bacillota > Clostridia > Oscillospirales > Ruminococcaceae > Anaerotruncus > Anaerotruncus massiliensis_A. The sequence continues at coordinate 283,053 of NZ_FYDE01000003.1, forward strand.
ACAAGCTGAAATCTGATAAATTTGAGATGTTTGTAGCGCTTATAGCCGGTGAAGCAAGCGTGAAAGCTGTCGATTTTGCGGCCGACATGAAGAAACTAGATTGTTTCTATATCACAGGCAATTATGAAGCTACGATCGTGGCACAGCAAGACAGCATTTTCTATATTGCTGGTGCTGTATGCGAAGGGATTGGTCGGCCATTTTTCTACCATTTTGACAAGAACATCCCTCTAGGAGACAAGCATCAAATCCATGGTGAAGGGACGACGCAGAGAGAAGCATATCTCATTCTGGACGACTATGTACCAACGTCAAGACTTTTATGTGGCTTTACCAGTGGCAGCGACGGCGGATGGACAAGTTGGCCACCTCATGAACATTCGGCAACCTTAGAAGAAACTTATTGTTATTTTGATATGCCCGCGCCGCATACCGGGTTCCAATTGACTTATCTGCGCGAGGGTGAACTAGACAATTCCGCCGTTTCTGGGGTAAGAAGCGGAAGCATGGCCAATTTCCCGCGTGGATATCATCCTACCGTGGCGGCTCCGGGCACAAAAAACACATATTTCTGGGTATTGACAGCGCGTCAGCCAGAAATGCGCAAATACGGCGTGACAAACGCAGATCCCAATTATCTTTGAGTAAAATATAGGGTATTTCATCGGGTATCTGCGTGATAGTACAACCTGATTCTTCGTAAATTTCAGATTTTTTGTAGAAAATATGCGTACCACATATGTCATGACAATGCATGGCTTACGACATGAATAGAGCAGATTTCGATCTTTACGGCAAATTCGCCTTTCCAATTCTAATAATAAAGTGGTTTGGCAGAACAGCGGTATTGTTGTGCTTTTCCCAATTGAAACTTTGGATGGAGGGATATGAACAAAACGGTTGTATTATAGCAATGACTTTGTTTTTACACAATTATGTATGATAAAGACCCGCACCATATTTCGGTACGGGTCTTTATCATTTACAAATCAAATCATATAGCACACACTCATCAGTAACAGCCGGCGCCGGAAACGTCAATCGAGAGTGAATTAAGTGGCATAGCCCTTAAAGCTGATCTATATTTATTGATCGCACATTTTGTTTTCTCCCAAGATTGATAATTAAATTTACTTACTCAAAATCCGCAACAACTAAGGCATATGTTAGATGACACCAGAGTTTCTTACAATTTCAACAATTGCCTGGCCGAACTTATTTATCAAAAAACGACGTGTTACAAAGAGAGATATATTAGATAGTAATTGGTTATTTGGCTGAGCATGGCTACCCTGTAATAGAATTAGAGATAGGCATTTGTATTTTTTCAAAGATACGATAATAGATAAGCCGTAATAAAATTAAAGATATTCAAAAGGTACTTCTTTCACTCAGTTTAAGCTTTAATTAAAGAATACCTAAATACCCCCGGCAAATAAAATGCCGTGGGTACTGTACAACTAAGAGTCATGTCTAACAGCTGAGGCAAATTTCAGCACGGTATCCACGCAATCTGTTAGACATAAGAGTTAGTTGTACAGAAAAGCAAAAATCCATTGCAAATTTTAAAATTGCATGGTATAACATTCCTATGGAGTTATATCATGACAGCAAAAAAACTCCCACAGCATACCGATTGCTTCCAACAATCGGTATGCATGCGCCTTAAAAGATGTTACGACCAACATCCATAAGACTTATGAGAGGTTCTTTCCATGGTATTTTATCATGGTTAAGATACATTTTTCAAGGGCTTTTAGATGTTTCGGTCAAAGGTAACATCTGAAAGCTCTTATTTTTTGGTGTTAACGTCGACCCGACGTTTTCACATACATAAAACTGAATTACCCATACAAAATGGATACAAAGTGCTTTTGCCCAGCGTGAATTCTGCCCGCCAAAAGCTGAAATGTTACATGGTAACAACTTTGCAAACGCTCCAAGATAGCCACAATCTGCTGTATTGCTAATTTAGGCTGAGGAGTAGGAACGACTTTTGTGCTAAAAGGGAAACTGTATTCTATATATGTATCTATGAAACGGCAGAGCGTTGCCAACACCAACGCTCTGCCGTTTTATATACAGCTATCATGCAATACGATCGCTCGTATTGCATGATGTGTTTTGGTGGGAGGAGATGGATTCGAACCATCGAAGTCACTGACAACAGATTTACAGTCTGCCCCCTTTGGCCACTCGGGAACCCTCCCATATTCAGTTGCGCCGCTAAACAGGATGCCTTTAAAAAAGGGTTGGTTGGAGCTGGTGGACGGACTTGAACCCCCGACCTGCTGATTACAAATCAGCTGCTCTACCAACTGAGCTACACCAGCGGATTTACAGCTCTCTCATAGCGACGGGTTTTAGTTTAGCATAAATGCATCTGGTTGTCAATAGGGTTCCGAAAGAATCTGAGACAAAGATTCTTTCGGAACCCATGTTAATCCTGATTATAATTATGAGATCATCTGGAAATATTGCCGTACAGTGTTTACGTATTCTTCGGAAAGTTCAAATGCTCCGCTTTCCAACACACTCCCGGACAGGGGGAGGTTGCCGGCAACCTGCGTCTCCAGCTTTGCGGTAAAGTCCGCGGCCTGCCTGCGCATTTCATAGTCCGTATAAGTAATATTGGTCCGAATCAGATTGACTGCCAAGCGAAATAACCCCGGGGAAAGGTCTTCACTCGCAGCATTTAGATTTTGATTAATGATTGCTTCCACAAGACCGCCAAGAAATTCGCTTTTCCCGATAGCGCCGTCTTTAAAATTGGGGTAACCGAATAAATCCGCAATATCCTGCCCGTCGAGACGGCGTTCGCCCGCTGCCAGGTTGACATCAAATCCGTCCCGGGTGTAAGAAACGTCGTAGGGGAGGGTATAGACCACTGTGCCGGTTTTTTCGGCCAGAGTGATAAACATGTCCCGGTTTAAAGATGCATAGCGGTCAATGACAATGCCAAGGCGGCGTGAAAGCGCGTCTGCCGCTTGCTGCCCTCCTCCCGAACGGTATGCCTGCGCCAGTGTGATCCCCCGTCCGTTCAGGGTGACCGCTGTTTCCGGCGGGAGCAGCGAAAGAGGGACTTGCCCATATTGCGGGTTAAAACGAAGCAGCAAAAAATCGCCGGGCGTGTTTTGGCTGTTAACGCCAACGACCAGCACGGTCAAGGTGTCCTGCGCCAGCGGGCGATAGTGATACTCGGGGGTTTCTGCCTCCGCATGCGTCTGCGGCATGGACGGCTGTACCACCATAACGGCACCCGTCATGACCAGAGATAAGAATGCGGTAGTGAGTAGAAACGCCACAGTAAACGATCTCCACTTTTTTTGTTTGCCCTGCTCCATAGCAATCTCCCGTCCAAATTCATTCTCAGTCTTAGCATTGACCGCACTGCTGCAAGATTATTCATATCCGAAAAAGATTTGCGGGACGCAAAAAAGCCGCGTACAAACGCTTTGTACGCGGCCGGAAGCTATTTTACTGTCAGGCAATTTCAATAGAAAGGATGGTAATATCTTCTTTGGGCTTGTTTGTGTCGTCCCTCGGCGCGGAGGCAATCTTTTCGACGATATCCAAGCCCTCGACAACCTGCGCAAATACGGTATCCTTAAAGTCGTAATTAGGAACGCCGCCTGCCTTCAGATACTGGTCAACGACCTTCTCGGGGAATCCGACATCGAGCATCTCCTCCGCGAGATCGTCGGATATGGAACTGTTCTGTATGATGTAAAAACGGCTGTCGTTGCGGTCCTTGGAACCGCCGTTGTTCATCGCAACCGCGCCGTTAAAATGCCACAAATTGACGCTGTATTCGTCGTCAAACTTTTCTCCGCCTTCAAAACTGCTTTCCCCCTTGTTCCCGGTTCCCTCGGGGTCGCCTGTGCAGATCCGGACGCTGGGGAGCACTTCATAGAACTTCTGGTTGTCATAATACCCTTTTTTCGCGAGCGCAATCCAGTTTTCAACAGCTTTAGGGGCTTCTTCCGGATAGAGGACAATCTTAATGTCTCCGGCGCTTGTTTTGATGGTTGCTGTTTGGGAGCCGGCCGCAGGAGCCTGCGCCTGAAGCAGATTGATGTCCTCTTCGCTGATTTTCAGATTATGCCCGATAATTTCGGATTCAGTGGACGGCATGCTTTGGGCGGATTCGGACGCCGACGCATCGGAAGAAGCCGGAGAGGCCTCATTCTTTTTGCCGCAGCCGTAAAACATGACGGACAACGCCAAAAGCGCACTTAAAAGCAGGGCGATTTTTTTCATAAAGGTACCTCCATATGTTTGCAATCACGGGCGGATTATGCGGCGAAACCGGATTTACCCGCTCAGACAAAGCTGATGGGGAACAAAAGCCGCTTTGCGCGATACCACCGCCGCAGACGGCTTTGCCGTTTGCTTATGCGGCTATTATAGCATAAAACCCGATAAAATCAATGACCCTGCGGGCTATTCATAGTAATTTAACGGTTTGGACATGGAAAAGCGGCACCGATGATTACCGGTGCCGCCTGGTTCGTTTTTCATTATGACAATTTGCTTTACCGCTTTCATAGCCTATTTCGGCCATGAAAATTCGGTCAACATTCCGTTATCCAACCGGTTCTCAATTTTGCTGACTTCAAATCAACTTCTTTTCTCTGGATTTTTGTTTGAAAGTTCGATTCCTTGCAAAAATGCCCGCGCCGGAATTTACATACACAAGGGTTTTAGCAAGACATTGCGGGCGGACGATCAGTCGGGATTTGAACGGTAAACCCGTTGCGCGTCTGGCTTCTGCCGCGGAAGTATCCAGCAAAATGGAAATACAAGATGGGAATATGCCTTGTTGCCTTTGCGTTCAATTTGACAAAATCCTTTCACAAATATATGACTGCTTCTATGGTAAATCATATACATTCGGAGGGATATTGCCGCAACAGAAAAGCCGTGAAAAGAATCCTTCTAAATCGTTCCACATGGCGCTGAGCTCCCTGATGCAACGGAATCGCTTTGTGAATCGTCGTACATTGGAACCACCGCCTTTCCTGAAAAGTTTGTTTTCATTATACCCTTTCTGCACTTTCATTATACGCAAATAATTGTAAAAAGTCAATACCATGTTTGCTTAATTTCACATAATTTTAGCAAATATATACAAGCTTGTTTTACAATTGACATTTTGGGCAAGATGGATTAAGATAGTATTGTCAACAAGAGACAGTACCATTTGATTTTGCTGATTGAGCAGGCATGATGCTCAGATAAAGGAGAACAACAGTATGGCAGACAACGAGATGGCAGCCGATCTGATCACATTGGTTGATGACGAAGGAAATGAGCACGAATTCGAAATTGTTGATACTCTTGAACTTGGCGAGGAGCATTACGTTGCTTTGGTTGCGGCAAATGATGCCGATGAGGATTCAGATGACGACGGTGAGCTTGTAGTTCTGAAGTCGGTCGTTGACGGAGAGGAAGAATTCTTGGAAGCCATTGAGGATGAGGCCGAATTTGACCAGGTGGCCGGAATTTTTATGGAACGTCTCGAAGAAGATTTTGATTTCGTTGACGGTGAGGAAGAACCCTAAATTGCGTTACTCCCTGCTGTACACGACAGCTTTGCCCATAATACTCCGATAACTGTATTTTGGGAGCCCGGGCGTCCGCGGCGGATTGAAGACCTCCCCTTTCGAGGGACGAAGGGATCATGAATCCGGGGAGAGGGCGTACCCACCTTTGTCGAAAGACGGGGTTGATAGCTGGCAAAGCATCGATACGGCGGGGCAACGATACAACATGCAAAGCCCGTTCCGGTTACGGAACGGGCTATTGTTATGCCGTTTTTTAGAAGGACAACGGGATTATTCGCCGCTGATTATCATCCGCTCGGCGCGGATGCGCGCAATGCGCCGTTCCTCCACCAGCAGGATGGTGAACTGAATGCCGGACAGTTCGACCGAAGGATGTTCCTCCGGCAGCGGGATCCGTTCCAGCGCCTCGGTCAGCAGGCCGCCGATGGTATCATAATCTGAATCATCGCTGAGGGAAATGTCAAACAGCCGCTCTACCTCTTCGATGGAGACCGCGCCGTCCAGTTCGTAACAGCCGTCGCCCAGCTTGACGATCATTTCCTCTTCATGATCGTATTCGTCCTGAATGTTGCCCAAGATCGACTCCACAAGGTCCTCCATCGATACGATACCGGCGGTGCCGCCGTACTCGTCCACCGCGATGGCCACCTGTACCTTTTTGATCCGAAACTGGGAAAACAGATCCACGCAGCTCATATTTTCGGGGACAAACAGTACGCTGCGCATGTATGCCCGCACGTCAAACCCATGATCATGTTTTCCGATCAGCGAGAGCAGGTCCTTTACATAAAGAATCCCTACGATATCATCGATATCATCCTCATAAACGGGAATGCGGGAATACCCCGAATCGATTGCAATACCGGTCACCTCATCCAGCGAAGTGGAAACGGGTACGGCCGTCATATCCGTGCGGTGGGTCATAACCTCAGAAACATTGCGGTCGTCAAACTCAAAGATATTATTGATCATATCCTTTTCGCTCTGCTCAATTTCGCCTTTTTCGCTGCCGACATCCACCATCATGCGGATTTCCTCTTCGGTAGCCTGCTCAGGCTCATCCTCTCCACGGATACCGATCAGATGTGAAAGCAGGCGGGCCACCGCGCTGTTGAATGCCGCGAACGGACGGAACAGAAAAGCGGCGGAGCGGCAGAAATGTGCAAGGGCGAATGCTGCCGGCTGGGGATAGCGGCAGGCGATTCGATAGGGAAGCAGCAGACAGAATACGTCAAGCACCATAACGGCAAGCAGGACCGCAAGAAGAACCAGCCCCATGCCGCCGGCCCTCTGCAGCTGGCTGCCGCGAAGCAGCTGTTCGACCCGGATGGGGAGTACGAGCGGCAGCAGGCGCCAGGTCAGCAGGGATGCCATCACGGTGCAGGTAAAACCCGCCAGCTTGCAGCCTTCCAGTAAGGCCGCGGGCTTTTCAAGCATCCGCGCTACCGCCCGTTCCTTCGGATTGCCGGAAGAGGCCATTCTCTTTACAGCTCCGTCTCCGAGCATGGTCAAAGCGGTGCGCCCCGCAGTGATCAGGGCATTCAGAATAATCAGGGACAGGACGGCAATCATACTGGGGTAGGGGTCCATTTGTTCATTCCTCCAAATCGTCAGTTCACTTAAATGTTACTGGTTTCAATATAATCGTTTTTTTTATTGCTGTCAATTTTGCTCTAATACTCACAGAGAATTCGGTGAAAAATTACAGTCTGTACACATTTTTTCTCCTTGTCGTTATTTACAATGGTAAAGAAAGATGTTAAAATTAACAAAGATGGGTCGGCCTGCTATGCGGGACCGATCCGCAACGCTGTACTAGTTTATTAATAGTACTAATTCACATTAGGAGGAAGATAAAACATGGCAAGAAAAATGAAAACCATGGATGGTAACAATGCTGCGGCGCATGTATCTTATGCATACACCGATCTGGCTGCGATCTATCCGATCACTCCGTCGTCGGTAATGGCGGAAGTCACCGATGAGTGGGCTACTCAGGGACGTGAGAACATCTTTGGGCAGAAAGTGAAAATTGTTGAGATGCAGTCCGAGGCCGGCGCCGCGGGTACTGTCCACGGTTCACTGGCTGCCGGTGCGCTGACCACCACCTACACCGCTTCGCAGGGTCTTCTGCTGATGATTCCGAACATGTATAAAATGGCGGGTGAGCTGCTTCCGGGCGTCATCAACGTTTCCGCCCGCTGTGTTGCTTCCCACGCGCTTAACATTTTCGGCGATCATTCGGATGTTTATGCATGCCGTCAGACCGGTTTTGCAATGCTCTGCGAAAGCAGCGTTCAGGAAGTCATGGATTTGACCGCTGTCGCACACTGCGCCGCAATTAAGGGCCGTGTTCCGTTCCTCAACTTCTTCGACGGATTCCGCACCTCTCATGAGCTTCAGAAAATCCAGGTCTGGGATTACGAAGATCTCGACGAGATGGTTGATCATGACGCAATTGATGCGTTCCGCAGAAACGCTCTGAATCCGGAGCATCCTGTTCTGCGCGGTACCGCCCAGAACCCGGATATCTTCTTCCAGGCGCGTGAGGCCTGCAACAAATACTACAACGCGATCCCTGAAATCGTTGAGGAGTATATGGCAAAGGTCAACGCCAAAATCGGCACCAACTACAGCCTCTTCAATTACTATGGCGCTCCCGATGCCGACAATGTCATCATCGCTATGGGCTCTGTCTGTGAGACCATCGATGAAACCATCGATTTCCTGAACAAAAACGGCAGAAAGACCGGTCTGATTAAGGTCCGCCTCTATCGTCCGTTTGCTGCCGACCGCCTTGTTGCCGCAATTCCCTCTACTGTTAAGACCATTTCCGTCCTTGACAGAACCAAGGAACCGGGCTCTTTGGGCGAGCCGCTCTATCTTGATGTCGTTGCGGCACTCAAAGGCACTCAGTTTGCTGAGACTCCGGTGCTCCGCGGACGTTACGGCCTCGGTTCCAAGGACACCACTCCTGACCAGATCATTGCTGTTTATGATAATGCTGCCAAGAATGGCAAACCGGAGTTCACCATTGGTATCGAAGACGATGTGACCAACCTGTCCCTCGAAACCAAAAAGAACCCGAATACAGCTCCTGAGGGTACTACTGCCTGTAAGTTCTGGGGTCTCGGCTCCGACGGTACGGTTGGCGCCAACAAGAACTCCATTAAAATTATCGGCGACCATACCGACATGTATGCGCAGGCTTATTTTGCTTACGACTCTAAGAAATCCGGCGGTGTAACCGTTTCGCATCTGCGCTTCGGACATACCCCCATCCACTCCACCTATCTGATCAACAAGGCGAACTTCGTTGCCTGCCACAATCCTTCCTACATTGACAAGTATGACATGGTGGAAGACCTGGTGGACGGCGGCACTTTCCTGCTGAACTGCCCGTGGAGCGGCGAAGAGCTCAACGAGCGCATTCCCGGCAAGGTAAAGAGATTTATCGCAGAGCACGACATCCAGTTCTACACCATTGACGGTATCGACATCGGCCGTAAACTGGGACTCGGCACCCGCATCAACACCGTACTCCAATCCGCGTTCTTCAAGCTGGCGAAGATTATTCCGGAAGCGGATGCAATCCAGTATATGAAAGACGCTGCAACCAAGTCCTACGGCAAGAAGGGCGAAAAGGTTGTCAAGATGAACCATGACGCGATTGAAGAAGGCGCGAAATCCATTGTCAAGGTGGAAGTGCCGGCTGACTGGAAGAACGCTACCGACGCTGACGAGGCCCTGAAGGCTACCGGCAGCCGCAAAGACCTTGTCGATTTCGTCAATGATATCCTGATCCCCGCGAATGCGCAGCGCGGTGATAAACTGCCTGTTTCCACTTTCGACGGCCGCGAGGACGGCACCTTCCCGCAGGGTTCTGCCGCTTATGAGAAACGCGGTATCGCTGTGGATGTCCCCTGCTGGATCTCTGACAACTGCATCCAGTGTAACTTCTGCTCTTATGTCTGCCCGCACGCTGTCATCCGTCCGGCTGTTATGACCGAGGACGAAGCCGCCAAGGCTCCCGCCGGCACCAAGACCGCCCCGATGACCGGTATGCCCGGCTATAAGTTCGCTATGACCGTCTCCGTTCTGGACTGCACCGGATGCGGATCCTGCGCAAATGTCTGCCCCGGCAAGAAGGGCAACAAAGCGCTGGTTATGGAAAAACTCGACAGCCAGCTTGAGCAGGCGGAAGTTGCCGCTTATGGCCAGGCTCTGCCGTCCAAACCCGAAGTTGCAGAAAAATTCAAGGAAAGCACCGTCAAGGGAAGCCAGTTCAAACAGCCGCTGCTTGAATACTCCGGCGCCTGCGCGGGATGCGGCGAAACTCCGTATGCCAAGCTTGCTACCCAGCTGTTCGGTGACAGAATGTATATTGCCAACGCGACCGGATGCTCTTCCATCTGGGGCGGTTCTGCTCCGTCCACCCCGTACACGGTCAACAAGGAAGGACGCGGCCCGGCATGGGCGAACTCCCTGTTTGAGGACAACGCGGAATACGGCTACGGCATGTATCTGGCTCAGTCCACTCTGCGTCAGCATCTGATTGCCAAAGTGCTTGAGGCTGCCAAGAATGAAAAGGCATCTGCTGAAGTGAAAGCGGCATGCGAGGCTTATCTGTCCTCTGTTGATGACGGCGCGGCCAATGCGGTTGCCACGAAGAACCTGATCTCCGCGCTGGAAGGCATTGACTGCCCGACCTGCAAAGCGATCCTGAAGGATAAAGAGTTCCTCGCCAAGAAGTCCAACTGGGTATTCGGCGGCGACGGCTGGGCATTCGATATCGGCTTCGGCGGTCTGGACCATGTCATTGCGTCCGGCGAGGATGTCAATATTCTGGTCTTCAACACCGAGGTTTACTCCAATACAGGCGGTCAGTCCTCCAAAGCAACCCCGACCGGTGCGATTGCACAGTTCGCGGCTGCCGGTAAGGAAATCAAGCAGAAGGACCTTGCCGCGATTGCGATGAGCTACGGCTATGTCTATGTTGCGCAGGTTGCTATGGGCGCTGACTACAATCAGTGCATCAAGGCGTTTGTTGAGGCGGAAAGCTATCATGGCCCGTCCATCATCATCGCTTACGCGCCCTGCATCAACCACGGCATCAAGGGCGGTATGGGCATTGCGCAGACCGAGATCAAGAGGGCTGTCGAGGCCGGCTACTGGCACAACTTCCGCTTCGATCCCCGCAGAACTGCCGAGGGCGCTAATCCGTTCCAGATGGATTCCAAGGCTCCGAATGCGGACTACAAGTCCTTCATCGAAAACGAAGTCCGTTACAGCTCGCTGGAAAGACAGAATCCTGAGCGTGCAGAGCAGCTGTTTGCGGTTGCGACAAAGGCTGCGACCGACAAATACAACCATCTGCTCCGTATGTCCAAACTCTACGACGCAGAATAAAATTTATCGTATGAAAAGGCTCCGCGGCATTTGCTGCGGAGCCTTTTTGATCTGTCAGGAAACGGTATCGTCCACAACACAGCCGTCAACGATGCGGATAATCCGGTTTGCCATCGAGGCAATCGTGCCATCATGCGTGATCAGGATAATCGTCTTGCCTTCTTCATGCAGATCCCGCAGAATCGACATCACTTCGGAGCCGGATGCCGAGTCAAGATTGCCGGTGGGTTCGTCGGCAAGAAGAATCGGCGGCTTCGCGGCAATCGCCCGCGCAATGGCAACCCGCTGCTGCTGCCCGCCGGAAAGTTCGGAAGGGCGGTGCCGGACTCTGTTTGCGATTCCAACCCGGCTGAGCGCGGAAAACGCCAGTTCAAACCGTTCTTTTGCGCGTATGCCCCGATACATTAACGGCAGTTCCACATTTTCAAGGGCGTTCAGGCTGGAAATCAGGTTGAACCCCTGAAAAATAAAGCCGATGCGGCGGTTGCGGATATGGGCCAGCGTTTCTTCCGGTATGGTCGCAACGTTTTCGCCCTCCAGCAGATATTCCCCGGAATCAGGCATGTCAAGACAGCCCAGCATATTCATCAGCGTTGATTTTCCGGAACCGGATTGCCCAATGATTGCAACAAATTCCCCCTCGCTGATCGAGAGGGAGACATTGGAAAGCGCGCGGACTTCATTTTCGCCGGAGTTATAAATTTTGGTGAGATTCCTCAGTTCGACCAGCGGCATAAAACAACCCCCTTTTGCATTTCTACAATTGTGCGGTATATGCCGCACGGATTTCACGGAGCGGAAATCCGTCTGTTTATATTGTAGCCGCATAAGAGAAAATCATCAGCAAAACTTGAAGGGATTGAATTTCCTTTTACTGGAAATTGTAATAAAAAAATGCACACAGCAAACCATGCCGGTAAGCTGTGTGTTATCATGTAGTCTGATCTATTAACGCGGTATGCTGTCTGCCAGAACGGCATAGCCAAAAGGCGCGAGCCGGCCGCCGTCAACAGTACCAAGTACAACTTTCGCTTGCCCAAATCCGGCGGGAAATGCAATAGGCATGGATCTGTCTGTACGGTTTACCGCGATCAGCAGGCGGTTTTGGCCCCACTCCCGGCAGTAGGACACCGTCCCCGGCGTAAAAGAAACGGCGCGGAACCTGGCGGTGGAAAGCTCCGGAAACTGCGTGCGCAGACGTCCGAGAGACCGGAAGAATTCCAAAAGTTCCGTATCTTCCCGTCCCCATGGGTAGCAGGTCCGGTTGAACGGGTCTTTATAGCCGTACAGCCCCGCTTCGTCCCCATAATACAGGCAGGGGATGCCGGGCAGGGTATACTGGATGACCGATGCCACGCAAAACAGGTTTTTTCCCAGCCGGTACTGGCTTTCGCTCAGCCGGTTATGCTGGCCCTGCCAGTCCCGTCCGTTGTCCGCGGCCGGTTCGCCGGCCAGTGCGGTGATGGCGCGCTCCACATCGTGGGTGGAAAGCGAATTCATCAGGACATCCAGCACGGGCTTGGGGTAGTTCTCGAGAATTGCCAAAATGGTCAGATATAGCCTGTTGCAGTCGCCGCAGCGGACGTAGCTGAGAATCGCGTCCTTGAAAGGATAGTTCATCACAGAATCGAGCTGCCCGCCAAGCAGGTAACGGCGGCGCTCGCCGTAGCTGATTTTGGTGGAGGCGTCCTCCCAGACCTCACCGATGACGGCGCATTCGGGGTCATGCCCCTTGACACAGGCTGAAATACGGTTCAAAAAGAAGTCCGGCAGTTCGTCGGCTACGTCGAGCCGGTAGCCGGAAGCGCCGAGCCGCAGCCACTTTTTCAGCACGCCGTTTTCCCCGCAGATGAACTCCTGGTAAGCGGGGTCGCTTTCATTGAGATTGGGCAGAGTCTCAAATCCCCACCAGGAACGATAGGAGTTTGGATAACTGGTAAAATCGTACCAGCTGCGATAAGGGCTCTGCGGATCGTTATAAGCGCCCAAATGCTCTCCGTAACGCCTGTTTTTGTTGAAATAAACGCTGTCGCTTCCCGTATGGTTAAATACACCGTCCAACAGGATGCAGATGCCAAGCTTTTCCGCCTCGTCACAGAGTGTTTGAAAATCCTTTTCATTCCCTAAAAGCGGGTCAATCTTTTCATAGTCGGCGGTGTTGTAACGGTGGTTTTCATGCGCCTCAAAAATAGGGTTGAGGTAGATGCAGGTAACTCCCAGGCTCTTTAAGTAGGGCAGCTTGGAGGTGATACCGATTAGGTCGCCCCCAAAATAATCGGTGTTGGGGAATTTGCCGTTACTGTCCGGCTGATAGACGGGCAGCTCATACCAGTCCTTATGCAGCCAGCGGTCGGGGAATGGGCAGTCCTTTGGCGTGCCGGAATTGCAGAACCGGTCGGGAAAGATCTGATACATGACGCCGTTTTTCATGAAATCCGGTGTCTTCAGCGCTGTGTCATAAACGGTAAGCTGCCAAAGATCGCCGCTTTCAAGGCTGATCTGGGAGAATCCGTCGGGGCCGCGGTTGACAGACTTGACGCCGTCGATCCCGCTCAGTTCGAACCGGTAAAAATAAAGCTGCGGCAGCGGCGGGCAGAAAACGCAGGTGTAATATCCGGCCACACCGTCGCTCTCCTCAAACTGCATGGGGATGCGGTCGGGGGTATCCCACTGGTCGGCCTGAAACATCAGCAGGGCCGGGGCTGTGAACTGGTATATCATTGGCAGGCAGATGCGAAAGGTAACGGGCGTGCCTGCGGGAACCGCGCCGAAAGGGGATTTGAATCTCTCATCACGGCTGTCGTAGAGCAGGGTATTCACGAAATCAACTCCAAAAAAATCTGCGGGCAGAATCTCACCTGCCCGCAGAAAAAATCCAAACAGTAATCTTGGGCATTTACAGAACCTTACCGCGCCGGATGCTTACGCCACAGCAGGCGCTATTTATAAAGTCCCCAAATATCCCGCGCATAGTCCTGTATGGAACGGTCGGCGCAGAAATAGCCGGAAGCGGCAATATTATAGAGGGACTTTTTCTGCCAGCCTATGGTATCCCGGTACAGGTCGGAGGCCTGCGCCTGCACTCTGCAGTAGGCGTCAAAATCAGCAAGCACCATATAAGGGTCATTGTAGCGCAGAGAATTTGCGATATCCGGGAACTGCTGCCCCTCCAGACCGGACGAAAGCAGATCAATGGCACGGCGTAAGCGGTCGTCCTTATTGCAATAATCGGCGGGGACATAACCCTGCGCTTTCAGGGCGTTGACCTCCGGCGTGGTCATGCCGAAAAACAGAATATTTTCTCTGCCCACGCACTCACCGATTTCCACATTTGCACCGTCCAGTGTACCAAGCGTAATTGCGCCGTTGAGCATCAGCTTCATATTGCCGGTGCCGGAGGCTTCGGTGCCCGCGAGGGAAATCTGTTCGGAAATTTCGGATGCCGGCATCAGCAGCTCGGAAATGGTGACGCTGTAGTTTTCGAGAAACACAATCCGCAGTTTCTCGCGGACAGCGGGGTCGTTTTCAATCATATCGCGCAGTGTGCAGATGAATTTGATGATTTGCTTCGCAAGGAAATAGCCGGGAGCCGCTTTCGCACCGAAAATATAAGTTTTGGGTATAAAATCAGCGTCGGGGTGGTCTTTCAGCCAGAGATATTCCGTCAGAATATGCAGTGCGTTCAGGTGCTGCCGCTTGTATTCGTGCAGGCGCTTGACCTGGACATCAAAAATCGAGGCGGTGTTGACGGCGATGCCGCTTGTTTCCAGCACATAGTCCGCCAGCCGCTTCTTGTTTTCCTGCTTCACCTCCGCCAGCCGCGCAAGCACACTCTGGTCGTCGGCAAACCCGCTGAATTTGCTGAGCTGCGGCATATCTCTGAGCCAGCCGTCGCCGATGGTATCAAGCAGCAGCCCGGTCAGGCCCGGGTTGGACTGGTAGAGCCAGCGGCGGGACGCGATGCCGTTGGTAACATTCTTAAACTTATAAGGGAAGAGTCTGTAATAATCGTGGAAAACGCTGTCCTTGATGATCTGGGAATGCAGCTTGGAAACGCCGTTGACGCTGTGGCACGCGATGACCGCGAGATTTGCCATGCGCACCTGGAAGTCATAAAGGACGCGCATGCGGTCGATATCGTACTGGTCGTAATGGTACTTCTGCTGCAATTCCTCACAGAACCGGCGGTCGATCTCCTGAATGATCTGATAGATGCGGGGCAGCAGGGAGCGGAAAACATCCGCGCCCCACTTTTCAAGCGCTTCCGCCATGACGGTATGGTTTGTATAGGCGAAAGAGCGCGTGACAATGTCCCATGATTTTTCCCAGCTGTAGCCGCAGTCGTCCAGGAGCACGCGCATCAGTTCGGGGATGGCAAGGGTCGGATGGGTGTCGTTGATCTGGATGGCGTTTTTCTCACCGAAATTATCCAGCGTACCATAAAGGGTGATATGGCGGCGCGTAATGTCGGAAATGGAAGCGGCGCAGAGGAAATACTGCTGCTTGAGGCGCAGCATTTTTCCCTGCTGGTGGTTGTCGTTCGGATAGAGGACTTTGGAGATCGCTTCGGATACGGAGGCTGCCCCCATGGCGTTCACATAGTCGCCGCGGTTGAATGATTCCATGTCGAAGCCGGGGCTCTGCGCTTTCCAGAGGCGCAGGATAGCAATCCCATCGCTGCGAAAGCCCGGGACATACATATCGTGCGGGACGGCGTAGACCGTCTGGTAGTCCACGTGGTTCATCCAGTGGTGCCCGTTTTCCCAGCCTTCTTCAATGCGCCCGCCGAAACGGATGGGAACGGTGCGGTCGGGCTTTACCTTGAGCCAGACGCTTCCGCCGGGCAGCCAGTAGTCCGGCGTTTCGGTCTGCCAGCCGTCGATGATGTTCTGCTTGAAGATGCCGAACTCATAGAGGATGGAATATCCCATAGCGGGCAGCTCCTCGGTCGCCATGGCGTCCATGTAACAGGCCGCCAGCCTGCCCAGCCCGCCGTTGCCGAGCCCTGCGTCCGGCTCCAGTGCATACATCTTTTCGATGTCCACGCCGAGCTCCGAGAGCGCCCCGGTCATCGCTTCCTGAATATTCAGATTGTAGAGGCTGTTTTTCAGCGACCGCCCCATCAGGAATTCCATACTGAGATAATAGACCTTTTTGGCGGCGCGGGCATTGTTATGCGCACTGAAAACCTGAAGCTTTTCACTGAGAATGTCGCGGGTTACACGGCAGAGCGCTTCATAATAGGCTTCGTCCGAAGCGTGCTCCGGGTCGATGAGCATGTCGTTCTGAAAGGTCAACAGAATCAGCTGTTTGAGCTTTTCTTTGGTAAATGGTGGTTTTATATTCATAGATTGCCTCCTAATCAAGCGGACAGATTCGGCAGGCCCGCCGGTGAGTGTCGGCGACGGGGCATTCCAGCTGCGTACAGATATTATTATCATTATACTCGCATCCCGAATGCCGCGCAAGCAATATCTGCCGTCAATGGGGATTTATGTCGTTTTTTGCAGATAGAGTTCCGATATGTTTTTTTGTAAACTCCTCTTTATTCGCAAACAAAAATGTATTATAATAAATACCAGTTAATGCTCCGTAAGGATAATTGATAGATCAGACCGTATGCAACGCTGATAAAATGGAGGAAAAACAGACATGAACACGCAAAACCGTGTAAAGATTACCATAAATGGGGTTCATTATTTCATCGCGACATCCGAGCCGGAAGAATATGTTCTCGGGCTTGCGCAGGAACTGGACGAGCAGATTAAGGGAATTTTAGACAAGAACACAAATATTTCATTTAATGATGTTATGGTTCTTTGCGCCATGAATTATGTGGATGCTTATAAGCGAAGCGAAGAAAACGCGGACCGTATGCGCACCCAGATTTCCGAGTACCTGGAGGATGCGGCAAAGGCCCGCATCGAGCTGGACGAGGTCAAACGCGAAAATGCCCATCTGCGCCGTCAGCTGGAGGCCGCGGAAACGAAGGGCCAGCCTAAATTGGACGAGAAAGGCTAAGGAATGAAAAAACCTCTGGAAATACTGGCGCCCGCAGGGAGTATGCAGGCGCTGGAGGCTGCGGTTTACTGCGGTGCCGACGCCGTATATCTCGGAATCGAAACGCTCAACGCCCGCCGCAACGCGGAGAACTTCACCAGTGAGAATTTAGCGGAGACGGTGCGCCGATGCCACATCAGGGGAACAAAGGTTTATCTGACGCTCAATATCGTTGTGCTGGAAAACGAAATCGGGGAGCTTCTGCGTGCCGCGTCCTGTGCCTGTGCGGCGGGTGTGGACGCGGTGATTGTGCAGGACTTGGGCGCAGCTGCAATTTTGCGGCGCTGCTGTCCTGATTTAAAACTGAATGCCTCCACGCAGATGGCGGTGCACAACGCCGAAGGCGCAAAAATGCTGGAAAAGCTGGGTTTTTCCCGTGTTGTTCTGGCCCGGGAATGTTCCAAAGGGGAAATTTGCAACATTGTCCGCGAAACTTCGCTGGAAGTGGAAGTATTTGTCCACGGGGCGCTCTGTATGTGTGTTTCCGGACAATGCTATATGTCCTCGGTGCTGGGGCAGCGCAGCGGCAATAGGGGACTTTGCGCCCAGCCCTGCCGGCTGGAATTTGAAAGCTCGGCGACCAGCCATGCGCTTTCTCTGAAAGACATGAGCCTGATTGCCCGTATCAATGAGCTTCAGGAAATCGGCGTGGTTTCCGTCAAAATTGAGGGGCGTATGAAACGCCCCGAGTATGTTGCCGCTGCGGTAACAGCCTGCCGGAACGCGCTTGCAGGCGAAGCGGTGGATCTCGATACACTACAAGCTGTATTTTCCAGATCGGGATTTACAGAAGGTTATTATACCGGCAATTACACAATCGATATGTTTGGCATCCGCGCAAAAGAGGATGTGCAGGCGGCGGCCGGTGTTCTTGGCAAGCTGGAAAATCTCTACACGGATCCGCGCAAACAGGTGCAGAAGGTGGCGGTATCATTCCAATTTGCCATGCACCCGGGGGAACCGGTTACGCTTGGCGCAGAAGACTGCGACGGCAACCTGATAACAGTATATGGCGATACCCCTCAGGCCGCCATCAATAAGCCGACGGATGCGGAGCGCGTCAAAGCGGGACTCTCTAAAACAGGCGGCACGCCGTACAAAGCGGAATCGATTGTATGCGATGTGGCGGAAGGGCTGATGCTGCCGGTCTCTTCGCTCAACGCACTGCGCCGGGAGGCGCTGGAAAAGCTGGATGAACTGCGGGGGAAACCGCGTTCGATCCGGTTCGGCCCGGGCCGGATGGGGACTCCTGCGGCGGGAAGGCGGGCCCTGTTCCCCGGACTGCGGGTGCGCGCGTACCGCGCGGAACAGGTTACCCCGATGATGCTGGAACATGCCGAGCTGATTACGCTGCCTGTGCCGGAACTGCTGAAATTATGTGCAAAAGGGGCGTCGCCTTACGCGGACAAACTGTGCGCCGGGCTTCCCCGTATGTTGTTTTCCGGACAGGAACAACTGAGAACCCAGCTTCAGACGCTGTGGGAAAACGGCATCCGCCATGCATCTGTCGGCAACCTCGGAACGCTGTATCTCGCGTCTGAATATGGGTTTACCCTGCATTGCGAGCCGTTTTTCAACGTGACCAATTCCTATGCGGCCGAGGCTCTGGCCGAGCTGGGTACCGCCGATTTGCTGGTGTCCTTTGAGTTGAGCCTTGAATCCGCGAAACGGCTTGTCTCCAAAATCCCGCTTGGAATCACCGCCTACGGAAAGCTGCCGCTTATGACGGTGCGAAATTGTCCGGTGCGTGTTTCCGAAGGCTGCGCCGCCTGTAAGGCCGGCAGGAACTTCATCACCGACCGGAAGGGAAACCGGCTCTATACCAGCTGTGCATACGGCTGCAGCGAGCTTCTGAACCCCGTTCCGCTTTATATGGGTGACCGCCTTGACGAACTGAAGAATCTGGATTTTATTTCTCTGTGTTTCACAGCCGAAGAACCGAAGGAATGTGAGCGCATGTTCCGGCTGTACCTGGAAGGCGGCGAACTTGGCGGAAACTTTACACGCGGGCTGCTCTACAAAACAATCTTTTAGGAGTAAATTCATGCTGAAAATCAAAAAACTGCGCGAATGCGCACAGATTCCGCGTAACGCTACAGCGGGCAGCGCGGGCTTCGATCTGTGCGCCGCAACCGAACACCCGGTGACGATTGAGCCGGGAGAAACGGCAGGCGTCCCGACCGGCCTTGCCCTGCAGATTGAAGAAGGATACGCGGGATTTGTGTTTGCCCGCAGCGGGCTGGGAATCAGGCACGGAATTGTGCCGGCAAACTGTGTCGGCGTGATTGACAGCGATTATCGGGGGGAGGTGCTGGTGGGGCTTCACAACCATTCCAAGACGGCATTTACCGTGAACCCCGGCGACCGGATTGCCCAGTTGGTGCTGATACCGGTCCATACACCCGAAATCGAGCTTTGTGAGGAACTGGACGACACCGCGCGCGGAAGCGGCGGTTTTGGCTCCACCGGACGCTGATGCAGGTGCAAAGGGTGGAAAATACATTAGGTTGGGCAGGTGAAACGATGAGAGAGGTTATTCTGGCTTCCGGTTCGCCGCGCAGACAGGAGCTTCTTCAATTGGTGATTGACCATTTTGAGGTTTGTGTTTCCGATGTGGACGAAACCCTGCCGGAAGGAATTGCTCCCCGTGACGCGGTGGAAATGCTTGCTCAGCGCAAGGCGCAGACAGTAGCGGAACTGCGGCCGCACGCACTGGTCATCGGGGCGGATACGGTGGTGGCTGTGGAAGGACGGATTCTCGGCAAGCCCCGGGACGACGAGCAGGCGGCGGAGATGCTGAGGATGCTTTCCGGGCGTACTCATCAGGTATATACGGGAGTTGCGGTCTGTGAAAAAAACAAAAGCAATGTTTTTTCCTGCTGTACACAGGTCGAATTCGCGCCGCTTTCCGAGGCGGAAATTGACTGGTACCTCTCAACCGGAGAACCGTTCGATAAAGCGGGCGGATATGGAATTCAGGGTTACGGCGCCAGGTTCGTAAAAGGGATTTCCGGGGACTATTTTAATGTGATGGGGCTTCCTGTGAACCGGCTTTATACAATCCTTGGGAGGATTGACAAATAAAACCACCCGAATCGGCGGGTTATTTACAAATTAGGTGTTGTTCTATTTTTCGACACAGGTTATAATATACAGGATCATGTGGCAGTTTTGAAATGTATTAAGGGGGACGTGACAAATGTTTTCAAAAGATATCGGAATTGACCTGGGTACGGCGAACACCCTGGTTTTTATGAAAGGAAAAGGCATCATTATGAGGGAACCGTCCGTTGTGGCGGTTGATACACGTAACGATACCGTTCGCTATGTCGGCAAGGAGGCCAAGGAAGTCATCGGCCGTACTCCCGGCAGTATTGTAGCGGTCCGTCCGCTGAAGGACGGCGTTATCGCTGATTTTGATATCACTGCGTCTATGCTTCAGATATTCATCAAAAAGGTTTTTAACAATTCGATCCTTGCCCGCCCCCGTGTAATCATCTGTATTCCGTCCGGGGTTACCGCTGTCGAGCGGCGCGCGGTGAAGGAGGCGTCATATAAAGCGGGAGCCAAACGTGTTTCCATTATTGAGGAGCCAATGGCTGCGGCGATCGGCGCGGGCCTTCCGGTTGCGGAAGCCACCGGAAGCATGGTGGTGGATATCGGCGGCGGCACCAGCGAGGTGGCGGTGATCTCGCTCGGCGGCATTGTAGCCGCGCGCTCGGTGCGCGTCGGCGGCGACGAACTGGATTCCTACATCATTCAGTACATCAAAAAGAAATATAACCTGCTCATCGGTGAGCGCACCGCCGAAGATATCAAAATCGGCATCGGATCTGCCTACCCGTTTGAGGGGGAGGCTTCCATGGATATCAAGGGACGCGATCTGATGGACGGCCTGCCCAAAAATATTTCGGTCACCTCCGAGGAAGTCCGGGAAGCGCTGGCAGACCCGCTCTCCATGATTCTGGACGCCATCCGCGTGACACTGGAAAAGACGCCGCCGGAGCTTTCAGCCGACATCATCGACCACGGCATCACCCTGACCGGCGGCGGCGCTCTGCTGCGCGGGCTGGATCAGCTGGTTTCCAACGAGACCGGGATGCCTGTACATATCGCGGAAAATCCGCTTGACTGCGTTGCGCTGGGAACCGGCAAGGTTCTGGACGATATCGACCGCCTGCATGAGCTTTTGGCGGATGACGATAAGAGCTACTGATCCTGTTTGAAAGGAAGCCTGGGAACGCGTGCGAGCGCGTTCCTTGCTGTTC
The DNA here is from genome assembly GCF_900186535.1 of Marasmitruncus massiliensis. Taxonomy (GTDB): domain Bacteria; phylum Bacillota; class Clostridia; order Oscillospirales; family Ruminococcaceae; genus Anaerotruncus; species Anaerotruncus massiliensis_A. Next base: position 304,357 of record NZ_FYDE01000003.1, read on the forward strand.
GGAGGAAAGCATTGGGAGATTTCTTGAAAAGCGCTCGATTTAAAATTTTATTTGGCGTGTTCATTCTGCTGCTCTTCTTTATGCTGCGCGCGGCATGGACAGGCGGGCTCTCTCCGCTCCTGAGCCAGGGGACGGGCTTGCTTGTCACACCCTTGCAGAAGGCGTCTTCCAGTATTTCTGACGCGGTGAGCGGCTACTTTCAGCGATATGTCCGCGCGGATGAACTGGCGGCGGAGAACGCCGCGCTGCAGTCGGAGGTTAATGAACTGCGCAGTCAATTGATTGACTATGAGCAGTACCGCCAGGAAAATGAAAACCTGCGCCAGTACATCGGACTGAAAGAAGAAAATCCCGACTTCGAGCTGGAGCCTGCTTCGGTGGTCAAGCGCGACTCGGACGACCGGTTTTTCTCCTTTATGATTGATAAAGGTTCCATCAACGGGATAACGCTTTATGATACGGTTATTTCACCCGAAGGATTGGTAGGGGCCATCACAGAGGTCGGCCCCAACTTTTCCAAAGTGACGACGATACTGGATGTCCGTTCCAAAGTGGGTGCGTATGACAACCGCACCCGGGACATCGGCATTGTAAACGGCGATATCGAGCTGGCGGCCGAAGGAAAATGCAAACTGACCTATCTGCCGCGCGAAAGCGGGGCCGCCAAGGATGATCTTGTGGTGACAAGCGGCGGCAGCATCTATCCGAAAAATCTGGTTATCGGAAAGGTTACGGAAATCCGGGAAGGAGAGGGAAAGATCTCTCTGTACGCGGTGGTTGAGCCTGCCGCTGACATTAAAAATCTTACGGATGTCATGGTGATCAAGTCGTATCAGGGACAGGGTGAGCCGGATGAATAGCAAGACAAAAATTTTCCTTGCAAAGTATACGGTTTATGCGGCTGTCCTGATTGTGCTTTATGTTTTGCAGACGACCCCGCGGTTTCTGACAATTTTGGATGTGAAACCTAATTTTGTGATTCCGGCGGCGGTGGGTATCGCTATGCTGGAAGGGGAATTTATCGGTGGCCTGTATGGCGCATTTGCGGGAGTCCTCTGCGATCTGGGCGGGCGGATGCTGTTTGGTTTCAATTCCATTATCTTGCTGGTGTCCTGCGTCTGTGTGGGGCTGCTGGTGATCTATCTTCTTCGGCCGGGTGTCATTAATTTTGTTTTGCTCGTTGCAGGCACAATGCTGATACGGGGACTGCTGGAATACCTGCTCAGTTATGTTATGTGGGATTATGAGAATGTCTGGATGGTGCTTGCCTATATGATTTTGCCGGCGATTCTGTATACGGCGGCGGTTTCCCCGCTGATCTATTATCTGCTCCGCTGGCTGAACGGAAAATTCTCAGAATACCTGCAGGTTTGACAGGAAGCGGTTAGGACGATTGTTTTAGTAGGGATTATTTAATAGGAGAACAAGATGAAATCAGCCTCGCAAACACTACGAATCATTATATTAGCTGCGGTTACCATTGTGCTGCTGCTGTTGTATTCGCTCTGCCTGATGCAGATGCAGGTCGTAAATGGGGAAACATTTGCGAACATCGTGGAGCAGGGTACTACGAAACAGCAGCGGATTAAAGCCGCCCGCGGGGAGATACTTGACCGCAACGGGCGCCCGCTTGCTGTAAATGCGTTGGGCCGCGATGTGACCATTGATAAGGCCTACCTGCCCAGAGACCAGATGAACGAAGTTATTTTGCGGCTGATCAAAATCATGGAAGATGCGGATGAGGACTGGATTGACAACCTGCCGCTGACCGAGACCGCGCCCTTTGCTTTCAAGGAAGGCGAAGGATATGAAAATGCGATTGCAACGCTGAAAAAGACTCTGGGGATGCAGCAATATGCCACAGCGGAGAATGTTGTAGAAAATCTACGAAAAGTATATGACCTGGAAAAAGTGAGTGACGCGGATTTCCGCAAGGCGGCCGGGGTTCGTTATGAAATGCAGCGCCTGGACTTCAGTATTTCCAATCCATATACCTTTGCCACCGATATCAAAATTGAGACCGTGCCTAAAATCAAGGAGCGCAGTTTTGAACTGCCGGGCGTGGATGTTGTGGAAAGCACCATCCGCCAGTATGTCAGCGGGGATGTGGCGCCCCATGTAATCGGCAGTATCGGCAAAATCTATCAGGAACAATGGGAACCCGCGGAAAAAGTGAACGACGGTGCTGTCATTAACGGGCTGGTGTACCAGATGACGGATATGATCGGCAAGGAAGGCGCTGAACTTGCGTTTGAACAATACCTGAAGGGGCAGGACGGGCAAAGGCAGATTACCCTGAACTCCAGCGGCGACGTGATTGACGTGGTTGAAGAGAAGGAGCAGGTGCCCGGGAATACGGTCATTCTGACCATCGATTCCCAGCTGCAGAAGGTTGCGCAGGAAGCGCTGGAAAACAAAATCCATATGATGCAGAATGACCTGGTGACCTATCCGCCGGGCAAGGGCCATGAGGCGGATGCCGGCGCGGTTGCCGTTGTGAATGTTAAAACGGGCGAAATCCTTGCTTTGGCGACCTATCCGTCCTATAACCTCACTACTTTCCGGCAGGACTATGCGCAGCTTTCTGAGGACCCGCTGCGGCCAATGTTCAACCGTGCTCTGAACGGTACCTATACGCCCGGCTCTATCTTTAAACCTGTCATTGCGCTGGGCGCGCTTTCGGAGGGGGTTGTTACCCCAACCGACACGGTGAATTGCACCGGTGTGTATACACGGTGGACCAGCTGGCAGCCCCGCTGCTTAAGCGCCCATGGCCTGGTCAACGTGATGGATGCGCTGAAACATTCCTGCAACATCTATTTTTATGATGTGGGATACCGCCTTGGCATCGAAAAGATTGACGAATATGCCGCCAAGCTGGGGCTTGGGCTTCCTACCGGTATCGAACTGCCGGAAGCTGTGGGACGTGTTTCGTCGCCCGAAGTCAAAGAACAGATTCATCAGGGGGATGACCGCATCTGGCAGGACGGCGATACGGTGCAGGCCTCAATCGGTCAGTTGGATACAAAGCTGTCCCCGCTTCAGCTTGCCAACTATGCGGCTACCCTTGCAAATAATGGCGAACGGATGAAGCTGACGCTGCTCAAATCAGTGAAGTCTTACACGTTCGATGAAACCCTGTATGAACATCAGCCGGAAGTGGCCGAGGAGATTGATTCTTCGGCGGCGTTCGCGGCCATCCGCGAGGGCATGGAGCGTGCTGCCGGGCTGGGCGGAACCGCCGGCGCCGTATTCGGCAACTACCCGATTCAGGTGGCCTGCAAAACCGGTACGCCGGAAACGCACGCCGACCCGAACTCTACTTTTATCGCTTATGCGCCCGCCGAAGACCCTCAGATAGCCGTCTGTGTGGTCATCGAAAAAGGCTGGCACGGCTATACCGGCGGACCTGTAGCCAAAGAGATTTTTGATTCGTATTTCTTTTCCAATAAAGGGAAAACTTCAGCGTCCATTGCATACGGCACGCTGCTTTCCTGACAGAGCAGAAAAAGGGGGAAGCCGTATGGGGCAAGCGATTCTGATTACCAGCGGGAAAGGCGGAGCGGGCAAATCGGTGGTCTGTGCCGGCTTGGGGGAAGCGCTGGCAAGACAGGGCAAGCGGGTGCTTTTGCTCGAGGGCTCCCGGCGTTCACTGGATGTGATGCTTGGCGTTTCCGACAGCATTTTGTTTGATTTTTCCGATGTTGCCGGCCGAAACTGCGATTTAGCCGACGCAATGGTAGCAGTCGGTGAAACAGGTCTTCTTCACCTCGTTTGCGCGCCGATCGCGGAAACCGTCCCGGTGGACGCACAACTGTGCCGCGAGTTTTTTCAGGCGGTCGCACCGCATTTCGACCATGTCCTGATTGAAGCGGACGGCATGGACAGACAGACACTGTCCGCTTATGCCGCGGCCGCCAAACGGGCCGTTCTGGTTTGTGCTCCCGACCGGATCAGCGCACGGTCTTCGAGGGTGGTTTCAGACGCGCTGTTTGCGGAGCATCTATCGGATATCAGGCTTTGTGTGAATAAACTGCCACGGGATTTTGAGCATCAGCGCACAATTCCAGACCTGGACTGGCTGGTTGACAATGTCTGTGCACAGCTGATCGCGGTGATTCCCTACGATAAGGCATTGTCCGCAGGACCGATAGGGCATTCTATCAGTTTGTCGAATGTATCCAAATTGATATTTGATAATTTTGCACAAAGAATTCTTGGGAACTATATTGATTTGTTGATTGAATAAGTGCTATAATAACACATAATACTAAAATTGGAACGTTATGGCAGGTCTTTCCGGTTTGTTGCGCTGATTTAGGGAACAAATATGCTGGAAAGCTGATTGTATGACAATATGACCGGGAGGTATAGAATACTATGAATATCGCATTGATTGCCCATGATTCCAAAAAGGAATTAATGGTCCAGTTCTGCATTGCTTACTGTGGCATATTCAGCCGTCACAGCCTTTGCGCAACCGGAACTACAGGGAAGCTGGTGGCGGAGGCAACCGGCCTGGAGGTGTTTCGTTTTCTGAGCGGTTCGCAGGGCGGCGACCAGCAGATTGCCGCGCGCATCGCCTGCAATGAAATCGACCTCCTGCTGTTCTTCCGCGACCCGATCCGCGCAAATCCCGGGGAACCGGATGAAGCCGGCCTGCTTCGCCTGTGCGACGTGCACAATATCCCGGTGGCAACCAATATTGCTACCGGTGAAGCGTTGATCCATGCCCTGGAGCGCGGAGATCTTGATTGGCGCAATATTGTAAATCCAAAGCGGTAGGGGCAGCCTGCCGGATATCGAATAAAGGCGTTTCACGCGGGAAGAGTAGCGGGATGCGGCGGACAGAGAGGGTGCAGCAAGCTGGAATGCGCCTGCGCCGGTGAGTCCTGTGAAAGACACCCGTCCAGCCTGCCGTGACAAGCGGCACGTAGTTCCTGCGTTAAAGGGTTTGAGAGGGGCGCGTTTGCGCCCAACAAGGGTGGCACCACGTGGAATGTCCTCGTCCCTTTGTATGGCGTTGTCATACACTGCGGCGGGGATTTTTTCATTTTTAAATAGATTGATTCCATCTTTTACGATATGTATATTTTCAGGAGGATTATACTATGGCGATTATCACCAATGCGCCGCGCGGCACACAGGATGTGCTGCCCGCACAAAGCGGCAAATGGCAGTATGTGGAGCAAAAGGCGCTGGACGTGGCGGGGCTGTTCGGCTTCCGCGAAATCCGGTTTCCGACCTTTGAGCACACAGAGCTGTTTCACCGCTCGGTGGGAGATACCACCGATGTTGTGCAGAAGGAAATGTATACGTTTCAGGACAAAGGCGGGCGATCGATCACGCTGCGCCCGGAGGGCACTGCGGGTACGATGCGTGCCATCCTGCAAAACGGGTTGCTCAACGACGTCATGCCGCTGAAGGTCAGCTATGTAACCAGCTGTTTCCGCTATGAAAAGCCGCAGGCGGGCCGCCTGCGTGAATTCCACCAGTTCGGGGTGGAGATGGTGGGTTCCGCCGCTCCCGCCGCCGATGCCCAGACGATCGCGGTTGCGAAGACGATCTTTGATTCGTTGGGAATTACCGGCCTGGAACTGGAAATCAACTCGATCGGCTGCCCGGAGTGCAGGGCAAACTATCACGAAGCACTGAAAGCCTATTTCCGGAGCCATTATGAGGAGCTGTGCGAAACCTGCCGTGAGCGCCTTGACAAAAACCCGATGCGGATTCTGGACTGCAAAAATCCGGCCTGCGCGGAACTTGCCAAGGATGCGCCTGTGGTGCTGGACTATATCTGCGACGACTGCAAAACGCATTTTGAAGGGCTGAAAAAGCACCTTGAAGCAATGGGAATTGCCTACCAAGTCAACCCAACCATTGTCCGCGGTCTGGACTATTACACACGCACGGTGTTTGAATTTGTTGCCACCGGAATCGGCGCGCAGGGGACTGTCTGTGGCGGAGGGCGCTATGACGGGCTGATTGAGCTGCTGGGCGGTCAGCCGACCCCCTCTATCGGTTTCGCGATGGGACTTGAAAGGTTATTGCTCGTCATGGAACAGTGCGGCTGCGAGTTCCCGCCGGATCAGGGCTGCACGATCTATCTCGGCAGCATGGGCGAAGCCGCCGCGCTGAAAGCGTCGGAACTTTGCATGAGGCTGCGGGACGAAGGCTTTTACGCCGAGTGTGACATTGTCGGGCGCAGCGTCAAAGCGCAGATGAAATATGCGGACAAGCTGCACGCCAAATACAGCTGCATCCTCGGCGACAATGAGTTGGAAGCAGGCAAGGTGAGGGTGAAACGCATGGACAGCGGCGAAACGGAGGAAGTTTCGCTGGAAGCAGACGCGTTTATCCGGTTTATTTACGCCGGGACACTGGATGAACTGACCGATGAGACCGACGGCATACTCGGTTCCATTTCGAAAATCAAAGGAGAATAAAATTGATGGACACGATGCAGGGATTAAAAAGAACGAAATATTGCGGGGAATTTACAGCGGCGGATATCGGCAGGCAGGCGGTTGCCTGCGGCTGGGTGCAGAAAATCCGCGACAAGGGGATGCTGGTTTTCATTGATCTGCGTGACCGAAGCGGCATTTTGCAGCTTGCGTTTGACGACCAGACCGACGCTGCGCTGCGCGCAAAGGCGCAGACAGCGCGCTCAGAGTTTGTGCTGATGGCAAAAGGAACCGTGCGCCGCCGTGAATCCGTCAATCCGGAGCTTCCTACGGGCGAGATTGAGCTTTATGTGGACGATCTGCGGATCCTGGCGAAAAGCCAGACCCCTCCGTTTGAGATTACCGATACCACCAATGTGAAAGAAGACCTACGGCTGAAATACCGTTATCTTGATTTGCGCCGCGGCGAAATGCAGAACGCGCTGACGATGCGCCACAAAATCGTCAAAATCGCCCGCGACTATTATGATCAGAACGGATTCCTGGAGATCGAAACGCCAAACCTGATTAAATCCACGCCGGAAGGCGCCCGCGACTATCTGGTTCCGTCCCGCGTCAATCCGGGCTGCTTTTACGCGCTCCCGCAGTCGCCCCAGCTTTATAAGCAATTGCTGATGCTTTCCGGCTATGACCGCTACATGCAGGTGGCGCGCTGCTTCCGCGACGAAGACCTGCGCGCGGACCGCCAGCCGGAATTTACCCAGATTGACATTGAAATGTCCTTTGTGGATGAAGAGGACGTCATGACTGTCAATGAGGGTTTCATGAAGAAAGCGTTCAAGGAAGCGCTGGGCATTGACATCAAGACCCCGTTCCTGCGCATGCCTTATGCCGAGGCAATGGAGCGTTTCGGCTCGGACAAGCCGGACACCCGCTTCGGCCTTGAACTGGTGGACCTGTCCGACCTGCTCCAAAACTGCGAATTTAAAGTCTTTCAAGGTGTACTTGCGGGCGGAAGTGTCCGCGCGATCAACGTAAAAGGCGCGGCTGACCACCTCTCCCGCAAGGAGATTGACAAGCTGGTGGAGTTTGTCAAAACCTACCGCGCGAAAGGGCTGGCCTATACCAGGCTGACTTCCGAAGGGGAATCCTCCTCCTACGAGAAGTTCCTGACCGACGCAGAAAAAACAGCCATCCGCGAGCGGATGGGCGCGCAGACCGGCGACGTACTCTTGATTGTGGCGGACAGCAAAAATCAGACGGTATTTGACAGCCTCGGCGCGCTGCGCTGCGAACTTGCCTCCAAACTGGGGCTGATTCAGAAGGATGTATTTAACTTCCTGTGGGTCACCGAATTCCCGCTGTTTGAATACAGCGAAGAGGAAGATCGGTACGTTGCGAAGCACCATCCGTTCACGCATCCCGCTCTGGAAGATCTGGACAAGCTGGAAAGCGACCCCGGCGCCTGCCGCGCCCGTGCCTATGATATGGTCCTCAACGGCTGCGAAGTAGGCGGAGGCTCCATCCGTATCAATAATCTGCAGATGCAGGAACGCATGTTTAAAGCCTTAGGCTTTGACGAGCAGACAGCGCATGAACGGTTTGGGTTTCTGCTGGATGCCTTTCAGTTCGGCGCGCCGCCTCACGGCGGCATGGCCTATGGTCTTGACCGGCTTGTCATGCTGATGCTGCAGAAGAGTTCGATCCGCGATGTGATCGCGTTCCCGAAGGTGCAGAATGCAAGCGAGCTGATGACCCAGTGCCCGGCACCTGTGGAGGAGAAGAGTCTGAAAGAACTTTCCATCAAAGTGGATTTGCAGAAAAACGAAGAACAGTAACATGTGGGCGAATGAAGATTGCCGTTCAGGCGGATCTTCATTCGCCCTCTTGGCTTTAGAGAGATTCCAAACGGCGGACAATTGTGATATAATAAAAATATGCTAGTGACTTTGTGTATTGAAACAATTTTTAGCTGGAGAAAGGGAACAACATGAAACCAATGATCTGTGACAGCTGCGGGAAGCGATACGATTATGACCGTGACGAAACCTGCCCGAAATGCGGGGCTTATAATCAGCCCTACCGGCGTCCGCAGGGCGATTATAGAAGCAGAACAGAAACTTCTGCGGCATCACGGCCGGCTCAAAACACAGGTGCCCGAAAATGGAACAGCGGAAAAAAGCCCGTGTCGGGGAAAAAGGTGGCATGGATTTTTGTTCTGGTTGCGATCATAAAAATCGCGTTCGCACTGATCGGCAACTTCAGTGATGCGCAAAAGGAACGGATTTCGCCTGATTTTTCCAGTATCGGGGTCGGTATCGAGGAAACCTTATTGCAGGAGAGCGCGGATGAACAGGCGGTTGACGATGGGCAGGCACCTTTCACAGAGGACAGCGGTACGGCGGGCGATGTTTATACTCGCCGCTATTCTTCCGACAAATTTGACTTTGAGCCTGCGGACGGCGTCCACATCGTTGTGAATGACTATGGAACGATAGAGGGCGAGCCGTTTGCGGAACTTCTGGACGACGGGGATCGGTGCGCCTATTTGGATATCACTTTCGTGGTAACAGATTATGAGCAGGCGGCGAATGCCTACGTAACGGAACCTTATATCGAAGCGGACGGGGAATATTACAATTCTCTGCCGCCTGATGGATTATACGATGTTTCCGGCTGCACGCCGCTCGATTATACCCCGCTTGGTGAGGGGGCATATGCCGTAACGGGCCAGCTGTATTTTGCCGTTCCGGAGGATATGGAATTGTTTGAGCTCTGTTGGGATTCCTCGGACGGCGATACGCAGTCGTTTGAGCTTCCCTTTTCTTCGACAACAGATCCGTTGAACGTATAACAACTATTAGGAGAGTTCTATGAAACAGGAACGCAATTTTGCCAGAATTACCGTGACCCGCAAGGCGGAACGGGCGATAGAAGGCGGTCATCCGTGGGTTTATGACGCGGAACTGATCAAAACGGAAGGTACCTGTGAAAACGGCGGCTTTGTGGACGTGGTGAGCATCAAGGGAAAATATCTGGGCACCGGGTTTCTCAGCGAACAATCGAAAATCCGCATCCGGCTGATTTCCCGCAACGCGAACGACAGGTTTGATGAAACATTTTTTGAGCGGCGCATCCGCTACGCCTGGGATTACCGCAAAACGGTCATGCGAGACGATATCAGCTGCTGCCGCATCATATTTGGCGAGGCGGACGCGTTCCCGGGGCTGACGGTTGACCGGTTTGGCGATATTCTTGTAACACAGACGCTGTCATTGGGAATCGAACAGCGCAAATCCATGCTTTTCCCGCTTTTGTATCGTGTTCTGCGGGAGGATGGAGAGGAAATCCGGGGTATTTATGAGCGGAACGACGTTGCCATCCGGGAGCTTGAAGGGATGGAACAGAACAGAGGATGGTTTCCGCTGCAAGGCGTTCCAGCACCTGATTCTACAAAAACCATAATTGTGGAAAACGGCATTTCTTATGCGGTCGATTTTGAAAACGGCCAGAAAACCGGTTTTTTTCTCGACCAGAAATATAACCGGCAGGCGGTGGCCCGGCTGGCGCGCGGCAAGCGTGTCCTCGACTGCTTTACCCATACGGGCTCTTTTGCGCTCAACGCCGCAAAGGGCGGCGCCGCCCATGTCTGCGCGGTGGATATCTCCGCGGCCGCGGTGGAACTTGCGCAGGAGAACGCCCGCCGCAACGGACTGGACGGCGTCATGAGCTTCCGCACGGCGAACGTCTTCGATTTGCTGCCGGAATTGGAGGCGCATCCGGAGGAAAAGTTCGATTTTATTATTCTGGACCCGCCCGCTTTCACCAAGAACCGGAAGACGGTGGACAGCGCCGTCAGAGGCTACAAAGAGATCAACCTGCGGGCGATGAAGCTGCTTCCGCGCGGCGGCTATCTGGCCACCTGTTCCTGTTCGCACTTTATGACCGAAGAACTGTTTGAAAAAATGCTGAAATCCGCGGCGCGCGATGCCTGCGTGGAACTGAGACAGATTGAGGTGCGCCAGCAGGCGCCCGATCATCCCATTCTGTGGAATGTGCCGGAAACCAACTATCTGAAATTCTATCTGTTTCAGGTCGTTTAACCGTTTACAGAACAGAAAACAGAGTACCGGAACCCTTGGAGGGGAAGCTTCCAAGGGTTCTATATTTTCCGGCTTTCTCGCAGGGCTTTCAAAGAAAATGTGATTTTAGTTTTGAGAATACGAGAGAAAATGAGAGAAAATCAGAGAGAATAAGAGCATATAATTTCTAAATTAAATTATTTTTTAAAAAGTGTTGACAGGCACCCTCCAGCTCTGTATAATAAGATTTGTTGAATCTTGACCTTGTGGTAATGCGCCTGTTTGCGCTTATTTGCGCGTTGCCGATCAACTGTTGTCAAAGATGAAGTGAGTTACTGAAATGAAATTTGGAGGAAAAGGTATGTCTACTACAATGCCGAAAGCAGCAGAAATTACCCGCAAGTGGTATATTCTCGATGCTGCTGAGAAGCCGCTTGGACGCACGGCGGCTGTTGCCGCATCAATTCTGCGCGGCAAAATCAAGCCTACTTTTGCGCCGAATGCCGATTGCGGCGATCATGTGATCATTATCAACGCCGAAAAGGCGATTCTGACCGGTAAAAAACTGGAGCAGAAGGTTTACCGTCACCACAGTGGCTGGGTTGGCGGCCTGAAGGAAATCAAGTACAGCAAGCTGATGAAGGAAAACCCGGAAAAAGCCATGATGCTTGCCGTCAAGGGAATGCTTCCGGATACCACCATCGGCCGCACCGCCCTCACCAGATGCCGCATCTTTAAGGGTGCGGAGCACACTCATGCCGCGCAGAAGCCGCAGGCATGGACACTGTAAGGAAGGGGAATAAAAAATGTACGAATCTAAGCCTTATTTTTACGGCACCGGCAGAAGAAAACAGTCGGTTTCCCGCGTGAGACTGTATCCGGGCACCGGCGCAATCACCATCAACGGCCGTGACATCAATGATTACTTCGGCCTTGAAACCTTAAAGCTGATTGTTCGTCAGCCCCTGAACCTGACTGACACCGTTGGTAAGTTTGACGTTGTCTGCACTGTTTCCGGCGGCGGCGTTTCCGGCCAGGCCGGCGCAATCCGCCATGGAATTTCCCGTGCTCTGCTGCAGAACGGTGAAGAGATGAGACCGATCCTGAAAAAGGCCGGCTTCCTCACCCGTGACCCCCGTATGAAAGAACGTAAGAAATACGGCCTCAAAGCGGCCCGCCGTGCTCCCCAGTTCTCCAAGAGATAATTTGTCCGATTGGACGTTGCTTTTGCTTTATAAACACCCGGCACTGTTAGAAGTGCCGGGTGTTTTTTTAAATACGAAACCTGTATTTCGAGAAAAGCTCCCTGCATACATTTGCAGGGAGCTTTTGGCGGAAGGTAAGACATAAAAGGTATAAAATCAAATGTACAAAAATTATATTGGAAATTTTGTAAATTTCAACAGGATTTCAAACAAACGCATTGACGAATTTTGTCTGAAGCATGAGAAAAAAAGGATAAATTTTTGCATAAATCAGGAAAATATCGGAATCGATTGGAATATAAAACTTGACAAATAATTTTCATTTGAATATAATGGCAATCACTTTGCTATAATAATCCATATGGCGAAGTATCCCTTCTAGTCAATCGTCAAAATGCCAACAGGCCGGACGAAAAACAACAAAGGAGTTTCGTAATGACACAATTTTGGAAAAGGGTCCAGGCTCTTGCAACTTTTTTGCATAGCCGGACTTTTACTGTGGGCATGTTGTCCATAGTATGTGCGTTCGTGGTAGTCAGTATCACTTCCATGACGAACGCCGTCTATGTGACACGCCCCGAGGGACGGACGCTGGATTTCTTGATGTCCAGCCAACCGGAACGCATCATGGATTCTGTCGGGTTAAGTTCTGTAAGCCCGTCAGAAGTGACAGTAGATGGCGCTTCCAGCAAATTTATTGAGATGGATGTATCGAGTCCGCGGACAGTTACTGTCAAGGCGGACGGAAAAACAGACACCTACGAGGTAGAAACCGGCAAAACGGTGGGAGACCTGCTGTATGAAAACGGCGTCTCCTACGACGGCAATGATCTGCTGACACCTTCGGCTGAGAAGCCGCTGGAGGACGGAGACGAAATTGTTTTACGGCGTGTGGACTATGAACAGCACAATGTTGACGAGATCATTCCTTATGAAACCGTGTATAAGAACACATCGCTTCTGAAAATTGGGCAGAACAAGTGTATCCAGGCCGGGGAAAATGGGCTCCTCCAAAAAACGTATATGCGCCGGACGGTGGATGGCGTGGAGGAGGAAGAACAGCTTCTGGGGGAACAGATTCTGGAGCAGCCGGTTAAGGAAACGATTCTGGTTGGCTCTGTCTCGCCGATATCGGATCTGGATTTTGATCTTGAACTGGATAAAGACGGAAAACCGCTGCACTATTCCAAACTGTTAACGCATCAGGCCGCAACAGGATACAGCGCGCGCAATGGTGCCAGGACGGCCAGCGGCCGCTACGCCATGACCGGGCATGTCGCGGTGAACCCCCACGAAATACCCTATGGCTCCAGGCTGTATATTGTCTCTCCGGATAACAAATTTGTATACGGCTGTGCGATTGCCGCTGACACTGGCACAGGGCTCATGGCAGATGTTGTAGATGTGGATTTGTTCTATGACACGTATGAGGAAAGTGTGCTGAATGGGCGCAGAGTCGTTGATATTTATGTGCTGGACTAGAAGGAAGGACGGCCGCTTCAAGCGGCCGTCCGTTTTTGTTAATTCAGAAAATTATTTTTCCAAATCACTTGACTCCTGTCCACGTTTATAGTATTATAGTAAGGCTGATTCAAGTCAGTGGGGTGTTGATTCATTTGACATCCGGAATATTGTGTGCGCCGGTAGCTCAGCTGGATAGAGTGACTGGCTACGAACCAGTAGGTCGGGGGTTCGAGTCCCTTCCGGCGCACCAAAAAGAAACAGTCGATTGCGTTGCAGTCGGCTGTTTTTTCTATTTCAAATCCACAAAAGCAGCCGCCGTTATTCACATAATTTTTGCTTGCACCGGAAAGGCTGTTGTAGTAAACTAGTTTAGAATAAATTTGGTATGGGGGGATTTCGTTTGAGACATCTGATTGAACCGATGGACCTGTCTTCACAGGAGACTGACGAACTGTTGGATCTTGCGGGGGCAATTATGGAAGACCCCGCAAAATACGCGCATAAATGTGACGGGAAGAAACTGGCGACGCTGTTCTTTGAACCCAGCACCCGTACACGCCTGAGCTTTGAGGCGGCTATGCTGGAACTGGGCGGCAGCGTGCTGGGGTTTTCGTCTGCCAGTTCTTCTTCCGCGGCGAAGGGCGAAAGCGTGTCGGATACGGTGCGGACCGTTTCCTGCTATGCGGATATTATCGCCATGCGCCATCCAAAGGAGGGTGCAGCCAAGGTGGCGTCTCTGAAATCGGGTGTGCCGATTATCAACGCGGGCGATGGAGGCCACCAGCATCCGACACAGACACTGACCGACCTTTTGACCATCCGCTCCCTGAAAGGGACGCTGGACAACCTGACGATCGGGCTTTGCGGCGACCTGATGTTCGGACGGACGGTGCACTCGCTTATCCGAGCTTTGCTGCGCCGTACCAATATCCGCTTTGTGCTGATTTCCCCCAACGAACTGCGGGTGCCCGATTACATCCGTGAGGAACTCAAAACGAACCGCTTCGAGTTTGCCGAAGTGGACCGGCTGGAAAAAGTAATCGGCGAGCTGGATATCCTGTATATGACCCGTGTGCAGAGGGAACGCTTTTTCAATGAGGAGGACTATGTCCGCCTGCGTGACAGCTATATTCTGGACAAGGCAAAAATGGATCTGGCGAAGCCCGATATGATTGTGCTCCATCCGCTGCCTCGCGTGAACGAAATTGCCGTGGAAGTGGATGACGACCCGCGCGCATGCTATTTTAAGCAGGTGCTGTACGGAAAGTTTGTGCGTGAAGCGCTGATTTTGAACTTGCTGGGGGTGGAATCATGCTGAATGTTGACAGTGTGGAAAGAGGGCTTGTAATCGACCACATCCAGGCCGGGAAGAGCATGGACATTTACAGAATCCTCGAACTGGACAAGCTGGACTGCAGCGTGGCAATTATTAAAAATGCCCGGAGCAAAAAGAGCGGGAAAAAGGACATCATAAAAATTGAAGACAAAATTGATATTGATTTGGATGTCCTTGGCTTTATTGACCCGAATATCACAGTCAATATTATTGACGGCGGCAAAATCATTCAAAAGAAAAAGCTGACTCTGCCTGACACGGTGACAAACGTTGCATTCTGCAAAAATCCCCGCTGTATTACCGCTGTTGAGCAGGAACTGCCCCATGTCTTTAAACTGGTAGACCGTTCAAAGGTTACCTACCGCTGTATCTACTGCGAACAGGAATATGATTCCAAAAAATAAGGAGGACGCACATGATTACCATCGAAATGGAAAATGGCAAGCAGATCAAGCTGGAGCTTTATCCGGACATTGCGCCGGCCACTGTCGAAAATTTTATCAAACTTGTTAAAGAGGGCTTTTATGACGGCCTGATTTTTCACCGCGTTATCCCCGGGTTTATGATTCAGGGCGGATGCCCGGAAGGAACCGGCATGGGAGGCCCCGGCTATACCATTAAAGGGGAGTTTTCTTCCAACGGGGTAACAAACAATCTCAAGCACGCCCGCGGCGTGATCTCGATGGCGCGCGCCATGGACCCGAATTCCGCCGGTTCCCAGTTTTTTATTATGCACCAGGACGCACCGCATCTCGACGGGCAGTATGCCGCGTTCGGCAAGGTTGTGGAGGGCATGGATGTCGTGGATGAAATTGCGTCTGTCCCTACAGATTACAGCGACCGTCCGCGTGCGGATCAGAAGATGGTGAAAGTAACGCATACGGAAGACTGATGAAAAAGCCGGCCATTCTGGCCGGCTTTTTTGACTGCATATCCTATTTGGTTAGCGTACCGCTTGGTGTCTGCACCAGCAAAAAGATCTGTTCTTCTATACCGGTGTACGCATTGACATAAACAAGAATTTTCTGGTCCTTGTCTGATTGGGTTAAAAATTCATAGGTGAGCACTTCGTTTTTTCCGCTGGTGGGGATCAATGCGATCTTTTGGGAAAGAATCTTCAGGTTGGGGTTCACAGATCTTGCGGCATCTTCCGCCGTGATAGACGGGGGATCAAAGGTGCGCTCCCGGTGATTGGTGATATAACCGCGCGCGTCAAAGAATACGATGCTGCCGTCGTCAAGCGCAACGCCTACTTTGATCAGGTCGGTATAAAGGATGACATTGTCCTTGGCGGCGGCATAGTTGATGGTGCAGATGCCGTCGGCAATTTCATAATAGGTGGTGCGCATGTCGTAAATCCCCAGGTTTTCCAGATAGCGGTCTGCGAAGGAGAACATGGAGTCATGATTCAGCCGCTGTTCACCGACATCGCGGGAGTTGATCATATAGGTGATCAGTCCGCCGGATTTTGTGGCGCCCACAGCTACATTGTTCCCGTTGAACGTATAGGACGGCATATTGGAGTTTTCGTCATCACTGCGAGTCAGTTCCCCGACCGACAGGCCGGCGGCTTTTGCGGCTGCGGCCTGCGCATCCTCGGGGGATACCGTCGGCAGACCCCGGGTAAGACGCGGCTTCTGGTTCAGCAGGTGATCGGAAAACGGACCGTCATAGATCAGTGTGGGATATCCTGTCATGGACTGTTCGAGATCCTGAAAACCGTCAATCAGGCCGGGGCTCTGTTCCGCCACGCCAGTGCGCAGGGCGGAGACGCGGATATCATTGTTGATGATCTGCTGCTGCACATTGTCAATGTAGTCTTTCAGTTTAGACGCATATTGCTGCAGGGCTTCCGCATTTTTCGTCTCCTCGTCCGTGAGCACACCTCCGGCTGCGACCTTTTTGGAGAGGTTCATAGCGTAGTCGCCCACCTGCGAGAGGAACTTATAGGTGTTTTCCATATTAAGGTCACTTACGGGGAGGGTGGAAAGCGCCGACTTGGCTCCTCCGCTTTCTTTCCAGATGCGGGCGGAAAGCAGGGCGAGCTGGTTGGAAGTACCCACATACTGCCCCTTGTCCAGATCGACGGTCAGATTCGTCAGATAGCTTGAAAGCTCGCCGAGGGAGCGGGTATAGGAATTTTCGATCTGAAGCCGGTAGTCTTTGGCAATCGCGTTTTGCCGGATGGCATAACCCGCGCAAAGGAGGAGAGCGGCGGCGGAGTAACTGATCGTCCTGACCAAAGCGCGTTTGGAAATTTTTATATTCATAATAAAACCTCCATGAAATGGTATGGTATAGGAGTAGTTTGTGAAATAAACTTTAAAATATTATGAATACACCGGCGTAAAGTTGAAAAAGATTGTCTGAAGTTGTATAATTATTTTAATATTGGGACTTTAGGCGGTCATATTTGGATAGGAGAACGGAAAAATGGAGCAGCAAATCGCATATCTGGACAATGCGGCCACAACCCGCGTCAGTGAGGAAGCGGCGCAGGCGGCAATGAGAATGATGCGGGAGTGCTTCGGAAATCCTTCTTCACTCCATGCGATGGGGGTTGCCTCTGCGCGCGAGCTGAATGCGGCGCGGGAAGCGGTCGCTTCCCTGATGGGCTGTCAAAGCGAGTGTGTCTATTTCACATCGGGCGGGAGCGAATCCAATAACCTGGCTGTTTTTGGAGCGGCGAACGCAAAAGCCCGCAGGGGCCGGGAGATTGTCACGACTGCCGCGGAACATTCCTCCGTTGCCTGCGCGATGAAGCGGCTGGAAGAGACCGGCTGGACGGTAACGCGTATCAAACCGGACAGCTCCGGCAATATTGATCCGCGCGCTGTTGCGGATGCCGTTACCGATCAGACTGCGCTGGTCAGCATGATGATGGTGAACAACGAGACCGGCGCTGTTTTCCCTGCGGAGCAGGCGGCAAAATTAATCCGTGCCAAAAACCCGCAGACGCTGATCCACTGCGACGGCGTGCAGGCGTTTGGGAAGCTGCCGCTTCGGGTTTCGCGTATGGAGATTGACCTGATGAGCGTCAGCGGACACAAAATCTGTGCGCCGAAAGGCTCAGGCGCGCTCTATATCAGGCGCGGTGTCCGGATTCTGCCGCTCATTTACGGCGGCGGACAGGAGCGCGGACTGCGTTCCGGAACGGAAAACCTGCCCATGATCACGGCTTTGGGAACCGCGTGCGGCGCGCTGGAAGGGCAAGTACAGGAGTATTATCAACACGCGGCTGCGCTGAAAACGCGCCTTTTGGAAAAACTGTCGGAAATCGACGGTATATGCATCAATTCACCCGAAAACAGTTCACCTTATCTATGCAGCTTCTCGGTTCCCGGTTACCGCTCGGAAACGATGCTGCATTTCCTGGAAAGCCGAGGCGTTTACGTCTCCAGCGGTTCCGCCTGCTCAAAGGGGGCCGCAAGCCCTGTTTTAACCGCGATGGGCCTGCCTGTACCGGTGATTGACAGCGCGCTGCGCGTCAGTACCATCTATGATACCGCTGAGGCAGAGATTGACCGGCTCGTGGAAGCGCTGAAAGCCGGAATCGCGGCGCTGGCACACAGGTAAAGATTCAACAACTTCAATAGAAATGGTGGAAAACATGAAAGAACTGATTTTGCTCAAAAGCGGCGAAATGGCGCTCAAGGGGCTGAACCGCTCCTACTTTGAGGATACCCTCATCCGAAACTGCCGCCGCCGTCTGGAAAGCCTCGGTAAATTCCACATTTATAAATCTCAGTCGACCATTTATGTGGAACCTCAGAGTGAGGAAATTGACCTTGATGAAGCAGTGGACAGGCTGGGCCGTGTATTCGGGATTGCGGCCCTGACGCGCGCGGCGATTGTGGACAAGGATTTTAACGATATCAAAGCAAAAGCGCCCGGGTATCTGGCAGCATGGCTGGACACCGCCAACACCTTTAAGGTGGAGGCGAAGCGCTCCGACAAGACGTTCCCGATGAAATCCCCGGAGCTCTGTCTGGAGCTGGGAGCTGTTTTGCTTGATGCATTCCCTCACCTGACCGTGAATGTGCATGAGCCGGATGTGACTGTCTATGTGGAAATCCGCGAGAAGGCGGCTTACCTGCATGTGGACCAGATGCGGGGGGCCGGCGGTCTGCCGGTTGGAACTTCGGGAAGCGCGACGCTGCTGATTTCCGGCGGGATTGACAGCCCCGTAGCGGGCTATATGATGGCAAAACGCGGCCTGCAGATCATGGCCGTGCATTTTGTGAGCCCTCCGTATACCAGCGAGCATGCGCTGGAAAAGGTGAAAACCCTCTGCAAAAAGCTGACACCTTACTGCGGGCACATCCGGCTCGCGGTGGTGCCGTTTACGGAGATACAGGTCGCCATCCGGGATCAATGCCCGGAAGATGTGTTTACAGTCATCATGCGGCGCTGTATGATGAAACTCGCCGAGCGGGTGGCGGCCGATAACGAATGCGGTGCGCTGATTACCGGAGAGAGCGTGGCGCAGGTGGCCAGCCAGACGATTTCCGCAATTGCCTGTACCGACGTAGCCTGCCGGATGCCGGTGCTGCGTCCGGTAATCGGGATGGATAAAGACGAAATCGTAAAGATAGCGTATAAGATTGATACGTTTGAGACCTCCATTTTGCCATATGAGGATTGCTGCACGGTCTTTACCCCGAGGCATCCGAAAACCAAGCCGAAGCTTGCATACGTGGAGGAGGCGGAATCCAAACTGGACAGCGAAGCCCTGATGCAGAGGGCATACGAGAAGATCGAATATTTCGTGATTGGCTGATCCGGGTGAGAAGAGGAGGTGCGACGGGTGGTTTCGGAAATCATTGGAGTCGGTGAAGCGCTCGCCACAGGCGGGGCGCTGGCCGAAAACGCACAGCTCGCAGCCAGGGAACTGGAAGCGTTTGGCATCACTGTAAAAGGGCAGACCGCGGTCGGCTCTGATGTCCGTCGGCTGAAATCCGCTATTGCGCAGGCGCTGGGCCGAAGCGACGTGGTAATTTTAATGGGTGGAATGGGCGCCGGTCCGGACGGAATTACCAAAAAAATAGTGTGCGAGGGGCTGGGACGCCGGCTTGTGCTGCATGAGGACAGCCTGCGGCGGATTCGGGAAGCATACCAGCGCGCTGGGCGGCAGATGCCCCAACAGGTGAAACAGCTGGCGATGCTGCCGGAGAAATCCATTGTTTTTCCGGGGGTTCGGGGAATTACCCCCGGCTGTGCGCTCTCGGCGGGCAGCCAGTATATGATCCTTCTGCCCGAAAGGCCGGAAGAGTTTCTGCCGATGTTTCAAAGAAGCGTCATTCCTTATCTCGCGAAGTTTACGCAGGCCGCCGTTGCGTCACATACTGTCAACGTAGTAGGTATGGGGGCGGAGGCGGTCAGGCAAAAGCTGGGAGAACTTCTGAAATCGGAAAATCCTGCGATTACCGTCGAGCCAAAGCCGGGCGAGTTGCAGGTTCGTGTGACGACCAGAGCGAATTCAAAGCAGGAAGCGGCCGCTTTGAGCGCACCGGTGGTTGACGGAATACAGAAGCAGCTGGGCGGGGCAATCTACGGAATTGATGCGAAAAATCTGCAGAGCGTGGCTGTGGCGGCGCTGCTGGAACGCGGGCTTTCCGTTTCGGTAGCGGAGGCGTGCACGGGGGGCATGCTTTCGGAACTGCTCAATTCAGTTCCCGGCGCCGATAAAATTTTCCGGTATGCCGTATCGGCCGCATCCCCCCGGGTGAAGGAAGAATCGCTGCGGGTTCCGGCAAAAATGCTCAAAAAGTTCGGTTCGGTAAGCGCGCAGGTCGCGGCTGCGATGGCGGCCGGCGCGATGGCGCAGGGCAAATCCGAAATCGGCATTGCCATAACGGGGAACGCCGGGGGGAAAGGCGAAGACGATAAACATACCGGGACCGTTTACATAGCGCTTTGTAATCAACAGGACGTCTGGGTAAGCAGGATAAGGCTTCCCAAGAGCACTGACCGGGCTTTGATTCGGCATACAGCCTGCATGGCCGCGATGAATCTGGCCCGTAAATACGCTGCGGCGCTGCCCGCACAGCTGGCGGGGTCAAATCCGTTAAAGGAAGCCGCCGCCGGGAAAATATCCAATATTTTAGAGGAAGATCTGAATCAAGGCTCAAATAAAGGCGGAAAACGCCCGTGGTATGCGGTTATTTTTCCGGTAAAGGGTGACGATATGAAATCAATCGTTCAAAAAACCATTCTGATTATAGCCGTGCTGGTATTTCTGGCGTCCGCGGGCTATTTGGTCTCTTTTTATGTACAGGCTGAAAGCAATAAGAAAATGACTGCGGGTCTTGCGGAAATGTATGGGGAAGCGCCGTCGGAAGAAGATCTGAAAAAGCTGGAGGAGTCCGGCGGATATCCATCCGATTATCAGAATAAATTTTTAAGTCTTTATGCCATCAACAGCGATGTCGCGGGCTGGCTCCAGATTGAAGACACACAGGTCAACTATCCGGTTGTGCACTATACGGACAACGATTATTACCTGCGCCGGGATTTTTACCGAAATAATAACAAGCATGGTATCCCATGGCTGGAAGCGAATAACACGCTCAATCCTCAAAGCGACAACTACGTCGTATATGGGCATAATATGACCGACGGCCAGATGTTTGGCGAGTTGATGAAGTACAAGCCCAGCGGAGAAGGGCTTGAATATCTCAAAAACCATGCAATCATTTCGTTTGATGATGTTTACCGCGATAATGACTATAAGATTTTCTCGGTCTTTATCACAAATGCCAAGGAAGCTTACGGCGAAATTTTCTATTACAACACGATGCTTAACCTGCAGGACGACGCAGATTTTAACGCGTTTGTGGATGGGGTAAAAGCGCGTTCCTATTACACTTCGGATGTGGATATCCAAAAAGGGGATCAATTCCTGACGCTTTCCACCTGCTCTTATGAGTTCGGAGCGATATCCGACGATGCGGATGTGCGTACGGTGATTGTCGCGCGCAGGGTCCGTGATGGAGAAAAAGCGGATGCCAGCGGCATTACATATGCTTACAACCCGGACCCCCTGCTTCCGCCCGGATTTGTGGAGGGCCAGAAGCAGAAGGCAATCGCCGCCTCCAAGGCGGCTTCTGAAGCCGCCGCATCGCAGGCGGCGGCAAGCGGCAGCGCTGTTGCCGGGGCGTCCTCCAGCAAGAGTTCTTCCGTTGTTGTGTCCAGTTCAGCTGCAGGAAACCTGAGCGGGGTGGAGACTGAGGCGGCGCAGAAAGCCGCAAGGGCGCAGCAGGCGCAGAGTGACGCGGAAAAAGCGCTGAGAAACGCCAAGAGCAGTTACAATAACGCAAGGGATGCGGGCACACAGTCGAGGGCGCAGACGTATGCCAACGAAGCGAAGGGATATGCTGATACCGCAAGGGAGGCATATTATAAAGCCTCGGATCTGGTGGACGAATTACAGGAAGTCTATGAGGAATATCCATCGCAGACAACGGAGAAGGCTTATCACACTGCTTTGGACGCAATGAATGCGGCCGAGGCGGCATGGGAAGACGCGAAGTCATATGCCGCTGATGCACAGTCGGCCGCTGATGATCTGAAGCCGGTTTCTTCGAGCAGTGCGCCATCTTCAAGCAATAAACCTTCTTCAAACAGTGTGCCTTCTTCAAACAGTGAACCATCTTCAAATAGCGAGCCATCTTCAAACAGCGAGCCATCTTCAAACAGCGAACCGTCTTCAAACAGCGAACCGTCTTCAAACAGTGAGCCATCTTCAAATAGCGAGTCGAACCCTCCAAGCAGTTCAAATGAAGAAATCACTAACGACGATTTAAATAATAACGCTGGTGGGGAAGGTGCCGGAGAATCTTCAGACGGCGATGCAGATGATGCAGGCGGAGCCACTCAAATGAGTGCGGTTTTGAGAAGCGGGTCAGCAACCGAAGTGCTTGCCGCGTCGGTCAGCGGGAATGAGAAGCTCACGATTATTGCCGGAGGGAAAAAACTGACGGGAAAAGCCTCTTCCCTGGTAGCCAAAGTTGTCATGAACGAAATGGGAACAGGATTTGAAAAAGAGGCAATCAAGGCGCAGGCGGTTGCTGCCTACACCTTTATCAAGCAACAGAACAAATCCGGCGTTACCCCCTATTTCGGGATCAAAACGCCCACCGCCGATCTGCAGAAAACGGTGAATTCGGTGATCGGCAAGGCGGTTTATTATCAAAGCAACCTCGCGTTTACCCCGTTTTATGCGACCAGTGCGGGGGTGACCATTTCCAGTAAGGATGTATGGGGCGGAAGTTATCCATATCTGGTGTCGGTAGACAGCGAAATTGATGAACAGGCGAAAAATTACAAGCAGAGCGTTTCGTTTGATGCCGATACTGTTGCCGAAAAAGTAGAGGATAAACTGGATATTGACCTGTATGATTACAGCGATGACCCAGCCGATTGGTTCAGCATTAAGAGCCATACAGAAGGCGGGCGCTATGTTAAGACCGTCCGGGTGGGTGATAAGACCACAACGGGCCGCATCCTGCGTGAACAGGTTTTCGGTTTGCGTTCGGCCGCTTTTGACATTAATTACAGGAATGGAAAGTTTACCTTTACCACTTATGGATACGGGCATGGTGTCGGCATGAGCCAAACGGGCGCAAACCTGTATGCTTCGCTGGAGGATTGGAATTACGTGGATATCCTGACCCACTATTATCCGGGCTGCAAGGTAAAATAGTGTGAAAATGATTTGGTGATTTTGCCGTGGAGTTTTATCTCGTATGATAAGTTTTAAAAGTGGGAAATCATTTCCAGGTATATTTTTCATAAAAATTGTCATTTTTACAAATTTACCACTCCCCAAACGGTTAGAACTGTGCTATAATAATACCTGTTTATTACAGTCGTTTGTTTTTACAATGGCTTAATGAGAGGGTTTGAATTGGATTTATGAAAGCAATTTTACGCGGGCTTTATTTCTTTTTTTCAGGCATCAAAACAACCTGCAGCGAACTTTGCGAGTGGTATACGACAAACAGGAGTATTCCGCGATTTATGCGTAACAAGGCCTCTCTGGCGGTCATTGTGGTAGCCATTATTGCCGGAGGCTGGGGACTGGTTGCCGCGGTAACAAGCGGGAGCGGCATCGAACGTCACTCGCTCTCCGACTCTTCCGCGAAAGAGAGTTCCTCAGAGGCGCAGGAACCGGACAAAGATCAGCAGGAGCCATCCTCATCCGAAGAGGCGCCGTCTGAACAGCCGGCTATCGATGCAATTGCCGGGGCAACCCGTTTTGAACCGGTAACTGCCGAACAGATGTATAAAGTGCTGGATGACCGTGCGAAAAAATACAAAGAAAATAACAAGTCCGATGTTTTCACACCGCCGCCTGCGGGCGATATTGCCGCCTGGAAAAAGATCAACAGCGATGTGGTCGGCTGGATTACAGTTTCCAACACAAATATCAATTATCCGGTGGTAATTGGTGCGAATACGGCCTATTATACCAGCCGGGGCTATTATAAGGAAGCCAGCAGAAACGGCGTGATCTGGTTGGACTCCGATACAAAATTCGGGACTAACGGAGCGATCACCTCTCAAAATGCTGTCATCTATGGACATAACTGGACGAATTGCTGGCGGCCTGTGCGTATCGGCAATCCGAACGATGTGATGCTTGCGCAGCTGGCTGCTTATGACAATGCCGAATTTGCAGCGGCGAATCCCTATATCCGGTTGGCGACCTCCGACGGGGACCATCTGTATGAGATTTTCACAGTGTTTTATACCGACCTGAGCTTTGGCTATAACTATGCGGATGGAAGCCGGGTACCCGGCATCATCTCCAAAGCGAAGGGCCTGAGCATTCACAAGTTTAATGTCCCGGTTTCCAGTACGGATAAGATTATCACCTTGTCTACCTGTACCCGTATTCTCGGACCGGGAGACAATCAGCGGTTTGTCGTAATGGCAAAGAAGATTTCTTAGTTCTGAAAAGCGGCTGCCCGTGCAGCCGCTTTTTTACCACTTATGACCGGGGGAGGAATCCTTTTTTTATGAAAGATTTGATATTTGCGCTGATGCGTCCGTTTATAACCGCATGGGCGCTTCTGCGGTTTGGCTCCATCTGGGGGGCCAAGGAACACCTGCGAAAAGGGGGACGTCACAAACTGCTGGAGCTGGCCTACGGACATTATTTTATGCGAAGAGGCAGTTTTGTGGGGATTACCAGTGAATTGGCGGGGATGCCCTGTTTTCCTCATGGCATGCAGGGTATCTTTATTTCAAACAATGCAAAGCTGGGAAAAGATGTCGTCATTTTTCAGCAGGTGACCATTGGCTCCAATACGCTTTCGGACAGCAGTCATCTAGGCAGTCCGACAATTGGAAACCGTGTCTATATCGGCGCGGGAGCCAAAATTATTGGTGGCATTACAATTGGCGACAACTGCCGAATTGGCGCGAACGCGGTGGTATATGAGGATATGCCGCCCAATTCTGTGGCTGTGTGCGCGCCCACCCGGATCATTCAGAAGGATGATTTGGATAATACCTACTATACGACGATCGGCAAAACGGAGTATTATTTTCAGGACGGTTCGTTACATAAAGTGGAAGACGAAAAGAAAAGACGGACATAGTCCGTCTTTTCTTTTTGCTTTAGATTTTGCCCATTGTTTTAAGCGGGTCAATCCATTTGCCGTCAGCGGATTTCATTGCAAAGTGCAGGTGCGAATCAAGCAAAATTTCGCTTGGAATCTCGCCTATTTTGCCGATGTTCTGGCTGACTTTCACATTGTCGCCCACTTTAACGGAGACATCTTTGGTAAGTCCGCAATAAATCGATGTAACGCCGGTATCATGCTTGATTTCCACCGTCACGCCCATCAGCGGGTCGTCATTGACTGCTGTTACCTTTCCGTCGTTAACAGCTTTGACCGCGGTACCCTGTTCGGCTTTGATATCAATGCCGTCATGTGTGCGCCATTCTTTCAGCGTATTGTTTTTCACAAGTTCGCCGTTGCTGTAAGCCCCGAAGATTTCACCGGTGACCGGCATAACGTAGGACGACGGAGGCAATTGCTGCCGCGCAGCGGCCTCGGTGGAGCGCGGTTCGGACTTGGATGAGGCTTCGGATGACGACGAAGGCGCCGTAGACGAGGAGGAGGAACTGGGGGACGGCGCTTTTACGCCGCTTTGCGCCTTTCCAGCTTCCTCCAAATCGGGGAAACCGTAGGTTGGTTCCTGCGAAGCGGCGGGTTCCTGCTCGACGATCGTACTATTGTTTCCATCAATACGGGCAATGGTCTTGTCAACCGCGACCCATGCCGCGGTACCGGCTCCGATCACGCAAACTGCCAACGCTACATAAAAGCCTCTGCCTGCTAGAAATTTACTGAATTTGTTTTTTGGATTATAAGAATCATTCATATTGTGGTTACACCTCCAACGTTATTTTGGTCGCTTGCCGAATGGTTTATACGGTGCCAAGAATTTCTTTTAAGCGTGTTTTTGTTTTTTGTCTGATCAAACAGAATGTAAACGGATTACTTTTTTTGCTTGAATTCCCTCACTCCGATGATTAAAAGCATGATGCCGAACAGTTTGGAAAGCAGTTCGCTGCCAAGCCGTTCTCCCAGCCAAACTCCAAACAGTACAGCGGGCAGGCCGGACAGAATGCAGAAAGCGGCAGCTTTCCAGGTAATCAGATGGTTACGGCTGTGAAGGATGATGGACAGGACGGCGATCGGCAGAAAAAACAGCAAATTGATACCTTGTGCCTCCAGCTGCTCATATCCGCCGTAGACCCGCAGATAGAGCAGCAGAACTGCGCCGGCCCCCATGCCTAATGACCCGAGAACCCCGCTGATCAGAGATACAGCGGCTATGACCAGCATATGGTTCATGTGAGCAGCCGAACGGCCGAGTAAAGGACAATGACGCCGAAAATCCTGTGCAGCCAGACTTTTTTAATCTTTGTCAAAAGCTTGCTGCCGATGACCGCACCCACAAGCCCAAGCGGGAGATAAGGAAGGGCGCTTGCCAGCCTGATATGCCCGATGGAAAGATAAAGGATGCTGCTGACAATTGAGAGCGGCAGGATCACAGCGATCGAGGTGGCATGCGCGCGTTCGGCAGGAAGCCCGCAGTGGCCGAGCATCGGGACGACAACCATCCCGCCGCCCGCGCCGAAGAGCCCGTTCAGGATGCCCGCAATTGCTCCGGTGAGTACAAATTTGAGTTTTTCCATTTCATTCCCCCTTTGTCTGAACGCAAAAAAAGAAGCTGTTTGAAATTAGCATTCCAAACAGCTTCTGTCTTTATTCGATGAATTCTTTCCCTGCGATTCTTTTTAGAAAAAGGAGCTATATAATCAATCGCAAAACGTTATTTTGTACCAAAAATGCGGTCGCCCGCATCGCCAAGGCCGGGAACAATGTATTTGTTTTCATTCAAGTGGTCATCCAGCGCGCCGCAATAGATCTGCACTTCCGGATGGGCATCGCTTAAAGCCTTCAGCCCTTCAGGGGCGGCAATGATGCACATGAACTTGATGTTGGTCGAACAATTATGTTTTTTCAGCTGGTTGATGGCGTCAATGGCGGAACCGCCGGTTGCCAGCATCGGGTCGAGCACAATGATATCGCGCTCCTGAATATCGGCGGGCAGCTTGCAGTAATATTCCACAGGCTCATGGGTGGCCGGATCACGGTACATACCGATATGGCCGATCTTTGCGGCGGGAACAAGCTCCAGCATACCGTCCACCATGCCAAGCCCTGCCCGGAGAATCGGCACAAAAGCAACCTTGCGTCCAGAGATGACACTTGCCTTTGCAATGCAGATAGGCGTCTCGATCTCCACCTCTTTGGTGGGCATATCGCGGGTCGCCTCATAACACATCAGCATGGCGATCTCATTGATCAGTTCGCGGAATTCCTTGGAACCGGTATTTTTATCACGCAGAAGGGTGATCTTGTGTTTGATCAGCGGGTGATCCATAATGAACGGTTTTGTTGACATAACGATATCCCCTTACATTCATTTGATTGTCATTTATTTTCAAGCGCGGAAATTTTATCGATGCGCCTCTGATGGCGTCCGCCCTCAAACTCCGTATGCAGGAACGCGTCTACAAGCTCGATCGCAAGTCCCGCGCCGACCACGCGCCCACCCATGCAGAGCGCATTCGCGTTGTTATGCAGGCGGGTATATTTGGCACTGAAATAATCTGAGCAACAGGCGGCCCGGATTCCCTTGATTTTGTTGGCCGCCATCGAGATGCCGATCCCGGTGCCGCAGAAGAGCAACGCCTGATCACACTCGCCCGAAACAACGGCTTTGCAGGCCGGAGCAGCCATATCGGGGTAGTCGCAGGACTGTCCGTCATAGCTTCCAAAATCTTTATATGCGATTTTATTTTCGTCGAGCCATGCCCTGACTTCCTCTTTCAGCGCATAGCCTCCATGATCCGCAGCTAAAGCTATCATTATTTTCCATCTCCTGAAATTTTTTGTTTTGCAAGCAGTTCCCGCTCCGCCTGGGGCAGTCTCAGATAGGCCGGTACCAGCGCAGACGGCTCCACGGCATTTGCAATGTCGGGCAAAGCGGCAAGCGCAACAGAAGACGCGCGCACAAATTGCAGCGCGGGTGAAGCCAACCGGATACCGGGAACACGCTCTTTCATGCTATTATAACACAGTTTTGCCCCGTCTCCAACTAAAAAAACAGGCTCGCCGGCATTTTTCAGCCATTTTTCCAATTGTGCGATGGGAATCGCGCTGTCTTTTTCCAATCGGGTTAACTGATTTCCGTTCCAGCGGAACAATGCGGTATAGACCTGCGAACAGCGTGCGTCCAGCACAGGAGCCACCACACAATCCACACCGCGGTATTGATATGCAAGCGCTTCCAAGGTGGATACGCCGATACACCGCCGCCCAAGCGCGTGCGCCATACCTTTTACAGCGGAAAGCCCGATACGCAGACCTGTAAAAGACCCGGGGCCGTCCGTGACGGCAAACAGATCAACCGCCTCGAGCGGAATCCGTGTCTGGCTGAGCAGGCTTTGCACCATTGGCATAATCGTCTGGGAATGCGTCAGCTTTACATTTGCAAAGCATTCTCCGAGGACAACATCCTCCTCTAACAGCGCACAGCTTGCTGAAAGAGATGAAGTATCCATCGCAAGTATCTTCAAAACCGTTCATCCCCTTCTATCCTGATGTCGCGTGTATCTTCGCCGGTTGGCGAAATTGTTAATAGGATGGTGTGCTCCGGCAAAGCGGATGTAATATTTTCGCTCCATTCGATGAACAGGACTCCGTCTTGCCCGAGGTAGTCAAAGAACCCCGTCGAATAGAGCTCATCGAAATCCGAGACCCGGTACATATCAAAATGGTAAAGCGCGAGTTCGCCGCGCGTATATTCATGCACGAGCGCAAAAGTAGGGCTGGATACGTCGTCGGCAAGGCCAAGTCCGCGCGCCAGCCCGCGCGCAAACGCGGTTTTGCCCGCGCCCATTCCGCCCCGGCAGGCAATCACGTCACCCGCCCGCAGCTTTTGCGCAATCCGGGCTGCGAACGCCTCTGTTTGTGCTGTGGAATGACTGGTAAACTGTATCACAATTTCATCCTCTCATCCTGACCAAACAACTCATTAGAACAGGCCGGAGATATGACCGTCGCCGTCCACATCAATGTGATAAGCGGCGGGGTCTTTCGGCAGGCCCGGCATGGTCATAATATCACCGGTCAGCGCGACAATGAACCCTGCGCCGGCAGACAGGCGGATGTCTTTTACATGAATGGTAAAACCTGTGGGGCGTCCCAACTTTGTGGGATCGTCGGACAGGGAATATTGTGTCTTTGCCATACAGACAGGCAGGCCGGCTTTGCCGAGCCTTTCAATTTCCTGTATCATCTTTTCGGCGGAAACGGTATAACTGACATCCGCCGCGCCGTAAATTTCTTTGGCGATGCGGGAGATTTTCTCCCTGACCGGCAGTTCCGTGTCATAGAGCGGGCGAAAATCGGAAGTGTCCTCGCATGCCTCTACAACAGCTTTCGCCAGTTCGATTCCGCCGTCTCCGCCTTTTGCAAAGACTTCCGATAGGGCAAACCGGCAGCCGGTGCGTGCGCAGAACCGGGAAAGCGTCTCAATTTCCTCGTCGCTGTCGCCGCCGAACCGGTTGATGGCAACGACTACCGGAACACCGTATTTTTGCATGTTTTCCACATGCGCCTCCAAGTTGACCAGCCCTCTTTTCAGGGCTTCCACATTCGGAATGCCCGTTTCGGCCTTGGGGACGCCGCCGTTATATTTCAGCGCGCGCATGGTGGCGACCAGCACAATGGCGGAAGGCGCAATTCCCGCGATGCGGCATTTGATGTCCAGGAACTTTTCGGCGCCGAGATCGGAGCCGAAGCCCGCCTCCGTAATCGTGTAATCGGCCAGCTTGAGCGCCAGCTTGGTGGCGCGGATGGAGTTGCAGCCATGCGCGATATTGGCAAACGGCCCGCCATGCATCAGAGCGGGCGTATTTTCCAGCGTCTGCACCAGATTAGGCTTGATTGCGTCTTTTAAAAGAGCTGCCATTGCGCCCTGCGCCTGCAGGTCACGCGCGTAGACAGGGGTATTACTAAAAGTATAAGCAACCAGAATATCTCCCAAACGTTTTTTCAGGTCATCCAGATCAGCCGCGAGGCAGAGAATTGCCATCACTTCAGAGGCGACGGTGATCATAAAATGGTCTTCCCGCGGCATACCGTTGATTTTTCCGCCAAGCCCGACGATGACGTTGCGCATCGCGCGGTCGTTCATATCCAGACAGCGGGTGAACAAAATACGGCGCGGGTCGATTCCCAATAGGTTGCCCTGCTGGAGATGGTTATCCAAAATGGCGCAGAGGAGATTGTTTGCCGAGGTAATCGCGTGCATATCACCGGTAAAATGCAGGTTGATATCCTCCATTGGCACCACCTGCGCATATCCGCCGCCAGCCGCGCCGCCCTTGATGCCGAATACGGGGCCGAGGGACGGTTCGCGCAGCGCGATCACAGCGCGCTTCCCAATTTTCGCCATCGCTTCGCCGAGCCCTACCGTTGTGGTGGTTTTTCCCTCGCCGGCCGGCGTGGGGTTGATGGCGGTAACGAGAACCAGTTTCCCGTCAGGGCGGCTGTTCAGCCGCGAATAGACTGCCTCCGAGAGCTTCGCCTTATATCTGCCGTATGGCTCCAGTTCCTCGGGCAAAATCCCCAGACGGTCCGCAATCTCGCCGATTGGGAGCATCTGCGCGGACTGTGCAATTTCGATATCACTTAGCATTCATGAAACCCTCCATTTTATTCGCTGAATAGATTTTTGGTGGTATGCATATGTACAGACAGTGCCAGGCCGATGCTCATATAGGTTGAAAGCACCGAGGTACCTCCGTTGGAAACGAGCGGAAGCGTAATGCCGATGACCGGAAGCAGGGAAAGGCACATGCCGATATTGATAATCGCCTGCACAGACACCATCGCAAAAATGCCGACGCAGATCAGGCGGCCCTCCATATCCTGCGAATGCTGTGCGCAGGACAGCAGTCTGGTGCACAGCAGGATCAGGATCACGATGACCGCAAGGCAGCCCACAAACCCCAGAGATTCGCCGATAAACGCAAAAATGAAGTCGTTATGCGCTTCGGGAACCGGCGTATGCGTGTCCACAAAGATTCCCTTGCCCCACACCTGTCCGGACCCGATTGCAAGCTTGGCCTGATATTGCTGGTAATAATCTCCCAGCTTGTCCTGCATTTCCGGCCGGAAAAGAATCCGGATGCGCTGCTTCTGGTCCGAATTCAGGATGAAGAACCAGACAGCGGGAGCAATGACTACCAGAGAGCCGACAGCAGACGCGATATATTTCCAGTCCAGCCCCGCCGCAAACACCATACAGATGAAAATGCCGGCAAATACAATCGCGGTACCGTCATCTCCCTGAAAATGAATCAGAAGTACCGGCACCGCCCCATGGGCACAGACTGCCAGAAGGGTCTGGGGACGGTTGAGCTGATCGTGCACGATGGAAAGATGGTAGGCCAAAATTAAAATAAACGAAATCTTTAAAAATTCTGTAGGCTGAACGGTGATGCTGGTGCCGGGAAGATAGAACCAGGATTTGTCGTTCTGGCGCATCGCGGTGCCATGCCCGATAAAGAAGGTCAGCACAACCAGAAAATATGCGGCCGGAACATGCAATTTCCAGAGTTTGGTAAGCGTATGGTAATCAAATTTAGACAAAATGAGTGCCGCGACACAGCCAATGCCGGTAGCGGCAAACTGAATGAGCACCTTGCGGGGCCCAACTTTGCTGATCAGTTCTGAATAGGAAATGCCGGCCAGCATCACCAGGCCGATTCCGGAAAGCACAAGACAAAGCGTCCAGAGCCAAAGGTCGGTCTGACGCAGATAGACATAAACGGCGTGGAATAGCTTTTTCATACAGTTCTCCCAAAAATAGCCAGCTAATTTCAGCAGAGACGTCAATAAACGTCAATGCGGATGTGCATCCCTATTATATCGGAAAAGGGAGGCTCATTCAAGGGAAAACACCGAAAGCCGTAAAAAAATGCCCGCGAAGCGCGGACATTCCAAAAAATTGCTTCGGCGGAGGATTCCGCCGAAGCAATTTGAATAAAAATCTATAGAAGGAAGCGGTCAGCGGTCGTATTTGATTGCCGCCTGTGCTGCCGCGAGGCGCGCGATCGGCACGCGGAACGGTGAGCAGGAGACATAATCGAGCCCGGTTCTGTGGCAGAATTCCACGGAGGTCGGGTCGCCGCCGTGTTCACCGCAGATGCCGAGATGGATGTCCGGGCGGGTTTGGCGGCCCAGCTTCGCGGCCATTTCCACCAGCTTGCCGACGCCGTTCTGATCGAGATGTGCGAACGGATCGGACTCGTAAATCTTATTTTCGTAATAGTAGCTGAGGAATTTGCCCGCGTCGTCGCGGCTGAAGCCGAAGGTCATCTGGGTCAGGTCGTTGGTGCCGAAGCTGAAGAACTGGGCTTCCTTGGCGATTTCGTCGGCGGTCAGCGCCGCGCGCGGAATCTCAATCATGGTGCCCACTTCATAGGTCATGTCGACGCCGGACTCCTTAATCAGCTGGTCCGCGGTCGCGACAACCACATCCTTGACGAATTTCAGCTCTTTGACTTCGCCGACCAGCGGAATCATGATCTGCGGGGCAATCTTGTACTGGCCTTTTTTGGTCACATTGATTGCCGCGTTGATGACCGCTGTGGTCTGCATTTCGGCGATTTCAGGATAGGATACCGCAAGACGGCAGCCGCGGTGACCCATCATCGGGTTGAATTCATGCAGGCTCTCGATGACTGCTTTCAGGCGCTGAACGGTGATGCCCAGTTCCGAAGCAATTTCCTGAATGTCTTCCTCTTTGGTGGGCAGGAACTCGTGAAGCGGCGGATCCAGGAACCGGATGACAACCGGGCAGCCTTCCATTGCTTCATAGAGGCCCTCAAAGTCGCCCTGCTGATAAGGCATAATCTTCGCAAGCGCTTTTTTGCGCTCCTCGGTGGTTTCGGCGACAATCATCTCACGCATGGCCTTGATGCGTTCGCCCTCAAAGAACATGTGCTCGGTGCGGCAGAGGCCGATGCCTTCCGCGCCGAAAGAACGGCCCTGTTTTGCGTCGCGCGGGGTATCGGCGTTGGTATAGACCTTCAGCTTGCGGACTCCGTCGGCCCAGCCCATGAAACGCCCGAAATCGCCGGAGATAGCGGCGGCAACGGTCGGAATCGCCTGCCCGTAGATGCATCCGGTGGTGCCGTCGATGGAGAGGTAATCCCCTTCCTTGATGGTCATGCCGCCAAGGGTAAACTGCCTGGCATCGTAATCGACTTCAATTTCGCCGCATCCGGATACGCAGCAGGTACCCATACCGCGCGCAACTACGGCAGCGTGGGAGGTCATGCCGCCGCGTACAGTCAGGATACCCTGCGCAACAGCCATGCCCTCGATATCCTCAGGCGAGGTTTCGCGGCGTACCAGCACCACTTTTTCGCCGCGGTCGGACCATTCTTTGGCGTCTTCGGCGGAAAAGACCGCTTTGCCGCAGGCGGCACCCGGGGAAGCGGCAAGGCCTTTGCCGATCAGTTTGGCGGCTTTAAGAGCAGCGGAATCAAACTGCGGATGGAGCAGGGCATCGAGCTGCTTGGGTTCTACGCGTAAAACGGCCTCGCGCTCGGTAATCATGCCCTCGTCCACCAGGTCGACCGCAACCTTCAGTGCGGCGGCGGCGGTACGCTTGCCGTTACGGGTCTGGAGCATGAACAGCTTGCCGTTTTCAATGGTGAACTCCATGTCCTGCATATCGCGGTAGTGCTTTTCCAGACGGTCCGCAATCGCGGCGAACTGGTCATAAACCTCGGGCATATCCTCTTTCAGATGCTTGATGGGGGACGGAGTGCGCACACCGGCAACAACATCCTCGCCCTGCGCATTGATCAGGTATTCACCGAACAGCGCTTTTTCGCCGGTCGCGGGGTTGCGGGTAAACGCGACGCCGGTGCCGGAATTGTCCCCGGAATTTCCGAAGACCATTTCCTGTACATTGACCGCTGTACCCCAGTCATAGGGAATTTCATTCATGCGGCGGTAAACATTGGCACGCGGGTTGTCCCAGGAACGGAAAACCGCTTTGACGGCTTCCATCAGCTGGACCTTCGGGTCGCTCGGGAAATCGGTGCCTTTTTTCTCTCTGTAAAACGCTTTGAAGCGGCGGACGAGCTCTTTCATGTCATTTTCATCCAGCTCAGTGTCCTGCTTCACGCCCTTTTCCGCTTTCACAGCGTCGATAATCTTTTCGAACTCGGGCTTGGGAAGCTCCATTACCACGTCGGAAAACATCTGGATGAAACGGCGGTAGGAGTCATACGCAAATCGGGGGTTGCCCGTAAATTCCGCGAATCCCTTCACAACCTCATCATTCAGTCCCAGGTTCAGGATGGTGTCCATCATGCCCGGCATGGATGCGCGCGCGCCGGAACGCACGGAAACCAGCAGCGGATTTTTAGGATCAGCGAATTTCTTTCCGCAGATTTCTTCCATTTTGCCCAGATACTCATAGATTTCCGCCTGAATTTCACTGTTGATCTGGCGTCCGTCCGTGTAATACTGGGTGCAGGCTTCGGTTGTAACGGTGAAGCCCTGCGGGACGGGCATTCCAAGGCCCGTCATTTCAGCAAGGTTTGCACCCTTGCCGCCGAGGAGTTCACGCATCTTGCCGCTGCCCTCCGAAAACATGTAAACAAATTTCTTACCCACTTTGATCTACCTCCAATTTTTTGTTAACTGTTTGCAACTGGCATCCGGTTCCAAGCAGATGCCGCAACATGGAGTTAACTACCAAATATTATAGCAAACAAGTACATGCTTTTCTAGCACTTCTGTAAATTAATTTTGGTATAATTTTCAATTTCCATACAGCTTCACTTGCAAACACGGCAAAAAATTGACATAATATAGAGTGACAGACAAATTATCAGAAAAGGGGCGGAGCCTTTGACAACAGGGGACAGACGCCGTTTCGCGGTGATTCTTGCCGCGGGCGACGGGAAACGCATGAAATCCGACCGGCCCAAGGTTCTTTGCGAGGTGCTTTTCAAGCCGATGATCCGCTGGGTGGAGGATGCCTGCCGCGCTGCGGGCGTGGAGGAGATCTGCATTGTGGAAGGCGATCAGAGCGAACTGCTCCGGCAGGCGGTTTCGCCGGCATGTACCTTTTACCGGCAGGCACAGCGCAGGGGCACGGGGCATGCCGTCCGGATGGCGGCCGAGGCGCTTGCCGGAGGCGGCGACGTGGTGGTGCTCAATGGAGATTCGCCGTTCATAGACGCACAAACGATCAATGCCGCCTACCGGCAGCACAGGGAAGAACAAAACGCTGTTACCGTCGTAACGGCGCATATCGCCGCGCCTTTTGGGTACGGCCGGATTCTGCGCGACAGCGCAGGCGCGGTGACGGGCATTGTTGAGGAAAAGGACGCGGACACGGAACAAAAAAGAATTACTGAAATCAATTCGGGCGCCTATTGGTTTGACGCCGTATTTCTTGCGGGTGCTTTGGAGCGGATTACAGCCAATAATGCGCAGGGTGAATATTATCTGACCGATGTGCTGGGCATCGCACTGACGGACGGCCTGCGTGCGGGAGGTTACACCGCGCCGGACAGTAACGTTACGCTGGGAGCCAATGACCGCAGGGCGCTGAAAACATTGAATGAAATTGCCCGCCAGAGGGAGATTGACCGTCATCTGGACGAGGGCGTGGATATCCCCTGCGACGACGGGGTTGTGATCGGCAAAGGGGTTACAATCGGGCACGACACCCTGATTCTGCCGGGCACCATTCTGCTGGGCAATACCAAAATCGGCGCTCACTGCGTCATCGGCCCGAATTCTTATTTAGTGGATTCCACCGTCGGTAACGGCACCCGTGTAAACGCCAGCTATATGACAAACGCTTTTGTGGGCGAAAACAGTACCATCGGCCCGTTTGCGCAGATGCGGCCGAACACCAGTCTGGGCAACGGCGTGAAGATCGGAGACTTTGTGGAGATCAAAAATTCCACGATCGGGGATAAAACCTCCGTTGCGCATCTGACCTACATCGGCGACAGCGATGTGGGAAGCCAGTGCAACTTCGGCTGCGGCGTGGTGACCGCTAATTATGATGGCTGTCATAAATACCGCACAGTCATCGGCGACCGGGCGTTTATCGGGTGCAACACGAATATTATCCCTCCGGTCCAAATTGGGGAGGGAGCCTATACCGCTGCCGGAACCACCGTGGATGAGGATGTGCCCGCGGGCGCGCTCGCCATCGGCCGGGTCCGCCAGCAGGTCAGGGAAGAATGGGCCGCGAAAAATATCAATTTTAAAGGCGGAAAAAAGTGAGACCGGCAAATTTCGGTTCTTACTGCATACATCAAAGAATAAGATCAAAAATACCAGACAAAGACGGGGTATATTCTATATCCCGTCCTTTGTTGCGGGGAGAGAGACCATATGTTTTCTTTGTTTCATTCCAAATCTGCCGCGTCCGCACCCACCGGCCCGGTAGAATTCATCATTGCCGGCCTTGGAAATCCGGGGCGTGAGTATGAAAATACCCGGCACAATGCCGGCTTTTTGGCGGTGGACACGCTTGCGGAAAAGCTGGGCGTTAAAATTGACCGCCTGAAATTCAAATCTCTTTGCGCGGACGCCATGATCGGCCCCCACCGCGTATTGTTGATGAAGCCGTCCACTTTTATGAACAATTCCGGCGAAGCTGTCCGCGAGGCGATGCAGTTCCACAAGGTTCCGGCAGAACAAGTATTAGTCCTGTTCGACGACGTCAGCCTGGATGTTGGGCGGGTGCGCATCCGCAGGCAGGGCAGCGACGGCGGACATAACGGCATCAAAAGCATCATTTATCTGACCGGAAAGGATACATTTCCCCGTATCAAGCTCGGCGTGGGGAAGAAGCCGCACCCGGATTACGATCTTGCGGCGTGGGTGCTCGGAAAGTTTCGCAAAGAGGACACCGAAACGCTGGACCGCATGTTTGAGGCAGCTTCCGATGCCGCGGTCATGATTGTCGAGGGCAAGACCGACCAGGCCATGAACCGGTACAACTAACTTACACATTGGCTGCAGAAAGGAAAACCGCATGGAGGGAATAGAACAGCTTCTGACAGGATTACCCGAGTTTCGGCGTATCATGGAAGCGGTGGAAAGACAGGAGACTCCTGTTTTGGCAACGGGGCTTTCCGGCGTGCATAAAGCGCATGTGATTGTTTCCATCACACGGTTGCTTGAAAAACGGGGTCTGGTGCTGGTGCAGGACGAGGCGAACGCCATGCGTATCTGTGAAGACATCAATATTATGGCGGGTGAAGGGACGGCGGTTTTGTTCCCGTCCAGAGAGCCGACGTTCCATGAAGTGGAGGGCGTATCCAGAGAATACGAACATGCCCGGCTGAATGTGCTGGGGAGGCTTGTGTCAGGCAGCGTCAAGATTGTGGTGGCATCCGCAGCGGCGGCGCTGCAGTATACCATGCCGCCCGCCGTCCTTTCCGCGCGAACGCGCACCCTGAAGGCCGGGGAATCTTATGACATGGCTGAACTTGTCAGCTTTCTGGTTGGTGCGGGCTATACCAGATGCGACCAGGTGGACGGCGTGTGCCAGTTTGCGCAGCGCGGCGGGATTCTGGATTTTTTCCCGCCCCATATGCCCAATCCCTTCCGCGTGGAATTCTGGGGGGACGAAATTGATACGATTTCCACTTTTAAGCTCGACACCCAGCGCCGCGAGGACACGGTAAAGTCCGTTGCGATCACGCCGGCGGCCGAGGTTGTTGCAGACAGCCCGCAAAAGCTGGTGAAGCTGCTCCGGGCGGCGATGGCGTCCCTTCGCGGAACGCAGGGGAAATTGGCAAAAGAAAAGCTGACGGCGGAGATTGAAAAAATAGAAGGCGGCGTCATGCCGCAGAGCCTCGACCGGTGGATGCCGCTGCTTTATCCGCAGCCGGCGCTCGTTTTTGACTATCTGCCGGACGGCGTATTCTATCTCTGTGACGCGGGGAACTGCCGTGAAGCGCTGAAAGCCGTCCAGGTGCAAAGCAGCGAGGATATCAAACTGCTGCTCGAGGAAGGCATCCTGTTTAAAGGCTGTGACCGGTTTGCCGGGGATTTTGTGGATTTGCAGTCCCGGGCTGCGAAAACCAGCACTGTCCTGCTGGATACCTTTGCCCGATCGGTGGGGGATATCCCGCTGCGCGATATGGTGAATATCAATGCTGTCCAGCTTTCCTCGTGGAGCGGGGAATTCTCCCTCCTGCTCGAAGATATCCGCGCCTATCTGCAAAACGGGTACTGCGTGGTGGTGTTCGCGGGAACAAAGCGCAGCGCGTCCGCAATTGTCGAAGACCTGCGCAAGGAACAGATCAATGCCGCGGAAAGCGATAAAATAGGGGAACGCCTGTCCGGCGCGGTCTATGTCATCGGAAGCAGCATGAGTGCGGGCATGGAATATCCCGCGCTCAAACTTGCGCTGATTTCACAGGCAAGGACGGTCACTCAGAGTGCCAAGCGCAGGCCAAGGCCCAAAGAGGGTAAAAAACTCCGGGACATCAGCGATCTTGTCCCGGGGGATTATGTCGTTCATGTGGCGCACGGGATCGGCGTGTTTGAGGGAATTGTCAAGCGCGATATCCAGGGGGTTACGAAAGATTATATCCGCATCCGGTATGCGGGCACCGATACGCTGTTTGTGCCGGTCACCCAGCTGGATCTGGTCAGCAAATATATCGGGGTGCGCGAGGATACCTCGGTAAGGCTCAATAAGCTGAATTCCGTCGAATGGCAAAAAACGCGCCAGCGGGTCCGCAAAGCCGTGGAGGATATGGCGAAGGAACTCACCCAGCTGTATGCCAAACGCATGCAGGTCAAAGGCTATGCGTTTTCGCCTGATACCGACTGGCAGAATGACTTTGAACGCCGGTTCGCCTATGACGAGACAGACGAC
Source organism: Marasmitruncus massiliensis (assembly GCF_900186535.1). Taxonomy (GTDB): domain Bacteria; phylum Bacillota; class Clostridia; order Oscillospirales; family Ruminococcaceae; genus Anaerotruncus; species Anaerotruncus massiliensis_A. The sequence continues at coordinate 343,388 of NZ_FYDE01000003.1, forward strand.
CAGCTTCGCTGTATTGAGGAAATCAAGGCGGATATGGAACGCGAGATCCCCATGGACAGGCTGCTCTGCGGCGACGTGGGCTTCGGAAAGACCGAAGTGGCGGTGCGCGCGGCGTTCAAATGCGTGATGGACGGCAAGCAGTGCGCGATTCTTGTGCCCACTACGATTCTTGCATGGCAGCATTACCAGACCATCCGCAAGCGGATGGAGGGGTTTCCGGTCAAGGTAGACCTGCTGTCCCGCTTTCGTTCACCGAAGGAGCAGAAGCAGGTGCTGGATGAGCTGCGCCGCGGGGAAATCGATATCGTGATCGGAACCCACCGGCTGGTGCAGAACGATGTGAAATTTAAGGATATCGGGCTTTGCGTCATCGATGAGGAGCAGCGGTTCGGCGTACGGCATAAGGAAAAGTTTAAGGAAATGCGCGCCACTGTGGACGTGCTTACCCTGTCCGCCACGCCGATTCCGCGCACGCTGAATATGGCGATGAGCGGAATCCGCGACATGTCGGTGATTGAAGAAGCGCCGCAGGACCGGCACCCTGTCCAGACCTATGTGCTGGAGCACGATTGGGGCGTGATCGCGCAGGCGCTGGAGCGCGAGCTGCGGCGCGGCGGGCAGGCGTTTTACCTGTATAACCGTGTGGAAAGCATTGACAACTGCGCGTATAAAATCAAACAGTTGCTGCCCGATGCGCGGATTGTAACCGCCCACGGGAAAATGACGGAGGAGCAGCTTTCCCGCGTCTGGCAGCAGCTGCTGGATTATGAGGTGGATATCCTCGTCTGCACCACGATCATTGAAACGGGCGTTGATGTCCCGAACTGCAATACGTTGATTATTGAGGACGCGGACCATATGGGGCTTTCCCAGCTTTATCAGCTGCGCGGGCGGGTCGGGCGCTCCAACAGGAGGGCGTTTGCCTATCTGACGTTTAAAAAGGATAAGCAGCTTTCCGATATTGCCACCAAGCGCCTTGCCGCTATCCGGGAGTTTACCTCCTTTGGTTCCGGCTTCCGCATTGCGATGCGCGACCTTGAAATACGCGGCGCGGGCAATATCCTCGGTTCCCAGCAGCACGGGCATATGGAAGCGGTCGGCTACGACATGTATCTCAAAATGCTGTCGGAGGCGGTCGCCGAGCAGCGCGGCGAAGCAACTGAAAAACCGGCGGCTGAATGTATGGTGGATGTGCGCGTGGGCGCTCATATACCGGAAGATTATATTGACAATCTGGCGCAGCGCATCGATATCTATAAAAAAATCGCGGCGATTCAGAATCAGGATGACGCGATGGATCTGACAGACGAACTGATCGACCGTTTCGGGGAGCCGCCCGAAGCGGTCAAAGGGCTTGTGGATGTGGCGCTGGTGCGCAATACGGCTTCGCTGATGGGCATTGCGGAAATTTCCCAGCGGGGGGACAGCGTTCTGCTGTATCCTGAGACCATGGATATGGTGCGCGCAGGCAACCTTGCGGTTAAGCTGCGCGGACGCGTTATGGTGAGCGCCGGCGCGCGGCCTTATATTTCTGTCAAAATCCCGAAGGATACGGAGCCTCTCGCAACCATACGCGAAGCGCTCGCGGCCATGGGCGGAGCCGCTTCATAAAAGCCTGTGGACGTGATTGTTTACAATTTCTTATGGACTTTTTTCAAAAGAGGTTGTATAATATTCAAGTATGTTAATTACCCCTTACAGGAGGACGATAAAGATGGGTTTTGCGAAAAAGTCTCTGTCCGCGGTTCTTGCCTTGGTAATGACTGCCGGTCTTGGCGCGTGCACAGTAGGCGGCGGCACCTCATGGGTTGCCAAATCCGGTGACATGACAGTTCCCGCCGGAGTTTATATCGGAGGACTGATGAACGCATACTATACGGAAACCGCAAAAGTTGCGCAGGATGTGAAAAATCCGCTGAAGGAGCAGGTGGACGGCGTGTCCGTTTCCCAGAAGATCTCCGAGGAAGCGAAAAAATCGCTCGGCCAATATCTTGCTGTTGAGAAGAAATTCGACGAAATGGGCCTGAGCCTGGATGAAGCCACCGGTACAGCGGTCTCCCAGAATGTGGAGTCCTACTGGCAGTACATCGGCGAGTCCTATCAGGAGAACGGGATTTCGAAGGAGTCTTATGCAGAACTGTTTACGAACGACGCCAAAAAATCCCAGATATTCATGGCAATTTACGGGGAAGGCGGAAGTGAGGAAGTCCCCGAGGCGGAACTGAAAGAGAAATTTGCCAACGACTTTGCGAAGATCATTATGATTCCGATCAACTTCAGTTCCTCGGAAGATCCGGCCCAAAAGGAAGAGGATACCAAAAAGGCCCGCGAACTCATCGATAAATATGAGAAGCTTGCCAAAGACGGCGGGAATATGGAGGACCTTGCTTTTGAGGCCCGCAAGGAGGTTGCCAGCGACCCGTCATCTGTCACCAAGCCGGAGCCCGGTACTTCGTACACCTTTGTCAGCCGCGACCAGTCTTCTTACGAGGAACAGGTGACCGAGGCGATCTTCAATGCAAAAATCGGCGAACCGACCCGTGTGGAAACCGAAAGCAGCATCTATCTGTTTGTCCGGTATGATGTCACCGAGAACGAGGCCGATTTCACCTCCCGTAAATCCACGCTGATTTCTCTGCTGAGAAACGATGCGTTTAACAGCAAACTGGATGAGTGGGCAAATGCGCTGGCGGACGTTACCTATAACGAGGATGCGCTCAAGCGGTATACCCCTGAAAAGCTGAAAATCTGACCTGACGCAGGAAAAACAAAATAAAACTCCCCGGAAGACGCCGTCTTCCGGGGAGTTTTTCCGTATCTCAGGCCGCGCCTTGACCGGACAGCCTTTCTATTTCGATATTGGAATATAAGAAGAGGCCTTCGGAGGCGTCTTTCCTTTTTTCACCGCGTGATAGTAGGCGTAGGTCATCACCGGCAGATCGGAAAGCCGCCTTGCCTCAACCGTTTCCCCGACAAACAGCAGGTGTGTGTCAAGGTCAAGCCGATCAATTACCTTGCAGGAAAACAGAGCCGCCGCCGACTGGGTGGGGTAGCAGATGCCGTTGCTGTCGGTGTCAAACGGAATGTTCGCGTATTTCTCCATGCCGCGTCCTTCCCGGAACCCGAACAGGCCGATCATCTGCATGGTAGCGTCCTCCGTGAGCGGGACGGCGTTGAATACGCCGGATTTTTCAATCAACTCGGCGGTAAGATTCTGCTTATGGACTGCCACCGATACTTTTGGCGGTTCCGCGGTAACCTGCGTGACGGTATTGACGATACAGCCGTTTTGCTTTCCGTCAAAAACAGAGCTGACGACATAAAGGCCATAAGACATTGTAAAAAAAGCCTGTAAATCCATTTAGCTGTCCTCTCTTTCAATCGCCGCACATTGCCGTCCAAAGATGGTCCGTGGCGGGCTGTCCGGGTCCCGCGGCGTCACATGACGATAGCGCCGTAGCGGGAAGCAATTTCTTCAAGCAGATCGTGGCTCAGTTCACAGGAGGTGGAGACAACCAGTGCCTTTCCATGATAATGCAGCAACGCGTTTTCCAGTGCTTCCACCGATTCCGATTCAAACGCCACCGGCTTATCGACCATGTGTGCGTTCAGGGAAAACCGGTAGCCGTCGTCCGGTGTATCAAGGTGGACCAGAACCGCGTCACAGCTCTGGCCGGATACCTCCAGCAGGGCGTCGGCCATATCCACTTCGCAGAAAATCGGCTCTGAATACTCCAAATCGTCATTCAGATAATAAACGCTGCGGGCGGCGGCGATAATTTTGTAATCGGCGGGAGGGATGTGTACACAGTCGATGTCAAAACTGTCCAGCATATGCCGCAGGGCGGAGATATAGTCCGGGTCGGTTCCGCAGCACCCTCCGATGATGGAGACGCCCCGCCGCAGCAAAGCGGCACAGCGGTCGCTGAACTGGACCGGTGTCAGAGCGGGATTGCCCGCATTGGGTTTCGCAATCAGCGGGATTTTTGCATAAGGCGCGATACGCTCAAAAATCGGAATCATGTCATCCGGGCCTTCCGAACAGTTCATGCCGAAAGCGGTGATCCCCATGTCCTGCAGGACAACCAGCGAGGCAAGAATATCGTCACCCCACATGGTGCGGCCCTCCTTGTCGACGGTCATCGTCAGAAAGACCGGCAGGCCTGTCTGTCTTGCCGCAACCACTGCCGCGCGGCATTCCGCAAGCGAACTCATCGTTTCGACCACGAGCAGGTCCACGCCCGCTTCCGCAAGGGCGGAGGCCTGCTCGGCGTAGATGCCGACGATATGGACAAACTCCGTGTCACCGAACGGCTCGCACATCAGCCCGGTGGTGGACATGTCGCCCGCGATTTTGACATCGCGGGCGGCGAGGCTCTCCCTGACGATACCCACGATTTTTCCGTTCAGTTCCGCTGCCTGCTCGCTGAGGCCGTACATTTTCAGGTTGCCGGCATTGGCGAGAAAGGTGGGGGCATAGACAATGTCACTGCCCGCGTCGGCGTAGCGGCAAACTACATCGCGGACGATCCCGGGGTGTTCGCCGGCCCATTGTTCCACACAGATCCCGGAAGGCATCCCTGCTTTCATGTACTCGGTGCCTGTCGCGCCGTCTAAAAGCAGCGGCAGTCGTAATCGGCCTGTTTCGTTCATGCTAATGACACCAATCCTTTTCTTTATGTTATGATTTGAAAATACCAGTCACATGGATTCCGGAACCGAGATTTTCAGCAGCGTCAAAACGTTGTGCAGGACGGCTTTTGTCGCGAGGCACAGGTTCATTCTGGCCTGCATCAGCGGTTCCGCCTCGCCTTTGATGCGGCAGGAATCGTAATATTTGTGGAATCCGGTCGCGATTTCAACCGCATATTTGGTCAGTCTCGCGGGATCATAATTCCGCGCGGCGTCGATAATCTCCTGCGGGAACCGCGCGAGGGTGCGCGCCAGCTCGATTTCGGCGGAGGAGTTCATCGAACACAGTTCTTCCTCTGTGCAGGGACGCGGCCGGATGCCGGCTTCCTCCTGCTTGCGCAGCAGCGTGCAGATGCGCGCGTGGGCGTACTGCACATAATAAACCGGATTCTGGGAGGATTGCTCCACCGCCAGGTCAAGGTCAAAATCAAGCGTGGAATTCGGTTCGCGCATGTTGAAGAAGAACCGCGCGGCGTCCACCGGCACGTCTTCGAGCAGGTCGGTCAGCGAAATCGCCTTCCCGGTGCGTTTTGACATTTTGTAGGGCTGTCCGTCCTTCATCAGGCGCACAAGCTGCATCAGGACAATATCCAGCTTGCTTCCGTCGAGACCAATGGCGTCCATGGCGCCCTTGAGACGGGCGACATGGCCATGGTGGTCGGCGCCCCATACATTGATGACACGGTCGAATCCGCGCACCGCGAATTTATTATAATGATAGGCGATATCCGCCGCGAAATAGGTCGGGAAACCGTTGGCGCGAACCAGAACCTCGTCCTTCTCACCGCCGTTTTCGGTTGCCTTATACCACAGCGCGCCTTCCTTTTCATAGGTCATGCCGCGTTCGGTCAGTTTGTGAATTGCCTCGTCCACCGCGCCATTGTGCAGCGTGCTTTCGGGGAACCAGACATCATACTGGATGCGGTAGCTGGCAAGGTCCGTTTTCAGCTTTTCAATGTTTCTGGGCATGGCAAACTCCACCAGCGCCTTTTTGCGGGCTTCGCCGTCCGCGTTCAGATAGCTGTCGCCGTGAAGTCCGGCAAATTCACGCGCACGCTCCAGAATATCCGCGCCGTGATAACCGTCCTCGGGAAATTCCACGGCGTCCTCGCCCAGATAGATCTGCAGATAGCGCGCCTCCAGCGATTTTCCGAACTTTTCCACCTGATTGCCGGCGTCGTTGATGTAGAATTCACGGGTTACCGCATGGCCCGACCAGTCAAGCACCGCCGCCAGGCAGTCGCCGATTGCGCCGCCGCGGGCGTTCCCCATGTGCATCGGGCCGGTGGGGTTCGCGGAGACAAATTCCACCTGCACCTTCTCACCGTGGCCGTAGTCGGTGCGGCCGTAGGAATCGCCCTCTTCCAGAATGGAGCGGACCACGCCCGCAAACCATTTGGCGGAGAGGAAAAAGTTGATGAATCCGGGGCCCGCGATTTCCACGCGGTCAAAAGCGGTGCCGTCCAGACGCAGGTTTGCGCAGAGGGCTTCCGCCACTTTTCTGGGGGCGCAGCGGAAAGCGCGCGCGGAAACCATCGCGGCGTTGGTCGCAAAGTCGCCGTGGCTGGTATCGGCGGGGATTTCCACCACGAAAGAGGGAAGTCCGCCGCATTCCGGCAGCACGCCGGAAGCAACGGACTGCTCAAGCGCCGCGGTTACAAGGGCGGCAATCGAATTTTTAGCTTCAGAAACGGGGTTCGTCATGCGTTTACACATCCTATTATTCATTCTTGATTCTTTCCGAGCGGATAAACGACTGTGTCCATTATGACTGGGGCTGCTCCCGCACATTCACATAAACGGAATTTTCACTCGCGAGCAGGGTGTTGACATCCAGCGAATACGCAAACTCAAGCTGGCCGCCGTGTTCCCCCAGCGTGGAAACCACGCGGTCACCTGAAACACCGATCATCATCGGGCCGTAGCCGGTATCATAATGGCATTGGTGGCGGACACCGCGCTCCACGATCAGCTGGCTTTTTGAACTGCCGGTGCGCTGCAGGGTGACACGGTCGCTGTCCTCCACCTTGAGAACTGTGCGGGTGCCTTCAAAACCGGTGGCCTCGGATTCGTCATAAGCGATGTAATAATGCCCGTTGCGCTTATAATAAGAGCCGGTAGTAAAAAGCTCCACCTGGTCTTCGTCCCCATCCTGTTTATAGACACCCTTAATTTCTATTAAAACGTCTTTTTTCATTCTGTTCAATCCTTTGTTTATTTCGCCTTGTGCATGAACCCCAAGGAGTTCATTATGTAAGCATTTCCAAATCGGGCCCAAATCAGTCAGAAGGAATCTATGTCAATCTGTTCCACTTCCCCCTGAATGTCCCCGCCAAGGAAGATGGCTGCGGTATCGGAAAACAGTTCGGGAGAATCGGAAACATAGTATTCACAGCTTCCTTCTCCTTCCCGCAGTATGCCGCTGCTTGTCAGGAAATTCTGCGCCCACTTTGCAACCTCTCTGCCCGGATCAATCAGCGTCACTTTGTAATCCAGCACCTGATTGATGATATCGTAGATAATCGGATAATGGGTGCAGCCCAGAATCAGCGTGTCCACGTTCGATTCAATCATCGGTTCCAGATATAGTTTTGCAACTTTCAGCGTGATTTCGTTGTCCGGCTGGATAAATCCGTTTTCCACAAGCGGCACGAACAGGGGGCACGCGTTGCCGAACACTCTGGCTTCGGGACGGATGGCTCTGATTGCGCGCCCGTAGGCTCCCGACCGCACTGTGGCGGTGGTACCGATCACGCCGATCTGCCCCGTGGAGGAAGCCGCGCAGGCCGCCTGCGCGGAAGGAAGCACGACCCCGGAAAACGGAAGGCCGATACTGTTTTGCATTTCGGGCGTCATCATGGAGCTGACAGTCCCACAGGCGGCAATTACCAGCTTCACGTCATGACTGAGCAGCAGGCGAATATCCTGCATGGCATACTTTCGGATGGTTTCCCGGCCCCGGTTTCCGTACGGGACCCGGCCGTTGTCACCAAAATAAATGATGTGCTCGTTCGGCAGCAGACGCCGAAGCTCCTTTACGGTAGTAAGCCCCCCTAATCCCGAGTCAAAAATACCGATGGCCCGATTGTCCATGCATGCTGCCTCCTTTCAGTTTTTAGTTCCGGCCTGTAACTATCAGGCGCCGGCTTTTTCCAAAGCCAGCCGCAGCAGACGGTCGATTAGTTCGGGATACAAGATTCCGGCGGCTTCGAACAGTTTGGGATACATCGAAATAGAAGTGAAGCCGGGGATCGTGTTGATTTCGTTGACAATGACCCCGCCGTTGTGCAGGGCAAAGAAGTCAACACGGGAAAGTCCTGTGCATCCCATGACAGCAAACGCGCGGCAGGCCGTATGCCTGATTTTTTCGGAAACGGCTTCCGGAATCCGTGCGGGGATGTATAAATCTGTGGAATTATCGAGATATTTTCCCTCATAGTCATAAAATTCATGATGGGGAACGATTTCTCCGACAACGGACGGGATGCAGTCCTGATAATTGCCGAGAACGGCGCACTCAACCTCGTCGCCCGAAATGGCGGTTTCAACAAGCACCTTGCGGTCGTACCGAAAGGCGGTTACCAGCGCCTGATAAAGCGCGTCCTTGTCCTTTGCCTTGCTTACCCCCACGGAAGATCCCGTGTTGGCCGGCTTGATGAAGAGGGGATATCCCAGTTTTTTCGCGAGCAGAGGCTCGATTTCTGAAAACCGTTCAAGCTCCGGACGGGTAATCGCGGCCCACGGGGCCGTCTTGATCCCGGCCGCTTCCAGCAGGATATGGGTCGTTTCCTTGTCCATGCAGGTTGAGGACGCCAGCACGCCGCATCCCACATAAGGAAGCCCCGCGAGCTCCAGCAGACCCTGTATGGTACCGTCCTCTCCATGCTCACCGTGCAGAACAGGGAATACCACGTCAACCCGCAGGTTTTCCACACCGCCGGATGTCAGCCGCTGAATGCCCCCCACCGAACGGTCGGGGGAGAGAATCGCAGGGGCGATGCAGCCGCTTTCGAGCCACTTATTCTGCTGAATCAGGTCAATGTCCCCGGTATATTCATACCAGCGGCCGTCCTTTGTGATGCCGAGCATGACCACATCATAACGGTCGCGGGGGATGTTGCGCAGTACGGAAGCTGCGGAGATAAGAGACACTTCATACTCGCTGGAGACGGAGCCGAAAACGACCGCCACCGTTTTTTTATCCAAAACACATACCTCATTTCAGCCGTTCCTCAGAGAGGGGCGGTACTTCTAATCATAATATATAATATTTCAATTTATATTCTAGCATATCTTCACATAGTACGCAATTGAAATATGGATAAGATTATGGACAAAATAGAACGGTTTGCTATGAAATACGACAAGAATATGCTATCATAGAAAGCAGCTAAGAAAGCGATAAAAGATGTCATTTTTGTTATTTCGGCCGAATTGCAGAAAAATAACCGAAAAAAGTCTGCAAACATCGGTAGATAGGGGCTTGACGAGCCCTTTGGGTTATGATACAATAGTGATACCTCTAAAAGGGTTATTTTTTTATGTCCAAAAACAAAGCGTTTCCTTTCACGAGGGAGGCAAAAAATTCCGGTATAATCAGGAGGTGCCGAAATGAGAGTAAAAATTACTCTAGCATGCACAGAGTGCAAACAGCGCAATTACAACACCATGAAAAACAAGAAGAATGATCCCGACAGGCTTGAGATGAACAAATACTGCAAGTTCTGCCGGAAGCATACCCTTCACAAAGAAACAAAGTAAGCATGAAAGGCGGGTCTTGACATGGCAGATAATGCAGTTTCGAAAAAACCCGGTTTCATCGCAAAAGCAAAACGCTTCTTTCGGGACGTAAAGGGCGAGTTCAAAAAGATTGTCTGGCCCGGCAAAAGCCAAATTATCAATAACACCATTATTGTCTTGGTCGTGATTGTGATTTCCGGAATATTTGTCGGCGGTTTCGACATTCTCGTTTCTTACTTGGTCAAACTGCTCCTCAGCCTGCTGTAAGAATGGGCTTTGGAAAGAACGAATCTTTTGAGTGGGAGGAACGCGAATGGCTGACGCAATGAGATGGTATGTGGTGCACACCTATTCCGGGTATGAGAATAAGGTTGCTTCCGACATTGAAAAAGCGGTAGAAAACCGCAAGCTCCACGATTTGTTTGCTGAGGTGAAAGTCCCCACTCAAACGGTTACGGAGATTAAGGACAACAAAAAACGCGAGGTTGAACGCAAAATTTTCCCGGGCTATGTGCTTGTGAAGATGATTATGACCGACGACAGCTGGTATGTTGTCCGCAACATCCGCGGCGTCACGGGCTTTGTAGGCCCGGGCTCCAAGCCGGTTCCCCTGACAGAAGAGGAAGTGGAACGGCTGGGGGTTGAGGTTAAGAATATTGAGGTCAATTTCGCGGCGGGCGATTCGGTCAAGGTGGCGGACGGCTACCTTGAGGGCTTCATCGGTGTGGTTGATGAGATCGACCTGCAGAACGGAGTCGTCAGGGTCACCGTTTCCATGATGGGTAAGGACGTGCCTGTCGAGCTTGAACTGGATCAGATCGAACCGCTGGAATAATCCGCGGTCGGATGCCGCCTTTGTGCAGCCTGTGTTTCGGCACGGGCTCTTTAGAGGATGCCGGTGTAAATCCGGCGATATGAGCCGGTGTGAACCGGCTTGTGGGAGGAACAAAATTTATTTGTTCCGAAATGAACCACTAATTTTGGAGGTGCTTTAAAATGGCTCAAAAGGTAGTCGGCTTTATTAAGCTGCAGATTCCGGCAGGCAAAGCAACGCCTGCACCGCCGGTTGGTCCTGCTTTAGGTCAGCATGGCGTAAACATCATGGCTTTTACAAAGGATTTTAACGAGCGCACAAAAAACGAAGTTGGCATGATCATCCCGGTTGTCATCACCGTGTATGCCGACCGTTCCTTCAGCTTTATTACCAAAACGCCGCCCGCGGCTGTTTTGATTAAGAAAGCGATTAACCTGCAGAGCGGTTCCGGTGTGCCCAACAAGACCAAGGTTGGCAAGATTACCAGGGAACAGCTGCAGAAAATTGCGGAGCTGAAAATGCCCGACCTCAACGCTGCAAATGTTGAGACAGCAATCAGCATGATCGCAGGCACCTGCCGCAGCATGGGCGTTGAAGTAGCAGACTAAGCTCCCGGGTGGGAGGAAAAATCCGCTAATGACCACTCTAAGGAGGAAAAGAATAGATGAAACATGGTAAGAAATATTCTGACAGTGCGAAACTGATCGAACGTCAGAAGCTGTATGATACGCCGGAGGCCTTGGATCTTTGCACCAAGACCGGCAAAGCTAAATTTGATGAAACGATAGAAGTTCATGTCCGCCTGGGCGTTGACTCCCGTCACGCGGATCAGCAGGTCCGCGGCGCCGTGGTTCTTCCGAACGGAACCGGTAAAAAAGTCCGCGTGGCTGTTTTTGCCAAGGGCGACAAGGTGCAGGATGCCCTGAATGCCGGCGCCGATTTTGTTGGCGCTGAAGACCTGATGGAGCGTATCCAGAAGGAAGGCTTCATGGATTTCGACGTCGTAATCGCTTCGCCTGACATGATGGGCGTTGTGGGCCGTCTGGGTAAAATCCTCGGACCCCGCGGCCTGATGCCGAACCCGAAAGCCGGTACTGTTACTCCGGATGTCGGCAAGGCTGTCATCGACGCGAAAGCCGGTAAGATCGAATACCGTCTTGACAAAACCAACATCATCCACTGCCCGATCGGCAAGGTTTCCTTTGGAACGGAAAAGCTTCAGCAGAACTTCGATACCCTGCTGTCTGCTATCGTAAAAGCGAAGCCGGCTGCGGCCAAAGGCCAGTATGTGAAGTCCTGTGTGGTTGCAACTACTATGGGCCCCGGCATCAAGATCAATCCCGGACGTTTCCAGTAAGCTGATTGCAGGGCGCGGGCCGGCGGCCCCCGCCCTGCTTCTCAATGCCTATTGACAAGTGATTGTTGATATGTTAAACTATATAAGCTGTCCTGAGACAGCAGGTGTCGTAAGACATAAAGGTTTTTAACCTGCCTGCCGAGGAGAGGCGTTTCAAATATGCGTATTACGCTGTTTTGTTCTGCTTTTTCCGCGGTAGTGCGGAAAAGGCTTTTTTTGTATATTTTTGACTTGACTTGGAGGTGAATCATATGCCAAGCGAAAAGATTTTATCACAGAAAAAAGAAACGGTTGCTGAGCTGACTTCCAAGCTGAAGAACGCGGCTGCAGGCGTTGTGGTGGACTACAAGGGAATTACCGTCGCTAATGACACGAAGCTTCGTAAAGAGCTCAGAGAAGCCGGCGTCGATTATGCGGTTGTAAAAAACACAATGCTCCGTTTCGCTGCGAAAGAAGTCGGATATGAGGCGCTCAATGATGTCCTCGAGGGCACCACTGCGCTGGCCATCAGCGATGGTGATCAGATTGCCGCCGCAAAAATCCTGACGAAATACGCAGAAGACAGCAAAGGCAAGTTCGTTGTCAAAGCCGGATTTGTCGATGGCGGCGTGATCGACGCAGCCAAGGTTGCCGAACTGGGCAAACTCCCCAACAGAGAAGGTCTGCTTTCCATGCTGTGCAGCGCGCTGCAGGGCAACATCAGAGGCCTTGCTGTTGCACTCAATGCAGTTGCCGAAAAGAACGGTGAAGGCGCTCCTGCTGCCGAATAAATTTTGTGCAGCAACAAATTTGAAAACAAGATTATAGGAGGTAAACTATCATGGCTTCTGAGAAAATTTTGAAGTTTGTAGAAGATATTAAAACCCTCACTGTCCTCGAGCTCAACGAGCTTGTCAAGGCGATTGAGGAAGAGTTCGGCGTTTCCGCCGCTGCTCCGGTAATGGTTGCTGGCGGTGCCGCTGCTGCCGCTCCCGCTGCTGAGGAGAAAACCGAATTTGACGTAATCCTGGCAAATGCCGGCGGTTCCAAGATGGGCGTTATCAAGATCGTCAAAGAGATCACCGGTCTGGGCCTGAAAGAGGCTAAGGATCTGGTTGACAATGCTCCTAAGCCGGTCAAGGAAGGCATTTCCAAGGCTGATGCTGATGAACTGAAGAAGAAGCTGGAAGAAGCCGGCGCTACCGTCGAAGTCAAATAATGACTGCATATAAAAAAGACCGTCCATCCGGACGGTCTTTTTTATATGCAGTTATCTGGTCTTTATTTTGTTTCTTCGTCCTTCGACAGAGGTTCCGCTGCTGGATTATCCATAGCATTTCCGAGCTTTCTGTTTCGGCGCGCGGAAATGCCGGCCATACCCTTATAGAGAATCAGCAGAATTACCGCGATGACGATTCCCCAGAACAGAAGCGCCGGAATAACTTCAACGACAAACAGGACAACGCCCTGCACAGAATTGGTTACGTGGGAAATTGATCTGGAAAAAGTGGCGGAGAGCCGGTCGGCAAAGCTTTTGGGCGTGTTGACAGGCTGGTTATATTCACCGACCTCCTGTAAGTACAGATTCAGGTAAGAATAAGTAACCTGGCTGTCCATCCGCTTTAAGGAGGCAGTCAGCGACTCGATTTGATACCGCACGTCGGACAGAGCCTTTTCCAGCGTTACGACATCCTCCAGTTTCTCCGCTTTTCCGAGGATATCCAGCAGCCGCTCCTCCTGTACTTTCAGCACATCCAGATGGGCCTGCGAGTCATAGTAGGTATCGGTGATATCGTCGGTGGAATCATTGCGGGAAACAATGTTGCATAGCTCTCCGACCGAAGAGGTCACCTCATCCAGCTTATCGGCGGGAATCCTTGCGCGTATTTCCGCACTGCGGGAGTAATAGGTATCCCGATTGTTCAGGCTCCGCCCGTTGGTGCTTTGCCCTTCCACATAGCCGCCGGCGGATTCCACGAGTTGAACCAGCTTTGAAAGTGCGGTGTCGAATTCTTTCGTTTCGAGAGAGAGCTCGCTGCGCTTGACAATTTTGCGTTCGGAAGGAGCGGCCGGCGCCGATTCGGCTGTACTTTGCAGTTTCATAGCCCCGTTATCTTGTGCGGCGCTTTCTGCGCTCATGGCCGCGTCGGCAAGGGCTCCGTATTCCATCTGGGGGGAAGCGGCAATTTCCGCGGGGGCTGCTATCGACCGGGCAGCGGAAGTGCTGGACTTCGCAGCGCCGCAGCCGGTCAGGACGATGGAAAAGGCAGCGGCAATTGCCAATATGGTTTGAATATTCGATTTATGATGCATGTAAGGTCCTCCTTTTTTGCTGTCTTTCCTCTTCTAGGTGCGAAATCAGGCAACATTTACTGCATCCCTATCAAATAAATCCAGGGGCGTCTCATAAAAAAACGCTCCTGGATTTTTCTGTAACCGTCAGCGTCTCGTGGGCGGGCGCTTTCTGCGCATCCGATAGCGGCGGCGGTTGCGATTGCGGATAATCATCAGAACCATATAAAGGATCAGGATCACAATTACAAAGGAGAGCACAAATTTAAACAGGAATGTGCTGAGGAAAGACTTCACGACATCCGCGTAATAAAGCGCGGAACTGCGCTCCACCGACTGGGCGGCCAGCAGGTTTACGCGGCCGACTTCCTCACCGTTGAGCATGAGCTTGACATATCCGACTTCATCCCCTTTTGTCACAGGCGCGTCAATGTTCTCCGGAATTTCCACAAGTTTCTGCAGGCTGTCCTCCGTAACCTCGTTTGCGACCAGGGAAGCAAATTTGCCGCCTGCCAAAAGCTTGATGTGGTCGACGTCCCATGAGAGGCGGACAGGAACTTCAGCCACCTCATCGCCTACATCCATCAGCGTTTTTACCGTGAAATTTTCAAAAGCCCAGTTGTAAAGATTGCGCGTATCAAGAAAAGCGAGATTATTTTCAAATCTCAGGCCATCCTCCCGCTCCTGCGGGGCGCCGATGCATACCGTCAGGTAAGTATAACCGTTGCGGGTGCAAGTGGAAATAAAATTGCGGATTCCGCCGCCTCCGACATCCGAATCAGGCAGGGAACCGGTTTTAACCCCCTTGATACCCTCATAATAATATTCGTTGCCGACCTGCTGCATGTAGTTGATCGACGACCAGGTAACTCCATTCGGGTGCTTTTCCGTCGGCGGGCAGTCGTAATACAGAGCTGTAACGAGTTCTGCAAAGATGGGGTTCTTCATGGCATATTCGGTAATCAGGGCCAGATCATAGGCGGTGGAATAATTATCCTCGTCATGCAGGCCTGTTGTATTGCTGAAATGGGTATTTTTTGCGCCGATCTCCTTTGCTTTCTGATTCATCTTTTCGATAAAAACGTCAATGTCGCCTTTCCCTACGTAAGCCCCCACCATCATGGCTGCTTCGTTGGCGGACTGGAGCATCATCGCGTAGAGAAGCTGATGGATGGTAAAGGTTTCGCCCATCCGGATATCCCCAAGCGAGACGCCGCCCAGATTGTAGAGATAGGTCTGAATATCTGCGCTCAGGGAGGTGGTTTCCTTGTCAATATCCCCCACTTCCTCCAAAGCGACGATGCAGGTCATAATCTTGGTCAGCGAGGCGGGCCAGATACGTTCCTGCGCATTTTTTTCAAATAAAACGGTGCCGGAGTCCAGATTTACCATATAAGCGGCGTGGGAATAAACATTGTCTGCGGTGGGCACCTTGGAAGAAGAGGCAGGTTGCTCTGCGTCGGAGGAAGGCGAAGAAGATTCCCCGGAGGAAGATGATGCCGATGAGGATGAACTTTCCGAAGAAGACGCGGATGACGAAGACTGAGAGGCAGAACTGCTGGGCGCTGCCAGCAGGGGGCAGGAAAGTGATGTCAAAAGTATCACGAGCGTCATAAAAAACGCGGTTTTTTTCATAGCATAATCCATTTCTCCGCTGCCGTTGCGGTGAATCCCATATGCCGCGGCGGAATTTAGCAATGGGAACAAAACAGAAAACAGCATGCAATTTACCGTTCCGGCGAGGAATTCTAATTGCAGTGCCAGGAAAAATGTGATAAAATAAAATCCGTACATTTAGTAGATTAGCCACATTTATTCTAAGTATACCAAAAAAAGGCGAAAAAGAAAAGATCAAAATATGGCATTTTATAGAGCAGGAGGGAAATCTATGTTGGATTATGCCGACAAACAGCTTGGATTCGACACGCTAATGGTACATGCCGGTACACAGCCCGACCCGGAAACTCATTCGGTCACCTTTCCTATTTATCAAACTACTGCATATACATTTAATGATACGCAGCATGCCAAGGAGCTTTTTGAACTGAAGGTGCCGGGGAACATCTATACCAGACTGAGCAACCCCACGGTGGACGCGCTGGAACGTCGTGTGGCGGCACTGGACGGAGGCGTGGGCGCGCTGGCCATGTCGTCCGGCCATGCTGTAATGTTCAATGCTTTCCTGAACCTCGCGGGTGCAGGGGATGAGATCGTTTCCTCGATCTGCATCTATGGCGGCGCCATCAACATGATGGGCGTGACGCTGGGACGCATTGGCATTAAGACCATTTTTGTGGACCCGGACGATCTGAATGCATGGGAAAAGGCTGTAACCGACCGTACAAAAGCGTTTTTCGTGGAAGGAATCGGTAATCCGAATGCCAATGTCGCGGATATTTCCGCCATCGCGGAAATTGCCCGCCGCCACGGTATCCCGTTGATTGTCGATTCGACTTTTACCACCCCTTACCTGCTCAAGCCGATCGCGTTCGGTGCCGATTATGTGGTGCATTCCGCGACGAAGTTCCTCGGGGGGCATGGCACCTCCATGTGCGGCATCATCACCGATGCCGGGACATTCAAATTTAAAGGGAACCCCCGCTTCCCGCTCTATAATGAACCGGACGTCAGCTATCATGGCGTTATATTTGCCGACTGCCCCGGCAACACCGGCTTTATCACCCGGCTGCGCACAATGATGCTGCGCGATCTGGGCGCCTGCTGCTCACCTTTTAACGCATTCCTTGTCCTGCAGGGCGTGGAGACGCTTTCCCTGCGTATGCAGCGCCATTCCGACAATGCGCTTGCCATTGCGCAGTATCTCAGCGATCATCCGCAGGTATCATTTGTTCACTATCCCGGGCTTGCCGGCGACAAATATCACGCGCTTGCGCAGAAATATCTGCCCAGCGGAGCCGGCGGCGTGTTTACCTTTGGGCTGAAAGGCGGCCGGGAAGCCGGCGCGAAATTCATTGATTCGCTGAAATTGTTCAGCCATGTGGCAAATGTAGGCGACGTCCGCTCGCTGGTGATCCACCCCGCCACAACCACACACAGCCAGCTTTCCGACGAGCAGCTTGTGGAAAGCGGCATCTCGCCGGAGACGATCCGCCTCTCGATTGGCATTGAAAATGCCGAAGATCTGATTGCGGACCTGCGGCAGGCAATTGAAGCCGCCTCCCGGTAAGGACGCAGTGGATCGTAGTCGGAACCGTTTTATCGTATCGTAACAAGATGCCTCAGAATCCAACCTGCTGAAATGTTGGCGGGTGCCGAGTTTATGGATTAGGAGAGAAGCCTATGATTTATGTGACAGGGGATACCCACGCGGACATCGAGCGGTTTAAGACCCGCGCGGTAAAGCGGCTGAAAAAAAATGACACGCTGATCGTCTGCGGAGATTTCGGCTTTGTCTGGGACGGCTCCAAAGAAGAAAAAAAGCTGCTGCAATGGCTTGGAAAGCGCCGTTACCATCTGCTGTTTCTGGAAGGCACCCATGACAATCTCGACCTGCTCGGCGAGTATCCGGCTGAGGAATTCTGCGGAGGCAGGGCGCGTCATATCAGCGGACGGTGCTATCAGCTGCTGCGCGGCGAAATTTATACCATCGAAAGCGACAATATTTTCGTTTTCGGGGGCGGCGAAAGCTTCGATACCGATACGCGGCAGGAAGGGAAAACCTGGTGGGTCGGGGAACTCCCCACAAAAGAGGAACTCGATTACGCGCGCGAAAACCTTGCCAAACACGGGAATGTGGTGGATTATATCGTCACGCACTCCCCCTCCTCCGGTGTCAGCAGTTTCTTGAATATGGACAGTACGCATACAAACCAGCTTGCCGCGTTTCTCGATGAGATTACAAAAACGGTAAGGTTCAAGCACTGGTTTTTTGGAAGCTGCCATCTGGATAAAGTGATTCCGCCGCGCTATCATGCCGTATATCAGGACATTCTCCCGCTTAGGAAGCAGCTTTCCTGATGAATTCCGATGTCTCAGATATATAAAATGCAATTTTTCTTGCAAGATTTTGCTACATGTCTTGACAATGCCGCCATTTTGAGATATCATGCCTGAAGGGCATCGGTTATGCCTCTCTCTGGTTTTAGGGAAGCGGCCGGAGGACGAACCTCTCCTGTTTTTAGACAGGAGGGGTTTTTTATATGCTTATTGCCTTTTCAGCCGTTTCATCCATGCAAAAATCTGCCTGCTGAAAAACATGCACAGAACTCCGAGTGCTCCCGAAATACAGAACACGACGACTGCGCTGATGTAGTTTCCTTCCATGATCGCGTCGCTGGCAAAGGTTGCGCAGAGGACAGAAGGAATCCGTGCGGTCAGGGTGAGCAGAAGGTATCTGCGCAGCGACAGAGGAGTCAAAGCTGCAAGATAGGTGAGCACGTCTTTCGGCATGGCAGGAAGCAGATATAAGAGGAAAACAATCCGGTCCAGCCGGCTGTGATGATACAGAAACTGAAGTCTATGCTGCTTTTGCAGAGGGAAAAACCGATCGACCAACGGCTGCCCAAACTTTTTGACAGCGGCAAAGACAAAAGCGCTTCCGGCAAGAATACCCGCCATGCAGAGAAGCAGGCCGCCAAGCGTACCGTATGTGATGCCTGCACAAACCTGAATCGGCAGCGCGGGAATAATGCCCGAAATCACCTGAAGCGCCTGAATGGCGAACAACGCCGCTGCACCCCAGATGCCAAAAGCGTTCAGCCTTTCCCGGAAAGCAGCCATCTTCTCCGGCTGCATCAGACTCATTATAGCGGGATAAAACTTCCATATCAGCCAGCCGATGACCCCGATACCAAAAACGAGTGCGGCCGCTGTCAGCAGCATCCCTATTTTTCGTCTGCCTGTCATTGGCTGCACCTCCTTGCAACAGTTATAGTGTTCCTGAAACTACAGCAGCTATGACAGATGTGTCTGCCATAGCTGCTGTAATATTCATCGCTGCCTGTCTGTAAATTCGAAAGACAATATTATTTTATGAAGTAATCGACCGCTCCGCCAAACAGGTTTTGGAATTTGCAGCCTTCCACATTCTGATAAAGATCGGGCGCGGTGCGCTCCGAATGGCCCATCTTGCCCAATACCCGCCCGTCCGGGCTGGTAATGCCTTCAATCGCATCAAACGAGTTGTTGGGATTAAAGCGGATGTCAAGCGACGGCTGACCGTCCAGGTCAACATACTGCGTCGCAATCTGCCCGTTGTCGGCAAGCTGCCGGATCAGAGCCTCAGGAGCGACAAACCGTCCTTCTCCGTGGGAAATCGCGACGGTGTGAATCTCGCCTGGCCGCATGTTCATCAGCCACGGAGACTTGTTAGAAGCGATCCGGGTGCGAACCAGCATGCTCTGGTGCCGCCCGATGGTGTTGAAGGTCAGTGTGGCGCAGGTTTCATCCATATCGCGGATTTCGCCGTATGGCACCAGCCCCAGCTTGATCAGGGCCTGAAACCCGTTGCAGATGCCGCACATCAGTCCGTCCCGGTTCCTGAGCAGTTCATGTACCTCGTCCCGGATGCGCGGGTTACGCAGGAACGCCGTGATGAATTTTCCGGAGCCGTCCGGTTCATCACCGCCGGAAAAGCCGCCCGGAAGGGCGATGATCTGGCTGCCTTGAATACTTCTGGCGAAAGCATCAACGCTTTCCCGGATGTCCGAAGCGGTCAGGTTTCGCACCACAAAAATTTCCGGTTCCGCCCCCGCAAGCCGGAAAGCGCGCGCGGTATCATATTCGCAGTTGGTGCCGGGGAAAACCGGGATCAGCACGCGCGGCTTCGCAATTTTCATGCCCGATGTCAGTTTAGCCGAATTTGCATGGCTGTATACGGGAACATCCTTTTTTTCCGGTTTCAGCAGATAGGGGAACACCTTTTGCAGCTTCTTTTCCCAGCGCTCCTGCACTTCCTCCAGCGGGATCGAGTCGAACCCGTATTTCACCGCGTAGGAGGACGAGACGGTGCCGATGCAGGGAAGGCCGGGGAGTTCCTCCTTTGCTTCAAGCAGGAACCCGCCGTAAATCGGGTCAAACAGGGCGGTATCGTCAAAGGTGGCGGAAAAGTCAAATCCAAGGCGGTTGCCGAGACACATCTTCGTGATGCCTTCGCAGACGCCGCCGTAACCCAGCGTCCACGCCGCGGCAACCTTGCCTTCGGCAGTCAGCGATTCGACAAGGCGGAACACGTGTTTGACGCTCTCAAAATCCGGGAGCCGGTTTTCGTTGAAGCCGGGGGTCACCAGATAGACCTTATGCCCGGCCTGTTTAAACTCGGTGGAAACAATCTGACCGGTATGCGCGACTGAGACCGCGAACGAGACCAGCGTGGGCGGAACGTCTAGGTCTTCAAAACTGCCGCTCATGGAATCCTTGCCGCCGATGGAGCCGATTCCAAGTGAAAGCTGCGCTTCCAGCGCGCCCAGCAGGGCGGCCATCGGCTTGCCCCAGCGTTTTGGGTCGTTTTTGGTGCGCTCGAAATATTCCTGAAAGGTCAGCCAGCATTTCCGGCTGCTGCCGCCCGCCGCGACTACTTTCGCGACCGATTCAATGACCGCGTTCATGGCGCCATGATATGGGCTGCACTGGGAGAGATCGGGGTTGAACCCCCAGCCCATCAGGGACGCGGTCGTGGTCTCGCCGCCAAGGACGGGAATCTTCGCGGCCATCGCCTGCGCGGGGGACAGCTGTGTCTTACCGCCGAACGGCATCAGGACGGTGCCCGCGCCGATGGTGCTGTCAAACCGTTCCACAAGGCCTTTCTGGGAGCAGACGTTGAGGCCTTCCATGACGGCCAGCCATTTCTCGCGCAGCGTTTTTTCGGGATGACTGCGCACAAAGTGGCGCGGTGCCTCAATTTCAACATCGGTATGCTTAACGGCTCCGTTGGAATTCAGGAAACTGCGGGATAAATCCACAATCCGCTTTCCGTTCCAGTTCATCACCAGACGAGGGGTTTCGGTTACCTTCGCGACGACGGTGGCTTCCAGATTTTCCTTATGGGCATAAGCAATAAAGCGGTCTGCGTTTTCCGGGGATACAACCACCGCCATGCGCTCCTGTGATTCGGAGATCGCAAGTTCGGTGCCGTCCAGCCCGTCATATTTCTTCGGCACGGCGTCCAGATTGATCTCCAGCCCGTCGGCAAGCTCCCCGATGGCGACGGAAACGCCGCCCGCGCCGAAGTCGTTGCAGCGCTTGATGAGCCGGGTCACCTCACCGTTCCGGAACAGCCGCTGGAGCTTGCGTTCGATGGGCGCGTTGCCCTTCTGGACTTCCGCACCGCAGGATTCCAGGGATTCCAGCGTATGGGATTTTGAGGAACCGGTCGCACCGCCGCAGCCGTCGCGGCCGGTGCGGCCGCCGAGCAGGACGACAATATCGCCTGGGTCTGGGCATTCGCGCACGACATGGTCCGCCGGGGTTGCGCCGATGACCGCGCCGATTTCCATGCGCTTTGCCGCGTAGCCGGGGTGATACACCTCCGCCACATGTCCGGTCGCCAGACCGATCTGGTTGCCGTAGGAGCTGTAGCCTGCCGCGGCGGTCGTTACGATTTTGCGCTGTGGCAGCTTGCCCGCAAGCGTCTGGGAGAGCGGTACCGTCGGGTCGGCCGCGCCGGTGACGCGCATCGCCTGATAAACATAGCTGCGCCCGGAAAGCGGATCGCGGATCGCGCCGCCGAGGCAGGTGGCCGCACCGCCGAACGGTTCTATTTCAGTCGGATGGTTGTGTGTTTCGTTTTTAAACATCAGAAGCCAGTCTTCGTCATGTCCGTCCACATCCACGGTAATTTTCACCGAGCAGGCGTTGATCTCTTCGCTTTCGTCTAGATCGGGGAGCATTCCTTCCGCTTTCAGCGCCTTTGCCCCGATGACGGCGAGGTCCATCAGCGTCATCGGCTTGTCCTTGCCCTTGTAGAGGCCCGCGCGCAGAGCGAGGTATTTCTGGTAAGTGTCCCGGATATAAGGGGTTTCGATCCGGACATTTTCAAGATTGGTCAAAAAAGTGGTGTGGCGGCAATGGTCGGACCAGTAGGTATCGATCATGCGGATTTCGGTGATCGTCGGGTCCCGGCGTTCCTCCTCACGGAAGTAGCGCTGGCAGAAAGCGATGTCGTCGGTATCCATGGCAAGCCCGCAGCGGCGGACAAAATCCGAAAGCCCGTCCTCATCCAGCGCCGTGAACCCGACGAGCGTCTCCACTTCGGTCGGAATCTCGTAGCGGGTGTCGAGTGTAACGGGCTTTTCCAAAGACGCAAGCCGGCTTTCCACCGGGTTGACGAGGTAATGCTTAATGGTGTCGAGCGTTTCAGGGGAAATGCCGCCGCTGAGCACAAAAATGCGTGCGGTGCGGACGACCGGCTGCTCCTTGGCGGTGGAGAGGGAAATGCACTGCGCACAGGAATCGGCACGCTGATCAAACTGACCGGGCAGGTATTCCACAGCGAATACCTTTTCGCCGGGGCCGAACTCGGGAAACTCGTCATAGGTGACGTCCACCTGAGGCTCGGAAAAGATCGTATGCCGGGCGTTTTCAAAATCCAACGGGTCGATGTGCTCCACATCGTAGCGGTTGATCATGCGCACGCCGGAAACACAGTCCAGCATCAGCGCGGTCCGCAGATCGCTGAGGACACCGGACGCCTCCACCGCGAACTCCGGCTTTTTCTCCACATAAATACGATAAACGCTCAATCTAACGACCTCTTTCTCTATGAGTTTAGGTATAGCGGCTTATAATTATCTTAAAAGCTCAGGCCAGTGAGCCTGTGCAGAAGTCGGATTCCGCCCCGCTGATTTGTACCGGGCGAATGGTACCGCGCAAATCCTCGCCGGAACGGACATGAACCGGCGTGTAATTTTCCGAGTAGCCCTCGTAGATGCCGTCCGTCACATGGCTTTCAAACAGGACGGACATGGCGCGCCCCACCTGCTTTTGCAGGAAATCCGCACGGGTGCGTTCGGTCAGTTCAATCATGCGGGTACTGCGGCTTGCCTTTTCCGCTTTTGATACCTGCTGCGACAGGACGGCGGCGCGTGTGCCGGGGCGCTGGGAATAGGCGAACACATGCACCTTTGCAAAAGCGATCTTTTCCGCAAACGCCAGTGAACGGGAAAACTCCTCTTCGTCCTCGCCGGGGAAACCGACCATGATGTCGGTGGTAATCGCGCAGTGATCAAAATGGCGGCGCAGGCTTTCTGTAATCCGGGTATATTCGGCGGTGTCGTAATGTCGGTTCATCCGCTTTAAAGTTTCGTCGCAGCCGCTTTGCAGGGAAAGATGAAACTGCGGGCACATCTGCGGCAGCGCCGCCATGCGTTCAATATCTTCGTCGGTCAGCAGTTCCGGCTCCAGGGAACCGAGCCGTACGCGTTGAATGCCTTTTGTCCGGCAGGCGAGCTCCACGGCGTCTATGAGGCGCAGACCCAGTTCCTTGCCGTAGCAGGAAAGGTTGATGCCCACCAGAACCACTTCCTGATAACCTGAGGCCGCCAAGCCGCGCAGTTCTTCGAAGAGCTCGTCCATCGGCTTGGAGCGGACCGGGCCGCGCGCGGTCGGTATAATGCAGTAGGAGCAGTAGCGTTCACAGCCATCCTCAATTTTCACAAACGCGCGGGTGCGTTCCGCAAAGCCGGCAGCGGCCATCCGTTCGAATGTTTCGCCCTTCTCATGGGGGCGGATATCGATGATCCTCTCGTCCGTCGCAAGGCAGCGGGATACCACCTTTACAAGCTCCGCGCGCCCGCGCGCGCCCATAATGATGTCCGCTTCGGGCAGCTTTTCGGCGGCGTCGGGGAAGGCCTGCGGAAAACAGCCGGTCAGCGCGACTTTCGCCGCCGGATTCTGCGATTTGAAGTGGCGCAGCATCTGGCGGGTCTTTTTGTCGCCGGTGGCGGTAACGGTACAGGAATTGATCACGTAGATATCGGCTGTTTCGTCCGGTGCGACGATATCATAGCCGTCTGCGGCAAAAAGCTGGGACAAAACTTCGGTTTCATATTGATTCACCTTGCATCCCAGTGTATAAAAAGCAATTCTCATTGTATACTCCATCCAAATAAGATTCAACATCTATATTAATAATGCACAAACAAGATGGCAAAATTTTCGTATTCTACAGATAACTACACATATTATAATGAATTTTAGAAACAATTACAATTAGCAGTTGACTTAAAGAAACCGCACTGTTATATTGTATTTGTAGTTAAAACATAAATAAGTAATATCTCTGGAATTTAAGGAGGCAACATGATGAAATCTACAGTAATTAAGCTTGATACCATCAACGATGTGAAGAATTTTGTGAATACTGTTTCCAAGTACGACTTTGACGTGGATTTGGTTTCCGGAAGATATGCGGTCGATGCAAAATCGATTATGGGCATTTTTTCGCTTGATCTGGCAAAACCCATTAAGGTTGAGATCTATTCCGACAACTGCCAGCAGTTTTTGGATGAGATCAAGGGCTTTGTTCAGGAAGCTTAATACAGTTGCAAAAAGCGCAGCTCAGGAGCTGCGCTTTTTTTGCGCCGGCTGCTGCGGCTGATTTTGCCCTGGCGTGCCGACATGTTTTGTCCTATCCATGCATACACATGTACTATTCTGATGGGAGAGGTGTACGCAATGGGAAAACGGTTGGCGGCGGCTTTGACCGCGGCGCTTGTGCTTTGCGCGGGCGGCGTGCCGGCTTTGGCGGAGGATGTAGCGGACATAACCGCTTTGGAAACAGCAGCAAAGGTCGACGACAGCTTTCCGGCGAAATCGGCAATTTTGATCGAACAGGAAACCGGCCGGGTGCTGTTTGAGAAAAACGCGGATGAACAACTCCCGCCCGCGTCTATTACCAAGATCATGACCCTTTTACTGACAATGGAAGCGCTGGACAGCGGAAGAATTACACTGGACGATATGGTTACCTGCTCGGAGCACGCGCAGTCGATGGGCGGCAGCCAGATCTGGTTTGAAGAAGGGGAACAGCTTTCGGTGGACGATCTTCTGAAGGCTACGGCAATTTCCAGCGCGAACGACGCCTCAGTTGCGCTGGGCGAATATCTGGCGGGCAGCGAGGATGCGTTTGTTGAACAGATGAACGAGAGGGCTCGTCAGCTGGGAATGACAAATACCATTTTCGTAAACGCGTCGGGGCTTGATGCCGAGGGGCATCTGACTACGGCGCGTGATATCGCCACGATGAGCCGCGAGCTTCTGAACCACCCGCTGATTACGAATTATTCCAGCGTCTGGATCAGTGAACTCCGGGACGGCAAGACCCAATTGGTGAACACCAACAAGCTGGTGCGGTTTTATGACGGCTGTACCGGGCTGAAAACAGGGACGACAAACGGTGCCGGGAGCTGCCTGGCCGCAAGCGCCACCCGGAAAGGGATGTCGCTGGTTGCCGTGACTCTTGGCAGCGCCACCTCCGCAGACCGGTTTTCCGCCGCACGGGGGCTATTGGACTACGGCTTCTCAAATTATGCCCGCGTGGAACTGCCGGCGCTGGAAAATCTCGCTCCGGTGAAAGTAAAAGGCGGTGTGGAACAGCAGGTAGAGGTTGTCTGCGAGCCGCCCAAGGCAGTGATTGTCCGCAGTGCCGACAAAGACAAAATTGAACAGGAAGCCAAGATTTTGCCGGATGTGGAGGCACCGGTGGAAGAAGGGCAGGTGCTTGGAAAGGTGGTCGTACATGTGGGAGACGAGACAATCTGTGAATATCAGCTGCTGGCCGCGCTCCCTGTGGCAAAGATGACCTTTTTCAAGGCATTCGGAAAGCTGTTTAATAACCTGATCAGTATGTGACAAAAGACTATCCCGGGCTTTATGGCCGGGATAGTTTCCTTCCTGTAAGAATTTCGACAATTCTTAGCAGAATTGCTATGGAAATTTCATATTGTTGACTTGAAATGGAAGAACAAATAAGGTAAAATGTGTGTAAGAAACAGTTCCTCCGCACAGGTTTGGCTTGTGCGTTTTGTACAATAACCTAGAGGAAGGAAGAGACAAAATGGGAATGAAGCTGAATATCAGGCATGTGAAAAATTTTATTGCAGAGCACGAGCTGGAAGCAATCGCGCCGCAGGTAAAAGCCGCGCATCGGGTGCTGACTGAAAAAACCGGGCTCGGCAATGATTTTCTGGGCTGGCTGACGCTCCCGCAGGACTATGACAGGGAAGAATTTGCCCGTATCAAGGCGGCCGCGCAAAAAATCCGCTCAGACAGCGATGTGCTTCTCGTGATCGGGATCGGCGGCTCTTATCTGGGCGCGAGGGCGGCGCTGGAGCTGCTCAAATCCCCGTTCTATAACAGCATGAAAAAGGATACCCCCGAAATCTACTTTGTCGGCAACAGCATCAGCCCCGACTATCTGAATACCATGATTGGGCTGTGCGAAGGCAAACGGGTTTCGGTGAATGTGATATCAAAGTCAGGCACAACCACCGAGCCGGCGCTGGCATTCCGCGTTTTCCGCGAAATGCTCGAACAGCGCTATGGAAAGGAGGGCGCTAAGGAACGCATCTACGCGACCACAGACCGTTCACGCGGCACGCTGAAGGAACTTTCCGACAGGGAAGGGTATCAGACCTTTGTCATTGCGGATGATGTGGGCGGACGCTATTCGGTTCTTACCGCGGTTGGTCTGCTGACCATGGCTGTCGCAGGAATCGATATTGACGCCGTCATGACGGGCGCGCGGCAGGCAATGGAGGATTTTTCGGGTGATGACCTGTTTTCCAATGACTGCTACAAATATGCTGCCTGCCGCAATATCCTTTACCGCAAGGGCAAGCAGATTGAACTGCTGGTAAGCTATGAACCCGCGTTTGCCATGATGAACGAATGGTTCAAGCAGCTGTTCGGCGAAAGCGAGGGCAAGGACCACAAAGGGCTTTTCCCGGCATCCGTGGTGTTCTCCACCGATTTGCATTCC
Source organism: Marasmitruncus massiliensis (assembly GCF_900186535.1). Taxonomy (GTDB): domain Bacteria; phylum Bacillota; class Clostridia; order Oscillospirales; family Ruminococcaceae; genus Anaerotruncus; species Anaerotruncus massiliensis_A. The sequence goes on from NZ_FYDE01000003.1 coordinate 370,199, forward strand.
ATGGGGCAGTATATTCAGGAAGGCAGCCGGACCCTGTTTGAGACGGTCGTGGATATTGGAAAACCACAAAAGGATTTCTTTGTAAAAGATGACCCCGAAAATCTGGATGGACTCAATTTTCTGTCCAATCAGGAAATGTCCATCGTAAACCGGAAAGCAATGCAGGGAACTGTTCTCGCGCATACAGAGGGCGGCGTCCCCAACCTGATTCTGGAGATTCCGGAAATCAACGCATTTGAGTTTGGCTATATGGTTTATTTCTTTGAAAAAGCCTGTGCTGTCAGCGGCTATCTGCTTGGTGTCAATCCGTTTAACCAGCCGGGTGTGGAAAACTATAAGAAAAACATGTTTGCTTTGCTTGGCAAACCGGGTTATGAAGCCCGCAGAGCTGAGCTGGAAGCCGGGCTGAAGTGAGCTGGAAAGAAGTCCATACTATAAATAAATTGATATTGGAGGAATTTCACATGATTAAATTAATCGTCGGCAACAAAGGCTCGGGCAAAACCAAAACCTTGATCAATATGGTGAACGAGGCGGCCAAGACTTCAAAGGGCAACGTCGTTTGCGTGGAAAAGGGAAATACCCTGACCTTTGATGTGAGCCATCAGGCGCGCCTGATCGATATTGACACCTATGGCGTTTCCGGTTTTGACGCGTTCTACGGCTTCTTCTGCGGCCTGTTTGCCGGCAACTATGATATTACGGAAGTATTTGTCGATGCTACCTTTAAGATCGGCGGCAAAGACTATCTGGCGTTTGCCATTATGGTGGAAAAGCTTGCAAAGCTGCTGGATGACAATGGGGCGACCATGACCTTTACGGTTTCCTGCGGCAAGGACGACCTGCCTGAGCGGATTCACCAGTACATTATCTGATGGAGCGCTGCTGCCCGTGTTCCCGGCTGAAAGAATACCGGAACCGCGCAGATATAAAAGGAAATGCCCGCGTCAGGCGGGCATTTCCTTTTGCCGGTACTATGAAAAAAGAAATTCCTTAGATTGTTTAAAAGTTTGATAGTTCGGGCACCTTTTCATGAGAGGATGCTTGACAAGCAGGGCTAAACCGACTATAATAATCTGCGTGACATTTGTGAGGGGGGCACTGCGCCCCGACTTGCTGATGTGAGCCCCTGCGCGAGACCGAACGGAGGAAACCGCATGATCATTGACCTTTCCAAACTGTTTGACAACGAGGGCGAATCAGCCGGAATTGCCTGTGCGCTTGATTTGGGCAATGTTGCCCGATGGGGAAGGAAACTGTTCGACGGGCCGGTGAAAGTGACCGGCCGGGCGGAAAACCGTGCCGGAATCGTTAGCGTAAGCTATGCGGCAGACTTTATCCTCGATGTGGTGTGCGATCGGTGTCTTACGTCGCTTGCCCGTCCATGGCGGATGGAGTTTTCACACATCATGGTTTTATCCCTGAACCGTGAGGACAACGATGAGTTTATAGTAATACCGGACGGACGGCTTGATTTGGCAGAGCTTGTTTCCTCCGATATTCTCCTCGAACTCCCCACTTCGATTTTGTGTGACGAAGGCTGCAAGGGGCTGTGTCCTGTCTGCGGCAAAAACCTGAACAACGGCGACTGCGGCTGTAAGCGCAAGCCACGTGACCCGCGGCTCGATAAGCTTCGGGAACTGCTGCAGGAATAACGGCAAAAAGTGGTGCCTGTGCGCAGGCACAGGCAATCCTGTTATATTATTGATTTGAAGGGGGTGCCATAAAATGGCAGTACCAAAGAGAAAGAGTTCCAAAGCGCGCAAGAACAAAAGGCGTTCCAACGTCTGGAAGCTGGATGCCCCTGCATTTTCAAAATGCACACACTGCGGAGAGCTGAAGGCTCCTCATCAGGTTTGCGGAAACTGCGGTTACTACAAAGACAAAGAAGTAATCAAGGTCGAGGCCTAATCCATAGTGAGTTCAACGGAGGTGGAAGGTTTTCCGCCTCCGTTTTCTTTTTCCTGTGGGTTGCAATTCGAATGGGAGAAAAACAATGCCAGTTCTGATTCAGTCGGTGGAGCCGGGTTCCCATGCGGACCGCGCGGGGATTCTCGCGGGGGATGTTCTGGTCGCCATTGATGAAAGTGAGATTAACGACGTGCTGGATTACCGGTTTTATGTGACCAGCCGGAAAATTGCGCTGCACCTGCTTCGTTCGGGTGCGCCTTTTTCTGCATCCCTGCAAAAGGGAGAATACGAAGATATCGGGCTGGAGTTTGAAACTTATTTGATGGATAAACAGCATGCGTGCAAAAATAAATGCGTGTTCTGCTTTGTGGACCAGATGCCGAAGGGAATGCGCAAATCCCTGTATTTCAAAGACGACGACAGCAGGATGTCGTTTCTATTCGGCAACTATATTACGCTTACCAACTTGACGGATGCGGATATCGACCGTATTATAAAGATGAAGATTTCTCCGGTGAATATCTCGGTGCATACAACCGACCCGGCGCTGCGCGTCAAAATGATGAAAAATCCGGCGGCCGCGGACAGCCTTCGTTTTATAGAAAGACTGTGTGAAGCGGGCATTCAGGTCAACAGTCAATTGGTGCTGTGCCCGGGGCTGAATGACGGCCCTGCGCTGGAGCGCACCCTGAGGGACCTAGGCGCGCTGTATCCCAACCTGCAGAGCATCGCATGCGTTCCTGTGGGGCTCACCCGTTACCGGGAGAATCTTCCGGCGTTACAGCCGTATGATCGGGAACGCGCCGCGCGGACAATTGAGATCATCCATCGGTTTGCTGAAGAAATGCTGGAAAAACACGGCGAGCGTGTGGCATATCCTTCCGATGAATTTTTCCTGAAAGCGAAGCGGCCGCTGCCGCCGCCGAAGTATTACGGGAGATTTGATCAGTTGGAGGATGGTGTCGGCGTTCTGGCGCTTCTGGAAAGCGAGTTTATGGACGCGATGGAGCAAGACGACGGTTCCGATGCCCGCGCCGACTTGACAGTTCTCACCGGCACAGCGGCATATCCGACGCTTCAGGCTCTTGCCGGACGCGCCATGTCTAAAAAACCGGAGCTGAAAATTGAAGTGCATGCGATTGTAAACCGGTTTTTCGGGGAATCTATTAATGTGGCCGGTCTTATCACCGGGCAGGATATCGTCGCGCAGATGAAAGGCAGACGGATTGGCAGTCAGGTGCTTCTCCCGTCGGTTATGCTGCGGCGCGAGCGGGACAAATTTTTGGACGACATGACGGTGGAACAGCTGGAAGCCGCGCTCGGCGCGCCTGTGAAACCGGTGGACAACGACGGCTGGCAGCTTTATGATGCCATGACCGGCAGATGAGAAAGATGGAGGAAACAGGATGTCCAAACCATTGATCGCCATAGTGGGGCGTCCCAATGTGGGAAAATCGACCCTGTTTAATAAACTGGTGGGCGCGCGTGTGTCCATTGTGCAGGATACCCCCGGCGTAACACGCGACCGGATTTATTATGAGTGCGAGTGGCGGAGCAAATCCGTTATGCTGGTGGATACGGGCGGTATTGAGCCCCATTCAACCGATACGATTCTGTCACAGATGCGGCGTCAGGCGCAGCTTGCGATTGAACGCGCCGATGTCATTATTTTTGTGGTCGACCTGCAGACCGGCGTGACCGCCACCGATCAGGACGTTGCCGTCATGCTGCAAAAAAGCGGCAAGCCGGTTGTGCTCTGTGTCAATAAGTGCGACCAGCTGGGAGAACCCCGGCCCGAATTCTATGAGTTTTATAATCTGGGATTAGGCGACCCGGTTGCGGTGTCCTCGGTTCACGGGCACGGTACCGGCGACCTGCTGGACGCCTGCTATGAACTGATTGATTTCGACAAGACGGAGGACTATGATGAAGAAGCAGTCCGCGTTGCGATTATCGGCAAGCCCAATGTGGGCAAATCCTCGCTGGTGAATCGCATGGCAGGGGAGGAACGGGTGATCGTGTCAGACATTGCAGGCACCACTCGTGACGCGACCGATACAGAGGTGGAGAACCAGTACGGCAAATTTATCTTTATTGATACGGCGGGCATCCGCCGCAAATCCCGTGTGGACGAGGAAATTGAGCGGTACAGTGTTCTGCGCGCCTATATGGCGGTCGACCGCAGCGAGGTGTGCGTCATCGTGCTGGACGCCACAGTCGGCTTCACCGAACAGGACAGCAAGGTGGCGGGCTATGCGCACGAGCAGGGGAAAGCCTGCATCGTGGCTGTAAACAAATGGGACGCGGTTGAAAAAGACGACAGGACCATGCAGGAGTTCCGCAAGAAACTCGAGGTGGATTTTTCCTTCATGTCTTACGTGCCGTTTATCTTTATTTCCGCGAAGACCGGTCAGCGCGTTGATAAATTGTATGAACTGATCAACTTTGTGAACGCGCAGAATGCGATGCGTATCTCTACCGGCAAGCTCAACGACCTGCTTGCAAACGCAGCCGCGCGGGTTCAGCCTCCTACCGATAAAGGAAAACGCCTTCGTATTTTCTACTGTACACAGGCAAGCACAAGGCCCCCGACATTTGTCTTTTTCTGCAATAATAAAGAATTATTTCATTTCTCCTATCAGCGTTATCTGGAGAATCAGATACGGGAGACGTTTGGCCTTGAGGGCACCCCTGTCAGAATCATTGTGCGGGAGCGCGGTGAGAAAGATTAACGGCTTTTCTGAACCTGTGTGTTTTAAAATGAAAGAATGCGTCCGCCCACGCGGTCGCGCTGAATGAGGTGAAATGAATGGAGTTACTGTCAACGGGCCAATTCTGGACAGCGGCTTTTCTGGCGGCTGCCGCGGCTTACCTGATCGGAAGCGTCAGCTTTGCCGTGATTATATCCCGCCTGTGCGCGCAGGATGACGTGCGTGCACACGGCAGCGGAAATGCCGGAATGACGAACATTCTGCGTACTTATGGGAAAAAGCTGGCGTTTTTTACGGCGCTTGGGGACTTCGGGAAAGGTGTCGTGGCGGTCGCACTGGGCCGTATCATTTTTCGGCTTGTCGCGGACGGAGCGGCGCCCGCTCTGTTTGATGGCGGATACATCGCCGGGCTGTTTGTGATTCTTGGCCATGTTTTTCCGCTGTATTTTCATTTTAAGGGCGGCAAAGGTGTGCTCGCCAGCCTTGGCGTTTTAATGATGCTGAACCCATTGGTATTTTCAATTATCGTAATACTGATAGTGCCGTTTGTGTTCTGGGTAAAAATTGTATCATTGGCATCGATCATTGGGTTTCTGATTTTTCCGGTTTTAACAACGATTGTCAATCTGGTATCACGCAAGCCCTATCAGTTTGATTTGTTTTTTTCGCTGCTGATCAGCGCAATGGGCATCTGGATGCACCGTACCAACATTAAGCGGCTGCTGAACGGAACGGAATACAAGTTCGGCGCCAAAAAAACAACTGAATAAAGTGTCGGAGCAGAAATCAAGTTGGAGGTATTGGTAAATGGCAAAACTGTTTATATGCGGAGCGGGCGGGTTCGGGACGTCTCTGTCCGTTATGTGCGACCAGAACGGACAGACGGTTACACTGTATTCCCCGTTTCAAAAGGAGATTGAGATGCTGTCCAGCGAGCGGGAGCACAAAAAGCTGCTGCCGGGGATAGTGATCCCAATGTCTGTGCAGATGACCTGGAAACTGCCTGAACAGATCGATGCGGAGCTGGTGATCATTGCTACCCCGTCTTTCGCTGTGCGCAGTGCCTGCGCCTCGCTTAAGGGGCATCTCGCGCCTGAAACGGTGGTTTCCTGCGTGGCAAAAGGGTTTGAGCCGGAGACGCTGAAGCCGCTTGCGCAGGTGATTGGTGAAGAACTGCCGGAAAACCAGCGGGTGATGATTTCCGGACCGTCCCACGCGGAAGAAGTTGCCAGAGGGGTTCCGACAACCGTAGTGGCCGCATCTGACGACCAGGCAGCCGCTGAATTTGTGCAGGATATTCTGATGAGCCCAACCCTGCGCATTTATACAAACGACGATGTGATCGGCGTGGAGCTCGGCGGTGCGGTGAAGAACGTCATTGCGCTGGCCGCCGGTATTACCGACGGGCTGGAGCTGGGAGATAATTCCAAGGCGGCGCTTATGACCCGCGGCATCACCGAGATTGCGCGGCTGGGCGTTGCGATGGGTGCGAAATCCGAGACCTTTGCGGGGCTGTCCGGCATTGGCGACCTGATCGTTACCTGCACCAGTATGCATTCGCGCAACCGCCGCGCGGGAATCCTGATTGGGCAGGGGAAAACCGCTTTGCAGGCCATTGAGGAGGTCGGCATGACGGTGGAAGGCTATACCGCTACAAAATGTGCCTGGGAGCTTGCCAAAAGGTATCAGGTCGAAATGCCGATTATTGAACAGGTTTACGCAGTTTTGTATGAAGACAAACCGCCCAGAGAAGCGATCGGCGCGCTGATGGGGCGCTCCAAGCGGCATGAGGCGGAATCTAACTGGCTGGTCAAATAAAATTAGTCAATCAAAAAGCAGGCCGCCCGGAGGCGGCCTGCTTTCCTGTCGATATAAAACAAAAAGGCCCTCCGCTGACGCGAAAGGCTTTTAGCTGCAAATTTTAGATTGCACGGGTAATTTTATCGGAACGCAAGCAGCGGGTGCAGGCGTGAATGTGGCGGGGGGTACCGTCGATAATCGCCTTAACACGCTGAACATTAGGCTTCCAAGTTCTGTTAGAACGCCTATGAGAATGGGAAACCTTAATTCCGAAAGTAACACCTTTTCCGCAGATGTCGCATTTTGCCATGTGTCTGCACCTCCTCTATCTGGAACGGATTAAAACTCTCTTTCGGGGTCAACATTGATATTTTATCAGATCGGCATAGGAAAAGCAAGCTTTTTTTCATAATTTTTTTATATTAGCGCGTCCATGTGTGAATTTACAGTGAATTCGCTTGTATTTTGACCGGATTGCCGGTATAATAATCCTATTAAGCTAGGAAACTATGACATTTTATTGATGAGGCAAGGAGAAGCTATGGGATATTTTTCGCCTGACCGTTTATTTGTTTATTTTGCCCGCCTGATTGTGCTGTTTACCTCCATGCCCGTGCATGAATTTGCGCATGGATGGGTGGCTGATAAACTCGGCGACCATACGGCGCGGTATCAGGGACGGCTTGATCTGAACCCGCTGGCACATTTGGACCCGCTTGGAACCATTCTGATTTTGTTTACAGGATTTGGCTGGGCAAAACCTGTTCCGGTAAACCCGTCGAAATTTAACCGCAAAATCACCATGCGTGCGGGAATGGCGCTCACTTCGCTGGCGGGCCCCGCCGCGAACGTGCTGATGGCGACGATTCTGCTGCTGGTTTATAAAATCATCGCCCTTGTGCTGATGCTGATGAATGTCCCCATGGGCAACGCGGTCCAGATTGTCACCACCATCCTTTCCATGATGGTCACCATCAATGTTTCGCTGGCTGTATTCAACCTCCTGCCGGTGCCGCCTCTGGACGGGTATCATATTCTGGCCTATTTTCTGCCGGCCCGCTGGGAATATCTGATTGCCCAGTACAGCCGCTATATCTTTCTTGGGCTGTTTGCCGTCATGATGTTTACAAACATCTTGTCCCTGCCGCTGACATTGCTCTCGAACGTGATCTATCGGTTTCTGGATTTTATTACCGGATTTGTGGATGTCCTTGCAAATATGCTGCTGTAACGGGCAAGAATATGGAAAAGCTGAATTTTAAGACGGCGGAGTTTGAAGGGCCTTTAGACCTGCTGCTCTATTTAATTTCCAAGCATAAACTCGATATTTATGAGATCTCTATTTCCGAGCTGCTGGAACAGTACCTTTCCTATATGAACGAACTGAAGACCGGTGGGCTGGAAATTTCGAGCGAGTTCATCGAAATGGCATCCCGGCTGGTTTATATCAAGACCGTGATGCTGCTTCCAAAGCATGAGGAAGAGGGCACCCAGCTGAAGGCCGAACTGCAGGGACAGCTGCTGGAATATCAGGTCTGCAAGCAGGTGGCTGCAAAGTTGGGGGAACAGAACCGGATGTACCGCAATTTTGTCCACCCGCCGTCCCCGGTGGAAGTGGATGCCGCCTACCGCCTGACCCATCCCGTCAGTATTTTATACGCCGCTTACCGCGATGCGGTGGGGCGCGGAAGACGGCGTCTCCCGCCTCCGGTCAAGGCCTTTACGGGCATCGTGGCAAGGCGGGTGGTATCGGTCGGATCCCGCATTATCCATATCCTGAAACGTCTGTACCGTCATGGAAAAACTTCGTATGTCAGTCTGTTTGAATCAAGCACAGACCGCAGCGAGCTTGTGGCGACGTTTCTGGCGGTTCTCGAACTGGTAAAAGCCAAACGGATTACCCTGGAGGGGTCGGAGGTCTGCTTTGACCGCAGCCGGCAGCCAGAACACAGCCGGTCGGAGGAACTGACATGATAGATTTGCCGCAAAAACAAATATTGGCTATCCTGTTTGCGGGCGGCGACCCTGTTGAGATCGCAAGGATTGCGCAGGCAATCGGGGCGGATGAGGAAACAGTGACGCGGTATCTGCCGCATCTGCGTGATTCGCTGGAAGACGCCGGCATGCCGTTTGAAATCTTGCAGCTGGAGGACAAGCTCCAGCTCTGCACAACGGCCGACTTCGCCCCGGTGATCAGGGAAGCGCTGGAACTTCGCAAGAATATTCCGTTGTCTCAGGCCGCGCTGGAAGTGCTGGCCGTGATTGCCTATAACCAGCCGGTTACCCGCGCGTTTGTGGAGCAGGTGCGCGGCGTGGACAGCTCGGGCGTCGTAAATTCCCTGATTGAGAAGCAGCTCGTGGAGGAGGCGGGGCGTCTGGAACTGCCCGGACGCCCGATCGCATATCGGACGACCGCTCATTTTCTGCGCTGCTTCGGCCTGGAAAATCTGGACGGGCTTCCCGTGCTTCCGTCGGCGGAAGAACCGGAGCCGCTTCCGGTAGGCGTTCTGGAGGGGCAGGTCGCGTTCGAGGAGATTGTAGAACCGGAAAGCTGAGCGCAGGCGCAAAGGGAGGGGAAAAGTCGTGGCGATTGTGGGATATGTTCTGCTGGGAATACTGGCTGCTGTTTTGCTGCTTCTGTGCGTTCCTGTGAGGCTCATCCTGCGTTACTGCACCGGTAAAGCGCCTGTCGGCGTTTTGCGCTGGCTTTTCTTTCAGGTCGACCTGCTTAAAGCAGCCGAACGAAAAACAGCCGATACAGAGACCCGCGCAAAAAAAGCGGAGAAACTCCAACCTAAAAAAGAGAAAAAGCCGCTGGAGTTTTCCCGGACGCTGGGCATTGCGGCTGACCTGCTCTCTTCGCTGAAAGGCGGGGCGGGAATGATTGTCCGCCGTTTTCGGATTTACCGGCTGCGGCTTTCGATGATAGTTGCCGGGGGGGACGCCGCGGAAACTGCGGTTGACTACGGCAAATGCAACGCTGCGGTTTATTCTGCCTATGCGCTTGCAAAAAATTTTTTGAATCTGAAAAACCCCGAAATAGAAATCCGGCCGGATTTTGTTTCGGAAAAAGGCTCTGTGGATTTTGAGATGCGCGGCCGCCTGATGCCTATTATCGTGCTTGCGGCGGCGGCTCGTATATTTGCCGCGTTTTTGGTCAAAACCATCCACAGAAAGAAACTTCAACAGGAATAACCGCTGGGAGGAATTCAAATGGCTAACGAGGGCCACCCGATTAACGGGTTGTTGGACAGCTCGATGCAGAATCTGCGTTCACTTGTGGACGCGGACACCATTATTGGCAATCAAATCACAACGCCGGACGGAATCGTCATTATCCCGATCTCCAAGGTAAGCTTCGGTTTTGCTTCCGGCGGCTCCGATCTGCCGACTAACAAGCAAAATGAGATGTTCGGCGGCGGCGCGGGCGGGGGCGTTTCTGTGCAGCCGCTTGGCTTCCTTGTGATCAAGGATGGCGCGGTCTCTTTGCTGCAGATGGACAACAGCAAGAATACTGCCGACCGTATGGTCAGCCTGATGCCCGAAATGATCGACAAATTGGGAACAATGTTTAAAAAGGACAAAAAGGAATCAAAAGACAGCAAAGACTCCGTGCCAACAGAGGAAAAGGGCACCCGGTAATGTCGGCGTGTGTTGCCGCATACAAATAACCTGTATCTTATTTTAAGCTGCGGGTGATGGATGATGGCGAAAAAACTGGTAGGGCTTCTGGTAGGCTTTTTATTTCTGTTTTTGGGCATGCGGCTGACCGATGCGCAGGCGGCTCCTGCCGCGAATGGCACACAGGCGGCGTTAGCCGATGAAATTAAAGCCAAAGGCGCGGTGCTGATGGACGCCGAAACGGGGCGTGTGCTGTTTGCACAGAACGCGCATCTGCGGTTGCCGATGGCTTCAACCACTAAAATCATGACCGCTCTGATCGCGCTGGAACAGGAGCGTTTGGATGATTATTTTACTGTGAGCACCGCCGCGGTCCATGTTGAGGGCTCTTCCATGGGCCTACTGGAGGGGGACAGCGTCTCTTTGCGGGCACTGGCTTATGGAATGCTTCTGCCGTCCGGCAATGATGCCGCCAATGCCGCAGCCATGCGGATAGCGGGGAGTCTGCCGGATTTTGCCGATCTGATGAATGCGCGCGCGGAGGAAATCGGCCTTGACGATACCCATTTCGTGACCCCGTCGGGGCTGAACGACCCCAATCACTATTCCACTGCCTATGATATGGCGCTTCTCGCGCGGGAGGCCCTGAAAAATCCGCTTTTTGCCGAGATCTGTTCCCAAAGCAAGGCCGTGGTGCAGTATGGAAACCCGCCCTATAACCGCTGGATGCAGAATCATAACCGGCTGCTGCGCAGTTACGAGGGTACGGTAGGCGTAAAAACCGGCTATACGACAGCCGCCGGCAGGTGCCTGGTTTCCTGCGCTGAACGGGACGGCATCAAGCTGATTGCGGTGACGCTCAATTGCCCGGATGACTGGAACGTCCACGCAAAGCTATATGACAGCTATTTCAGCCGTATGGTCCTCACCAATGTCGCCAAAATTCTGCCGGATATCCAGATTCCGGTTATGGGCGGGACAGCTTCCAAGGTACGGGCTGTTTATGAGAAGCCGCCGAAGCTCGCGGTGCTCGAAGGGGAAGCCGTTACCGTGGATGTGACCGCGGAACCGATCCTGTTTGCGCCGGCGGAGCGGGGGCGGGTTGTGGGGAATCTTTCGGTCTGCCTGAGCGGGCAGCCGGTGCTGGAGTTTCCGCTGACGCTCGGAAAGACAGTAAAAGTATCGCAAAAGTCCAACCTGCTGGAGAAACTGTTTGGCAACCAAAGCTGAATCGCTTTATAAACACAGAATGGAAAAGAATAAGATCAGTCAATGACGTGAGTCATGGAAGGAACAGGTGCAAATAAATATGGTAGTCAAGGGAATTCGCATTCAAAAAGTGCTTTCTGATAACGGGATTCTTTCCCGCCGAAAGGCGGAGGATGCTATCCGCGCGGGCCGTATCACCATTAACGGCCGCCCGGCGGTGCTGGGAAATCCCGTAAATCCGGCGCGCGACGTAATTGCAATTGACGGTGTAAACGTTGTGCTGCAAAAAAAGAAGAAGAATTGTTATTTAATGCTTCATAAACCGCGCGGGTTTGTGACAACAACGTCCGATGAGCTGGGCCGCCGCTGTGTAACCGATCTCGTCAAGGATGCGCCCTGCAAGGTGTATCCGGTGGGCCGTCTTGACCGAAACAGTGAAGGGCTGCTCCTTTTGACTAACGACGGCGATTTTGCCAACCTTGTCATGCATCCGTCCAGCCATATCAGCAAAACCTACCGTGTGACGGTGCGCCCGGACATTACCGACGAGCAGGCGGCACAAATGGGAGCGGGCATCATGCTCGACGGAAAAATGACTCTGCCCGCGACCGTACTGGTGCTGGAGAAGCAGGAGGGCCGGGTTGTGCTGCAAATCACGATTTCCGAAGGACGCAACCGCCAGGTGCGCCGTATGTGCGAGGCGGTCGGGCTGGAGGTTGCGAGGCTCAAGCGTGTCTCCATCGGCCCGCTCAAGCTCGGAATGCTGCCTCCCGGCGAGTGGCGGGAACTTAAGCCTTCCGAACTGATCGCGATGCGCAATGCGGCGCAGAAAAAGTAAATGCGCAAGGTTGTCAAAAGGGGAGAAGACAGCATGTTTTTAATTAAACGGATTACCGACCCGCGGCTTGCGGAACGTGTCTGCGGCAGCTTTGGCGTTTTCGAAAAAGGAGCGTTTGCCTATGCTGCCTACAAGGGAGAAGACGTGCTTGCAACCGCCGCCTTTTTCACAGCGCCCGGTGGCTGCTGTACACTGTGCGGGGTTGATACGGGACGCCGGGCAGATATCCCGATGATTGACGGGATTGCCCGTGCCGCTTTCAATGCGCAGCTGAAGGCGGGCGCGAGAACGGCGCGGCTGGGCGAAGGCATTTCACAGGAAATTCAGTTTGCGCTGACAAAACTGGGGTACCGGGCAGGCGAAGAATTCAGTCTTGCTGAATTCTTCGCCCGGAAACCCTGCTCCAAATAAAAATGCGGGCGCATTATGCGTCCGCATTTTTACATGGTTTGATAGAATTCGCCAAACGATGAAAAACATGTTAAATTAATATCAGAAAATGAAGAAAGATGCTTGTTATTTGGAAAAAAAACGTGTATACTTTAACGTGGTTGCATTTTGAACTTTTTTTGGGGAAAAAGTTCAGAATGAGTAAATAACGTTAGTTTTTGATTCAGATAGGAGGAACAAAACATGAGTGACAAGGCTATGACACTGGCCGACGCACGCAAGGAAGCACTGAAGGCAACCGCCGCCCGCGAAAGGCTGACGGCGCTGTTTGACCCCGACACATTTGTTGAGGTTGGAGCTTTGGTGAAAACCGGCTGCGATGGCGCTGGCGTCATTACAGGATATGGCCTCGTTGAAGGCAGCCCTGTATACGCATTCTCACAGGATTCCACACAAAAAAGCGGCGCAGTCGGCGCCGCGCAGGGCTCTAAAATCAAAAAGATTTATGAGCTGGCCCTTAAGACCGGGGCGCCGGTAGTCGGGATTTATGATTCCAACGGCGCAGCGGTTGAAGAAGGGCTGGACGCTATGGATGCATACGGCGAGATGCTCTGCTGGAGCAACAACCTGTCCGGTGTTGTGCCTCAGATTTCTCTGGTGCTCGGCGTCTGCGCCGGCAGCGCGGCACTGATCGCTGCTTCCGCCGACTTTGTCGTGATGAGTGAAAAGGCGGAGCTTTTCCTGACCACGGGGGATGTTGAGAGCGCCAGCGATGCTGCGAATGCTGCCGGCTCCGGCGTTGCCCACATTGTCAAAAAAGATGATGCCGAGGCAATCTCCGCCGCACGCAGGCTCATTTCCCTTCTTCCCTCCAACAACCTTTCCGCTGCGCCGATGTGCAATTTCAGTGCAGTTTCCGGCGGTGGCCTGGCTCTTTCTTCCGCGGCTGTCAATATCGATGGCGCCGATCTTTTCGAAATTGCGAAAAATATCGTGGATGCGGACAGTGTGACGGAGCTTCAGGCGGAGTATTCCAGCAGCGCGCGTGTCGGCCTCGCCACGATCGCCGGTTCCTCGGTGGGCGTGGTTGCGGCTTCCAACAGCGGCACCATCTGCTCCGGCGGCGCATCCAAGATCGCCCGCTTTGTCACAATCTGTGATTCCTTCCAGATCCCGGTGATCACAATTGTCAACTGTGAAGCGTTTGCTCCGGTTCCGAATCAGGGCTTCCGCGGCGGTATCCGTGAAGTTGCCAAGCTGGCGCATGTTTACGCCGAAGCTACGACTCCCAAGGTTGCGGTCGTGGTCGGTAAAGCATATGGTTCCGCTTATATTACGCTGGCCGGACGTGCGGCAAATTCGGACTATACCGTTGCCTGGCCGAAAGCCACGATCAGCGCCCTGTCCCCCGCCACCGCGATTGCGTTCCTTGGCGGCGACAGGATTACCGCCGAGGTTTCCCGCCAGCAGGCTGAGGCCGACTATGCCGCTAACGACGCGTCTGCTTACGCGGCCGCTGCCAAAGGCCACATCGACGATGTGATTGATCCCGCAGAGACCCGTTCCGTCATCATTTCCGCGCTGGATATGCTGGCCGGAAAACGGATGACCACTCTGCCGAAGAAACATGGCAATATCCCGATGTAATACGCGGATCAGTTCCGTTTTCAAGTTTTTCAGAATCAAATGATATAAGGAGGATTCTATCATGAAAAGATTTAATATAACTGTCAATGGCAGGGCGTATGACGTGCAGGTGGATGAGCTTGCCGCCGGCGCACCGGCTCCCGTTGCCGCTCCGGCTCCTGCCGCAGCCCCCGCACCTGCTGCCGCTCCCTCCCGCCGCAGCCCCCGCTCCCGCTGCTCCGGCAGCTGCTCCCGCCGGCGCGACCAAAGTGAACGCCCCGATGCCCGGCAATATCCTGGATGTGAAAGTAAAAGAGGGCGACCAGGTAAAAGAAAATGACCTGCTGCTCATTCTGGAAGCCATGAAGATGGAAAACGAGATTTTTGCTCCCGTCAGCGGAACCGTTGTCGGCGTGCATGTGAAAAAAGGCGACACTGTTAACTCGAATGATCTGCTGATCTCCATCGGTTAAGGGGAGGTATGACAAGATGGCTCAAAAGGTAAAAATCTGTGAAACGATCCTGCGTGACGCGCATCAGTCCCTGATTGCGACACGCATGCGTCTGGACGAGATGCTCCCGATCCTGCCCGCCATGGACGAAGTGGGATTCTATTCCTGCGAGTGCTGGGGCGGCGCGACGTTTGACGCGTGCATCCGCTTCCTTGACGAGGACCCCTGGGAAAGACTGCGCGTAATCCGCAAGAATATGCCGAACACCAAGCTGCAGATGCTGTTCCGCGGGCAGAATATGCTCGGTTACCGCCATTACGCGGATGACGCGGTTGAATATTTTGTTCAGAAATCGGTTGACAACGGAATCGATATCATTCGTATCTTTGATGCGCTGAACGATATCCGCAATCTCGAAACCGCAATTAAAGCGACTAAAAAGATGGGCGCGCACATGCAGGCGGCGATCTCCTATACCACCAGCCCGGTGCATAATGTGGAGTATTTCGTCAACTATGCCAAGCAGCTGGAGAGCGCCGGGGCGGATTCCATCTGCATTAAGGATATGGCAGGTCTGATCAATCCTACGGTTGCCACGGAACTGGTAACCGCGCTGAAAGGTCAGCTGAAAATTCCGGTTAACCTGCACACCCATTACACCTCCGGCCTGGCCTCTATGTCCTGCCTGAAGGCGATTGAGGCGGGTGTCGATATCATCGACACCGCGATGTCCCCGCTGGCATTGGGTACCTCCCATCCGGCGACGGAGTCGATGGTTGCCGCTCTGCAGGGAACCCCGTACGATACCGGACTTGACCTTAAAAAACTGGATATTGTCCGTGCGCATTTTGCGAAACTGCGCCAGAAATATCTGGACAGCGGTCTGCTCTCGCCAAAGGTCATGGGCGTGGACGCCAACACCCTGCTTTATCAGGTTCCCGGCGGCATGCTGTCCAATCTGGTCTCCCAACTCAAACAGGCCGGCAAAGAAGACCAGTTCGAGGATGTGCTGAAGGAAATCCCCAACGTCCGCAAGGATTCCGGTTATCCTCCGCTCGTAACCCCGACCTCCCAGATTGTCGGTACCCAGGCGGTGTTCAACGTGATTATGGGCGAACGCTACAAGATGGTCACCAAAGAGTTCCGCGGACTGGTCAAAGGGGAGTACGGCAGAACGCCCGCTCCGATTTCTCCGGAATTCCGCAAGCAGATTCTTGGCGACGAACAGCCGATCGACTGCCGCCCCGCAGACCTGATTGCTCCGGAACTGGATAAACTGCGCGCAGACTTCCCGCAGGAATACCTTGAGCAGGACGAGGACGTTCTGACGATGGCGATGTTCCCGCAGGTGGCACCGAAGTTCTTCGAGTCCCGTAAGAATCAAAAATACGGTGTCGACGGAAAACACTCCGACAAGGAAAATAAAGTCCATCCGGCTTAAATTTAAGCTTTTTCAGTCCCTCACCTGACGGGTGAGGGACTTTTCCTACCCAGGGATGTGCATATGTCTTTGATACACAGACTGTACGGTCTGGAATTACAATGCAGAAATTGACAAAATGGCAGATTTCATATAAAATAAGAAGATATAGAACAGCAAAATTCCCGGCCTCCGCCGGGAAAAAATGATAAAGGCGGTAATGCGCATGATCAGAAGCATGACAGGCTACGGACGCGCCCAGCGGCAGATTGACGGACGTGACATTACCGTAGAGATAAAGTCGGTCAATCACCGTTTTTTTGAATTTTCGGCACGGGTGCCGCGCATGTACGGCTATGTGGAAGAAAAATTGAAAAGCTATATACAAGGCCTGATTTCGCGTGGCAAGGTGGAGGTTGGCGTTACCCTCCAGTCTTTTGACGCCGGAAATGTCAGTGTGGAAATCAACCGCGAGCTGGCGGGCGCATATGTGCGGTCGCTGCGTGATCTTGGGCATGAGTTTCATCTGCAGGATGACCTCACTCTGAGTTCTGTTTCCCGTTTTACCGATATTTTTACAGTGAGCAAGGAACCGGAGGATGAAGAAGCCATCTGGAGCGCGATCAAAACAGTTGCAGATGAAGCGGTGGCAAAGTTCGTGAACATGCGTACGGTGGAAGGTGAACGCCTGAAGGCGGATCTTCTGGCCCGGCTGGCGTTTATTGAATCCCGGGTTGCCGTTGTCGTGGAGCAGTCCCCCCGGACAGTGGAAGCCTACCGTGAACGACTGGCCGCCAAAATTGCGGAAGTGCTGGCGGACCGCCAGATCGATGAAGCGCGCATCATCACGGAAGCTGCCATCTTTGCTGACCGGATTGCGGTGGATGAGGAGACCGTCCGTCTTTCCAGTCACATTGCGCAGTTCCGGGATATTCTTACCCACGACGAGCCTGTCGGGCGGAAACTGGACTTTCTGGTGCAGGAAATCAACCGCGAGGTAAACACCATAGGATCCAAAGCGCAGGATGTTTCCATTGCGCAGATTGTAGTTGACATGAAAAGCGAAGTTGAAAAAATCCGTGAGCAGATTCAGAATATTGAGTAGGAGGATGCGTCATGAAATTGATTAATATCGGTTTTGGCAACATGGTCTGTGCAAACCGGCTGGTCGCAATTGTCAGCCCGGAATCCGCTCCGATCAAGCGTATTATCCAGGATGCCCGTGACCGGGGAACGCTGGTGGACGCGACATACGGCAGACGCACCCGCGCGGTGATCATCACAGATTCCGACCATGTGATCCTTTCAGCTGTGCAGCCGGAAACAGTTGCAAACCGTCTGGTAGACGAGGACGACGATGAGGTTGAAGAGGATGAGTAAAACCGGCATGCTTTATGTCTATTCCGGCCCTTCCGGAGTGGGCAAGGGAACGATTTTGGGGCCTTATCTGAAAGCGCATGAAAATGCGGTGCTTTCAGTTTCCGCTACAACACGTGCCCCCAGGCCCGGTGAGACGGAAGGAGTGGAATACCACTTTCTCGGTATGAATCAGTTTGAAGCTCTGATTGAAAACGGCGGCCTTCTTGAATATGCACAATACAGCGGCAACTATTACGGCACCCCTCGCGCGGAAGTGGAAAAGCACTTGATGGAGGGGCTGGATGTCTTTTTGGAAATCGAGGTTCAGGGAGCGATGAAGATCAAGAAAACATTCCCTGACGCGGTATTTATTTTTGTGTTACCCCCTTCTTTTGAGGTTTTGCAAAGGCGATTGACCAATCGGGGCACCGAACCACCGGCTATTGTAGAAATGCGGTTAAACACGGCCCGTGAGGAAATGCGGCATGCAATGGAATACGATTACGTAATCATCAATGACAATGTGGAGAAAGCCCGTGCGGAATTATCCTGTATTGTAACAGCTGCGAAATGCCAAACGAAAAATATGAAAAAACTAATTCAAAAAGTGAGTGATTGATATGAATATGCTCAGACCGTCCATGGCATCCATGATTAAGCCCAATGAAAGCTGTTACGCTTTTGTAGTCGCTGTTGCAAAGCGTGCCCGCGAAATCGCGGAGGAAGCCGAGGAAGAAAAGATTATCCTTGAGGAAAAGCCGGTTAAAAAAGCAATCGAGGAGTTTTCCAACGGAAGATATAAGCTGAGTATGAAAGAAAACTGAACGATTCCATTGCAGCCCTGTCACAAACAGGGCTGTTTTCAACAGGCTCGTACAGACTGGGGCGGGAGGAAGATTGATGTTTGAAGGAAAAACGATCATATTGGGAGTCAGCGGCGGCATTGCCGCCTACAAGGCCGCGCAGCTTGCGAGCGACCTTGGCAAAACGGCTGCGGAAGTGCATGTGATTATGACGAAGAATGCGGCGGAGTTTGTAACGCCCCTGACTTTTGAAACGCTGACAAACCGCAGGGTTTCTCTGGATACGTTTGACCGCAATTTTGAGTATAACGTCGAACATGTGGCGCTTGCCAAAAAGGCCGACCTGTTTCTGGTGGCGCCCGCGACCGCCAACGTGATTGCGAAAATAGCGGCGGGAATCGCGGACGATATGCTCACAACGACCTTCCTTGCGGCTTCCTGCCCAAAGATCATAGCGCCCGCCATGAACACGGGCATGTTTGACAATCCCATTACCCAGCGCAATCTGGAAACCCTGCGCGGGTTCGGCGTTGAAATTGTCGAACCGGACAGCGGATGGCTTGCCTGCGGCGATATCGGCAGGGGGCGCATGCCCAACCCGCCGGTGCTGTTTGAGGCGGTGCGCAGGGCGCTGACGCCGCACGACCTTGAGGGCCTGCGGGTGCTCGTCACGGCGGGGCCGACGCAGGAGGCAATTGATCCGGTGCGGTTTATCAGCAACCATTCCACCGGAAGGATGGGATACGAGCTTGCGGCGGCCGCCCGCCGGCGCGGCGCGCGGGTCACTTTGGTGACGGGCAAGACCGCATTGGAACCGCCAGCCGGCGTGGAGGTTGTGCCGGTAGTGAGCGCGCAGGAGATGTTTGACGCGGTGGCTTCCCGCGCGCAGGAACAGGAACTGATCATCAAGTGCGCCGCCGTGGCCGACTACCGTCCCGAAACAGCCGCCGAGGATAAAATCAAAAAACGGGACGGGGAACTGACCCTGCACCTCAGCCGTACGCAGGATATCCTTGCTTACCTTGGGAGCCACCGCGGGGAACATCAGGTGCTGTGCGGGTTTTCCATGGAAACCAGGGACCTGGTTGAGAACAGCCGCGCCAAACTGGAGAAAAAAGGCGCGGATATGATCGTTGCAAACAGCTTGAAAGAGGAAGGCGCGGGATTCGGAACGGCAACCAACCGTGTCACTGTTTTGACGGCGAAAGGCGCGGAGCCGCTGCCGCTGATGGGCAAGGATGCGGTCGCGGACGCGCTGCTGGACCGGCTGCTTGTTCTTTACAGGGAGAAAAACCGGTCAGAGGGGCATTGACAGGGGGCAGAAAGTTGTCAACAATTGCAAAAGTTGTGGTGGAAAACGCCACGCTGCATTTTGATAAACTGTTTTCCTACCTTGTTCCGGAGGGAATACCCGTTTCTGCGGGCTGCCGTGTAACGGTTCCGTTCGGGGCCGGGAATCGCACACGGTTCGGGCTGGTCATGGAGCTGGGGGAGGAAGACGGCGGCGCGAAGCTGAAAACCATCGCGTCGCTTGTTGATAAAGAACCGCTGCTCAACGCGGAAATGCTGGCGCTTGTCCGCTACCTCAAAGAGACGACCTTCTGCGGCTATTATGACGCTGTCCGTACCCTGCTCCCGCCGGGAATCGGCGTGGAGCTGAAATATACCTATGAACTGGGAGAACCTGTTCCGGAAGGGGAGGAACTTCCAGGTGACGTAAGGCAGGTTGTGGATTATCTGTCGGGGCGCGGAAAGCCGGTGCGGGAGGAAACCATGCTGGCCGCGCTGGGCCTGGCGGCGGACGCCCCGGTGCTGCGCTTTCTGTGCGAGAACGGAACTCTGATTAAGTCCCAGGAAATCCGCCAGCGGATTCTGGACGAAAAGCTGGTGATGGTGCGTCTTGCGGATGGCATCAGCGAGCTTTCCGATATCACCGGCGTGAAAATCACCGCCAAACAGAAGGCGGTAGTGGAACTGCTCTCCCGGGTGGGGCAGGCGTCGCTTAAAGAAGTCTGTTATTTTGCCGCTGTGGGCAAAACCGTACCGGACAGACTGGAAAAAGCGGGTATCCTCCATTATTTTACCAGGGAGATCTATCGCAATCCCTATGCAAATCGCCACGCCCGGGAAGACAGTAATTCGATTGTGCTTGCCGATGAGCAGGAGGCGGCCTTTGAGAGCCTGTGCGCCCTTGCGGACCAGGATTCCCCCGCCGCCGCTCTGCTTTACGGTGTGACCGGTTCGGGCAAAACAGAGGTGTTTCTGCGTACAATCCGCCATGTGCTGGAGCGCGGCCGCGGCGTCATCGTCATGGTGCCGGAGATTTCGCTGACCCCCCAGACCATCGACCGCTTCCACCGCTATTTCGGCAGCCAGATCGCCGTTCTGCACAGCGGGCTCACCATGTCGGAGCGGATGGACGAATGGAAGCGCATCAAAAAAGGCGGCGCACGGATTGTTGTCGGAACCCGAAGCGCAGTGTTCGCGCCGCTGGACGATATCGGGCTGATTGTGATGGACGAGGAACAGGAATCCACCTACAAGTCCGAGCAGTCTCCCCGTTACCACGCGCGGGACGTGGCGAGGGTGCGTGTGGCTTACCATAAGGCGCTTCTGCTGTTGGCTTCCGCGACGCCCAGCGTCGAAAGCTATTACCGCGCCCGGCAGGAGAAATACCATCTGCTGACGCTCAAAAACCGCTACGGTAAGGCAAACCTGCCGGATGTGACGATTCTGGACATGTCCACACAGGCGCTGAACGCCAGCTCCGCGTCTCTATCACAGGAACTGATCGAACAGCTGCAATCAAACCTCGACCATCATGAGCAATCGATTCTTCTACTCAATCGGCGCGGCTACAACACACTGGTCAAATGCGCCGTCTGTTCCACGGTGGCGCAGTGCCCGCACTGTTCGGTAGCGCTGACCTACCACAGCGCCAACGGGCACCTGATGTGCCATTACTGCGGGTATGTCGCGCGCGCGGATGAGGTCTGCCCCACCTGCGGCAGCAAGCTGCTGCGGTTTTCGGGCGCCGGTACCCAGAAGGTGGAGCAGGAGCTGCGGGAGCTGTTCCCCGATGCGCGGATTCTGCGGATGGATATGGACACCACAATGGCGAGGTTTTCCCACGAAAAATATTTTGCCGATTTTTCTGCGGGCAAATATGATATGATCATCGGAACCCAGATGGTTGCCAAGGGCTTGGATTTTCCGAATGTGACGCTCGTGGGCGTGCTTTCGGCGGACGCGTCCCTGTATGCGCAGGACTACCGCAGCTATGAGCGGGCGTTTTCCCTGTTTACACAGGTCGTGGGGCGTTCCGGGCGTGCGGAAAAGGCTGGCCGCGCTTATATTCAAACGTTTACGCCTGAAAATACGGTGATTTCTCTTGCGGCCGCGCAGGATTACGACAGCTTTTTTGCGCAGGAGATCGAAAGCCGCCGCATCCACCTTTATCCGCCATTCTGTGATATGGTGGGCGTCGGATTTTCCGGGCTGGTGAATGCGCAGGTCCGGGACGCGGCGCAGTGCTTTGTGGCAAAATTCGCGGAACTGGCGGGCGGGGAGTATCCCGACCTGCCTCTGCGGGTGCTTGGGCCCTGCGAGAGTCAGATCAACCGGGTGGCAGGCAAATACCGCTGGAGGATGGCGGTGAAATGCAGTTATAATGCCCGTTTCCGCACGCTGCTTTGGCGTGTGGTGGAATGGTATTATGCGCAGAACGCGCAGAAGGATGTCTCAGTCTTTATAGACCCCAAGTATGAAAATTCGATATAATTGCCTGAAATTGCGGATTTTTTTGGAATGTTTTAAGATTGTTTAAGCATTTTCGCGCAGAGGAGGTATAATAGAAATGCAGTGGTTTTTTGTGATTGCCGGGTTTGTGGCTGTGGTGTATTACGTCAGAAGGCGGCTGGATTATGGAAAGCCAAAGGAGTGCGAGGCGACGCTCACCCGAAAAACAGTTTCTTCTGTCGGGGGCGCGCCTGTTTATACCTTTACCTGCGAATGCGGGGACGGCGTAAGCCGCGTTCTTTCCACGCGGGAGGAATACTACGGCAGACTGAAAGAAGGCATGCGGGGGATGCTGGCTTATCGGGGCAGGACTTTGCTTGATTTTGAGGAATTCAGCAGATACTGATGTTACCGTCCGTATAGATGAAAACAATAAAATTCTGGAGGATTAACAGATGGCACTAAGAAATATTATTAAAAACGGCGATGAACGGCTGCGCAAAAAAGCACGGGCGGTGACGGACTTTAATGAGCGTCTTTGGACATTGCTTGACGACATGTATGAAACCATGCAGGACGGGGACGGGGTCGGCCTTGCCGCCACGCAGGTGGGCATCCTTCGGCGGGCGGTTGTCATTGATATCGGGGAGGGGCTGATAGAGTTCATCAACCCTGTGATCACTGAAAGTTCCGGCGACCAGTACGGCAGCGAGGGGTGCATGTCTGTCCCCGGGGAATACGGGATGGTGCACCGCCCCCAAAAAGTGGTGGTACAGGCGCAGGACCGTCATGGCAAGCCGTTCGAGCTGACTGCCGAAGACTATCTCGCGGTTGCCGTCTGCCATGAAACAGACCATCTGGACGGCGTCCTGTTTATTGATAAAACAGACCATATGCTCACGCCTGAAGAACTGGGCGAATAATTCTGCGGATATGGAGGGACTCTATGCGTATCGTATTTATGGGCACACCCGATTTCGCGGTGCCGTCCCTGCGGCGGCTGCTGGATGACGGATATGAAATAGCGGGCGTGTTTACCCAACCGGATAAACCGAAAGGGCGCGGCTATAAACTGGCTCCGCCGCCTGTGAAAGAGCTTGCACTGCAGCATCAGCTTCCGATTTTTCAGCCCGAAAAGATGAAGGACGGCACAGCTTCGGGAATTCTGCAGGAGCTTGCCCCCGAACTGATTGTGGTGGTGGCTTTCGGACGGCTTCTGCCGAAAGAGATTCTGGAGCTTCCGCGTTACGGATGCGTGAATGTGCATGGGTCGCTCCTGCCGAAATACCGCGGGGCGGCTCCCGTCCAGTGGAGCGTGCTCAACGGCGATCAGACCGCCGGCGTTACCACAATGTATATGGCGGAGGGGCTGGATACCGGAGACATGATTCTCAGCCGTTCTGTGGAAGTCGGCCCCGACGAAACTTCTGGCGAACTTTATGCCCGGCTGGCGGATTTGGGGGCAGACGCCCTTTCCGAAACGGTGCGCCTGATTGCGAAAGGCGAAGCGCCGCGGACGCCGCAGGATGACACGGCATCCTGCTATGCACCGATGCTGACCAAGGAGCTTGCACGGATTGATTTTACGAAATCTGCGGCGGAGGTGCTGAACCTTGTACGTGGTATGAATCCCTGGCCGGTCGCCCATACGCTGCTGGGCGGGAAGCTGCTGAAGGTCTACCGCGCCCGCATTGTGGACGGCTCCGGCGCCCCGGGCTGTGTAGTGGACTCACATCGTCTGATTGTCGCCTGCGGCAGCGGGACGGTCGAACTGCTCGAAATTCAGGCGGAGGGCAGCAAAAGAATGCCCGCTGCCGATTATCTGCGCGGACATTCGGTTGCCGCGGGCAGTTTCTTAGGGGAATAATTCTTCTGGAAGGAGGATTTTCGATGTTTTTTGACTATTACTATTTGATTCTGGTGGTGCCCGCGCTGCTGTTTGCGCTGTGGGCGCAGGCTACCGTATCGGGTACGTTCGGGAAATATTCCCATGTGCGTTCGGCCAGCCACCTGACGGGGGAACAGACCGCAAGGCGGATTCTGGACGCCAACGGCCTGCAGAATATCCGGGTCGAACACATCCGGGGGAATCTGACCGACCATTACGACCCGTCAGCCGAGGTCGTGCGGCTTTCCGACAATGTCTATTTCAGTGATTCCGTGGCGGCGGTCGGGGTTGCCGCGCACGAATGCGGCCATGCGGTCCAGCACGCCACCCACTATTCGCCGTTGGTGTTTCGGAATGCGATCATTCCGGTGACCAATTTCGGCTCAAAGCTGGCGGTCCCATTGTTTATACTGGGCCTGATTTTCTCGTTGCCAATGCTCTCCAACCTGGGTATTCTTCTGTTTGCGCTGGTGGCGGTGTTCCAGCTGGTGACCCTGCCTGTGGAGTTCAACGCGTCCTCGCGCGCGCTTGCCACGCTGGAGAACTTTGATTATCTCAGCCCGTCCGAGCTGCGGGGTTCCCGCAGGGTGCTGCAGGCAGCCGCGCTGACCTATGTGGCGGCGCTTCTTGTGACAGTGATGCAGCTGCTGAGGCTGGTACTGCTTTCCCGCAACCGCCGCGACTGACCCGGCAAATTTATCAGATTGGATATTCAGAATGAAAGATGCACGATATACGGCGGTGCAGGCGCTTCTGCGCCAGAGCACCGCGAACGCCTACTCCAACCTTGTCCTTGATTCCCTGATCAGCCAGAACGGGCTGGACCAGCGCGACGGCGCGTTTGCGTCGGCGTTGTTTTATGGTACCCTGGAACGGATGCTAACGATAGACCATATTTTAAGCGCTTATTCCGCCAAGCCGCTGTCGGAGCTTTCCGCACCGGTGAGGGAGGTTCTGCGCGCGGGAATCTGCCAGCTGGTGTTTATGGACGGGGTGGATGACTATGCCGCCGTGAGCGAAAGCGTGAATCTGGTCAAGGCGATGGGGAAAACAAAGGCGTCCGGTTTTGTCAACGGTGTGCTTCGCAGTTTCCTGCGGGACGGCAAGAAGATTCCTCCTGTTTCCGGAGGCCGGGCGGAGCAGCTTGCGGTGGAATATTCCTGTCCGGCGTGGCTGATTTCTGTTTGGCTGGAACACTATGGCGAAGCGGCCTGCCTGCGGATGCTGGAGCGTTCCCTTGGAAAGCCGCCAGTTTATCTGCGGGTGAATACGCTGAAAACGGATGCGGAGTCGCTTTGTCGGTTGCTCGGGGAGCAGGGGGTGGACGCAAAGCCCGATGAGGAAGTAGCGGGCTGTGTTGCGGTTTTTGGGCGCGCGGCGGTGGAAAAGCTGGATGCCTTCCAGCAGGGCCTGTTCCATGTGCAGGACAAGGCGTCCCAGATCTGTGCGGCCTCTCTTGGAGCATTGCCCGGGGAGCGGGTGCTGGACGTGTGTTCGGCGCCGGGCGGGAAGACCTTTACCATCGCGCAGCTAATGGCGGATCAGGGTGAAGTTGCCGCCCGAGATCTGCATGCCAAACGCGCCGCTTTGGTGCGGCACGGCGCCGCGCGGCTGGGGCTTTCCTCTGTGACGGCTTCGGTATGGGACGCGTCGGTATTTGACGAATCGGCAGGTGCCTTTGACCGGGTGTTATGCGATGTGCCCTGTTCCGGTTTCGGGATCATCCGCCGCAAGCCGGAAATCAAATACAAGCCGCGGGAATCTATCCAAAATCTGCCGGAAATACAGTATAAAATCCTGCAAACTTCCTCACACTATTTAGCAGGGGGCGGCACGCTGGTTTATTCCACCTGCACGCTGCTGCCTGCGGAAAATGAGCAGGTGGTTGCCCGGTTTCTGGCGGAGCAGAGCGGGTTTTCTCTTGTTTCGCAGCAGACCTATACCGGAGAAACGATCGATACCGACGGCTTTTTTGTATCCGTCCTGCAAAAACGGTGAGATAAATGGAAAAAATCGACATCAAATCCTGTACCCTTACGGAATTAAGGACGGTAACCGCAGAAATGGGGCTGCCGAACTTTCGTGCGGGGCAGATTTACAGTTGGCTGCATGGCAAACGGGTATCCACATTTGCCGAAATGTCCGATCTTTCTGCATCGCTGCGCAGTCAGCTTGACGAAAAATTTTACATAAATACCGTCTGCATCAAAAAAAAGCTTGTTTCCGCTATTGATGGTACGGTAAAATACCTTTATGAACTGCGCGACGGCAACTGCGTGGAGGCGGTCCTCATGCATTACCATCATGGGACCTCCCTGTGCATCTCTTCGCAGGTGGGCTGCCGGATGGGCTGCAAATTCTGCGCGTCCACGCTTGCGGGCTGCGTGCGGAATCTCACCGCGTCCGAGATGCTGGATGAGGTGTATACCGCTCAGGCGGACAGCGGCGAACGTGTGGACGGCGTTGTGATGATGGGCATCGGGGAACCGCTCGATAATTTCGAGCAGGTGATGAAGTTTCTGGAGATTCTTTCAAGCCCGGAGGGGCTCAACCTTTCGCTCCGCCACGTTTCGCTTTCCACCTGCGGGCTGGTGGATCAGATCCGGGAGCTCGCCCGGCGGAAGCTTCAGCTGACCCTTTCGGTTTCCCTGCACGCCCCTAATGATGAAATCCGCAGCCAATCGATGCCCATCAACCGCAAATACAATGTGGAACAGCTTCTGGAAGCGTGCCGCGACTACTTTGCGACGACCGGGCGGCGAATCTCGTTTGAATACGCGCTGATCGCGGGGGTGAATGATTCGCCCGAAAATGCTGCGGAGTTGGCTTCCCGCCTGAAGGGGATGGGCGCGCATGTAAATCTGATTCCGGTCAACCCGGTGGAGGAGACAGGCTACCGGCGCGGAGACCGCGCCGCGATTGAGCGGTTCCGCGACAGGCTGGAGCAGCTTGGCGTCAATGCGACGATCCGAAGGGAACTGGGGAGCGATATCAGCGCCGCGTGCGGGCAGCTCCGCAGACAGGATGCGGCGGAGCAGGAAAACGGAAATGTGGGCTGATGCGGCCAGCCGCGAACCTGCCCCCGAAAAGCGGGTTGAGCGGAATTCGCCAAAACAGCGTCCACACTGCAAGATCGTGCCGTGTGGCAAGAAGGAGTGCTAACGATTGATGAAGATCTATGGGGGGACCGATAAGGGGTGTGTGCGCGCCACCAATCAGGATGCCTATGTTTTCGAAGTGATCGATGATACTACCGCATATGCGGTCCTGTGCGACGGTATGGGCGGAGAGAACGGCGGGCATATCGCGAGTGGGAGAGCAGTGGAAATCATCGGGCAGGCGCTTTCCAGAGGGCTTTCCAGCCATCCGTCACCGGCCTCGGTCAAATCGATGGTCGTTTCCGCGGTTTCTGCCGCCAACGCGGTGATCTTTGAGATGGCCGGCGCGGATAAATCCCTGAAGGGAATGGGTACTACGGTGGTGCTTGCTGTGGTCTGCGGCGATCTTCTGTGTGTGGCGCACGCCGGGGACAGCCGCGCCTATTTTATCCCGGAGCATGAAGGCTCTTCCCGGAAGCTCACCAGGGACCACAGCGTGGTGCAGCTGCTGGTAGACAGCGGCGAGATTACCGACGAACAGGCACGTGTGCATCCCAAGCGCAATTATATTACCCGCGCACTCGGAGTGGAACGGGAAGTGGAGCTGGAATATATGGAGCATCCATTTCCCTCCGGCCGGGTGCTGCTTTGCTCGGATGGGCTCTATAATTATGCTCCTCCCGAGGAGCACCTTGATCTGATTACCACATGCGCAGGTGAGCAGGATGTTTTTCTGCTGATCGATGAAGCGAATAAAGCGGGCGGAACGGACAATATTACCGCTGTTATCATCGCGAAATAACGCGGGAGGAAACATAGGAATGGATAAATATTTAGGCAAAAAGCTTGATGGCAGATATGAGATCATGGAAATCATCGGTATCGGGGGCATGGCGAATGTCTATAAGGCCTATGACGTGCTGGAGGACCGGATTGTAGCGGTCAAGATCCTGCGCGAGGAATATATGGACAATGAAGACATGCGGCGCCGGTTTAAAAATGAAAGCAAGGCCATGGCGGTGCTGAACCATCCCAATGTTATGCGCGTGTATGATGTCAGTTTTTCCGACCGGATGCAGTCGATTGTGATGGAATACATTGACGGAATTACGCTCAAGGAGTATATTGAGCAGCAGGGCGTGCTTCAGTGGAAGGAAGCGGTCCATTTTACGGTGCAGACCCTGCGGGCGCTTCAGCATGCCCATGAAAAGGGGATTGTCCACCGTGATATCAAGCCTCAGAATATTATGCTTCTGTCTGACGGCACCATCAAGATCACTGATTTCGGCATCGCGCGGTTTGCCCGCAGCGAGGCCCGCACGCTGACCGACAGGGCGATCGGCTCGGTGCATTATATCAGCCCGGAACAGGCTGCCGGCGGGACAATCGATGCCCGCACCGACATTTACTCGGTCGGCGTTATCCTTTACGAGATGCTTACCGGGCAGGTCCCTTTTGAAGCCGATACCCCGGTGTCGGTCGCGCTCAAGCAGATTCAGAATAAAGCGGCCCTGCCGCGCACGCTGAATTCTTCCATCCCGGAGGGGCTGGAGGAGATTACCATGCATGCCATGGAGAAGGACGCGGCAAAACGCTACCAGTCCGCGGCACAGATGCTGAGGGATATCGATGAATTCAAGCGCGATCCGTCGATTTCATTTGAATATAAATATCTGAATGTACCGCTGCCGGCGGAAAACAGCAAGTACACCAATGCGATACAGAATGCCCGAAAGGATCAAAAAAAGGTGAAACGCAAAAAAGAAAAAACAAAACGGGCTCCGATTATTCCGGTTCTCGCCGGAGTAACGACGGCTTTTGTGATTGTGACGGCGGCGTTTATCGGCTGGATGATTTATCTGAACAATCCGTTTGCGCCCGTCGAAGATGTGGAAGTCCCCACATTAATCGGGCTTAAGTATGATGACATCAAGATTTCCCCCAAATACGAAAATTTTAAACTGGAAGTGGAAAAAACCGATTACAACAACGATTACGGTAAAGGGGTCATTTATGACCAAAGTCCCAAAGCGGGAACAAATGTCAAAGTCGATTCGATTGTCAAAGTAAAAATCAGCACCGGCCAGAAGACGATCAAGCTGACCAATTTTGAAGGCATGGACGTCAAGCAGGTGATTGCCCAGCTCAAGGAGTGGGGCATTGATTATGATGAAAAGGCAATGTTCAGCGATACCATACCGCTGGACAGCATCGTGAAAACAATTCCCGGAGAGGGAGAGGAAGTTTCCGCAGGCGAAGTGGTGACGCTCTATGTCAGCATGGGCAAGGAGCAAAAACAGGTTACCGTGCCGGATCTGGCAGGAATCAGCATCGAGGATGCGCGTACCCTGCTGCAGAATTATAAACTGCAGATCGACAAGGTGACCTACGACTCTGATTATGACGGCGAATTCCCGGACGGTACGATTATCGAGCAATCTCCCGCGGCGGATTCCATGGTGGAGCAGAATAGCAAGATCAACGTGACGGTTGCCGGCGAAAGCAGCGGGCCGATCAAGATGTCCCTGTTTGTTCCGCTGCCTGCGTCGGTTGACCGCGATGTGGAAATGTCCGCCACACAGGACGGCGAGGAAGTCGCCAAGGAAACGCTCAATCCTTCCAATGCCAAGGTCTGGAAACCTGCTTTTGAAGGCGAAGGGATCACAGAGGTGAATATTTTCTTTGATGGAGAGCTTTATCAGGTGTATGAGCTGGACTACGACCAAAAAGGACACCGCATTCTCCATAACTACGCAGACGAATTTGAAGAATGAAATCAAAATCTATTTCTGTGAAGGGCGGCTGTATGGAGTATCTGACAGGTCTGATTACGAAAGCAACGGGCGGGTTCTATTATGTGACAGCCGGTGCGGAGGTTTATGAATGCCGCGCCAGGGGGCTCTTCCGAAAAGAAGGAGTCAGCCCTCTCGTTGGGGACTCAGTGAAAATGGAACAGCTTGGGCAGGGCAAGGGACAGGTCGCGGAAATCCTGCCGCGCAAAAACGCTCTGGTGCGCCCGCCGCTTGCAAACCTGGACACATTTGTACTTGTCACTTCGGTTGCCGACCCCGCGCCAAACCTTCTGGTCATCGACAAGATGATGGCGATTGCCTGCCACAAAGGCATCCGGCCGATGCTGGTAATTACCAAGAGCGACTTGGGCAGCGCGAAAGCGCTGGAAGAGATTTACAGCAAAATAGGGATTTCGGTGTTCACTGTAACCGATAAAAGCGATGAGGGAATTGAACAGATTCGGGCGGCGCTTTCCCATGGGATCAGCGCTTTTTCCGGCAACACAGGCGTAGGGAAATCCAGCCTGCTCAACCGCATTGATTCCCGTCTGGCCCTTGAAACGGGGGAAACCAGCCAGAAGCTTGGCCGGGGCCGCCACACCACCCGCCATGTGGAGCTGTTTCCTACCGGTGAGGACGGGTACATTGCCGATACCCCCGGGTTTTCCGCGGTGGAACTTGAGCGGTATGAGGTGATTCTGAAAGAAGAACTTGCCGGATGCTTCCCGGAATTCGCGGAGTATACGGATCATTGCCGGTTTACCGGCTGTTCGCATACGGTGGAGAAGGGCTGCGCGGTTCTGGAAGCTGTAAATCAGGGAAAAATCCATCCGTCGCGTCATGCAAACTACTGCGCGCTTTATGAGGACGCAAAAAAAATCAAGGAGTGGGAACTGAAAAAATGAAGCGCTGCATTGTGCTGACGGGCGGGCCGCTGTCCGATTTTGACCGTGTCCATCCGGAAATTCGTCCGGACGATTTTATCATAGCCTGCGATTCGGGATATGCGGCCGCCAGATATTTTGGCATTACCCCTCATCTGGCAGTGGGGGATTTCGATTCCCTGCAAGAAACGGTTCCGCCGGACATTCCGGTATTAAAGGCCTCTACGCATAAGGACGATACGGATACCATGCTGGGGCTTCGCTGCGGTCTGGAACGGGACTGCCGTGATTTCCTGATACTGGGCGGCTTCGGCGGCCGTCTGGATCATACGATTTCCAATCTGCAGGCGCTTTCCTTTCTCTGTGAAAACGAAGCAACGGGGCAGATTCTGTCGAACCGGAATGCGGCATGGATTGTCCGGAACGGTTCTCTGCATATCCCCCGGATGGAAGGATATCATCTTTCCGTGTTCGCGTGGGGAGGGCCCTGTACAGGCGTAACACTGGAGGGGCTGGAATACCCGCTTACCGATTACACGATGCGTCCCGTTATCCCTGTGGGCACAAGCAACGAATTTTCCGCCGAAGAGGCGGTAATCACGGCGGGAAACGGCACTTTGCTGGTAATTGCCTCCCGGGAATAAAAAAGCTTTGGGCAAGCCGCCTGATGGGCCTGCCCAGAGCTTTTTTATGTATTCTCTTTTTTTATACCGAACAGGAGCCGTAAAATTGGCGCGAGGAACCGCGGACTTTTTACAACGACAATTTTCATGAAGATAAAGCCTCCTTTGAATCACAAAATCAGGATACGTATTCCGAGAGCGACCAGACAAACGCCGGCTAATATCAACACCAATTTCAACGAGGCAAACACGGCAAGCACTACGCCCAATCCAAAACCGGCCCCCATCAGCGCCCAGCAATTACAATCCAGAAAATCCTTGCGTTTCATCTTGTCACCTCCGCCCTGCGTATAGTTCAATATACGCATTTTAAGGATTTTGGTGACAGACAGCCCTGAATTTCATTTACATTCCCGCAGAGACGGACTATAATGAAAAAAAAGACTGCAGCATAAAAGGAGAGGCGTTTCATGACAGCAATGACAGTAAAACCGTTTGCCATCCTTGAAGACGGGAGAACCGCGGAGCTTTATACCCTGAAAAATGTGAATGGAATGGAAGTCGCCGTAACCAATTTCGGCGGCGCAATTGTATCCCTTCTGGCCCCTGACCGGAATGGAATGTTTGCGGATGTGGTGCTGGGACATGCCGGCTATGAGGGATACCGGGCGCGCAGGCATTTTTTCGGCGCACTGGTTGGGCGCTGCTGCAACCGCATCAAACAGGGCCGGTTTACATTAAACGGGAAAACCTATCAGCTTGCTGTCAATGACCAGGGGAAAAACCATCTTCACGGCGGAATTGAAGGGTTTGACCAAAAACTGTGGGATGCCCAAACCGTGGTGCGGGACGGGAACCAGGCGCTGCGGCTTACCTATACCAGCCCGGACGGTGAGGAAAATTATCCGGGTACGCTTTCCGTCAGCGCCGAATACCTGCTGACAGACGGCAATGCCCTTGAGCTGCGCTATTCTGCGGTCTGCGATGCCGATACGGTATGCAACCTGACAAACCACTCCTACTTCAATCTTGCGGGCCATGATTCCGGAACGGTTTTAAACCATCAGCTGAAAATTTATGCGGATTTTTTCACCGAGGCAGACAGTGAAAGCATTCCCACAGGGCGTGTCCTTCCGGTTGCCGGTACGCCGATGGATTTCCGGGAGTTTTACCGGGTGGGCGAGCGGATTGAAGCGGATTACCAGCCGCTGCATTTCGGCGGCGGATACGACCATAACTGGGTGCTTAGAAAAGGAAACGGTGTCATGGGGCCTTGCGCGGAGCTCTATGAAGAAACAAGCGGGAGGCATATGATCTGTGAAACGACGCTGCCCGGCGTCCAGTTCTATTCAGGGAACGGCTTGGATGGAACCATCGCCGGCAAAGGAGGCTGCAACTATCAGAGGCGCGGCGCGCTTTGCCTGGAAACACAGTATGCTCCGGATTCTGTGAACCACCCTGAATGGGATAACCCAATTTTGAAAGCCGGACAACGTTATGAATCTGTCACCGTTTACCGTTTTGATGCGAAGTGATATAGAAAAAAGCCCGCGCAAGCGGGCTTTTTTTATGGACTGATCTGTATAGAGGCGCCCGGCAGGGCTCAGCCCCATCCATTATTGCTGTGTTTGCTCCGCTTTGCGGAGGGGTTGTTGGAATATGGGCTGACCTGGTTATACCCGTAGTTGGATGTATTAAGGATTGGCTGATTGTACTGATAGGCTGGGTAGACATCATTCGTTTTTGAGGCGGATGTGTCAGCAACTTTGGAGACGCCGGCAGTTTTGGATACGTTGGTATCGGCAACCTTAGAGACATCGGCGACCTTGGACACGTTCATATCGGACACCTTGGAGACGTCGGCGACCTTGGAGATATTCATATCGGACACCTTGGAGACGTCGGCGACCTTGGACACGTTCATATCGGACACCTTGGAGACGTCGGCGACCTTGGACACGTTCATATCAGACACCTTGGAGACGTCGGCGACTTTGGCCGTGTTCATATCGGCCACCTTGGAAACATCAGCGACTTTGGAAGCACCGGCAGTTTTGGAAAGATTGATATCAGCTATTTTTGAAGTGACGTTCTCTATGACCTTTGAAGCAATATCGGATACTTTAGAAGTGGCAGCTTCTGATACTTTGCTGACAGGAGTATCCAGGGATTTGTAGGCGGTAACCGGAGAAACCTGATTGATCTGTGCGTTTGCCATCGGATTCACCATGTTTTCGGCCATGTTCGAGACTCCGGCTACAGCATTGACGGGCTGAGGAGCGACCGGAGCGATGTCAGCGGGGTTGCACTTTTTATCAAAGCTGGGGTTGAATGCGTAAAAATTTCGGCAGTCCAGGTTATCCTGTGTAATCCGCAGCGCTTCCCCCAACCGTGCAGGGTGAAATAGTTCATAACTGCTTTTGCATGCGAACCGCGCCTGCCGCATACATAAGATAGCGGAGAGGAGTGGTTCTATGGAAAAGCAGGACCTGTTCGACAAAGAGGAAGTCCAAACGCTGCTGTATGGGAAAAGTTATGTGGTTACAAATTATTTTCCTAAGCTCCGGCCTGATGATTACCGGCAGCGCATCAGTCAAATAGCCTGCCGCCTTTATGAAATTCTGGATAAACGCCAGCCGCCTGAATAAGAGAGAGGGAAAGAAGGGCGGCAATGTATGCGCTGTATGCAAGACAGTCAGTAGAAAAACCGGACAGCATCTCTATTGAAAGCCAGCTCGAATACTGCCGGTATGAAACAAAAGGACAGCCTTATAAAACCTATGTCGACAGGGGCTTTAGCGGAAAAGACACCCACCGCCCGGCATTTGAACAGATGCTGTCAGATATTCGGGCGGGGCAGATCCAGACTGTAGTGGTCTATAAATTAGACCGCGTGAGCCGTTCCGTTCTGGATTTTGGCAGACTGATGGAGGAGTTCGAAAAAAGTAAGGTTGCTTTTGTTTCCGCGACGGAAAAATTCGACACACAGACCCCCATGGGCAGGGCTATGCTGAATATAGCCATGGTGTTTGCCCAGCTTGAACGGGAAACCATTCAAAAGCGGGTGGCGGATTCTTATCTGGCACGCAGCCGTCATGGATTTTATATGGGCGGAAGAGTTCCGTATGGTTACCGGCTGGAACCGGCCGAGATTAACGGGGTCCGTACGTCCGTATATGTTCCGGAAGAAAAAGAGGCACAGCAGGTAAAACTGATTTATTCAATGTATGTAAACAGCGATTATTCACTGGGAAAGATCCTTCAGTTTTTTGAAGAACACCAGATCCGGCATCTGCGCGGAGGCAGGTGGAATACCGCGCGTCTCAGTGAACTTCTGCGCAATCCGGCTTATGTAAAGGCGGACGCCGGTATCTATCGCTATTATCAATCTCAGGGCGTGGAAATCATCAATGACCTGTCAGATTTCCAGGGCGGAAATGGGTGCTATCTTTACCGGCAGAGGAAAAATGACAAAAAATGCGCGGCTTTCCCAAAAGATACGCTGGTGTTGGCCCCGCATGAAGGGCTGGTTTCGTCCGGCTTATGGCTGGCATGCAGAAATAAATGCGGGGAGCGCCCATATCCCGCTGCCGTCGGGAAAACAAAAAACACCTGGCTTGCGGGAAAAGTAAAATGCGGAAAATGCGGGTATGCGCTGACAGTCAAAAAATCCGACACAAAAATGGGCCGATATTTTGTGTGCAGCGCAAAATATACCGCAAAGGGATGTACCGGCGCCGGGACGGTTTATGTACTGGCGGTGGAGGACTGCCTTTCGGAGCAGATCAAAAAGAGGCTGGAACAGTTTCAGAATGCTGGTTTTCCGGAAGATAACCGCGACTCCCAAACAAGTACATACCGGCAGCGGATTGAAAAGCTGGAGGAGTCGATTGACCGGTTGGTCGATCGGGTCGGGCATTCCACGGATGCCGCCATGGAAGAAATCAACCGGCGTATTAACCGGCTCTGCTGTCAAAAGCGGGAATTACAGGAACAGTTGAACGTCTTGACGCAGGAGACTGTAAAACAAAGCTTTCGGAAGGACATTCCTTTAGCCGCCATCTGGGAAGAGACGGAACCGGTGGAAAAAAAACAGATAACAGATAGTTTGATTCAGTCTGTTCAGGTTGCAGACGACAGGATTGACATTGTCTGGAAGATTTAATTTTTGAAGAACAGCTGGCAGGAGGCCGTGAAAAGAATTTTACCGCGGATGTTGCTTTCCTGATTTTATTGTCGAATATTGTTGTATAAAGCTTTATCGGGGATGCAGCTGAAGGATGACGCGGTGATAGAGCCGCAAAAAGCGGCTGAAATTAAAAAACCAAAAGGGCATTTACGCAGAGCAAGACAGATGAGAGGTGCAAACTATGCAGCAGACAAATTTAATTTCGAAAAATATGATGGAAGACTTGGTAGACGACAGGCTGGAAGAATTGATGAGATTCTCAGGCGTTTGCTGCTGCGAACGCTGCCGTGCAGATGTGCGGACGCTTTCCCTCAATACGCTGCCTGCGAAATATGTCATGAGCACGAGTGGGGACGTCTATGTCCGGTTTCAATCGTTGGAGCCTCAGATGCAGGCTGATATTGTAACCGCGATTATGAATGCAATTGAGGTCGTGCGCGCCAACCCAAGACATGACAAATATTTTTGTTATTAAGGCGAAATCCTAAGCACCAGATAACACAGCAGAACGCCGGAGGCGCTCTGCTGTGTTTTTTAGAAAGAAATCAAGCTGCTGGCCGGCATGATTTTGCCGGATTGAATCATAATAAGACAGACAGTGAATTTCAGCCGCCAATATTTTCTAAAAAAGAACTTTTTGTGGTATTTACAACGGATTTTATCGTTTAAATCCAGTATGATACAAATAGAAAGAATCTTAAAAGCTGTAAGGAGGATCACAATGGAAGATATATTTTTAAAAAATCTGGACCGGGAAACCGTGCTGAAGCTGTCGGAGCAGGTGAGTTTTCTGCCGGGCCAGATTGTGAGCAAGACTCTTGCACAAAATTCCGCAGTCAGCCTCACGTTGTTTGCTTTTGACAGCGGAGAGGAAATCAGCACGCACGAGTCCCATGGAGACGCGCTCGTAATTGCTTTGGAAGGCGCGGGTGAAATTACGATTGACGGCAAGAAACAAACGCTTCGGGCGGGCGAATCGATTGTGATGCCGGCAAATCATCCGCATGCGGTATTTGCACCCGAGCCTTTTAAAATGTTTTTGATCGTGGTGTTCCCACAGAATAGAAAGGAGTCATGAAAATGAAAGCAACAATTGACAGAAACGGATGTATCGGATGCGGCCTTTGTGCCAGCATCTGTCCGGAGGTGTTTTGCATGGCGGATGATAATTTAGCCCAGGTGTGCGGCGACGTGACCGAGGAGACCCGGGACAGCGTTCAGGAAGCGAAAGAAAGCTGTCCTGTCAGCGTAATTGACACGGAAGAATAAGAATCTTTTTGTAAAAAACGGTTACATAAAAACAGGTTTTGATTTCAAATATGCGCGAAGGCTTTTTTGGAAAATAGTAGAAATCGAAATCAATTGATGCTATAATATAAAAAAGTTTTAGCGGCATACTACCAAGGTCTGCAAACTTTTTTCTGCTGCTTAAAAGCAGCAGGAGCAAAGGCCGATTCGTGACGGCTCAGCAAAAAGCCCTGACGGTTCGGCTCAGAGTGAAATGAAAAAAGAAAGTGGAGGAATCGGAACATGAAAAAGTATGTATGCACAGTCTGTGGATATGAGTATGATGAGGCTTTGGGAGATCCGGATAACGGGATAGCTCCCGGAACAAAGTGGGAAGACCTCCCGGATGACTTTGTCTGCCCGGTTTGCGGCGTCGGCAAGGATTTATTTGAGGAGCAGTAATTCTTTTCGGCTGTTTCGGAAAATCAACAGGAGCTCTCCGGTTTACGGGGGGTTCCTGTTTTGTTTCCATCCGCACGGTTTGCTTCCCCGAAGCGTTGGAAATGTACGACTTCACGCGCGCGCAGGAATTTGATCGGGTCGCGGACATCGGAGTCATCAATCAGGCGCAGGATGTTGTCGTAAGACAAACGGGCTTTTTGCTCGGCGGCGAGATCTTCGGACAGGTCGGCAATCGTATCGCCTGCTACCTGGAGTGTGCCGGCCGAAAACGGAACGCCTGATGCCCCCTGCGGATATACCCCGGTGGTGTGGTCAACAAAATAGACGTCGAACCCGCTTTTTTTAATTTCACTCATGGAAAGATTGCGTGTCAACTGATACAGGATGGCGGAAACCATTTCGATGTGACCAAGTTCTTCGGTTCCGATATCCGTCAACATGGCTTTTACCTGTGCGTAGGGCATACTATAACGCTGCTGAAGATAGCGGGTGGCAGCACCCAGCTCACCATCCGGACCGCCAAGCAGTAAAAGGATATAATTTATAAATAACAATAAACTTGGAACTTGTTCTTAGACCGATCAAAAACAATTTCATCTACAAACCCGCGCAAAATCAGGTTTTTATTTGCGCCTGAAATATCAGGGTTGCGCAGGTCTGCCACGACGCCGCGGTGCTTTTCAAAAAATTCATTTCGGATTTCATTAGACGTCTTTGCAGGCGCAGAATGGTTGCGCTCCAATTTTGCAATGGCATCTAAAATTTTCCGCTTGTTTTCCTTATACTCTTGGAGCGTATCTATACCGTCCTCATAGGCGGCTCGGATGCGCTCCATTTTTGTATGTTCGCGTTGGATCATGGCATTGATCATAGAATTATCGTTTCCGGGCACAGATACAGATTTGAATGTCAACGGAAAATCCTCGTGTAGGAAGCCGCTCTCAATCAAATCAATAACGCGCCGATTTGCTGTAGCTTCGGATATATAGTGAGAAACTTTGCACACCCCTTTTGCGTACGAGTGGCATTGCAGACCGGAGCTGGAACGAACGAGCGTACTCCCGCAATCGCTGCAACGCACAAGGCCCTTTAGCATGAAGTCATCCGGCCAGGCAGACTGGCGGGCAAATTTAGCATACATTTTTTTACGGTCAGCCAAGATGTCCTGCGCCTGCTCGAACAATTCAGATGAAATGATCGGTTCATGATGACCTTCAGACAGAATAATATCGGGGCTGCTGTAATTCCTCTCCGTCTTCCCATTAGTGCTCCAGCGGATTTTTCCAACATATACGGGATTATGTAGCATATACTCCACCGTGCGGTTTTCCATTGGATAGCCTTTTTTTGTACGGACTCCCATAGCGTTCAGTATAACGGCCAGATCACGGCAGCCGGCGCCGGACACAAACTTTTCAAACACCATCTGAACAATCGGGGCTTTTTCTGGATCGGGAACAAAAGTGCCGCCTTGCGCCAGATAGCCGAAAGCGGGGGAACCAACCACACCACCACGGACCGCCTTTTCAGACATTCCGCGCTTGACCTCCTCTGCCAGGTTGACAGAATAATATTCGTCCATTGCCTCAATAATAGCTTCCATCAAGACAGAAGTCTTATCATCGCCTACCGGCTCACTAACGGAAACCACATCAATATTACACTTTTTCCGTAGCATGGACTTATAAACAACGCTGTCCTCGCGATTGCGGGCAAACCGGCTGAACTTCCAAACCAAAATCACATCAAACGGCTTGGGGGAAGATTTTGCAATGCCGATCATGCGCTGAAATTCAGGGCGCTTATTCGCGTTCCGGCCGCTGCGCCCTTCATCTTCCATAAATATGTAATCCTGAGAAAGCACAATGTCATTAGCCTTAGCATATTCTTTTATTTTGTGAAGTTGGCTGTCAGGAGAAAACTCCAGCTGATCATCCGTAGAAACACGGACATAAGCCGCGCCGATGCGCAAATCAAAGACCCCCTTGAACCATATCTTTTTTAACAGTGAATTTTATTTATGCTTTATTTTCCTGACGATACGTACAATTAAGCGAACAATTGCATAAGTACAAATTAAAATCACTAACCAGGTAACGGATAGCTCACGATCTTCTAATTCAACAGATAAGTTTTCATTACCTTTGTTTAATTCATTGATCTTCGAATTAAGATTGGCAATTTTATCAGCAGATTCATCACGTACCGCGCTAGAGCCTTTATCATAGCCTTGCCGATAAAGATTCTCACCGAATTCAGTTAATTCGTCATAGGTCATGTCAACCTTGTCGGAGCCATCTGGGAGAATAAGCGAAGGGCCTGAACTTGACTCATTAGGTACTGATTCGTCAGCATCCAGAAGGGGAGCCAGTGCAGGAATCGAACTTGATTCGGACGATGGAGAAGTATCCGCGCTTTTTATGGAACTTGGGACTGAATTGGATATGGATTCATAAGGACAAATTCCATTCGGGTGCAAGTGAGCCGGGTAGCCATGATGATAGTGATAGGGGCCAAGCCCGCTCACATTATTATTATCCCTGTGCCCGCCATTTGCGTCGGTGCGTCCGCTGTGCGCAAACACAGGAAGAGCCAATAAAAACAAACAAACGATCACTAATACAAACCAACTCCGCTTCTTCATTCCGTCCCCTCCACGATGCAAAACAGGCATAAGAGGCCCTTATTTTTTAGTAGCATACTTCTCCAAATCCAAATCAAAAAAGAACGGGACGATAAAAGCCATGGACAACAGCCAGAAAAAAGCCATAACGGGATCAGCCTTAATAAACAATCCGGAGACATATACGGTTCCGCTCAACAACAAAAAGGCGATACCGGTCTCCACGAGACCAATTACCCCCAATAACTTAGGATTAAAACGCCCCTTCCATCCGTGAGCCAATAAGGCGGGGAAAAGATAATATTTTTTTATGGGATATAAAATCGGATTTGATTTTTTGAATATAGAAATAGCCGTTAGCACAAAAACAATTGGAAGCCCAACTACAATATAAGTAGGAAGAAATGCAAAAAGTAATATAAGGAAAAACCATTCCATAAATATTCTCTCCCATCTTTCATATTAAAAAGGTGATGCCGTTGGTTTCAGCGGCATCACCTTTTTGTTTATGTCGTGATGTCCGTCCAAGATGTCAGAAACTACAAAACCAAAGATGTCAGGTGTAATAAGTCACGAAGATGAAAACGACGCCATCATAGCGGGTAATAGGCATCACAGTTTTTGTTTTGTAGCCTTGGCTGGGTTTACAGCGTTTTCGGGATTCATAGTATGTATGATATCATCCGCCAAAGCGGAGGAATCAAGCGAGGGAGTTTCGATCTCAAGCAGCTTATCAATGGCATATTGCACTGCAGGATGATTGCGATAAGCGAGTATTACTTTTTCTTCATGAGCGCTTAACGAATGCACGGAAGGGATTTTTTTAAACCCAAACGCCTCGTCCACCGAAACCCCATAGATATCGCACAGAGCAAACAAAGTATCTGCATCTGGCTGAGATTGACCGGTTTCCCAGGACGCTAAAGTTTGTTGCTTACGGCCAACTTTCTCAGCGGCTTGTTTTTGAGTATACCCGGCCTTAATTCGAATCTCTTTCAATATTTTTGCAATTTCATCTTTTGTCATAAGTAAACCCTCCATGGGTAGATTATACCATTTGAATTTCAAAAATCAATACAAAAACTGAAAAATTCGGTAAAAATGTTATTGACAACCGAAATTTTCAGTAGTATCATATAGTTGTACCGAAGAATTCAGTAAGGAGGAATAAAAATGAAAGACATTCGTGATAATCTGAAAACCGCCATCGAAAGAAGCGGCATGAAACAAATCGCAGTAGCAGAACGTGCCAATCTTAGTCCTGCGAAACTATCAGGAATTTTAAATAAGAAGCGCAAATTGGAAGCTGGAGAAATGTTTAGCATCTGCGAGGTAATTAACATTTCACCCGAGAGATTGAAACTCTTTTCCACCGACCAGGACCAAACCGACAAGGCCAGCTGACCGCACTTTTCCGAAAAATCGGAAAATCAACTATGCTCTTGCTGTATTTGTGATAGGACAATCTACCGGAATCATACAGAGAATTGAGGTGATCAATATGCCGAGATTTCCACCGCCATGTGACGAATTGTTGATAACCATTAATGGCGAGACTGTTCCCGTACAATCGCTCCCACCGGAAGAGTGGGCAGCCTACAAAAAGAAAATGATGGAAAATGTCGGCAGGATCATGTCGGCAGAACTGGCAAGGGAAGCCATGATGAGCAGGGAAAGGGATGTATAAAATGATCTGCCTCAGACTTGTAAAAATCATCTACGGCGACGGTAGCGCTGAAAGTTATCTTTCACCAGCGACCTACAATGAAGTGCTGGAGCAGGCGAGGGAAGTAGCGCGGGCGCGCGGGACTTTTGTACGTGGCTTTACATTCAGATTATCGTAACTCAGGAGGACGTCATGAAAAGTATTTTACAGGACGACAAAGAGTGCTTTGCTACACAATCAACCAGCAATCTGCATAAGCATCACATCTTCTTCGGAAACGGATACCGTAAAATATCCGAGAACAACGGGTTTTGGGTTTGGCTTCGGCAAGACTGGCACAACGGCGAGGATTACGGAGTACATTCCAATAGGCAATTTGATCTTAAACTGAAACGCCAATGCCAGGCCAAATTCGAAGAAACCCATTCCCACGAAGAGTTTATGCGCCTGATCGGGAGGAATTACCTGCCATGAACGACGAACTTTGCCCGCGCTGCGGAGAACATCCAATTGCGGAGGGCAACACGCTTTGTACATCCTGCCGGCGCGAGATCGGCCCGGACGGTTTCATTCCACACTATAACACTGCCTGCCCGGTATGCGGCGCCGAACTGCAATTTGCAGTCAACTGCAAAAAGCACCGCGCCCTGGTCTGCCTGTCGCACTGCTACACCTGCGCCTACATAGACGAGCAGACCAGCATAACCCGATGCGACTTCCTCCGTAAAAAAGTGCACGAAAAAACGGTTTAACCCCTGCCGACCAAAGCCGGGTTAAACCGTTTGCAATATCTAAGTACGGACAAGCCGTCCCTATACCAATATAGTACCACAATATCATGTGTATTGTCAAGCGGACAAGCACTTTTAACGCTAAATATAGAGTGGACAAGCAGGGCAAACCAATGCCTTTGAGTCCCTCGTAATGGGTATTAACTTTGTGCCCATCGTTTTACACTAAGCCAGAATAAGGAGGTCATAACACATTTTCTTTTTAATTGACTGAACCCATGTGGGTGCGGGGGTGAATGGTCAGGCGGTTGGAAAGTTGGAAACCTTGTTTTCAATCTTTTCAATCACCTGGACAGAGGGGGACAGTCCCCCTTCATCAGGACAACAAAGACGGAAAGGGGGAGCAGCTGCTTGCCTGGAACCGGGAATATCAGAGAAAAATGGGTTCACTGCGGAAACGGGTACAACGAGTTTTACATATATGCCAAGTCAGACACGGACCCGCCGACCAAACGTAACAAACACTACCGCGAATCGCGGCCGGCACAGCAGAACCTGAACGACAAATACGCCCGCCGGTACTTCATCCGGCTGGTATACGGGAACTTTTACTGGAAGGATTACCACATCAGTGCAACCTATGACGAAGAGAATCTACCTAAGACGTGGGAACAGGCCGTGCGGGACGGAGCTAACTATATAAAACGCATTGCCCGACGGTGCAAAAAGTTGGGGCTCCCGCCGCCGAAGTGCCTCGGCATCATCGAGTGTTACGACAAAATCGGAAAACCCTGCCGCGTCCACCATCATATCCTCGTATCCTGCGGATTGACCCGGGAAGAACTGGAAAGCCTCTGGCACAAGAAGGGCATGAAAAAAGGTGAGACCATCGGGTTTGTCAATGCGGATCGTATCCGCAACAGCAAGGACAGCATCGAGCGTCTGGCCCGGTATATCAGCAAATATCCCGACAAGGCCGACGATATAGAGGATGCCCAGGAGCTGGACGAGCTCCACCGTCGTCCGCGCGGCCGGCGCCGCTGGTATTCCTCCGGGGACCTAATACGGCCGTTTGAAACCTACGCGGACACCAAGTACAAGCCGCGGGAGTTCGGAAAGATGCTGGACCGGTACCGTGACCGGGATTTCTGGGAGGAAACTTACCCAGGGTATCAATATATCGGGTGCACCCGGGAGCACAGCGATCTGTCCGGATGGTGCATCTGCCTGAAAATGCAGAAAATGACATGTTGACAACAAAGGAGCGCTGAAAAAATGGACAAATTTTATCACATTACCGCCGCATACGATAAGGATTGCACACCTCAATCACTAGAAGCCGCAACTAAGGATATGCGTGATTTTTTCCGCCGAATCAAAAAAAGATGCAAGCAGCAAGGGACGGAACGTCCTGAATACCTTCTGCTCCAGAAAGTGCTATGCCGCAAAGCGCTATCTGGATAATAACCCGGAGGTAACCAAGACCTGCGCCGTCTGCGGAAAACCGTTCCAGACGCGCATCAAAAACGATGTTTATTGTTCCGACGAATGCAAGGATAAGGCTTCCCAGCGGGAAAACGTCCTCAACCGGGACTATACGGAACTGACCCCCTACCTCTGCCAGAAGTGGCGTCGGGAAGGTATGAGCATCAAAAAAATTGCGGCCTTGGTATCCAGGTCACCGGAAAATGTGCGCAAGGCTCTGAAAATCAGGCTCTCTCGGGAAGATTACGCAACGATGGAAGAATATGCAAGATAAGGAAGGCTTCAAATGGGACAGAACTGCATAGAGCGGATGGAAACCAACCACACAAAATACAAAATCGCCATGTTCCGGGTAAAGCAGCAACAGCCTTATGAGTTTAAAAAGGCTTATGCAGAAATACGCGCATGGGAGTTTTACAAAAAGATCATAGGCGCCGGCCATAATGTCCATGTCTCCGTGGGGGGGGTTGGACAGCATCACGCTTTTACTGTTTCTTCGGTCAATCGGAATAGATATGCCGGCAGTCTCGGTTTCCACGCTGGAGGATAAAAGCATCCAGAAGATACATAAGCAGCTCGGAGTCACGGCGCTTAAACCCGAAAAAAGCAAATTAGAGGTTATTCGGGAATACGGGTTTCCGGTACTGTCAAAAGAAATCGCAGGCAAGATAGATCTCTTGCAACGCCCTTCCGAAAAGAACGCGACGGTGCGTCATGCTATCATCACCGGCGAAACTGGAGAATACGGCGGAAATCGGCAGGATACCCGCATGAAACTGTCTCAATGTTGGATGGAACTGTTCGCCGGATATGAAAATGCCAACGAGGGCGTGAACTACAAAATCGCTCCGTTCAAGGTGTCCGACAAATGCTGTTACTGGCTTAAAGAACTGCCGTGCGACAAATATGCTAGGGAAAACGACAGTTTCCCATATCTTGGCCTGATGGCCAGCGAAGGCGGCCGCCGCCAGAAGTCGCTTATGATGCACGGATGCAACTACTACGGAGTGAGTACGACCAGATCAGCTCCATTTGCCATCTTTGATCGACAGGACGTTTTGCGGCTTGCACTTGATCTGCATGTCCCAGTACCGGAAATCTACGGAACAATAGAGCGTGACGATAGCGGGAAA
Source organism: Marasmitruncus massiliensis (assembly GCF_900186535.1). Classification (GTDB taxonomy): domain Bacteria; phylum Bacillota; class Clostridia; order Oscillospirales; family Ruminococcaceae; genus Anaerotruncus; species Anaerotruncus massiliensis_A. The sequence goes on from NZ_FYDE01000003.1 coordinate 414,878, forward strand.
CTCTACACAACTCGCGCGCAAAGAACCGGTTGCAGCATGTGCGGGTTTGGAATCCACATGGAAAAGCGTCCGCACCGGTTTGACCGTCTGCGTGAAGATAACCCAAAGGAATGGGAATTTTGGATGTACCGTTGCGCAACAGATCCGAATACAGGAGAAAAATTTGGATGGGGCCGCGTACTGGATTATATCGGCGTCGGGTGGGAGGACATCTACACCGACTGGGCCAAGCAGCAGACAACATTATGGTGAAAAAGGAGAACCGCATGAGCATCAAAAGCTATGGCACCAGTCAGAACTACTGGAAAGCCATGATACGGCAGCTGGACAGCCAGAAAGACCGCAGCAAATCAAAGCCCCGAAAGAAGAGGAAACGCAAATGAGCTACATAGACTTCCTGAAAAGCAAAATTTCCATTGCGCCGGTAGCGGGCTTCGACATTTCACCGGATGAAGTCAACCCGGCGCTGAAACCGCACCAGCGCGATGCGGTAGTATGGGCGATCCGCGGCGGCAGGCGTGCGCTGTTTGAATCCTTCGGTCTGGGGAAAACGGCGCAGGAACTGGAATTCTGCCGGATAGTTATTAAGCACAAAGGCGGACAGGCTCTGCTTGTGCTTCCGTTGGGCGTCCGGCAGGAATTTGTACATGACGCAGTGGAACTATTACACATCGACCCGCCTGTATATGTGCGGAATATGGAGGAAATCCGCGCGACGGCCGCGCCTATCCTCATGACCAACTATGAGCGGGTGCGCGATGGAGATATAGACCCTGCATATTTTAAAGCAGCCGCAGGACTAGATGAAGCGTCTGTTCTGCGTTCCTACGGATCCGACACCTATCAGACGTTCCTCCCAAAATTCAAAGGCGTTCCCTATAAGTTGGTCTGTACGGCCACACCATCGCCGAACCGCTACAAAGAACTGATTCACTACGCAGGTTTTCTGGAAATCATGGACACCGGGCAGGCTCTTACGCGCTTCTTTCAGCGGGACAGCACAAAAGCCAACAACCTAACCTTGTACCCGCACAAGGAAAAAGAATTCTGGCTCTGGATATCCTCCTGGGCGCTCTTCATTACCAAACCTTCAGATCTGGGTTACGACGATACCGGATACGATCTGCCGCCGCTGGATGTCAGATACCACCGTATTTGTGTAAAGCCTGAACATGTGATCGAAGATCAGGACGGGCAAACCAAACTGTTTCGGGAGGCGGCAACCTCCCTGCCGGATGCGGCAAAGGAAAAGCGGGAGAGTATCGGCGCCCGGGTTGCCAAAATGAAAGAGATCGTAGAAGCAGATCCGGAAGAACACTTCCTACTGTGGCATGACCTCGAAGAGGAACGCCACGCGATCAAAAAGGCCATTCCGGAAACGGTGGACATTTACGGATCCATGCCGTACGAAACACGGGAACAGAGGACCATTGATTTTTCAAATGGCAAGATCAAACTCTTTGCCACAAAGAAACTGCTTTCCGGTAGCGGGTGCAACTTTCAGAAGCATTGTCACCGGGCGGTCTTTTTAGGCATCGACCACAAATTCAATGACTTCATTCAGGCCATTCACCGCATTTATCGTTTCCTGCAAACAGAGCAGGTGATCATAGACATCATCTACACGGAAAATGAGGATGAAATTCTGCGGGACCTGATGGAAAAATGGAAGCGGCACAATAACCTTGCGGAACAAATGACGGCCATCATCAAAAAATACGGCTTATCCGGCGCGACCCTGTTCGACCAGTTAAGCCGCAGCATAGGAGTTGAGCGAGTGGAAATAAAAGACAGGCATTACACCGCGGTCAATAACGACTGCATTCTGGAAACGGAGCGGATGCAGGAAAACAGCGTAGACTTGATTCACACCTCTATCCCGTTTTCCAACCATTACGAATATACCCCAAGCTATAACGACTTCGGCCATAACGAGGATACGGCAAAATTCTTTGAGCAGATGGACTATCTTTCCCCGCAGCTCCTGCGGATTCTGCGCCCCGGCCGCGTGTTCGCCTGCCACGTCAAGGACCGTGTTCTATTTGGGAACGCCACAGGAACCGGGATGCCGACAATCGAACCGTTCCACGCAATGTGCATCAATCATTACATGCGGCACGGGTTCCAGTATTTCGGCATGATCACCATTGTGACCGACGTTGTGCGGGAAAACAATCAAACCTACCGGCTGGGATGGTCGGAGCAGTGCAAGGACGGCACCAAAATGGGCGTGGGCTGCCCGGAATATATCCTGCTATTCCGCAAACTGCCGACCGATACCGGAAAGGCCTATGCGGATGTACCAGTGAAAAAGTCCAAAGCAGACTATACCCGCGCACAGTGGCAGATTGACGCGCACGGCTTCTGGAGATCATCAGGAGATCGCTTTCTATCCAAACATGAAATCGAGGCTATGCCGGTTAATAAGCTGCAGGCCGTGTACAGGAAGTTCAGTTTAGACAACGTGTACGATTATGCGGAGCATGTCGCCCTTGCGAAACAACTGGACGAAAACGGAAAACTTCCCGCAACTTTCATGGTTGTCGCTCCCGCCAGCTGGACAGATGAAGTATGGGACGATATCAACCGTATGCGCACGCTAAACACGACGCAGAGCCAGCGCAGGCAGCAAATGCACGTCTGCCCCCTGCAAATAGATATCGTCGACAGGATTATCAACCGGTACAGCAGCAGGGGCGAGGTCGTATTTGACCCGTTCGCGGGATTGTTCACCGTTCCGGTGGAAGCGGTCAAGCTGGGAAGAACCGGCTACGGTATAGAACTCAATACGGACTATTTCCGGGACGGAGTCGGGTACCTGCAGGCGGCAGAATCCAGACGGGACATGCCAACGTTATTTGACTATCTAGCGGGTTAATCATTTCAAAATCATAATAGCGGGAGGTATATCATGAAGCGATATTTCAAAAACGCGGTTACCGGGCATCCCTTAGTGCTGGACTTTCGTCCTCCGCTCTGCCATCAATCCGTCGAAAGCCTTAGCAGCCTGATACATATACCACTTATTGAGATCACCAAAAAGGACTTTATTGCCATGTCGAACCCCATGTGGGACAAGATACAGGAAAATGCCCGTCTGGATCCTCCGGAGAGGGGAGGCGTAGCATATTGAAAGCATGTTGCCCAACCTGCGCCATCCGCAAATCCTGCCCAGACCGTAGCAGGGTTTACCCCTGCAACCACTGGCACCCGCACAACAGCCCCAGAGAGGGTAGAACACGCCCGGCCGGTAAGAAAGCCGCGCCGGTCCGACAAATCAAAAATTATGCATAGACAGAACGGAGGGACACTATGCCAAAAGAAACCGTCTACTTAGCGGGTAAAATCACAGGAGATCCCGATTATCGCGAAAAGTTCACGGTAGCCGCACGGGAGCTGGAGGCTGCAGGATTCATTGTACTTAACCCGGCCATACTTCCGCAGGAAGGTTTTACATGGGAAGCCTACATGCGTATGTCTATGGCCATGCTGGATGAATGCACATCAGTCTGCTTTCTTCCGGACTGGAAGGATAGCCAGGGCGCGATTTGGGAATACGGCAGAGCGTTTGCAACCGGAAAGCGCATCCTTATGTACGAAGAGTGGAAGCCAATATGGGGACGGCCTGCAGAGAAGCCCGTAGAAATGCCGGAGGTCCACCAATGACCAACAAATCACACACTAGCGGGATTTCCGAGAGCATTGAACAACAACAACTTTTCGCCTGGGCGGAGTGGCTTATTCCGCGCCGCCCGGAGCTGGCGCTCATGTATCATATCCCCAACGAGGGCAAGCGCAGCAAAGCAACCGGAGGCCGCATGAAAGCGGAAGGGCTCAAAGAGGGTGTCCCAGATATCTGCCTGCCGGTTCCGTCAGGAACATATCATGGGCTTTATATCGAAATGAAACGCGTCGGCGGTAAAGCCTCGAGTGAGCAGCGCAAGTGGGTCCATCTTTTGTCAGAACAGGGCTATCGCGCGGAAATCTGCCAGGGCTTTGAAGCCGCCGCAACGATAATCATGAAATACTTAGAATTGAAAGGGGAGATTCACCATGTCAAATGCGACTAAGTTTTATCCCGTCCACTACGATGAAACCACCATTGAGCAGGCCGCCGTGGATATCCACAATGTTACATATGCCATGCGGGAGCCGCGCCCGCAAAACCGCTATGCAGCTTGCCGTTTCTGCGGGCAATTCGTTGATTTTACAGGCGTCCCGCTTGCTTGGGATGCGGATATCGCCGAGGAGGCAACACTTCGCTGCAGCTGCCCGGACGCCAAGCGTTACGCAGACCAGCTTACCGCCGCCCGCCGTGCCAGGGAAAACCGGCAGTTTGCAATTGAGGATGCTCGGCAAATCATTGATGATCTGTTCGGGGATGGCGCAGTCGGTTACGGCCGAGTTCCGATCAAAGAGGAAACTCGCCAGCATATCTTAGATGCAGCGATTATGATATACGACCGCCGCATGAAGGCCGTAACCATCAATCTAACATCCTGCATCAAAGTGAAGATCACGAAAAACAGCAAGGACAAGCTGATCATCGAGCGCAGCGACAGCGCGGTAAATAAACAGGAGGTGGCAGGGTAATGCCGCTATTAAATTACACGACGAAAGTTGATATTTTCACAACGCTTGGCGCCATCCAAGGTCAGTTGGTGAAACATGGTGCCAAAAAGATACTGCAGGACTACGACGACAATGGGCGCATCACGGCACTGTCTTTTATGATTGATACACCTTCAGGACTGCGTGGTATCCGGCTCCCAGCAAATGTAGATGCAGTACATAAGGTTCTCATACGCCAGAAAATCAAATGTGACCGCGAACAGGCGGAGCGTGTCGCGTGGCGTATCGTAAAGGATTGGATTGAGGCTCAAATGGCGATCCTCGAATCTGAAATGGTCCAGATGGATGAAATCTTTCTGCCTTACATGGTTAACAATAATGGTCAGACGTTTTTCGAGGCATACCAAAACAATCAATTGATGCTGGAGGGATAGAAATGCCAGTAACATCATCAGACATCAAGAAAGCCCTTAGCATCCGTCACGGCATGGACTTCTTCACTACCGAGTGTATGAGCGGACCATCAGGGCGCGGCACATACCGGTTTGATGCAGTAGCAATCTCCAAGAGTTGGGCAAAGCCGACCATCACGGGATACGAGGTCAAAGTATCCCGCAGCGATTTCAAGGCAGACAACAAATTTTATGCTTACCTCCCATATTTCCACGAACTGTACATAGCATGTCCAAAGGGCATGATTTCCCGAGAAGAACTCCCGGAGAGCATCGGACTTGTGTGGTACAACCCGGAAACCGGAGAAATCCGCGCTAAAAAGCGGGCTCCATATCGCGACATTGAAATAAGCGTGGAAATGCTGCTTCATATTTTTTATAGTCACATGCAATCGGACAGAACTCCATTTTGTGCCAACAGAGCCGAATATGTAAAGCAGTATATTGAAAGCAAGCGCAGCAATCACGATATCGGACGGAAGCTTGGCTCAAAATTGGCGATTCAATTGCAAGAACAGCAGCGCATGTTGGATCGGTACAAACGCAGCGGCAAGGACCTTGAATTACTGGATTCCATCGTAAAAGTATTAGACAAATATCAGATTTACGGGTTCGGAGATAGCCTTAGCGAAGAACTGGACAAGGCATTATCCAGAGGCTATCCGCGCGAGATAGATCTAATCCGCAATCAGTTGTCCCACACAGTTGAACAACTCAACCGGATATGTGACAAAAAGGAGCGTGAACCATGGGCCTTATAAATTATGAAGTTTGCGACCGTTGCGGTAAAAAGATCAAAAAACCGATATTTCCTTTTGTAAAATACAAAACCACGGTTTCAATAACGACCCTCTTCGGACACGGAAGTTTTGACTATTCCAGCAATGAAAAAGTGCTATGCAAGAAGTGTGCAAGAGACCTTGAAGAGTTTATGAGGGAAGGTGAAATGCATGAAACCCATCTATCAGCCCGCAGGCCGCGCCCGTGAATACGGTGACTATGCAATCAATATCTATACTGGTTGTCCCCACAGATGCTATTATTGCTTTGCTCCAAATGTTCTACATAAGACCAGGGAAGAATTCCATTGCCATGTAGAGCCGCGCAAAGGCATTGTTGATGCCGTTAAGCGGCAGTTGAAAACAGAGCAAATCACAGACAAGCTGATTCATCTGTGCTTTACCTGCGACCCGTATCCGGTTGGATATGATACTATGCCCACACGGGAGATTATAAAAGCAATTAAAGGAAGCGGAAATCACGTCCAGATTCTTACGAAAGGCGATGGTAGCAGGGATTTTGATTTACTGGACAGTAATGATTGGTACGGCGTTACCTACGCAGGATATGATGCCGGAGACCTTCTTAAACCCCCAATACCTGAACCAGGCGCCACAGCGTGGATTTGCAGACTTGCGGATTTGCAAAACGCAAGCGAATATGGAATAAAAACGTGGGTATCATGTGAGCCGGTCCTTGTTCCGGAAGCTATTTATTCGCTGATTGAGAGGAATGACGAAATCGACCTTTTCAAAATCGGTAAACTCAACTATCATCCGTCGAACATCAATTGGCATGACTTCGGAATTGAAGCTGAACGGCTTTGCCAGCAGTACAAACGCAAGTACTACATCAAAGAGGATTTGCGGGCGGAAATGGAATTGCAGAAGGAGAGTGATCAGAATGAATGATAAAACGCTTGATGCCCTTCAAAACTGGAAAGGGAGCGTTTCTTTCGGTGACCATACAAACGAAGCGGATGAACTGAGACGGTACAGGGATACCGGTTTGACACCGGAGAAGATTGCCTCACTGAAAGATATCGCAATTCGCGGTGATGGATACCACAAAAAATATAGCGCCGCTTTAGCTGATCTGGATGCAAAGGACGCAGAGATAGCTACCCTGAAAAAGGCGCTGGAAATGATGTATCAGGATAATAAGGGATACAACCATGACGGCACGGGAAATTCAGCGTATTACATACAGAAAGCGAGGGCTGACAATGCGTGCTAGAACAATTTATGAGCCTTATGCCTGGGGCATCTTCCACGGCCTCAAGCATTTCGAAACAGTTCCGCATCCCTGCCATATCCGGGGGACCATAGCAATCCACGCGGCAAAATCAACTCCAGCACATGCAAGCATCCAGTTTTTTAAATCCCTTCTGGAGCAGACAGATGATCTGACCAAAATAAAAATGTTCAGCCCCGAGTGGGTAAAAAGCCTTCCTTATGGCGCAGTTCTCGGCACGGTGGAAATTATAAACTGCGTCCCGGCAGAATCAATCCGCGACGGGCTCCCCAAATTGGAACGGGTATTCGGGGATTTCTCGGACGGCAGATATGCGCTTGTGCTTGCAGACCCCGTACCATTGGAGCGGCCGGTTCCAGCCAAAGGGCAACAGGGCTGGTGGAACTGGGAGAAAAACAAATCAGAATAGCGGGTTGAAAGGGCGGTGATTACAATAGGATTTCGAAAAATGCGAGGCGTTGACCTTCCGTACATAAAGCAGGGATTGATTTATTTTACCTGCCGCAACTTCAACGATCAGCCGGCAATCGTTCAGCACAAAATCAATAACCTTTGTCTGGAGTGCGGGAAGGATCACTATCAGGCACTGTTTGAAGTGGTGACGTCAAGCAAAAGCATTTCGCGCATTGCGATGGACCATCACATAGATGAATCTTGGCTATACCAATTACGGAAACGCTTTTATGTCAAATGGTAAACTCCCCGATAACTGCACGGAATATGATTTACAATGAGAGGTAGAAGGAAACTTTTACCTCTCATTTTCGCTTTGAAAGGATGTGAAAAGGCATGGCCAGACCCAAAAAAATAACAAAAGCGGTAGTCCAAAAATTGGAGGAAGGTTTTTTAAAAGGCCTTTCAGATCAGGAAGCCTGTCTTTTTGCGGGGATTGCCAAGCAAACGCTTTACAATTATCAAAAAGAAAATGCAGAGTTTTTAGACCGAAAAAACCTTCTAAAAGAGAATCTTAAAATGCAGGCAAAGTTAAACCTTGCGGGAAAGATTGAAACGGATAAGGATATCACCCTTTCTTTGTGGTATTTAGAGAGGAAATGCAAGGATGAGTTTTCACCGAAACAGGAGATTGAACATTCCGGTAGCATCAACAATCCACTGGACGGCCTGACCACAAATGAATTAAGGCAGTTGTTGAAAAATGACACTGACACCAGCACAGAAACAAGCGATACGGCTTGAAATCTCCCGGCGGGAGAGCTGGGAGAAGTACAGCGCGTACGTTGAATATGTCCATGAGGGACGCTGGATACCGGCCCGCGCGGTAGTTTTCCTTTGCGATCAGGTACAAGACTTTGTAGAGCGGCCGACGGAAGCGCCATATGAAATTCTAATTATTTCGGTTCCGCCGCAGCACGGTAAATCCATGACGGTAACAGAAACGCTCCCTAGTTGGTATCTTGGCAAAAATCCGTACAAACGCATTATAGAGATCAGCTACAATGAGACGTTTGCACAGCTATTTGGCCGCCGAAATAAAAATAAAATTGAGCAGTTTGGATTACCGGTTTTTGGTGTGGAACTTGCAAAGTCCCCAAATAACAATACGGAGTTTGAAATTGACAACAACGTGGGCGGCATGATCAGCCGCGGCGTAATGTCCGGCGTTACCGGCCGCCCGGCAGATTTGATGCTTCTTGACGACCCAATTAAAAATCGGCAGGAAGCGGACAGTGAAACTTACCGCCGCCGCCTCGCAGACGAATGGGAAAACAGCTTTAAAACGCGCCTTTCTGCCGGCGCAAAGGTCATCCTGATACAAACGCGTTGGCATCAAGACGATCTAGCGGGCCATATCATCCGAAACGAAAAAAATGCAAAGGTCATTAACCTGCCGTGCATTGCGGAAGAAAATGACCCTCTGGGCAGAAAGCCGGGACAGGCGCTTATGCCGGAGATCGGCAAAGATGATAAATGGGCGCAGACGTTTTCAGAGACCTATAAGACACAAAGTGGATCCCGCGCCTGGAACGCCCTATATCAGGGCAGACCGACCAGCGCGGAAGGAAATATTTTAAAGCGCGAGTGGTGGCAGTATTACGACGTCCTTCCAAAAATGAACCAAAAGGTAATTTCGGTGGACGCGACGTTTAAAGATGCCAAAGACAACGACTTTGTTGCTATACAGGTTTGGGGAAAGCGAGGCCCCAATTGCTATCTGATCTATGCGTATAAAGGCCACTTGAACTTCCCGGCAACCTGCAAAAAAATCCTGGAAGTTAGAAACCTTCATCCGGACGTCTGGGTGACGCTCATTGAGGACAAGGCTAACGGCAGCGCAATCATCCAGATCTTACGCAATCAGATTCCGGGAATTGTACCGGTCAACCCGAGCGGGGGAAAGGTTGCCCGCGCGAATGCGGTTTCCGGTCATATCGAAGGCCATTATGTCTACCTTCCGAAAAACGAACCGTTTACCGGGGACTTCGTAGAAGAATGTGCAGACTTCCCGAACAGCCTCCACGATGACCAGGTAGACTGCATGACACAGGCTTTGAACCGGCTTATCTACTGGCAGGCGGACGACATCCCGCCGAAAGACGACGATCAGCCGGACTATGACGATCAGATAGACAATTTCTTAAATTTTGGAGGTTAAATATGTTTGCAAAAAAGTTGAAACAGGAAAACGAAAGCCTGCGTATGCAGGTGAGAGAACTGCAAGATAAACTCAATCGCGCCGGACAATCCGGATTGACCCGAGATCAGCAGCTTGACAATCTATTTTCCTATAACGGAAAGCCCCAGAAGGAGAGAACCGATGAGGATTAAAACTGACCCGGTGGACATTTTTGGAGAGGCTCAAAAAATCATCGAATACAACCAATCGATTGATCTCTATGAAAAAGTCAAAAACAATGAGAACTTTTTCATCGGAAACCAGTGGGAAGGTGTAAATGCTCCGGATCTCGAAAAGCCGGTGCTGAATATTCTAAAGCGCGTTGTATCTTACTTCATCTCTACAATTGTCTCGGACGATATCAGTGCGCAGGTTTCGCTTTTTGGTGGTAAGGCAGACCCAGACACGGAAATCATGCTAAAAATTGTTTCAGCGCAGTTTGATCAGATCATGGAGGCTGCAAAGATTAAATTTAAAAACCGTTCAATTATCAAAAGTGCCGCGGTCGATGGCGACGGATGCTTATATTTCTTCTACGATGTTCCGCCCGAGGAGCAGGAAGTAGCTGAAAATAGCGAAGCCGCCGCACTTCCAGAGGTTCCGATGGGAAAAATCGAAGCCGAGGAAATCGATAATACAAACATTCTATTTGGGAATCCACAGGTTCAGGATGTGCAGCGGCAGCCCTATATTATCATTCAGCTGCGCCGCACAGTAGAGGAGGTTAAGGAAGAAGCACAGGCCAACGGTATTTCACGGGATCAAATTGACTTGATCACGGAAGACAACGATCCGAACGGAATCAATACCGAAAACGAGACAGGGAAAGTCACCTTGTATTTGAAATTCTGGAAGGAAAGAGGAACTGTCAGTTACACCAAGACCACACAGAATGTCATAATCAAAAATAAGACAGATTTAGGATATCGCTTGTATCCGATTTCCTATTTTTCGTGGGACAGGGTAAAAAACAGCTTCCACGGACAGAGCTGCATTACCAGCTTGATTGACAACCAAATCTTTATCAACAAATTGTTCGCTATGTCTATGGAGCACGTCAAGCGCATGGCTTTCCCAAAAATCGTATACAACGGCTCTGCAATAACAAAATGGACCAACAAAGTTGGCGAGGCAATAAAAGCGAACGGCCAGATTGATGAAAAGATCGTACAGAAAATTGACGGGACGGACATGAGCGCTCAGGTTATTCAGCTGATTGAAAAAACCATCAGCTACACACGCGACACCATGGGCGCATCAGATGCGGCACTTGGTAATATCCGGCCTGACAACACCAGCGCAATAATCGCGGTCCAGAAGTCCACTCAAATGCCGCTGGAACTGCAGCGTATGGACTTCTACCAATTTGTAGAAGATTGTTGCAGGATCTTCCTGGACATTATGCGCGTTGATTATGGCCTACGCGAAGTATCTTACACCGATGCAGATGGAAACTCCGTAACCGGGGCATTTGACTTTTCAGTTCTTGACAGCCTGAATGTCAAACTCAACGTGGATGTTGGTGCTTCGGCATACTGGTCCGAGATTATGCAGGTGCAGACCATCGATAATCTGTACAAGCAGCACGTCATAAACGACCCGATCACCTATCTGGAATCCATCCCTGACGGCTATATCTTCAACAAATCCAAGCTGATTGAGCGCGTCAAAGAGCAGAACAACCTGAAAGAACAGGTTAAGGCTCTGACAGCTCAATTACAGGCTTTACAAGGAGGTGGAGGAAATGGACTTGTGCCCGGTATGCAAAACGGCAACGGAATCGGAACTTCGGGATAATAACATTGTCTGGAAGTGCCGGAACCCGCAATGCCCCAATTATGGAAAGATTGTTGATCAAAAAGAATACTCTGCAGAAGAATAGAAAGGATGCACATTGATGAAAAAGTATATCGGTACAAAAATTATTCAGGCAGAACCCATGACACGTAAGGATTACAACAATCTGCGCGGATGGCCCATGCCCGCCGACGAAAATCCCGCTGACAATGGATTCTTGATCAAATATCCGGATGGATATATTAGCTGGTCCCCCGAAACTGTGTTTTCAGACGCATATCGACTGATTGACGGAATGACGTTTGGGCTGGCGTTGGAAGCCATGAAAAAAGGCCATAAAGTTGCTAGAACCGGATGGAATGGCAAAGCACAGCACATTGAACTGGCAAGTAATATCAGTTACGCAACAACATCCGGCACTATTGTCAATTGCGAACACAGCGCAATTGGGAATAAAGCGATTGCTTTTGTTGGGACATCTGGCATTCAAATGGGATGGCTTGCCTCTCAGGCTGACATGCTCGCAGAAGACTGGACCATTATCGATTAAGCACCCTACCACAGGTGCAGCAGCATAGGAAGCGCCGCCCAACCATAGGCGGCAGTACATCAGCCGCGCAAGGGTAAACCAACCTTCAGCGCGGTACCGGACGCCCAACCATAGGCGGGGAAGGACCATATTATGGAATTCGAGGAATTAGATACAAACATGCAGGATGGCGCGGAGGCCAACGATACGGACGAACTTAATCAGCTTTTATCTTTGGACGATGATGACCAGCCGGAAGAGGACTCAATAGACGGAGAAGAATCTCCCCAGCTGGGAGATCAAAAGCCCAATGATGAGCCAAAATTTAAGGTTAATTACATGGGCAAGGAAATGGAAATGAGCGCTTCGGAGCTTGTTACCGCCGCCCAGAAAGGCCTTAATTACGACCGCGTACATGATCAGCTGGAAGGCCTGCGATCCTCGCGGGAATTTACACTGCTTGACAAACTTGCACGGGAAAACGGAATGACTCGGGCTCAATATCTTGACGCCATCGAACGCGCGGATCAGACTCGACAGATTCAGCAGGAAGTTGCTAAAGGCGTACCTCCTGAAATCGCCGTGAGACTGCATCAGCTGGAACAGGACGCCAAGAGCCGCCGCCAGCAGGAACAGCAGCGCCGCGCAGAAGAGACCCGCCACCAGCAGTTTGCCGATCTGGCGCGGGAATACCCGGACATCAAAGAATTCCCTCCGGAAGTTATTCAGGCGGTCGCTGACGGGGAAACACCTCTGAACGCCTACCGCGCATGGGAAAATCAGCAGTTAAAAAACAAATTGAAAATGGCGGGTCAGCAGAAATCCGCTCGGGAAAAATCACCGGGCAGCGCCACAGGAAGCCAGCCGGGAGAAGAACCGGATGACTTCCTCACGGGATTTCTTAGCGTATGACCCGCCAAGGGAGGTAAAAATTTATGGCAATTAATCTTGTAACAAAACATGCAAAACAGATTGCAACCAGGTTTGTACAGCGGTCTTTGATCGCCGGAAGACTTTCCGAGCAGTACAGCTGGGCCGGGGCCAAAACCGTTGTCGTCTATACGCCCCAGACGGTGCCGCTTGGCGAGTATCAGCGCACCGGCACAAATAGGTACGGAACACCGACAGAAATGCAGGACATCGTTCAGGAAATGACGCTGACGCAGGACAAAGGCTTCGCGCTCACCATCGATAAGGGAAACAACAAAGATCAGAACGGCATCAAATCGGCCGGTAGAATGCTTGCGCTCCAGATCGATGAAAGATGTGTACCCACGTTGGACGCCTATGTATTTTCCCGTCTGGCGCAACTGGCGGGATTTGTCGTCGGGAATCCCACTGCACTGACCAAAAGCACTGTATGCGACCGGATCAGCGAAGGAACCGTGAAACTCGATGATTCTGAGGTTCCTCAGGATAACCGTACGCTGTTTGTTTCGGCCTCTACATACAAGATGCTGAGACTTTCGGAAGAGTTTATTGGCGTGGATAAACTGGCGGCGAAATCCCTTACCAAAGGACAGGTTGGTGAATATGACGGAATGCCGGTCATTAAAGTTCCAAAAGGCAGATGGCCTGCCAACGTCAACTTCATGATCGTCTATAAGAATTCCGCGACGGCGCCGGTCAAGATCAATGAAACTAAGCTGCATCAGGATCCGCCAGGAATCAGCGGAAATCTTCTGGAAGGCCGCATGTATTACGACTGCTTTGTGCTCGGTGCAAAGTGCGACGGTGTATATGTGGAGATCAACACTGGTTCGGGTGCAGGCACTGTGCTCGCAAAACCGACAATCGCCGCGGCGACCGGAGAAATCACCGTTCCATCTGGGGCAACCTGCAAATACACCACGGATGGCACAGACCCGCGCTATTCCAAGACCGCGCAGATTGGAACATCAGCGGGGACAGGCGTTGGAACCGTCGTGAAAGCGTATTGCTATAAAGACGGGTCCTACCCGTCAGAAGTAGCGGAAGCCACGCTCACAGCTTAAAACCGAAAGGGAGCAGGGGGAATTGTTCCCGTGCTCCCTTTTTCATTAAAGGAGGTTTTGCAATTGACTGCAAAAGAAGTTTATTCTGCCGCCCTCACTCTACTGCTGGAAACAGAGCAAACGGCGGGAGATTACGATAATTTTGCCATTCCTTTCTTAAATATCCTGCTTCCGGAAACTTTTAAAACAAACAATCTACTCAGGGAAATCAGAGAAAAAGAACCGCTCACGGAGATCCCGAAGGTAGAAAACCTCACTGACGATATCCCTTACGAACCGGAACTTTTACGCACAGCGATTCCTTACGGGCTGGCAGCGAAACTGGTTTATGACGATAACGACATGAGCAAAGTTTCCTACTTTAGCAGCATGTACGAAAGCGCTGTGAATTCATTCTCTGAAATGCTGCCGCAGGAAGTGGAGGACGTTTACGCATGAGGCTTCCGCAAATAAAGGGTTCCGCGCCGCGGGAATATACCACGAAGTATACAAAGTTTAAGGGAGTGGATTTTAGTTCTGACCCTGCGCTGATTGCGTCGGAACGTTCTCCCTGGGCGCCTAACCTGATTTCAGACACCGGAGGAAATCCGGAAAAGCGGCCGGGATGGCGCAAGCTGCTGAGCGTCGACCAGCCCATTAACGGGCTGTATTACGGTGTAATTGATAATCAGACGACCTTTCTTGTACACGGAGGTACAAAGCTCTACACCTGGAATGAGGACGGAACGACAGCGATCATTCGGGAAAACATCAATAACGGGAAATCTGTTGCTTTCGTTCTCAAAAATTCAATCTGGATCCTGACCGGAAGTGAATACCTTGTGTACGGGATGTTTGATAATCCGGATTACACGGAAGGCGGTACAGCGCCAAAACAGACGCTTCAAATAAAGGACGTAACGGAAATCGCCTATGTGCCGACCACCATTATCGCCCGCGCTCCATCGGGAGGCGGGACAGTCTATGAGTCGGTCAATCTACTACAGCCGAAACGGATCAATAAATTTCTAACGACCTCCGAAAAGACATATCACCTCGACAGTACCAGCATTCAAAGTGTAGAAAAGGTCACATTGAACGGTTCTGTAAAAACAGTGACAACAGACTACACGGTTAACCTGACAAATGGAACAATCACATTTACGGCATCAACGATGCCGACCCCACCGGTAGCGGGACAGGATAATTTAGAAGTCGAGTTTTCAAAACCCGTGGAAGGATATGCAGATCGTGTAAAAAAATGCACCATTGCGGCTCTTTACGGAATCGGAACAAATGACCGCGTATTTATTTCCGGGAATCCGAATTATCGGAACACCGACTGGCGCAGCAACGTCAATGATCCATCGTACTTCCCGGACCTTAACTATGCCCGAGTTGGCGCGGAAGGCACAAGAATCATGGGATATTTGCCGCTCGGGTCCAGCCTTGCAATTATCAAAGAGGACAACCAACAGGACAGCACGATCTTTTTACGTAGCGCAGAACTAAGCACCGGCGGAGAAGTCCTATTTCCAATGCGTCAGGGAATTGCAGGCGTTGGAGCCATTGCGGCAGGCTCTGTGCGCATGTTGAGGGATGAACCGTTATTTCTTTCCCACACAGGCATTTACGGCATAGCAACCAACGCGATCACCTACGAACGGACTGTTCAAAACAGAAGCTATTTTGTAGATGCAAAGCTAACCAAAGAGCCAAACATGGAAAAGGCTGTTGCAATCGAATGGAACGGATATTTCATTTGCTGCATCAACTCAAAGTGTTATATCTTGGATGGAAAGCAGAATAAGTCCTACAAGCCTCAAAGCTACGGAGATTATGTTTATGAATGCTATCACTGGGAGAACATCCCGGCAGTAGCTTTTATGGAACATGACGGAGATTTGTATTTTGGCACAGAGGACGGGCGCATCTGCAGGTTCAACAACGACATTGCGACAATGGACAAGTACAATGACGATGGGGCGGCCATCGTCGCGCGATGGTCAACCAAATCCGATGACGACGGGGACTTCATGCGCCGAAAGAGCATGATCAAAAAAGGCTGCGGCGTTATGATCAAGCCGTTTACACGTTCGTCTGTCAAAGTGCTGCTAAGAACGGAAGCTGACCTTGGGAAGCAGGTTCGCTATGAAACAATGGATATTTGGGACTGGACAGATATCGACTTTTCCAGAATCGGATTCAACTCCAACGATGCCCCCCAGGTTGTGAGCTTCAACACGAAGCTCCGAAAATACATTGCCTTGCAGATCATTGTTATGAACGACGCTGTAAACGAGGGATTTGGAGTATTTGGAATCATCAAGCGGTACACCATTGGAAATTATGTAAAGGGGTGAGCAAGTGGCAATCACGGATAAAAAAATAAGCGAAACCACATTGACGCAGGAAGGGCTTGTCTCTGCGCCTGATCAACTAAAGGGAACTGCCCAGGAAAACAAAGCCAGGTTTGACCAGCTCACCCGCGCAATTGTGGCACAGAGCATAAATCCAATAATTGATGAACTAGCATCTTCTGCCGGCGCCGCCAATATCGGGGCTTCGATAGGAGATCTATCCGGGGACAATGTGCAAAGTTTGCTTTCTGCTCTAAAAGCTTATACGGACCATGTAGTTCTTGAAAGCGGAAATGTCACGCCTGAACAGGTGGAAAGATGGGATGATGCATGGGAAAAGACACGATCGTCCCCCAACTATGCCGGGAAACTAACCGTCCACGTAGCCACAACGGACGAAGGTTCTCTCGGGGATACGAAAGTCACCGTCCGGAACGAAGCCCTAGGCGCTTACTATGTTCAGGAGCTGGACGCACTCGGAGACACAACCTTTGAACTGCTGGAAAACCATACCTATTATATCTACCTGACAGATTATCCGGAAACCTATTTCGGCGGGGCCACTGTGGCAACGGTGGAAAGCAAGGACGATCAGACCGTCACCATTACGATGGACACGGAACCCGACACAATCGGGTGGAAGATGAACACCGCCACTGGAGAGATCACCTATACAGACGGCGCGGAAAACTTTGTACCCGCCTCAATGGGTGAATCCTTCGATGCCGGATCATGGCAGGGCAGCTGGCTAATCAAGAATATCAAGCCATGCGTACTAAAAAATGGTGTCGTGCAGTATTATCTTGACCCGAACGACTTCACTAAGAAGACGGACGGAACGGCGGCTGACATTACATCAGGTAACGACGGGGATGTCATGGTTGAGTTCCCACTTGTATATTACAAATTTTACAGTGAAACCGGATATATCGGGTGCCAGTTTTCACGTGTGGCACAGGATGGGTTCAGCGCACCTGCATTTTTCAATCTTTCCGGAATTCCGCAGACAACCATGTACATGGCCGCATATGACGGGTACAGCCTATCGAGCAAACTTCGCTCACTATCCGGGAAAACTCCCACAGCAACTACTACGATAGGCGATTTCAGGACATTGGCAACGGCGAACGGTACCGGCTATCAACAGCAGGAATGGACGAAAAGAACGCTGCTGCAAACCATGTTCATGATGGTATTCAAGGATACCGATTCGCAAACCAAGCTTGGGAAAGGTGTCACATCCGCATCTGCCGCGATCAACACCGGAACCATGAATGATAAAGGCATGTTCTGGGGCGATCAAACCGGGACAAACGGCGTCAAGTGCTTTGGCATTGAAAATCTGTGGGGCAATATCCGCAAATGGTGTGATGGTATAGAAAAATATAATAGTTCATACGAAATAAAGCAATACGCCCCATATAATGACACAGCATCTGGATATATAAATCCAGCAGCATTTAGCGGAACAAGCGGAGAATTTATTAAATCAGTAAGCATAAACGGAAGTGCGATTTTCCCAGTAGGAACAATTGCAAATGAGGCTGAGAGCGTTATTCCGGATAGAATCTATTGGGGAAGTACAGGAAGCACGTACTATCTATGTTCCACTGGCGGCAATTGGGGCGAGACCTCCAACGCGGGTCTGTTCTATTTGTACCTGGGCAGCACCGCGGCGAGCGCGAGCACGAACATTGGTGCCTCCCTTTCTTTCACTCCGCAGTAGCGGGGGACCGGGGGCGGCCAGCCCCCGATAGGGTTCCGGAGCGCGGCGGCAATTGGAGCGAAACCTCCAACGCGGGTCTGTTCTATTTGAACCTGAACAACACCGCGACGAACACGAACACGAACATTGGTGCCTCCCTCTCTTATTTTTATAATGCGTTCCGGAATCCGTAGCACTTGCTAAAAATTCGCCGCTGCGGCATGGATTAGTAAAAAATTGAAACTCCGTGAGGTAAATAAGAAATGAAGCGAATGGGATATCTTTACGAAAAAATATACTCGGAAGAGAATATTTCCGCAGCAATCAAGCGCGCATCCAAGCGAAAAAAGAAGCGAAAAATGGTACGGTGGGTGCTGGACCATCAGGAATACTGTGTCGGTGAAATTAAACAGATGCTGGAAACGCAAAACTATACACCATCACCTATGCGCAAAAGAACTATACTGGACGGCATAACCGGAAAAGAACGCATCATTTCCATTCCCAAATTTTACCCGGATCAGATTATTCAATGGGCGATTCTTTTGCAGATCAAGCCGATACTTAGCCGGGGCATGTCGGACTTTACCTGCGCTTCTATCCCGAAACGGGGCATTTCCTATGGTCAGCGCTTTGTGGAACGCTGGATGAAAAACAGAAAGGCCACAAAATACTGTGCGCAAATGGACGTCAGGCACTTCTATCCCTCCGTAAACCATGACCGCCTGAAAGCCATGCTACTGCGCAAATGCAAGGATCAGAAGCTGCTTTGCCTACTGAATAGAGTTATCGACGCGGAACCCGGCTTACCAATCGGAACGATTCTAAGTCAATGGCTTGCAAATTTCTATTTGCAGGGGATAGATCATTACATCAAAGAGCAGCTGCACATCAGGCGTTATATCAGATATATGGATGATATGATCCTGTTTGGTTCCAACAAAAAGCAGCTGCATAAAGCGGTTAGGGAGATTTCCGCAGAACTGGAAGGTATCGGACTGACGCTGAAAGGGAACTGGCAAGTCTATAAAGTGGATTCACGCGGCGTCAGCTTCTTGGGATACCGGTTTTTCCACGACAGAACCATTTTGCGCCGCTCCAACATGCTTCGCATATCCCGCAAAGCGCGCAGAACCGCCAAGCGCGGCACATGGGGGCGCAGAAACTGCGCGGCAATCCTATCTTATCTCGGATGGATTAAGCACAGCGACAGCTACCATTTTTATCAGGAACGGGTGAAACCATTCGTCAGTATAAAACGCATCAAGGGAGTGATCAGACGTGAAAATTACAAGCACAGACATGCCGCAGACCCCGTTTAAGGTCAGGAACGGGAAAGCGGTATTTTACAGCGAAGTATCCAGCAGCATGCGGACAGACAGCATGACGGGCGGTGATGTAACGGTGTGGAGCTATGAAAGGTACGAACTTCCGGTAAAGGAAACGCCGAACCTTTGCGCAGACATCGGAACGCACTACAATGATTGGCTGCTTCGCGCAAAGGATTACGAACGTACGATGCTTTCCGAAAAAATACGAGATCGCCGCGATGAGCTGCTAAACATCTGCGACGTAAAATACTGCAATTCCGAAAAATGGGACTCCATGACGGACGAGCAGAAAGCTGGATGGAGGGCATACAAACAGGCATTGCGGGACATCCCGGAACAGGAAGGATTCCCTTACAGGGCAGAATTTCCGGAAGTACCATATCAGACAGAAGAATAATGGAGGAATGACAAAATGAATTATATCAAAGCAATCTTCGCGGCGATGTCCGCATTCGTACTCGCAAGGCTTGGGATTCTGGCACCATGGGTGTGGGTGCTCCTCGTGGCAATGGTACTGGACTACATAACAGGAATGACGGCCGGGTGGGTCACCAGCTCGCTGAACAGCCGTACGGGCATCTTAGGCGTCGTGAAAAAACTGAGCTATATCGTACTTGTAATAGTAGCCATGATGGCGGATTGGGCAATTTCTCAAGGCGGGGCTTACATAGGAGTCCAGATCAAGGCACAGGGGTTCGTTGCTTTGCTGGTAATTGTGTGGCTGCTGATTAACGAACTGATTTCGATTATGGAAAACTTGGGAAGGATCGGGGTACAATACCCTGACTGGTTCCTGACGCTCTTAAAACACCTGAAGCAGACCACAGAAAAGGAAGGAGGCAAGCTGAATGCCTAATGTAGTGAGCAGGGGCACAGATGTCTCCTATGCGCAAGGCACAATCAACTGGCCGGTAGTTGCAAAAAACGTTGACTTTGCAATGATTAGGGCGACGCTCGGCTATCCGTCTCCGGGATTTACTGGGGTAGATAGGTGCTGGGAGGCAAATATCAGCGGCGCGGTCAATTCCGGTATACCTTTTGGCCTGTATCATTATTCATATGCGCTTACAACCGACGCGGCAAAAAAAGAAGCTGAAAACTTTCTGGACAAAATCAAAGGATACAAACCAACCTATCCGGTAGCGTTTGACTTCGAAGAGCCTAAACAGCTTGCTTTACCCGCTGAAACGCAGATGGATATAATCGACACGTTCATGGAAACCGTGGAGCAAGCCGGTTATTATGCAGTTCTTTACATGTCCGCGTCCCCAATGTTGGCTCTGATGCGGGCGCAAAAAGAACGCATGGGATTTTATGACAAATGGGTTGCCCATGTCGGCGTTGCGTCACCTGCGGTAAGCGGCGGTATCTGGCAGTATAGCTGGAAAGGTGAAGTTCCGGGAATCCGAGACGATTTGCCGAGCGGCCACGCGCAAAAAGGCGTTGATCTTGACTATGCCTATAAGGATTATCCCAACCTCATAAAATCAAATGGTAAAAACGGCTGGGGCAAGCGGGTGCCCACAGAACCAGTAATTGAAACGGTGCCAAAGGCAGAATATGACGCTCTGGAAACAAAATACAATGCGCTTATCAATGGAATGAAAGCGCTGATAGGAGGCTAATATGGTTGTACAGGGACGTTCCACAAAGTCAAGCTCTTCCAAAAGTTCTTCAAGCAAAAATACAAGTTACGCCGTTTCCAAATCAGGAATGAAAGTCGCTCCCGGAAGTTCTGCTTATGACCGGGTTGTTTCGCAGGGCGGCGCAAAGGTCACGCTCGACAACGGCGACGGAGGCTATGTCCGAAAAAACTCAGACGGTTCAACCACTAGTTACAATAGCAGTTACGGAAGCGGATCTGGAGGCTCAGGGGGAGGATCATACGGATATGATTATGACTTCATGGATGAATACAAAAGAGCACTCGGAGCCGCGCAGGACAGCGCCGCGGAAGCCTACCGAAAACAGATTGAGGCGGGAGTTAATCAGATCAACGCACAGCGCGACCCGCTGAAACAGCAGTACAACGACGCGGCACAGCAGGAATACATAGCAAATATGCAGTCCAAAAAGTCTCTTCCTGATCAACTCGCAGCGCAGGGGCTCGGAACTGACGGCCTCGCGGAATCTTCAAATATTGCATTGGACACCCAATACGGAAATAATCTGAACAACCTGACGCGGGATTACAATAATAGCCTTACCTCTCTTGATTCAGATATTTCCCAACTGCAGGCCACTGGAGACATGCAGATTGCCCAGAACGCCTCACAGTATCAGCAGCAGCTTGCCGCCGCCATCCTTGCACAGCAACAGCAGCAAGCGCAGTTCGCACAGCAGATGCAGCTTGCCAAGTATAACAACGAGCAGGCAAGGCAGATGGCAGAATACAACAACAGTCTGGCCATGCAGAGGGATGCGGCACAAGCGGCATTAAGCGCAGGCGCAAAATCTTCATTGGGCTCATCGAGCTATAAGCCAAATCTGACCTATTCTCAGGCCCAGAGCGCCATTAACAATGGAGATTATTCGGATGAAATCGCAAACGCCTACCAATATTACACTGGCACAAGGCCGTCGCTGACGATCAGCCCGGATACGGCCGACCAGCTTTCCCGCTGGTGGAGCGCAAACGACAGCGGTACATTTAATTCTCTCGTTCAACGGGAGCTCTCTGCTGGCAGGCTGACACAAGCAGAACTTGCCGCATGGCTACAATCGAGAGGCATGTCATAAAGGAGGCAGAAAAGTGAAAAAATCATTTAACAGCTGGCTCTCCGATATTCAAAATGAAGAGGACAAGAAAAACTATTCTGGAACAATGAACAAAGCTTTCGTTCCCATGAGCACCCCCGCCGATACGGACGGGGGTGCGTCCTTATCAAAACCGATTATGTCAGATTTCAAGCAAATAGATTATCAAACCACGGCTCCGCTCATGGGAGATTTTAAACAAATAGAATACGGAGCGCCTAAAACCACGAAAGAACCAGTTCCATCACTGTATGAATCGTTGTGGCCGGGTCTGAACGGAAACCAACCTCGAGTTGAAGACTTAATGCCTGACACAACGCTTCCAACTTATGAGCCGTTACGCCTAAACCAGGTCCCCACACTTAAAATAAATAATCAGTTCAAAAACCCGCTTAAAAAAGAAACGACCACAAATATAGCGGGAATGAATCTTCCTAAGTATACCCCTCCACCGGAAATCCCGGAAAATGTTTCAGTGCTTTTTGATGTAAAAGACGACGTTTTAACCCCTCAGCAGCTGATTTCTAAATATTCCAAAGTCGCTGAGACGGACAATCTCAGTAGCGCAGAAAGAAACAGGCTGGCAAAGCAGGGCGAAAAAGCAATGGGGAAAATATCCGCGCAGCAGATAACAGTTCCTTTCCTGCGTCCGAGACTAAACGGGGAAGTATCTCAGGATGATATTGAACGGGCGATGTACTTACAAAATGAATTGGCACGGCAAACCTCATGGGGTGCCGGGGTACTGTCTGCATTTAACGCGGCATCTTTCAATCAATTAGAAAAGCCTGTTGCCGAAAAGCTGCTTTCCCCAAAGTATGTAGAGGATCAGCGTCAGGCTATCCAACGTTCCCGCGAAGCGCAGCCGGTAGCATCTACCGTGGGGTCATTCGCGGGAGAGGCCGCAAAGTATGCCGCGCTGGCCCCCATGATCGAGGGATTGCCCATCGTAGGAAAAGCGACACAGGCAATCGGAGCAGGTGCGGCCAAACTGACAGGCGGGAAACTATCCGCAGAGATTGCCGCGAGACTGGCGGCCGGCCGTGCGATCGACCTCCCTATGGATGTAATCCGCGCGGCACAGGACAACCCGAACAATTTAGCAGGATTTGCAAAGCAGCTCGGAATAGATACCGCCCTTGGTCTTGGCGCAGACGTGGGACTGGAAGCAATCGGAAAGCTGTGGCGCATGGGGAAGAGCGCCGCCGGCACACGACTGGACAATGCTGTCAAAGATCTAAACGTTGACACCGTACCAAATATGGACTTGCCGAACGGTGAACTATTTTACAACTTGCAGGACGGGACCGGAAGAATCAAAGGAATGCCGGACTTTTACGCAGGAACGCGAGGTGTTTCCAGGAATGCGGATAAACTGAAAATCCCCATTCAGAAACCAAGCAATTTATTGGCCCTTCCCGCCGCATCCAACGATGAAAGACTACTGCGGCAACTTGAAAATCTGGATACAGGCTTCACTTACCCGATCAATGCCGTGAGCGGTGGAATCCCAAACACTGTTCCAAACTTGCAGTCAACTCCAAGCCTGAAAAATTTGGGACTTCCGGAACCGAATGCACCGATTAGGCTGTTTGATATGAATACCGCACAGCCAAAGATTCCGGTCACGACAGAATTTTCCGCCGCAGATGTTCCGTCGCCGCGCGGAAGAGAACCGCAGGTTACAACAAAATTCACAGATGCGGATATCCCTCCAGCGAGAGTAAATACCAAGGAGAAAAGCCCGCGCGAACTGGATTCCGTCAAAGAGTTATTCAGCGACATTGATGCCCCAGAGATCGCCATTGATAATCCAGATGCGGAGGCGGTATCTAAGCTCACCGGACGAGGCGTAAGCTATAACAAGGATTTTGCCCGGAATCTGGACGCGGCGGCCGGAAAGGACAAAAAAGTAAGGCAGTGGCTGAAAGACAACATCGAAACCCCATTCCTTGACGCGAAAGCAAGATACGCTGACAATGTGAAAACCAAGCTGGATACCTATAAAAAACAAATGGACGCGCTCGGCATCAAGAAGGGAAGCAAGGAAAGCTCAGCCGTTCAGTGGATAGGTGAAGGCGTCAAGGTGGACAAATACGGTGACCCGCATGAATACACCATGGAAATGCTTCGCGAAGAATTTCCGGAAAGCTGGCAGAGGATTTTACAGGCGGATAAAATTAACCGCAAGCTATACGATGATTACATCCAGAGTATCAACAATTCCCTGACACAGATCTATCCGGATGCACAGGTAAAAGCCTTGGAACGCTCTGACCGCCTGATGGACAGCATTCATTATACCAACAGCCGGATTGATGAACTGGCGGGCGATCTTGCCAACGAACCGGACATACTGAATCAGGCGAAACTAAAAGATGAAATCAGTCGCCTGAAACGCAAGGTATCGTTGGACAGCGGAGCATTTAATCAGCTTCAAAACGATATCCAAAGCGGAGATTACCTTCGCAACAAGCGCCTATTGCCGCGCAAAGACTATTACCACCACTTCCAAGAACTTCAAGAGGGCGTCGGAGGATTGAAAAATATCATTTCCACCCCGGCAGACATTGACCCGCACTTGGCAGGGACATCCGATTTCACACAGCCAAAATCCAAATGGACCGGGTTTATGCAGCAGCGCAAAGGTGCAGAATATTCATCGGATGCGGTGGGAGGCATGATCAAATACATTCCCGCAGCGGAATACAAAGTGAATATAGACCCCATAATTGCAAAGAACAGGGGAACCGTTAAATACCTGGCCGATCAGACGGAAGACTTACGCAACGCGAATAAGTTCATTGAATGGATGGGAGATTGGACAAACGATCTCGCAGGGAAAACAAATCCGATTGACCGACCGGTTCAGAAGCTGACAGGAAGGAAAGCCATGAAGGTAGTTGAATGGGTTAACAACCGTGTGAAGAGTAACGCTGTTTTAGGCAATCTTAATTCGGCTGTTTCCCAGGTATTCAACATTCCAAATGCTGTGGGATACATTAAAAGTCCGAAAAACCTTGCGAAAGGCGCAGCCGAATACGTACAGTCCATGTTCGGAAATAAGGAACTGCAAAACCTTCTTGACCAAAGCGGATTTCTGAAAGAACGATATCTCGATCAATCTATCAAACAATTTGACGAGGGAACATTAAAAGCCCCTAGAAAATTCGCAGAATGGTTGCTAAATGCAGGCGATGAAGGCGCAAGTAAATTCATTTGGCTTTCTGCATACGATCAGGCCAAAGATCAGGGAATCAAAAACGCGGTAGAATATGCCGACGACATCGCCCGCAGGGCAGTTGCCGGCCGGGGAATCGGAGAATTGCCAATCACGCAAAAAAGCAAATTAGTGCAGCTATTTGCACCATTCCAAGTTGAAGTCAATAACGCATACCAAGTGCTTAAAGAAAAAGTGAAGCAAAAGGATGCACTTGGAATAGCGGGAATATTTGCAACCACTTGGTTTATGAATAATATTGCAGAGCAGCTAACGGGAAATCGCGTAGGGTTTGACCCCATAGATGCCACGCGGGACGCCATAGCAGAAGCCAAGGAAGGCGCAAACTTCGCAGACAAAGCAACTCTAGCGGGCGGGAGAATTGCTGGAGAGGCACTCTCAAACATGCCTTACGGCGCGACCATTGCGGCGACGCTGGTTCCGGAAGAATACCGGGAACCGCTCTTCGGAGAGAATGATCCGACACGTTTCGGGACCGGAAACATTGGAGCAAATACGTTGTTACAGCCATTCTTTGATCTTGGATATAATGCGATTCAGTCCGCAAAAGGAAGCGACAGCAAAAAGAATCCGGACTGGCTTGGAACGGCCGCCAATATCGCTCTTCCGTGGGGAGGAAAGCAGCTTGACCGCTCGGTGAACGCCCTGCAGGACATGCAATACCTACCACGCTTTGACGGCGTAGGCGCGGAGAACATGCCAGCATCCTACTCCAACACCGGAAGATTTCGTTTCCCAATTGACACCAGTGATCCGCTGAACGTTTTGAAAGGTGCAGCATTCGGAAGCTTCGCAACCAACGAAGGAAAAGAATATATTAGAAGTGGGACACTGCCTTTGAGCGATAAAGCGACCGGGCAAATCAAAGAAGCATCCGGGCTTGGAATATCACCGGAAGAATTCATTGAGATCGGCCGCGATTTAAAGGAATTCAAACCAATCAAAGACGAAAACGGAAAGGTAATCACCAGCGCCGCAGATCAGCAGCGAGATCTACTGAGAGGTCTCGAAATCCCACCGGAACAAAAACAGTGGCTTGACCAGTCGCTAGTTGGGGAGTTAAAGAACCCGAGGGACTATTCCAGCAACGACGCCTATATCCTTTCCGGACTCACGGAATCACAGCAAAAAGGATATAATAAATTCAACGATGGCAGGTTTACGGTTGATGAGTATGTCAGAGCCATCGATGCTATCAGGAAGATTAAAGGAAAGGATGAAAAATTGAAAGCGATCAGAAAGCTGGGATATTTACAGGATGGAGCGGAACGACTCTATGAAATGATTAATTATCGGGAAAAAGACGAATAATAAAAACGGGCAAGATCACACCTTGCCCGTTTTTATATCTTATTACAGCTAAGACCGCCAAGTTGGCTGATGATTACACGGGCAAGCGCCGGGTTTGGGGTTTTGATTTTGACAGGATACTCCAGTTTCTTTTCATATTGCCACATAATGTACTACGCCTCCAGTTCCCAAGGCCAGGGGTTGTTGACCCAGGTCCAGTAGTTTGAATTTTTGTTGCCGTGCATATGAATGGGACCGTACAGTGCTTGATAGCGTTCCATTGCCTCGTGATGGAGGTGCTGATATTTTTCAAAGTACGCCAGCGCATTTTTGCAGGTTGGATGACTGTCGAGATAAAGCCCTACATCTGTGAGGGCGAACTCATACATCTGAATTTGTTTTAATAATTGATCACGTTCAGACACGTAAACACGCCCCCTCTAAGAACGGTTTGTTGAGGCCGGGGAAAATCGTTCCATAATGGAAGCCCGCCTCAAGCTCATAAGTGCCTTCCCATTCCTGCATAGGGGAATACACCATGGCCAGAGCAGGCATTACGGATGAACAATTCGGCGCAACAGAATTTGCTGCCGCAATTGCCTCTGAATTCAGCTCCATATGCGAAAACTCCTTTATTAAACAGTATAGGGGCGGTGCCCCTCTCATCCCCATAGTATGAGCGTCTTTTTAAATGGTTCGCGGCCGGTTCCTTCAGCCGATCGTCCAAATAAATAAAAAATAAAAAATTCCATAAGATTCCTATTGTTTCGTACATACTTTCCACATAAATCCGATTTTGTCAGTCAATAATAACCTTGCAGTGACTGGAACACAGCCTGAAACCACATCGCAGATAATTTGTGTGCGGCGAGGTGCAAAGTCAAATGTAATCAGTTCAGTTTGGGGTGTATTTTCGCTGCTGCCATTCATGATGGTGGCGGGCGCTGTGTTTCAACACCAAGCAGAAGGAAGGAGGACAATTCTGATGAAAGCCACAGGAATTGTGAGGCGCATCGACGATCTCGGGCGCGTGGTTATCCCGAAAGAAATTCGCCGCACTATGCGCATAAGGGAGGGTGACCCTCTTGAAATATATACGGATAATGACGGTGAGGTAATTTTTAAAAAATATTCTCCAATCGGCGAGCTGTCGTCCTTTGCGTCTCAATACGCGGAAGTGCTCAATAAGGTCGGGGGCTATCCGGTGGTTGTTTGTGACCGCGATCATGTAATCAGCGTTGCCGGTATTCCCAAAAAAGAACTGCTGGAACGCAGAGTCTCTCCCGCGCTGGAAGAAATGATGGAACAGCGCCGCAACTTTGCTATTGCGGGAGATGGCAAGAGAATGCAGCCGGTAGAAGGCGTTGACAGGTTTGCCCTGGTGGTAGCGCCGATTATTGCAGCCGGAGATGTTTGCGGTAGCCTGATGTTTATAGCAGGGGACAATCCTGTGCCTGCTACCGATACGGAAATAAAGTTGATTCAGGTGGGCGCCGCATTCCTTGGAAAACAGATGGAGGAATGATGATGCCTCCCAGCGACAAGAGGAAAGATCAGGATCGATCGATTTCTGAAGGCTTGATCTCCCGTGTAAGCAGGGCAGCAGAAAAAGTAATCGCTGTTCCGCCCAGCCGCAGTGACCCGCAGGGCAGTTATACGGGGCGTCCAGTTGAGACAGGAGAAATTCCGATTCAGGATGCCGATGATTTATAAAACAGGCAGGGAAAGCAAAGCGCTTTCCCTGCCTGTTTTTGGATAAATGGCTTGTCTGCGACATTTGCAGGCAAAAGTCAGCATAAATTGAATAGGAAAATTATTTTTGCTGTTCTGATAGCTTCCAATCCCAAAATCAGGATGCCCGTTTCCCGATTTCAGGGGCAAACATGGCCGGGAAGCGCGTCAGACCGGCATATTGAGGCGAGGCTTGGCATATAGTGATGATAGCTAACAGAAGGAGAGGGTCGAACTATGGATCTGAATTTGCAAAAACAGACGGTATGCACCAGCGAAGTGATATACGACGGCGTGACAGAGCAACCGTTGGAGTGCGACGTGTTGCTGCCGGATTACTGCCCTGATATTTCAAAAATTCTGCGCTGTGAGGTCGTCCCTTCGCTGCTGTCCCACGTGGTCAGCGGCGATAAACTGTCCATTGACGGAATGGCGGTGGCACATCTTTATTATCTGAGCGAAGACGGCTGCATCCGGCATGCCGAATATAAGATCCCGTATACAAAGGTGATTGAGCTCAGAACAGCGCCGCAAAATCCCACTGCAACCATCAGTCAGACGGTGGATTATTTTAACTGCCGGGCGGTCAGCCCCCGCCGGCTGGATATGCGCGGGGCTGTCAGCGTGAATGTGCGGGTGTCCAGCCAGGTGGAGGAGCAGGTGGTTTGCGGAGGCAATGAGGCCGGGCTCCAGTTATGCCGGGAAGCTGTGGAAAACACAAGGGTGCTTCCGCAGTCGGTTCGTCAGACAACCATTCGCGAAGAAATGGAGCTGGGAAACGGGAAACCGGCCGTGGGCAATGTCATTCGCTATTCCGCTTCCGCGGATGTGGCTGATTTCAAAGTTATTTCCGGGAAGCTGGTTACCAAAGGAGAAGCAAATGTAAAGATTATCTATCAGAGCGAAGAGGATGCGAAAAAGCTGGAGGTAATGGAATATGCGCTTCCGGTGAGCCAGATTGTTGACATGGAAGGGGTGGATGAGGACTGCAACTGCAGCGTCTGGTATGATGTCTGCGGTGTGGACATTACCCCCAAACAGAACTCAGACGGGGAAAACCGGGCTTTTTCCGTGGAGCTGGTTTTGAACGCCTGCGCGACCGCAAACCGGAGGATCAACGTGGAGGCGGTAACCGACTGTTATTCCACACAGTATGAATGCAAACAGTCCCAAAAACAGATTCCTTTTCTCAAATTGCTGAATACGGTGGACGAAAACCATATGTATAAGGAAACCCTGGATCTTCCGCCGAATGTCAAAAGCATTATAGACCTTTGGTGCATTCCGGGTGCGGTGAACACCAGAGTGGAACCGGATGGCGTGGTTGTGACAGGAAAACTGAATGTGTGCATGTTCGTCTATGAAGATGACGATAACATCGCTTATTTTGAGCAGATGCGCGAATACAATCAGCGGATCCCGAACAACGATATGTCTGGTACGATACAGTTTGCGCCGGTGGTACGGGTTGGGACGGCAACCTTTACCCTATCCGGCCATGATAAGCTGGAAGTGCGTTGCGCTGCCAGAATCCGCGGCGGCATTTACAGCCTCAACCGCAAAAAGGTGATCAGTGACATCGCGGTGGATGAGTCCCGTCCCAAAACAAGACAGGAGAATGTGCTGTACCTTTATTATGCATCGGAGCAGGAACCTGTCTGGGAAATCGCTAAGCGGTACAACACCTCCGTGAATGCGATTCAGGCAGAGAATCAGCTTGAGGGCAGCGTTCTGAGCGGTAAGGCCATGCTGCTCATTCCGATGAAATAGTCAGCGAAAGGGGAGAGGACAATGGAAGCGCAGAGCATTTATCAGAACATCGCCAAGCGAACAGGCGGTGATATTTATATCGGTGTTGTGGGGCCGGTGCGTACGGGAAAATCCACTTTTATCAAACGGTTTATGGAAACTCTGGTCATTCCGAATATCGGCAGCGAGTATGTCCGCGAACGCGCAACCGATGAATTGCCTCAGTCGTCAGCCGGCCGGACCATCATGACCACCGAACCGAAATTTATTCCGGAAGAAGCGGTCAAGGTCTCGGTGGCGGACAACGCCGCACTCAACGTCCGGATGATCGACTGCGTAGGGTATATTGTTCCCAGTTCGCTCGGCTACATTGAGAATAACGCGCCCAGAATGGTCATGACGCCGTGGTTTGAAAAGGAAATCCCGTTTAACATGGCGGCGGAAGTCGGAACGCAGAAGGTGATCAATGAGCACAGCACGATCGGGCTGGTGGTAACCACGGACGGCAGCATCAGCGATATCCCGCGTGCGGAATATGAAGAAGCCGAGCAGCGCGTCATTCAGGAACTGCAGCAGATCAATAAACCGTTCATTGTGCTGCTGAACTGCGTGGACCCCAATACGCCGTATGCGCAGCAGATGCGCACGGAAATGGAAAATAAATATCAGGTGCCTGTTGCCGCGGTAAACTGCATGGAGCTGACCGAAGAGGATATCCGGGTGATTCTGAAGGATGTACTGTTCCAGTTCCCGGTACGCGAGGTTGCAGTCAATCTTCCGGGCTGGGTAACGACCCTTGCCCCTGATCACTGGCTGCGTACGGCACTTTATAATGCTATCCGGGATGCCGCCGAACCGGTGGAACATATCGGCCAGCTGAAAAATCAGATGGAGAACCTGGCCAACTGCGAATATGTAAACCGCGTGGACGTGAATTCCATTGACCTGGGAACCGGCTGCGCGAAGACTGCTGTGGAAGTGAAAAACGGCCTGTTTTATAAGATACTGGGAGAAGAGACAGGTCTGAATATTCCGGATGAAAATGCGCTCATGCCCTGTATGGTGGAGCTTGCGGGAATTAAGCGGGAATATGATAAAGTAAAATGCGCGCTGGACGAAGTCGCGGCGACCGGTTACGGAATTGTCATGCCGTCGCTGCAGGAGCTTGCGCTCGAAGAACCCGAAATTGTAAAGCAGGGCGGCCGCTATGGGGTCCGTCTCAAGGCTTCCGCACCTTCTATACATATCATATGTATCAAACAGAAATATAGAACCGCGACGTAAAAGAAATTCTAAATCCCGCCCGGCCTGAATAAGCTGAAACCGGGTGAGGAAAATGAGAGAACAAAGAAAAGAGAATCTGAACATTGAAACAGAAATCAAGCTGCTGATCAATCAAAGGCTATATGAAAAAAAGATCATTTCCCTTGAACTGTTTGAACAGGCAAAGGTACTGATTCTAAAACCGGTAAAAAACTGCGGTTTGACAATGAAAGGGAAGAAATCAAGGATGGAAGCAAAAAACTGTTGACAAAAATTGAAAAAGCGGTATACTTATAAAAAATAAATACTTTAATGAAATGCAGTGACAGGGAAATTAGTATTCCAAGGCTTGCAGAGAGCTGCCGAATGGTGCAAGGCAGCAGCGGAAGTATATGAAAATCCCCCTGGAGCAGTTGGCTGAAGGGCTTTTTGCCTGTGTAAGTTTCACCGATTAACACCCGTTATCGTGTTTCTCATTGCAAGGGTTTGTCCCGGAGATGCAGAGTTGAGTGGTCATGGTTTTTAGGAAACTATGGCAATGCAGAGTGGTACCGCAGAGCGCTTTTACAGCCTTTGTCTCTCGTGATAGAGAGGCAAGGGCTTTTTATTTTCTATTTTACTAAAATTAAAACAATATTAAATTTCAGGAGGAGTTAAATTGAGCGGCATGAGAGACAGCAGGACTTTACGAAGCGATCATGTGACAAAAGGCGCGGAGCGCGCGCCGAACCGCTGCCTGTTTTACGCGATGGGCTTTACGGATGAGGAGCTTGACCGTCCGCTGATTGGTGTTGTATCGGCGTACAGCGAAATTGTTCCCGGCCACAGCCATCTTGACAAACTGGCTGAAGCAGTCAAGGCGGGCGTGCGTATGGCGGGGGGAACCCCGATCCTTGTCCCTGCAATCGGGGTCTGTGACGGAATCGCCATGGGACATCAGGGCATGAAGTATTCACTGCCGTCCCGGGAACTGATTGCCGATTCGGTGGAGACTATGGCTTTGGCGCATTGCTTTGACGGGCTGGTACTGGTGCCGAACTGCGATAAAATCGTCCCCGGAATGCTGATGGCGGCGGCCCGGCTGAATATCCCGTCTATTGTGGTAAGCGGAGGCCCCATGCTGGCCGGACGGCATAACGGTGAGGAAATCAGCCTGTCCAAAATGTTTGAAGCGGTCGGCGCGAGGAAAGCGGGGATGATCGGCGATGCTGAACTTGAGCAGTTCGCGCAGGATTCCTGCCCCGGCTGCGGTTCCTGTGCAGGTATGTACACGGCCAACAGCATGAACTGCCTGTCGGAAGCCATCGGCATGGCACTGCCCGGCAACGGAACCATCCCCGCGGTTTATTCCGCCCGGACTCAGCTTGCCAAAAAGGCCGGTATGCAGATTATGGAGCTTGTCGACCGGGATTTGAAACCGCGCGACATCCTGACGCCGAAAGCGTTCCAGAACGCGCTTGCGGTGGATATGGCGCTTGGATGCAGCACCAACAGCGTGCTTCATCTGCTTGCGATTGCCAACGAGGCAGGCGTTCCAATGAATCTGGAAACAATCAACGAGGTCAGCGCCAGAACCCCCAACCTCTGCCATCTGGCACCCGCCGGAAACGACCATATTCAGGACCTTTATGAAGCGGGCGGAATTCAGGCGGTTATGGCGCAGCTCGCGCAGGGCGGTTATCTGAACACCTCTTTGCCGACGGTAACCGGAAAAACAGTCGGAGAGAATGTTTCCGGAGCCGAAAACAGGAATCCAAAAGTCATCCGTACGCTGGATCAGGCCTACAGCAAGACTGGCG
This sequence comes from Marasmitruncus massiliensis, assembly GCF_900186535.1. Taxonomy (GTDB): domain Bacteria; phylum Bacillota; class Clostridia; order Oscillospirales; family Ruminococcaceae; genus Anaerotruncus; species Anaerotruncus massiliensis_A. The sequence continues at coordinate 448,096 of NZ_FYDE01000003.1, forward strand.
GGATTGCGGTGCTTTGGGGAAATCTCGCGAAAGACGGCTGCGTGGTCAAACGCTCCGCCGTATCGTCGGAAATGCTGGTGCACACAGGCCCTGCCCGCGTCTTTGACAGTGAAGAAGAGGCAATTGACGCCATTTACAACGGAAAAATCCATCCCGGGGATGTCGTGGTGATCCGTTACGAAGGCCCCAAGGGCGGCCCCGGAATGCGCGAAATGCTCAACCCGACTTCGGCCCTTGCCGGTATGCAGCTGGACAAGCAGGTGGCTCTGATTACAGACGGACGGTTTTCCGGCGCGTCGCGCGGCGCTTCCATCGGTCATGTGTCGCCGGAAGCGGCAGCCGGTGGGGAGATTGCCTATCTGAAAGAGGGCGACCTGATCCATATTGATATCCCAAATAACCGGATAGACGCGGAAGTCTCGGAAGAGGAATTCGCAAAACGGAAAGCACAGTGGAGCCCGAAACAGCCGGAAGGGCTTGAAGGCTGGCTCAGCAGGTATGTGCGTCTGGTAAGTTCGGCAAATACAGGTGCGGTTTTGAAATAAGAAGGATGATGGAGGGTATTTATGATGGAATTTCTGAAAAAGGTAAGCAGATTTGCGGGAAAGTATATGGCATTTATCGTGCTGGTGATTGCGGCTATGGCGTTGTTTGTACCGTCTTCCCTGAGCTGGATTAAAACCAGCTACGTCAACACCCTGCTTGGAATTGTTATGTTCGGTATGGGGCTCACCTTGAAGCCGGACGACTTCAAAGTGGTATTCAGCCGTCCGAAAGACGTGTTGATCGGCTGCGTTGCCCAGTTTACAATCATGCCGCTTCTGGCGTTCCTGCTCACCAAGGTGTTCCAGCTCCCGGTAGAGCTGGCGATCGGCGTCATTCTGGTTGGAACCTGCCCCGGAGGCACCTCTTCGAACGTCATGACCTATCTCGCCAAGGGCGATGTCGCGCTGTCCGTCGGCATGACTGCGGTTTCCACCGTGCTTGCGCCGTTTATGACTCCGCTGCTGACCTATGTTTATGCCGGCCAGCGCGTGGATGTTAATATGGTGAGCATGTTTGTCTCCATCGTTAAAGTCGTCATTGTCCCGATTGCGCTCGGCTTTGTCTTTAATAAGCTGTTTGGCAAACTGACCGAAAAACTGACCGAGGTGCTGCCGCTGGTTTCCGTTACCGCGATTGTCGCGATTGTGGCTGCCGTTGTCTCTGCGAACTCCGCGAAAATTCTCACCAGCGGCCTGCTGATCGTCGCGGTTGTCATGCTGCACAACATGCTCGGCTATGCCTGCGGTTACGGTCTCGGAAAGCTGCTGAAAATGGGAGACCCCAAATGCAATGCCGTCGCAATCGAGGTCGGGATGCAGAACTCCGGCCTTGCGACCTCGCTTGCCGCGACCCACTTCGCGGCAATGCCGCTTGCGACAATTCCCGGCGCGGTATTCAGCGTCTGGCATAATATCTCCGGTTCCATTGTTGCGAACCTGATGGCTTCCAAAGCGGAGAAAAAATTGAAAGTGGTTTCTGATCAGGTGACTGCCTGACGGAATGATAAGGATCATTCCATGATCGAGGCTGGGGAAGGAATGCGGTCAAGTGTTCCTTCCCCGGCTGATTTTTTAGGCGATTTGGGTTTTGGTGTTCACTTTGGTATTAATATTTTTCTTTTGTGTTACATATAAAAGAATAGCATGTACCGAAAAGAAGTACTTAGGGGTGAACATATGGATCTGTATGACATCCGGAATCAACTCAACGGAGGGAAATCGATTTATGATCTGCATCTGCGGGTAACTTTTTACGCAAGAGTATCAACAGATAAGGATGAGCAGCTTCATTCCCTGCAAGCCCAGATTCAATATTATTCGGATTTGATCACCGGAACTCCAAACTGGACGTTTGTTGACGGCTATATCGACGAAGGGATCAGCGGCACAAGCGTCAAGAAGCGAGAGAGTTTTTTAAACATGATTGAGGATGCGAGGCTGAAAAAATTCGACTTCATCATTACGAAAGAAATCAGCCGCTTTTCCCGAAACACCGTTGACAGTATCCAATATACGCAGCAGCTGTTAAGCTATGGGGTGGGCGTTCTATTTCAGTCGGACAATATCAATACGCTCATGCCGGACTCCGAACTGCGCCTGACAATTATGTCCTCGATTGCCCAGGATGAAGTTCGAAAAACTTCCGAACGTGTAAAATTCGGGTTTAAGCGTGCGATCGAAAAAGGTGTGGTCCTGGGCAACAACCGGATCTGGGGCTATGTGAAGGATAACGGGCGGCTGGTGGTTGTTGAAAAAGAGGCAAAACTGATTCAAAAAATTTTTACCATGTACGCAGTGGACGGCCTTGGGATGCGCTCTATTTGTAACTGGCTGACAGAACACGGCATCAAAAATACAAAAGGGAACGATTTTTCATTCAGTACCATCAAGGGTATTTTGACCAACCCGAAATACAAAGGCTACTACTGTGGCGGAAAGACACATAAATATGACTACAAGCTCAGCAATGTCAGATACCTTGACCCGACAGAGTGGAAGCTGTACAAAGATGAAACGGGAAGCATTGTGCCTGCGATTGTCAGCGAAGAACTGTGGGAGAAAGCCAATTCCATTTTACAAACCCGCAGCGCCCGGCAAAGTGCAGAGAATAAAACGAGCTATCAGAATCAATATTCTTTCAGCGGCAAGGTCATCTGTACCGAACATCAGACGCCTTATTATCGGGCATGCTATCGGTATCCTTCAGGAAGCAAAGAAGTCTGGCAGTGCAGAAAATATACGGAGCAAGGAAAAGCCGGCTGCAATTCTCCAATTGTTTATACTTCGGAGCTGAATGAAGCGTTGCGGCAGGTAGTTGGACGTGTGGTTCATAATCAAGCCGGAATCATGGAAGATCTGATCGGGATCTATTCGGAAATTGACAGCCAGTCAAACGTGCAGGCGGAAATCCTCAGGCAGGAATCGCTGGTGTATGAAATCTCTCAAAAAAAAGACAAATTACTTGATTTAAGCATGAAAGGCAGACTGTCTGATAACGAATTTGAAGTTCGGAACAATCAATTCAATGTGGAGCTTTCCGATCTGCAGAACAGGATTGCCGGCTTGCGGCAGCAGGAGGCTCAAAACAGGGGGCAATCTTTGCCGGCCGAAGAACTGCGCGGTTTGATCGCTGAGGAGCTGAATTTTGAGGATGGCTTCAACAATCAAATCGTGGACAGCCTGCTGGAGCGGATTGAGGTTGACCACACAGATCAAAAAAATGAAATCAGGCTGAAAATAATACTGAAAGTAATCCCGGAAAAGCTCCTTTTTCTAATCCGGCGCGCCCGTTCAGAGACTTCTGTTTGTTACATACCATACATATGATGGCCGCCAATATCACCACGGAAGTTTCCCCGATAGTAGGCAGCGAAAAGCAGAGCGAAGAATTGGTGCGTTACCTGCTGCATGAGTTCGAGGAAAGCCCGCAGAAAATCTGGGAAAGCAATATTTTCGGCAAAAGCCTGCATGAACTGGTCAATGAAGGTTTGCACAACAAACTGAACCGGATGCCCGGCGATGCCAGAATGAAGCTCCAGGAAACCATTGAACGTATCATCAATGAAGGCTGCACAGGGCTTATCTGCATTATTATCTAGCGGCGCAGATTGGTCCATTGGCGCGGCAAGGCGCTTCCGCAATTCAGCGGAAGCGCCTTTTATTTAATTCATTCGTTAAAAGTGGCTGCATTTTTTCGTTGGTTTTCTCCCTATGCTGTGTTTGCTGAAATCATCATCGATACCCAGTTCCCTGCATACCTGATCAATGATGGCGTCTTTTTGTAATTTGATGAATCTGCTGTACACCGTTTGCCATGGCCCATATCTTTCCGGCAGGTCCCGCCAGGCAGCCCCGCTTTTTAAAATCCATAAAATAGCGTTCAACATTTTCTGATTGTCCTTCTTTGGACGGCCCTTTTGTCCGGTCCGTTCGGGGGGCAGCAGATTTTTTATATTTTCCCACTGTGTGTCGGTAAGTTCATAACGTCTTTGAAAGGTTGACATTTCGCTATCCTCCGTATTTTATATATTGGGCAGATTCTTCAGGCTCTCCGATTTGTCAGGAGCACTGAGTTATGCTGCAAATGCAATTTGACATAAAAATAGCGTGAACCAATTTATTTGCATTTCTGTAAATATCTTGGTTCACGCATTTTATGGCCTTGTTTATTTGGATACCTTTCGCTTGGGATAATTTTTTCATAATACAGCGGGCGATGTATTGTATGCGATCCGCCCGCCAGGCTGGACCACGTTTCATTATCTATCCTCCTTAAGTTTTGATGAAACAGTATTCGAGTTTCTTGTCCCCCTTTATTAAATTCATAAAGCACTTGTGATTAATAGATATATTATTTATATCACCGAAGAATAATTTTGTCAATTATTTCAACTTTCATTATCGCCAAATACTATAGAATTAGCCCATGTTTGAAAAATGATCAATCACAAAAATATCAGGAAAAATTCGTCAGTTTGCAGCAAATGTGTTTTGCATTATTGAACACAAGCTGTTTAAAGTTGTCAGGAACCGAATGGTATGCGCCGGAAAGCACAGACTTTGACGCGTTCCGTATAACACGGCCATAAGGAATTTTTCAGACCGGAAAAGCGGTTTTTATTTTCAAACATGGTTCCGGCCGGAGAGCAAAAATGAAATGATTGACAGGGTAATTTTGTAATGTTATAGTCAAAAACATGGATGGCGCACATCCGACAGCGAAAGGCTTCGTCGGATGTACTGTTATCCCCAAAAGTTCGCGGATGCTAAGGGGGGACAATCATTCAGCGCTGGCTTTACCAATGGAAAGTCTACTGCCAGGTAACAAAGTTTAAACAAAATAAGAGGAGGCCAGGATATGAGAATTGATCCTGCAAGGTGTTTGGGTTGTAACCGATGCGTCGATTACTGCATGTTAAACTGTATATCGAAAGCGGATAATATCTGTACAATCAAGGAAGAAGAATGCGTGGATTGCGGTGTTTGCCTAAGAGCAAATGTATGCCCGGTCCACGCTATTTTTATGCCTGAAGAGTGTTATGAGTATCCGCGTGCCGTACGCATGCAGTTCAGTGACCCGGGCGTTCAGCATCCCGCTCTTAAAGCTTGGGGACGCGGGACAGAGGAAGCAAAAACAAATGATGTCACCGGAAAATTTGGCAAAGGGGAATACGGCCTCCTGCTGGAATTCGGAAGGCCCTGTACCGGAACCAGATTCACTGAGGTCGAGAAGGTCACGGTTGCCATGCGTAAGCTGGGCATTCCCATTCTCGAAGACAACCCGCTCTACGGCCTTCTGGAATCAGATGATTCCGGGCGGTTCAAAAAAGAATTTGTGAATGAAAAGGTGCTGTCCGCCATTCTTGAACTCAGAATTCATGAAGAAGAACTGGAAGAGATCATCGGCACAATCATGCCGCTGCTGGAGAATGTGGACACGGTCGTTTCTGTGGGGCTTGTAACCAGGTTCGACGATGACGCAAAGCTTCCTGTCGCGGAAAAGTTGAAAGCAATGGGCTTTACGGTACGCCCCAACGCAAAAATCAATGTGGGTCTTGGGCGTCCCCTGATCGATTAACAAGGAGGTTGGACAAGATATGAGTCATTCTTTGCACCGCTTTGGAACTGTTGAAGATCTTAAAAACGATTTTTGCATCTATGCCAGATGTGCCCGCGGAGTTAACCGGGATCATCCCGGGGAAAAATTGAGAAGAATTCTGGATATTTACTTATCGGAAGATTTTGTGAATTTTGGTTCCAGCCATGCTGGAAAAAGTTACGTCAATGGGCTTGATCCCGAGGATTACAAAGAAACATTGGACAATGCTTACGGAATTATTATCTCATTTGCGGACAGAAACGCTGTGAAGGGCGTGCTGACCAAGATCCGCGATGCGCAGCTCGGTATTTCCATTGTTGTGAGCGGACTGATCGACGAGGTAGTCAATATAGCGCATGAATGTGGGCTCAAACCCCATACCGCAACCCTGTCCCTTGGCATTTTTGGAAATAAATCCCTGCTCCCTAAGGATGAAACCTTGAAGATTACAACCATGTGCGGCCATTCGCTGATTGGTACTCCGCTTGTGGAATCCACCTGTGAAAAAGTCCGGCAGGCTAAACTGACACCGGAGAAAGCGGCCGAAATTATTGCCAAACCCTGTACCTGCGGGATATTCAACACCAGAAGATGCGCCGAGTTGATTCGCAAGCAGCTTGAAAACATCAATTGAATCGGTAAAGATCTTCTGTGGCTATGATAGATTGAAGGATGAAGCGCGCCTCCCAGGGAAGTTACGAAGCGGCACACTTGATTTGACAATCTATCTGATATAAACAGCAATTCAAAAAAATCAAATGGAGGTCTTGAAAATGAAAAGGGTATTAACGCTTATTCTGGCAACTGCTATGATTCTGGCTGTATCCGGATGTTCAAACTCCACGCCGGCCCCCTCCGCGACATCGTCGTCCGCAGGCGCGTCGAAACCCGCGGGAACAGCCGAATCCTCAGCGGCATCCTCGTCGGCGCCTACATGGAAACCCGATAAGCCGATCGATTTTATCTGTCAGTCTTCAGCAGGCGGCGGAAGCGATCTGATGGCGAGAACCATTGGAAGCATCATGAACACCAAGGGCATTATTGACCAGCCGTTTGTCGTGCAGAACCTGACCGGCTCAGGCGGTGTTCAGGCATTCAACTATACCCAGAAGCAGGCGGGCAACCCTTATGTCATGCAAACCGTCAATTCCGCATTCTTTGTCGCGCCCATCACCGGAAACATTGACAAAAACTACAAGGATTACACGACTCTCGCGGTAATCGGAACCGACCCGAACGTTCTGTGCGCTCCGGCCGATTCCCCCTACAATACGATTGAAGACGTTGTGGAAGCCGCCAAGGCCGATCCGAAGGGTCTGAGCATCTGTATCGGTAACGCCGGTTCGTCCGGTTCCGCCTGTTCCATCATCTTTGAAGGTGCGGCGGGCATCGAAATGACACAGGTGCCTTTTGAGGGCGGCGGCGACGGACTTACTGCGGTTATGGGCAGTCAGGTTGATTTCTCCTGGCAGAATATCGGAGAAGTAGTTGGTCCGGTTGAAAGCGGCCTGATGAAAGTGATTGCCATCGCGGCAGAGGAACGGTCCGACGCCTTCCCCGATGTCCCCACTTTTAAAGAATTAGGTTATGATGTCGTTTATGAAGTCCCCAGAGGGATCGTCGGGCCTCCCGATATGCCGCCCGAAGCAGTTGCATTTTATACCGATGCGCTGGAAAAGCTCAATACAACCGATGAGTGGCAGAAAAACTATATCGAAGCCAATTTCATATTCCCAAGATTTGCGGTGGGAAATGAAGCTCTGCAGATCTTTGACGAGTTTTACAACGATACCTACAACATTTTCGACAAAATCGGCTTAGCGGTCCACTAAAACAGGGACTGCCAGATCCCATAGTGTCTGTAAACTAAATGGCGGAACGCGGCTATAAAGTCGGCCGCCTTCCGCCTGACAATCTGTGGGCATGGTAAAGGTGCGTCCACATAACAGCGAAATTTTTATTAACCGATAGTTGCCAAAACTTGTTGGAGGTGAATGACATTCGCAACAGGGATCACCTGTTGTAATGCAATGATATGGTAAAAAGTAAAGACCTGTGGCTGGGCATATTTTGTCTTTTAGGCGGAACCGCACTATACTTTTATTCTTCAAATTATGATAATTTTTCTTATGATGTTGTGGGCGGCGGCGGATTTCCCCGGCTTCTTGCAATCATAATTTTTGCCTGTGGGCTGTTAATTGGCGCGGAAGTCTTTTTTAAGCGTAAAAACACAACAGAATCAAAGAAAGCTCCGGGTAACTATGGTGCGGCAATTAAAATGTTCGTAAGCGTACTGGTTTATATTATGATTCTGACACATGTCGGGTACGTTGTATCCACTTTGGCGCTGACAGCAGTGCTTTTGTATATACAAAATGTAAAAGACATTAAAAAACTGGCGCTGTATTCGGTTGTGATTGTTGCCGCGCTTTACTTGCTGTTCAGGGTAGTTCTCGCGGTAAAACTTCCGACCGGCATCCTGATATAATGAGGAGGGAGTAAAATTGGATAAATTTTTAATTGGAGTCCAGGCTGCCTGTTCATTATCGTCATTGTTTTTTATAGCAGTCGGTGTGGTGGCGGGAATCCTGGGCGGGGCTATGCCGGGAATCAACGCATCAATCACCACCGCGCTTCTGCTGCCGTTCACCTATCGAATGGGGCCGACTCAGGCACTGATGCTTCTTGTAGGCGTATATATAGGCGTGCAGTATGGCGGTTCTATCCCCGCGATTCTGATTGGCACCCCGGGAACGCCGTCGGCCGGTGCAACCCTTTTGGACGGATATCCGCTAAGGCAGCAGGGAAAGGCGGGAACAGCGCTGTACACCGCGCTGTCTGCCAGCACTATCGGTAATCTAATCAGCGGCATCGTGCTGATTCTGGTGGCGCTTCCGGTGGCTAAAATGGCGCTTTCGTTCGGCCCGGCGGAGTATTTCAGTCTGGGCGTTTTAGGATTGACCCTCATTGCCGGCCTTACGGAGAAAAATGTTGTAAAAGGCATTCTTGCCGGTGCGCTGGGCCTTTTCCTGTCAACAATCGGTATTGATCAGTTTCTGGGCATGCCCCGCTTTGCTTTCGGGAGCCTTGACCTGGCGCAGGGTATCGACCTTGTGCCCGCAATGATGGGCCTGTTCGCAATGGGCATGATGCTGCAGGACTTTTTCAAGCCCGTACATCTGGATTCTGTGAATGAAAAAATCAAACTGACACCGCTTTCCGGCAAGGAGTTTAAACAGATTCTTCCAACCAGTGCATTTTCCGGGCTTCTCGGCACGGTCATCGGTGCGCTGCCCGGTGCCGGGGCAGCGATTGCGAGCTATATCGCTTACAATCAGGTAAAGCAGTTTTCGAAGCACCCGGAAAAATTCGGAACCGGATGTATTGAAGGTATCGCTGCTTCCGAAGCCTCTAATAACGGCGTTACGGGCGGTGCCCTGATCCCAATGCTTGGACTTGGAATTCCGGGATCGGGCACGACGGCGGTTATCCTGAGCGCATTGGTAATACACGGTGTGCGCCCTGGCCCGAACCTTTTTATCAGCCAGCCGGAAATCCCCTATGGTATTTTTATCGCGGTTTTTATCGGTACTTTCTTTATGTTCGTTTTTGGTCTCCTGTATACCAGGATGTTTGTAAAAATTGTCATGCTGCCCCAGCCTTTGCTGAATGCCGCCATTATTGCGATCGTTTTAACCGGCGCTTATGCGGTGGACAGGGATATCTTTAATCTTTATCTGGTACTTGGCCTTGGTGTTATCAGCTTTATTTTGAGGCAGTTCAAGGTGCCCATCACGCCTATGGTCCTTGGAATGGTTCTCGGCGAAATTGTCGAAGCCTCCATGAGGCGCGCGCTTGCGATTTCCCTGGGGGACTGGTCCACTTTCTTTACCAGACCAATCAGCGCCGGCCTCATGATATTGGCCCTGGTGATGCTCGTTTGGACGCTCTACAGATCCTACCGTACGCCTAAGACAAAGAAAACAGAAGAGGCTGCTGTTGCGAGCACAGCCTCAAATTAAAACACGTTTTAAAAGATGCTTGCAACACGGCAACCCAATATTTTTTAGTTAGTTTAGAGAAAGCGAGAAAAGAGAATGGAAAAACTGCTTACACCAATTACGCTTGGAAATGTGACGGTTAAGAATCGAGTGGTTCTCCCATCAATGTGTGTCCATTTTTGTGACAGTGAAGGGTATATCAACGACTGCATGCTGGAATATATCCGATGCAGGGCCGCCGGAGGAATCGGGCTGATTATTGTGGGCGGAAGCCCGCATGGGAAATGCGGTGCAGGCCGCCCCGCGCTGTCGGATGATAAATTTATTCCGGGCTGGAAAAAACTTGCGGACACGGTGCATCAATATGGAGCGACATTGTTCTGCCAGCTTCATCCTGCGAAATTTCAGGCGGGGCGCGGACACGCCATTGAAAGCCCTTCGGACTATTCGGAAGAGGATATTGCGGAGTTGGTGGAAAGCTATGCCAGAGGTGCCTTGCGCTGTAAACAGGCGGGGGTTGACGGCGTGGATATTCACGGCGCTCATGCGCATGAGATTGCGCTGTTTCTGTCCCCGCTTTACAACAAACGTACTGACCGATATGGCAAAGATTATGCGGGCAGGGCGCTTTTCCCAATCCAGATTGTTCAGGCGATCAAGAAGGTTTGCGGCAAGGACTTCCCGGTCAGTTTCTGCATCAGCGGAAGCGAGATGGTTGAGGGCGGAAGGGAAATTGAAGAAACAGTCAAAATCGCAGTTCTGCTTGAAAAGGCTGGCGCCGACGTAATCCATGTGTCGGCCGGCATGCCCGAATCGGGAGGTTACATTTCCGCGCCGATGGATGTGGAAGACTGTTTCAATGTGGAAAACGCGGCAAAAGTAAGAGCGGCCGTTTCGATTCCAGTCATGGCGGTAAACCGGATAGTCGACATCGCCGAGGCGGCTGAGATTGTCGACAGCGGCAAGGCGGATATGGTTGCGATGGGAAGGGCGCATCTTGCGGATCCGGATCTCGTTAACAAATATTTTGGGATTAACCCCCTGCCGGTACGCAGATGCGTTGGCTGCAATCAGGGCTGCCGCGATTCCAAGGTCCGTAAAAAGATCATCTGCATGCAGAACCCGCTGCTGGGAAGAGAGCATGAACTGAAGATGGTGCCCGCAACCGAGGAGAATAAAAAAGCCAAAATCATCATTGCGGGCGCAGGCCCAGCGGGACTGGAGATGGCGTGCGATCTGGCGACCCGGGGATTTATGCCTCTTGTTTACGAGAAGTCCGATAAAGCGGGCGGGCTTATTAATCTGGCATCGATACCGCCCCACAAGCAGAACATGAACAGCATCACAAAATACCGCGTGGAATATTTAAAGATGCTGGGAATTCCCATCCACTACGGTAAGGAAGTCACCATGGAGCTTCTGGAAGTGGAAAAACCGGATGTGCTGGTGGTTGCGACAGGCAGCGAACCGGTCATTCCGCCTGTTCCGGGTATCGGCGGTCAAAACGTTTTTAATTGTGATCAGGTGATGTCCGGAATAGAAATCCCGGGCAAAAGAATTGCCGTGATGGGCGGTGGACTGATCGGCTGTGAGACGGCGGATTACTTGGCCGCGCAGGGAAAAGAGGTTGTGGTAATCGACATGATCTCAAAAATTGCGGCCAACCTCAACTCAAGCCGGCGTAATTTCATGCTCAAACGGATGAGCCAGATGCCGATAGATTATAAACTCGAAAGCAAGGTAGAGGAAATCCGTCTTCCGGAGGTTGTGATCTCAAATGCGGAAGGGGTGCAGACGCTTACGGGATTTGACGCGCTTGTGGTTGCGGTGGGCAGAAAACCTGTCAATGACCTGCAGGCCGCGGCGGACAGACTGCCCAACACACAGGTGGTTGTTCTCGGCGATGCAAAAGAAGTCGGCCTTGCACTGAACGCGATCTATCATGCGGCGGAAGCTGCCGCGGGTGTGCTGGCATAATCCCCTATGGCCTGATTCTGTGCAGCCTGCCCTTTGTCGGGCTGCACAGGGTCTGTTGTTTTTCAGCAGAAAACTCAAGTCTTACCGGATGGAACCGGTGGAAGGAGAGCGGTATGGGCACGATTGTGGAAAAGATATTCAGCGCCAAGCTCGGGCGGGAAGTGGCCGCCGGAGAAATGGTGATGGTTGATGTGGATGCCAGCATGATCCAGGACATGAACGGGCCGTCTGTGGTGACAAGATTCGAGGGGTTTGCCGACGTGGTAAAATCACCGGACAAACACTTGATGGCCCTGGACCATTTTTCTCCCTGCCCGACCGGGGCGGCGGCAAATAATCATATACGGATGCGGGAGTTTGCCCGCAGGCACGAAATCTGTGATGTCATTGAGGAAGGCCAGGGTATCTGCCACCAGCGCATGATTGAATCCGGAAAGGTGAAGCCGGGATGCATTGTGGTAGGAACCGACTCCCACTGCTGCCACTATGGCGTACTCAATGCATTCGGTGTTGGCATAGACGCGGTGGATGAGGCGGTGGTTCTGGCCTGCGACCGCTGCTGGTTTAAGGTTCCGGAAACCATTCTGGTGAAGTTTACCGGTAAACCCGGCCGTCATGTGACCTCGAAAGATCTGGCATTGGTTATGATCCGGGAGTTGACCCAGTCCGGCGCCATTTACCAATGCCTGGAGTTCTGCGGCGATACGCTTGGGCGCTTGTCCATGGATGGACGCTCTGTTATCTGCAACATGGCGATTGAGGCGGGTGCAAAGGGCGCAGTCATGCCGTTTGATGATACTTTACGCGGATGGCTGGAGGCGCGTGGAATTACCGGTTATACACCGGTGTCCCCGGATTCCAATGCTAACTATGTGCGTACGCTGGAGATAGACGTCTCCGCTGTTGAGCCGGTTGTGGCGGTTCCGCCGGAAATCGACCACATTGTGCCCGTCCGGCAGGTTTGCGGGCAGGTGGTAAATGAAGTGTTCATCGGCGGATGTACCAACGGAAGGATGGAGGATTTTGAGCAGGCGGCGGCAGTGCTCAAGGGCAAAAAGATCACCCCCAACGTCCGTCTGGTCGTTGCTCCCGCATCCAGAGAGATTGCCCTGAGAATGGAGCAAACCGGAATCTATAAAATCCTTCTGGAAGCGGGGGCGAATATCCTTCCGCCCGGCTGTGGCCCCTGTACCGGACTGCATGGCGGGATAATCGGGGATAACGAGGTTGTTCTTTCCACAACCAACCGGAATGTTTCGGGCCGGATGGGCAGCCGCGAGGGCAGAATATTTATCTGCTCGCCGGTTGTGGCGGCCTATTCCGCCTTGGCGGGAGAGATTACGGTGGGAGGTGTTCGCTGATGCTGGAAGGAAGAGCAAGAATCCTGGGGGACAATATCAGCGGGGACCATATCATCAGTAAAGAATACATTCGTCTGGGCCTTCCCATTCCGCAGATGGTCCCGTATCTTTTCAAAGTTTGCCGGCCTGATCTGGGGGAAACGCTGACCCCCGGGGATATGATCGTGGCGGGGGAAAACTTCGGCTGCGGTTCCTCCCGCGAATATGTTATGTTGCTGCTCAGGGAAGCCGGCATCAGGTGTATCGTAGCCCGCTCATTTGCGAGAGGCTTTTACCGTTCCTGCATCAATCAGGGGCTGCTTCCAATTGCGTGCACAATTCAGGCGCAGGAAAATGACCTTTTGTCGATTGATCTGGATGCGGGAACTATCGCCGTGAATGGAAAAAACAGCGGATGCTTTGATAAATTTCCGCCGCTTATTCTGCAAATCATGGCGGACGGAGGTTTAATCAATTATTATTTAAAACGGGAAAAGCTGGGGTAAAAAACGAGAATTCATTGCAAAAGAATTCAGACTGAGGAGGCTTCCCGTGGAAAATTTTTTGCTGACATGCGTGGTTGGGCTCTGCTGCGGCCTGCTGTTCTTGAAATTTAAAATTCCGGGCGGGATGATGGTGGGATCGATTGTGGGCGTCAGTGCGCTCACAATCGTATTCCACGCGTCATATATGCCATATGCGGCCAAGCTGGCAGCCCAGATAACTGCTGGCGCCTTCATCGGGTGTTCGGTGGGAAAAAGCGATTTCGTGCGTATGAAATCTATCTACAAGCCGGCATTGGTGCTGTTGTCGATGATGCTCTGTGTGAATGTGTGCTTGGGGCTGATCATCTATTGGATTGGTCCTATGGATCTTTTGACATCGCTCTTATGCGCAGTGCCTGGAGGAACCAGTGAAATGCCGCTGATTGCCGTGGATATGGGGGCGGACGCGCCAAAAGTGCTGGTGCTGCAATTTTTCCGGATGGCTGCCGGGGTCGGCATTTTCCCGAGCGTCATTGCGTGGAGGGCGCGGCGTTTGGAAAAACGGCTGGCCCCGGCGGTCATTGACGGGGTGTCCGAACCGGATGCGGCCGGCACCGAAAGCCGTTTGCAGGATCTGCCGCCTGAAAAGGCTCCGCCGATCCCATTCAGGTGGAACTTTTTTTTGCTTACAGCACTGATTGCCGCCCTGTCAGGTTTGGGTGGATACGTGCTGAAAATGCCGGCGGGGGCGCTGCTGTGCGCAATGTTCGGCATCATCGCGGCCAAGCTGTCGGGGATTCCTGTCAGCATGCCAAAACAGGTAAGGCGAGGCGCCCAGGTATTGGCGGGCGCTTATATCGGTTCCTCAGTTTCCTATCAGGACCTTGCTGAACTCAATCATCTGATCGTACCGGCACTGATTTTAATACTGGGCTATTTTGCAAACAGCTGGTTCACCGGACGTTTGCTTTCCCGCCGGTTTCATCTGAACATCAAAGAGGGGATGCTCGTTGCGACTCCGGCGGGAGCCAGCGATATGGCATTGATCAGCGCCGACATCGGCGTACAGAGCACCGATGTAATTGTGCTCCAGGTCATACGCATGCTGACGGCCGTTTCCGTGTTTCCGCAGATCATGCGCGCAATTGCTATGCTGGCAGGTGAATGAGTCGGTTCCGGCTACATTTTTTGGAATGCTGCATTGTGTTTTTAATTTTCGTATGTTAAAATATTAATTTTCAATGATTAATGGGGGATGGTTGTTTGCAGCAATCCATATTTAAAGAGGAACAAGAAACGCTGAAGGAAAAAATCGTACAGTATAAGAAATGCATTGAAGATACCCGGCTGCTGAGGGACAGCCTGCCCGGGCTGTACCACTCGCAGCCCATGCTTTTAGCCGAACTGTCGGCACAGACAAATAACCATCTTTTTCATCTGGAGCGGGGGGTTGGAAAGCCCTATTTTGCCCGCATCGATTTTGAAGAAGACGGTTTTGAAAAAACTGCGCAATGCTATATTGGAAAGATCGGTGTCGTGGATGAAAACCAGGAGACCGTTACGGTCGACTGGCGGGCGCCTGTCGCCACGCTGTATTACGACAGTAATCCGGGAAAGGTTTCCTATCAGGCGCCGGGAGGAACCATTTCAGGGGAACTGCTGCTAAAGCGGCAGCTTGAAATTGAAAATGGGATTTTGCTTTCAGTTAATGATGTGGAAACGGTTACCAATGATGATCTGCTTAAGCCCTATCTGAGCGCCGGTTCCGATAACCGCCTCAAGAACATTGTTGCTTCCATTCAGGGTGAGCAAAACCGGATCATACGCGAACAGATCGACCGCAATCTCATCGTGCAGGGAGCGGCGGGAAGCGGGAAAACGACAGTCGCCCTCCATCGGATCGCCTATCTGGTCTACAATCACCGGGACACCATTAAATCGGGACAATATATGGTGATTGGACCCAATCGATTTTTTATCAGCTATATTTCATCCATATTGCCCGATCTCGATGTCGACAGCGTCCCGGAACATACCTTTGAAACTCTGTGCCAGGGGTACATTGGGGAAGCATTCAGCTTGACCGATATTTCCGGGCGGCTGACCGAGGTCGTGAATGGAACATACAGGAGCGGCGTCGACCGTTTTAAAACCACCCTGCGATACAGAGATGCCCTCGCCGCGTTTATGGACAGATTCGATCAGAATGTTGTTCCGGATAAGGACTTTGTTATCAGAGGGTTCCGGATTCTTTCCTGCGATATGATAAAAGACATCTACGCGAAAGTGGATTTTTCCCTGAATTCTACTGTTCAGGCCCGCGTTTCCCAATGTATCCTGTACCTTTCTTCCTATATAGATCATCGCAGGGAAACGATTAAAGAGCGGTTGAACGAGCATTTCAGACTGCTGTTACTGAAAGGCTGCGACGCTTCGGAACTGGACAAGCAGAAAAAAGACCGCGCGGCAATCTTAAAAGAGCTGGAAAATGGGTGCAGGCAATCACTGAAAAAGCATTTTTCTATTACCGAGACGAAGATCCTGAAACTTTATGAACTGTTTCTGCACAGCTGTGAAAAGGATCTTCCGGATGATTTCCCGGAAAAGAACAAACTCAAAACAGATACGCTTGCCGGGCTCCGCAAGAGAAAACTCGATTTTACAGATCTGCCCGCGCTGATGTATCTGAAACTGCGCATGAAAGGCTCCGACTGTTACGAGTTTTTTCGCCACACGGTGATTGACGAAGCGCAGGACTTTGGTGAATTCCATTTTTATGTACTGCGTTCGCTGCTCAGTCAGAGCACATTTACAATCGTTGGTGACCTTGCCCAGTCGATTTACAGCTACCGGAGCATAGAAAGCTGGGAAAGCGTTCGCGAACAGGCCTTTGACAGCAAAGCGGATATGATTGAAATGCGCAAAAGCTATCGAACGACTGTGGAAATTATGACCGCGGCCAATAAAGTCTCATCCCTGTTGGGCCTTGCGGAGGCGCTCCCGGTAATCCGGCATGGATCTCCTGTCAGGTATACCAGATGTGCCGCATCCCAGCAGCCGGATCTGATCTGCCGGTTGGTGAGGGAGTACACAAAACAGGGCTTCAAGACGATAGCCGTCATCTGCAAAACGGCACAGCGGTCAACTGACATGAATCTGGCGCTTCGGCAGCGCGGGATAGAGGCTGAGAATGTCACTTCTGACACCGAGGGATACCAGGGCGGTGTCTGTACTATTACAGGATATCTGTCTAAAGGGCTGGAATTTGACGCGGTTATCATTTGCGGCGTATCGGAACCGGTATATGCTTCGGCCAGCAAAGTGGATATGCACTTGCTTTATGTTTCGATGACCCGTCCCTTACACAGTCTGGATATCTTATACGAGGGGGAACTGACAAAAGCGTTACAGGAGTAATGGTTTTCGCGCCGGCTTTCACCAAGTCAATCTAATGCCAACGAAAATCAGGAGGTGCAGTATAAAATGAAACAGGCGAGAAACAGGCTGATCAGCATCACATTAATCATTGAAATCATGGTTTCTGTTTTGGTTCTAGTCGGCATTATATATGCTTCGTACTTTTTGATTGTCGAAATCAGAACCTTTCAGACGCAGCTGTTCCATATGAGCCATTTTGAGACATTTCTTGAGCACGCCCTCACTTTGGTAATTGGCTTGGAGTTCATCCGTATGCTGATGAAACACACACCTTACTCCGCAATCGAAGTCTTGCTATATGCGATGACCCGCCAGCTGGTCGTTTATCACACGAATGCATTGGAAACGCTGTTAGGCATTTTTGCGGTGGCGTGCGTATTTGCAATACGAAAGTTTTTATATATCCCTATTTTTGAAGAGAAAGAGCCTGAAGCTGCTGAAGGAAAACAAGCTGTGGGGCTGAATACAATCCGTACATTTCTCCATAAAACGGAGCCGGAATTTTAAAATCGAACTGGTTTACAGCGAAGACTGCCGTACGGAATAAAATGACGAAAGGGGCTGTTTTGTGGTGGCCAATCCAAACAGATCTTATCTTGAGCATGTGGCACTGCGTGTTCAGGATCTTCAATGGTATGCCCGTTTTTTTGAGGACGCATTTGGTATGATCATCCGCAAAACCCGGGAAAAGGACGGAGTGGTTTCACAGGTGTGGCTGAACGGCGGAATACAGCTGATCGCAGCATCTGGGGATGGAAATGAGGACGGCAGAATGAATCATCTGGGCTTTATGGTGGAAAATTTGGAGAACGCCGTAGCGGCAGTAAAACGGTATGACGCGGTTGAAATGCCAAAAGGGCCGAACTGGTTTCGTCTGCGGGATGGACTGGTGATCGAGCTGATACAGGCTGCCGGCACCTCTGTGGCAGATATATTAAAGATAGACCCGCGGGCCTGATCGGCCGGATTGAATGATCAATCATCTGGTGAATGAAGGTCTGCACAACAACTGAACCGGATGCCCGGCGATGCCAGAATGAAACTTCAGGAAACCATTGAACGTATCATCGATGAAGGCTGCACAGAGTTTATCTGCATTATGATCTGGCGGCGCAGATTGGTCCATTGGCGCAGCAAGGCGCTTCCGCAATTCAGCGGAAGCGCCTTTTATAGAATTGATTCCTTTTTTGACAATTGCGCGGCGAACAGGACGGTCTGCTCTTATTACATGTTTTTAATCTTTTTCAGCATCTGATCGGGGTTAGTGCTGTAGGTGAGCATATCACTCTGCCTGATCAAATTTTTCTGATAAAGATCCAATAGACTCGAATCCATTGACTGCATGCCTTCACCGGCGGACGAATAGATCACTGTATCGATCTGGTGCACCTTGGATTCCCGTATCATATTGCGGATTGCGCTGTTGACCAGCATAATTTCAAACGCGGGGACTTCTTTTCCGTCGACTGTCGGGAGAATCTGCTGGGAAACAACCGCCTGCAAAACCATCGAAAGCTGAATCCTGATTTGATGCTGCTGATTCGGGGGGAAAGCATCGATAATCCGGTCAATTGTATTGGCGGCACCGATGGTGTGAAGCGTGGAAAAAATCAGATGCCCTGTTTCTGCCGCCGTCATGGCAACGTTAATTGTTTCGTAATCCCGCATTTCTCCGAGCAGGATGACGTCCGGCGCCTGGCGCAGGGCGGAACGCAACGCTTTCACATAGCTTTCGGTATCTGTGGAGATTTCACGCTGGCTGACAATGCTTTTATTATGCTTGTGCAGATATTCCAGCGGGTCTTCCAGCGTAATCACATGCGCGCTTCTGGTTCTGTTGATGCGGTCGATCATGCAGGCCAGCGTGGTGGATTTGCCGCTTCCGGCAGGGCCGGTGACCAGCACAAGCCCCTTTGTGCGGTCCGCAAGATTCAGGACGGTATCCGGAATTCCGATTTCATGCGGGTCCGGCAGATCAAAGGTTACAACCCGGATGACCGCCGCAAGCGAGCTGCGCTGCCGGTAGGCGTTTACGCGGAAACGAGAGATTCCCTTGAGGGAGAACGAAAAATCATCGTCGCCCTCCAGTGTCACATGATTGAGGTCCCGGTCACCCGCAAGCGCGTAGATTTCCCGTACCATCGTTTCTGTCTGCGCGGGCATCAGGTTTTCCTGATGCGTCCGGATAATTGTACCGTTGACTTTATAGGAGACCGGCAACCCTGCTATTACAAATATGTCGGACGCGTGATGTTCCACAGCGTCCTTTAATATTTGTATCATATCCATTGAAATCTTCCTATCTGTTATGATTCTCCATTAAAAAGCGGCAGGGAATCTTCCCCGTCCCAAACGGTCAAGGTGTCATCCGATTCCCATTCCGCTGTCTGTATCACCTGCCATGAAGTAACGACATAGCGCTTTCCCGCGTCCTGCAAGGGAAATGTGGGCCGCAGGGAAACCTGGAGCGCCCGCCGGTCATCCATCTTCACCTGAAACCCGATGATGACCTCGCCGTCCTGCTGCGCGATCGTGACCCTATCAAGTCCGGAAAGCGCTTCAGAAAGCATTTCTGAATTGGACTGTCCGCTGGCTGTGGTGTTTTTTGCCATACTGATCAGTTTTTCATCAATAGCGGCGAGGAGCATTTCCGCCTTTGCATCGGCTTCGTAGTAACCGGAAACGGATTCGGCAGTTTTTGCTGTGAGTTTATAGTCGGCATTAGCGGATACCAGTGAAAGGGTAGAGAAAGTGACAAGGCAGAGCAAAACAAAAATCATCAGGATCAAAGAACTTCCCACATTCATGCCAAACCCTTTGTTCATCTCCTCTGTCCTTTCTATCTGCTTGCATACGTCAGCCGCGCGGTTTATATTTTTTTACATCCAGCTCATAAAGGGGCTGTCCTTCCCGGCCTTTAAACATCCGGATTTGCGAATCATAAACAGAGCCCTGCTCTGTAACCCGGATGGTCATACGGTAGGCATTCTGCCCATCGGGCACCGGATTCCATTCTTTGTCGTAACAGATTGTGAGGAGTCCGCCGCTTTGCTGTGCATCCAGAAATTCGGCAAGGTCCGATTCATTTCCGTCCAGACTTTTAAAGGCCTCCGCTGCCGACTGCACCTTGGTCATTGCCGCGGTCAGGTCGCTGCTTTTTGTGCTGATCAGGTGCGCTTTTACAAAAATCTGCATACAAATTGCACTAGCAAAAGAAAAAAACAGGATGCCAATCATGAGTTCCAATAAAAACGGACCGGATTTAGAGGCTTTCCGCCTGTAAGTCCTGTTCATAGCGTACTACCTCCATCCTCAAAACAAACAAGCCTATGCGCATCTCGGGCTGACCATCTGCGAAGCGGTTCTGCCGTTTTCATCGGTAACGGAAAACCGGTACAGCCGCTCATTCAGGCGCTCCATGGTAAAAGAAGAAATCTCCATAATCTGCTGCCCGCCGGACGGGCCGATTTCTGTACCCTCTTGAGCAAAAAGCTCCATCAGGCTTCCGTTATAATGGTAGATCCATGTTTCGTATTCGGCGCCGTCGTAAGTCTGAGTGAGTACGAGGGCCGGAACAGAATCAAGAGAATCCAGGCGCACCGCGCCGGCCGCATCGTTCTGCCGCACCTTTTCGCAGACATAGGACAGAGACGTGCGCACATTGAAGTTTTCGTTCATTCCTTTTGCGGTGCTTTTATAGACGTCCGCGCCAATCAGAATCACCAGAAGCGAAGAAGCCGCAAAAACGCAGAACAAAGCCAGCGTAAACAGCAAATCAACCATATGGCCTTTCGGCTTTGCGGCAGACTTCATGACTTTTCATCTCCGTTTCTGGACAATTGGTAAATTTATGCCGCCGCATTGTTCGGAAGCACTGTGATATCCGGCATGATGTTGGATGCAAAACACCGGTAATCAATAATATAGCGCTGCCTGTCCACCTGAAGCCCGTAATTCTGCTCCAGATAGGCAAGGTCGGGCGGATAGACGCCCTCCACCGCATAACACTGGATCACTGCACGGGTTACCGCCTGACGGGCGGATTTCAGCTGTTCCGACTCGGTAGCCGCGGTTACGGAACGCAGGCCGCCCGCAAACAGGAGCAGGACACCCACAAACAGAACCACAGGCAGCGCCAGTTCGCGGAGGAGTGAGTGTGGTTTTTTTGTTTTGGCGAAACGGTTCACCTTCTTGTCCCTCCTACCCGATTGAGGACATAATCCCCATCAGCGGCAGCATGACCGAAAGCAGGATCATTCCCACAATGACCGAAAGGACCGCCACAAGGGACGGCTCCAGCAGAGCGATGAGATTGCCGACACGGGCGTCAATTTCTTCTTCATAACGGTCAGCCAGTTTTTTCATGACAGTATCGGCGGAACCGGTTTTAAAACCGACGGAAACCATTTTGGAGTAAATTCCCGAAAAAATCCCCGCCGATTCCAGAGCGCTGGCAAACGAACTGCCCTGCGCAATCTGCACCTTGCAGTTCTCAATTTTTTTGCTGATGTATGTATTGTCGATCAGCTTTGCCGCCATATCCAGAGACTGGTCGGTATCCAGCCCGCTGGACAGCATCATGGCCATCGCCCCGGCAAACCTGCCGGATGCGATTTTGGCATAAAGGTCTCTGGTCAGGAAAAACCGCGACTGAAAAGAAGCAAGCGCGGATTTGCCGCTGTGTGTGCGGTTCAAAGCGTAAACGACGGCCGTCGCAACAGCAATCACCGCAACAATCACGACGGAATATCGCCCCACAAGGGAGCCGAACTGCATGACGCTCAAAGAAAAGGGTGACAAATCACTGCCGAGTTGCAAAAATACCTGCTGGAAAACCGGCAGTACTTTTACGACCAGAACGCCGATCACCAGAACCATCATCACAATCATGACAAGTGGGTAGGTGACCGCGCTCTTCACGTTTCTGGAGATGGCTTCCTCCCGCTCATAATACTCGCACAGATAGTCCATTACCTCATCCAGCCTGCCCGCCTGCCCGCCGATTTCCGCCATGTCCACGACATACTTCGGGAAAAGTCGGGAGGCGGCGAGCGCCGTGTGCAGGGGTTCTCCCAGCTCCGCGTGTTCAAGGATGGTTCCGATAATCTCCCGGCCTTCGGCTTTTTGCATGTCGCCGTGCATGATGGAAAGCCCTTCAGCCACAGGGATCCCTGCTTTCAGAATCATGGACAGCTGCGCGCAGAAGGTGGATATTTCAGCGGGGGAAAGCATCCCCTTTGCCTGATTCGCCATAGGCCGCCCCTCCTCAATAAACGTATTTGGTACTGTAGTTACTCCCGTTCCCGATAAATTTCATAATGCTGTCGCTGCTTCTGGCGCTGGACGCGAAAGTAGGGTCCATCAGTTTCCACGTTTTGCCGTCGAAATAAATGATACCGTTGACCCAGCCCTGCTGCTCCAGATAAACGCTGACCCAGGCGTGATAGATTCCGCCGGACGCGTACCCGACTTCCAGACGGGTGGGGATATTCTGTGTGCGGAGCATGGCAGCCATCACCGCGGCATAATCAAAGCAGATTCCCTTGCCGGAGCTGAGGATATTGTCCACAACCGGAAGATAGCCGGAGGTGACGGTATTCGCCTTCTGCGTATCATAAGTGATGTGGCTGACGACATAGGTATAGATATTCTGCACGATTGTGAGCTGGTTCTCCGCCCCCGCGGCAAGCTGGGCGCCCTTGGCCACCGTCTGTGAACCGGCTGAGTAGTTGACGTACTGATTCGGATAAAGATAGGGAAGCAGGGAACTGGCCAGCTTGACGGAGATGGTCTGGTTCATTGCCAGAGAATACTGGCTGTCGCGGACATGCTCATAAAGATTGAGCTGGTAGTTTCCGTCCCCGGAAGTGAGGGGGAACGTGTCATAGCTTCCCTTGTGCAGGTCATAGGTGTAAACAATCCGGTTGCTGCCGGAAATCTGAAGTTTTACTTTGGAGGAAGCGCCGGTGTATTTGACCATGACATAGCCCTGCGAAGTATTGGAAGCATCTATCACCGCGCTTTTTCCGGAATACACCACCTTGCCGGAAGCCTCCGGCATGCGGACCTGTACGGTCTCGGGCAGCTGCGCGAGCGGAACAGACTCCTTCTCAATTGTGACCAGCGGCGGCTGTTCTGCGTAAGATGGGGCTTGTCCGCCCCGGCCGGAAAAAAAGTCCTCCGCGAAGACGGCCGACAGTAAGACCAGTCCGGCAGCCAGCAGTGTCCGAAGAGGATGCGTTCTATGAAAATGAGGCATTTGCATGTTTCTATGTACCTCCGTTTTGAGCGCCGTGAATCTCATTGAGCGGCGCTGCTCACCAGTTCGGCGGTTACAATGATTCGTTTCTGCGAAGTCCCGATGGGATGGCAGGAGGTCAGCGTCAGGCAGCTGAACTCCTTGCTGTAGATCGGCCCCCAGTCGTCCGCTTCCACAATTTCTGTTTTCAGGTAACGATAGGTATAAAGGGTCCCGTCATATTCCAGATAGAGCAGGTCTCCATCTGTTACCGTATCAATATAATAAAATTCACAGCCGTAAATATCGCGGTGCCCCGCAATGCTGACGTTGCTGTTTCCCTCACCCGGAAGCTGCGCGTATTCATAAAGGCCAACGCTTTTTTTCAGCGCCTGATCGTCAGTGCCGCTCATGACCGGGGCCTCCAGGTCCAGACGCGGAACGCGTAAAATCATTGCGCCGTCGGTATACTCCTGCCGGCCCCGTGTAATAAACAGGCGGTCGGTGGGGTAGAGAAGAGCCGCTTCCTCTTCGGGCTGTGAGGAGGAGACAACGGCGGAAGAAACCGCGGAGGATTCTGATGAAGATTCAGAGGAAGAGACAATCACGGGACTTTCGGGTAATTGGCTTTTGGATGCGAAGAAATTTGAAAAAACTGCAAAACCGATCAGCAAAGCACCCAGCACAAACAGCCCCGCCCCCGTCAACGAGAGCATGTTTCCTTTTTTTATTACGGACCGCATCCATTCTGAAAGCCTTTTCATAGCGCATTCCCCGCCGTATTGCCATCTGCAACGGTAAACGGTTGACAATCATTTTTTATATTATTATAATATAATTTGGAACAAAAAGAAAGTAATTCTTTGGAAAAATGAGAAACATTACTTCCCATATACTGTTACGTTCGGCTCTTTTTAAAAGGCAGAATATTGCTTCTCGGCGGCTTGACAAAAGGAGGAGGCTTTGCGGTGACTGTTTTTGCGAACCCCACAACCGGGCATAAAATTTATGTTCAGATGTTAGGCGGGTTTCAGCTTGTTGCGGACGGCAAGGTACTCAGTGATTCAATCAGCCGTACAAGGCAGTTGAGGAACCTGCTCGCATATCTGCTTGCGTTCCGTAAAAAAGCGATCTCACAGGAGACGCTGATTGATGTGCTCTGGCCGGACGGCTGCAGCGGAAGCCCTGCAAACGCACTGAAAAATTTGGTTTACCGGATGCGGACAATCTTTGGCACCCATGAAATTCCCTATGCCAAAGAGCTGGTGGTATTCCATCAGGGGAGTTATTGCTGGAATAACAATCTGAACACCGAAATTGATATTGAAAAGTTCGAGCAGCTCAAAAAACTGGCGGATGACACGTCTTTGCCGGATGAAAATCGGGTGGATTGCTATCTTGAAGCGATCAGCCTGTATAAAGGAGACTTCCTGCCCGCTTCCTGTTATGAGGAGTGGGTGGTTTCGCTTGTAAATTATTACCGTACAGAATATTTTAAATGCGTTTATGAAGCAAGTGCCCTTCTGGTAAAGCTTGAACGATATGAGACGGTCCAGACCATCTGCGAGCAGGCAATCGTGATTGACCCTCTTGAAGAAGGTGCGCACAGATATCTGATTTTTTCTCTTGTCAGGCAGAACAAGCAGCAAAAGGCGCTGGAACATTATCGTTACGTGCGCGACCTGTTTTATCGCGAGCTTGGCGTAAAGCCATCGGATACAATGCGGGAGCTGTATAACGAGATTACAAAATCGGTCCAGACGGTGGAAACCGATCTTGATATTATTAAAGGAGACCTGAACGAGCAGAATGCCGCCGAAGGGGCGTTTTACTGCGATTATGAGATTTTTAAGAATATGTATCGGCTGGAGGTGCGGGCGGCTTCCCGCACCGGGCATTCCGTCTTCCTTTGTTTGCTTACCGTTACCGACCGCAGGGGGAGCCTGCCGGGAAAGGAACAGTTGAGCGGTGTTATGAGTGAACTGCTGGAAACGATTCGCAGCAGTCTTCGCAAAGGGGATGTGATCTCGAAATTCAGCCCTTCCCAGTTTGTACTGATGCTTCCTATGCTGACGTATGAAAACGGGGAGATGGTTATGGGCAGAATTTGTGACCGCTTTTACGAGAAGACCCGCTTCCGCGGGATCAAGTTATCTGCCGACCTGCGGCCGCTGGATGCCGCAATTTGATCTGAATGATGCTTAAAAAATACGCCTGCTGCGGCTGAATACGCAGCAGGCGTATTTTTTTGTTCATTTTTTGAGGGCAAGGAAAATAAAATAAAAACTTGAAAAAAATTTTGTTTTACCAAATTTTGTCGTCAAAATGTGACCAAAGTGTGACTCCCGTGTGAGATAGTATAAAAAAAGATGATTAGGACGTAAGGGTTTCCGGACAGGGGGCGGTGGATTGACATCAGGCAATGTGATTTTGAGACCAAGCAATATCACCAGGACTTTGGTTTGCGTCGACGGTTTCTATCATGCCGATTTAACAGGCCGCCTGTTTAATCCCTACATAAGAGGCCCGATCAGGTTTTCGGAGATGCTCGGAATGGTCAGGGCGCTGGAAAGCATGATGGATGGATTTTCCTTTCCGGAATCCACGTTCCGCTGCCAGTCATTCCGGAAAAAGGGCTGCGGCTCTCGGCAAAAGAACATCAGGGAGGTTCGTAGGTATATGAGCGACGATATCTTTCAGCAAAAGTTCGGAGAACAGGCCACCTTTGTTGTTCAGGTTCAGTTTCGGCAGAACGCCACATGGCAGGGAACGATTCAGTGGCTGGAAGAGAAGAAAAGCCGGAAGTTCAGAAGCATGCTGGAAATGATCAAACTGATGGACGAGGCAATGACGCAAGAGCAAGAGACGGACGAGACGGTCAATTGGGACCAGATATCTGAGAAGGCTATTTAGTAAGGAGAGTAGAAGATGAACGTGAAAAAACTGTTAAGTACACTTTTGGCAGCGGCAATGGTGTTTACCCTGGCTCCGCTCAATGTGTTTGCGGAGAACGATGTATTATGGCATCCGGATGATTATGGCAGCTTAATACTGACGAATAAAGAAAATCATAGTATTTTATTTAATTTCTTAATTACTGTTTCCATTTTTGTGGATGGCGAAAAGAAAATATCAAAAGATATTGTTACTGGGGAATATTATCATGTAAAATTGAGATTTGATCCGGCAAGTGACTATACAGGTGCTGTACAATATAAATACAATGGAAGATCTATCCAACCTAACGATTGGATAGATGTTAGCACATTGGTCTCAAATTTCGAAGTCCATTTAAATGAAAAAAAATATACTGTTGATTTTGTGATAGCAGGGGATACAAGCAATCCTAAACCGGCAACGCAGTTTGTCCGGAAAAATAATAAAGCCACCAAGCCTACAGGTGCCGATTTACCTACAAAAATAGGACATTTCTTGGATGGATGGTATACAAATAGTGGCTGTATAGGAAGTAAATTCAACTTCGATGATAAGATTAACAAAGATACCTTCTTATATGGTCGTTGGATTCCAATGAGTAATCTGGGATATACCGTCAACTATTACAAAGACAGCATTAGTAAAGCGAATCTTCTGAAAACGGAACCCGGCACGGGAACATTTGGGGACGGCATACCTGCTGACTTGTCGAAGTATGCCCCTGTTGGTTATAAGACGCCGGGAACCAGAAGCGGAGCGACTACAATTACGGCAGATCCCAGAACGAACGTAGTAAATGTGCTGTATGCGACCAAAAACACGTATGGATATACTGTCAACTATTACTACGATGCCATTGACAGCGCACACTTCATAGACGATGAAACCGGGACGGGAACATTTGGAGACGGCATACCGGCAGATTTGACGTTGCATGCTCCTGATGGTTATGCGACGCCGGGAACCAGAAGCGGAGCGACTACAATTACGGCAGATCCCAGAACGAACGTAGTAAATGTGCTGTATGCGACCAAAAACACGTATGGATATACTGTCAACTATTACTACGATGCCATTGACAGCGCACACTTCATAGACGATGAAACCGGGACGGGAACATTTGGAGACGGCATACCGGCAGATTTGACGTTGCATGCTCCTGATGGTTATGCGACGCCGGGAACCAGAAGCGGAGCGACTACAATTACGGCAGATCCCAGAACGAACGTAGTAAATGTGCTGTATGCGACCAAAAACACGTATGGATATACTGTCAACTATTACTACGATGCCATTGACAGCGCACACTTCATAGACGATGAAACCGGGACGGGAACATTTGGAGACGGCATACCGGCAGATTTGACGTTGCATGCTCCTGATGGTTATGCGACGCCGGGAACCAGAAGCGGAGCGACTACAATTACGGCAGATCCCAGAACGAACGTAGTAAATGTGCTGTATGCGACCAAAAACACGTATGGATATACTGTCAACTATTACTACGATGCCATTGACAGCGCACACTTCATAGACGATGAAACCGGGACGGGAACATTTGGAGACGGCATACCGGCAGATTTGACGTTGCATGCTCCTGATGGTTATGCGACGCCGGGAACCAGAAGCGGAGCGACTACAATTACGGCAGATCCCAGAACGAACGTAGTAAATGTGCTGTATTTTAAAGACGAGAGCCAGACGCTCCCCTATACTATCGAGTACTATAAAGATCAAGAACTACTTGATACAATGAGTGAAGGATTGCAAGTACCTGCGTATGCTCCGTATGTTGAAAGCGTGTCCTATGCAAATATGCCCGCAGGATATGTTCTTGATAGAAATGCTTCTACACCATTGCCTTTTACGGTTACCCCGGAAGATAGTGCTATCAAAGTTTATTATGTAAAAGACACTGTGTTAGAGGAAGGCCCGATTGAAGTGCGGCATCAATACTATCTTGACCAAACAACAACACCTGAGGGCATCGTAGATAAACAGTATCATGATGCGATTTCTGGGCAGTCGATTGATACAGCTCTCTGGAGAGCACCGGCATATCAAGGAAGAGATTACACCTATTGGAAGACAGAAATTTGGGCGAGTGAACAGCAGCC
The DNA here is from genome assembly GCF_900186535.1 of Marasmitruncus massiliensis. Lineage (GTDB taxonomy): Bacteria > Bacillota > Clostridia > Oscillospirales > Ruminococcaceae > Anaerotruncus > Anaerotruncus massiliensis_A. The sequence continues at coordinate 476,272 of NZ_FYDE01000003.1, forward strand.
TAAACTTACAGCAACAGATATGAAAGCCAGTTTGGAATCTGTCATTCCAGGGTGGTTAACTAAACGTATTAGCGATTTAAAAGATGCTCTTTCCAATATGTCAGATGAGGAAATAGCGGAAGAAGTTTCGAAACGTGAAAATGCAGTTGAAACTCTCCAGGCCGCATTTGATAAGATCATTCGAGCTATTCAATCTGAGAATCCAGATCTTGATAAGGAAACCATTACTGAAGCGTTGGAAAATTATAAATCAACGCTAAAGAACGGATCAACTTCGGAAGATGAGGATAGTGAATCGGTGTTCTTATTAAAAGATTCACTGAAAAAGCTCGAGTCTATAAAAGAAAAATATAGTATCACAGATAAAATGGGTGCTGAAGACAGTACGGAACTTATAGAGTTGTCCTCTAGTTTGGATTTGATTATTCAAGATTTGGCTAATGAATTGGGGATTGAAGAAGAACTGGAAGACGATGAGAAAGAGAACCTGGAGGACAACGCGGATTCTGTGGAACCGTCTGATCCAGTGGAACCATCTGATCCAGTGGAACCATCTGATCCAGTGGAACCATCTGATCCAGTGGAACCATCTGATCCAGTGGAACCATCTGATCCAGTGGAACCATCTGATCCAGTGGAACCATCTGATCCAGTGGAACCATCTGATCCAGTGGAACCATCTGATCCAGTGGAACCATCTGATCCAGTGGAACCATCTGATCCAGTGGAACCATCTGATCCAGTGGAACCATCTGATCCAGTGGAACCGTCTGACCCAGTGGAACCATCTGATCCAGTGGAACCGTCTGATCCAGTGGAACCATCTGATCCAGTGGAACCATCTGATCCAGTGGAACCATCTGATCCAGTGGAACCAGCGGAGCCTTCCAATCCCGGTTTAACCGAAGAGCAAAAACTGCAATTATATAATGCGCTTAAAGATCTCAAAGATGATGTGGACTGTTATAAGAGCGACATGCGGGATGAGGCTGAAACATTGCTTGGTAAAGCAAACCTGAAAGCACTTTATAGCGCAGATCAGGATATTTTGTCTAACCAATATGAATTGTTTATGCTCAAACCGGATGAATATACCAGCCCGTTTGCATCAGCTTTGAGAGTGGCAGAGTCCTCTGCGATGTTACTAGCAACAGTGGAATCGCCGATCGGTGCAGACGCTGAGAACCCATTTGATGGAACGACCTTTGATTTTGACTCCAATTACACTTATACGGTAGTCATTTACTATTCTCGAAACACACCGTCAAATCCTGACGATGACGATGATGACGATGATGATGACAGCGACAACACTGTTTCAATCATCAATCCTCGTGTCCCGCTGGCTCAGCTTCCCCAGGAAGAACTGGTAACCATCCTTGACCAGGATGTGCCGCTTGGCAATCTGCCGAAAACTGGTGGATCAGCTGAAAATGCGGTTGGCAGCCTTGGCGCAATGGCGATGGTACTGGGTATCCTGATGAAGATATTCGGAAAATCGCACAAAGACGATCAGTAATCAGTCAATCTAAAACAGCCTCCCTGCATTAAATCCGCAGGGAGGCTGTTCCGTTTATTATCTATCTTGCGGCAATGCAGATTCCAAGCACAATCAGACCGTATCCAAGTCCCTTTTTTAACGACAGCGGTTCATGAAACAGCAGAACACCGAAAAAGCCGATAAACAAGTAACTGGACGCGGAGAAAAGCGGGGCGACGCTCAGCGCAATTGTACGGTATGCCAACACTGTCAGTAACGAAGACATCAGCATGAATGCATAGCCGCTGATGACATACCGGTTCAGATATTCTGTCAAAAAGCTTTTGCTGGGAAGACTGGCGGAGGTTTTCAGCAGCAACTGGCCGACGACCGCAAGGAATACGCCAAACAGATAAAGCAGCAAGCCGATTCTATGATTCATTGCTGATCACTAGTCCGGCGCCCGCGGCAATGACTGCCGCTGAAAGCAGCAGCCGTGGGCTGATTGTTTCGCCGAAAAAACAGATGCCCCAAATGATGGACCATATAGCCGCCATGCCTTTGCCGGCATAAGCGGTTGTAATAGGCAGGCGCTTGAGCAGTTGCTGCCAGATCACCGCATAGATAGCCATGATGCAGAGCGTGAGACCATAAAAGCACCAAAAGCTCCAGGAAAAAACCGGCTTGCCCGCGGCCAGTTTGCTGCATAATCCGGCAATCGAAAGAAGAAAGACATCTGCCTGCAAAATCAGCAGTGCAATTTTTCTGGTTTGCATACCTACCCTCCATATGCAAAAAGGAGCGGGACAAAGCCCCGCTCCCATCACTCATTCGATCAGCATTCTACCAGCTTTTCAATCGTTTCAACCGTGAGCGGACCGGTTACGCATTTTATAACCTTACCGCACTTCACGCATACGACGCAAGGGGTTTCGCTGACTCCAAGGCGGTTGGCGATTCCTTCCGACTTGTAAATATCCGCTTTGGTAACCTTGACATCTTCGGCATGTTTTTCTTCAAACTGCTCGATCACAGGCAGCAGCTCGCGGCAGACGGGGTCAACCGCGTTCCAGACATATACGATGCCCGGCTTATCACCGCTCATGATCTGATTTTGGAAGACCGCGCTTTCCGCGATATATTTCTCCGCTGAATAGCCCGCGATCGCTCCGTCGCCGACAGCGGTCGCGACCTGCTTGAGAAATTTGTCGCGCACATCGCCCGCGGCAAAAACGCCCGGAATTTTCGTTTCCATCTTTTCGTTGGTAATCAGGTAGCCGCCGCGGTTCATATCGACCATGCCCTTAAACAGCTCGGTATTGGGCAGATAACCGATAAAGATAAAGCAGGTGTCGACCGGAATGTCCGCAATTTCTCCGGTTTTTACATTTTTAAGCGCCACCGATTTCAAATGCTCGTCATCGCCTCTGAATTCATCCACAGTCGTGTTCCAAACGAATTCCATTTTGGGATTCTGCATGGCTTCGTTTTTTGCAATTTCATTGCAGTCCATGATGCCTTCGTCATGCATGACGGATACAATCACTTTATTTGCAAATTTCGTGAGGAACATGCCTTCTTCAATTGCAGCGTCACCGCTGCCGATCACCATAACGGTTTTTCCGGTATTTGCGGCTGCGTCGCAGGTGGCGCAGAACGAGATGCCCTTGTCATAGAGATACTTTTCCTCATTCTTTGCGCCGGTGAGGCGGGGCTTTCCGCCCGATGCAAGAATCACAACCTTGCATTCATAACGGTTGCGGAAGGTTTCGACAGCTTTTACATCTCCTTCCAGGCTGACGGATTTTACATCGGTCAGTTTAAACTGGACGCCGAATTTCTTCGCCTGCTTGTGAAACAGCTCCATCAAGCCAATCCCGGAGTTTCCTTCCGGGAATCCGGGATAGTTTTCGATTTCGTTCGTATAGGTCGCAAGGCCGCCGACAAGGGCCTTTTCGATAATCAGTGTTTTCAAACGGGCGCGTCCGCAGTAAATGCCGGCGGTGAGTCCGGCGGCGCCGCCGCCGATAATCACAACGTCATATTGTTCCACCTTTTTTTCCATCATAATACCTCCCGATTCTGTTTAAGGGTTGTTTTTGACAACACCCAATCAAGCCGTCGGCAGAAGGCCGACAACGATGTTTTAATTTTGCTTTATATAGACAGATGGAGGCCTTTGTCATCCAAAAGACCTCCATTGTCTATAAGCGAATAGCGGGACTACATAAAAAATTTAGTCAGCAGCTTACTTCCGATAAACGCGCCCGCGAACAGGGAAACCGCGAACACCCAGCCGGACAGGGACATCGAAGCGATGCCGCTGAACAATGCACCAATGTTACAGCCGCCGGCAAGTCTGGCGCCATACCCCATCAGCAGTCCGCCGCAGACAGCCGCTACAATTTGACGTGCGGACTTGATTTTTTTGAATTTAAATTGCGAAGCCAGCAGAGTTGCCAGCAGAGCCCCGAAGATGATGCCGATATTCTGCCAGCTGCCGGTGTTGTTCAGAAAACCGTTTTCAAGCGTAGTCTGCGCGCTTGCAGAGGAAAAATAGTACCATTTATCCACATTGCCGCCAAACAGACGATACAGCCATGCTCCCCAGTTCGCAAAGGTGCCGGTTACACCCCACGGATTGCCGGAATAAGCAAAAATAGCGATATTGAACAGCGCAAGCAAAACCGCGCCCGTCACATAGCTGAACGGATTTTTGAAAAACTGGATATAATACCGGTTTTTAGAAATCTTTTTCCAGAATTCTTCCAAGTAAAATGACACCTGCCTTTCGAATCAGAATATAGTGCCATCCGATTACCTTCAGGCTCTTACTTGTTTTTCTCAATGATCAGGTCCCATTCCCCGTCGTCAACTTCTTCTACTTCGACGTTGTAGCCTTCTTTTCTGGCCCAGTCGGGGATATTTTTCATTGCGCAGCTATGGTCAATATGTACGGTCAGCACATCGCCGACAGCCATCGAAGCAATCTTTTTCTGGGCCTTCACCAGCGGGACGGGGCAAACCTCTCCTAAGCAATCAAGTTCAAATTCAGCCATCATAAAATCCTCCTTCAATTATATCAATCGTACAAGCAAATGGACTTATTCATCATCGGTAATATGCAGTTTTTTGCGTTCCCAGAGATCTGCCGCGATATACAGGACAAAAATCAGCAGAAGCTGGAACACAACCGCGCCGAACCATCCGAATACGTCCGGCAGAAACACTTTTTTGCCGTTGGCCACAAAATTAACACTCCAGAAACCCATATCATGCGCTCCCCAGAGGGAACCGATGATAAAGAAAACGAGTGCGAGCGTGTTCACCGCAAAACCCTCGCCGACACGCATCAAAGTTCCCGAAGCACAGCCTCCGGCGATGACCATGCCGATGCCGAACAAAACGCCTCCAAGAACAGTTGCAAAGCTGATCGGCTGGACAAAACTCTGGCCGGGAATCGGCTGGCCGCCCGCAAACGCGCTGTATTTGATTGCGGCGAAACCGATTGTCGAAACTGCAAAAGCAACCAGGACCGCTTTGGTCAGCGTGGTCGTTCCTGTCAAAACCGGGTCACGCATGGATGCTGTAAAACAAAACCTGGCTTTTTGCAGGATAAAACCAAAACAACCCCCGAAAACCCAGAACATGGAAACCTGGCTGGAGCGGGAGCGAAGCAGGATACCAACCACAACCATCAGCACAAAAACAAGAAGCGCTACCGGGAGCTGGCTTTTTTTCGGTTTCCTCTTTGGTTTTGCAGGGCGCGGGGCCGCTTCTGTTTTGTTTTCTGACATCTCTGTACCTCCTTTGTTCAAGACTTGAAGCTTTCAAATAACGGTTTACTATGCGTATGATTATAACATGTTGTTAATAAATTGACTATTTAATGTACTTATGCAATATAATGAGTTGTTATGGAATATCTGTCCGGCATAGCGGAGAATTGCCTGTATATGGGCTTTCTGCGCTGTCTGATATAAAATTATGATGACCGGCCAAGATTTATCCCAGGGGGTTTCTTCTTTTTTGGTTTGCTGGTATAATAAGATGCAATAGCAAATGTTAATTAATTATCACATAGATGGAAAGGGGCCGGCTCCATGCAGCTGGAACATATTATTCTGTTCAGCAAAATTGCAAATGAAAAAAGTATTTCCAAAGTCGCTGCCGCAAGCCATATTTCGCAGCCGGCTCTCAGCCAGCAGATGCAGCGTCTGGAGGAAGAGGTGGGACTCAAGCTGTTTGAACGCAGCAACCGGGGGATAGAACTGACCGATGCCGGACGTGTCATGCAGAAATATGCGCATCAGCTCATTCGCTCCTATGAGAGCTTCCGGGAAGAAATCGACAACCTCCAGCACAACAGCGGAACCTACCGGATCGCCTCCACCTCCGTGGCGGGCAATTATACGCTCCCCTGCACATTGTTTAAATTGAAAAATAAGTTCCCAAAGTTCCAGTTCTCGCTCGCCTCCATGCCGTCGAAGGAGGTCGTCCGGCAGATTCTGGATGACCGGGCAGACGTGGGTTTTGTGGTGGGAACTGTTGAGGAACCGGGCCTTGTCTGTAAAAAGGCGTTTTCGGACGTCATTCATTTGGTAGCCGCAAAGGACTATCATGTAAAGGACCATATCAGCATCGAGGCGCTGGAAAAATATCCGCTGATTATGCTCAACGAAAATTTCAGCTCCTACCGCATGCTGCTCGACCAGATTAAAAATATGGGCTACAATATCGATGATTTTCAGGTGCTTTACCATCTGGACTCCACCGAGTCTGTCAAAGCCTCAGTCATCGGAAAATACGGCATGGCGTTCCTGCCGCATATGGCGGTAAAAAAAGAGCTTTACCTCCAGCAGCTGAAAATTGTGGAAGCGGACGATCTGCACCTGGTTTATGACGTTTCCATGGTGTATAAAACGAAAGACCCTTCTTCCAGCAATTTGATCCGGAATGTCACCAAATATTTTGAGCATATCGTTAATTCTTCTATCTGCTGAATCAACAGAAGATTATTTCTGCAGCGGGACGCTTTTAGAAATATACATTTCAAATACCCCATTGACCGGTTCTTCCACCCGGAGGTTCAGTTTCAGCTTTTTGCAGTAATCGGTGATATTTTCGCAGACACAGCTGTGATCGGTGATCAGCTTAATCTGTTCTCCGTCCTTGAGCATACGGCACTGTTTCAGCTTCAGCATCGGCACAGGGCATATATCCCCCAGGCAGTCCAATTCGATCATGGTTATACGCCTCCTTTTCACCAGTATATCATGCGGGAGACAAAAAGTATAACGGAAAGGAATTACATGGCAGTCTCATTTTACAGCCGGTTCATCCCGGAAGAAGAGCCGGCGCTGCTGCGTGGCGTACTGGAAAGCGGGCTCGTCACCGGCGGGGAATCCACACGCAGTCTGCAGTCGCTTTTTTTGCAGAGGTATCAAGTCCGGAACCTGTTTCTGATGCCTTCCTGCAGCCATGCCCTGGAAGCAGCCTGCCAGCTTCTGGAACTGAAACCGGGCGATGAAGTGATTTTGCCTTCTTACAATTTCCCTTCGGCGGCCAACGCAGTATTGCTTGCCGGGGGGACTCCTGTTTTATGCGATATTGAACCTGATACCCAGACGCTCTCCCTGCGGGATGTGGCGGATAAACTCACACGGCGTACCAGGGCGGTGATTGCCGTTCATTATGCGGGGATTTCCTGCGATCTGGACACTTTGAGCACGCTGTGCGAACAGGCCGGCGTTTCGCTGATCGAGGATGCCGCGCAGGCGGTGGATTCCTTCTATAAAGATCGGGCGTTGGGCACGGTTGGGCGGTTTGGCGCGTACAGCTTCCACTATACCAAGAACTTCTCCTGCGGGGAGGGCGGCGCGCTGGTCTGTAAGGACAGCGACCGGCACAGCGCGGAGGTCTTTCAAAACAAGGGAACCAACAGAAACGATTATTTGAGCGGGGTCTGTGACCGTTATACCTGGGTGGGAAAAGGGAGCAGCCCGATCATGAGTGAGCTTGGTGCGGCCGTGCTGCTGGGGCAGATGCAGCATGCGCAGGAGATTGCAGCGAAGCGGATGGCGGTTGTGAATGCCTATCACGCATCGTTGGAATTACTGGAAATGCGGGGGATGATCCGCCGCATGTGTTTTCCGGGCTACGCGCGCCCCAACGGGCATTTCTATTATGTCCGTTTTCCTGATACCGCTTTGCGGGACCGTGTGATAGCGGCTCTGCTGGCGCAGGGAATCGACTGCAGAACCCACTATGTGCCGCTTCACATATCCCCGATGGGCAAAAAGCTCGGCTATGGGGAAGACGCCTGCCCGGAAAGCCGCGCAGCCTATGAAACTCTCCTGCGCCTGCCTGTACATACCGGAATGAAGCCAGAGGACGCCTCCTTCGTTTCGGAGCAGTTCAGCAAGGCGGCGGCTGGATGAGCGCCCGGTTTGAGATCGGGGCGGTGATCCCCGTTTATAATTCCGAGCGGTCGGTGGAAGCGGTCGTGCGGGGTTTTCTTAACTTTGCGGACGATGCGGGGATTTCCTGCCGCGTTATGCTGGTCGATGACAAAAGCACGGACCGAAGCGCGGAAATTCTCGACCGTATGGCGATGGCGGACGGGCGGGTTACCGCGGTGCACCTGTCCCAAAACAGCGGGCAGCAGGCGGCGCTGCTCTGCGGGCTTGCGCTGGCGGCGGGGGATTGCCGGTATCTGCTCACCATGGACGACGACCTCCAGCATCCTGTTCAGGTCGCGGGGCAGCTTTACGCCAGAATACAGGAGGGGTATGATCTGGTGTATGCCATCCCGTACGGAGAAGAGCGCCCGCTCTGCCGCAAGGCGGGAAGCCTGCTGCGCGATATCCTGTTCAGTCTGTGTACCGCCAAGCCGCGCGGGGTGCGCGTCAGTTCCTTTCGGATGATGACCGCGGAGCTGGCGCAAAAAATCTGCGCGGAGCACCGGCAGTTCATCTACCTGTCTGCTTCGGCGTTCCGCTATGCCCCCAAAACAGCAACCCTGTTTTACCGGCAGCAGAAGCGGGCCTATGGTTCATCAGGCTATTCCCTGAGAAAATTAGCGGGCGTTTACGGCAATCTGTTCCGGTATTATACCGTGCCGGGCGCGCTGCTTTGCCCCAAAGGGCAGGGTGCACCTTATCAGATTGCGTCGATTGTGGAAAGAGGTGGATGTTATGGCGAGACTGATGGTTCTCGGCGGTTCCAACTGCCAGAGGAACGCGCTGATTGCCGCGCGCAGGCTTGGACATCAAACCGTTCTGATTGATTATTACGATCATCCGCCGGCGGCGGAACTGGCGGATATCCATGTAAAGGCGAGTACCTTTGATCTTCCCGCCTGTCTTGCCGCGGCAAAAGAGCACCACGTCGACGGTATCTTTACCATCGGCACCGACCAGCCGGTCTATACCGCCGCGTGCGTTGCCGCAGAACTGGGATTGCCAAGCCCTATCAGCACAAAGACCGCGTTGTCGGTGACAAATAAAAAGGTGATGAAGCGGATTCTGGCGGAGCATGGAATCCCCGCCGCGGAATACCGTCTGATCGGGCCGGAATCCGGACCCGGCGCGCTCGACGGTCTGCACTCTCCATTTGTGCTCAAGCCGGTGGATTCTCAGGGCCAGCGAGGAATTTTCAAACTGAACTGCGCGGAGGAAGTGGTTTCCCATTTGGGGGAAACGCTGTCCTTTTCCCGCCAAAAGGAGGCGTTGGTGGAGGAATTTTATCCCTCAGCCGAGCTGACGGTTTCCGGCTGGGTGCAGGACGAAAAGTTGTTTTTACTGGCTGTCACCGATCGTCAGTGCTTTGATGATCCCGTCCACATCGGTGTTTGTGTCGGCCACCGGTTTCCTGCCATCCATATGGCGCGCTATCAGGAGATTGCGCGGATTTCCTGCCGGATCGTGGACGCCTTCGCAATCCGCGGCGGGCCGGTTTATATTCAGATGCTCGTCGGAAAGGACGGCATCAAAGTCAACGAGCTTGCCTGCCGCATCGGCGGCGCTTTTGAGGACGTGTTTTTACCCTATCTCAGCAGCTTTGATATCCTGCGCGCGGTGATTGACAGCGCCCTCGGAAATCCTGTGGATTGTTCTGTACTAGAAGGGTACGACCCATCCCAAAACCCCCGGCAGGTTTCAGTTCAGCTGATGTTCTGCAACAGTGGAAAGGTCTGCACCGTTACCCCGCTGGAGGAACTCCGCGCTTTGCCGTATGTGCTGGATGCGGGCTATAACTATGGGTTGGGGGACCGGATTCCCGCTTTGGAAAATGCGACCGCGCGCTTCGGGCACTGCGTAATAGTGTCCGAAACCGGCGGGATGGAGGAAAAACTGCGGGAATTTTACCGCCTGTTCCGCGTTTTGGATGATAACGGGCGGAATCTGGTGATCCCGCATAATTTTGCGGGAGAGATTCCCGCGCATTTGTAAAAAGGAGTATCCAATTGAATAAAATAGCAAAAAAATGGGCGGCGGCGCTTTTGTCTGTTTCATTGGCGGCAGGGTTCTGCGCCGGCTGCGCCAAACAAGCGCCAAACCAATTGAATATTGCCGAGCAGTTCGGAATCGCCTATGCGCCGCTGCAAATTATGAAACAGCAGAAGCTGCTGGAAAAGCGGCTTCCGGGCGTAACAGTCAACTGGAAGCAGTTCGGCGGACCCACCGCGATCCGGGAAGGAATGCTTGCGGGGGAGATTGACTTTGGGTTTATGGGCCCGGCTCCCGTCCTCATGGGGATCGATAACGGCATGAAGTGGAAATTTGCGACCGGTATCAGCTTTAACGAGATGGCGATTATGGTAAAAAATCCACAGGTACAGAAGCTCGGCGACCTGACGAAAAACGATCGGATCGCCATTCTGTCTCCTGCCTGCACCCAGCATGTGCTGCTCTGCATGGCGGCGGAGCAGGAGTTGGGGGATGCGAACTATTTTGACAGCCAGCTGGTGTCCATGTCCCACCCCGACGCTGCAAACGCGCTGATGGCCGATACCGAGGTGACCGCCCATGTCGCCACGCCGCCTTATATCGGGACAGAGCTGGACTCGGGTATGCACAGCATTTACACCGGCGAAGAAATCATGGGGCAGCCGTTTACCTTTATTACCGGGGTTGCGATGGAGGACTTTTATCGGGAGCGTCCGAAAGAATATCAGGCGTTTATTGAAAGCCTGAATGAGGCAATCGATTATATCAATCAGAATCTGAAGCAGGCGGCGGCTGATCTGGCGCCTGTTTATGGACTATCGGAGGAGGAACTCTACGAGCAGATGACCTACCGCGGGACGATTTACTCCAACCGGCTGGAGGGGATCGAAAAGCTATCCGATGTGATGCGGCGTATGGGCTTTGTGAAAAACAGCCCGGAAATGGAAGAGATGATATTTCCAAATGTGAATTCATAATGCGGGAATTCGGAGGAATCAGATGAAAGTTTATTACGACCTGCAAAAGCACAGGCTGGCGCTGCGACTATTTTGGGTGCTGGTCCTGCTGCTTATTTGGGAAGGGGGCGTCCGGCTGACCGGGGTATCCCCGCTGCTGTTCCCTTCTGTTGGGGAGGTCTTGCGGGTGCTCGCTGATTCCGTACTGCGCGGCGACCTTGTCTGGCAGGCGGGGTTCTCCCTGTGGATTATCTTTCTGGGAATGGCCATCGGGCTAGGCTTAGGTTTTGTGCTGGCACTTTTATCGATGCGTTTTCCGGTAGCCGGAGACCTGATTGACACGATATCCGCCATCGCACATCCTCTGCCGGGCATTGCGGTTCTGCCGCTGATCATCCTGTGGTTCGGCACAGGAACGGGGGCGATTCTGGCGATTATCGTGCATTCCTGCCTTTGGCCCATGCTTTTGAATCTGACCGCCGGGTTCCGTTCCGCGCCCCCCATTTACACAGACGTAGGACGCAACCTTTCCATGAACTCTTTCGCGATTACAACCGAGATTCTGATCCCGGCTTCCTTTCCGCTGCTGCTGTCGGGCGTCAAGATCGGCTGGGCGCGCGCCTGGCGGGCACTCATCAGCGCAGAGATGGTGTTCGGCGCGATCGGCTCCAAAGGGGGAATCGGCTGGTACATTTTCAAGCAGCGCACGTTCATGAATACTGCCGGTCTGTTCGCGGGCATCCTTGTGGTAATTGTCATCGGGATGCTGGTGGAAGATTTGCTGTTTGGAAAAATCGAACGGCAGACGGCGGAAAAATGGGGCATGACACAGATTCGGCAGTGAGGAGGTTTCCCTTTGGCGCTTAAACTGGAACAAATCAGCAAATCTTTTCCTACGGAGAGTGGTTCACGTCAGGTGCTTGACCGACTGGACCTCTGCGTGGAAGACGGAGAGTTTGTCGCGGTGCTCGGACAGTCCGGCTGCGGAAAATCCACACTGCTCAGGATTGCGGGCGGATTTGAACCGCCCGACAGCGGCAATGTCGGGCTGGGAAATACGCCTGTTGTTTCTCCCGATCAGAAGATGATCATGCTGTTTCAGGACTTTAACCAGCTTTTTCCGTGGATGACCTTACAGCAGAACCTTTTATTTGCCATCCGGAAAACTGTTCCCAAGATGGGAACAGACCAGGCGCTTCAACTGGTACGCTCTTGTCTGGAACAGACCGGGCTTGGGGATTCCGCGGGTTGTTACCCCTATCAGCTGTCGGGCGGGATGAAACAGCGCGGCGCACTTGCACGCGCGCTGGCATTGAGCCCGGAAGTTCTGCTGATGGATGAGCCGTTTTCCAGCCTTGATTACCTGACCCGCAGGAACGCGCAGGACACCCTGAAAAAACTGTGGAGCCAGGGCGGCCTGACGGTGCTGTTTATCACGCATGATATCGGCGAAGCCCTGCTGCTCGCGCAGAGAGTTGCTGTCTTTGATCTGCCGTCCCGCCGCATTGGACACATCTTTTCAAACGACGGTACGGTTCCGAATCTGAAAAGCCGTCTGGAAGAACTGCTGGGGGTGGAATAAAGGAGGTCTGCGTTATGTTGCAGACCTCCTTTATTCGTTCACACGGTAGACGGTTATGGTATCCTGTTTTCCTGAACCGACAAGCTCCTGAATGCGCACTCCGTAATACGGACTTTCAAAGTGTCCGATTTCAGTGCAGTCATTTTGAATAAATGTCTGCATCTGTTCATAATAGCCAGCCGTATTGCCGTAGATGGTATTCCATTTCGGCCTGACCGAGTAAATATAGTCCAGCTCGTCAGAAATCAGCAGATAGTCCACCCCGTTCTGGCGAATGTAGTCATCGAAGCGAAGTCCGTTTTCGCTCAGATAACTGAGATTGCGGTAATCCAGCAGACAGCCGTTTTCAAAATAAAAGCCGCTGTTCAGATTTCCGAGCACTTTTGCATCCGGCGCAACAAGGTTCGCGATCTGTCCAAGATAGGTCTCGTAGCTTTGGGAAAGCCATGGGCGGACATTTTGTGCCGAGGACCATACGACGACAGCGGCAATAGCGGCAAAAACGGCCCTGCCTGTAATTTTGCCGAACATCGTGCAAAAAAACGGGAAAAGCATCCAGCAGAGCGGCATCAGAAAGACAATGCCGGTTTGGTTATAGCGTCCGATCAGGACAGTACCGAGCAGGATTCCGGCAGCGGCACAGACAACCTGTGCGAGACGTTGGCTCATAACGGAATCTTCCCGGCGCATGACAGCGGCATATGCCAGCGCACAGAGCAGCAGCAGGGGGAACAACAGGAGCTGTGGCTTGATGTCGGGCAGATAATAAGTCCCGCTGACGCCATACCAGAGTTTCTGAAAAAAGGCTCCCAGCTCGGCGGCCTTGCCGGTAACCGGTATCAGCAGGTCAAATTCGCTATCTCCATAGGCAAGATAATGCCGGATAAAGTCAGAATCCATCGCAAAACTTGCCGCGATAAAGACAGCGGCAAATCCACCCGTTATCGCTGTATAGAGTCCCAACTGGCGGAACGAGGCGGTTTTATAAACAAGGATGCGCGTCAGAAAAAGACTGCCGCACAGGCAGGCGATCAGAAAGCTGTTGGGATGAAGCCCGATTGACAGCCCGGTAATCACGCTAAGGGCGATCACTGTTTGGCGGGGCAGCATTCCGTCCTGCCGCAGAAACAGGTACATGCAGGCGCAGATAGATACGCAAATCAGGATTTCCTGCCGGGCGAAATGCGAGGCATACACGAACTGAATGTCGCAGGCCAGCAGTATAGCGGCGAAAAGCGGGGCGGCCTCCCCCGCAGAAAGACGCCTGACCGCACTCCGAAACAGGATCAGCACGGCGCAGCCGCCCAGAAGTGAAAGCAGCCGCACCGAAAAAATGCGGTAGCCAAACAGGGCGACCAGGGGCATCTGGAGCAGATGGAACAGGCTTTTGACGGCATGGGGCCAGCGGGGCTTTAAATTAAAAAACGGTTCGGTTACAGCAAGCGAATGATCCTCCATCATTGCCCGCGTCAACCCGGCCAGCCAGCTTTCGTCTGAATGAACGAATGGAAACCGGGTTAAAAACAGCAGGTTGATCAGAAAAAACAGCAGCAGAAACAGCCAGAAAGCGATTTTCAGAAAAGCTGAATTTCTACCGCCGCTATCAGGTTTTCTGATATGCCATCACCTCCGGGCAGGTTAAAATGAAAGTTCAGGAACGGCTTTTTGGGCTTTTCTTCATTCTACCATAATTGCTGCCGCTTTTGAAATCTATTAAACAATCAGATGCAGTATAATAAAATGTGATAGCATATTGTAAGATTTGTGAAGTATAATGGTAAAGAAATCTACAATGAAGAATTTGAAGCGTTCTTGATTGTAGGGCATAACGGTTTACTAACTTTTTAGCGATTTTATTTAAAAAGCAAAAAGGAGGTAATGCACGAGGATGATTGCTAAAAAATTAACAATGTTTGCGGTATGCATATTTGTTCTTGTATCTCTGGCCGCATGCAATCCGTCCCAATATGAAGAAAGTGATCAGAAAATTATTCCGGCAAAATCACTTTCTTCATACATAGGTAAGGAAAATGTGGCGATCGTGGATATGCAGAGCGCGGAAGATTACGCCGCGGGGCATGTCGCGGGCGCTGTCAATCTTTCAAAAGACGACATCGTGATCAATGTCCCTGTTGACAATATGCTGACATCTAAAAGCAAAATTGAAAAGCTGATGTCCGCGAGCGGGATCGGCAACGATACCACGGTGATCGCGTATGACAGCAACAAGATGAACGCGCCGCGCTTTTTCTGGACAATGCTGATGTACGGCAATGAAAATGTCAAGGTTGTGGACGGCGGTATCGAGGCAATTAAGGCGGCGGGGATTTCCCTTTCGACAGAGGCGCTCGCTATCACCCCAACAGCCTATACCGCGGGAGAAAAGCAGACGCAATGGCTTGCCACTGCAAAAGACGTCATGGCACAGCTTAACGAGCCGGATCCCAACGTTATACTGCTGGATGTCCGCACAGATGAGGAATTTGCCGAAAAGGGCAAGGTTCCTTCTTCCGTCATGTACGATTATATCAACAATTTTTACAAGGATGGTACCTTTAAGAGTACGGAAACCACGCGGATTGATTACATCAATCTGAATATGCGCCCGGAAAAACAAATCATCATGTACTGCCAGACCTCGATGAGGGCCGCCCCGGTATTCCTTCGCCTTTACGATGCAGGCTACCGGAACATCAAGCTTTATGACGGCGCCTATCTGGAATGGTCGTCCAATCCGAACAATCCGGTTGAACTGCCCGCCGGACAGGTTGCCGCGAGTAAAAAAGATGCCTCATAGTCGAGTCGCTTAGCAATACACCGATTGATTCAAACCATCTCAATTTCGTTAGGAGTAATAAAAATGAAAAAATTAGCCGCGCTTCTTGTATCATTGGCACTGGCTTCCTCTCTGTTTGCCGGCTGCGGCAGTAAACCTTCGGAAGCATCTTCCGCACCCGCCTCTTCAGCTGAGGCATCGTCTTCGGAAGCTGCTTCTTCGGAGCCAGCCTCTTCTGACGCCGGTTCTGAAGGTTCCGATGTGGTAACCGCTGCTGCGATGGGCTATTTCGAGAATTTTGATAAAGCAAAAATTATGAAGAGTGTGTCCGATTTCTTTGCCGCCATCGATGCGGGAGAAGACATGTTTGTCCTTGACGTCAGACAGCCGGACGCTTATGCCGAGGGCCATATCAAGGGAGCAGTCAATATGCCGTTCGGCCCTGCCGTGGCAGAGGGGCTTTCCCTGATTCCGGATGATAAACAGGTTTATGTTTACTGCTATACCGGTCAGACCGCGTCCCAAGTGACCGCGCTTCTGAATGTAGCCGGAAAATTTGCCGCGAATGTACAGCTTGGCTTTGACAATGGAATTTCTAAGGCTGAGGGATACGAGAAGTACATTGACAAGGAAGCTGTACCGGTACCGACAGATACTTATGACGTTGATCCTGCCATTCAGGAAGCGATTACAAAGTATTTTTCGGATGTGGAAGCCGCAAAAGGCACAGCATTTGCGAATTTTAACTTCAAGGCCGACAGCCTGAAGGAAGTTCTGGATGCCGAGGATGACAGCTATTTTGTCTATTCCATCCGGTCGGCGGAAGATTACGCCAAAGGCCATATCCCCACCGCGGTCAACAACCCGTTCGGGCAGGGGATGCAGGCGAAGTTTTCAGAACTGCCGACAGACAAGACGATCATCGTCCAGTGCTATACCGGCCAGACCTCTTCCCAGACGACCGCGATTCTCAGGCTGCTGGGCTATAACGCCTATTCGCTGCACGGCGGCATGGGCAGTGCCGAAAGCGGCGCCGGCTGGCTTGGCGCAGGCTATGAAGTTGTCACCGATTAATGAAAAGCATATAAAAGGAGCCGGCGCATTCGCGCCGGCTCCTTTTTCTCAGATTCCGTTTTGGAGAGCTGTCCATGGATTGACAAAAACGTTATTGACCGCGAGTCCGAAATGAAGGTGGGGGCCTGTGGAATAGCCGGTGGTTCCCACTGCGCCGATCTGCTGACCCTTTTGTACCATGTCGCCGGCCTTCACATTGAGGGAATCCATGTGGTAATAGAAGGTTTTCAGACCGTAACCGTGCTCAATCAAGATGGTGTTCCCGGTGAGCTGGAGGTAATCCGCGAAGAGGACACGGCCGTTATTGCTTGCCAGAACAGGGGTTCCTTTCGCCGTCGCGATATCAATACCGCTGTGACGGGTGGGGGTAGGGTCGTCGTTGGTGTAGCGGATGCAGCCGAATTCAGTGGTGATTTCGCCCTCAACCGGCTGAAGGAACGGGTTTTCCCAATAACGCTGCGGGTCCGCGATTTTTTTCAGCGGCTCGATCTTTTGTTCCCATTCGGCGTTGGCGGCGGCACTCAGCGCGGTATCCGCGGCGGTGCCGGGGTCCATTGTCAGGTACTGGACTTCAAACTCCCTTTTCTGCACCTGAATCTCATAACGGAAGGTAACTTCACCCGCCTGTACAGTCAGCGGATAAGCGCCCGGCGCGGTCGTATAACGCACCGGCAGCAGGGCTGTCTGGGTATTATCCCCGCTGGCGAAAAACTGGGGGGTAAAGTCCAGCCCGCTCTGCGCGGTCAACGTGATTCCGTTTGCGTAATCGGCCCGGATCAGGATGGTTTCGCCCTGCTGTACGGTAGTTGGCACTGTGATTTTAACGGGGAACTGGCAGTTCACACCGAATTGATAGGCAGATCCGTCCGGCAGCGCGACCTTGTATGTATATACACCGTTCTGGGATGGCCTGAATTCTTTCAGGGCTTCCGCAGCTCCCTCAAAAACCGATTCTCCGTTCCATGTAATGCTGCATTGTGCGTCCGGTGCGGAAAAAACGGGCAGGTTTTCCACGGCGCTGACGTCAAATGTGGAAAGCTCGGCATCGGCGGCCACAGAAACGGTGGCACCTCCGACAGCCACTTCAAGAGCAGGGGCCGCGGCCTGCGAAGATACGGGCTCGGGATCGCTGGAAATGTCCGCGCTTATGGATTCGGAAATGGATTGCTCCAATGCGGACGAATCGGGAACAGCCTGTTCCTGCGGGGCACATGCGGGCAAAGTTGAAAACGCAACAGCCAGAACTGTTACACCGGTGATAAATCGTTTCATAGCATCCTCACTTCTCATGTTCTTTCTTTCATTATATGCGGGTTTTTCCCGGGTTTCAACCGGAAAAATCTTAAAGTCAGCTGTTAACAGGCAAATTAACACCTATGAAATAAAAAAACCGGGTATTTATCCCAACGGATAAATACCCGGTTCGGTTTTATCGAACCATGCAAAACTGTTTGAGTTCAAAATGCTTTTGCATCACCTCATAAAGACGGAAACCATAATGTTCATACAAGCTTAGGTTTTGCTCGTTATGTGTTTCCAGTGAGGTTGTCAAGTGATGCTCGTCGGCATACTGCAGAACGCTGTTCATCAGCTTTCCGGCGATGCCTTTGCCGCGCATCGACGGACGCACAGCGAAATAAATAATATGCATACGCCGATCTGTGTTGATCGAATCTGTCCAGCTGGACGACAGATAATCCTTCCCTTTGATGAAATTCCAGAGGGTAGCAAGCGAATGGTCGTCACGGATGAGGTATAGCCCCGATTTGAGCGCGTAGAAAAGTTCGAGCGCGTAGTATTTCAGCGGGTTGTACGGTTCCGTCTCGTCGGAAACAATAATGATTCCATTGAGGTCTTTGCTGTCGGCATAGATTTCACAGTTTTCAAACATCTCATCCAAATCACAGCTAAAAAGTTCCGGCAGAAGTTTTTTACGTTTATCTCTTTGCGGGATTAGCTGACAGTAGAGAGGGTCTTTCTGAAAACATTCGGTTAGAAGCTGATTGAGCTTGCCAAAATCTTTTCTCTCTACGCGATATAGTTGGTCGGTTTTCACGATTTCACTCACCTTTTACAATTGTTACGAGTTAAACTTCGAATTTAATTTGGTGAGTTTGACTAGTCCATAATTCCACCCCTAATTAGTAGTTTGCCGGATGGAACTGTGTATTTGGATTACCTATATTCTAACACTCTGCACAAGTTTTTTGCAAACGCTTTGTGCAGGAACAGTTTGGAGTTGGACGGAGTTGAACACTCTCAGAAGATGCATGCTTGCGAATCCTCGCATATGCTCTGTATTTCGCCGTATCTCTCACGATTTCAAAAGTTCCTGCAATTGGGCGGACAGGAAGTCCAATGCTTCGATTTCTTTCGACACGCTCTCGATCAACTGTTGGGAAAGCTCCTTTTCAGCATTTTGCAGAATAAAAATTTCGCTCTTGAGATTCTGCATACCGCCGCGTTTTCTCAGCAGGGACTTTACAACATCCACAAGATCGACCAGACCACAAATGCGCCCCGCACCCCACATCAGCCGGTCCGCGGGCTGATGGAGCACATAGTCGGTGAAATGGCGGCATACGGCTTCATCGAAATAGTAGGCGTACCAGGTGGTGTCGATCTGATGGAGCCAGTGGTCCAGCGCGCTGTTTACATCGCCCGCATTGAGCGCGCGCAGTGCTCCGTCCAGAAGAGCCAGATTGAGCTGCGCATATTCGTGCGGAAACAGCACGGCATCGTGCCACCCGAGGCGGGTAAACCTGTCCTCACAGAATTTAAAGGCCGAAAGAAGCCCCGCATACAGCGTGCGGCTTTTTGCATACAGCGCATCCGCTGCGGAACGGTCGCCGCTGTCCAGCGCATTGGCATAATGATGGTTCAGCGTGCATACCTGCTGATAGAGCAGCTCTGCCGCCGTCAGCGCCCGGTTGACGGAAAGGATCAGCCCGCTGGCATTGGCGCCGCACTGTGTCATCCGTTCGATATCGATCCTGTCCTTGAGCGCTTCCAGACGCGGGACAAAATCCAGCGGGGGAACCGCACAGCGGTCATAAGCCAGAAGCAGGGTACCGTAAAGCGCGTGGTGGAACCGGTAGATGCTTTCGTCATAGGCATCGTCATTGTCAAACTGGGTGTGATAGTGGGTCTCCATGTAGCTGCCTTCCGCGAAATCATTCACCATTGAGGGGACACCGGCAATCGCCATCGAAAAATCGTCCGACCAGGTCATAACAGGTGAAACGATCGAAAGCCCGTCGGGATAGAGGTGGGTGATATCGGGAACTTTGGAGACAAAGGCGTTTAGAAAAGTGGAATATTCATAAACACAGCGGATGACATCCTGTGTGTCATGCGCGTAGGCGGGCAGTTCAAAGTTGATGTTCGCCGCGACCTTGCCGGCCCATTCGGGATGGACGCGGAAAATCTCATTGTAAGCGCCGGTGGACCAGTCATATTTGGAATTGGAAACTCCCCATTCCTCCGCGGCCATTGCGCAGAAAACCAGCGTTTTTTCCGGTCGGTAACCGCTTGCGAGAATCGAGCGTGCAATGCTCAGCATCAGCGCAACCGCGGCGTTGTCGTCCTGAAAGCCGGAGAAATAGGAATCATAGTGCGCGGACACCAGCAACATGGAATCCGGGTCGCGCCCGGGAATTTTCCCGACGATGTTGTAGGAGGTGCCGTCGAAACCGACGGTGGAGCTGGCGTCGAAGAGGACGGCGGCTTCTCCGCCGCAGGATGCGATGTAGTTCCGGAGCAGGTGCGCGTCCGCCTGCGAAAGGGAAAAAGCGGGAGCGTCGGCAGGCCCCGCAATGTTCTGCGCATTGAGCGCGGTGGAGTCCACTTCGCCGTATCCGTTGTTCTGTACGGCGATCACAGCGGCGGCTCCGTGCAGGTGTGCCTGATAGACCGGATAGCTGATCCACCAGTCATCGCGCTGGTTGATGTCGATCAGAACCAGTTTTCCCTCAACGTTCAGGCCCGACAGTTCCTCCGCGGTGCCTTTTCCGGCAGAAACGATTGCAAATTTCTTCGCCCCGCCAGTATGAAAATTCGTCTGGTAGCCGCCCAGTTCAAACCGCCGGACAGTGCCGCCGGTATCTTTGAAGGAAAGACGGGCATGATCGAATTCCCAGGTATCCAGGGTAAACGCGTCCTTGCAGACGTCCGTCAGGCCGATGCGCTTCATCTCGTGGAACAGGAGTTCCCCGGTTTCGAATTCCGCCCGGGAACCCGCCGTTCGGTATCCGAGCACCGAATTGGATTTAAACTGTTCCATCTGCTTGGCAAACCGGTAGGAATAGTTCACATCCAAAAATGCAAGATAAGCCTTCTGCGCGTCCGCTAAAATCAACATTTCATTCACCCTTTTCTAAAAAATCCCGTTCATTCAATCGCCCCGCGATTGCTATCGCCTACTTCTTTTCGTATTTTTTATCGATTTTTACTCCGCGATCTGATAAACCTCATACGCGTTTTTGCATGTCCGGTCCAACAGCTGCTGTGGGTCGACCCCATGCAGCTCCGCCAGCTTTTGGGCGGTATAAGCGATCAGAGAAGAATCGCATCTGGTTCCGCGCAGCGGCTCCGGCGTCATATAGGGGCAGTCGGTTTCCACCAGCAGCCGCTCCAGCGGCACAGCGGCGGCCGCCTCCAGCGTTTTGCGCGCGTTCTTAAAGGTAACGGCGCCGCCGAAGGCGATATACATGCCGAGCTTCAAAATCTCCTTCGCCATTTCCGCGCTGCCGGAATAGCAGTGCAGGATTCCGCGCGGGCGGTATTTTTGGAGCAGCTCCATCGTATCCGCGTGAGCTTCGCGGTCATGGACAATGATCGGAAGATCAAGCTCCAGCGCCAGCTGAATCTGCCGCTCGAAGACCAGCTTCTGGGTTTCGCGCGGCGAGAAATCATAGTGATAATCCAGCCCGATTTCCCCGATCGCCACCACTTTCGGCAGTTTGGTGTAGCCCGCCAGCAGTTCTGTGTCCGATTCGGAAAACTCATCGGCGCTGTGCGGATGAATCCCGACTGAGGCATAAATGAAGTCGTAGGAGCGGGAAAGTTCAATGCTGGTCAGGCAGCTTTTCTTGTCGCAGGCGGCGTTCAGCACCGCATGAACCCCTTTGGACGGCAAGGAAGCCAGCACCGCTTCGCGGTCGCCGTCAAACCGCTCGTCGTCATAGTGGGCATGGGTATCGAAAATGTGATGCAGCAAGGGGAAACCCTCCTTTCAAACCCGCCGAAAGCGGGGAACCAATCAGAATAAAAAAGGCGGGAGCTTCGCCCCCGCCCAGATATTCGAATACTTTCAGCGGACGGTTGAACCGCAGGGGACGCTGTCGTCCACAAAAATAACTTTCACGTCATTTTCCCCGGCGTCGGCAGCCAGAATCATCCCGTTGCTCTCCACTCCGCGCAATTTGGCGGGCTTGAGGTTGGCGACCACAATGATTTTTTTGCCGACCAAAGCGTCCGGCTCATACCACGGATGGATTCCGGATACCACCTGGCGTCCGGCTTTTGTACCGTCGTCAAGCTGGAGCTTCAGCAGTTTATCGGCTTTGGGCACCGGCTCGCAGGCAACCACCTTTGCGACGCGCAGATGCACCTTGGCAAAGTCGTCGATGGTGATGAGAGAGGCAACTCCCTGCACGGCGGCGGGCTGAGCCTCTTTTTCCTCCTCTTTTGGGGCCTGTTTGGAGGCTTCCAGATCGGCAAGCTCTTTGGCGACATCAATGCGCGGGAACAGGCTGTCGCCTTTGTGAATCACGGCATTCTGCGGCAGCAGGCCGAAAGTGCCTGCGGATTCATAGGTGGTAATGGCGTCATCGGCGCCGATCTGCTCAAAGATCTTTCTCACGGTTTCCGGCATAAACGGTGTCAGCAGGATTCCGCAGATGCGCACGCATTCCAGCAGGTTATACAGTACGGATGCGAGCCTGGGATTATTAGCCTCGTCCTTCGCAAGAACCCACGGTGCGGTCTCGTCAATATATTTGTTGGTGCGGGAAATCAGCTTGAATACTTCAATCAGGCCGTTCTGAAAAGCATAGTTTTCCATCTGAGTCTCGTACTTTTCCAGCAGACTGCGGGCAATCGAGAGGACTTCTTCATCCAGAGGCTCGCCTTTGCGTTCGGAAGGAAGCGTGCCGCCGAAGTATTTGTCAACCATGGCGACGGAGCGGGAAACCAGATTGCCCAAGTCGTTTGCAAGGTCGGCGTTGATGCGGTTGATCAGTCCTTCATTGGAGAACAGCCCGTCCGAACCGAACGGGAATTCCCTGAGCAGGAAATAGCGGATGGCATCCACACCGTAACGCTGAATCAGCACGACCGGATCGACGACGTTGCCCTTGGATTTGGACATCTTGCCGCCTTCCAGCAGCAGCCAGCCGTGGCCGTAGACCTTCTGCGGGAGGGGCAGATCGAGCGCCATCAGCATGGCGGGCCAGATAATCGTGTGGAAACGCATGATCTCCTTGCCGACAAAGTGCACGTCGGCAGGCCAGTATTTTTCAAAGTCATGATATTTTTCGTTGCCGTAGCCAAGGGCGGTGATATAGTTGCTCAGGGCGTCCACCCAGACATACACCACATGCTTGGTATCAAAGGTAACGGGAATTCCCCATGTGAACGAGGTGCGGGAGACGCACAGGTCCTCCAGGCCCGGTTTGATGAAGTTGTTCACCATCTCGTTCAGGCGGCTTTGGGGCTCCATAAAGCGCGGATGCTTTTCGTAGTACTGCACAAGGCGGTCCGAAAACGCGGAGAGCTTGAAGAAATAGGCTTCCTCCTCGGCATCGATGACATCGCGCCCGCAGTCGGGGCATTTGCCGTCTTTCAGCTGGCTTTCCGTCCAGAAGGATTCACACGGCGTACAATATTTGCCCTTATAGGAGCCTTTATAAATATATCCCTTGTCGTAGAGGGTTTTAAAAATTTTCTGAACCGATTCCACATGATAATCGTCGGTGGTGCGGATGAAGCGGTCGTTGGAGATGTTCAGCATCTTCCAGAGCTGCTGGATGCCCGCGACCACGTTGTCGACGTACTGCTTCGGCGTAACCCCGGCGGCCTGCGCTTTCAGCTCAATTTTCTGGCCATGCTCGTCCGTTCCGGTCAGGAACATCACATCAAACCCCTGCATTCGCTTATAACGCGCCATGACATCTGTCGCAACGGTGCAGTAGCTGTGCCCGATGTGCAGCTTGTCCGACGGATAGTAGATCGGCGTCGTGATATAAAATGTTTTTCCAGTTCCATTCATAATGGAAAGCCTCCTCGCAGTGAGTTTGATATCCTACACATAGATATATAGTATAGCACAAAATACGGAAAATGAACAGAATTTTCATAAAAAATGGCAAACGCATCCGCTTTTCCGCGGGAAAAAAGAAACTGCGGAGGATTTGATTGCTTTTTGCAACCAATCCTCCGCAGCAGATGCCGTTATTTGGATTCGCGGATTTTAATCGCCGCGGAAACAAAGCCATAAAAAAGCGGATGCGGGCGGTTCGGCCTGGACTTGAATTCCGGATGGAACTGCACGCCCACAAACCATGGGTGATCGGGGACCTCTATGATTTCAACAAGACGGGAATCCGGAGACAAACCGGCGATTTTCATCCCGTTTTCTTCAAATTCCTTACGGTACTGGTTATTAAACTCATAACGATGGCGGTGGCGCTCGTAGATCAGCCCTTCCGCGTAGAGCTTTTGCGGAATCGTGTCTTCCGCCAGTTTGCACGGATAAAGCCCCAGACGCATCGTACCGCCCTTGTCGGTAATTTCCTGCTGTTCTTTCATGATATGGATGACCGGGTGGGAGGAAGATTCATCGAATTCAGCGGAATTAGCGTCTTCAAAATGCAGCATATGGCGTGCATACTCGATGACCGCAATCTGCATGCCCAGGCAGATTCCGAAATAGGGGATACCGTGGGTTCGGGCATAGTGGGCGGCCGATATCATCCCTTCAATGCCGCGGTCACCGAACCCGCCGGGAACCAGGATCCCGTCACAGCCGCACAGGATTTCATGCGCGTTATCATCGGTGATTTCACCGGAATCAATCAGCCGCACATCAACATTTGCGTCGTTGGGGATGCCGGCGTGGCGGAGGGATTCGGTAATGGAAAGATAGGCATCAGGCAGGGCGATGTATTTACCGACCACGCCGATTGTCACCCGTTTATAAGCTTTTTTCTGCCGTTCGACCATTGCCGACCATTCGGAAAGCTCGGGCTTATGGTTTTCCAGCTCAAGATGGTGGCAGACTGCGTCCGCCAACCCCTCGCGCTCCAGCATCAGCGGTACTTCGTAAAGCGTGGAGGCGGTCAAATTCTGAATAATATCCTCACGGCGCACATTGCAGAAAAGGGCGAGCTTCTGGCGCATTTCCTCCGGAAGCTCCATTTCCGCGCGGCAGACCAGAATATTCGGCTGAATGCCCTGAGAAAGCAGTTCCTTTACAGAATGCTGGGTGGGCTTCGATTTCAGCTCATTGGAGCCGGAAATGAAGGGAACCAGAGTCACGTGAATATAGATGGCATTTTCTTTGCCGACCTCCGAGACAAACTGCCGGATAGATTCCAGAAAAGGAAGGCTTTCGATGTCGCCGACGGTGCCGCCGATTTCAGTGATGACAACGTCGCTGCCCTGCTTGCCGACCCGGTAGATGCGGTCCTTGATTTCGTTGGTAATGTGGGGAATGACCTGCACGGTTCCGCCCAGATAATCTCCGTGGCGTTCCTTGTTGATGACGGACCAATAGACCTTACCGGTGGTGATATTGGAATTGACCGACAGGTTTTCATCAATAAAACGCTCATAGTGCCCCAAATCCAGGTCTGTTTCGGCCCCATCGTCGGTAACAAATACCTCTCCGTGCTGATAGGGGCTCATCGTACCCGGGTCCACATTGATGTAAGGGTCGAACTTCTGCATGGTGACGCTGTATCCCCTGGCCTTGAGCAGTCTGCCAAGAGAGGCGGCAGTAATTCCCTTACCCAAGCCGGATACGACGCCGCCTGTGACGAATACGTATTTGACTGGCATAGTTTCCTCCATCCCGCCGCCCGCGGATCGTTTCCGGTCTGTGTGGCAGACGGAAAACAGGCAGCATATTTATAATGATTTACAAAATTATGCCGTGCATCGGGAATGTTGTTTTTCCTGGAAGCCCGCAGCAAACCTGAGAAAACGCCACGGAAAAGCGGCTTCTCATACTTGTTGCGGCGAATGTGCTTCCTCGTTGAAGCATTCCTGTCAGAACGGCACATGATCACACTATTTTAATAAGTACTTGCTATTTTCAAGAGCAAACACTGGCCAGGATTTATTGAAAACCCGATAAACAGCCTTTTTATCGGGTTTAAATATCAAAATCCAATAAATCAAACATTTTCTAATTTTACCTTTTTTCGCGGATAATTGCAATATCCAAAATGTGAAAAGTTGTTGGGAAAAAACAGGGAATTTTGTGCGTGCGGCAAATCCGGGCTTCTTACAGAGGGCATCGGATACTATCAGCCAGATAAATCCACGGTATGGAAAATCTGTCTTCCAGATAATCAACTGCACTGCTGTTCACGGCAAGCGGGGCGGAGCTGTCGTCTGTGACAGGCAGAGTGAATACAACGGTGGTTCCCTCGTTTTCAACGGAGGTCAGGGCGATCGTGCCTCCAAGCGCGCAAACTGCCTGCTTTGCGAGGGGAAGCCCGAGCCCGTTGCCCACGAAAGGCCCCCCGTCTTTACTGTAGGAGAAATAGGGTTCAAAAATATGGGGCTGGACATGGGACGGAATTCCTGTCCCGCGATCGGAAATGGCGATGCTCACCGAATTGTCCATCTGGCGCACCCGGATATCGATGCTGTTATTTTCCCGCGTAAAACGGCAGGAATTGGACAGTACGCACATAATGGCGCACACCAGCTTGGATTGATCACAGCTTATAATCAGGACGCCTTCCGGAACCTCATAAAAAAGCTGAATGCCGCTGCGGGCGGTCATCTCTGTACAGACTTCAAACAGGCTTCGGAGAAAACTGAACAAATCCATCCGGATCGGACGCACCGGTGAAAGACCGCCCGCCAGCCGGGTATATGTGGTCAGCAGTTCGCAGTTTCGTAAGACTTTGTAACAATTCTGATTAATCGTTTCCAAATGTGCCAATAACTTTGAAAGATCCCTTCCGGCGCTGTTTTGCCTGAACTCCTGAACCAATATGGAAAGGGTGGAAAAAATAGTTGAGATCGGTGTGCGGTACTGGCTATTCAGTGCGGAAAGGATGCGGGAAACCCCTTCGGGCTGCATGCCGGTTCCCTGTGGGGCGGAGCTTGGGAGCTGCATCAGATACAGTTCGGAATCCTCAGAAAGCAAAGCACAGATCGAAATAGGGGGATTGCCAAAAGGCTCTATGCTGTTTGAACTTGTGTAAACCCCTTTTATCTCAATTTCTTCTTTGATCCGGGAAAAATCACATCCGGATAGAAGCGTTCGGGCGCCGTCCGGGAGCGAAAGTCCGGGAAAACTGAGTTTTGCCGAGTCGCTGCACCAGATAATATTAAAGTCATCATCCAGGATGGCAGCTGGAAACCCTGCTTTTGAATACATGGCAATTAGACGGTCTAAAAAACCGTCATTCTTCTGAAAATACATGGACAGTCCTTTCGGAAACGTTATAGCTTTATTTTTTCGATGGCAATTGTAAATATGCACACTTGAAAAGGCAAAGTGTTCGACACAAAAATACTGATTTTATTATAATCGATCAATTAGGCGTTTTCAATAAAAAGCAGAGTATTACAGGAAGAAGATTGAAGAAAACAAAAAAAATTGTTTATTAAATCACAAAGAACTTGTAGTTTCATTGGAAATGATATAAAATAAAGTAAAACAAATACTAGGAGGTCATTCCATATGGCAATTAAGGTTGGTATTAACGGTTTTGGTCGTATCGGCAGACTGGTTTTCCGCGCTGCAGTTGCACAGCCCGAAACATTTGAAATTGTTGGCATTAACGATCCGTTCATTGATTTGGACTACATGGTTTACATGACAAAGTATGACACCATGCACGGCCGCTTTGAAGGCGAAGTTTCCACAAGCGGAGACAAGCTGATTGTAAACGGCAAATCCATTAACGTTTCCGCCTGCATGAATCCCGAAGAAATTCCGTGGGGCCAGTGGGGCGCTGACTATGTGGTAGAGTCTACCGGCGTATTCACTACAATGGATAAGGCTTCCGCCCATCTGAAAGCCGGCGCAAAGAAAGTTGTCATCTCCGCCCCTTCCAATGACGCCCCGATGTTCGTTATGGGTGTTAACAACGACAAATACACCAAAGACATGACGATCGTTTCCAATGCTTCCTGCACCACCAACTGCCTTGCTCCTCTTGCCAAGGTAATTCATGATAATTTCGGCATTGTGGATGGCCTGATGACGACCGTTCATTCCACAACAGCCACTCAGAAGACTGTTGACGGGCCTTCCAAGAAGGACTGGAGAGGCGGACGCGCTGCTTCCGGCAACATCATTCCTTCCTCCACCGGCGCTGCCAAAGCGGTCGGCAAGGTAATTCCTGAGCTTAATGGCAAACTGACCGGTATGTCCTTCCGTGTACCGACACTGGATGTTTCCGTGGTTGACCTTACCGTTAACCTGGCGAAACCGGCCACCTACGCGGAAATCTGCGCCGCGGTGAAAAAGGCTTCTGAAAACGAGATGAAGGGCATTCTCGATTACACGGAAGACCAGGTTGTTTCTTCCGACTTCCTGACCGATCCGCACACTTCCATCTTTGACGCAAAGGCCGGTATCGCTCTGACCGACAAATTTGTCAAGCTGGTTTCCTGGTATGACAATGAGTGGGGTTACAGCAACAAGGTCCTGATGCTCATCGCTCATATGGCAACTGTTGACGCGAAATAAGACTCAGTATGTTTGATAAAAAAGCAGAGGGTGAATCCCTCTGCTTTTTTATATCCTGTTTTTGCCGCAGACGGAAATTTTGAAAAAACGACAATAGAGCAGCTGTATAATAACTGTTTGTGGGGATCGAGCCGCCTGATAAACGCGTCATTCCCCAGATTCAAATTGCATTGGCGAAAAGTATAGGATTGTGAAAAATATATAGGTAAATCAACCAAATCGGAGGGACTTTTACCTGAATATTTACTGGAATATTCACAATAAATACTTGAATTAAGCTCATAAAACTGCTAATATATAGAAAAGGGAGGTGAAACAATGGCTAAGACAAATGAGAACTTACCATTGTATCTGTTTCATCAGGGTACAAATTACAAGGCGTATGAGTTTTTTGGCGCGCATCCCTATCGGAGTGCGGAAGAACGGGGTTTCATTTTCCGCACCTGGGCGCCGAATGCGGAGTCGGTATCGGTGGTGGGAGACTTTAACGGCTGGCAAAAGGAAAGCAATCCCATGCGTCTGGTACAGGATCACCGTTCGGGAGTTTGGGAATGCTCCGTGCCGGGTCTCAAACAGTTCGACAATTACAAGTTCTGCATTTCCACACAGGACGGCCGCTCCTTAATGAAGGCTGATCCGTATGCCTTCCATGCGCAGACCAACCCGGAAACGGCATCCAAGCTTTATGACATTGAAGGATATGACTGGAATGATCAGGCGTGGATGGAAAAGCGCAAGGAGCTCAACCCTTACCGCAGCCCGATGAACATCTATGAGGTGCACCTCGGATCATGGCGCAGATATCCGGACGGAAATGTGTTCGACTATCGGAAAGCCGCGGATGAGCTGGTAGCCTACCTCACCGATATGGGCTATAATTATCTGGAACTGATGCCGCTGATGGAGCATCCCTACGACGGCTCCTGGGGTTATCAGGTGACCGGTTATTTTGCCCCCACCTCCCGTTACGGAACTCCGCACGATTTTATGTATCTGGTGGAAAAATGCCATGAGGCAGGCATCGGCGTGATTATGGACTGGGTCCCCGCCCATTTCCCAAAGGATGCCCACGGGCTTTATGAGTTTGACGGGCAGCCGCTTTATGAATATCAGGACGTACATAAACGGGAGCACGCGCACTGGGGAACCCGCATCTTTGATTTCGGGCGCAATGAAGTGGTCTGTTTTCTGGTATCCAATGCGATGTTCTGGGTGGAAAAGTACCATATCGACGGGCTTCGTGTCGACGCGGTCGCCTCTATGCTTTACCTTGACTACGGCCGTGAGGACTGGGAGTGGCTGCCCAACCTGAACGGCGGGCGGGAGAATCTCGAAGCTACCGCCTTTTTGCAGAAACTGAATACCGCGGTGCTGACTGAACACCCAAGCGCGCTGATGATTGCGGAGGAATCGACCTCGTGGCCGCTGGTAACAAAACCGGCTTATGTCGGGGGGCTGGGATTCAATTTTAAATGGAATATGGGCTGGATGAACGATATGCTGGCCTATCATTCGCTGGATCCGATTTTCCGCAGCTATAACCACGATAAACTCACCTTCAGCCTGTTTTATGCGTTCAGTGAAAACTTTATCCTGCCCATCTCCCATGATGAAGTGGTGCACGGAAAATGCTCCCTGATCAATAAAATGCCGGGCGACTACGCGATGAAATTTGCGGGGGCACGCGCTTTTCTGGCCTATATGATGACCCACCCGGGCAAAAAGCTCCTGTTTATGGGCTGTGAGTTCGCGCAGTTTATCGAGTGGAATTATAAACAACAGCTTGACTGGTGCCTGCTGGATTATGAGGCGCACCGCCAGATGCGTGATTTTGCCAGGGAACTCAACCATTTTTACCTCAAGACCCCCTGCCTGTGGCAGGTGGAGGATTCGTGGGATGGTTTCAACTGGATTGCCCATGACGACCATGCCCAAAATATCATTGCTTTCCGCCGCGTTGATGAAACCGGGCAGGATCTGGTCATTGTCTGTAATTTCGCGCCGGTTACCCGCGAAAATTACCGTGTGGGGATACCGGACGCGACCTCCTATGACGAGATTTTCAACACGGATGATGTCCGGTTCGGCGGGTCGGGCGTAATCAACAAGGGTGCGATCCGGGTGAAAAATGTCTCTGACCATGGGTTCAAACAGTCCATTTTGCTTACGGTTCCGCCTCTCGCGGTTGTATTTCTGAAAGGCAGGCCTAAAAAAGCGCACAGAACGCAAAAACATCAAGCGGACGAAGATGCCGCCGCAAAGAAAAGTACCGACGCCGCAGCCGGAAAAAGGGCGGGCCGTCGCAAGACGAAAGACAAATGAACAAGGGATTCTATCATCAATAAAGGGGGAAGATACATGTCATGCAAAAAGGAATGGATTGCCATGCTTTTGGCAGGTGGGCAGGGCAGCAGGCTTTATACCCTGACGAAAAACCTTGCAAAACCCGCGGTGCCGTTTGGAGGGAAATACC
Source organism: Marasmitruncus massiliensis (assembly GCF_900186535.1). Taxonomy (GTDB): domain Bacteria; phylum Bacillota; class Clostridia; order Oscillospirales; family Ruminococcaceae; genus Anaerotruncus; species Anaerotruncus massiliensis_A. The sequence continues at coordinate 507,001 of NZ_FYDE01000003.1, forward strand.
GGATTATCGATTTTCCGCTTTCCAACTGTGTCAATTCCGGGATTGACACAGTCGGTGTGTTGACACAGTATCAGCCTCTGGTGCTCAACGAATATATCGGAAACGGGCAGCCGTGGGATCTCGACCGCACAAATGGAGGCGTATTCGTCCTCCCGCCTTATCAAAAAAGCTCCGGCTCCGACTGGTATACGGGAACAGCAAACGCCATTTACCAGAATATCAATTTTATCGAGCGGTATGATCCTGAATATGTCTTGATTCTGTCCGGTGATCACGTCTATAAAATGGATTATGAAAAAATGCTGGGATACCATAAGGAAAAGCAGGCCGACTGCACCATCGCGGTTTTGCAGGTTCCGATGGAGGAGGCTTCCCGCTTCGGCATCATGAACGCTTACCCGGACGGCACGATTTATGAGTTTGAGGAAAAGCCCCCCAAACCAAAGAGCAATCTGGCGTCCATGGGCATCTACATATTCTCGTGGAAAAAAATGAAGCAGTACCTTGAGGATGACGCGAAAAATCCGAACTCCCATAATGATTTCGGCAAGGACATTCTGCCTGCCATGCTGGGAGACGGGCAGAAGATGGTAGCCTATCCGTTTGAAGGCTACTGGAAGGATGTCGGCACGATCGACAGCCTGTGGGAAGCAAACATGGATCTGCTGGACCCGAAGGTCCCGCTTGATTTATACGACGACAGCTGGAAAATTTACGCCAGAAACCCGGTGATGCCCCCGCATTTTATCGCGCAGGGCGCCGTTGTGCAGAATTCAATGGTGACGGAAGGCTGCAGTATCGCAGGCCTGGTTGACTTTTCCATCCTGTTTTCGGGCGTCACCGTGGAAGAAGGCGCGACGGTACGAGATTCCATTGTAATGCCCGGAACGGTCATCAGGAAGAATGCCGTAATCGAATATGCGATCATTGCGGAAAACTGCGTGATTGAAGAAAACGTGGTGATCGGGCAGCGTCCGGAGGACGCGGAAGACAAGGACAGCTGGGGAGTTGCCGTGGTCGGGAACGGAGTTCGTATTGGAAGAGGAGCCGCTGTGGCCCCAAAATCCATGGTCGAAAAAGATGTGCAGGGGGTGCAGTAGTCTATGAGGGAAAACAGGGTCTTGGGTATCATCTTCTCCAATATGCATGATACCATGCTTGGCGAACTGACAGAAAACCGTACCACCGGCTCAGTGCCTTACGGAGGCCGCTACCGCCTGATCGACTTTGTGCTTTCCAGCATGGTGAATTCCGACATCACGGATGTCGGAATTGTAACCAAGCAAAACTACCAGTCCCTGATGGACCATGTGGGCGCAGGGCGCGCGTGGGACCTTTCCCGGAAGCGCGGCGGGCTGGTGATCCTGCCGCCGTTTGCAAGCCGCGGCGGCAGCGGGATTTATCGCGGCAGGCTGGAAGCATTGCGAGGAGCGATGGGGTTCATCAAGCACAGCAACGCGAAATACGTGCTCCTGTGCGACTGTGACATTATTGCCAATATCGACCTGCGCGGCATGATCAACGAACATATCAAAAACGGCGCGCAGGTTACGATGATGGTGAAAAATGCACAGGTACAGCCGGAAAACCTGCGGAATATCACAACTGTCATCTACGACAGCGAGCACAATGTCACAGACATCCTTGTGAGGCCGGATGTCAAGGGCAGCCAGAACGTTTACATGAATGTCATGCTGGTGGAAAAAACGCTGCTGGAACGCATGGTCAGCGAAGGAATCAGTCACGATCACTATTCGCTGATTCGCCACGCGATTCAGCCGTCTATCGGCAAACTGAGCCTGAAAGCCTATGAATTCACCGGATATTCCCATAGGGTTTCTGGCCTGCGCTCCTATTTCGACGCCCATATGGAACTGCTGAGCACCGAAGTCCGCTCGCAGCTGTTTCCCCGCGATCTGCCCGTTTTTACCAAGGTGCGCGACGAAGTGCCGGTTAAATATGGATTGTCGGCAAAGGTAAGCAATTCGCTGATTGCGGATGGCTGCATCATCGACGGTACTGTGGAAAACTGCGTGATTTTTCGCAGTGTCAGAGTCGGCAAAGGGGCTGTCTTAAACAACTGTATTCTCATGCAGGACACCATGGTCAGTGACAATACCCATCTTGAGTATGTCATTACAGACAAGAACGTGCTGGTAAAGAACGCGCGCACGCTGATTGGGTGCGACACCTATCCGATCTATATTGCCAAAGGCAATACTGTATGAAGTCCGGAAGGCAGGCCTGCTGAGACAGGAGCAGCTGTCTTTGGAAAAGAATTGAACCAACGCCAGTGCAGGGAGGGTCACTATGAAGATTTTATTTGCCGTATCAGAAGCCAACCCGTTTATTGCGACAGGAGGCCTTGCGGATGTTGCGGGTTCGCTGCCGCGCGCAATCCGGAACTATCAGCACGCATGCCGTGTAGTGCTCCCGCTTTACAGCGCAATCAAGCAGGAATTGCGGGGAAAGATGAAATTTGTCTGCAATTTTTACGTCAATCTTGGCTGGCGCAACCAGTATTGCGGCGTTTTTGAAGCAAGCCATAACGGTGTCAAATACTATTTGCTGGATAATGAATATTATTTCAAACGTGATGGCGGCATCTACGGTTTTTATGATGATGCGGAAAGATTCGCGTTTTTCTCAAAAGCGGCCGTGGAAATGATTCAATATATCGATTTCGAACCTGAAATTATTCATTGCAACGACTGGCAGACCGCCATGATCCCTGTTTACCTGAACCTGTTCTACCGGCAGATTGATAAATATAAGGACATCAAAACGGTATTTACCATCCATAATATTCAGTATCAGGGAAAATATGGGATGGAAATTGCGGCGGATGTGCTGGGGCTTCCCTATTATGCGGCGCCGACGATGCTGTATGACGGATGCCTGAACATGATGAAGGCGGCCATTGAGGTCAGCGACTATGTGACAACCGTGAGCCCAACCTACGCCAGGGAGATTACAGACCCCTGGTTTGCGCATGGGCTTGACCGGCTTCTGAAAGATCATCAGCACAAACTGGCCGGTATTTTGAACGGAATCGATACTGTCAGCTATAATCCCGAGGCAGACTCTGCCATTTACGAGAATTTTGGGCCGGGCTCGCTGGAAAAGAAGACGGTCAACAAGATTGAACTGCAAAAGGCCATGGGTTTGAGCCAGAACAAGGACGTCATGCTGGTAGGCATTGTCAGCCGCTTTGTCGCACATAAGGGGATAGACCTTATCCAGTACATCTTTGAGGAACTGATGAAACGGGAGCTTCAAATCGTTGCCCTCGGGTCGGGGGATTATCTCTTCGAGAGCTTTTTTCAGGAGATGCAGGCAAAGTATCCGGGCAGAGCCGCCGTAAAAATCGGGTTTCTTCCCGATATAGCAAGAAAGATCTATGCCGGCTCCGATGTCTTCCTGATGCCTTCCAAGAGCGAGCCGTGCGGGCTGGCCCAGATGGTTTCCCTCCGTTACGGTACACTCCCGATCGTGCGGGAGACCGGCGGCCTGAAGGACTCCATCACCGACCTCGGGGATGAGCTGAAGGGGAACGGGTTCACCTTTAAAACCTATAATGCGCACGATATGCTTGGCGCGATAGACCGTGCCGCCAGCCTGTATTACGACAGAGAAAATTGGAAACAGGTGATACAAAAAGCGATGCAGAGCGATTTTACATGGAAACGCTCCGCGGGAGAATATATTAGCATGTACCGCAAAATCCTCAGCAAAGACGAGCCGGAAAACGCTTCAGTCAAAAATTGAACTCCATATGCAACATGCAGAAAAGCCCGCATCAGCGGGCTTTTCTATTGCCAGATACAGTGTCAGGACTTTTGACCGAATACAACACGTTCTATTCCGGCCAGATCTTTGCGGATTCCGATTTTTCCATAGCCCGCGGCGAGAAGCAGACCGGACACTTTCTGCGCCTGGTTATACCCGGTTTCAAACGCAATGGCGCCGTCAGGCTTCAGCAGATGGTAGTAAATTGCGGGAAGGCGGCGATAAAAATGATAACCGTCTTCTCCGCCGAACAGCGCCATTTCCGGTTCAAAGGTGATCTGCTTTTGCAGGGTCTCCAGCTCGTTTTGCGGAATATAAGGCGGGTTGGACACCGCTAAATCGAGCAGCGGCAGCTCGGGCGGTGCGAATACATCACAACGTATGGCCTGCACCTCGACTTGGTTGCGTGCAATATTTTCGCGCAGATAGGGGAAGGCGGCTTCGGACAGCTCAAGTGCAAAAACTTTCGCATCCGGCCTTTTGTACGCAATCGCCGCAGCGATACAGCCGGACCCTGCGCACAGGTCCGCCACAACGGGATTTTTCCGGCCTTTCAGCAGTTCCAACGCCGTTTCAACCAGGATTTCCGTATCCGGACGCGGAATCAGGACACCTTCGCCGACTTTAAACGGCAGCCCGAAAAACTCCCATTCCCCGAGCAGGTATTGCAGCGGGTAGCCTTCCGCGTAGCGGCCGCATAAATCCAGAAATTCTACCGCTTTCTCCGCGTCCGCAGGGTTCTGCCCGACCAGCGGCAGCCGGTAGCGGGAGATGCCCATGACATGCTCAAACAGCAGGGAAACGTCAAAAGCGCAGGAATCTTCCTGCGCTTTCTCTTTACAGTTTTGACAGGCGGTGCGGTATAAATCGTTCAGCGTCATCAGAAGCGGTCCTCGTCCTGGTTTTCGGGGATGCAGGGCTTCATAGAGGCAATGGCAACCTCCAGCATGGAGGCGTCCGGTTCAAAGGTCGTAAAGTTCTGCAGCCAGAGACCGGGGGCGGAAATCGCGCGGGTAAACGCATTGTCGTGGCGGCCGGCGAAACGGATGATTTCATACGCGATGCCGACAACTACAGGCAGCAGCAGAATTTTCAGCGCCACGCGCATCCAGATGCTGCTCCACGTCACAACAGAAAAGACAATGATGGAAATAATCAGTACAATCAGCATAAAGCTGGTTCCGCAGCGGGGATGAAACCGGGGGTATTTCATGGCGTTTTCAGGGGTCAACTCTTCGCCCGCCTCATAGCAGGCAATTGTTTTATGTTCCGCGCCGTGATACTGAAAAACACGGTGAATGTCTGGGGTACGGGAAACCGCGAACAGGTAAAGGACAAAAATAACGATTTTCAGGATTCCTTCGGCGATGGTCAGCAGATAGTTGGGAGCGGCGAGAGCGCTGCCCAGATATTTTACAAGCGTAGCCGGCAGCAGCATGAACAGCCCTACGGCAATCACAACGGCGACGATGGTGACCAGCGCGTTAAACAGTACGGACATCTTGTCCCCGAGGTGCTCTTCCAGCCAAATTTCCAGCCTGGAGGGGTTCTCCTCTTCGGAAGTCCCGGAGATATCTGCGGATTTCATCAGACATTGATAGCCAAGCGCCAGCATAGAAAACAGGTTAAAGATTCCGCGGACAAACGGCAGCTTCGTATACCATCTGTTTGCCGCGGTCTCCCATGTTTCCGAATAGATGGTCCCGTCCGGTTTGCGGACCGACATGGCCGATACACGCGGGCCCCGCATCATGACGCCTTCAATGAGGGCCTGACCGCCGATGGATGTTTTTTTCACTGCACAGCTTTTTTCCGACAAATGATCAAATCCTTCCTGTTCCCATGGGAATGTCCGCACCGCCGACACCTGACTTTACGGCAGTATAACGACATTATAAAGCGTATATATGAACATTTCAACTTTCAATTTTTCGCAAGGGGAAGCACAATCGTTACCTTGGTACCGACGCCTTCTTTTGAAGTGATCTCCAGTGTGCCTCCGTGCATGGTAATGATTTCGTCCGCGACCGCAAGCCCGATTCCCGAACCGCGGCGGGTGGAATTTGCCTTGAAGAACTTCTCCTTGACCTTTGGCAGATAGGCTTCCTTGATGCCGATTCCTGTGTCGGCGACGGATATGCGGATCGATTCGCCGGTAACCGCGGCATGAACGGTAACGGTGTCGCCGCTGTCGGAATATTTGAGCGCGTTGTCAATAATATTGACGAATACCTGGCGCAGCCTGTTGCGGTCGCCGAAAAACAATGCGACCTGATCGGGCTCTTCATAAATCAGCTGCTTATTCTCATGCTTTGCGCGTTCCTCGAACATCAGCACCGCGTCGGAAAGTTCCGCAATCAGATCCAGCTTTTCCTTTACAAGCTGCATGCGCCCGTTCTGCAGACGGCTGAAGTCCAGAAGCTCCTCCACCATCTGCGCTAAGCGCTCGGTTTCTCCGGTGATGACGCGCATCCCTTTGCCAAGCAGCTCCGAATCGACCTCGCCGCCCATGTCGGCCAGCGTTTCCGACCAGCCCTTGATTGCGGTGAGCGGGGTGCGCAGCTCGTGGGAGACCGAGGAGATAAAGTCGTTTTTCATCTTTTCATTGGCGGAAAGTTCCTCCGCCATATAGTTGATGGTGTCGCACAGCTCGCCGATCTCATCATCATTTTTCTTATGCAGACGGGCGTTGAAGTCCCCCTGCGCAATCTTGCGCGCGGTAACACTTACATCACCCACCGGGTTTACAATGGAATTGATAAAATAGGAACTGGAGAAGATGACGAAAAAGATGATTGCCACACCGAACAGGGTAATAATCAGAATCAACAGCACAATCTGGCGGTCGATGCGGTCGAGCGATACGGCGAACCGCATGGCCGCAAGCTGCTGATCCACGACAGGGGACGCAACCGTGATCGCCATGATGTTTTCCCCGTTTATAGTCCCCACAAATTCACCGATTCCCACCGACATCGCATCGTCAAAATCACTGGTCTGAATGGTGGAATCCGCCTCGAATCCGCTGGAAGTAAAGGTGACCCTGCGGTCAAGGTCGACCGTCATGAGCTCCATGTGATTGCGTTCTTTAAAATTCTCCACCAGACTGCGCACCTGTTCGGAAAAGTTGCCGGACATGTCCTCGGAATAATCGGTGAGCTGATTGGTTACGTAGTTTGCCTGTGCCATAATCGCGGCGCGGACATTATTGTAATAAAACGCGCGGATGCCCATCGAAAATCCGATTTCCAATGAAATCAGAATGACAAGAATGACGCCCAGATTATTGAAAAGCCAGCGCTTGGTGATTTTTCTGGCCGCCATGGTCATCCCTCCCTTTCGGCCGATGCAGTTGAGAATTCAACCGGATTACTTCTGCACCCACTTATATCCAAAGCCCCATACGGTCAGCAGATATTGCGGCTCGGACGGTACATCCTCCAGCTTCATGCGCAGGCGGCGGATGTTGACATCAACAATTTTAATGTCACCGAAATACCCTTCGCCCCAGACTTTGTTCAGGATATCCTGACGCCCGAGCGCTGTATTGGGGTTGTTGAAAAAGTACTCGAGAATCTGATATTCCACCTGCGTCAATTCCAGAATCTGTCCGTTTTTGGAAACTGTACGGCTTTTGGTATTCAGGGTAAAAGGCCCTGACTTCAGTTCGCTGATAACAGGGGCCTGCACTTTTTCGGCAGCCATCGTGACGCGGCGGTGAATCGCATCCACGCGCGCGATCAGTTCGGAAGGAGAAAACGGCTTGGTCACATAATCATCCGCGCCGATCATCAACCCGTTGACCTTGTCCATTTCCTGGCCTTTTGCGGTGAGCATAATAATCCCTACCGAGGCGTTCTTTTCCCGCATGCGGCGGCAGACCTCAAACCCGTCCATGCCGGGCATCATGACATCCAGCAGAACCACGTCGAAGTAGAACGGGTTACGGTCGAACACCTGCATGGCTTCCTCGCCGTTGGAAACATCCACTACCTCATAGCCGGACCGCTTGAGATTAATCACTTCAAAATCGCGGATGACATCTTCATCCTCTACAACCAGAACACATTTCATATCAAAATCACCTTTCTTTGTATACGGCAGCCTAAAGCAGGGTAAAAATGCGATTGGGATTTTTGGAGGACAGCTGGTAGGAGCTGATCGAGAGGCTGCTCTTCACCTTATCCGGAATGTAGGCATAGTAGGTGAACATGCCGCGGGTATCCAATTCCGTATATTTTTCGAGGAATTTATCCTGATACCCTTTTTTGGAGACTACGCGGATCCGAAGCAGCTCGCCCGCAAGATCACTAAACGGGTCCTCAAGGGATGCATTATACTCGATAAACCGCCACTCGCTGGTTTCCGGCTGGGCAAAAACCGTCACCTGATCGATCCAGTCTTCCGGAAAATTTACACGATAGCCTCCGGACCGGTTGATGACTGTGGCGAGCATGCGTACGAGCTTGTTGCCCTGAAGCTGCATATATTCCGTCAGATACAGCGCCTCGCTGTCCTTTTGCTTTTGGTAACCGGGCAGCAGACGGGCAGTCGGAATTTCAATAACGGAATCGCCGTTGATATCCGCGCAGACAGTTTCCTTAGGAGTATCTTTTCCGCCGGAAATCGCATCCCGCAGGGTACGCTCGTAAAGAGGCGGGCCCCCGTCTTCGCTCTCATCGCCGCTCATGCCGATACTGATGACAGGGGCAAGAAGGCCGTCGTCATCCAGCGTGAACACCTCGGTGGCCAACACATCGCCAAATAGAAGCTCATCAATAAATACGCCTCGGCGCCCGCTGCTGCGGTCAAGATTGCCGGCAATAACACCGACAAACTGCGATATGGAATCCGACAGGGAATGTTCGCTGAACAGCCGGACAACGCCGGCCTCGCTGTCATAGGAAAGCTGCTTGATCCAGGAGGATTCCAGACGGTTGCGTTCATCGCGGCTAAACAGAAAAATATCATCCAGTCCGTCCGTATTCAAATCATTGATGAGGTAGGTGTCATAATAGTTAAAGTCGGTTTTTCCGGAGCTGTCCCGGAACAGCATGCGCTCAAGTTTACCGCCCGAACAGGTATAAAGCTCCAGCTGTTTTTCCGTCTCTTCCTCGCTGCTCCAGCCGACCACGATGTCCGCGCTGTCCGGACCGGAGATATGGGCGAACGCGACAAATTCCACCTCTTCGCTCGCGCCTGACAGCGCGTTGACAGCCCGCCACACGCCGTCCTCCTTATCAAGCAGGGCGACGCGAGTCGTACTGCTCAAACCAATGGAGTAGAACGCCAGCGCCTCTTCGTCTCCGTCTTTGTCCAGATCCTGATAGATAAATGCGGAACGATAGTCGCCGCTTTTGGGATATTTCAGAGTAAAATCCCCTGTAACAGATTCCCGCAGAGCATCGTCGATTGCCTTTTGTTCCGCGGTCAGTCGGGGCGGCTGCATTAAATCCCCGGTGACAGGGCTTAACCCGGTGCAGGAGGAGCATAAAAACGATACAGCCAGCAAAACAGCTGTCAGCATGGTTTTGTGCAGCAAAAAACCACCCCTTTCTAAGAAATTGATCCGGCAATAGTGCATAAAACGATATGCTAATTTTATAGCAAAGCCGGTGGAATGTCAACGGAAGCCGGCTTTTGCCAAAATAAAAAGCCGCCGAATGAAGCGGCAGCCTGCAAACAACATTGCGTATTATGATAAATCATGATAAAATAGTCAAAAAGTGACTATTAGCACTTATGGCCAAGGCGATACGTTCGCAAGGTTTGTTTCCGCCTTAATGGTCAATGATACCACTGCGTGCTTTGCATTCGTGATATCATCATAAAATATCTTTATCGTTTCAGATGGGTCGGATAGGCGATCCTTGCTTCTGAATTCTGCACAAGATTGAGAAGTGAAGAGGCAAACAGGGGATAATCCTGGGAAAGGGATTCTGTCGTTACATAGAGCGGATCAACATTTTCGATGCGCTCCATATCAGCTACCGGGTCCCCTTCGGTGATCGACTGCGCGTTGGCGAAAGAGACCTGCATGGCGGCATCCGCGTAGCATTGGGAAACAGTTTCCGGGATGGTGAACAGTGCGTTTTGGTTACGCGGGTTGGCGCCGTATACCAGACGGAACATGCGGTAAACCGACAGCATTAAAAAGGAAGACACCTCATTGATCAGAGGCTTGCATTTGCTGCGGGACAGCAAATCAAACAGAATATTCAGCGAGTTGGCAATCAGCTTTTTATTCAGAACAGGGAGGACCCCCGCTTTAAAAACATTTTCTTTGCCAATGGTATCCGGTTCCGGAATATCCTCCACAGTCAGCTTGGAACCTGTCCGGTCAGGGGACCGGCCCAGCATATAATCGCAGGAAACTTCATAAAAATCGGCGCACCGGATTAAAAAATCCAGCCCGCATTCGCGGATTCCCTTTTCATAATGGGAAAGCAGGGCCTGTGAAATACCAAGCTTGGATGCGGCGAGCTTCTGGCTTATTCCGCGTTCTTTGCGCAGCAAAGTAAGGACTCGTGGAAAATCAGCGTTCATGTCAATACCCCTCAAAAACCTTTTTTCTATCTGCAGGCGACAAAAAAATACGCCCAAGGTCTTTTACGTATTGTAAATTATATAATACGCAAAACCTTTTGTAAATAGGTGTGTGAAATATTATAAATATTTGTAGAATAAAGTCAAAAAGAGGTAAAGAATTTATGCTAACATACAAAATACACATGATTCGGCACGGTTTGACACAGGCAAACCTCGAAGGGCGCTATATTGGTACTACTGATCTCCCGCTTTGTGAGCAGGGGTGCGCCTCGCTGGAGCAGCTATACAGGACCAGCGACTATCCGGCGGCAGACAGGGTGTACACGAGCCCTTTAAAACGTGCGGTACAAACGGCAGAAATCCTGTATCCGAACAGCCCGATCGAGCCGGTCGAAAAACTGCGGGAACTGGATTTCGGTGATTTTGAAGGGAAAACCGCTTCCGAGCTGGAACATGACCCGGTATTCCGGGAATGGATTTCATTGCCCGGCGGCTGCCCGCCTCATGGGGAAACCGTCCAGTCGCTAAGAAGGCGTTCGGTGGAGGCCGTATCCTATATTTTCGGGCAGATGATGGAGAAAAAAATGCTGTCTGTCGCTGTGGTAACTCACGGGGGGCTGATTATGAACCTTTTGGCGGAGCTGGGGCTGCCCCAGCGCGACGCGGTGCGCTGGACGACGCAGGACGGGCGCGGCTATACGCTGCTGCTTACCGCGCAGATGTGGATGCGTGACCGGAAATTTGAAGTCTATGAGCAGATTCCTTATGAAAAGCTGCCGGAAGAACTTCTCTGGGAAGAAAATTCATGATGTGAATTCATAAATTATAGGTGGAATTTTTCCATTTCGCATAGTAAAATGAAAAACAATCTAGGTAAAGGAGACTTCTGGATGAGACCTATCAAGATCTGTGTGCTGGAGGGCGACGGCATTGGGCCTGAAATTGTAAGACAGGCGGTAAGGGTTCTGAAAGCCGCTTGCGATGCGCGCCAAATCGCACTGTATTTCAACTATGCGCTGCTCGGGGGCGCCGCGATTGACGTGGCCGGAACTCCTCTTCCCGACGCGACGGTCGCACAGTGCAAAGCGTCCGACGCGGTGCTGCTGGGAGCCGTCGGCGGTGAAAAATGGGACAGCCTTCCGTCCGCGCTGCGCCCGGAAAAGGGGCTGCTGGGAATCCGCTCCGCGCTGGGGCTTTATGCGAACCTGCGCCCCGCGACAATTTTTCCGGCGCTGCAGTCCGCTTCCCCTCTGAAAGAAGAAATCATCCGCGCGGGCGTGGATATTCTCGTGGTGCGGGAACTGACCGGGGATGTCTATTTCGGGGAGCATGCCCGCAAACAGGAAAACGGGTATGAAACCGGATATGACCACATGCAGTACAGCACGTTTGAAGTGGGGCGTATTGCAAGGAACGCGTTTGAGCTGGCGCGCAAGCGGAACCGCCGGGTAACCTCCGTGGACAAAGCCAATGTTCTGGAAACCTCAAGGGTATGGCGCGAGACCGTTACCCGCGTTTCGCAGGATTATCCGGATGTTGCGCTGAACCATATGTATGTGGACAACGCGGCGATGCAGCTTGTGCGCAATCCGGCGCAGTTTGATGTATTGGTGACCGGCAATCTTTTCGGGGATATTCTTTCCGATGAGGCTTCGATGATTTCGGGTTCTATCGGCATGCTGGCTTCGGCAAGCCTGGGCGACGGCACACTGGGGCTTTATGAGCCGATTCACGGCAGCGCTCCGGATATTGCGGGGAAAGGCCTGGCCAACCCGCTTGCTACCATTCTTTCCGCGGCGATGATGCTGCGTTACTCGCTCGATCTGCCGGAACTTGCGGATGCCATCGAAAAGGCGGTTGAAAGCGCTCTGGATGTTGCGCGCACGGCGGATATCCGGGACCCTGCTCTTCCGGTTTATTCCACCGACGAGATGGGCGGCTTTGTGGCGGGAAAAGTCAAAGAGCTGCTTGAGAAATAGAAAGGCCGGGGCGAAATCCCTGCCGATAGGAGGCTGAACTTTATGGGACTGTCAAAAACGATAAAAATGAACGCAAAACGGGCTCTGGCCGGGGCCTGGGGCAGCGCGATCGGCGTGATGGTGATTACTTTCCTGCCGTCGATCATGATCAATATTCTTGAATCTGTTATACGGGCGGTCAGCGGGGTACCTGAGTTTGTGGATTACGCGGCGACGCCGTCGATTGCATTTGACGATATGGCTAATGTAGCAGCGGTTTCCACGCTGATTTCACTGCTGGTTTCCGTTCTGATCTTTTTTGTCATGACACCTTTACAGCAGGGGTGCGCCCGATGGTTTTACCGCCGTACAGGCGGAGAGCAGGAGCCTGTATCCGGTGTCTTTTTCTACTTTGAGACTGCAAAAAGTTATTTTCGCTCGCTTGGGCTTAATTTTCAAATCGGTTTGCGCGTTTTTCTCTGGTTGCTTCTTCCGGCGCTGCCCATGGCTGCAACAATCGTATTTGTTGTGTTCTATAAACATCAGCTTGGCGGAAATCTGCCGAACGCCGTTTTCGCGGTGGTTGTAATTCTGATGGTGATTTGGGCTGTTCTTCTTGTGATTCTTTCCATCCTGATCTCTTTACGCTATTTTCTCGCTCCCTACCTGCTGGCTGAACACCCCGAGCAGAAGGCCAGCCAGTGTATTAAGAGCGGAGTGCGTCTGGTAAAAGGACATAAAGCGGAACTGTTTGGATTTATCCTGTCGTTTATCGGCTGGGGATTGCTGTGTATCTTTATTATCCCCATATTTTATGTGATGCCGTATATGCAGTCCTCTTACGCGATGTATGCGCGCTATCTGATTCAGTTGGGAGAAGAGGCCGGCTCCGACAATACCAAAGAATATCTTTATAAGCCGGATATCGACCGTTATATGGAGGAACAGGCCGCCCGGGGCGGGGAAATGAAGGAACCGTCCTCTGATTCCTTTCAAGAGGAAGAGCCCAGATATCCCGGTGTTTAAATCCATAAATACAAAAAGCCACGAAGTATGTACTTCGTGGCTTTATTTTTGAATCCTGCCAAGATCAGATCATTTTGTTGAAGTTAACTGCTTGAGGCATTCTGTACAGACATTTCTACCTTTAAAATTAATCACATCGATGGCGCTGTTGCAAAAAATACAGGCGGGTTCATATTTTTTCAAGACAATTTGATTTCCATCCACATAAATTTCCAGGGAATCCTTTTCGTTGATGTCCAAAGTACGCCGCAACTCAATCGGAAGAACAATACGACCTAGTTCGTCAACCTTTCTGACAATACCGGTAGACTTCATGGGCAATACCTCCTGATCATGACACTTGATCTAACCATCATTCCTACTTACCAATATAGCCCAAATCTGGAAAAAAGTAAACAATTTTAAAAAGATTGGTCGTTTTTTGTAACTATTACGAAAATCATAACCGTGAAAACTGTGGAATATAAATAGGCGAGGGGGTATTGAACGATGATGAACTATATCTTCGGCGGCATGATTCTGCTGTCTTTCGTATTTTCTGTTGTGAATGGCCGCCTGGACCAGCTTTCCAATGCGGCTTTAGAACAGGCCGGGAACGCGGTGGAACTTACTTTTTCACTGGTGGGGGTTCTTTGCCTTTGGAGCGGCCTGATGAAGATTGCGCAGGGATCAGGGCTGACACATGCGCTGGGGAAAGCGCTCTCGCCCATTACAAAACGTCTTTTCAAAGGGCTAAACCCGGAAGGGGAGGCGATCCAGGCTGTCTGCATGAACATGATTGCAAATTTTTTGGGACTCGGAAACGCGGCAACTCCGCTTGGTATTCAGGCGATCTGCGCAATGAAGAAGGAAGAACATGCCAAAAGAGCCACAAACAATATGGTAACCTTTGTTGTTTTGAATACCGCGTCCTTCCAGCTGATTCCCACCACCATTGCACTTTTGCGGATGAAGAACGGCGCAGGGACGCCTTTTGATATTCTGCCTGCCGTATGGGTCTCATCGGCTGTGTCGGTCACAGTCGCAATCCTTTTTGCGAAGCTGCTGGCGCCTGTCTGGAGGGATTCCTGATGGCAGCGGCAATGGTTCCGGTTGTAATAGCGGTCATCGTAGGATATGGATTGGTCAAGGGTACCCCGGTATTCGACCTGTTTCTGGAGGGCGCCAAAGAAGGCCTGGTAACGTCCGCCAGAATTTTACCGGCCCTTGTAGGGCTGGTCGCGGCGGTTGGCATGTTTCGGGTTTCCGGCGGCCTGGATATTTTATCCTGGGCGATGCAGCCGCTTGGAAAACTGGTCGGGCTCCCCAAAGAGGTACTGCCGCTTGCACTGATGCGTCCGATTTCCGGCAGTGGTGCGATGGCGTTGTTCCATGACCTTCTTATGGAGCATGGAGCAGACAGCCTGATCGGGCGGGTTTCCAGCGTGATGATGGGCTCCACCGAAACAACATTTTATACGATTGCGGTTTATTACGGCGCGGCAGGCATTAAAAATACCCGCCACAGTGTTCCGGCGGCGCTGGCCGGAGATGTGACCGGGTTTTTGATGTCCGCCCTGATGGTGCGCCTGTTATTCTGAACGCGCAATACTCCACAGCGGTTATTTGAGTTCCTGCTCCAAATTACGGAATACGGGCGCGTCAAAGAAGTCCACAATGCTGATATTGAGCCCGTCACAGATTTTTTTGATTGTTGAGATGGTTGGGTTCCTGCTGATTCCGCCGATCATATTGTGCAGGGTGGATTGTGTAATGCCTGAAATAGTTCCAAGCTTGTTGAGGGTTATGTTTTTTTCCATACACAGTTCTTCTATTCTGTCCGCTACTGCTTCCCCGATTGTCATAAACATCTTCCTAACTATAAATAGTTAATATTAGTTTATCGACTAATCGTTAAAATGATTACCTATATATAGTTGATTTTTCAATGATTTTTAGATATAACTATAGATAGACTACTTGATTGGAGACGGATGAAATGCCAGATTATTGAAAGATGTATTTTCAACTTGCGGCTAAAGTAGCCGATGCCGCTGAGTTTCTGATTGAAGCGCAGCAACAGGGGGAAAATGACTATGTTGAAGAGAAAGATGCGGTAGTAGAGCTGGCGGAAATAGGGAAAGTTAAAGCTGATGATAAAATTTAATTCTTGCTGAATTTTAGATTTTAAAATAATAAAAATGCCAGCTTCTTTGAAGCCGGCATTTTTATTATTTTGCAAAGAATCCAATCTTCTTGTGCACCTTATCCAGCGTTCGCTGTGAAAAGGCTTCCGCCTTTGCAGCGCCTTCCCGGTAGCAGGTTTCCAGATAGTCCTTATTTTTCATCAGCTCGTCGAACCGTTCGCGGACAGGACGCAGTTCATCCACTACCGCCTCGCCTACCGCAACCTTGAAGTCACCGTAACCTTTTCCTACGAACTCCTGCTCAATCTCTTCAAAGCCCTTTCCGGTAACGGCGCTGTAGATGGACATGAGGTTATTGATTCCGTCCTTGCCCTCCCGGTAGGCGACTACAGCCTCGGAATCGGTGACAGCGGATTTAAACTTTTTAATGATCGTTTCGGGTTTATCCAGAATCGCGATGCATGCCTTGGGATTCTCATCGGATTTGGACATTTTTTTGGTGGGGTCCTGTAAAGACATGACCTTTGCAGCCAGTTTGGGAATATAGCCGTCCGGCAGTGTAAAGGTGTTGCCATACACACTGTTAAACCGCTGCGCCACGTTGCGCGCAAGCTCCAGATGCTGCTTTTGGTCGATGCCTACCGGAACCAGATCGGCCTGGTAGAGCAGGATATCGGCCGCCATCAGAACGGGGTAGGTAAACAGGCCCGCATTGATGTCTTCCGGGTGCTTCGCACTTTTATCCTTGAACTGTGTCATCCGGCTCAGTTCGCCGAACTGGCAGAAACAGCTCAGCACCCAGGACAGCTCCGCATGTGTTTTCACATGGCTCTGGATAAACGCAACCGATTTTTGGGGATCGATGCCGCAGGCGAGCAGCAGCGCGTAAGCGGCAAGCGTGTTTTCCCGCAAGAGCTTCGGGTCCTGACGGACTGTGATTGCGTGCATATTGACAATTGAATAGTAACAGAAATATTCGTCCTGTAAAGGTCCCCAGTTTTTCACAGCGCCCAGATAATTGCCCAGTGTGAACGTGCCTGTGGGCTGTATTCCGGAGAAAATAATTTTTTTGCGTGTCGATTGTGCGGCTTCTGCCATTCGTATCAAATCCTTTGACGGTATTTTAAAATTGCGCGCATCAATAAAGCTCCCGGAGCAGTTCTCCGAGAATAGAGACGCCTCTGACAATCGCCTCGTCGGTCGGCGTCGAAAAGTTCATGCGGAAGGAACGGCAGGGAGCCTTTTCATCCGCTAAAAACGCGATTCCGGGAACCACTGCGACGTTGCGCTGTGCGGCAATCCGGCAGAATTCCATCATATCCGCGCCTTCCGGCAGAGTGCACCACAGGAACAGTCCGCCTTCCGGCTCTGTCTGCGCAACGGAAGCGGGGAATTCGCGGGCTATGCAGTCCAGCATCAGCCTGCTTTTTCTGCGGTAGATTTCCGCGATCTTGGCAATATGCGCTTCAATATCAGTTTTGGTTAAAAATTGCTCGATAATCATCTGCGCGAGCATGTTGGTATGCACATCTTCGCACTGCTTGCCGACGGTCATTTTCGCAATCAGAGGCTGGGGAGCCAGCGCAAAACCGACGCGCATGCCCGGCGCGACAATTTTAGAAAAGCTGCCGATATAAATGACCAGGCCGTCCTCATCGAATGATTTGATTGAGGGGAGCGATGCCCCGGAAAAGCGAAGATCGCCATATGGATTATCCTCGAGAATGATCACATTATGCTTTTTGCAGATGCGGTAGATTTCTCGGCGCTTAGCCTCCGAGGTCGTAATGCCGGTCGGATTCTGGAAATTCGGAATTGTGTAAAACAGGCGGACATTCCGGTTTTCCACAATAGCCTGCTCCAGCTTGGCGGTGTCGACACCGTCCGACTCCATTTCCACGCCAACGAGGTTACAGTTGTAGGAGCGGAAACAGTTCAGGCACCCGATAAACGACGGGTTTTCGCAAAGGATGGTATCTCCCTCATTCACAAGCACCTTGCTGGCCAGATCGGCGCCCTGCTGGGCGCCGGAGATGATGATCAGCCCGTTCTCACGGACAGGGATTTTATAGTGGTTCTCAACCATCGACCTGACCGCGTCCCGCAGCGGGGAATATCCCTCGGTGATGGAATACTGGAGGGCGTCAATCGGGCGTTCAGCCAGAATTTCACCGGCGATACGTGCGACATCCTGCACTGGGAACGCGTCCGGCGCGGGGTTGCCCGCCGCAAACGGGATAACGTCGGGGTTGGAGGTAGCTTTTAAAATTTCGCGCACTAAAGAGGGCTGAAGATTGGCAATCCTATCGGAAAAATGATAAGTCATTCTGGATAATCCTTTCTGCCGGGAGCAAAAATTTTATCAAAACGGCGCGTCCGCGTAAAAGCGTCAGCCGCATATTTATACGTTAAAAAATATTCTATCACATGTCAATTTGTTTTTCAACGTCCGGAACTTGTTTTTTGCAGTACATAAAGTGTTTGAAAGGTCAAAAAGGAAATCGGACCAATTCCTTTTTTGTCGGATTCAGTCCAACCGTTCGGAAAGGGTCAAAATACGACAACCGATTCTGACAGAATATGCATAAAGTAATATCTACAATAGTTCATACGGACAGGATAATCTTTAATGATATGAGGGGCGGCGGAGATTTATGCAAAATCGGACAACCATCCGCGAAATGACGTTTGGGGAGCGGATTTTACAAGAACTGAGAGCACACAGGCTGATTGTGGAATATCTGGCTTACCTGGTGACCGGTTTTATCTCCGCAAACGCCTTTGTGCTTGGCGGACTGGCTCCGTTTGGCGTGGCTTTTGCGGCGTCGGCAAAAGAAAAATATCATGCCGCCGCGACGCTCGGCGCCACTTTAGGGTACATGATTTCCTTCCATGTCGAGGGAAACCTGAAATATATTCTTGCGATGCTGATTTTGTTTACCCTGCGTAAATTTATTCAGAGCGGGGAACTGCTGCGCAAAATCCCGGTGTCGGGCCAGCTGGGCCTGGTTATTTCGCTGGGGGCCCCTTCTTTTGCAATTACCATTGCCGGCGGGGGAAATGTGTATGACATCGTGTTCGCGGCATCCGAGCTGCTCCTTGCCTGCTGCGCCGCATACTTTTTTTCCCGCACTGTGCAGGCTTTCGATCTTGGAATCGAGAATATGAAACAAAACGACATAACTTCTGCAATTATTACATTTTGTATAGCAATTTTGGCTTTAGTCAATCTGAATTTATTTGGGCTTTCCCTTGGGCGCATCATCGCGGTTCTGGTAATCCTCCTTGCCGCCCAGGCGGCGCGGGAAGCGGGAGGCGCCATAGCGGGGGTGGCGGCTGGTGTCTCTGCGGGCATTCTTGGAGGCCCGTACGGGTTCCTGATGGGAACCTACGGTTTCGGCGGGCTTTTGGCGGGCGTGTTTTCCCCGCTCGGAAAGATTGCGTCGGCCGGTGCGTTCATACTGGTCAATACGTTTACTCTGCTTGCTTCGCGCCAGCAGGCCGGAAACGGCATCATGATTGAAATTTTTATCGCCGCGGCCGCTTCCATGCTGGTACCGGCCGGCTTGCTGCGCCGCGTGGCGGAAAGGCCTGCGCAGGCTCCCAAGGTGTATCCCAACACCTACAAATCGATACTTGCGGATAAAATCAGCTTTATTTCCGGCGCGCTGCGCGATGTGGCGGACACCACCCGGCAGGTAAACGACAAAATTTCGGGAATGGTCAGCGGGGATATCTCGTCTGTGTACCAATGCGCGGCGGAAAGAGTATGCCGGAAATGCCGCAACCAGATGCTCTGCTGGCAGCAGCGCTACAATGATACCAGCAATGTCCTGAACGGGGCGATGGACACCCTGCGGAGAACGGACCAGCTGGAGGAAACGGATTTTCCCGGCTATTTTTCCGATACCTGCCTGAGACTGCCGGAGTTGACCGCTCAGCTTCGCCAGCTGTATGCAGATTATATGGCCCGAGAACAGGTCCGGCGCAAAGTAGCGCGGGTACGCGGTGTGGTGACCGACCAGTTTGAGGGAATGGCAATGATGATTGACGCGATGGGGCGGGATTTGGATGCGTTGGCCGAGCAGGATAACCAGACGGCGGGCAAAGTAAAGGAATACCTGCGGAGCCTGACCATTTTCCCCGACTCGGTGACCTGTACGGTGGACCGCGATGCAAATATGACGCTGGAAATGACGCTCCCAATCTATAAATTTTCGCGCATTGACCCGGTGGAACTGACACTGGCGCTCTCGGATATCTGCGGCCGCGAATTCGACTATCCGGTAAAACGGGAACGCACAGCCGACACGCTGGTAACTCTGCGGTTTATGGAAAAAGCGGCGTATACCGTCAAATGGGGCGCGGCGCAGATCGGAAACTCCGGGTCGAGGCTTTGCGGGGACAGCTACAGCTATGTAGACAGCCAAAGCGGCAGGGTAAACGTCATCCTTTCCGACGGCATGGGCAGCGGCGGCAGCGCGGCGGTGGATTCCACCATGACGGCCGAACTGCTGAAACGACTGATTGAGGCGGGTATCAGCATGGATGCGGCGCTGAAACTGGTGAACTCCGCGCTGCTGATTAAGTCCGGCGACGAATCGCTCGCGACGATTGATATTACCGGAATTGATTTATATTCCGGCAAGGTGGAATTTTATAAAGCGGGTGCCGCGCCCACCTTTCTGCGTAAATCGGGAAAGGGAGGCTATGTCGAGTCGCGCTCGCTTCCTGTGGGAATTCTCGGCGGGATATCCTTTGAAAAAAATACGGTCACCCTTCGCGAAGGGGACTGGATTGTCATGACATCAGATGGCGCTGTCTGCAGCGGCTATGACTGGATCATCAGTGATCTGGAGCATTATACCGGTGATGATCCAAAAGAACTTAGCGAGCAGCTTGCCGCGGAAGCAAAGCGCAGACGAAATGACGGCCACGAAGATGATATTACGGTCATCAGCATTATGCTGGAAAAGGGGATCTAGCAAGATTCAGAATTTTATACAATCAAAAAGGCGCTGCCATTTGGCAGCGCCTTTTTGATTCACATTCAGTTTTCTTCTTCCATCATTTTTTTCGCTTCTTCAATAACGGCAGATTCCAGCTGGCCGGGAAGCAGTTCATAACGCTCAAATTTGAGCGTAAAATTACCGCGTCCCTGCGTGGTGGAACGAAGGACAGTGGAAAAATCGCCCATTTCGCTCATAGGTACTTCGCCCTCAATCATCTGCAGGCCATCATCCGTCGGATTCATCCCGAGCACGCGGCCGCGGCGTTTGTTAAGTTCGCTGATCATATCGCCGGTGTTGGAATCCGGAACATAGATTTTCAGGTTGCCGATTGGCTCAAGCAGAGCGGGGGAGGCCTGCGGCATCGCGGTCTTGTAGGCGATCGAAGCGGCGGTTTTAAACGCCATTTCGGAGGAATCAACCGGATGATAGGAACCGTCTACCAGGACGGCCTTCAGGCCGACCATAGGGTAGCCTGCTAGAATGCCGTGCTTGACAGATTCCTGCAGCCCTTTTTCAACGGCGGGGAAGAAATTCCTCGGAACAGAACCTCCGAATACATTTTCCTCAAACAACAGTTCCTCGCCGTCGTAGGGGGAGAATTCAATCCATACGTCGCCGTATTGGCCATGCCCGCCGGATTGTTTCTTGTGCTTGCCCTGCACCTTGACCGGCTTGCGGATTGTCTCCCGATAAGCGACGCGCGGCTTGCTCAGGCCGATGTCCACGCCGAATTTGGATTTCAGCTTGGAAACAATCACATCGATATGCTGCTCGCCAAGGCCGGAGATAATCTGCTGGTGTGTTTCGTTATTCTGTTCAAAGCGGATGGTCGGGTCTTCCTCCATGAGGCGCACCATTCCCTGCGCGACCTTGCCTTCATCCCCTTTGTTTTTCACTTTTACCGCCATGGAAAGACTCGGAGCCGGGAATTCCATGCGCTCAAAGGACGCCACGCGCTTCGCGTCGCATAAGGTATCGCCCGTGATGGAGGAGGAAAGTTTTGTAACGGCGCCGATATCGCCCGCGGAAATAAACGCGGTTTCCTCCTGCTTTTTGCCGCTGATATAGATCAGTTTGCCAAGGCGCTCGGGCTCGCCCGTGCGGGAATTGACGGGAGACACGTCGGCCGACAATTTTCCGGAGACAACCTTGAAGTAGGAAAGCTTCCCGACAAACGGGTCTGCGACCGTCTTGAAGATGTAGGCAGCCAGAGGGGCCTCGTCGGTGCAGGGGATTTCCACCGGTCCGCCTTCCTGCGAAACAGCAGTTTCCGCACCTGCCTCCCATGCCGATGGAAGATGATCCACCAGCGAATCCAGCAGCATGTCGATTCCCTCCAGCGTCTGCGCGGAACCGCAGAGCACCGGGGTAATCGTTCCGGTGTGGACGCCGACATGAATTCCCTTGATAATTTCGTCGCGGGTGAATTTTTCACCGGAGAAAAACTTTTCAAAGAGCGCCTCATCCGTTTCGGCGATTGCTTCCGAAATCGCTCCGATCAGCCCCTCCAGGCGATGCCCGGTATCCGGCACGGCAACTTCGGAAGGTTCTCCCTTGTCATTATATTTGTAGGCCTTGTTGTCGACAAGATTGATATAACACTGCACTTTATGATTTTCCACCACCGGCACCACAATCGGGCAGATGGACGGGCCGAAGTTCGACTTGAGCTCTTCCAGAACCTTATAAAAGTCCGCGTTTTCGGCATCCATCTTGTTGATGAAGAACAGCTTGGACTTTTTCATTTTATCCGCAAGCTGGTATGCTTTCTGCGCGCCTACGGTTACACCGGAACGCGCGGAAACGCAGATCAGGACACTTTCCGCCGCGCGCACGCCCTCGTAAACGCCGCCGGCGAAATCAAACAGTCCGGGGGTATCGATCAGGTTGATTTTCACGCTGCCCCAGGCAAACGGCGCGACAGCGCTGGAGACAGATACCTTTCGTTTGATTTCTTCGGGATCAAAGTCACAAACGGTGTTGCCGTCGGAAACTTTCCCCAACCGGTCGGTAGCGCCCGCCTTGAACAGCAGCGCTTCCGCAAGCGAAGTTTTTCCGCTGCTTCCGTGCCCGGCAATGGCAACATTCCTGATTTTTCCCGCCAAGTATTGTCTCATGAAAATACACTCCTTTTATCTGCTTCTCTGGAAATCCGAGACCGCATTAGTAAAATTAGATAGAACCCCCCAAATGTACAAATGACATTATATTGATATTATACAGGCGATTCCTTTTTATGGCAAGTAAAACTGAATCGCAGCAATGCAAAAATAATAGGAAGAATCCTATTGATATTGTACAAATTATGACCAGTTTTTGTACGATGCTTACACAAATCAACAAATTTTCTTCTTTTTTGGATGTGAACTATGCTCCTCCTGCAAAATAAAAAGTGCCTGCCGGAATCCGGCAGGCACTGAAATTAATTTATGTCATCACCATTTTACAATAGATGCGGCGATCCAGTTGATCACCAGCCATCCCAGATGGAACAGAATTAAGGTATTGAACGGAGCGGAGGAAAGCGAACCGCTGAACGCCATAAAGGCAACCAGCCCGTAGCCGACGATAATTCCGATCAGCTGAATGATTGTGCTTCTGACGACCGAGCCGCGGACCGCGGATGCAGCTTTTAAAAGCTGCTGAATGCCCGCAAGCCCTCCGGAATGGACGCCTTTGGCGGGGGTGCGCTCTTTTGGACGAACCAGTTCCTGATATTCGGCATGGATTTTCGCGGGCAGGATCCGGACGCTGGATTTTTTCACGCCGTAAGCCAGCGAAATCAGTTCACTGGTAATATTGGGGTCGCTGGTATAAACGGACGCAAAAACACCGTGCCGCTCCAGACTGGTGAGAATCTCCGCGGTTTCCGGGTCGGCATTGTAGCTGACCACGAACATGGCGGTCAGCTCTCCGGAACTGGCAAGGTAGAGCACCCGGCGCCCGTCCCGTGCGTACCGGCTTTCAAAATCTTTAGAAGGGCAGTCGATTTCGTGGCGGCGCATCAACTCATGGCTGCCGATGAGCACACGCTTTCCGTCCACCCAGGCGGATATGCCCATGCTATCCTCATAGGAAAGGCTGTCTACCTTTTTCAGCATGCCGCGGTTGCCGCCGATCATGTTGAGAAATACGCCCGACATAACGCCGTTGCAGGAGAGAATGACGCTCGCGGCGTCCAGAATGGCTTCATCGATCCGCTTTTCCGCAAACACCTTCATCCCGTGCAGCATGACATTTTCTTCGGAAAACAGATCCCGGTCGCTGATAATGACGGCGCCCGTTTCCGAAAACTCCTCAGCCGCATCGTAACCGGACAGCATTGCTCCCTTGCGGGTCAGGCGTTTGGACATCTTAGACAGCATCAGGTTGGGGATAATCGCTCCGGAAAAAGGAGCGCAGATGCACAGAATCGCTGTGGCCGCGGAGACGGCGGTGAAGGGGTCTTTTGCCAGAACAAATGTCAGGACACCCACTACCAGCGCACCCGCCAGGCAGATGGGGGATACCAGGCGGCTGAAGCCGTCACAGTAGTCGGCCGGATTGTCCTGCGAGAAAAAGCCGCTGATAAATTGGCTTTCCGTGCTGTATGCGACGCGGTCGACATCCGGCCCGAGTCCCCTGGAAAATTCCCGCGCAAACTCCCGGTTCTCAATCTGCTCGAAAGCATACTTGGTTTCTTCCGCGGCGATACAGTGGAAGTTCCGTTCTATGCGGGCGGCCTGCATCCGCCTGCCGGCCGCGCTGAAAAAGAGCACCAGCGCGGCGGCGGGGAAATAGAGGCTGACGGAAGGGTTGCTGCTGATCTCATCCGGAAAAATTACCAGCATGATTCCCTGAACCATCACGCCTAAAAAGGCAAGCGCGGCGGGGGAATCGCAGTTGGCCTGCATTCGGCAGAGAGAGACGATTCCCCGCGAGATTACATCGCTGCATACGATGCCCGCCAGCACGCAGATCACCAGGTTGCCGATCAAAAACATGCGCATGTCCTGTTCGGGCAGCATAAACGGCGGCAAAAACAGCAGGCCGTTCGGAACGCCAAGCTTTTCGGCAAACGCCAAAGGATGCAGGGAAAGCCCCAGGTAGACGGAAATGAATGCGAGAATTCCGACTACGGTTGTCCTGATGCCCGCTCCCACACGGTCGGAACGCACCTCTTTTTCCGCCTCTGCCGCGTCTTGCGGCGAAGCGTAAGGGTCATCTTCAAGGGAGTCCGGTTTGCCCTGTTCCCGCGCGGCAAAGTTTTCACCGTAGGCCGGCCGGTCGTAATCGTTTAACTGTGGGGCTTGCTGCCGTTCAAACTCACGGTAAGGTGGCCGGCTGGTTCTGCGCGGCGGGGCAGGGGTTTCCGTTTCGGGCATGGCATCCGGAGAAAAATCAAATCCGAAGTCTCCGTCCATGTCGGGAAGGGGCTCGGATGCCGTCCACTCTTCGCCTAAACTTTCGTCAGGCGGAGAGAACACTCCGGGATCTTCCGAAAAAGGCAGATCCGATGTCTGAAAGGAAAAACCGTCCGTTTCCGTCGGATGCCGCTGGGCGGTGAGGTCGGGAATATCCGGAAAAGCAGCCGGACCTGAGGCGGGTGAGGCGTCAAAATCAAACTGCGTGCGCGCGTTCTTCCTGAAGCCGTTCTCTTCCTCTCCTGTATGAAATTCGAATCCTGTGCTCTCAGGAGCACGCGGAGCTCTGCGCTTGTCCGCTGAATATGTAGTGCCGTTTTGGGGCGGGGCATGTCTTGCCGGAGTACTCCCGGGATATGGCTGGCTTGCTGCTTCCGCAGACGGACGGCTTCTCCGGCTTCCAAGCGGCCTGATGTCGCCGTACCCCACAAACTCAGGCTGTTTTTGACGTGAACCGCTCTGCCCTGCGGGGGACGGCCTTTGCGGGGAATCGGCAAATCCGTTTTTGGCACGGGGCGAGGGAGCCTGTCCCTGTGCAGGCCGTGCCGGCCGCTGGGCCGGACGGGCCGGAGCGGAATCCGCTTCCTTCCGGTTTTCGTATGTACTGTGCTGCGGCACCTCTGAAGATGGTGTCACGCGGCCTTTTTTCCTGCGGATTTCTTCAAGTATGTCGTCAACATTGTAATCCTGCGGCATGGATGCATTCACTCCTCCAAAATCAATCATTGTCCCTATTTGGTGCGCTGCCGAACCACTTCATACATCAGGATGCCTGCCGCGACCGAAGCGTTGAGGGAATTGATTCGGCCAAGCATGGGCAGGGAAAGGATCACATCGCAGTTTTCACGCACAAGCCGTGAAATGCCGAACCCCTCGGAGCCGATGACCAAAGCTGCGCTGCCTGTCAGGTCGGCGCGTTCCCAGCGCTCTCCATTCATATCCGCGCCGTAAATCCAGACGCCCCGTTCCTTCAGCTCTTTCATCGTTGCCACCAGATTAGTCACGCGGACCACCGGAAGATGTTCAACAGCTCCGGCACTGGTACGGCCGACGATCGGTGTGAGGCCAACTCCGCCGCGCTTGGGGATGATAATGCCATGTGCTCCGGCCGCTTCAGCGGTGCGGATAATCGCCCCCAGATTATGCGGGTCCTCAATTGAATCGGCAATCAGAATAAACGGCGGTGTCTCGCCGGCTTTTGTGAAAATATCGTTCAGTTCACTATAGCGAAACGCTGCTGCCTGCGCGACGACCCCCTGATGATTCAGCCCGTTGGACAGGGAATCCAGCTTGCGGGAGTCCACCTTTTTTACCGGTACGCCGGCGTCTTTTGCCATTGCGACAATGCGCGAGATCGGCTGACCCTTCGCCTGGGTATCATCGCAGATATAAACACACTCCACCTGCCGGGAGCCTTTGAGCAACTCTACTACTGCATTTCTCCCCACCACAAGGGTATCATCCTCGCGGTCCAATCCAGGGTTGGAATTCCCCATGAAACAACCTCCTGTATGCTCATCCGGCAAACCGGAAATACATTTTATTTTATACAGAAGTTATTATAGCATAGCGGGCTGCCGTATGCCAGTCATTCCCATGTTTTTTCGCAAAAATTAAGGAAGTTTCCCGAATTTTGTCAAAGCAGAAAGAACAGGCACGCGATTCCGGCTCCGCCAAGCGCTGCAAGCAGAAATTTTATTCCGTCATTCAGCCTGAAGCGGCGCTTCGGGTCGGACGGATGGTAGTTGATTTGGGAAAGGTATTCTCCTGCCCGCTCTTTGAGCAGTGTCTTGTCTTCGCTCTGTGCGGGTACTCTGATGAACAGGATGGCCTTTTCAAAATATCGATTATCGGTGTGCACCACCTCAATGACCTTCTGGCTGACCCCTTTCAGCATTTTGATCACCTCTCAATACAGATTGTAATGCCGTACTATTTTTCGCGGGAAGGACTAATTTATTCTCCTGTCAACTACCATTTTAAACAAAAATCTCCCGGACTTCCAAAATCGCGGATATACGTTCAGTATTGTTGGATTGTTGAAAACTTGGCCTTTCAGCACCCGATTGTTGTTGAAAACTCGGTGGAAACTGTTAGAAACTAGGCGTTACAGAGTGGATTTTATTTGGGAAAATTTTTCACCCGGCGCCAAACTGTCCATGTTGAGAAGAGATTTTCTCATTACTGACAGTATTGAAATACAAGAATTTGGAATGTAAATTTTGTAGATATTGTCTTATTTTATTCGCATCTTTTTGTTTTCATTTTTTTCCCGATCTGTTATACTGAAAAAGAAAGCAAAATCGACCGGAGGAACCCTTTTATGACAAAAACAGACAGCGAAATTAATATAAAAAAAGTAAATAGTGGAATTATATTATGCAATTGCAATGATTTTGACGTTGCGCAGACGCTTGATTGCGGTCAGGCATTCCGGTGGCGGAAGATGGGCGACGGAAGCTATACAGGCTTAACAGGAAGAACTGTTTGTAACATTTTACAAACGCCCGATGGAATTCTGCTGCGCGGTGTGACTGACCGGGAATTTGAAGAGGTCTGGTACAATTATTTCGATCTGGGACGTGATTATGCGGCGATCAAGCAGCGGCTGTCCGCTCATCCGGTTTTTGCCAAAGCGGTGGAATATGCTCCCGGCATCCGGGTTCTCCGGCAGGACAGCTGGGAAGCGCTCTGCTCGTTCATTATCAGCCAGAACAACCATCTCAAACGGATTCAGGGGATTGTCCGGCGGCTTTGTGAAGTGTTCGGGGAGCCGCTGGAAAATGGGGAATACCTGTTCCCGGAACCTGAGGCATTGGCCCGGGCTTCTCTGGAGGAGCTTGCGGTGCTGCGGGCGGGGTTCCGCGCCCGCTATCTGCTTGATGCGGCCAGAAAAGTCGCATCCGGGCAGGTCCGGGTCCAGGAACTGGCAAAATTGCCGCTCGAAGAAGCCCGGGCGGAACTGATGAAAATTACCGGGGTCGGAATCAAGGTTGCCGAGTGTACCCTGCTTTACGGCTGCGGCAGGATAGAATGTTTTCCGGTGGATGTCTGGATCGGACGGGCGATGAAACAGCTTTTCCCCGACGGGCTGCCAGCCTGCGCCAGTGACTGTGCGGGTATTGCCCAGCAGTATATCTTTCACTATGTGCGGACCTGCCCGGGAGCGCTCGGCGGGAATTGACATTATACGACGGTGCATTATAATAAAAATAATGAAAACGGAATGGTAGGATCTGCCGGATATTGAAAAAAAGGCGGTGACAACATGACAGTGGCACAATTCAGGCGCATGAAACCGAAATATCAAATGCGGCTGATTCTGGTATCGGCTGCGGCGCTCGCTCTGTTTGTCGGATTGCTGTATGCGGTTGTATTCAGCGTTTCCGCTTTGCGTGTCAAACTCAGCACTACGGAACTGAAAGATTTGGTCACGGCAAGGGTACTGGAAAAGGAAAACCTGGATCGGATTGTGGGTGCCATCAAGCCGAACAGTATCGATAATCTGTTGGTGCTCGACAGCAAGCTGGCCTGTGACGGCACAGGAAAAGTAACTTCGCTTGAGATGCACCTGGCAAATCTGGTGGACGACCGGCAGACCGATTATTGGGTGCTCACCGCCGCAAAAGACCGGGTGCGTGTGCGGCGGGAGAAAACCACTTACGACAACCTTAAATCCCTGAAGCTGCGCAAGGTGGAACTGAAAAATTATTATCCCGCACTCTCACGGATTCCTGTTGACTATCTGCTTTCCGAGTCTCCCGTCGGCGAGGGCGGCGGCTATGTTTTTACAGACCGGTTTGACAACAACCGTGACCCGGAGTTTGCTTCCTACATCAGTGAAGGCATGACCGGGCTGTGGGTGTCGGAGACTGGTGCAGTTTCACCTTTCCCTGAAACTTTTGTGCCGCCCAGCCTTTGCGCACCCACCGTTGTGACGGTCAACGCGGTAGATGAGCAGAAATCCAAGAAGAAAAAAGTGGTCCTGCTTGCTCCGGAGGACCGGTACGTTGTGCTGCTCAAGTGTGCGCCGTATGCCTCCTGATTTTTCGAATCGTATTTTTCTTTATCCGCAAAGAGCCTAAAACAGGCAGGCTTTTTGCGGATTTGTTTTGGTAAGAAACATAGTATTCCCCCGCGGCGCGTATAGATAGAAGGACAGAATATGGCAAGCAGGAGGGAATACTGATGTTTACGATTTCCGTAAGAATCACCAAAAAACAGATTGCGGTTGCTGCGGCGGTCTTTATCATTGCGCTCGCGGGAGGAATCGGGGTAAACGCCGCCCTGTCAAAGCTGTCCGCCGCTCCCCCAAAAGAAACCACCGAGGCAGTCAAAATCGAAAAAGCCGCGGGGAAGACGAACGATCAGCGCGTTGAATTTCTTAAATCCTTCGGCTGGGAGGTCAACCCGGAGGAAGTGGAAATCATGGAGGTGCTGATTCCCAAAGAAGTGGATGAGGTGTTTGCAAACTATAACGATATTCAAAAACAGCAGGGATGCGACATGTCGAAATATGCCGGAAAACGTTGCAAACGGTATAGTTATACGGTGCTTAATTACCCCGACGGAAGCGAGGATGTACGGGCCAATGTGATCGTTTATAATGGCAAGATCATCGGCGGCGATGTATGCTCGACAAAATTAGACGGATTTATGCATGGGTTCGCTATTGAAAACGATTGAAATTGCTTGATAAGTATGTTACAATTTGGGCAATATAACAAATGCAGCGGATTGCACAAATAAACCGGGAAGCTGGATCAAAACGCCGGAGGAGCTTTTGTCCGCCGGTGTTTTGCGGCATCTATTTTAGAGATATGAGGTAACTGAATGGGTTTTCGAAAAGGCAGCGAACGCCTGGATAAGGCGCTTGCCGCACAGACGTCCCTGTCCAGACGGGATGTGCATCGGCTGCTCAGCCGTGGACTGATTCTGGTCAATGGGGTTCCGGCCAGCGGCTTCGACACAAGAATTGATCTGGAACGTGATGATGTCATAGTGGAAGGGCGGCGGGTACAGCTGAAAAAATACAGCTACCTGATGCTGAATAAGCCAAAAGGGGTTGTCAGCGCAACCGGTGACGCAGCTCTTCCCACTGTTCTCGATCTTGTGCCGGAGGAACTCCGGCGAAGCGGCTTGTTTCCCGCGGGGCGGTTGGACAAGGATACGGAAGGCTTTGTGCTGATCACGAACGACGGGGAGTTTGCACACCGGATTCTTTCCCCGCGAAGCCATGTGCCGAAAGTGTATACGGTGGAACTGGACAAACCGTTTTCTCCCAAAACCATAGAATGCTTTGCGAAAGGGCTGGTGATAAAAGCGGACAAACACGACAATATGGAAGGAACGAGCGAATGCAGTTGCCTGCCTGCTCAGCTCGGTCCGGTAGAGGACAACTGGCAGACTGGCCGCGTGGTAATCCGGCAGGGGATGTATCACCAGGTTAAGCGGATGTTTGCAGCCTGCGGCCTAAAGGTCATGGCGCTCAAGCGCATACAAATAGGAGGATTGGCTTTGGACCCCGCTCTGGAAATTGGAAAATGCAGGGAAATTACCGAACCGGAAAGGCTGTTGCTGGCGCAGGATCAGCCTGCATCATAAAATCCCGGTTCATTTGGCGGCCATTACTGGATAAAATTGGAATAGCTGTTCAAAAAACTGACAAAATTTGGCCACACTTTTTTCCGAAAAAAATAGTATGATAGTAGAAAAGTCGGTTTGACAGCGTTTCTCCTCGGAAAAAGGGGAAATAATAATTATTCCACAACAAAGATTAGAAATCGTGTTGCAAATTATACAAATTTGTTGTAAAATATTCGTGATGGCTTGTTGGAATTCAAATGTTGCGCTTTTTTTGCCTTTTTTTGGCGGATAAGCTGCGGCGAAAACCGGTTCGTGGTTCGTTTGCGTCCGGCGGAAGATACAAATTATTACGAGTGAAGAGGGGATAGAAATGTCAAACAGGCTTTTCCAAGGAATCGTTCATCAGATGAGGGACTGCATTGATCGGGTCATTGGTGTTGTGGATGACAGTGCAACGATCATTTCCTGCAGCGATTTAACTAAAATTGGAGAAACCAGCGAGTTTTTCACGCTTGATGCAGGGGATGCCAACGAGGTGTTTGTCCGCGATGGCTATACCTACAAGCCTTTTGGCAGTAAAATGAAGCCGGAATTTGCGGTATTTGTCGAGGGAGTTGACGAACCGGCTGCTAAATACTGCAACCTTTTGGCAATTTCACTTTCATCCATCAAGCAGTACTATGATGAAAAATACGACAGGAACAACTTCATTAAAAACGTAATCCTGGATAATATCCTTCCCGGTGATATTTATGTCAAAGCCCGCGAACTGCATTTCAACACCGATTCCACCCGCGTTGTGCTGCTGATACGCATTGTTGCGTCCAACGACATTTCTGCGTTCGATGTGATTCAGAACCTGTTCCCGGACAAGCAGAAGGACTTTGTGTTCAATATTTCGGAAAGCGATATCGTACTGGTGAAGGAAACCAAGCAGGGGATTGAAAGCAAAGATCTGGAAAAGCTGGCCCGTTCCATTGTGGATACGCTGGGAAGCGAGTTCTATACCAAGGTGGTAGTGGGCATCGGGACCTCGATCGTCGGCGTGAAGGATCTTGCGCGCAGCTTCAAGGAAGCGCAGGTCGCTCTTGAGGTCGGCAAGGTGTTCGACACCGAAAAAGCGATTGTCAGCTATGACAACCTCGGCATTGCCCGCCTGATCTATCAGCTGCCGACAACGCTTTGTGATATGTTCCTGCGGGAAGTTTTCAAAAAAGGATCGATTGAGAGCCTTGATCATGAGACCCTCTTTACCATTCAGAAATTCTTTGAGAACAACCTGAACGTTTCCGAAACCTCGCGCAAACTGTTTGTGCACAGAAACACGCTCGTCTACAGACTGGAAAAAATTAAAAAGCTGACTGGGCTTGACCTGCGGGAATTTGACCACGCGATTATCTTTAAGGTTGCGCTGATGGTCAAAAAATACCTGACGGCGAATCCGGTCAAGTATTAAACCGAAACTGACCTGCAGCGGCAGGCATTTTCAAAGGCGGTGTACCAGTGATCGAATTTGTCAATGTTTCCAAGGTCTATAAGACCGGGACGCATGCGCTCAATCATTTTAATGTGAGTATTGACAGAGGGGAATTTGTGTTTGTGGTAGGTCCCTCGGGCGCTGGAAAAAGCACCTTTATCAAACTGCTGATGCGTGAGGAAAAACCAACCTCCGGTGAGATTTATGTCAACGGCCAGAATCTCGTAAAACTTCGCAGGAGGAAGGTGCCTTACTTTCGCAGGACGCTGGGGGTCGTTTTTCAGGACTTCCGTTTGATTCCGAACATGAATGTTTATGACAATATCGCGTTTGCCCTGCGCGTCACCAATGTTCCCAGCAAGGATATCCGCAGCAGGGTTCCTTACATACTTGGCCTGGTCGGCCTTTCCGGAAAAGCGAAAAGTCTGCCCGAGCATCTTTCGGGAGGGGAACAGCAGCGGGTTGCTCTGGCTCGCGCGCTGGTGAACAATCCCTCGCTGATTATTGCGGACGAACCGACCGGCAATATTGATCCCGAGCTTTCTTTTGAAATTGTGGACCTGCTCAGCGAAATCAATAAGTGCGGCACTACGGTCGTAATGGTGACTCACGCGCATAATCTTGTCGCTGAGTTTAACCACCGTGTCATCGCCATCGACGAGGGTACTGTGATATCCGACAATAAAAACGGGGGGTACTACGTCGAATGAGAGGGAGTAGTTTTGGCTATCTGCTCCGGGAAGGCGCAAAGAATATTTATGCAAACCGTCTGATGTCTTTCGCGTCGATCGGGACGCTTGTCGCATGCATGCTGCTGATCGGCGGTTCTTTGCTGTTCTCCATGAACATTAACCGCGCAGTGGGATATGTGGAGCAGCAGAATGAGGTCGAGGTGGAACTGGACGACGGCCTTTCCGATGAGCAGATTAAAGAAGTCGACAAGGAAATCACGCTGATCGACAATGTTTATGAGCGGAAATTTGTTTCCAAGGATGCATTGATGGAAGAACTCAAGGCGCAGTCGGATGACCTCGCGGCCCTATTGGATGGTCTGGAGGAGGACAATCCCCTTTACGACTCCTACCGCCTCAAGGTCAAGGATCTTTCACGCCTTTCCAGCACCGTCATGAAGCTGGAATCCCTGGAGGGGGTTTCCGCCGTACGTGCCCCCGACATGGTCGGGGAGATTATGACCAATGTGAAACGGGCTGTCTCTTCGGCGGGCTATTTTATTGTTGCCATTCTGCTTGTCGTTTCTTTGGTGATTATGGGGAATACCATCAAGGTTACGGTTTTTAACCGCAGGAAAGAAATTAATATCATGAAATACGTCGGCGCAACGGATGCGTTTATCCGTCTGCCGTTTTTTGTGGAAGGGTTTTTGCTCGGGCTTGTATCTGCGCTGATCTCGTTTGGCCTGCTCTGGGTCGGGTACAACTATATTCTGGATGTGATCGCGCAGAACCCCTCGACATGGATGACGCAGGTCTACAGCAACATCATCCCGTTTGATGAAATTGCTGCCCAGATGCTGGCTTGGTTTTTAGGCGGCGGCGTGTTTATCGGCGTGTTCGGCAGCATGTTCTTTGTAAATAAATATCTGAAGGTGTAGTTCGGCCAAAGCGGCCGCTCAAATTTTATCACAATTTGCAGGGGGCGGAAGGCAGCGTGAAGACTTCAAAAGGAAAGAGAATATTTGCATGGCTTATGGCGGTGCTTATGGCGCTGATGTTTATCATTCCGTCTTTATCAACGATGGCGCGTGCGGATGACGGGGATGAATATGAAGAAGAGGTCGTGGAAGATGATTTCAGCGACGAAAAAAGCCAGATCAGCGACTTGAATGATAAGTACGCGCAGCTTCAGAAAGAACAGCAGGAAATCAGCTCAAAAATCACACAGGTGAAGAACGAAAAGGAAAAACAGATCGCTGTAAAGCAGCAGATTGACTCACAGATTAACAATACAATTGCTCAGATTGATGTGCTTAATGACCGCATTGAGCTGCTGGAAGACCAGATCTCCAAAAAAGAGGATGAAATGGATCAAAAGCAGAAAGAGATCAATGCCAATTTTGAACTCTTCAAAAAACGTGTCCGGGCGCTCTGCTCCACAAAAAAGGCAACAACTCTGGGTCTTATTTTGGGTGCGGACAGTTTTTCCCAGTTTCTTACAAGGACGGAGGCCACTACGCGGATTTCCCAATACGATACGGATATGATCCAAATGCTTACGGAACAGAAGAATGAGCTGGAAAGTATCAAAAAGGAAATTGAGCAGGATAAAAGCAGCGTGCAGGAGGACCGGAATGCGCAGGCCTCCAAAAAAGAAGAACTGACGGGGCAGATGGTTGATGCACAGAATAAAATTCAAGACATTTCCGAAATGGAAAAGGAGTTTTTGGCAAATAAGGATGCTTTGACCAAGCAAATGCAGCAGGTGCAGGCGGAAATTGCGAAAATTTACGCAGAAATTAACAAAACGTCCATGAATACGAAATATACGGGCGGTAAGATGGGATGGCCGGCTCCAAGCCTTGGGCAGATCACCTGCCCGTATGGCTGGCGGTTTGGGGGAAGCGATTTCCATACAGGAATCGATATTTCCGGCGCCGGTGCTTACGGCGCGACAATTGTCGCGGCAAACGCCGGTACGGTCAAGGTTGCCAACACCGCATTTACCCCGGGCTACGGTTATGGAAAATATATCATTATTGACCACGGAGGCGGGATACAGACACTATACGGGCATTGCAGCGCCCTGAATGTAACAGTAGGGCAGGTCGTTGCAAAAGGGCAGCCGATCGCGCAGGTGGGCTCCACCGGCTGGTCCACAGGCCCGCATGTACACTTTGAAATTCGCCAGAACGGCAATTCAGTCAATCCATTAGGCGGCGGCTGGCTGGAAGAAGGCTAATGCCATATGCGCCACGCGTGGAACCGGCGGAAGGCACAAAGTTAGGAGAAGGCAGATGAATAAAAAAATATCTTTGGGCGCCGCAATCTTTCTGATGCTGATTTTTATGGCGGCCACCGTTTCGATGACGATGATCTATTCCCAGCGGGATTTTAACAGAAAAGTCCGAGATCTCAAAGACCGGGAGTCCAGATACAGCAAAATTGCCGAAATCGACAACTACGTGCAGAACCGCTACATCGGCACCATTGTTGCGGATGACTTGACAGATGCCACGGCAGCTGGTTTTTTGGCCGGAATCGGGGACCCTTATGCAAGGTACTACGATAAAACCAGCTATGACCGTCTGCTTGCCGATTACAGCGGAAACTCAGTGCAGATCGGAATCGTTCCTCAAAAGGACGAGAGCGGGTACATTAAGGTCGGCGAGGTTTACCCGGATTCGCCCGCACAGGCTGCAGGCATCCAGCCGGACGATCTGATTGTCAAAATTGACGATACGGACATTAGCAGCGAGAACTATTCGGAAGCGGTGGCGATGCTGAAAGGCGAGCCGGGAACCAAAATGAACATTGTCGTACGGCGCGGGGTGGAAGAAAATACGCTGGAAATGACCCGCCGCTTTGTGGAAACGCCGTCCGTAAATGCGACTATGCTGGAAAATAACATCGGTCTGGTAAAGTTCACAGAGTTTAATGACACCACACCCGATCAGTTCAATAAGCGCGTCAATAAGCTGATGGATGAAGGCGCGCAGGCACTGATCTTTGATGTGCGCGGTGTGAGTACCGGCGTGCTGCGTTCGGTGGCCCAGGTGCTGGATAAGCTGCTGCCGGAGGGCACAATCGTTTCCTCCACCGATAAGGATGGCAACACAACCGTGCTGGAAACCTCGGATGTTACGGAGATTGCACTTCCGATGTCGGTGATGATGAATGACAAAACTTCCGGTGAAGCGGAACTGTTTGCGCAGGCGATTAAGGACTACGACAAAGGAAAGCTTGTGGGAACCAAGACGGCCGGAAAAGGAACCGCCCAGACAATTATTCCGCTCACCGACGGCAGCGCGATCAAGCTGACAACGGCGCGCTACAACCCGCCGGTAAGCCCAAGCTATGACGGCGTTGGCGTAAAGCCCGATTTTGAAGTAAAAATGAGCGATGAGCAGCTTCAATATGCTACCGATGATCCCGAAACAGACGCGCAGCTGAAAAAAGCAATTGATGTGGTAGCCGCCGCAATCAAGCAGTTTAACGCGAGCCAGGCTGAGTCATCGGAATCTTCCGAAGAAACATCATCAAAGTAAATAAATACCGGTCGGCTGCCAGTCGGCCGGTTTTGTCATAGCATGGGAAGGGCTTGCATATACTGGACAAGAGCTTGGAAGTGAATGACAGAAATTGTAAAAAATTCATCAATTTTAAATCTTTTGCTTGACATAACAAAGCACTCTGACTATAATACTAAGCATTGTAGCATATCGTAAGCAAGTTCTTGCGGCCGGTGTGTGAAAAGGCTGCCGAAGATGGCGGCCAAATCTTTTATATTGGCTAATAATGCTCTGTAAAGGAGAATTTAATATGGCAACTGAATTGCTGATGACACAAGAAGGTTATGAAGCACTCAAAAAAGAGCTCAATGAGCTCAAAAGCGTTACCAGGGGCGAAATTTCTGAAAAGATCCGCGTTGCCCGTGGTTTTGGCGACCTTTCTGAAAACAGCGAGTATGATGAGGCGAAGAATGAGCAGGCGGTCGTTGAGGCAAGAATCAAAAAGCTGGAAGATCAGCTGAAAGCAGTCAAAATCATTTCAAAAGACCAAATTTCAACAGACAAGGTAACCGTGGGATGCCGTGTCAAGATTCTGGATATGGAATTTGACGAGGAAATGGAATATGTGATTGCAAGTTCTGTGGAATCTCATTCCGATCTGGACAGCATTTCTGACGAGTCCCCTGTTGGCAAGGGCCTTTTAGGACATAAAGTTGGTGATGTCGTTGAGATTCATGCGCCTGCCGAGACGCTGAGGCTTAAAATTATGGAAATCGGGATTTAATGTCGATTTTC
This sequence comes from Marasmitruncus massiliensis, assembly GCF_900186535.1. Classification (GTDB taxonomy): domain Bacteria; phylum Bacillota; class Clostridia; order Oscillospirales; family Ruminococcaceae; genus Anaerotruncus; species Anaerotruncus massiliensis_A. The sequence goes on from NZ_FYDE01000003.1 coordinate 543,908, forward strand.
TGCATGCGCGGGCTTTGCAAAAGCCCGCGTTTTTGTTATAATATATCTGTTTGCAGAATTACAGATTAAGGATGTGTCAACTATGGATCAGAATTCGCATGCTCCTGAAGTGGAGTTGACTGCGGAAGAAGAGCAGGCAAAACTGTCGGAAGTTTTGCAGATACGACGCGACAAACTGGCCGCATTAAAAAATGAGGGGAAAAACCCTTTTGAAATTACAACCTATCATCGCACCGCCTATGCCAAACAGATCGTCAATTCTTTTGACGCGATGGAGGGTAAAGAGGTTTCCATCGCAGGGCGGATAATGAGCAAGCGCGGAATGGGAAAAGCTTCTTTCCTTGATATAAGCGACTCTACGGGAAGAATTCAGAGCTATGTCCGTCAGGACCATGTGGGGGAAGAGGCTTACGCAGATTTTAAAAAGTGGGATATTGGGGACATCATCGGAATTACCGGAGAGGTTTTCCGTACACAGAAAGGTGAAATTTCTGTAAAAGCGGAAAAAATCGTGCTGCTTTCCAAATCCCTGCTGCCTTTGCCGGAAAAATGGCACGGGCTGAAGGACACGGAGCTGCGCTATCGTCAGCGGTATGTGGATCTGATTGTAAACCCCGAGGTGAAGGAGACCTTTATCAAGCGTTCGCGCATCATTACGGCGATCCGCAGCTTTTTGGACTGCCGCGGATTTATTGAAGTGGAAACGCCGGTTCTGCACACCATCGCCGGCGGCGCGAATGCGCGCCCGTTTATTACACATCATAATTCCCTGGATATCGATATGTATATGCGTATCGCGCTGGAGCTGCATTTAAAACGCCTCATTGTCGGCGGTTTTGACAAGGTGTATGAGATCGGGCGTGTCTTCCGCAACGAGGGAATCGATACCCGGCACAATCCGGAGTTTACGCTGCTGGAGCTTTATGAAGCCTTTACGGATTATCACGGCATGATGGATATTACCGAGGAACTGATCCGGCATTGCGCCCACGAAGTGCTGGGCACCGGCCTGATCCAGTACGGCGATGTGGAAATCAATCTGGACAAGCCTTTTGAGCGGCTTTCGATGCTGGATGCTGTGAAAAAATACAGCGGGGTGGATTTCCGTGAAATCACCACATTGGAGCAGGCTCGCGCCGCTGCAAAAGAGCATCATGTGGAATATGAGGAACGCCATCTTGTCGGGGACATCCTGAGTCTGTTCTTTGAAGAATTCTGCGAGGAACATCTCATCCAGCCGACTTTTATTACCGACCATCCGGTCGCGATTTCTCCGCTGTCCAAGCGCAAGCCGGAGGACCCCGAATATACCGAACGGTTTGAGCTGTTTATCCTCGGACGTGAACACGCGAACGCCTTCAGCGAGCTCAATGACCCGATTGACCAGCGGGAGCGCTTTGAGCGCCAGGCGGCGCTGAAAGCCGCCGGCGATGAGGAGGCCACCGATGTCGATGAGGATTTCCTGACCGCGCTGGAATATGGCATGCCTCCAACAGGCGGCCTTGGCATCGGGGTTGACCGCCTTGTGATGCTGCTGACCAACAGCATTTCTATCCGCGACGTTTTGATGTTCCCGACGATGAAACCCAACAAAGATTAGCTTCTATTCACGTAACCATTGAAAGGAGGGACCCCCCATCGAGCAGGTAGATACGAAAGGAATTGGCATTCAGCGCAGGCGCCGGTTTGGCATGCTTGTAGTTGCGTTGCTGATGGTTTTGATGCTTGGGCTGGGCTATTATTATTCAGCCGGACAGGAAATGGGCGAAAGCACGGTTGTTGTCGCGGTGCGGGGGTATCTTTCGGTCGAGCAGAAAACTGCGCTGAACGAACAGTTTTCTGGCTATGCACCGGAGAACATGGAAGGGCTGCGGCTGAAAATATTTGAATTTCCGGCAGCCAACGCGGAAGATTCCGATATGAATACATCCAAAATGTTTGGAGAATTTATGAGCGAACTCAAGAGCAGCGAGTCCAGCCTGCTACTGCTTGACCGCAATATCTACGACATGGTGGGGGACGAGACGCTGTTTGAAGACCTCTCCACCCGGTATCCGGCCGATCCGGCCGTTACCGGAAAATACCTTTACGCGGTGAAAGATAAGCCGTTTGTGACCGCAAAGGGGCTGGAAGGCCTTCCCGAAGTGTTTCTGGTTTTGCGCAGCTCAAAGTCGGGAGCGGTCAACCGTAATGCGAAGACGCTGGAGCTGTATAACCAGCAGTGCGAGCTGATGGATAATATTGCGTACAGTACCCCGCCCAACGGCTATGCCGCCCAGGGCCTGCAAAAGTAATACTACTGTGGGACACGACAAAACGTTTTGTTCCGCGGGGAGAAAAACTATCGTTTTGCCATGTGGACAGAAACCAGATAATAGTGTATAATTATGCACATAATAATGAATAGGGAGAGAAAATATACAGTGCATCGGATTTTTAACAAAAAAATAAATCATCCGCTGCCTTTTTCCCTTTCCTTTCTTACACTGTTTTTTTCATCGGATGCCTATCCATTATTTTAATGGATAGGTATTTTTATGTGCCGCAATGACAGGATTCTGCCCGGAACCGGAAAGGAAAGATCATCTGTGAACAGACTTCTGATTAAAAATTCCCATGTAATCGACCCCTCACAAGGAATTGACAGGGTGTGCGATGTGCTGATCGAAAATGGGTTGATTGCCGCTGTCGGCATCGTTCCCGCAGATTATGACGGCCCGGTTATGGATGCCGCAGGACTTTGTCTTGCGCCGGGTCTGGTGGATATGCATGTTCACCTGCGGGACCCGGGGTTTACCCAAAAGGAGGATATCATGACCGGCTGCGCCGCCGCTGCCGCCGGAGGGTTTACCTCGATTGCCTCAATGCCGAATTCCAACCCGGTCTGCGATAAAACCGATGTGGTGAAATATATCATCGGGCGCTCAGAAACAGCACCTGCAAAAGTCTATCCTGTCGCCGCGATTACAAAGGGACTGAAAAGCGGGGAACTGACTGATTTTGCCTCCCTGCATGAAGCCGGAGCGGTCGGAGTTTCGGACGACGGGCGGCCGGTGACGAATAACCGGCTGATGCTGGAGGCCCTGCGTACCGCGGGCCACGAACACCTTGTGGTCATCTGCCACGCGGAGGATTTGGATATTGTAAACGGGGGAATCATGCATAAGGGTGAAATCAGCGGCCGCTTAAAGGTTCCCGGGATAGACCGGGCGTCGGAGGACTGCGCGACCGCCGCGACAGTGGCGCTGGCGGCGGCTTCGAATACCCATGTGCACATTGCGCACGTCTCCACAAAAGGTTCGGTGGAACTCATCCGGGACGCGAAGCGGCGGGGCGTGAATGTGACCTGTGAAACGGCGCCGCACTATTTTGCGCTGAACCATGAAATGCTGCTCAAAATAAGCGCAAACTATCGGATGAATCCGCCGCTGCGGGAGGAAAGCGACCGCAAAGCGATTCTGGACGCGATTGCCGATGGGACGATTGACTGCATCGCGACCGACCATGCCCCGCATACACCCTACGAGAAGGCGGAGTTTGAAACCGCGCCGAACGGCGTGATCGGGCTGGAAACCTCGCTGGCGGTATCGCTGACGCATTTGGTGCACACCGGCATCATTACGCTGTCCCGCCTGATGGAACTGATGTCGTGGACCCCAGCCCAAATTCTCGGAATCCGCGCGGGAACGCTGAAAAAGGGAGTGCCGGCGGATCTGGTGCTGTTTGACCCGGAAGAAAAATGGGTGGTGGATAAAACAAAATTCCGCTCCAAAGCGCGCAATACCTGCTTTGACAAGGCGAAGGTCACTGGACGGGTACGGTATACGATGCTGAACGGCGTGTTGAGTTATGAATATCGAGAAGAAACGGAGAATGGCAATGGAAAAGCTGATACGGCGAATTCTTGAACTGAAAAACCCTACGGTGGTGGGCCTCGACCCCACCTTGGCGTATCTGCCCACACAGGTGAAGGAGAAAGCGTTTTCCGTTTACGGAAAAACGCTTGAGGGGGCCGCGGCCGCCTATCTGGAATTCAATCAGGCAATGATCGACGCAGTCTGCGACATCGTACCGGCGGTCAAACCGCAGTGCGCCTACTATGAGCTGCTGGGGTGGCAGGGGATGAAGTGTCTTGCCGAAACCATCGCGTATGCGCGCAAAAAGGGAATGTATGTAATCACAGACGGCAAGCGCAACGATATCGGTTCGACCATGCAGGCATATGCCGCCGCCCACTTAGGCGAAACGGACATTGAGGGGGTTCGCTGCGCCCCGTTCGGCGCGGATGCGCTGACGGTCAACGGCTATCTGGGCTCCGACGGTATCCGGCCGCTGCTCGACCTGATCAGCGGGCAGGAAGACAAGGCGATCTTCGTGCTTGCAAAAACTTCGAATCCGTCCTCCGGGGAGCTTCAGGACAGACTGATCGAAGGCGAGCCCGTTTACACGGTGATGGGAGCCATGTGCGAACAATGGGGAGAAGCGTCCCGTGGAAGCTATGGCTACTCACAGGTGGGCGCGGTAGTGGGCGCAACCTACCCCGAACAGCTTGCGCTGCTGCGGCGAAAGCTGCCCCACACATTTTTCCTCGTGCCGGGATACGGCGCGCAGGGAGGCGGGGCAAAGGACGTTGCCGGCGCGTTTGACCAAAACGGGCTTGGCGCGATTGTAAATTCTTCCCGCGCAATTTTGACCGCGTGGAAAAAAGAAGGATGGACCGGGGATACCTATGCGCAGGCGGCGAGGGCGGAAGCCATCCGCATGCGGGACGATATCCTTTCAGCGATTCCCCCTATGCAGGGCTAGGGAATCCTTTGTCAGAACAATTTACATTCGGGAGATACCATAAGGATGCCACAGTGTTTGCGGCGTTTTGGTAGTCAGAAAGATGGAGGTATTTATGCAGATACTGGAAAACGGGCAGAAGGCGTTCCTGCTGCTGGCGGACGGAACCGTGTTTGAGGGGCTGTCTGTGGGCGCGCAGGGAACTTCGGTTGGAGAAGTGGTGTTTACCACCAATATGACGGGTTATCAGGAGACGCTGACCGACCCCAGCTATTACGGGCAGATTGTCACCCAGACGTTCCCGCTGGTCGGAAACTATGGCGTGAACAGCTTTGACGGGGAGTCGGCGAAATCCTATGTAAAAGGCTATATTGTGCGCGAATGGTGCGAAGCGCCCAGCAATTTTCGCTGCGAGCACGATCTGGACTGGTTTTTAAAAGAACAGGGCATTGTGGGCATTTATGGGATAGATACCCGCGCGCTTACGAGAAAAATCCGCGAACACGGCGTGATGAACGGGATGATTACAACCGGCGACGTTTATGCGGATTTTAATGGGAAACTCGAGTTGCTCGGCGCATATACGATTCAGAACGCCGTCCGTTCGGTTTCCATTCCGGATGCGAAAAAATACGCGTGCGATAACCCGCAGTTTGAGGTTGCGCTGATGGATTACGGCTATAAGCGCAACATCCGCAGGTCGCTTTTGGAGCGCGGCTGCAATGTGACCGTACTGCCCTGCACCGCCACCGCGGAAGAAATTCTGGCGGGCGGATATGACGGCGTCATGCTTTCCAACGGCCCGGGGGACCCCTCGGAGGACAGGGAGATTATTGCCAACCTTCGCGGGATTGCCGGTTTGGGGCTGCCTGTGTTTGGTATCTGCCTGGGTCATCAGCTGATGGCCCTGTCACAGGGTGCGAAAACCGCCAAATTGAAATACGGCCACCGTGGCGGCAATCAGCCGGTGGTCGATCTTGAGACCGGACGTACTTATGTCACCAGCCAGAACCACGGCTACGAGGTTCTGGGGGATACCCTGCCGGAGGAAGCGGGGCATGTCAGCCATATCAACGCGAATGATAAAAGCTGTGAGGGCGTTGCTTATGCAGGCGGGAACATTTTCACTGTCCAGTTCCACCCGGAGGCATGCTCGGGCCCGCAGGACACCGGGTTCCTGTTCGACCGGTTTGTGGAACTGATGAAATCAAAAAAGGAGGCGAACTGACATGCCGCTGCGCAGGGATATTAAAAAAGTGCTCGTAATCGGTTCCGGCCCGATTGTCATCGGGCAGGCCGCCGAATTTGATTATGCCGGGACGCAGGCATGCCGTGCGCTGCGCGAAGAGGGGCTGGAGGTCGTCCTGATCAACTCCAATCCCGCCACGATTATGACAGATAAGGCAATGGCGGATAAAATTTATATCGAGCCGCTGACACTGGATGTCGTGAAACGCGTTATCCTGAAAGAAAAACCGGACAGCGTGCTTTCCACGCTGGGCGGGCAGACCGGCCTGACCCTCTCCATGCAGCTGGCGAAGGAAGGATTTCTGGAGAAGCAAAATGTCAGGCTGCTGGGCGCGAACCCCGAAACCATCGACAAGGCGGAGGACCGGCAGATTTTTAAGGATACCATGCAGTCGATCGGGCAGCCGTGCATCCCATCCAAGGTCGTGGAGACGGTGGAGGGCGCCGCGGCATTCGCGGCGGAGATTTCCTATCCGGTTATTGTGCGCCCGGCCTTTACACTGGGCGGCAGCGGCGGCGGCATCGCGCAGGACGAACATGAACTGCGGGAAATTGCCCGCAACGGCCTGCGCCTTTCACCGATTACGCAGGTGCTGATTGAAAAATGTATCTCCGGCTGGAAAGAGATTGAATTCGAAGTTATCCGCGACAGCAAGGGCAATATCATTACCGTCTGTTCGATGGAAAACCTTGACCCGGTGGGCGTCCATACGGGAGACAGCATCGTTGTCGCGCCTGCCGTGACGCTGGCGGATAAAGAATACCAGATGCTGCGCACCGCTTCGATCAATATTGTGCAGAGCCTTGGCGTGGAAGGGGGCTGCAACTGCCAGCTCGCCTTGAAGCCGGACAGCTTCGAATACGCGGTGATCGAAGTCAACCCGCGTGTCTCACGCTCCTCCGCGCTGGCTTCCAAGGCGACCGGCTACCCGATTGCGAAGGTCGCGGCGAAAATCGCGATCGGCTATACGCTGGATGAAATCAAAAATGCCGTTACCGGCAAGACCTATGCCTGCTTTGAACCGGCGCTGGACTACATTGTGGTCAAATTCCCCAAGTGGCCGTTTGACAAGTTCGTATACGGAAAGCGTACGCTTGGCACCCAGATGAAGGCGACCGGCGAAATCATGGCAATCGGGACTTCTTTTGAACAGGCCATGATGAAAGCGGTCCGGTCGATTGAACTGGGGCTGGATACGCTCGACTATCAAAAGCTCAAGGACAAAACGGACGATGAAATTCTGGAATTGCTCCACAACTGTGACGACGAGCGCATCTTTGTGGTATTTGAAGCGCTCAAACGCGGCGTATCGACAGATACGATTTTTGAAATCACAAAAATTGACCGCTGGTTTACCGGTAAGCTCAGGAATCTGGCAGAACTGGAGGTCTATCTGTCCGACGGTAAGTTGGATCGGAAAAAGTACCTGCTCGCGAAGCAGTACGGATTCCTCGACAAGACCATCGAGCGGCTTTCCGGCTGCAAGGTGGATGCACAGCTGAAAAAATACGCCTCCTTTAAGATGGTGGATACCTGCGCCGCTGAATTCGCCGCGGAAACGCCCTATTTTTACTCTACCTTCGACGAGGAAAACGAAGCGGAAGAATTTTTAAAGAGCCACCCCACCGGAAAGAAGAAGGTCATGGTCATCGGTTCCGGTCCCATCCGGATCGGGCAGGGCATCGAATTTGACTACTGTTCGGTGCATTGCGTCTGGGCGCTGAAGGAAGAGGGCTATGAAGCGATCATCGCGAACAACAACCCGGAAACCGTCTCCACCGACTTTGATACCTCCGACCGGCTCTATTTCGACCCGCTGACGCCCGAAGACGTGGACAGCATTCTGGAAACGGAAAAGCCGTGGGGCGTTGTGGTGCAGTTCGGCGGTCAGACCGCCATCAAGCTGACACGGCACCTGCAGGAAAAGGGTGTGCGGATTCTTGGAACCTGCGCCGACAGCGTCGACGCTGCCGAAGACCGGGAACGGTTCGATCAGGTTCTCGAAAAATGCGGAATTCCCCGCCCCGCCGGGCATACGGTCATGAACAGCGAAGAAGCGGTTGCAGCCGCCAATCGGCTGGGCTATCCGGTGCTGCTGCGCCCCTCTTATGTGCTGGGCGGGCAGAACATGATTATAGCGTATTCCGATGCGGATGTAACCGAATATATGGGCATTATCCTGACCCATAACATTGAAAATCCCGTGCTGATTGATAAATATATGATGGGCAAGGAAATTGAGGTCGACGCAATCTGCGACGGGCAGGATTATCTGATTCCCGGCATCATGGAGCATATCGAGCGCGCCGGTGTCCATTCCGGAGACTCCATCTCCGTTTATCCCGCGCAGACCCTTTCCCAGCGCATCAAGGCGACTTTGATCGACTATACCGGACGCCTTTCCCGTGCGCTGAAAGTAGTCGGGCTGGTAAATATCCAGTATGTGGTGTATAACGATCAGGTCTATGTGATCGAAGTCAACCCTCGTTCCTCCCGTACGGTTCCCTACATCAGCAAGGTCACCGGCGTGCCGATGGTGGATATCGCAACCAAGCTGATGCTGGGCCATAAGCTCTGCGACATGGGCTACGGTTCCGGGCTGTACCCGGAGGGCGATTACGTCGCGGTCAAGGTGCCGGTGTTCAGCTTTGAAAAGCTGCATGATGTCGATACCGCGCTTGGGCCCGAAATGAAATCCACCGGCGAAGTGCTTGGGATTGCCAAAACCTTCGGGGAAGCCCTGCTCAAGGGCCTGACCGCGGCGGGCTATAAGCTCAACCGGAAGGAAGGCGGCAACGTTTTAATCACCGTCAAGGATTCCGACCAGATGGAGATGCTGGATGTCGCGGAGAAGTTTGAAAAGCTGGGCTTTACGATTTACGCGACGCCCGGGTGCGCGTCACTGCTCAACCGCCACATGATTGCGGCCAATATGGTGCGCAAGATGGATAAAGATCATCCGCACCTGATGGATCTGGTGGAAAGCGGAAAACTGGACTATATTATTTCCACCTCCGCCAAAGGCAGACTGCCGATCCGCCATTCGGTACAGATGCGCCGCAAAGCGGTGGAGCTTTCCATCCCGTGCCTGACATCGCTGGATACGGCGAACGCGCTTGCGAATGTCCTTCTGATGAAGAAAACAATTGATGATGTGGAACTGGTTAATATCATAGAGATTTGATGAAAAGAAATGCCCGCGGCAAAAGCCGCGGGCATGTTGTTATGATGATTTAAATCCGGGAAAATCCAAAACTGTTGGCTAACGCGTCAATGGGAATTCCCTGACGGCACTGCGGGCAGTCGCGGTAGGAATGGGTTTCGTAGTCAGGAATATCCTGCCAGGAAAAAAGCCGGTGAATCCGGATGCCTTCCTGCTCTTCCTTCGCGCTGAAAACAGCCGCGATGCCCTGCACTTCCCCTCTGTAATATTGGATGCATTCAAGCACGCGGTGGATGGTCTTGCCGGTTGTAACCGACGCGATCAGCAGCAGCACTTTTTTGCCGCGGATCATGGGTTCCAGATTGTCCCGGAAGATCATCTGCCCGTTGGTATTGAATTCAGGTGTGATGACAAAAATATTTTTCCGGCTGTTCATGGAAATCATGTCGTTTTTGGATAGTTTCTGTGCGAGGAACGCCCCGATGATTTCACTGCCATCCATGCAGACAACGGTGTCCACGACCTTCTCATAGGCGAAATTGTCCGCCAGGGTAATGCCGGCCTCCCGCGCCAGCATATGGCTGTGCTTCATTTCGGTGATATCAATGTAATAGTTGATGTGGGAGTGGCTGGTTACAAAGTGCCCGGGAATCGCGGTAATGGACAGCACCGGATTCAAGGGCGACGCGATGGTGATAGAATTACCTGCCATATGAATACCTCCGTTCTTTGCATCACAGGCTGTGAGACATTCCTCCTGATCAAATAATAGCATATTACACCAAAATAATCAATATAGTTAAATAATTTTTATGCAATAAGTTTACAATTTAACGAACGGTAATCTTTTGCCGGTAGTCGCTTCCGCAGGGCTGCACAACCGGCAGGCCCAGCACGTACAGATCGGAAGATTTGGCCTCAAACCGGGCAAACTCCTCGCATGCTCCGCCGAGCTGTTCCAGTTTGGCGAGCGAATGGGAAACGGGAATCGCCCCGGAAGCGCCGATATCCGACAGCAGCTCCATCCCCCGGCGGTTGAAGGAGAGAACCCGGGCATAGGGCGGGGGCACCTGTATCAATCGGGCGGGTGTGCGCAGGTAGGCATTCCAGATAAGCCGCCGGATACGCGAGAGCGTATATCGTTTTGTTTTTACCGCCGCGAGCAGCGCGTCCACGGAAACAGAGGAACGGACGGCGTCATAGATGCGGTGTTCCAAACCTTCTGACAGGTCGGGCAGGCTTGCGAAATCCGCTTCGTCCATCATGCGCAATGAGGAGAGCAGCGAGGTATGCAGACTGTGGGATGTGAACGGCATCAGTCCGGCCTGCGCCGCGGAACGGTAGACCGCCATCGCTGCTGACGGCACAAACGGTTCCAGGCTTTCCACCGATTCTAAATCCAGGAGGTTGCGCAGATGGGAGGCGGAGGCGATCCTGCCGCAGGGCGATCTGCTGTCGTGCTCCGCGCCTTCGCGCCTTACGGTGAACGGGGTGATTTTCAGATTTTGCAGAATGATCTGGCGCAGGTATTCCACCGCCAGCGTATTGTTGGGGGAGGACAGCACTTCGGCCACTTCCGCCCCGTAAAGGGTTTCCACTGCTTTTTGACGCGCGCGGGCGTAGGTGACGCCTTCCGTGAGGAGCGTTTTCGTATATTCGCTGCAATAAGAAGAGAGGACGGCTTCCGCCGCTTTCACCAAAAGATCCACGTCTCCGCATTCGCTTCCGAAGGAGAGGACATCCACACAGCCGAGCCTGCCCAGTACGGACAGCGCGCCGTAGGCAAACCGCTCTGCCGTCGCCATCGCGTAAGGAAGCGGAAGTTCCAGAATCAGATCTGCCCCGCAGGCGACAGCGGCATTGGCGCGGACAAACTTCGGTGCGCAGGCCGGGCCGCCCCGCTGCGTGAAGTTGCCGCTCATAACAGCCACAATATGGGTAGCGCCTGCCGCCCGGGTTGCTTCAATCTGATGTGCATGCCCGTTGTGGAACGGATTATATTCTGCAACAATTCCTGCAACGATCTTTTTCTCCATGGCTATCTCCCTGTTTTGACGAAATTTCTCTATCGCCCTTGAATTTTGTCCTATAGTGTAATAATATATAAACGTATGCAAATGTGTCAAGACGCAATATGGCAAACAGGCATGTACAAACCAATATAAAAGGAGCTAGAATTCATGAAGGTACTGGTTATCAATGCAGGAAGCTCGTCGCTGAAATATCAGCTGATTGACATGGAGGACGAAGGCGTCCTGGCAAAAGGCAACTGTGAGCGCATCGGGGTAGGCGGGAAAATCAGCCACAAGACCGCCGACGGCCGCACCGTTTCCTATGAGACCGATTTCCCCACCCATAAGGAAGCGTTTATGGAACTGGTGAAGACACTCACTTCCGGAGAGGGAAAAGTCATAGATGATGTGAAAGAGATTTCTGCCGTTGGACACCGTGTTCTGCATGGCAGTGAGAAATATAAAACCTCAACGCTGATCACCGATACGGTGATTGACGACATCCTTTCATTCTCGGAGCTCGGCCCCCTGCACAACCCGCCCCAGGCCATAGCGATGAAAGCCTGCCAGGATGTGTTCGGCAAAGACGTCCCCATGGTTGCGATCTTTGATACCTCGTTTCACCAGACCATGCCCGAGAAGGCCTACATGTTTGCAATTCCTTATGAATATTATGAAAAATATCATATCCGCCGCTATGGTTTCCATGGAACCAGCCACCGTTATGTCAGCGCCCGCTTCTTTCAGGTTTCCGACATCAAGAAGGAAGGCAGCAAGCTGATCACCTGCCATCTCGGCAACGGCAGTTCGATTTCTGCCGTGAAGGACGGAGCATGCTTTGACACCAGCATGGGCTTCACTCCGTTGGACGGCTTCATCATGGGAACCAGAAGCGGCGGTATCGACCCTTCTGTCGTGACCTATCTTGCCAATAAAGAACAGATGACCCCCGACCAGATGTCGGACATGCTGAATAAAAAGTCCGGTTTCCTGGGTGTTTCCGGCGTGTCCAGCGACTGCCGCGATGTTACCGCCGCCGCCAAGGCCGGAAACCACCGCGCTCAGCTGACGCTTGAAATGCTCTGCTACCAGATTAAAAAGTTCATCGGCGGCTATGCGGCGGCGATGGGCGGCGTGGATGCGATCATCTTCACAGGCGGAATCGGCGAAAATGACAAGGCCCTGCGTTCCGCGGTCTGCAAGGATATGGAATTCCTCGGCGTCAAGCTGGACGAACAGGCCAACAGCGAGTTCAGCGGCGAGGAACATAAAATCTCCGCGCCCGGCAGCAAGACCGAGGTCTGGATTCTTCCGACCAATGAGGAACTGCTCATTGCACGCGATACCAAAGAGCTTGTTTCGAAATAAGCTGATAAAAGCAGAACAGCCATCCGCGAAACGCGGATGGCTGCTTTTCGATGATTCACAGGAGAGGAGGCATTCCAATGACAGAGATTAACGGGCGCAAACGGATGATCGCCGACGCCCACGCGCATATCTTCCCCCAGAAAATCGCCGAAAAAGCGACGCAGTCCATCGGCAGCTTTTATGACATCAAAATGCTGCATACGGGAACGTCTCATCTGCTGCTGGAGAGCGGCCAAAAAATCGGCGTATCGAGATATCTGGTTTCCTCAACGGCCACAAAGCCCGAACAGGTCGAGGCAATCAACACCTTTGTTGCAGAAGAATGCAGGATACATCCGGAATTTTTCGGCTTCGGGACCATGCACCCCGATTACCGGAATATAGAAGAAGAAGTCGGGCGCATCGTTGCGCTCGGGCTCCATGGCGTGAAACTGCATCCGGATTTTCAGCGGTTCAATATTGATGATCCGGATGTGATGCCCATGTATCGGGCAATCGAAAAAGCCGGGCTGCCGATCCTGTTTCATACCGGCGACAAACGGATGGATTTTTCCGCGCCGAGAAGGCTGCATGAAGTAGCGGTGAAACTGCCGGGGCTTACCTGCATAGCCGCCCATTTCGGCGGCTATAACAGCTGGTCGGAGGGGGCAAGGCATCTGCTGCTCCCCAACGTCTATTTTGACACGTCCAGCAGTCTGTTTGCGCTGACCCGTGACCAGGCGGTAGGTCTTTTATACCATTTCGGCGTCGACCGGTTCATGTTCGGCACCGACTTCCCGATGTGGGATCATCGGGAGGAGCTTGACCGGTTCCTGGCGCTCGGGCTTTCCGACACGGAAAATGATCAGATCCTCTATCAGAATTTTGCAAGGATTTTTCAGATTCAGCTATGATGCTTTCACAGTGGCCTGCCGTTTTGGCAGGCTTTTTTCTTTGATCTGCTCAAACAGCTCCACAATTGCGAGTTTCGGTTTAAAAAGCGGTTCGTTGTTCAGATGTTCGATCTCATCAAGGGCTACGCTCTGAGGCGCCATAGCGGGAGCAACACAGATAGGCGGATAAACAACGCACCACCAATTCTTGCCTTCTCCGCTGCCGATTGTGACGCGAACGGCGTCATAGATTCCTGCCGGCAGGGAAATGTCCCCGTATTCCCGTGTGGTAAAATACATCCGGGTCAGTTCCGCTTTTACAGTCGCATCCACTTCGTTTTTCCGCAGCTCTTTTTCCGCCGCTTCACGGATGGCCGGCAGCGCCTGTTCAGCCACTTTTTTGGCGTCCTGCTGGCTTTGCGGCTCCTCAAAGACGCTGCCGACATCCGCAAGAATCCTGTCGCGTACCTGAAGCTTGATCTTTTGATCGGCTATGCTGTTGGAATTTGCCATAATATGTAGGCGCACTACGTTGGAGCGCACGAGATCACACTCTTGCCCAAAAGCCGCAATGTTTGACATCAGAACTGACACCGCCAGCCCGATCACCATTGCCAGATCTAGTCTGCGCATAAAAAATCCTCCTGACAAAATCATTTGTTAGGAGGATTATTGGAAAATAAAACCTGTTTATTCAGCCGCCGGGTGAAGATTTTCATCGAGTCTTTCCAAGTCAAAAGGCGTTGCCTGATAGACATAATAGTTCAGCCAGTTGCAGAACAGGAGGTTTGCATGGCTGCGCCAGGTGTAAGCCGGAGTAAGCTCGGAGTTGTTGTCCGGAAAATAGTTTTCCGGCATGTTGATCGGAAGCCCCTTATTTAAGTCTCGGAAATATTCGTTTGCAAGCGTGTCGCGGTCATACTCCGAATGTCCTGTAATAAAAAACTGGCGCCCGTCGCGGCGTCCCACCATATAGACACCGGCCTTGTCCGAAGAGGCCAGAATTTCCAGTTCGGGGTTGCGTTCTATTTCACGGCGCAAAACGGTGGTATGCCGGGAATGGGGGGCGTAAAAAAGTTCGTCGAAACCGCGCGTGATGGGATGGTTTCCTGACAGCAGGCGATGCTGGAAAATGCCGAACATTTTTTCGTCCAAAGGATACTTGTTGACACCATAATGGTAATAAAGCCCCGCCTGTGCGCCCCAGCAGATATGCAGCATGGAATAAACGTTGCTTTTGCTCCACTCCATAATCTCGCAGAGCTCGTCCCAGTAGTCTACCTCTTCAAAAGCCATCTGCTCGACAGGGGCTCCGGTAATAATCATGCCGTCAAAACGTTCGTTTTCGATATCATCAAACGTTTTGTAAAATTTAAAAAGATGCTCGGAAGATGTATTCTTGGGAGTATAAGACTTGGTTTGCAGCAACTCGATGTCGACCTGAATAGGGGAGTTACCGAGCAGACGCAGGAGCTGTGTCTCTGTTTCAATTTTTTTTGGCATGAGATTCAGAATCACAATTTTCAGCGGGCGAATATCCTGATGCAGTGCCCGGTGTTCAGTCATTACAAAGATATTCTCATTCTCGAGAATCTTCGCAGCGGGCAGGCTGTCTGGAATCTTAATCGGCATATGGGATCACCTTCAATTATAATATAAGAGCTGTAAGGCTAATAAAACCTATTCTATCTCATTCGATAAAGAAAAGCAAGCGTGCGAAGCGGCTTGGAATGGGCTGTCGCAAGGAAGTTTGAGAAAAAGGAAAAAAGAATGCAAAAAGGTGTTGACAAAAAGGGATGGGAATGGTATTATAACTAAGCTGTCTCGTGAGCGACGCGGAAAACGGCGAAAACGAGAGGCACAGCACCTTGAAAAATGAACAACGAGTAAGGAAGAAATCA